>NZ_FOOA01000001.1 GCF_900113065.1 Aureimonas phyllosphaerae
CTTACTCGACGATCGATGCGACGATACCGGCGCCGACGGTGCGGCCGCCCTCGCGGATGGCGAAGCGCAGCTTCTCTTCCATCGCGATCGGAACGATCAGCTTGACGTCCATCGTCACGTTGTCGCCCGGCATCACCATCTCGGTGCCCTCCGGCAGCGTCACCACGCCCGTCACGTCCGTCGTGCGGAAGTAGAACTGCGGGCGGTAGTTCGTGAAGAACGGCGTGTGGCGGCCGCCCTCCTCCTTCGTCAGGATGTACGCCTCGGCCATGAAGCGCGTGTGCGGCTTCACCGAACCCGGCTTGCACAGGACCTGCCCGCGCTCGACGCCCTCACGGTCCACGCCGCGGATCAGCGCGCCGATGTTGTCGCCCGCCTGGCCCTGGTCCAGAAGCTTGCGGAACATCTCGACGCCCGTCACCGTCGTCTTCTTGTTGTCGCGGATGCCGACGATCTCGACTTCCTCGCCAACCTTCACGATGCCGCGCTCGACGCGACCCGTCACCACCGTGCCGCGGCCCGAGATCGAGAACACGTCCTCGATCGGCATCAGGAACGGCATGTTGATCGGACGCTCGGGCGTCGGGATGTAGGCGTCGACCTGCTTCATCAGCTCGCGAACCGCGTCCTCGCCGATCTCCTTGTTGGAGTCCTCGAGAGCGGCCAGCGCCGAGCCCTTGACGATCGGAACGTCGTCGCCCGGGAAGTCGTAGGACGACAGGAGCTCGCGGACCTCGAGCTCGACGAGCTCCAGAAGCTCGGCGTCGTCGACCTGGTCCACCTTGTTCAGGAACACCACCAGCGCGGGAACGCCGACCTGGCGCGCCAGGAGGATGTGCTCGCGCGTCTGCGGCATCGGGCCGTCGGCCGCCGAGCAGACCAGGATCGCGCCGTCCATCTGCGCCGCGCCCGTGATCATGTTCTTCACGTAGTCGGCGTGCCCCGGGCAGTCGACGTGCGCGTAGTGACGGTTCTCCGTCTCGTACTCGACGTGCGCCGTCGAGATCGTGATGCCGCGCGCCTTCTCCTCCGGCGCCGCGTCGATCTGGTCGTACGCGCGGAACTCGCCGAAGTACTTCGTGATCGCCGCCGTCAGCGACGTCTTCCCGTGATCAACGTGACCAATCGTCCCGATGTTCACATGCGGCTTGTTACGCTCGAATTTGCTCTTCGCCATGATCTCTACCTTGGGCCTAGCACGACAGGGCCGCGACATAGCGAGTGGGAAAGCGAAACACAAGCGTCCCCCGGCAGATGGCTCATGAAGGCGTGATCGCGACTCAGTGTTTCGACGGGTGGCGACGGGCACTTTCGAGACGACCGCGCGTTTCGGCAGGGAACGCGAAGGAGATTTGCATGTCGAACATCCCACTCGAAAACGCCGATCCGTCCCGCCCGGACCCCGAGGCGGAGGAGATGGCTGCCAAGCACAACATCAGCGTCGAGGACGCCAAACGCCATCTGCGGGAACAGAAACACGATGGCGCCGCCGCCGATGGCGCAGCTGAAACCGAGAAGCGCGAAAGCTCGCAATAGATGTCGGACGTCACGGGAGAGGTTCGGTCGGGTCAGGTGATCGAACCCCATGATGAGGCCAGCGTCGGAAAGACGCTGGACGAGTTGAACGACGCGGCGGAGGGAAAACCGTCCCTCAATCTGCGAAGCATCGTCAGGGCGTTCGATACCCGAAGCTACGGACCCTTTCTGCTTCTGCCGGCGCTGCTGGAAATTTCACCGATCGGGGGCATACCGGGCGTGCCGACCGTCATCGCCATCATCATTGCGCTCTTCGCGATGCAGATTCTGGCGGGACGTCAGACGATGTGGCTGCCGGGCTTCCTCGCCAGGCAGACGTTGTCGTCGCGAAAATTGAGGATTGCCACCGACAAGCTCCGGCCGATCGCGCGCTTCCTGGACCGATGGTTCCACGGTCGTCTGGCATGGCTGACAGAGGGTGTTTTCCTCAAGGGAGCCGCACTGGCCTGTCTGGCATTGACGCTCACGGTTCCACCGCTGGAACTCGTGCCCTTCGCCAGCACGGCACCGATGGCCGCCATTGCAGCCTTCGGGTTGGCGATGATGGTTCGCGACGGCGCCCTGATGATTCTCGCCTACGCGCTGACGATTCTGACCGCGGTCATCGGACTGACGATCTGGCTCGGATGATCGACGACAATGATCGATGGGTTGGAGCGGGTAGAGGGAATCGAACCCTCGTATTCAGCTTGGAAGGCTGCTGCTCTACCATTGAGCTATACCCGCGCCGGATGGGTGAATGGTGGAGGGAGTTGGATTTGAACCAACGTAGGCTAAGCCAACGGATTTACAGTCCGTCCCCTTTAACCACTCGGGCATCCCTCCAGGTCACCCTGCGCCCCTCGCGGGCCGCCGAAAGCAGCGGGCGGTGCCCGTTCGCTTCGAGCGGCGTTATGGCGACAGGCCGGGCCCGTGTCAACATGCCGACGGCACCGATATGACGGGAGCTCGAACGCTCGCCTTTGCTCGCCTGCCGAACTCCGATAAAGCGTCGTCATGACAGATCATCCCAAGAGCCACACTCCGAAGGATTCGCACTACGCCCGGTTGCGGCGGGCGCATCGCGATCAGGCCGCCGGCGGACCGGCCGCTCCGTCCGCCCGGCCGCCCAAGCCACAGCATGCGGGCCGGCCTGCCCCGGCCGACCGCGTTCGGCTCTACGGCATCCACACGGTGCAGGCGGCGCTCGCGAACCCGCGCCGTCGCTTCATGCAGATTTACGTGACGCGCAACGCGCTGAACCGTCTCGAGCTCGACGAGAATGCGGCGCCCTGCCCGATCGAAATCGTCGAGCCCCGCTTCCTCGATCAGGAACTCGGGTCGGACGCCGTTCATCAAGGCGTGCTCCTCGAAACGGCGCCGCTGAACCCGGCGCGGCTCGGCGATCTCGGCGAGACCGATCTGGTGCTCGTGCTCGACCAGGTGACCGATCCGCACAATGTCGGAGCGATTCTCCGTTCGGCCGTCGCCTTCGGAGCGGGTGCCGTGGTGACGACCTCGCGCCATTCTCCTCAGGAGTCCGGCGTTCTCGCCAAGTCCGCTTCGGGGGCGCTTGAGCTCATCGCCTATGTGCAGGTGACCAACCTTGCCGACGCCCTCGGCGAATTGAAGGATCGCGGCTACCGGACGATCGGGCTCGATTCGGCAGGGGCCGACGAACTTGAACCCGCATTGGACGGCGGCAAGCTCGCGCTGGTGCTGGGCTCCGAAGGCAAGGGCCTGCGCCAGAAAACCCGCGAGACCGTGGACGTCCTCGCTCGCCTTGAAGTGCCCGGTGCAATCCGTTCCCTAAATGTGTCGAACGCGGCCGCTGTATCGCTCTACGCGGCGCGACGGCATCTGAAGGGCTGATCCCTCAACCCGCCTTCCCCTCCGCCTCGGCCCGGCGGAGAAGCGCGGCCGCATAGACCTCGGCCAGAGATCGCATCGGGGCGACCTCCGTCCGTTCGGTCCGGACGGCGCCGCGGCCGCGCATGCGCTTCAGGAGCAGGAGTTCGAAGCGCAACTCGCGCGCCAGCCGAGCGACGGTCTCCACCTGACGATCGATCCGCGCCTCGTCCAAGACATGCTCCTCTTTGCCGTCCATCGTTCCGACATCTTCACGGAACGCCGCGACCGCGACCGATCGCCGAGAAAACGCTGGCCTTGCCAGCATTTGCTGTCGTAGGCCAGAACGTGTCGCAGATTTGCCTTGATTGGCACGGTCCGCGACCCGATCCAGGGAGGGATGATGGGAGTTCTTCTGGCTTTCAGCCGAGGCGTCGACAGGCTCAGCGCGGGCTTCGCGGTGATCGCGGACTATCTCGTCCTGATCGCGGTGCTGATCAGCGCCGGCAACGCCCTCATCCGCTACACGCTGAACATGAGTTCCAATGGTCTTCTCGAGATCCAGTGGTACATGTTCGCCGGCATGGTACTCCTCGGCGCGTCCTATACGCTGAGGCTCAACGAGCACGTTCGCGTCGACCTCGTCTATTCGGCGTTGAGCACCAAGGGCCGGCTCTTCGTCGACATCTTCGGGTTCATTGTCCTCTTCCTGCCCGTCATCGGCTACCTCTTCGCCCTGACGTTCCCGTTCTTCTGGCGCTCCTTCACGAGCGGCGAAGTCTCGATGAATGCCGGGGGGCTGATCCTGTGGCCCGCCAAGGCGACGCTGCCGCTCGGGTTTGCGCTGCTCTTCCTCCAGGGCCTGTCCGAACTCATCAAGCGGTTCGCCGCTCTGGCCGGGCTCATCACGATCGAAACGAAGTACGAGAAGCCGCTGCAGTAAGCGGCCGCGCGGGGGAAACACGCGAATGTTTGAATACGGGCCGATGCCGCCGCTGATGTTCGGCGGCATGATCGTCTTCCTGCTCATGGGCTTTCCGGTCGCCTTCTCGCTGGCGGCAGTCGGCCTCCTCTTCGGCGCGCTCGGTGTCTACTTCGAGCATTTCAGCCCGGCGCTCCTCAACGCGCTGCCGCTGCGCTTCTATGGCGTGATTTCCAACGATCTCCTGCTGGCGATCCCGTTCTTCACCTTCATGGGTGCGATCCTGGAGCGCTGCGGCCTTGCCGAGGATCTCCTCGAAGGGTCCGGCCAGCTTTTCGGCCCGACGCCGGGCGGCCTCGCCTACGCGGTCATCCTCGTCGGCGCCGTGCTGGGTGCCATCACGGGCACGGTCGCAGCCTCCGTGATCGCCATGGGCGTCGTGTCCCTGCCGGTGATGATGCGCTACGGCTACGACATGCGGCTCGCGACCGGCGTCATCGCGGCCTCCGGCACGATCACGCAGGTCATCCCCCCCTCGCTCGTCCTCATTATTCTGGCCGATCAGCTCGGTCGGTCGGTCGGCGACATGTATGCCGGCGCCATCGGCCCGTCGCTGCTGCAGATTCTCCTCTTCCTCGGCTTCATCTTCGTCATGTCGAAGCTGCAGCCGCACAAGATGCCGCCGCTGCCGCCGGAAGCGCGCACCAAGAGCGGCCGCGAACTCTGGTGGCAGGTCGCCAAGGGCATGGTGCCCTCGCTCGCCCTGATCTTCCTCGTGCTCGGGACCATGTTCATGGGCCTCGCGACGCCGACGGAAGCCGGCGCGATGGGCTCGGTCGGCGCGATCCTGCTGGCCGCACTCCACCGTCGCCTCAGCTGGACGCTGACGCGTCAGGCGATGGCGACGACGATGCGCCTCACCGCCATGGTGGTGTTCATCCTCATCGGCTCGACCGTCTTCAGCCTCGTATTCCAGGGCATGGATGGCGGCCACTGGATCCAGTACCTCCTCTCCCACATCCCGGGCGGCGTCGTCGGCTTCCTGCTCTTCGTCAACATCTTCATCTTCTTCGTCGCGTTCTTCCTCGACTTCTTCGAGATCGCCTTCATCATCGTGCCGCTGCTGGCGCCCGCCGCGCATGCGCTGGGCATCGATCTCGTATGGTTCGGCGTGCTTCTGTGCGTGAACATGCAGACGGCCTTCATGCACCCGCCGTTCGGCTTCGCGCTGTTCTACCTGCGCGGCATCGCACCGGCGAACGTGAAGAGCTCCGACATCTATCTCGGCGCGATTCCCTGGCTCGGCCTGCAGCTGATCCTTGTCGCGATCCTAATCGTGTGGCCGCAGTCGGTGACATACTTCCTCAAGGAGGAGCGGGTGATCGATCCCTCGACCATCCAGCTCAACGTGCCGATGCCGGGCTCCGTGACGCCGACGCCCGGCGGCGTGGCACCGCCCTCCTTCGGTGCGCCTCCAGCGCCATCGTTCGGCTCTCCGCCGCCGCCGAGCTTCGGCGCACCGGCCGCTCCGTCCTTCGGCACGCAACCTGCCAACCCCGCCTCGGCACCCGCTGCGCCCAGCTTCGGGTCACCGGCACCGCCGAGCTTTGGATCTCCGGCACCGCAGCAGTAGGTGCAGCTCAAAAGAAAGGCCGGCGGATCGCTCCGCCGGCCTTGTTCGTTCAGGACGCCGTCACGCCTACTTTCCGGCGGCCTGCTGCGTGTAGACGTAGGTGTCGTAGGAGTATTCCGCGACGCGGAACCACTCGTAGCTCTCTGCGCGGAACTTCGCCCAGGGGTCGTAGATCGCCTTCCACTTCGGATTGCTTTCCGACAGCGAAGCGTACAGCTTCATCGCGGAATCGTAGGACGCATCAAGGATGTCGCGCGGCAGCGGCCGCAGCTGGACGCCCTTGCCGACCAGCGAGCGGATGGCCTGCATGTTCTTGGCGTCGTAGAGCGCCATCATGTTCACGTTCACGGCCTTCGCCGCGGTGTCGAGCGCCGCCTTGTAGGCGGCCGGAAGCTCTTCGTACTTCGCCTTGTTGAAGAGGAAGTGGAGCGTCAGGCCGCCTTCCCAGAAGGCCGGGTAATAGTAGTACGGCGCGACCTGATAGAAGCCGAGCTTCTCGTCGTCGTAGGGACCGATCCACTCGGTGGCGTCGATCGTGCCGCGCTCCAGCGCCGGATAGATGTCGCCGCCGGCCAACTGCTGGGGCACGACGCCGAGCGGCTCGAGCACGCGTCCGGCAAGACCGGCGATGCGCATCTTGAGGCCCTGGAGATCGGCGACCGAATTGATCTCCTTGCGGAACCAGCCGCCCATCTGGACGCCGGTGTTTCCGCCCGGCAGACCCTTCACGTTGTAGCCGGCCAGAAACTCGTCATAGGCTTCGTTGCCGCCGCCGTGGTAGAGCCACGCGTTCTGCTGGCGCGCATTCAGGCCGAAGGGAATGGTCGCGCCGATCGCAAACGTCGGGTCCTTGCCGACGTAGTAGTAAGCCGCGGTGTGCGCCGCCTCGACCGTGCCATCCTGTACGGCGTCGAGTGCCTGAAGACCCGGGACGAGTTCGCCCGCGGGAAACACGTCGATCTGGAACTTGCCGCCGGTGATCTCGGAGATCGCGGACGACAGCGTCTTGGCGCCGCCGAAGATCGTGTCGAGCGTGTTCGGAAAGCTCGACGTCAGGCGCCAGCGGATGCTCGGCATCTCCTGCGCGATGGCGGGCGCGGCGAGCACCGTGCTGGCGGCGGCACCACCGGTTACGGCTCCCGCCTTTAGAATGAATTTTCTGCGATCCACGCGTTGTCCTCCCAATCGCTGCGAAGCGAAACGCCGACATAGGAGACCACGCCGCGACCCTGCGCAATAAGGCGGGAGGGCAAACAAAAAGGCCGGCTTCGAGAAAGCCGGCCTTTCGTCATCACATCAATTTGACCGTCACTTCCCGGCGGCCTGCTGGCTGTAGTTGTACGTGTCGTTGGTGTACTCGGCCACGCGGAACCACTCGTAGATCTGGGTGCGGAACTGGCTCCACGGATCGTACATCGCCTTCCACTTCGGGTTCGACGCCGAGAGCTTGGCATACAAATCCTGCGAGGACGCGAGCGCCGCGTCGAGCACGTCGCGCGGCAGCGGACGAAGCTGGACGCCCTTGCCCACCAGCGAGCGGATCGCGCGCATGTTCTTCACGTCGTAGTCGGCGAGCATGCGCGTGTTGCAGACGGCCGCCGCGTTCTCCAGCGCCGCCTTGTAGCTGTCGGGCAGCTCGTCGTACTTCGCCTGGTTGAACATGTAGTGGACCGTCGGGCCGGCCTCCCAGAAGGCCGGATAGTAGTAGTACGGCGCGACCTGGTAGAAGCCGAGCTTCTCGTCGTCGTAGGGACCGACGAACTCGGTCGCGTCCAGCGTGCCCCGCTCGAGCGCCGGATAGACGTCGCCGCCCGCAAGCTGCTGCGCCACGACGCCGAGCGGCGCGAGCACCTGCCCCGCAATGCCTGCGATGCGCATCTTGAGCCCCTGCAGGTCGTTCAGCGAGTTGATCTCCTTGCGGAACCAGCCGCCCATCTGGGTACCGGTGTTGCCGCCGGGATAGGCGCGCACGCCGTAGGAGGTCAGGAACTCGTTGATCGCCTCGTTGCCACCGCCGTTGTAGAGCCAGGCGTTCTGCTGGCGCGCGTTCAGGCCGAAGGGGATCGAGCTGCCGATCGCGAAGGTCGGGTCCTTGCCGACATAATAGTAGAGGACCGTGTGCGCCGCCTCGACCGTGCCGTCCTGCGTCGCGTCGAGCGCCTGCAGGCCCGGCACCAGTTCGCCGGCGGGGAAGACGTCGATCGTGAACTTGCCGTCCGTCAGCTTGGAGACGATCTCCGAGAAGAGGCGCGAGGAGCCGAACAGCGTGTCGAGCGTGTTCGGGAAGCTCGACGTCATGCGCCAGCGCAGCGTCGGCGCCTCCTGCGCGATCGCGGGTGCCGCAAGCCCGGTTCCAGCCACGGCACCACCGGCGACGACCCCGGCCTGACGAATGAATTGACGACGATCCATCGGGTTCCTCCCACACTGCGGACCCGAACCGTATGCCCGTAAAACGCGTGCCGTGAAAGGACTTGCGGGCGTTTTTGTCACGCCTTCGCGAACGGTCCGCATCCTCCAAAAATTTGCGGATGCCATCGTGATATCGCTGTGCTAGATCGACCGCAGGGCCGGCTTAGCTCAGCGGTAGAGCAGCGGTTTTGTAAACCGAAGGTCGGGGGTTCAATCCCCTCAGCCGGCACCAGATTTTCGTCCAGACCGGCCTTCAGCGAAGAAGGGTATCGACGCTCACACCGAAGTAGCTCGCAAGCGATCGCAGTGACTTCGGCGGCGGCTGGCGGCGGCCGCCTTCGACGGCGGTGATGAGCGCGACGGGAAGTCCCGTGCCGCGTGCCACATCCTCGATCGTCTTGCCGTCCGTCACCCTGAGGCGGGCGATGTTCTCGGCCAAGGGCATGTGGCTTTGGTCCCCATTGGTTCGTGCAGGCGTTCTAGACGCGCTGGCTAGGCTTTGCCAGTCCGGCGCCCGGCGTCTTGCGAAGCCTCGACGGGAACTAGCGCGAGGGTCCGCGCAGGCTTTCGGTGATCTCCTTCAGGAGGCCGTCGTAGCGGTCGCGCAGCGCTTCCGGATAGCGGACGGACACGGAATGCGTCAGCCGACCGCGGAAGATGTACCGCTCGTAGAAGATGCGGCCATCCTTTAGGAAGCCCGAAACCACCGCCCAGTCCGAGCCCGTGCGTTGGTAGGTCACGTCATCGAGGGACCTCCGCCAGCGAACGAGATCGCGGGGCGTGGACCATTCAGGGTCCTCGATCGCATAGACGACGAGTTCGGCCCCGGCGTCGGAGCGCCAGATCTGGCCCTCGGGCGTCGAGGGTTCGATGTTGGGAAACGCGCGGGCGGGGAAGGTCGCGGACGTGCCGAAGTTCGGGTTCGTATAGGTGTAGGCATCCGCGATGCCTGGAATCAGCAAAGCCGAACCCAAGGCAAGCGCTGCGACACATCTGCGGACGATACGCGCGTTACGTTCGAGCCGATCGATCATGGCAAGTTTTTCCCAGCGTCCCGCGTCTCCAACGAGCATGTGCGCAAGGTGGTTCACCGCCGGCTGGATGGCGTTGTCGCAGTCTGCGCGGTTTCTCAGAGAACCAGTTGTCGCTCGACCGCGTGGAGCGTGGCATCGATCCGCAAAGACCTTCGCCATCTCGTCTCCCGTGATGATCACGCCTTCGATACGGCGTCCTGATCCTCGTCCTCGGGCGGATCCTTCGCCTCGTTCTCGACGCTGACGGACAGCCGCTGGTAGACGCCGAGTCCGACCATCAGAAGGATGCCGGATACCAGCAGGAGCGTCGGATAGAGCATCAGCGGCATCGACTGCTTGCCGGCCTGGAACACGGTGACGACCCCTTCCAGAAGAACGGCGATCACGATGGTCGAGATGAACTTGGTCAGGCTGCGCCGTGCCTCGCCGGCGCTGCGCATCTCGCGGCCGCGGATGGCCTCTTCCTCGAGAAGGTACTTGCCGACATCGAAGACCGCGATGGCGATGACTGTGTAGCCGACGGCTTCCAACAGCGAGGAGCCGACGTCGAGATCGGCCGCGTTGTAGCTCGTCCAGACGCCGGCGACGGCATAGACGATGAGGCCGCAGGCCAGGATCATCAAGATGAGGCTGGCCAGACCGAAGGCAGCCCTCGTGAACAAATCGAACGCACGCATGCAACATGATCCCGCACGACACTCCGCCGGGGAACTGCCCCGAATGATCGGTCCGACAAGGGCTGGCGGCCCGCGAGGTCGGGTCGTCAGCGAGAAGCACTATTCCTTCACGGCGCCCGTCATCGACGAGACGTAGTAGTCGACGAAGAAGGAGTAGAGGATCACGACCGGCAGCGAGCCGATCAGTGCGCCGGCCATCAGCGAGCCCCACTCGTAGACGTCGCCGCGCACGAGTTCGGTGAGGACGCCCACCGGCACGGTCTTGTTCTCCGACGACTGGATGAACGTCAGCGCGTAGATGAACTCGTTCCAGGCGAGCGTGAAGGCGAAGATGCCGGCGGAGATCAGCCCCGGCACCGCCAGCGGCAGCACCACCTTGGTCAGGATCTGCCAGCGTGTCGCCCCGTCCACCAGCGCGCTTTCCTCAAGCTCGAAGGGGATCGAGCGGAAGTAGCCCATCAGCAGCCACGTGCAGAAGGGAATGAGGAAGGTCGGATAGGTGAGGATCAGCGCCAGCCGCGAGTCGAACATGCCGAGCTGGAACACGATGAAGGCCAACGGAATGAACAGGATCGACGGCGGGATGAGGTAGGCGAGGAACACCATGAGTCCCGTCACTCGTGCCCCGGTAAAGCGCACGCGCTCGATCGCGTAGGCCGCGAAGACCGAGGCGGCCAGCGCGATGATCGTCGAGCAGACGGCGACGATCACCGTGTTCCAGAGCCAGCCGGGATAGGAGGTCTCGAACAGAAGATACTTGATGTGGTCGAGTGTCGGCCCGACCACCCAGAACGGGCTGTAGACCGAGTAGTTCGTCAGCTGGTCGTTGGGCTTCACCGCCGTGATGGCCATCCAGTAGAACGGGAAGAGCAGCACGAAGATGAAGACAGCGAGCGGCAGGTAGATCACCAGGATCTTGCGCGCCAGTGTGTCGTGATGGGACATGCCGACCACGTCATCGGTGAGGTGGCCTGCGGTTTCGGTCGTGTTGGCGGTCATCGCAGGTCTCCTCAATCGTTTCCGCCCTGCTGCCACTTGCGGCGCTGCAGGCCGAAGAAGCTGAACAGGATCGCCGCCAGCAGGAACGGCACCATGGCGACGGCGATCGCCGCCCCCTCGCCCAACGCGCCGCCGGGGATGCCGCGCTGGAACGACAGGGTCGCCATCAGATGCGTGGCGTTCACCGGCCCGCCCTTGGTCAGGACGTAGATCAGCTGGAAGTCGGTGAAGGTGAACAACACCGAGAAGGTCATGACGACGGCGATGATCGGGGTCAGCAGCGGCAGCGTGATGCGCCGGAACCGCTGCCAGGACGTCGCGCCGTCGAGCGCTGCCGCCTCGTGCAGCGAGACGGGAATGGTCTGGAGGCCGGCGAGCAGCGAGATCGCGACGAACGGGATGCCGCGCCAGACATTGGCGGCGATGACCGACAGGCGTGCATTCGTGGCGTCGCCGAGGAAGTTGATCGGCGCGTCGATCACACCCCACTGCATCAGCACCCAGGAGATGATCGAGAACTGCGAGTCGAAGATCCACCAGAACGCCAGCGCCGAGAGCACCGTCGGCACCACCCACGGCAGAAGGATGATGGCGCGGAAGAACGTCTTGAACGGCAGGCTCTCGTTCAGGATGATCGCCAGCCACAGGCCGAGCGCGAACTTCAGGATCGAAGCGACCGCGGTGTAGACGATCGTGTTGAACACCGAGAGCCAGAAGACCTTGTCCTCCATCAGGTACTGGTAGTTTTCCAGTCCGATGAAGATGCCGGGGCGCCCGATCCGCGTGTCGGTGAAACCCAGCCAGACGCCGAGGCCGAGCGGATAGGTCAGGAAGCACAGAAGGAAGACGGCCGCCGGCAGCATGAACAGGAGGCCGAGCCCGTTCCGGCTCTGCGACAGCCGCTCGAAGAAGGACGGTTTGGGTGGCTGGTCGCCCGCCGTGATGCTGGACATGGCAAGTCCCGATCGCGCGTGAGGGATGGAACCGCGCCCGCCCCCGAGGGCAGGCGCGGCATCGGCGATGACGGGGCTAGACCCGGTAGTAGCGGTTGGCGCGACGCTCGGCGTTCTTGATCGCGTCCTCCGGCGAGGACTGTCCGGTCACGGCCTCGGCATACATGTCGACGAGAACGTAGTCCGCCATCACGCCGGCGGACGCCGCGCCGAGCGGTCCCGCGTAGCCGTTCGGCCGCAAGCTGGCCGATGCCTTCGCATAGGCTGCGTGGATCGGCTTTGCCGTCCAGACCGGATTGCTCTCATAGGCCTTGAGCGGCTGGCAGCAGTAGGCGCTGGCGCCCTGAATCCAGGCGCTCATGTTGTCCGGCTGGTACAGGAACTGGAGATAGGCCTTGGCCGCCTCGGGGAACTTCGTGTGCTTGAAGATCGAGATCGTGGACGCCTGGTGGAGTTCCACGGACTGGCCGACCGGGCCGATCGGCAGGTTCACCGAGCGCATGTCGTCGGCGATCTCCTTCAGCGCCGGGTCCTTCAGCGCGGCGTAGTAAACCGACACGCCATTGGCGGTCAGCGACACCTGGCCGGCGAGGAATGCGCGGTTGTTGTTGACGTCCTGCCAGCTCTCGGTGCCCGGGATGAAGGTCTTGTAGAGTTCCATCGCATACTTGACGGACTCCAGCGTCTCCGGGCTGTTGATGGTGACGGTGCCGTTCTCGTCCACCATGCGGCCACCGTGGCTCCACAGGAGCCAGTGGGCATAGTTGTTGCCGTCGCCGACGGCCTTGCCGTGCGGGAAGCCGGCCGGAGTGCCCTTCGCCTTCATCGCCTTGCACAGCTCGAGGAAGCCGGCCGTGTCCTTCGGAAACTCCTGGAAGCCGGCAGCCTTCATGTGGCTGTCGCGATAGACGACCGCGTTGCCGATCGCGCAGAGCGGCAGGGCGATGAAGCTGTCGCCGCGGCGCGCATAGCTTTCGAGGCCGGGATACCAGCCGCCGCCCGCCGCGCCGATCGAGGTGCCGAGGTCGGTCACGTCGACGAGCTTGTCCGGGTACTGCTGCGGATCGTCGAACCAGCTCATCACCATGTCCGGCCCGGAGCCGACATTGGCCGCAACGGCCGCCTTCGGACGCACGTCCTCCCAGCTTTCCTTATCGACGCGCACCTGCACGCCCGTCGCGTCGGTGAACTTCTTGGTGTTGGCGAGGAACGCCTCTTCCTCGGCCGGCACGAAGGGCACCCAGCGCAGGAGGCGCAGGCTCGCGCCGGCTTCCGGCGTGAAGGTCGGCGCGGCCGTTTGTGCGAAGGCCTGCCCCATGCCGAGCCGACCGCTAAGGGCTGCACCGGCCACGATGCCGGCCGTGCCGGCGAGGATCTGTCTACGGTTGATCACGATGTTCCTCCTCAAGGATCGGGGCGTTCTTTTGAGATTTTCGCGCCGGTCGTGCCCCTTGCCGCCGGCGCCGATACGCTCAGACGCTAGATGCGCTGGCCCGTGGCTGCGTCGAACAGGTGCACGGCTTCCGGATCGATCGAGACGTTCAGCGTCTCGCCCGGCTTCAGCGTCACACGCTCGCGGAACACGCAGGTGACCGCCGTTTTGCCGAGTTCGCCCATCACCTGGCTCTCAAAGCCGGTCGGCTCGATCACGACGACCTTGATCGGAATGGAGCCGCCGAGGCTGATGGCTTCCGGACGCGCGCCATAGACGAGATCGCGCCCCCTCGCCGCCGCGTGCCGGCCGCTCACCGGCAGCACCACGCCGTCCGAGGTGATGAAGCGCGTCGGATCATTCGCGTCGAGGCGGCCATGCAGCATGTTCATGGCCGGCGAGCCGATGAAGCCGGCAACGAAGAGGTTGTTCGGCCGGTCGTAGAGTTCGAGCGGCGCGCCGACCTGCTCGACGATGCCGTCGTGCATAACGACGATCTTGTCGGCCATGGTCATGGCCTCGATCTGGTCGTGCGTGACGTAGACCGTGGTCGTCGTCAGGCGCTGGTGGAGGTTCTTGATCTCGGTGCGCATCGAGACGCGCAGCTTGGCGTCGAGGTTCGACAGCGGCTCGTCGAACAGGAACACCTGAGGATCGCGCACGATGGCGCGCCCCATCGCGACGCGCTGGCGCTGGCCGCCGGAAAGCTGGCGGGGGTAGCGGTCGAGAAGATGCGACAGGCCGAGAATGTCGGCCGCCGGCTTGACGCGACGCTCGATCTCCTGGCGCGATGCCTTCTTCAGCGCCAGCGAGAAGGCCATGTTGTCGGCCACCGTCATGTGCGGGTAGAGCGCATAGTTCTGGAACACCATCGCGATGTCCCTGTCCTTCGGCGGTACGTCGTTGACGACGCGGCTACCGATGCGGATCTGCCCGCTCGTCACATGCTCCAGTCCTGCCAGCATGCGCAGCAGCGTGGACTTGCCACAGCCCGACGGGCCAACGAGGATGACGAACTCGCCATCCTCGATCTGAATGTCGACCCCCTTGATCACGGGGTGCGAGCCGAACGACTTGCGAACGTCGACGATATCGACTGACGCCATCACTATCCTCCCGAAGGCCGGGACGCGCGAGCCCGGCTTATGCTGCCGGTTGCCTCGCCTCCGCGGCCGTGTCTGTCTCCTGGGGGCGGCGCCCCCGCGTTTGGTCGGCGACCCTTTGGGGCCGCGCTGACTGGTTAGCCTCGCCCGACGAAGGGCATCTTGGTGGCCATGATGGTCATGGTCAGAACGTTGGCCTCCAGCGGCAACGCGGCCATGTGAACGACCGCCGCCCCCACATGGGCCGGGTCCATCGTCGGCTCGGAAGCCGTGCGACCGTCGGCCTGCAAGACGCCGGCCGACATCGCGGCGGTCATGTCGCTGGCCGCGTTGCCGATGTCGATCTGGCCGCAGGCGATGTCGAACGGGCGGCCGTCCAGCGCGGTCGACTTGGTGAGACCGGCGATCGCGTGCTTCGTCGCGGTGTAGGGTGCCGAGTTCGGCCGCGGCGTCGTCGCCGAGATCGAGCCGTTGTTGATGATCCGCCCGCCATGCGGTTGCTGCGACTTCATCAGGCGGAACGCCTGCTGGGTGCAGAGAAAGGCGCCCGTCAGGTTGGCCGAGACGACCGTGCTCCACTGCTCGAACGAGAGGTCTTCGAGCGGGATCGGCGGCGCGACCGAGCCCGCGTTGTTGACGAGAAGGTCGAGACGCCCGAACCGCCCGGCAATCCCCTTGAACAGCGCTGCGACGGACGCGGGATCGCCGATATCAGCCACCATCGCCACTGCGCCGTGGCCGATCTCGCCCGCCGCCGCTTCCAGAACATCCTGGCGCCGACCGCAGATCACGACGGTCCATCCGGCCGCCGCCAGCGCCTTCGAGATGGCCTTGCCGACACCGGTGCCGCCACCCGTCACCAGCGCTATGCGGCTTGCCGTCCCGGAGTTTGCCGTCTCGTCCGCCATGCCGTCCAATCCTTCCGTTGCCGTCGTCGTCATTCGTCAGGCCGGGGCCCGAACGGAGCCGCCGAGTTCATCCTCGATATGCGCACGCACGATTTCCTCGAAGGAATCCTCGACGGTGAAGCCGAGGTCTCGCGCACGCTTCGCCTCGATATCCGGCGCCCAGCCGTCGACGATGCGGATAATCGTCTCGTCCGGCACTTGCTTCACCAGCGACAGGGCTGCGTCTCCAGCCACGGTGCGCAGCGCGTCCAGTTCGTCGCCGACCGTCGCGGAGAGACCGGGCATGTTGAGGTTGCGCCGGGGCCCGATCGCGCTGGTGTCCATCGTCGCGGCATGGAGGAAGAAGCCGACCGCCGCGCGCGGGCTGGCGAAGTAGTGGCGCACTGTGTCGGCCACCGGCAGCACGGCTTCCTTGCCCGACATCGGCTCGCGCAGGATGTTGGAGAAGAAGCCGGACGCGGCCTTGTTGGGAGCGCCGGGGCGCACGCAGATCGTGGGCAGACGAAGCCCCACGCCGTCGAAGAAGCCGCGACGGGTGTAGTCGGCGAGGAGCAGCTCGCCGATCGCCTTCTGCGTACCGTAGCTCGTCAGCGGCGTCAGTGCGAAATCCTCCGGCACTCGCGCGTCGAAGGGTGCGCCGAACACGGCGATCGACGAGGCGAACACCACGCGCGGCTTGTAGCCGGAGCGCCCGTGCTCGTGCCGGATCGCGTCGAACAGGTCACGCGTCCCGCCGAGGTTGATGCGATAGCCCTTCTCGAAGTCGGCTTCCGCCTCCCCCGAAACGATCGCGGCAAGATGGAAGACGACGTCCGGCCGCTCGGCGATCAGAGGCTCGGTGGCTCCCGACGCGGAAACGTCGATCGCCTTGCAGACGATGTCGGCAATCTTGCCGCCGGGCGCCTTCGGCTCGACGACGTCCACCATCACCAATTGCTCGACAGGCTGGCCGCCGAGCCCGCCGTCGGCCGCGATCCGCTCGGCGAGCTTGCGCCCGATCATTCCGGCCGCGCCGACGATCAGAACCTTCATGCCTCTTCCTCCCCCTTTACGCCGGATGCCGCCTCCCCGCGGTCAGCCGGCGCCTATTCCGTCATGCGGCGTAAGTCTCGTCGCCGCGCGAGAGCGACATGCCCATCACACGCAACGTCGTTTCGTAGATCCTTTGGATGTGCACCTCGAAGGCGCTCATCGTCGCGTCGCGATCCCGCCCCTCCAACGCCCGCACGATGTTCGTATGGTCGGCATGGCTCCGAGCGATCGCACCGGGCTCCGAGACCGCGCGATGCCGCTGCTGCATCATGTATCCGAACAGGTCGCCGACGAATTCGGCCAGCACCGGGTTCGCGCAGCGGCGATAGATCGCCAGATGGAACTCGCGGTCGAGCACGAGGAACCGCACAGGGTCCTCGAGAGCGGTCTCCTGCATTTTCAGGGACTGGTTGAGGAGGCGGAGCGTTTCCTCGTCCATCCGCCCGGCAGCGTCGCCGACCACCACGAGTTCGTTCAGGAGCCGAGCCTGATGAACGTCGTCGAGACCGTAGCTGTTGATCAGCCGCGGTTCACGCGATCGGTGGAACTCGGGTCCGACGTCATCCGAGCGAACACGCGTGCGGGCGCCATGCAGAACGGCCAGCAGACCCTTGGCCGCCAGGATTTGCACACCGCCGCGAACCGACTCGCGGCTCACCTGCAGCGCGGCCGCGAGATCGCGCTCGCTCGGCAGATCGTCGCCCACCTTGAAGATGCCGGACGCGATCAGCATCGCGATCTTTTCCGCCACAACGTCCCGCACGTTCCGGCGCACGATGGCCTCGCGCAGCTCGGGCGTGTTCTCCAGGACGAATTCCGACAGCGACATGCGATCCACCTCTGGCCACTGGCACGACCAGCGGACCAGTTGAGCCTTTCAGGCGTCGTTTTGTCTGTCAATTGGTCGCATGTGCTGCGCTGCGGTGGCGCTCGGCCTCGATAGAGAGGAAGCGGCGAAACCCTTGCGATCGCTCAGGTAAGCCGTCATTGGAGGGGCAAAGAATTCGGCATCGGCCCGAGCCGGTGCCCAGACGATCGGGAAAGGGCGACCATGAGCGCCGCAACGGACATCACGACAGGCGCCCGCCAAGGCGATTCGCCAGCACCCAAGGGCTTCGCCGCGCGGCGGACCTTCGCCATCATCTCGCACCCGGACGCCGGCAAGACCACGCTGACCGAAAAGCTCTTGCTCGCCGGTGGCGCCATCAACATGGCCGGCGCCGTCAAGGCGCGCGGTGAGAACCGGCGCGCCCGGTCGGACTGGATGGAAATCGAGCAGTCGCGCGGCATCTCGGTCACGTCCTCGGTGATGACGTTCGAGCGCGAGGGTATCACCTTCAATCTGCTCGATACGCCCGGCCACAGCGACTTTTCCGAAGACACCTACCGAACGCTCACTGCGGTCGACAGCGCCATCATGGTCGTCGACGTCGCCAAGGGCATCGAGAGCCAGACGCGCAAGCTCTTCGAGATCTGCCGGCTGCGCGACATCCCGATCATCACCTTCGCTAACAAGGTGGACCGCGAGGGCCGCAACGCGTTCGAGGTTATGGACGAGGTCGAGGAGGCGCTGCAGCTCAGCGTCTCGCCGCAGGTCTGGCCGGTCGGCATGGGCTCCGACTTCCATGGCTGCTACGACCTCTTCACCAACGAATACCTCTATTCGTCGCTGCGAGCTGGCGGACCGTGCGACAGCGTCAAGCAGATGACCGGCATCGACGATCCGGCACTCGACGCGATGGTGCCGGAACACGTCCTGACCCGCTTTCGCGAAGAGGCGGAACTCGCGCGCGAGGGCTACGCGCCCTTCGACGCCGACGCCTATCGCCAGGGACACCTGACGCCCGTCGTCTTCGGCAGCGCGCTGCGGGACTTCTCGGTCGACCAGCTCCTGCGCATCGTCGCGCGCTTCGCACCGCCGCCGCGCTCGCAGCCCTCGGACAAGGGTCCGGTCGATCCACGCACGAACGCGGTTTCGGCCTTCGTCTTCAAGGTTCAGGCCAACATGGACCCGAACCACCGCGACCGCGTCGCCTTCGTCCGCTTCTGCTCCGGCCACTTCAAGCGCGGCATGAAGCTGAACCACGTGCGTTCGGGAAAGCCCCTCGCGGTCAACAACCCGATCTACTTCTTCGCACAGGAACGCGACCTCGCCGAGGAAGCCTTCGCAGGCGACGTGATCGGCATTCCGAACCACGGGACGTTGCGCGTCGGCGACACGCTGACCGAAGGCGAGACCTTCCGATTCACCGGCCTGCCCTCCTTCGCGCCGGAGGTGATGCGCCGCGTCCGGCTCGAAGATACGATGCGCATGAAGCAGTTGCGCCGGGCTCTTGAGGATCTGGCTGAAGAAGGTCTTGTGCAGGTCTTCAAGCCGGTCATCGGCTCGAATTGGATCGTCGGCGTCGTCGGCCCTCTCCAGCTCGACGTCCTCGCCTCGCGCATCAAGCAGGAATACAAGACCGACATCGGCTTCGAGCCCGTGCCGTTCTCCACGGCGCGCTGGATCTCGTCGCCCGACGAGAAGAAGCTGAAGACCTTCATCGACGAGAACAAGATGTCGGTGGCCGAGGACCGGGACGGTCGTCCCGTCTTCCTGCCGAAGGGTGACTGGGAGCTGCGCTACGCTCGGGAGCGCAATCCCGACCTGCGCTTCGACGAGACGCGCGAACTCGTCGCCACCTAACGGATCGGCGACGATCCGTTCACGACACGCGACCGCCAACGGTGGTTGCAGCGCACAATCGGAAGCGGCACATAGGGATCAACTTTTCAGGAGGTCCCCATGACTGACGTCGCCGTCCTTGTCGGCTCGCTGCGCCGCGAATCGATCAACCGCAAGCTGGCGCTGGCCCTCGGCAAGCTCGCCGCGCCGCGCCTGAACTTTCGCATCGTCGAACTCGGCGACGTGCCGATGTACAACGACGATCTGTTCCCGAACGTCCCGGAGGCCGTTCTGCGCATGAAGCGGGAGATCGAGACGGCGGACGCGGTTCTGTTCGTCACGCCCGAGTACAATCGGTCCTTCCCCGCCGTCCTGAAGAATGCCATCGACTGGGGCACGCGCCCTTACGGCCAGAACGCCTTCAGCGCCAAGCCCGGCGGTCTCGTCGGGACCTCTCCCGGTGGTACGGGAGCGGCGGCCGGGCAGAACCACCTGAAGAGCGTCCTTAACGTGGTGGACGTCGTCTTGATGGGTCAGCCGGAGGTCTACCTCGTCTGGAAGGCCGAGGACTTCACCGAGGACGGCACGATCCGCAACGACCACACTCGCGAGTTCCTTCAGCGCTACATCGACCGCTTCGTGAAGTGGATCGAGCGCACCTCGGAGCCGAAGACCTCGGCGCAGGCCGACGCCAACGGGACGAACTGACCCGTCGAGGCTTCCGCCTCACACGAGGTCGGAGGCCTCGATTCTACGGATGCCGCGCTTGTCGAACTCGGCAAACGCGCGCTCCAGCGAACCACCGAGGTCGATCGCGCGGCAGGCGTCCACGATGACGAAGACCGGCCAGCCCGCTTCCGCCGCATCGAAGGCAGTCCAGGCAACGCAGAAATCGGTGGCTAGTCCGCACACGAACACCCGTTCGGCGCCACGCTCCCGCAAATAGCCGGCAAGACCCGTCACCGTGATGCGGTCCGCTTCGCGGAGCCCCGAGTAGCTGTCGATTCCCAGCTGATGCCCCTTGCGCACGATGGCGTGAGCGTTCGGCACGTCGAGTTCGGGATGAAATTCGGCCCCGCGCGTCCCCTGCACGCAATGATCGGGCCAGAGGACTTGCGTTCCGTAAGCGACCTCGATCGTCGTGAACGCATCGCGTCCGTGCGTACTGGCGAACGAGATATGCCCGGCGGGATGCCAGTCCTGCGTCAGCGCGACGATCGCAAAGCGCGGGGCCAGCGCGTTGACCAGCGGGACCACCGCGTCGCCGTCCGCCACGGCGAGCGCTCCGCCCGGACAGAAATCGTTCTGCACGTCGACGACCACCAGCGCGTCTCGCCGTCCCACTGCCTCCGGCATACGATCTTCTCCGTCCAGCGCGATCCCTGGAACAGGCTTACGGGTGCGCGTCGCGTCTGCCAAGGAACACCGGCGTCGTCGCCTCGTTGTTCGCAGCATTCGAGGAGGCGAACCGATGGACTTTCACCTCGTGGCCCCGATCCTGATGGCCTCCAGCATCGCGGCGTCAGCGGCATCGCTGGATGCCCTGCGCTGGGAAAGCCGCGTGCTGCTGATCGTGTCCAGCGAGTCCGGCGCGGCGGAGGCCGAACGGCAGGAGGCGTTCCTGCGCGGGCGCGACCGGGACCTCTCGGAACGGCAGATGACCGTGATCGCGGTTCGCGGCGATGAGGTTCGCACGCTGGCGGGCAGGTCGCCGACGGGTTTGTCCGCAGCTGCGCTCCGCCGAGACGCCGGCCTCGGCGACGCCCCCTTCGTCGCCGTCCTGATCGGCCTTGACGGCGGCGTCAAATGGACGTCCCCCACGCCCGCATCGCTCGACGAAATCAATGCCGTCGTCGATGCCATGCCGATGCGGCGTGCCGGGCTCGATCGCTGATGGAGCGCGTCAGCGCGTCTCCTTTTCGTGCAGCTTTTGCAGTTTCTCGAACTGCTTCTCGATCTCCTTGCCGACAGGCTCGGGCTTGAGGTCGACACCCTCCGCGAGCTTGTGGGCGATGTGCTCCAGCACCGTGATGCGGGCGTAGCGCTTGTCATTGGCGGGGACGACGAGCCAGGGCGCGTTGGTGGTCGATGTGCGCTCCAGCATCTCGTTGGCCGCATTCTCGTATTCCGACCAGCGTTCCCGATTGCGAAAGTCCTCGTAGGACAGTTTCCAGCGCTTCAGCGGATCTTCCATCCGGTCCTTGAACCGCTGAAGCTGTTCATCCGGCGTGATGTAGAGAAAGACCTTGGTGATGCGGGTTCCCGCATCCGTCAGCAGCTTCTCGAACCCGTTGATCTCGTCAAAGGCCCGCCCCCATTCGGCCGGCTTGGCGAAGCCCTCGACACGCTCGACGAGAACGCGACCATACCACGAGCGGTCGAAGACGCAGATTTCCCCCTTGCCCGGCAGGCGCTGCCAGAAGCGGGCGAGGTAATGGTGGCGCAAATCCTCTGGCGAGGGTGCCGCGATCGGCCAGACCTTGAAGCCCCGTGGGTCCATGACGGCTGCCATCCGACGGATCGTCCCGCCCTTGCCCGCGGCATCCCAGCCTTCGAAGACGCAGACGGCCGCATCGCCAGTATGGAGATACGCCTGGTGAATCTCCATGAATCGGACCTGCACCGCCTTCAGGCGGTCCTCGTACTCGTCCTTCTCGATCGTCTTCGACATGTCGAGGCGCCCGAGCGGACGATGCGAGCCAGCTGCGTCGGTCGTGTGATGGGTCATTCGTCGCTCCCCTGCCGCCCGGCCTCGCGGCACCGGGCGCACGATCGTTGGCGACACATTGAACCAGCTTCCGGCGGCGAGGATCGGAGTCCCCCATCGCGCGTTTCCCACGCGATCCGGCTTTCGCCGCCAAGAGTGATGCGTAATATGCTCCAGTCCGTCGACCTCGACACCCGCATTTCGGCCGCCGAGACGATCTCGCCGCTGCATCCCGTGGGTGCGACCGCTGTCCGGCTGATCGATCGCAAGGGCCGCTCGCCTCAGTCCCCTCTCGTCTTCGTTGCCCAGACCGCGCGTCGCGCCAGCGACATCGCATCGATCCTGCGGGCGCTCGAGCCCGGCGCCAAGATCGCCTACTTCCCGCCCTGGGACTGCCTGCCCTATGACGGCCTGTCCCCGGCCCGCGCCGTGATGGGACAGCGCATGGGCGTCCTGCGCTGGCTGACCAACCGCGGGAACCTGCCGGAAATCGTCGTCACCACCGCGGAAGCCTTGTTGAGGCGCGTGCCGCCCCGCTCCATCTGGAAGACGCTGCACCAAGAGTTTCGGGCCGGCGACGTGTTCGACGTCAAGGCGATGCGTCCGTTCCTCCAAAGCCTTGGCTACCTGTTCGACGACCGCGTCGACGAACCCGGCGAAGCGGCGATCCGCGGCCGGGTCGTGGACTTCTTCCCCGCTGGCGGAGAGCTTCCCTGCCGCATCGAACACGAGGAAGGCCGGATCGTTTCCATCCGGTCCTATGATCCGGTCACCCAGCGGACTATCGACGAGATCGAGTGCCTGATCGTCGATCCCGCCAGCGAGATCATCGGGGACGAGACCGCGCCCGAGCCGGTGACCGACGCTCGGCTGGCGAAGGGTCGCCGGAAGCTCGAGACGGTCTTCGACTATCTCGGCGCGACCGAGCTTCTTCTCGAAGAAGGGTCGGATCGTCGCGCGGAGGCCTTTCTCGAGGCTGCGAAGGCGGCCTTCGAGGAAGCTCATGATGCGGCCGGTTCGAGGTCACGCTCCACGTTACCAACGTCGGAGAAGATTCTTCTCACGCCGGCCGAATGGCGCGAGCAGGTGTCCGGCAGTCTGGCGGCCGTGATCGACGACCCGGCCGAAGACGATGTCGAAGCGGTCGCGCGCCTTCCGAACTTCGCTGCGGAGAGCGCGCCCTGGGCGGCCCTGCGCGCGTTCGTCGGCAAGGGCAAGTCGCCATTGCGCGTCGTGATCGCCGCCGGTTCGCGGCCCCTTCTCAACGACTGGCATCGACGCGCCCGGCGGAACCTCGGCGGCGAATGGGAGCGTGCGACCGGATGGTCGACCGTCGAAGCCTCTCCGCCGGGCAGCAACTGGTCGATGCTGCTTCCGCTCAACGAAGGCTTCGTGCTGCGCGACCGCGGCGTGGTCGTCGTCACCCCTCAGGATCTCGGTGGACGCAACGCCGCGAACGCGCATAGCCAGGGTCACGCCGCGCTGCTTGGCCATCTCGACGATTACGAGATCGGCGACGCCGTGGTGCATATCGACCATGGTGTCGGCATCCTGCGCGGACTGGAGACGATCGAGCGCGACGGCCGCACCATGGACGCATTGCGGCTTTCCTATGCCGACGACGCCTCGCTCCTGGTTCCGATGGAGGAAATCGGTGCGCTCTGGCGCTACGGCGCCGATCCCGGAGACCTGAAGCTCGACCGCCTGAAGGGCGAGGGCTGGATCAACCGGCGCAACGACCTACTGCAGCGCGTGCAGGACACCGCGCGGGGAATGGTCGATTTGATGAGCGCCCGCCGCAGGTCCAAGGCGCGTGCCCTAAAACCCGAGCGGCGAGCCTTCGAGCGCTTCTGCGCCGGCTTCCCGCATGCCCTTTCGCCGGATCAGTCGTCCGCAGTGGACGCGGTTCTGGCGGATCTCGCATCCGGCCGTCCGATGGACCGGCTGGTGTGCGGCGACGTCGGGTTCGGCAAGACCGAAGTCGGCCTTCGCGCAGCTGCCGTAGCGGTCTCCGCGGGCCGGCAGGTGGCGATCGTGGCGCCGACGACGGTTCTCGCACAGCAGCATACGCGCTCGGCCGCCCGGCGTTTCCGCGCCCTCGGGATCGAGGTTGCTCATCTCTCCCGCCTGTCCGCCCCCGATGAGGTTCGGCGCGTCAAGGAGGGCCTGAAGAGCGGCGAGATCCGCATCGTCGTCGGCACCCATGCGCTCTGTGCAGCCGACGTCGCCTTCAGGGATCTCGCGCTCGTCGTGATCGACGAGGAGCAGCGCTTCGGCGCACGCCACAAGGCGCGCCTGAGGGAACTTGCGCCGGGCGGTCACGTCCTGACCATGACGGCGACGCCCATTCCGCGGACCCTGCAGGCCAGCTTCGTCGGACTGAACGAGATCAGTGTCATCGCGACACCGCCGATCCTGCGACGGCCCATCCGCACGATCCTGAAAGACTTCGACGACGATCTGGTGCGCGACGCCCTGCTGCGGGAAAAGCGGCGGCAGGGACAGAGCTTCGTCGTCTGTCCGCGCGTCGAGGACATCGCGCCGATGGCGGAGCGCCTGAAGTCGCTCGTGCCGGAACTCGAGGTCGCGGTCGTCCACGGCAAGCTGCCGGTGGAGACGATCGACGAGGTGATGCTGCGCTTCGGCGAAGGCGGCGGCGACGTTCTTCTGGCCACCAACATCATCGAAAGCGGCCTCGATGTGCCTGCCGCCAATACCATGATCGTTTGGCGCCCGGACCGCTTCGGTCTTGCCCAGCTGCATCAGCTGCGCGGCCGGGTGGGCCGCGGATCGCGTCGCGGTGCGGCCTTCCTCCTGACCGACCCGAAATCCGATCTCGGCGAGACAACCCTGTCGCGCCTGCGTACGCTGGAATCTCTCTCGGGCCTCGGCGCCGGCTTCACGATCTCGACCCGCGACCTTGACCTTCGGGGCGCGGGCGAACTTCTCGGCGAAGAACAGGCGGGACATCTCCAGCTCGTCGGCCTCAGCCTCTATCGCCACCTCATCGAACGCGCGCTTGCGGTGGCTGAGGGCAAGCCTGTCGACGACGACTGGACACCCGATATCGTGCTCGGCGCGAGCGGATCCGTTCCGGCCGACTACGTGCCGGATCCCGCGGCGCGCATCAATCTCTACAGCCGCATCGACCGGCTGCGCGAGCGGGCCTCGCTGGAGCTTCTCGTGGAAGAGATCGACGACCGCTTCGGCCCGATCCCGCCGGAAACCAAGATCCTCCTGAAGACCGCCGAACTCCGCCTCCGGTGCCGCGAGCTGGGCGTCAGCAAGCTGGCGTCTGGCCCGAAAGGGACAGCGGCGACCTTCCGGACCAAGGACGATGCCGCACGCCACACGGCGGTGAAGCTTTCGGCGGGATGGAAGTGGGGCGACATGAAGCTTGTCTCCCCGAAGGGAGGAGACACCGTTGCCGAGCGTTTCGTTGCGGCCAGGATTCTGCTGGAGACGATCGACGCCCCCGCTTCATGAAGGCAAAAAAAGGGGCGGCACAGAGGCCGCCCAGTTTGGCTGGAGTATCAGGTCCATGAAAAACCCGATGCCCTTTAATTGGTTACGGGGGTCGATGGTTGCGACGAAGCTTACGGAAATTTAAGCCTCTCGCTGCCGTTCGGATTTCACCTCGCGTCGCAACCAAGCTTCTCCCGCCACGTTACAACGGCGCCGCACGCTCGCATCCTGCGTGACCGCCGCGGCACCTTGTTTGTGGAAGTAAGGAGAACGAGATGTTCCGCGATAAGCCTTCGGCCTACGATCGGATCAGCGACGCGATCGGCGACATCGGCGAGCGGCTTTCGGACGTCGAGGCGCGGATCGTCGAGAGGCTTCACCCCCGCCCGTCCAAGGCCGAGAAGCTGCGCCGCGCCGTCGAGCGCGAGGTCAACCGTCTCTACGCTTCCGCCGAGCCGTCCTATGCCCGCTACCTCCCGAGCTTCCTGACGGGTTGGTCCCTTCCCTCCACCGAAGACGCACGCTCCGGGATCCACAGCGCCCGCCGTTCGCTATCCGACGGCGCCCATGATCTTGCCGATCATGCTTCGGGTCTCAGCCGCTACCTGCCGTCCAGATCCTCGCTGTTGCCGTCCTGGGGTCACCAGGCGAGCTTCCGTACGGGCCGCGGATACCAGCGCAGCAAGGACTATCTGCGCGAGAATCCGAACGTTTCGACCGCGCTGATCGCGGGCGGCGCGATCCTTGCCGTGGCCGGCGCGATCTACGTGACGAAGAAGATCGCGGACCACGCCGAGGAGCCCGACTTCGATACCGTTCGCAAGGACGGCGACATCGAGATCCGCGATTACGACGCACTGGTGGTCGCTGAGACGATTAAGACCGGTTACCATGAGAAGGCCCGTCGTCGCGGCTTCGAGAGCCTCTACGACTACATCGCCTCGAACAACCGTTCGGGCAAGAAGATCGCGATGACCGTGCCGGTGCTCCAGCAGCTCTCCGAGGGCGAGGGCCGCACCAAGGGCTGGGCCATCCGTTTCATCATGCCGAAGAAGTACACCAAGTCGAGCCTTCCGACGCCGAACAACAACGACGTGGCGATCCATGAGGTGCCGGCCAAGCGTGTCGTCGCGATCCGCTTCAGCGGCAACTTCACCGCCACCACGGCGTCGAAGAAGCTGATGACCCTCTACAACTACATCTCCGATGAGAACCTGAAGCAGAAGGGCGACCCGATCTACGCCTTCTACGACGCGCCCTGGACGCCGGGCTTTCTGAAGCGCAACGAGATCATGATCGAAGTCGAGCGCTGAGCTTCCTCAGCTCTGCCTGAGACATGGGCGTCCGCTTCGGCGGGCGCCCTATTCGTTTGGGCGTATCAGAGGCGGATCACGTAGGTCTTGCGGGTCGTCTCCAGCACGCGCCACGTTCCCTTGAAGCCCGGCCGGATCACCACCGCGTCGCCGGGTCGAAGGTCGCGCGCGTCCCCGCCCTCTTCGGTCAGGACCGAATGGCCCTCCAGGATCTGGCAGAACTCCCACTCGTCGTAGGACACACGCCACTCGCCCGGCGTCGACTCCCAGATTCCCGCATAGAGTCCGCCCTCCTGTTCCTCGAGATTCCAGGTCCGATGGACGGGGTCCCCCGCGACGATCTTTTCCGATGAGGGTCGCGAGATCTCGGGTTCATGGCCGTCGATTGCAACGCGGATGGCATGGCTCACCGGCAACTCCTGTGGCTGATAGCAGCTGGTCTACGCTTCGCAGCCACGTCGCGTCTATGCGGTATTCCGTTACCAAATTTACGGTATCTTATAACCACAAATCTATGACGTTGTTTTTGTTAGATATTTTGATTTTCAGACCGGCCGTTCGGCGACTCTCAGCGCTTGCATCGGTTTCAACCCGTGTGTATGGAGACCGTCAAGGAGCGCGGCCCGGTCTGCGCTTTTTCCGCCGCGGGCAGGTTTCGTTCCGCCCCGCGCCATGAACGACCCAAGGATACCCCCATGAAGACCTTCTCGCAGAAGTCCGAGACGGTGGAGAAGAAGTGGATCGTCATCGACGCCGAAGGGCTCGTTGTCGGTCGCCTCGCCTCCCTCGTTGCGCTTCGCCTCCGCGGCAAGCACAAGCCCTCCTTCACCCCGCATGTCGATGATGGCGACAACGTCATCATCGTGAACGCCGACAAGGTCGTGTTCACGGGCAAGAAGTACCAGGACAAGACCTACTACTGGCACACCGGCTATGCCGGCGGCATCAAGGAGCGCAAGGCGCGCGAGATCCTCGAGGGTCGCTTCCCCGAGCGCGTGCTCGAGAAGGCCGTCGAGCGCATGCTGCCGCGCGGTCCGCTCGGCCGTCGCCAGCTCAAGAACCTGCGCGTCTATGCCGGTGCCGAGCACCCGCACACCGCCCAGTCGCCCGAGGCGTTCGACGTCAAGGCGCTGAACTCCAAGAACGCGAGGGCTGCATAATGGCCGACCTGAATTCGCTGCAGGATCTGGGCTCCGCGAACGTCGCCGAGACCTCGTCCGCCCCGGTGCGCGTCCAGAAGCTCGACGCTCACGGCCGCGCCTACGCGACCGGTAAGCGCAAGGACGCGGTCGCCCGCGTCTGGGTCAAGCCGGGCTCCGGCAAGATCACGGTCAACGACAAGAACTACGTCGACTACTTCGCCCGTCCGGTTCTCCAGATGGTGCTGCAGCAGCCGATCGTCGCCGCTTCGCGCGACGGCCAGTTCGATATCGTCGTGACGGTCGCCGGTGGCGGTCTGTCCGGTCAGGCCGGTGCGGTTCGCCACGGCATCTCGCGCGCCCTCACCTACTATGAGCCGGGCCTGCGCTCGGTCCTCAAGAAGGGCGGCTTCCTGACCCGCGACTCGCGCACCGTCGAGCGCAAGAAGTACGGCCGCGCCAAGGCCCGTCGTTCGTTCCAGTTCTCGAAGCGCTAATCGCTTCCACTGCTGGATCGCCGATCGAAGGGCCCTGGGAAACCGGGGCCCTTTTTCGTTCTTCAAGCCGTCGCGCTTCTCCCCTATCTGTGGCGCCGACGACGGAGACTGTTTCATGGCCGGACAAACGATCGACCACGCCTTCACCGCGACGCAAGCCATCGGCGCGGCGAGCGATCCGACCTATGCCGGTGCCTTGTCCTTCATGCGCCGGCGGCTCACGAAGGATGTCGCGGGCTCGGACGTAACGGTATGGGGCATCCCGTTCGACGCCTCGGTCTCCAACCGTCCCGGCACGCGCTTTGGCCCGCAGGCGCTTCGACGCGCCTCCGCGATCTTCGACAACGATCCGCAATATCCGTTTCACGCCGACCTCTTCGAGGCGCTCGGTGTCGTCGACTACGGCGATTGCCTATTGGATTACCGACTGCCCGAGCGCGCCCATCTCGCCATGCGGACGGAGGCTGAGGCGCTTCTGGCAAAGACCGGCTTCCTCCTGACGCTGGGCGGCGACCATTCGATCACGTTCCCCCTGCTGCAGGCGCATGCCGCCAAGCATGGACCGCTCAGCCTCGTCCACTTCGACGCGCACCAGGACACGTGGCCGCTCGCGACCGACACGCACGGTCGCCCCCGCGTCGACCACGGTTCCTTCGTCTCGGCCGCCCTACGCGAGAGCCTGATCGACCCCGAAAGCTCGATCCAGATCGGCATCCGCACCCACGCGCCGGAAACCGGGGGCATCGAGATCCTGCACGGCTACGAGGTCGAGGACCTTTCCTCGTCCGCCATCGCCGAGCGTATCGCCGCGCGTGTCGGCGGCCGCCGCTGCTACCTCACCTTCGACATCGACTGCCTCGACGTCGCCTTTGCGCCGGGCACCGGCACGCCGGTCGCGGGTGGCCCGAGCAGCGCCAAGATGCTGGCCGTCCTGCGTCAGCTCGGAAAGCTCGACATCGTCGGCGCCGATCTCGTTGAGGTCTCGCCGCCCTACGACCACGCCGACATGACAGCCGTGGCCGGCGCGACGATCGCGATGTACGTCCTCGGCCTTCTCGCCGAAAAGAAGACGCGCTGATCCCGGCGCCCGCAGTTTCACCTCTCAGGACGGAGCGCAGCATGAAGCCCCGCATTTTCATCGACGGCGAGCACGGCACGACGGGCCTTCAGATCCGCTCGCGCATGGAGGGGCGCAACGACGTCGAACTCCTGTCGATTCCGGAAGCGGAGCGGCGCAACGAGGCGATGCGCGAAGATCTCCTGAACTCGGCCGATATCGCGATCCTCTGCCTTCCCGACGACGCGGCGCGGCAGGCCGTCGCGCTCCTTAGCGGCAACAATCGGGCCCGCGTCATCGACACGTCGACCGCGCACCGCACGGCCGAGGGTTGGGCCTATGGCTTCGCCGAGCTTTCGCGCGGCCAGCCGGAGGCGATCCGCACGGCGCGTCTGGTCGCCAATCCCGGCTGCTATCCGACCGGCGCGATCGCGCTCGTGCGTCCCTTGCGCGATGCGGGCCTCCTGCCCGACGGCGAGACCATCACCGTGAACGCGGTGTCGGGCTACACGGGCGGCGGCAAGCAGATGATCGCGCAGATGGAGGATCCCTCGCGCGAGGATGCGATCACCGCGCCGCACTTCCTCTACGGGCTCGACCTCAACCACAAGCATCTGCCGGAAATGCGGGTCTACGGACGGCTTCCGCGCGATCCGCTGTTCTCACCCTCCGTCGGCAAGTTTCCGCAGGGGATGATCGTTCAGGTGCCGCTGCTGCTCAACGGCACGGTCACGGCCGAGCGGCTGCACGAGGCTTTGGCGGCGCACTATGCCGGCAGCGAGGTCGTGACCGTATCCTCGCTGGCGGAAAGCGCTGCGTTGAAGCGCATCGACGCGACGGAACTCGCGGGCACCGATCGCATGGTGCTTCATGTGTTCGGCTCGAAGGACGGCGAGCGCGCCAACCTCGTCGCGGTTCTAGACAACCTTGGCAAGGGCGCTTCGGGCGCCGCGGTCCAGAACATGGACCTGATGCTGTCGGCCTGACGACGATCAGGCCGCAGCCGGCACCGGATAGCGGCCGAAGAGACCGCGGGCGTGGAAGACCGCGCCCGCGAGCACCACGAGGGCACCGGCCTGATGCATCAAGGCCGCATCGATCGGCACGTGCATCAGAAGCGTGGTGATGCCGATCATCGCCTGGGCCAGAACCGCCACCGCCAGCCATGTCGCGCCCCGCGCGTGGTGCGACCCCGGCGCCATCCGGCGCGCCGCGATCGCATGGAGGATCGCGACCGTCAGCAGCGCGTAGGCTCCAAGGCGATGGACGAACTGGACCGTCATCGGGTTCTCGAAGAAGTTGCGCCAAGTGGGCGTCATCGCAAGGAGATTGGACGGGATCACCTGCCCATCCATCAGCGGCCACGTGTTGTAGCTGAGGCCGGCGTTGAGCCCTGCGACGAGGCCGCCGAGATAGATCTGGAACAGCACCATCGCGACCAGGAGGAAGCCGACGAGATAGGAGTGGTCCGTCGGCGCCCGTTCCGTCGGTCGGTTGACGAGGCCGCGCGCGATCCAGAGCGTCGCCGTCAGGATGATGCAGGCCATGGTCAGGTGGACGGCCAGCCGGTACTGGCTGACGTCGGTGCGCTCGACAAGGCCAGAGGCCACCATCCACCAGCCGATGCCGCCCTGGAGGCCGCCGAGCGCCAGAAGGCCGACGAGGCGCGGCTTCAGCCAGGGCTCGATCCGCCCGGTAACCCAGAAGAACAGGAGCGGCAGTGCGAAGGCGATGCCGACGGACCGCGCCAGAAACCGGTGAGACCATTCCCACCAGTAGATCACCTTGAACTCCGACAGCGCCATGCCGCGGTTGATCTGCTGGTACTGCGGGATCTGACGGTAGAGGTCGAACTCCTCCTGCCATTCCGTGTCCGACAGCGGCGGCACCACACCGTGGATCGGCTTCCATTCGGTGATGGAAAGCCCCGATTCCGTCAGCCGCGTCGCCCCGCCGACCACGACCAGCGCCATGACCATGGCGGCGATGACATAGAGCCAGATGCGGATCAGGCGCCGATTGTCGGCGATGCGGGGCGGAACGAAGGTTGCGTCGGTCAGGGTCGTCATGGAACTCGCTGACGGCCTCCGGCGCCACGGCGCGGAACCGTCCCTTCTGGAATGACGGCTCGGCGACGCGCACCGATCCGAGCGTCGGCGCCGAGCTTCTTGCGACGTGATGTGTTACGAAGCGAGCGCAATGGCAAGGATCATATTGTCCTACCCGCTTGCCGCTGCCGCCGGAACTTGCGAGGACACCGGCGAACCATCCCGAGCGAGACCCGCATGCCCGTCCGTCTGAAGAAGCTCATCGGCGTCGTTATTCTACTGGCGCTCGTCGTGATCTACGCCGTCGTCGCCACCGCGTTTGCCTCGCTGCGCCTCGCCGATGCACCGGGCTGGGTGCATCTCCTGTACTTCCTGATCACCGGCCTGTTCTGGATCGTCCCCGCGATGTTCGTCATCAGTTGGATGCAGCGGGAGCCGAAGGCTTAAGCTCATCGTCGCTCAGAGGGCGAACTGCCGCCCGTTGGCAAGGATCATGTCGGACAATCCGGCTTCGCGCAGGCGCCTGATCCCGGCCGTGACGATCGCTTCGTCCTCACCGTCGACCGTGACCACCAAGGCCGCATCCGGCGTCAGCAGGGACTTCACAGTCTCCGGCGCGACGCCGCCGCAGACGACGAGCAGCACCTCGAAGTTTCGCTCGATGAAGTCGAGAACGTTGCGTCGTTCCATCGCGAGGAATGCCGCCTCCCCGATCACCGCCTGACCGCGACCGAAGACCTCGGCCTGCGTGGGGACGTCCCGGCGGGCAATCTCGGCGAACGTCGCCTCCCCGGCGATCATGTCGGAAACGCCGAGCGAGCCGTCCTCTACACCCATCGCCCGGGCCGCGAGCTGTCGTTCGCTGAGGTCGAGAAGCGCTGCCTGCGATCCGCGGAGCGAGAGCCGGCGCACGATCTCGACGGCAACCGGCCGCTCGTCTTCCGCGACCGGAACGATCACCACGCGGCTGACTTCGCTGGCGAGAATCCCGGCGATCAATTCGTCGGCCGGCGTGATGTCGATCCCCAGCGCTTGCGGGTGCGGGATCGCAGCGCTCCCGGCGGAGGCCGTAGCACCCCGCCGTGTGCGGGCCGGCGCGTTCTGCGGGAAAGCCGCCGGAGCGAAGACGCCGCGAGGGGACGCGAAGATGGCAAGAAGCGAGGCGGCGATGAAGCCGAATGCTGCCGACCCGGCGACGATGGGCCAGATGTTCGGTCGAAGCTCCCGGACTGTCACGTCCATCGAAACAGCCGGCTTTTGCTGAGGTACCGCAGGCTGGTTCACCACGGGCGGGACGACAGGCTCCGGTGTCGGCGCGACGGGAGTGGCGGCGACCGCGGCGGCGCGCGCCGACAATAAGGCGTCGAGCGTCTGCCGGGCGGCCGCGACCTCGGCTTCGACCTCGGCACGCGCGGCAGTCGCCTGTTGGTCTGCCTTCGAGGCAGCCGCGTCTTGCGCAATCGCCTGCTCGGTGTTCACCAGATTTCGGCGAAGCCCGCCGATTCTCCGCTGGATCGCCGTCGCCAGTCGATCACGCGCCTCGTCGAGTTCGGAATTCAGATCGTCGAGGCGAAGGCGCAACGTCGCCATGCGCGGATGCCCGTCGAGAAGCGTGCGCGAGAGCTCCGTGATCTGGGTGGCGACCGTGTCGCGCTGCACGCGCGCGTTGCGCCAGGTCCGCCACTCCTCGCTTTCACGAAGGCTGGCAGGCGCGTCGCTCGGGGCCGCCGAGGGCAACGAGCGTGCGAAGCGCACCAGTCCTTCGAGGTCCCGGCGAAGACTCAGCGCGTTGCGGTTGGCCGCATCCTGCGACGAACGGCTCGACGTCTTCGCCTGATCGGACGGCCGCGGAGGCGGCAGCGCAGCCTGGCGGTCTTCGGCACTGGCCAGGGTCGCGCGCGCCGACGCGATGGACGCGTCCAAGGCTTCGATCGCACCATTCCGCTGCGACGTCTCCGGCGGCGGGGCCGGCAGCGGAACCGGCTTTCCCGCAGGCGTCGAGACATCGGCAACGACCGGGTCGAGGTCGGCGATCAACTGCTCCGCCAGCGCCTCGGCGTGCGCTCGCGCGATCTCCGCCTGCCGGTCCCGCGCCCAGACCTCGACCGACCCGTCCGGCCGACGTTCAGCACCCGTTTCAGCACGGTCGCCCTCGGTCTGATTCAGCAGTTCAAGCCACGCCGACAGGACCGCCGATCGAGACGGCTCCGGTCGACGCGGCGCTTCGGAGACAACGCGCTGCAACGTGGCATCATCCCAGCGCGCCGACACTTCCGGGGGGGCGGACAGGCGCACCGTGGCCTGCTGGACCGGCGGCACGAGCGATCCAGCCGCGAACGCCGCAAAGCCCAGCGCAGCGGTCGAAGCCAGGATACGGTTGCGGTTCGACCAAAGGGCGTGGGCGATGCCTCGCTCCTCATCGATCCGCTCGTCCGCACTGGCCATTCGGCTTCCCCTTCGGTCCAGAACGACTCCTCTTGGTCGGCCTTCCGCTACGTCCACAGGATAAGGTCACCGCTTCTCCAAGCAATGCAGCATCGTTTTTACGGTTAATTAACCACGTTGCTCATAGGTTTGAGCCTGAAACGAGGCGTCGGCCTCCCCGCCCGCCACGCTCCCGGAGACCACCATGCGAGTCGCACGCGCAGCCCTCGTGGCGCTATCGGCCAGCCTTCTGGGCGGCTGCGTGACGACCCCTCCACCGCCGGAAGCCTTTCATGCCGCGTTGAATCAGGAATATCGCCTGGACGCGGGCGATCGCCTGCGCGTCACCGTTTTCGAGCAGGACAGCCTCAGCGCGATCTATGCCGTCGACAAGGCCGGCTACCTGTCGCTTCCGCTGATCGGCTCCGTGCCGGCGCGCGGAAAGACACCCGACGAGGTGCGCAGCGCCATCACGGCGGCCCTGCGCAACGGCTTCCTGCGCGATCCCGACGTCTCGGTGCAGGTCGAGCAGTATCGTCCGTTCTTCGTCATGGGCGAGGTCGCGACGGGTGGGCAGTATTCCTACGTTCCAGGCATGACGGTTCAGAACGCGGTGGCGATCGCCGGCGGCTTCTCGCCGCGGGCCGAAAAGCGCACCGTCGACATCACGCGTCAGGTCAACGGCCAGGTGATCACGGGTCGCGTCGTCCTGTCCGACCCCGTGCTGCCAGGCGATACGGTGACGATCCGAGAGCGTCTGTTCTAGTCAGCCGGCCAAGAATTCGCCAACTCCTTCGAATGATGTCTATTGTTGTGAGCCTTCATTAGCCTATCGATGAGAGTGTGCCAGTCGAGCACGATCCAGGATCGCGCCATACGACGGGGACTCTCGATCATGGCTTTGAAGCGGAGCGAACAGGCTCTTTTCGCGCGTGAAGCGATTCGAACGTTTCAACCCGATCACCCGCCGCGCCTCGTCGAGGTAAGCGTTCTTAATCCGCATGCTCGACGCATCGCCGAGCAGTTCAACAAGAACGTCCTGTCGCCGCGACTCCTCTCCGGCCTGTTCGGCCTTGGCGAGTTCGCGGTGCTGCTGATCATCGCGATCACAATATTTTCCGCCTACGGCCGTCTTGCAGACGCCCCCCTCGCACTGCCTCTCTCCGGGCTGGCGATCGCGACGCTCGCGCTTCTCCACGGCTACGAACCCTCGCAGCTTCGATCGCAGCGACGCCAGCCGGTGCGCGTCGCGCTCGCGATGGTGGCCGGGATCGCCGCGACGGTTCCCTGCGCAGCCTGGACCGGCAGCCTCGACGCGCCGCTCGGCGCCTGCCTCCTGACCTACGCCGCAGTTTCGATCGGCGCGCTGACGCTCGGACGGCGCATTCTGGCCCGCCGCATCCGGCACTGGAGCCGCACGGGTCGGCTGGAGCGCCGCGTGGTACTCGTCGGCGGCGGCGGCGCGGCCGAGCAGTTCATCCGGCAGCTCGACGCCGTCCCTGACAGCGATATCCGCATCTGCGGCATCTTCGACGACCGCGACGGCGACCGTTCGCCACCGCTCGTCGCGGGCTATCCGAAGCTCGGCACGATCGCCGAGCTCACCGAGTTCGCGCGCATCGCCAAGATCGACATGCTGGTCGTCACCCTGCCGCTGTCGGCCGAGAAGCGCATCCTGACGATCCTCAAGTCGCTCTGGGTCCTGCCTCTCGACATCCGGATCTCGGCGCTGTCGCAGAACCTGCGCTTCCGCTCGCGCTCCTATTCCTACATGGGCGACGTGCCGATGCTGGACGTGATGGATCGTCCGATCGCCGACTGGAACCAGGTCGCCAAGCGCGGCTTCGATCTCGTCTTCGGCATTGCCGCTCTGATCGCGGTCGCGCCGATCATGGTCGTCACAGCCATCGCCATCAAGCTCGACACGCCCGGCCCCGTCTTCTTCCGGCAGAAGCGGCACGGCTTCAACAACGAGGAAATCCTCGTCTGGAAGTTCCGCTCGCTGCGGCACGACATGGCCGATCCGACCGCGCGCAAGCTGGTGACCAAGGGAGACCCGCGTGTCACCCGCGTCGGCCGCTTCATCCGCCGCTCGTCGATCGACGAACTGCCGCAGCTCTTCAACGTCCTGATCGGCAATCTGTCGCTGGTCGGCCCGCGCCCGCATGCCGTGCATGCCCAATCCAGCACGCAGGTCACCTTCACCGAGATCGTCGACGGCTACTTTGGTCGCCACAAGGTGAAGCCCGGCATTACCGGCTACGCGCAGCTGAAGGGATGGCGGGGCGAGATCGACGACGACGTGAAGCTGCAGAAGCGCTTCGAACACGATCTCTTCTACATCGAGAACTGGTCGCTGCTCCTCGACCTCTACATCTTGTTCGCCACGCCCTACAGCCTTCTCAACCCCAAGGGCGCGTACTGACGGCGGCCAAAAAAGCGCAGGCTCCTGCCAAATCACGCGTTCTTCCGCCTCCTCGTCCGTGCGATACGAAGCGATCGTCGACGAGGAGGATTTCAGCGATGAGCGTACAGGGATTTGGCGTCCACACGGCCATGTGGTCGATGGAGTGGGACCACGCGGCGGCGGAGTTCGCGATCCCGGAAGCGGTGAAGTACGGGATCGACTTCCTCGAGATCACCATTCCCGACCCGCGCGTCATCGATGCCGCGCACACGCGCGCGCTTCTCGAGCGGCACGAGGTCGACTGCGTCTGCTCGCTGGGCATGCCGCTCGACCGCCTGCCGACCAACAATCCCGAGGGCGCCTGGGAGTACCTGAAGATCGCGCTCGACCAGTCGAAGGCGATCGGCGCCAAGGCGCTGAGCGGCGTCGTCTATGGCGGCATCGGACAGCGCACGGGCTTCCCGCCGACGCAGGACGAAATCGACGCGACCGCACGCATCGTCGAGAAGGCGGCGAACTACGCCAACGATCTCGGCATGCTCTACGGCCTCGAGGCCGTGAACCGCTACGAGAACCACATCCTCAACACCGCGCGGCAGGCGGTGGACATGGTGGAGCGGGTGGGCGCGCCCAACCTCTTCGTCCACCTCGACACGTATCACATGAACATCGAGGAGAAGGGCATCGCGAACGGCATCCTGACCGCGCGCGAGCACCTGAAATACATCCACCTGTCGGCCAGCGACCGCGGCACGCCGGGTGCCGACACCGTAGCCTGGGACGAGGTCTTCGGCGCCCTCGCGGCCATCGGCTTCAAGGGCGGCATGGCGATGGAAAGCTTCATCACCGTTCCGCCGGCGCTCGCCGCCGCGCTGTCGGTGTGGCGGCCCGTGGCGCCCGCGCGCGAGATCGTGCTGGGCGAAGGCCTTCCGTTTCTGCGCAACAAGGCGCACCAGTACGGCCTGATCTCGTAAGGACGAAGCAAGGCGGAGGCCCGAAGCCTCCGCCCTGCAGGATCAGATCGCCGCGACGACAATGATCTCGACGCGGTATTCCGGTGCGGCCAGAGCCGACTCGCCCGTCGCGCGCGCCGGGGGATTGGCAGGATCGACCCACGCGTCCCACACGGCGTTCATGGCGGCGAAGTCCTTCATGTCGGCGAGCCAGATGGTCGCCTGCAGGATCTTCGACTTGTCCGAACCAGCCTCGGCCAGCAGGCGGTCGATCTCGGCGAGCACGGTCTCGGTCTGCTTGGAGACGTCCTCGCCGGGATTGCCGACCTGACCGGCGAGGTAGACCGTGTTGCCGTGGACCACGGCGGCGCTCATGCGACGGCCGGGCTCGATGCGACGAATGCTCATGAAACTCTCCGAATCGTTCGGTTCTGCGAGAGCTTCATACGGCGTGCCGGTCGGCTTGGACAGCGGCCGGGGTCAGCGACCCGCGTGGATCCGCGCCGTCGCCTGACGGTCGCGGGGCGACCATCCGGCGGGCTGGGCGTCGCGCTTGTAGAGCTGGTTCAGATCGTCGACGAGCCCCTGCTCGATCGCCTCGTTACGCGTGATCAGACCGGCCTCGTAGGCCTCGATGATATCGGTCGTGCTCATGTGTCCCACCCTTCCTTTGTCCAGTTCGCGGAATCCGCGGATCAGGGTTCGGTTCCGAGTCTGTTAAGATTTTGAGGCGGCAAAGCGGCGCACCCTGTCGTCGCATGGGAACTTCCTTGCGCCTCGCCCCTTGAGAACGCCCGCTTCGGCGACAGAATCCGAAGGGCGCGCAGCCGATCCCCGGCGCGAAGCGCGAGGGGAATGTAACGGTCATGCGTCTGAAGTCTTTTGCGCTCGCCCTGACGGCGGCAGTGTTGCTGTCGCAGACGGCACTTGCCGCGCCGGTCGTCGTGTCCTCGAAGATCGACACCGAAGGCGGCGTCCTCGGCAACATGATCCTTCTGGTGCTCCAGAACGCCGGCATTGAGACGACGGACCGTATCCAGCTCGGCGGAACGCCGGTCGTGCGCAACGCGATCACAGCCGGCGAGATCGACATCTATCCGGAATACACCGGGAACGCGGCCTTCTTCTTCAACAAGGCCGACGACGCGCTCTGGAAGGACGCGGCGAAGGCTTACGAAGAAGCCAAGAAGCTCGACTACGACGCCAACAAGATCGTCTGGCTGACGCCCTCGCCCGCGAACAACACCTGGGGCATGGCGGCGCGAAAGGACGTGGCGGACGAGAACAAGCTCGTCACTCTGTCGGACTTCGGCAAATGGATTGCGGGCGGCGGTGCGGCCAAGCTCGCGGCCTCGGCCGAGTTCGTCAATTCGGCGTCGGCGCTGCCCTCGTTTCAGACCGCCTACGGCTTCCAGCTAAAGCCGGACCAGCTGCTGACGCTGTCCGGCGGCGACACGGCGGCCACAATCGCCGCGGCGGCGCAAGGGACCAACGGCGTCAACGTCGCGATGGTCTACGGCACCGATGGCGGCATCGCCCCGTCCGGCCTCGTCGTTCTGGAAGACGACAAGAGCGTCCAGCCGGTCTACCAGCCGGCGCCGATCGTGCGCGAGGACGTGCTGAAGGCCAATCCGCAGATCGCCGACCTCCTGAAGCCCGTGTTCGAGGGTCTCGACCTCGTGACGCTGCAGGAACTCAACGGACGCGTCCAGGTCGGCGGCGAACCGGCGAAGGCGGTGGCCGAAGCCTATCTCCGCTCGAAGAACCTGATGAAGTAACGCCGCCAAGGCGTTGCCTCGTAAAAGAAAGGGCCCGACAGCGTCGCTGCCGGGCCCTTTTCGTCACTGGCGGATCGCCGCCTTCTCGGCCTGCGCTTCGCAGACCTCGACATGCTTGAGCAGTGCCTCGGTCGAGAGCACGGCCGCAATGCTGCGGATGTTGCGTCCCTGCATCTGCGGCAGCTGCTGCACGCGCTGCAGGCGGACGAGGAGTTCGGCTCGGTTCATCGCTATCTCCTTTTTCGCGATGGCGGAGGTCGGCCGGCGGCGTGATGCCGCCGGTCGATCAGTGCGTGGCGGCTGTCGCGAGCTGCGGCAGCTCGATGTCGACTTCGAGGGTCGAGATTTGCTCGCCCCGGTCCATCTTCACCTTCACCTTGTCGCGGTTGACCGGCATATGCTTGGCGATCACAGCAAGGATCTCCTCGCGCAGCACGGCGACGAGGTCGTTCTGGCCGATCTCGGCGCGCTCGTGCGCCAGAAGGACCTGCAACCGCTCACGCGCGGCGGGCGCCGTCGTGGTCGATCGCTTCTGGAAGAAACCGAACAGGCTCATGCGGCCCTCCGGTTGAAGAACTTGCCGAAGAGACCCTTCTTGTCGGAGGGCACGTTCATCGGAATGGTCTGACCCATCAGACGCTTGGCGGCGTCCATGTAGGCGCGGGCCGGGGCGCTCGCGGCATCCGAGAGCGTGACCGGTGTGCCGAGGTTCGAGGCGCGCAGGACTTCCGGGCTCTCCGGCACGATGCCGAGAAGCGGGATCGACAGGATCTCGAGGACGTCGTCGACCTTCAGCATGTCGCCGCGCTCGGCGCGGGCCGTGTCGTAGCGGGTGAGAAGCAGATGCTTGTCGATGCGGCCGCCGCTCTCGGCGCGCAGCGTCTTGGAGTCGAGGAGGCCGATGATGCGATCGGAATCGCGCACCGACGAGACTTCCGGGTTGGTGACGACCACGGCGACGTTCGCGTGGCGCATCGCCAGCGTCGCGCCGCGCTCGATGCCGGCCGGGCTGTCGCAGATCACCCAGTCGAACATCGACCGGAGCTGATCCATCACACGATCGACGCCGTCCTGGGTCAGGTTGTCCTTGTCGCGGGTCTGCGAGGCCGGCAGCAGGCAGAGCGAATCGACGCGCTTGTCGCGGATCAGCGCCTGGTTGAGATTGGCGTCGCCCTGGACGACGTTGATCAGATCGTAGACAACGCGGCGCTCGGCGCCCATCACGAGGTCGAGGTTGCGCAGGCCGACGTCGAAATCGACGACCACCACCTTCTGGCCGTTCTGTGCCAGCGCGGCGCCGAGCGCGGCTGTCGAGGTCGTCTTTCCGACGCCTCCCTTGCCCGATGTCACCACCATCACTTCAGCCATTGGGGCCCGTCCTCTTCATGGTTGTCTATCCGGTCGTCCTGCCGTCGCCGTCATGGCGATCAGTTCGCGAGGGCGACCGTCCTCAGCACGGTATCGTCGAGCCAGACGTGAACCGCCTGACCACGCATCTTGGGGTCGATGTCCTCGGCGGTCTTGTAGAGACCGTCGATCGCGATGAGTTCCGCTTCCAGCTTGCGGCAGAAGATGCGCGCATTGGCGTTTCCGGCCGAACCCGCCAGCGCCCGGCCGCGCAGCGCGCCGTAGACGTGGATCGAGCCGCCGGCGATCACTTCGGCGCCCGAGGAGACGGAGCCGAGCACGGTCACGTCGCCTTCGGGGAAGATGATCGACTGGCCGGAACGGACCGGCTCATCGATCAAGAGCGAGGGCGTCGTCGCGACATGCGTCGCGCGCACCGGTTCGGGCGTCTTCGGCGCGTCGGCGCCCGCAGGGGTCGGCTTCGCTTCCTTGGCCGCCGCGCCGCCTTCCGGCGTCTCCGGCGCCTCGATATCGGCGGCGTTGCGGCCGCCCTTCATCTCCGGCGGCATGCCGGGCGAAAGAATGGAGGGCAGCGCGCCCTCGATGCCCATCACCCGCACGTTGCGCTTGGTGAGCTCGGCCAGAAGGTCGGTGAGCTGCTCGCGCGTGATCGGCAGACCCGCCACGTCCAGCACGATCGGCCGGCCGAGGAAGAAGCCGGTCGAGCGGCGCGCGAGGTCGTCCAGCTGGGTCAGCCATTCGCCGAAGGGAAGCTCGGGCGACAGCACCAGGGCCAGGAAGGACCGGCCGCGAAGGCGGACCGCTTTGCGTGTGGGTAAGGCTTCGGTCATCTTCATTAACGTTTCGTTGCCAGCCGATCTAAGCGCCTCAGGCTTAACCGAGGGTTAACTCCTGCAGCACGCGCCAGCCTTGCGTCGGCGCTGAAACGAAAACGGCCGCCCCAAGGGCGGCCGTCGCGGCAGGCTACAAGGGAGGTGCGATCAGAGCGCGCCACCCTCCACCATGAAGTTGTTGGCCGTGCACATTGCGGCGTCGTCTGAGGCGAGGAACAGCACCATGCGCGCCACATAGACCGGCTCCACCGGCACCGGCAGGCACTGGCGCTCGAGCTGGGCGTTGAGGCTTTCCTCGGTGACCCAGAGCTGCTTCTGCCGCTCGGTCATGATCCAGCCCGGCACGACCGTGTTGACGCGAATCCCGTGCGGGCCGAGGTCGCGTGCGAAGGAGCGCGTCATGCCGTGAACGCCCGACTTGGCCGTCGTATAGACCGGCATGCCGCCGCTCGCCTGCATCCAGGAGTTCGAGCCGAAATTGATGATCGAGCCGCTCTTGGCCGCGATCATGTCCGGCGCGACGGTCTGCGTCGCGAAGAAGGCATGGCGCAGGTTGGCCGCGATCCGCTCATCATAGTAGTCCGGCGTCACCGTCTCCCAGCCGTGCCGGTCGTCGCGCGCGGCGTTGTTGACGAGGATGTTGGCGGCGCCGACCCGCTCCTTCAGCCGCCCGAAGGCCGCCTTCAGCGCCTCAATGTCGCGCAGGTCGCACGGCTCGAAAGCGACGTCGGATCCGAGTTCGGCCGCCAGCGCCGAACCCCGCTCCGCGTCGATGTCGACGAAACCGATCCGCGTGCCCTGCTCGGCAAAGGCGCGCACCATGTCGGCACCGATGCCGGACGCGCCGCCGGTGATGAAGGCCGTGCGCCCCTTGAGGCTCGGATAGATGGCGAAGGTCATGGTCTCTCTCCCGGCGAAACGCTCGTGTCGCCGCGGCTTTGCGCCGGGCGCAGGATCGGGGTCAAGCCGCTCGATGGAAATACGCAGACAAGTTTGCGTTCAGGCGAACACGCCGCGATCGCGGTTGAGGCGCCAGACCGAGAAGTTCAAACCGAAGGCGACGCAGACCCAGGCGAGATACGGCAGGAGAAGCCCTGCGGCCGTTCGGCTGTAGGGCGCGAAGGCGAACGCGGTGGCCGCGACCGCCAAAACAAGAAGCCCGATATCGGCGAGGGCCCAGAGCGGCTTGCGCAATCCGAAGAAGAGCCACGACCACAGGAAGTTCAGGACCATCTGGATGCCGAACAGCGTGAAGGCGCCCGCCGGCCATCCGGCAGCCCGCCAGACCAGCCAGCCGGAGACGGCGATGAGCAGATAGAGGATCGACCAGACAATCGGGAACGCGAGGTTCGGCGGCGTCCAACCGGGTTTGCGCAGGCCGACGTACCATGGACCCGGCTTGAACAGGATGCCGCTCGTGGCGACCAGTCCGGACAGCGCCACGAAACCGAGGAGAACGAGACCGTCTTCGAGCGTCATGCGGATCATGCCCTTTGCCGTTCGGCGGAAGGTAGCGCCGTTCCCCAGGTCTTTCCATTCGCCGCAACCGCGGCTAACCGGTCAGCGACGTCGACCACCGCACCGGACGCCCCTTGGCCAAGCTCGCATTCATTGTCACCGAGGACTGGTTCTTCGCATCGCACTTCCTGCCGATGGCCCGGGCGGCGGTCGCGATGGGGCTCGATGTCGTGGTGATCGCACGAGTCCGTGCCCATGCCGCCGCGATCGAGGCGACGGGCGCGCGGGTGCGATCGCTCGAGGCCGAGCGACGCAGCCTCAACCCGCTGGCGGCAGGCGCGACGGTGCTGCGTCTCGCCCGCATCCTGCGCGAGGAGAAGCCGGACATCGCGCACTGCATTTCGCTGAAGCCCATTCTCGTCGGCGGTGCCGCCTGTCGTCTCGCCGGCATTCGCCGCCGCGTGTTCGCACTGACCGGTCTCGGCTTTCTCGGCGCCAAGACCGACCGCACGGGCCGTAGCGCGCGCTGGGCACTCCGCCGGATCATCCGCGGCGGCCTCGCCTCGGACCGCACCCGGTTCGTGTTCGAGAACGAGGACGACCCACGCCTCCTCGGGCTCGATCCGGCGGCCGACGACGTGACGATTCTCGGAGGCGCGGGTATCGACCCTGAAGCCTATCCCGCGACCGCGCTGCCATCGGGCGACACGCTCCGCCTCGCCGTGGTGTCGCGCATGCTGTGGTCGAAGGGCGTCGACATTGCGGTGGAGGCCGTCGAGCGCGCCCGCAGAGCGGGGGCGGATGTCACGCTCTCGCTCTACGGCGCACCGGATGCCTCGAACCCGAAGGCCATCCCGCTGGCAACGCTGCAGGAGTGGTCGAACCGTCCGGGCATCATCTGGCATGGGCCGACGACGTCGCCTGCCGCGGTCTGGCGCGAGCATCATGCCGCCTGCCTGCCGTCGCGCGGTGGCGAGGGCCTGCCGCGCACGCTTCTGGAATCCGCCGCCCGTGGGCGGGCGGCGCTGACCACCGACGTTCCCGGCTGCCGCAGCTTCGTGCGCGACGGCATCGACGGCTTCGTCGTGCCGGTCGATGACGCCGGCGCGCTGGCGACCGCCATCGGCAAGCTCGCGGCGGATCGAACCCTCGTCGAGCGGATGGGCGCTTCGGCCGCGGTGCGCGTGCGCAACGGGTTCACCGAGGCGGACGTGCGTGAGGAAATGCAGGCCCTCTACCGAGGTCTCCTCCGCTGAGGATACGCCGTTTCCATCACGCTGCGCCCACCGGACGCACCAAACGTGATGCCTCACCCCTGCAAGGCGCTTGATTTGCCCGCGCGAACGGGTAGCCCTGCAATTCACGTCTTTCCCCACCGCGACGGGCCGCTCGCCAATCTAGCGATGCGACGCCGGGAGCGCGAACCGCAGGATCCCCCATGAACCAGGCCATCTCCTTCATCGACCTCGCCACCCAGCGTGACCGTATTCGCGACCGGATCGAGGCCCGCTTCTCGCGCATCATGGACCAGGGCTCCTTCATCATGGGCCCGGACGTCATGGAGTTGGAGGCGCAGCTTTCCGACTTCGGCGGCATGGCGCACACCATTTCCTGCGCCTCCGGCACCGACGCGCTTCTGATGCCGCTGATGGCCTGGAACATCGGCCCGGGCGACGCGGTCTTCGTACCGAGCTTTACCTTCGCGGCGACCGCCGAGGTGGTCGGCCTCGCCGGCGCCGCCCCCGTCTTCGTCGAGGTGCTGCCGGACACGTTCAACTTGGACCCGGCGCACCTGCGCCGCACGATCGAAGAGACCCTAGCCAAGGGCGACCTCACGCCGCGCGCCATCATCGCCGTCGATCTCTTCGGCCAGATCGCCGACTACCCGGCCATTCGCGCCGTGGCCGACGAGTTCGGCCTCAAGCTCATCTCGGACGCCGCCCAGGGCTTCGGCTCGACGCTGGACGGACGGATGGCGGGCGCCTGGGCCGACGTCGTCGCGACGAGCTTCTACCCGGCCAAGCCGCTCGGCTGCTACGGCGACGGCGGCGCGATCCAGACGGACGATGTGGGTCTCGCCGACGTCCTGCGATCCATCCGCGTCCACGGCAGCGGCAGCGACAAGTACGACAACGTGCGCCTCGGCCTGACCGGCCGGCTCGACACGTTCCAGGCCGCGGTGCTGATCGAGAAACTCGCGCTCTTCCCGGAAGAGATCGAAGCGCGCATGCGCATCGCCGCGCGCTACTCGGAGATGCTGGACGGCATCGTCGCGCCGCAGACCATTGCCCCGAACATCGTCTCGACCTGGGCGCAGTATACGGTCCGTGTGCCGGGCGGACGCCGCGACGCCTTCATGTCGTCGTTGAAGGAAGCCGGCGTTCCCAGCGTAATCTATTACGGAAAGCCGCTCCATCGGCAGACCGCCTACAGGCATTGGCCGGTCGGCGGAAACGGCCTGCCGGTGACGGATCAGCTCTGCACCGAGGTCGTCAGCCTGCCGATGCACGCCTATCTCGATGAGGCGACGCAGGACCGCATCGTCGAGGCGGCACGCGCGGCTCTCGTCTGAGGCACTTCGCGAACGCAGTCTGGAATTGGACTAATTATCATCTTTCGTCAGTGACTTGCGCAGCTTTTCTCACGTGATACGACCGTTGCGGTTCGAGATTGCGGGAGTCGAGGATGAGTGTCGTCACACCGGTCGAAGTGCTGGCCGTTCTCGGTCCGGTCAGCGCCGTGGTGGTCCATGAAATGGTTCGCAGCCGTGTGTCGGCGGCCGAACTCCGCGAGGCGCTCCGTCGCCTGCGGCATGGCGAAATGGATGAGTTCGAGGCCTATGCGGAGCTCGATGGCCGCACGCGCCGCGTCGTCGATCTCCTGAGCAGCGTCGAAGCCGGGGAGCCTCGTGCATGAGCAGCGATCCTGCGGGCCGGTCCGTCGAAACGGCGCAAAGTCTGGCGCGGCTGTTCGAACTCGCGATGCGCGACGGCCGGACGCCGCCGCTAAAGGCGCTGGAACACATCGCGCGGGCGCTCGGCGCCCTCTACCAGGACGTCGCCTCGGCGCATCGCGGCCCCGCCGCCTGCCCATGCGGATGGGTGCCTGCGGGAGACGATCTCGTCCGACTTGCGGAAGCGCTTCGCTCGGGCTCGCACCGCACGGCAGCGGTGGGGAGAGACCTTCGCGCCATGACGCCAGCGGGCCGCGCGTGACGATCCACCGGTTCTGATCGGAAACCGCGTTCCGCGGGATGGCTTTCCGGCAGCAAGCCCTTCCTTGTCTCGCTCCGCGCCGCACCTTACCGTCCTGCGAAACGAATCCGGTCGCCAGGACATCATGCCCCGATATAACTCCGTCATCGACGCCATCGGCAACACGCCGCTGATCCGCCTCGCCAAGGCTTCGGAGCTGACGGGCTGCGAGATCTACGGCAAGGCCGAGTTCATGAACCCGGGCCAGTCGGTGAAGGACCGCGCGGCGCTCTTCATCATCCGCGACGCGGAGGCCAAGGGCCTGCTGCAGCCAGGCGGAACGATCGTCGAGGGCACCGCAGGCAACACCGGCATCGGGCTGGCGATGGTGGCCGATGCGCTCGGCTACAAGACAGTGATCGTGATTCCGGAAACCCAGAGCCAGGAAAAGAAGGACGCGCTGCGTCTCTGGTGCGCCGAGCTGATCGAGGTTCCGGCGGTCCCCTACAAGAACCCGAACAACTACGTGAAGCTGTCCGGGCGACTTGCCGAACAGCTGGCATCGAGCGTTCCCGGCGGCGCGATTTGGGCCAACCAGTTCGACAACACGGCCAACCGCGACGGGCACGTCGTCACCACCGCCGAAGAGATCTGGCACCAGACCGACGGCCAAGTCGACGGCTTCATCTGCGCAGTCGGTACGGGCGGAACGCTAGCCGGTACGGCGATGGGCCTGAAGCGCCGATCCGGCCACATCAAGATCGGTATCGCGGACCCGATGGGCGCGGCGCTGCACAGCTTCTACACGTCCGGCACCTTCGCTTCCGAGGGAAGCTCCATCACCGAGGGCATCGGCCAGGGCCGCATCACCGCGAACCTCGAGGGCTTCACGCCGGACTTCGCCTACCAGATTCCCGACGAGGAAGCCCTGCCAATCGTCTTCGACCTGATCGGCGACGAAGGTCTCTGCCTCGGGGGATCGTCCGGCGTGAACATCGCCGGCGCCATTCGCATGGCGCGGGAGATGGGACCTGGCCATACGATCGTGACCATCCTCTGCGACTACGGCAATCGCTACCAGTCCAAGCTCTTCAACCCGGACTTCCTGCGCGAGAAGAGCCTCCCCGTGCCGGCATGGCTGGAGCGCAAGCCTACCATCTCCGTTCCCTACGAGGCGGTCTGATCATGGCGCGCACCGAGGCCGCCTACCTCGACGACGCCTACCTCTCGACGCTGGAAGCTACAGTCGTCGCGCACGAAGGCGATCGCGGCATCGTCGTCGACCGCTGCAACTTCTATCCGGCGGGCGGCGGCCAGCCCGGCGATACCGGTTCGATCGAGCTGGCCGACGGGCGACAGGTCCCGGTCGTCGACACGCGATACGGCGAGGATCGCTCGCAGATCGTCCTGCATCTCGGCGACAGCGACAGGCCGGCTGTCGGGGACAGGATGGTCCTGCATGTCGACTGGGCCCGGCGCTACAAGATGATGCGCATGCACACCGCGCTCCATCTCCTGACCGTCGTCTGCCCTTTCCCCGTCACGGGCGCCGCCGTCGGCGAGGACGAGGGCCGGCTCGACTTCGACATGCCGGAGGCCGACACCGACAAGGACGAGGTGACGAAGGCGCTCGCCAAGCTCGTGGACGAGAACCACAAGGTGTTCACGCGCTGGATCACCGACGAGGAGCTCGACGCCAATCCGGGGCTCGTGAAGTCGGCCAACGTCCGGCCGCCGCGCGGAACGGGGCGCGTCCGTGTCGTGGTCATCGGCGAGGACGGCTCGATCGACTCCCAGCCCTGCGGCGGCACCCATGTCGGCGAAACGCAGGAGATTGGCGAGATCTACGTCGCCAAAATCGAGAAGAAGGGGCGCACGAATCGCCGCTTCCGCCTGCGCTTCGGTCATCCGGCCGTCTGACCCCCTACGATCGCCGAGGTCCTGTCATGACCAGCAATCCGTTCCTGATCTCCACCGAACACCTCGCCCGCGAGATCGGCCACCCCGGCCTGTCGATCGTCGACGCCTCCTGGTACCTGCCGGCACAGAAGCGCTTCGCGCATCCGGAGTTTCTCGCCGAGCACGTTCCCGGCGCGGTCTTCTTCGATCAGGACGCGGTGGTCGCGCCGTCGTCCGACCTTCCTCACACCCTTCCCTCGGCGGAGAGTTTCGCGAAGGCTGCCGAGGCGCTCGGCATCCGTCACACCGATACGATCGTCGTCTATGACGGCCTCGGCCTCTTCAGTGCGCCGCGCGTCTGGTGGATGTTCCGCACATTCGGCGCAAAGGACGTGCGCATCCTCGACGGCGGCTTTCCCGCATGGATCGCGGAGAGCCGCCCGGTCGAGACCGGGGAGCCAGTGATCGAGCCGGCCACCTTCGAAGCGACGTTCGACGCATCGGCGGTGGCGACGTTCGACGAGATGCGCGCGGTCGTCGAGCATGGCTCCAGGCAGATCGCGGATGCCCGGCCCGCCGCCCGCTTCACGGCCGAAGCGCCGGAGCCGAGGCCCGGCGTGCGGGGCGGACACATGCCCGGCGCGCGTTCCCTGCCCGCCTCTGACCTGTCCGTTGACGGCCGCCTGAAGTCGCCGGAGGAACTCTCGCGCCTGTTTGCCGAGGCTGGCGTCGACGTCGATGCGCCGATCGTGACCTCGTGCGGATCGGGCGTAACGGCCGCGACGATCAATTTCGCGCTCGCCTCGCTCCACAAGAGCGACGTGAAGCTCTATGACGGCTCCTGGACCGAATGGGGCTCGCGCCCCGACACGCCTGTGGAAGGCGGACCAGCCAGCCCAAGGACTTGAACCGACCTACATGCGCATTCTGAGGACCACTGTCACTCAGCTCGTGATGCACCAGCCTCCCGAGCACCCGACGCCTGCGCCGCGCAACGGCCGGGCCTACGAGGTCCTGAAGGTTCGCCAGATCCCGCTGGCCTACTACCGCTTCCTCTATGCGGCGGTCGGTCGCGGGCATCATTGGACGTCGCGCAATCTCGGCGACGAGGCCTTGGCGCGCGAGATCCATGCACCGAACGTGCGTATGCGCATCCTCTACTGCGACGGCGCGCCGGCGGGCTGGTTCGAGCTCGACGCAGGCCGCGCGCCCCGCGAGACGCGCCTCGTGCATTTCGGCATCATGCCAGAGTTTCGCGGCCAGGGCCTCGCGCGTCACCTTCTCGGCCAGGCGATCGTCGCGGGCTTCGAGGAAATGCCGAGCGCACTGACCGTCGAGACCAACACGCTCGATCACCCCGCCGCCCTGCCGCTCTACCGGAAGCTCGGCTTCCGCCCTGTCTCCACGCGCGAAGTCACGACGGCCGCTCATGACGACGACTGACACGGCTCCCCCTTCATCGCAACCGGCCCCTGCGGCTCGCGGCCGCGGCCTTCTCGGACGCGTCGTGCTGGTGCTCGTCGGTCTCGTTCTCGTCGGCCTCGCGCTCGCCTTCGTCTTCGGACCGCGCGAACCCGTCCGACTGACGACGTCGTTCGATCCGGCCGTGATCGGCAGCGATTCCGCCCGCTACCTTGCGGGCGAAGAGGCCAACGTGCCGAACCTTCGCCCACAGGCGGAGAAGGAGATCGTCTGGGCCTACCCGGCCTCTCGCGCCAAGACACCGCTCGCGATCGTCTACATTCACGGCTTCTCGGCTTCGAAGGGCGAGACGCGCCCGCTGGCCGACGCTGTCGCCAAGGAACTTGGCGCCAATCTCTTCTACACGCGCCTTGCCGGACACGGACGCGATGCCGCCGCGATGGAGCAGGCCGAGGTCGGCGACTGGATCGACGACTTCGCCGAAGCGATGGCGATCGGCCGGGCGATCGGCGAGCGGGTGGTGGTGATCGGCACGTCCAACGGCGGAACGCTGGCGACGATCGGCGCCAGCCGGCCCGATCTTTCGCAAGGGCTTGCCGCGCTCGTCGAAATCTCGCCGAACTTCGCGCTTCGCGAATGGCGCTCCTTCATCCTGACGCTGCCGTTCGCTCGCGACCTCCTTCCCTATCTCGGCCCGGCGACCTACGGCTCGGGCAACGGAGCGAACGGCGTCTGGACCACGAACTATCCCTCGGCGGCTCTCTTGCCGATGGCTCGGCTCGTGGAGGTGGCGCGTCGGATCGATCCGGCGACGATCAAGACACCAGCGCTGTTCCTGTTCTCGCCGAACGACGCCACGGTTGACCCGCAGGGAACCCGCGAGGTCGCCGCGCGCTGGGGTGGGCCGCACGAGGTGATCGAGGTGACCGACAGCACCGATCCGACGCAGCACATGATCGCCGGCGACATTCGCTCGCCCGCCACCACCGCACCGCTCGCCCGGCAGATCAGCGACTGGATCCGCCGGACGCTCGGCAGCTGACAATCAGATCAGGAGATCCGACATGATCTGGTTGTCGGTGATGTCCTGATAGCGGATGCCGGCTTCGGCAAAGCGCTGCAGCAGCGTGTCGAAGTTGCCGGCATGCCGGGTCTCGATGCCGAGGAGGATCGAGCCGAAGTCGCGGGCCGACTTCTTGAGGTACTCGAAGCGCGCCACGTCGTCCTCGGGCCCGAGGAGGTCGAGAAAGTCGCGCAGGGCGCCGGGGCGCTGAGCGAGGCGCAGGATGAAGTACTTCTTCAGCCCCTCGAAGCGCAGCGCCCGCTCCTTCACGTCAGGCAGGCGCTCGAAGTCGAAGTTGCCGCCGGAGACGACGAGGACGACAGTCTTCCCGCGCACTTCGCTTCCGAGCGCGCGCAAGGCATCGATGGCAAGCGCGCCGGCCGGCTCCAGCACGATGCCCTCGACGTTCAGCATCTCGATCATCGTCTGACAGAGCCGCCCTTCCGGGCACAGCAGCACGTGCTCGGGCGTGAAGCGGCTGAGGATCTCGAACGGCAACGCGCCGATCTCGGCGACCGCCGCGCCGTCGACGAATCCGTCGACCTGCTCAAGCCGAACCCTCCGACGCTCGATCAGGCTAGTGCGAAGGCTCGGCGCGCCGAGCGGCTCGACGAGGCGGATGTCAGGGCTCGACAACCCCTCGAAGACGCGCGTCATGCCCGACGCGAGACCGCCGCCGCCGACCGGCAGGATCAGCATCTCGGGATGTTCATGGCCCAGTTGCTGCATCACCTCGAGCCCGACCGTCGCCTGTCCCTCGACGATATCCGGGTGGTCGAAGGGCGGCACCATGGCGGCCCCCGTCTCCTCGGCGTAGCGGCGGGCGGCGGCATAGCTTTCGTCGAAAATGTCGCCGACGAGTTCGATCTCGATCGCGTCACCGCCGAACATGCGCGTCTTGGCGATCTTCTGCTGAGGCGTGGTGACGGGCATGAAGACCCGGCCCTTCAGCCCGAAGTGCTTGCAGGCGAAGGCGAAGCCTTGCGCATGATTGCCGGCGGACGCGCAGGTGAAGCTCGCGGCGGTCTCGCCCGCCTCGATGCGCTTGCGCATGAAGTTGAAGGCGCCGCGAATCTTGTAGGAGCGAACGGGCGTCAGATCTTCCCGCTTGAGGAAGACGCGCGCGCCGTAGCGGTTCGACAAGTGCTCGTTGAGCTGGAGCGGCGTCTCGGGAAACAGGTCGCGCAGCGCGCCGAGGGCGGCCTCGACGCCGGTACGAAAATCGACGTTGGTCATGGATGATCCAGGATACTTCAGAAAAAGCGCGACACGGGACCGGTGCGCCGAAAGGGTTCGGGGCGATGTCCCCGGCGGTCGGATCGGGACGATGCGCCGGATCGGCGCCGGATCGTCTCCGCCGGACGTGCCCCCGTTGACCGTGCTTATCGGGCGGCGGTCAGCGAAAGGACGCCGGCGCCGATAATGAGGAGAAAGGCTCCGCCGATCGAAGCAACAAATGGCATCGCGCGCTCCCTTTTTCCTTGCGTTTCCTGTGCGCGTTCCATGGGCCAACATCGCCGACTTGTAAAGTCGGAAGCCCCTTCCGCTGACGCGTTGGCCGCATTAGAAGCGACCGGGGCCCATGGCAGGCGTGGCGAAATGGTATACGCGACGGACTTAAAATCCGTTGTCCGAGTGGCATGCGGGTTCGAGTCCCGCCGCCTGCACCCCGTAACACGATGGGTCATCACGATGTCGGCCGGATCAAATGTTCAGCTTGCATCGTGTCTTCGACGTAATCATCAGACTAAATAAACGTCGGCGGAACACGGGCTGTCGAACGATTGTCGGACAGATGATAAGCCGACTTACGCCTGCTGAAGTGTCGCAGCGACTGATCGAAGATTTGTTTGTCTTCCCCGCGGGGACGTGTTCTTCTCGGGCGGTTAACGGAGGAACGGCAGCAGCTCGAGAAGGGATCGATCTATGCCCGACATCAAGCGCATTCCATTGTCCGCCTCGATACCGTCCGATCCCTGGCTGGATTCGGAGGACGAAACCGCGTCCGACCTTCTTCAGCACCTCCAGAGCGACAATCTGGCGCTCTCTCGGCTGCGCGACGCTCTGGTCGCCGACGGCGAACAGGTCGGATCGGCGAACGCCTTTTCTTGACCTGCCGTCATTGGCCGACAGTCCGGCCCCTCTCGTGTGAGAGAAGCCGGAGACCTTGGCGTCAGGCCGTGAGCTTGGCGGCGATCTGAGCGATGTGACGGCCCTGGAAGCGGGCGCCGTCGAGCTCGATCGCGCTCGGCTGGCGCGAACCGTCGCCGTTGGCGATCGTGGTCGCGCCGTAGGGCGAGCCACCGACGATCTGGTCGGAGGCCATCTGGCCCTGGAAGGAATACGGCAGGCCGACGATCACCAGGCCATGGTGCAGCAGCGTCTTATGCACCGAAAGGATCGTCGCCTCGTTGCCGCCGTGCTGGGTGGCCGAGGACGAAAACACGCCACCGACCTTGCCGATCAGCTTGCCTTGCGCCCAAAGGCCGCCGGTGCGGTCCCAGAACGAGGCCATCTGCGAGGCCATGTTGCCGTAGCGCGTGGGAACGCCGACGATGATCGCATCATACTGGGCAAGCTCGTCCGGCTGGGCTTCGGGGAAGTCGTGGTTCGTTTTGAAATGCGCGGCGGCGACCACCTCGGCCGGCGCGGTTTCGGGCACACGCTTGATGTCCACCTCGGCGCCGCCGTCGCGTGCGCCCTCGGCCACGGCTTTCGCCATGGTCTCGATGTGGCCGTAGCTCGAATAATAGAGAACCAGTACCTTCGCCATCGCATCCTCGTCCATTGCCGGAAACTCCGTGCGGCGTCCGGGCCTCGCCGTGTGTCGCACTTAGAGCGTTCGCGTTACAAGAATACGAGGCCTCGGCGACGTGACGCACCGTTTACCGATCGGCCGCGTCGGGCGCCCCCTTTCCTTCCGCCGTGTTCCGCCCCAAACCATCGGCTTTGGCGGAGAGAGCGAATGACGGACGCGCAGAAGGTTCACACGGCGGCGATGCTGGCGATCGGGGACGAGCTCCTGTCCGGCCGCACCAAGGACCGCAACATCGCCCATCTCGCCAGCGTCCTGACGCTGGCCGGGCTCGACCTTCGCGAAGTGCGCATCGTTCCGGACGTCGAGGAGGAGATCGTGGCCGCGCTCGACGCGCTGCGCACGCGCTACGACTTCGTCTTCACTTCCGGCGGCATCGGACCGACGCATGACGACATCACGGCCGACGCGATCGGGCGCGCCTTCGGTCTGCCGGTCGAGCCTCATCCCGAGGCCATGCAACTGCTTGCCGCCTATTACGAAAGCCGGTCCCTGCCCTTCACCGATGCGCGCCGTCGGATGACCCGCACGCCGCGCGGCGCGTCGCTGATCGACAACCCAGTGTCGAAGGCGCCGGGCTTCCGCATCGGCAACGTCTTCGTCATGGCGGGCGTGCCCGGCATCTTCACCGCGATGCTCGACAACATCCTGCCGACCCTGCCGACAGGCCCGGTGATGTTGAGCACGGCGATCGCCTGCCCGTTCGGCGAAGGCGATATCGGCGGCCCGCTTTCCGAAATCCAGAAGCGCCACCCGGAGACGGCGATCGGCTCCTATCCGAAGTTCGACGGGCAGCGGTACTCGACCGAACTCGTAGTGCGCTCGCGCAGCGAAGCGGCACGTGATGCCGCAGCAGCGGAAATCCAAGCAATGATCGAAGGCCTTGCCGAGTCCTGACGGGACGCCGCCCGAGGTCCGCGGCGTCTTTCCTATGAGCCGTCGAGGACGAGGATGCGCGCATCGCCGTCCGTCCTGTACGGACTGCCCTCGCCGTTCCGCCCGTCCTGCTCCGGTCCGATCCCGGTGACGGTGCGGACTGCGGTGACCATACCCGTGGCGTCGAGGTCTGCGACGAGACCGTTACGAGCGGCATCGACGTCGGGCGCGATCATGTGGGTCACGGCGCCCGTGTAATGGCTGAAGCCGACCCCGGCATCGAATGTCACCGATCCGAGGAACGACACCCCGTCGCCGAAGGTTGGCTGCGCCCAGAACCTGACATGCTGGCGGCGGTCGGCACTTCGTCCGTCGGGCTTCTCGAAGGCGACGGTCTCGACATGGCCGTCGTAGAGGAGCGGACTGACGGGCGCCTGCGGATACGGCCTGTCGAACAGGACGCTCGCCGCAATGCGCAGGCTCGAGACGACCGTGACGGGATCGGCGAGATGCCAGCCGGCGGCCGCCATCGCGCGATCGAGGGCCGCACGATCGCCGACGATCCCGATATTGATCGGGTCGCCGGGTCGCCCCTGCAGCGTCACCGTCACCATCGGCCGCAGCAGGCCGGCACTGCGCTCGTCGTAGCGGGTCCAGATGCGGGGCAGAACAAGATAGGCCGCAAGGCCGTAGGTTGTGAGAGCCAGGACGACCGCGAGGAGGCCGTGGGCGAGGATCCGTCGCATTATGCTTCCCGTCCGGCCGTCTTGCGCCGGCCACGACGACAAGCTATCGCGCCCGTCAGCCTTGAGGAGATCCGCCGATGTCGACGCCCGAAAAGTCCTTCCCCGTCTCCTGGGAACAGTTCCACCGCGATGCGCGCGCGCTCGCTTGGCGTCTCGCGGGGCAGCGGTCGGAGTGGAAGGCGATCGTCTGCATCACCCGCGGCGGGCTCGTGCCGGCGGCGATCATCGCCCGCGAACTCGGCACCCGTCTGATCGAGACGGTCTGCATCGCCTCCTACCACGAGTACGACACGCAAGGGGAACTGCGCGTCCTCAAGGACATCGCCCCCGCCCTGCGCGAGGACGACGGCGACGGCATCCTGATCGTCGACGACCTGACCGATACCGGCAAGACGGCCGCCCTCGTGCGCGCCATGCTGCCGAAAGCCCACTTCGCCACGGTCTACGCCAAGCCGAAGGGCCGCCCGCTGGTTGACACATTCATCACGGAAGTCAGCCAGGACACGTGGATCTTCTTCCCTTGGGATCTCGGCTTGTCGTTCCAGGCACCGATCGCCAAGGGCTCGGCGGGCTGAGCCCGCCCCTGGGGCGCTACCCCGCCGGGGCAATTCGCAAGTCAGCCTTATCCCCAGCTTCCACACCCGTCCCACGCCCTTTTTCGGGGCGTCTGGCGTCGTCATCCACGCGTCATTAACGTCGTCTGCAGAACCGAACCGTCGGGGCGCTCCCACCAACCTGTGGATAAGCATTTCGCTCGGGAACCGATGGTTCCATCGAGGTTTGAATCGCGAGACACGGACGGTCGAAATTCGTTCGAATTTTAACCATCCTCCAAGATGTGGATATCCGACTCCTAGAATTGGTAGTCGATCGAAACATCGACACCATATATGGTAGGGTCTACCAATTGAGAATCATCTGCCACCGGTACGACCGGGTCGGGCATCGGCTGAGGAGTCGATGAAGGCCACGTCGCGTCCGTATGTGGCGAGAGGCATCGGAGCTGGACCATGGGCATGAAGATCGACCGCCGCTACACGCGGACAGACCAGGGCGCCTATGACTCGATCGAGTTCCGAAAGGCGACGAGCGAGATCCGCAATCCCGACGGCTCGGTCGTGTTCCGGCTCGCCGATATCGACGTGCCTGCCCAGTTCAGCCAGGTGGCGTCCGACATCCTTGCCCAGAAGTACTTCCGCAAGGCGGGCGTGCCCAAGGCCCTTCGCAAGGTCGAGGAGAACGACGTCCCCTCCTGGCTCTGGCGCTCGGTCGCCGACGAGGAGGCGCTGAACCAGCTGCCCGAGGGCGAGCGCTACGGGTCCGAGATGGACGCGCGTCAGGTGTTCGATCGCCTGTCCGGTACCTGGACCTACTGGGGCTGGAAGGGCGGCTACTTCCAGTCCGAGGAGGATGCGCGCGCCTTCCGCGACGAACTCGCCTACATGCTCGCGACCCAGAAGGTCGCTCCCAACTCGCCGCAGTGGTTCAACACCGGCCTCCATTGGGCCTATGGCATCGACGGCCCGGGCCAGGGCCACTTCTACGTCGACTACCGCACGGGCGAGCTGACGCGCTCGGCCTCGTCCTACGAGCACCCGCAGCCGCACGCCTGCTTCATCCAGTCCGTCGCCGACGACCTCGTCAACGAGGGCGGCATCATGGACCTGTGGGTGCGCGAGGCGCGCCTCTTCAAGTACGGCTCCGGCACCGGCTCGAACTTCTCGGCCCTGCGCGGCGAAGGCGAAAAGCTCGCCGGCGGCGGCAAGTCCTCGGGCCTGATGAGCTTCCTCAAGATCGGCGACCGCGCGGCGGGCGCCATCAAGTCGGGCGGCACGACGCGCCGCGCGGCCAAGATGGTCGTGGTCGACATCGACCATCCGGACATCGAAAACTACGTGATGTGGAAGGTGCGCGAGGAGGAGAAGGTCGCGGCGCTCGTGACGGGCTCGAAGACCGTCTCCAAGCACCTGAAGGCGATTCTGTCGGCCTGCGTCAACTGCGAGGGCGGCACGGGCGAGGAGTGCTTCGATCCGAACGTGAACCCTGCCCTCAAGCGCGCCGTGAAGGACGCCAAGAAGGCGCAGGTTCCCGAGAACTACGTCAAGCGCGTCATCCAGTTCGCGCGGCAGGGCTACACGGACATCGATTTCCCCGTCTACAACACGGACTGGGACTCCGAGGCCTATCTGACCGTCGCCGGGCAGAACTCCAACAACTCCGTTCGCGTCACCGACGACTTCCTCCAGGCGGTCGAGCAGGACGGCGAGCACAAGCTGATCGGCCGGACCACCGGCAAGGTCACCAAGACCCTCAAGGCTCGCGAGCTCTGGGACCAGATCGGCTATGCCGCCTGGGCCTCGGCCGATCCCGGCATCCAGTTCCACACCACGATCAACGACTGGCACACCTGCGCGGCGGCCGGCGCGATCAACGCGTCGAATCCCTGCTCGGAATACATGTTCCTGGACGACACGGCCTGTAACCTGGCGTCCATGAACCTCCTGCAGTTCCGCGAGGCGAACGGCCGGTTCGACATCGACGCCTACGAGCACGCGACGCGTCTCTGGACGATCGTGCTCGAGATCTCGGTGCTGATGGCGCAGTTCCCCTCGAAGGAGATCGCGCAGCGCTCCTACGACTACCGCACGCTCGGCCTCGGCTTCGCCAATATCGGCGGCCTCCTGATGACCGCCGGCATTCCCTATTCCTCGGCCGAGGGCCGTGCGATCTGCGGTGCGCTGTCGGCGATCATGACCGGCATCTCCTATGCGACCTCGGCCGAGATGGCGCGTGAGCTTGGTCCCTTCCCGGACTACGAGCGCAACGCCGCCGGCATGCTGCGCGTCATCCGCAACCATTCGCGTGCCGCTCAGGGGCTTGCCAACGGCTACGAGGGCCTCGCCGTCGATCCGGTGCCGCTCGACCATGCCTCCCTGAAGGACAAGCGCCTCTCCGCCCGCGCCAAGCAGGCCTGGGTGCTCGCGCAGGAACTCGGTGAGAAGCACGGCTATCGCAACGCGCAGGTCTCGGTCATCGCGCCTACCGGCACGATCGGCCTCGTGATGGATTGCGACACGACGGGCATCGAACCGGACTTCGCGCTGGTCAAGTTCAAGAAGCTCGCTGGTGGCGGCTACTTCAAGATCATCAACCGCGCGGTGCCCGAGGCGCTGCGCACGCTCGGCTACTCCGAGGCGCAGATCGCCGAGATCGAGGCCTACGCCGTCGGCCACGGCAACCTCAACCAGGCGCCGGCCATCAACCCAGGCTCGCTCCGCGCCAAGGGCTTTGGCGACGACCAGATCGCCGCCATCAACGATGGCCTGAAGAGCGCCTTCGACATCAAGTTCGCCTTCAACAAGTGGACGCTCGGCGAAGCCTTCTGCAAGGAGACGCTCGGCATCACCGACGAGCAGCTGAACGACTTCTCGTTCGAGCTCCTGCCCTTCCTCGGCTTCAGCCGAAAGGACATCGAGGCGGCGAACATTCACGTCTGCGGTGCGATGACGCTGGAAGGCGCGCCTTTCCTGAAGGCCGAGCATCTGCCGGTGTTCGACTGTGCCTCGCCGTGCGGCCGGATCGGCAAGCGCTCGCTCTCGGTGGAATCGCACATCCGCATGATGGCGGCTTCGCAGCCGTTCATCTCGGGTGCGATCTCCAAGACCATCAACATGCCGAACGATGCGACGGTCGAGGACTGTAACAGCGCCTACATGCTGTCGTGGAAGCTCGCCCTCAAGGCGAACGCCCTCTATCGCGACGGCTCCAAGCTTTCGCAGCCCCTCAACGCCTCGCTGATCTCCGACGAGGACGACGAGGACGATCTGGTCGAGGAGACCGCGGCGGCCATCGCCGCGGCTCCGGCCGCGGTGCAGGCGACCGAGATCGCCGAGCGTATCGTGGAGCGCGTCATCGAGCGCGTCACTCGCGAGCGCGAGAAGCTGCCGAACCGGCGCAAGGGCTACACGCAGAAGGCCATCGTCGGCGGGCACAAGGTGTACCTGCGCACCGGCGAGTTCGACGACGGCCGCCTCGGCGAGATCTTCATCGACATGCACAAGGAAGGCGCCGCCTTCCGCGCGATGATGAACAACTTCGCCATCGCGATCTCGCTCGGCCTGCAGTTCGGCGTGCCGCTCGACGAATACGTGGAGGCCTTCACCTTCACGCGCTTCGAGCCGGCCGGCATGGTCCAGGGCAACGAGGCGATCAAGAACGCGACGTCGATCCTCGACTACGTGTTCCGGGAGCTCGCGGTCTCCTATCTCGGCCGCCACGATCTCGCGCATGTCCAGCCGGAGGACTTCGGCGCCTCGACCATCGGGCGCGGCGTGGAAGGCGACAAGCCGGCCGCTCTGCCGATCTCGAGCGGCATGGTGCGGGGCCAGACGGCGAAGTTCCGCCTCGTCTCCTCCGACACGCAGGGCACGACGGCTCCCGCCGGCCAGTCGAAGCCGGCCGGCGTGACCGCGGTCGCCCGTCCGGTGACGACGGCGAGCGCCGCCCCGCGCGCCGCGGCGACGCTCGGCAGCGGTCAGGCTACCGCCTTCAAGCGCGACTACGAGGCGGCCCCGCTCGACGAGCCCGCTCCGACCGCCGACGCGTCACCGGCGCAGGGCCTCTTCGACAGCCCGCTCGCCTACGCCGCCTCCCCACGCGACGTCTCGCGCGTCGAGGCGCCCGCCAAGGCGACGAGCGCCGAACGCCGAGCCCAGGCCCTGATGAAGGGCTACACCGGCGATAGCTGCTCGGAGTGCTCGAACTTCACGATGGTCCGAAACGGCACCTGCCTGAAGTGCGACACCTGCGGTTCGACCAGCGGCTGCTCCTGATCCGGCGTCAGGATGGTTCTCGGCGCCCGAAGATCGTCTTCGGACGTCGTCGACCCCACCGCGAAACGCCTCGGCGTCAGTTGGAAGGCGGTCTAACCCTACGAATGCCGCCGACCGCCTCGCAAGGGCGGTCGGCGATTCTCGTGGGAACCTTGAGTGTTTGCGGAGGAGCGACTCGGTTCGCGAGAAGCGAGCGGACTTGCCGCACGAGCCCCGCATCGCGGTCTGACATCGGAGCTCAGCGCGGATGAGAGCTCTCGATGACAAGAGAATCTGACCCTCCGTTCCGGAGGTTGATGCGACCGGAACCACAAGAAGACAACTCCTTCGGACGCGTTAGAGGGACGTGAACATCGTTCCGACGCCTTTTGCGGGGGACGGCAGATGTCCCGAAGCGCCGACTGCCAGCACCAAATCGAATTGCGATCAGGCGCTGACAGGCTGGTGCTTCGCCGGCTCCTCTCGCCCGACCCTCAACCGGCTTGGCGCAAGGGGTTCTCGGCGAGCAGCGACAGGGCCTCGTCGTCGCTCATGGCGGCGGGTCGCTCGCAGCGCGAGGCGACGGCCAGGCTTCGGCCTTCTTCCGCGGAGCGCAGGATGGTGAGCATGACGTCGAGGATGTGGAAGGCCCACTCGCCGCTGACGCGCGGTGGGCGTCCGGCTTCGATCGCATGCGCCATCTCCGCAAGACCGAGTCCCCGGTAGTTGGCATGGATCGGCTTGGCCGCGGGATAGTTCGCGCGGCCAAAGAAGCGGTCGGCCATGTCCTGGTCGGACCAGGCGTCGCGATCGACAGCACGCTCGATGCGCCCCCCGAAGAAGTTCGGATCGGGAACCCGCAAGGAAGCCGTTTCGCCATGCAGCTCGATCGGCGCATGCGCGTGTTTCCAGACGTCCCAGCTCGCGAGCAACGTCACCTGCGCGCCGCTCTCGAAGCAGAGGACCGCATGGACCGTCGTCGGCACCTCGACCGGAATGCGCTGGCCGACGTTGGGCCCTTCGGCGGTGACGATCCGTTCCTTCAGTCCGATTCGACCAACCGCAGTAACGGTCGAGACCGGCCCGAGGAGCGTGACCAGAGCGCCGATGTAATAGGGCCCCATGTCCAGCACCGGCCCGCCGCCCGGCTGGAAGTAGTAGGCCGGTGCCGGATGCCAGTGCTCCATCCCGTGCGACATGATCGTGGCGACGCCCGAGATGACCGCACCGACCGTTCCGTCGTCTATCATCCGGCGGCAGGTCTGAAGACCGGGTCCGAGGATCGTGTCGGGCGCGGAGCCGACCTGCAGTCCCTTCTCCCGAGCCTTCATCACGATCGCCTCGCCATCCGCGCGCGAGGTCGCGAGCGGCTTCTCCGTGTAGACGTGCTTGCCGGCATCGAGTGCGCGGAGCGAAACGGCGGCATGCGCCTCGGGATTTGTGAGGTTGAGGACGATATCGACGTCGGACGATGCGTAGAGTTCGTCGAGCGTCATTGCACGGAGGCCGTACTGTCCTGCCCGTGCCTCCGCCGCTTCGGGCCGCATGTCGGCGCAGGCGGTAAACCGGATGTCGTTGAAGAGTGCGGCATTGCGGAGGTAGATGTCGGAGATCACCCCGCAGCCGACGAGGCCGATGCGCTGCACCATGGTCTCAGTTCCCCTTCTCGAAGCGCCCGAACGCGTCGATCGTCCGGCGCGCGAAACGGCTGAAGTCGCTCGGATTGTCGTGCTCGGCGATCATCAGGTCCGCACCGGCGGCACGGCCCCTGGCCCAGAGCGACGACCAGTCGAGCGTTCCATCACCCACATCGGCCCAGCCGTCCTCGTCGGTCCTGGTCTCGGCTTCGGCGATGTCTTTCACATGGAGAGCGGAGACCCGCCCGGAATAGCGCTCCAGCCACGCAGCAGGATCTTCGCCGCCGCGCACCACCCAGGCGAGATCGGCCTCCCACTCGATCGCGGAATCGGCGTCGAGGATGTACTCGAGCGGACGGCCGCCGCCCTCGACCTCGCGCAGTTCGAAGTCGTGGTTGTGCCAGGACGCCCTCAGACCCTCGCCCTTGATGCGCCGGGCAATGGCACCGATGCGCGCGCCGAAGTCGCGCCATCCCGCCGCGTCCTTCGGCCGCTGGTCCGGCACGACATAGGGTAGCACGAGGATTTCGTTTCCGAGCATGCGGGCGATCTCGAGCGAGCGGTCGAATTCGTTCTCCAAGAGATCGACGCTGAAATGACCGCTGCGGGCGGTCAGGCCGTTGGCCTCCAACTCGGCCTTCAAAGCCGGAACGTCGTCGTAGAGCCCGCGAAAGCACTCGACGTCGGTATAGCCGAGTTCGGCAAGTTCGCGCAGCCGATCGGCGAGCGGCGGTGCGTTCCGGGCGGAATAAAGCTGCATGGAGAAGGTCGTCATGAGGCGCTCCCTGTAACGAAAGAGATGGTGGCATCCGGCCATGGCGCAGCCGATGGACCGTCCGGGCGACCGTCGGCATCGCGTGGCGGCGTGGCGCGGTGGTTCGGGCCTAGAGGCGCGCGCCGTCGGGCGCGAAGATCGATGCCTTAGGCAGGTCGAGGGTGAAACGCAGCGCCTCGCCGACGCGGTGCCGGCTTTCGCCGTCCGTGCGGATCGCGAGCGGCTGGCCGCCGAGCCGGGTCCAGAGCAGGGTGTCGGCACCCATCGGCTCCACCACTTCGACCTTCGCCTCAGCCTCGACGAGCCCTGGCGCATCTGCGAAGCCGAGGCGGATGTGCTCCGGCCGCAGGCCGAGCGTCGCCTCGCCGAAGGGCGGTTCGCCGCCCGACACCTCGTAGCCCTGAAGCGGCAGCACGTCGGTGCCGACGAGAAACCGGCCGTTCTCGATCCGCCCTTCGATGAAGTTCATGGCGGGCGAGCCGATGAACCCGGCGACGAACCGGTTCACCGGGCGGCGATAGACCTCGCCCGGCGGGCCGATCTGCTGGATCAGGCCGTTCTTCATCACGACGATCCGGTCGGCCAGCGTCAGCGCCTCGATCTGATCATGCGTGACGTAGATCATCGTGTTGCCGAGGCTTTGGTGGAGACGCTTGATCTCGACCCGAAGCTCCGCCCGCAGCTTGGCGTCGAGGTTCGAGAGCGGCTCGTCGAACAGGAAGACGTCGACCTCGCGCACCAACGCGCGGCCGATGGCGACGCGCTGCCGCTGGCCACCCGACAACTCGGCCGGCCGCCGCTTCAGGTAGGGCTCGAGCTGCAGCATTTTGGCCGCCTTGGCGATCCGCGTCTGGATCTCGGCCCTCGACACCCCGTTCATCCGAAGACCGAAGGAGAGGTTTTCCTCGACGCTCATGCGCGGGTAGAGCGCATAGGACTGGAACACCATGCCGATGCCGCGATCCTTGGGTTCGGCCCAGGTGACGTTGCGGCCGGAGATCCAGATCTCGCCGTCTGTGATGTCGAGAAGCCCGGCGATCGCGTTGAGGAGCGTCGACTTTCCGCAGCCGGACGGCCCGAGCAACACCAGGAACTCGCCCTGCCGCACTTCAAGATCGAGCCCGTCGATCGCCTTGTGCGCGCCGTAGTGGATGTCGAGCTCGCGCACCGCGACGCTCGCCGGATGGACCGTGGATATCATCATCCCTTGACGCTCCCCGCTGCGATGCCCCGCACGAACCAGCGGCCGGACAGGAGGTAGACGACGAGCGGCACCAGCGCCGTGAGGATCGTCGCCGCCATGTTGACGTTGTAGAGCTTCTCGCCCTGGGCCGAATTGACGATGTTGTTGAGCTGAACCGTCATCGGCAGGTTCTCGCGGCCGGCGAAGACGAGGCCGAGAATGAAGTCGTTCCAGATGCCCGTGACCTGCAGGATCACCGCCACGACCAGCATCGGCGTCGACATCGGCAGCATCACGTGGACGAAGATCTGCCAGAAGCCGCCTCCGTCGATACGGGCGGCCTTGAACAGCTCGACCGGCAGCCCCGCGTAGAAGTTGCGGAAGAGAAGCGTCATCACCGGCAGGCCGAAGATGACGTGGACCAGCACGATGCCGGGAAGCGAGCCGTAGATGCCGAGCGTCGAGAAGATGCGCACCAGCGGATAGATGAAGACCTGATAGGGGATGAAGGCGCCGAGCAGCAGCACCACGAACAGGATGTTCGCCCCCTTCACGCGCCAGAGCGATAGGGCGTAGCCCGTCACCGACCCGAGGGCGATCGATGCGATCACCGATGGAATCAGGATCTTCACGGAATTGAGGAAGCCGACCTGAATGCCGGAGCAGTCGAGCCCTGTGCAGGCGGTGGACCAGGCGGCGACCCAGGCCTGGAAACCGGGATCGGACGGCCATGCGAAGATGTTGGCAAGGCGCACCTCATCCATCGTCTTCAGCGAGGTGACGACCATGATGTAAAGCGGCAGGAGGAAGAAGGCCGCCGACAGCCCGAGGAAGGCGTAGAGGCCGACGCGGCCTGCGGTGAGCCGACGAGGCCGGCGGCCGCGATGGGCCGCGGCGCGATCGAGCGTTGCGGGCGAAATCGTATCGATCGCAGCCATCAGGCGCCTCCCCTCTCCTTGCGGAAGTATTCGGCGTAGATCCACGGCGCGAGCACGCATAGAACTGTGACGAGGAGGACGGTCGAGGCCGCCGCCGCGAGACCGATATTCTGCCGCTCGAAGAGGTAGTCCATCACGTATTTCGCGGGCACCGCTGTCGAGGTGCCGGGACCGCCGTTGGTGAGAGCCACCACGAGATCGTAGACCTTCACCACCGCGATCGAGAGCAGCACGACGGATGTGATGATCATCGGCTTGAGCAGCGGCAGGACGATCGACGTGTAGACGCGCCAGGGCGGGATGCCGTCGACGCGCGCGGCCTTCCAGAGGTCCTCGTCGACGCCGCGAAGGCCCGCCAGCATCAGCGCCATGACGAGGCCCGCGGACTGCCAGACGCCGGCGATGACGACGGCATAGATCGCCATGTCGCGCCGCACGACCCAGTCGAAGCGAAAGCTCTCCCAGCCCATCGCCTGCACCGCTTCCTGGATGCCGAGCGTCGGGTTCATCATCCACTGCCACACGAGGCCGGTGACGATGAAGGACATCGCGTGCGGGTAGAGAAAGATGGTGCGGAGCCCATCCTCGCCGCGCACGCGCTGGTCGATGGCGACCGCGAGGAGGAAACCAAGCACAAGGCAGAAGCCGATGAACAGCACGCCGAACAGCGCCATGTTCTGCAGCGAGATCAGCCAGCGCGCATCGCCGAAGAGGCGCTCGTACTGCTGCGTGCCGACCAGCGTGTTGACCGGCAGGAGCCGGGAGCCGGTGAAGGACATCCAGACCGTCCACCCCATCGTGCCGACATAGGCGAAGAGGACGATCAGGATCGTGGGGGACAGCGCGACGACCGGAGCGGCCGAGCGCAGGGTGCGCGTCGCCATGGGCGGGCCTCCTTTTTCAGCGTTCGGTCAGGCAGCGGGCCGCCGCGACGACGGCCCGCGGTCCGCTCAGTCGGCCGAGCCGATCACGGAGGCGAAATCCGCCGCGAAGTTTTCGGGCGTCGCCGCCGGATCGTTGAAGTAGGAGGTGATCGTGTCCTGCAGCGCGCCCACCGTGTCGGCGGAGACGTGGAAGTTGACCGAAGGTACCTGGTTTGCCGGATCTCTCACGAGTTCGGCGCCGCGGCGCGCACAGGCGTCCATGCCCGACACGTCGACATCGGTGCGCACGGGGATCGAACCCTTCTTCTCGTTGAAGGCGATCTGCGTGGCGGGATCTAGCATCGTTCGGGCCAGAAGGTTCTGCGCCTCGGTGGCGGCACCGCCGCCGAGCTTGGGAAACACGAAGACGTCGCCGCCCATGACGTAACCCGTCTCGCCCGGCACGAGCGCACAGCCGGCATCATCGCCCGGCGTCATGCCGGCGGCGATGAAGTCGCCCTTCGCCCAGTCGCCCATGATCTGCACGCCGGCCTGACCCGTGATGACCATGTTGGTCGCGTCGTTCCAGTTGCGGCCTGGCGCGCCGGCGTCGACATAGTCGCGCATCCGATGAAAGGTTTCGGCGACCTTCTGGAACGCCTCGGAGGTGATCGCCTCCTCGTCCTTGTCGCGATAGACCTTCAGGAACAGGTCCCTGCCGCCCTGCCCGAGCAGCACGGCGTCGAAGACGAGCGCTTCCTGCCAGGGCTGGCCGCCCCAGGCGATCGGCGTGACGCCGGCGGCCTTCAGCTTGTCCATATCGGCGAAGAAGGCGTCGAACGTCTTGGGCGCCTCGGTTATGCCGGCCTTCTGGAGCGTTGCGGTGTTGTAGAACATCCAGTTGTGGCCGTGGATGTTGACCGGCACCGCATAGAACTTGCCCTCGCGCGAGGCCGCGTTGACGATCGGCGCGGGGATCACGTCGCGCCACTTGCCCTCGCCTGCCACCGTGTCGAGATCGACCAGAAGGCCCTGACCAACGAGGTCGTCGAACTGGCGGCCGGTGTTGAACTGTGACGAGGTGGGCGGATTGCCGCCGACGATCCGGTTGATGGCGGCAGCCCGCAGGTTCTGCCCTCCGGCGATGGCCGCGTCGACCCAGGTGCCTCCGGCCTTCTCGTAAGCATCGGCGAAGACGCGGACACCCGCAGCCTCGCCACCCGAGGTCCACCAGTGCATGACTTCTGCACGGTTCGGTTCCTGCGCCGCCGCCCCCGTCAAATGGGCGCAGAGCATCGTGGCGCTCAAAAGAGCGCCGCGCATCAGTTTCGACATGGTATCTCCTCCCAGAGACGTCTCGTTCGACTGATGTAATCGATTACAAAACCGAGGCTATTCGACATGGTAATCGATTACAAGTATGCCATGCTGTAATTCGTCATTGCGGAGCAGCATCACGTGAATGGGAGGCAGGCCACAGGGGCCGGACGGGGCGCACGGATTGGCGATGTCGCGGTCGAGGCTGGCGTGTCCACCGCCACGGTCAGCCGCGCGCTCGCAAGCCCCGATCAAGTGAGCCCGGAACTGCGGGCCCGCGTTCAGGCGGCCGTCGCCAAGCTCGGTTACACGCCGAATGCCGCAGCGCGGCAGTTGCGCATCAAGCGCAGCCGAACGGCGTTGGTGGTGACGCGGCGTCGCTGGAGCGCCCCGTTCTTCGCCGAAGTCCTGCGCGGACTGGACGAGGAGTTTTCCGCTGCTGGCTACGCGATGGTCCTCGGTAACGTCGATGAGGACGGCGGCGAACGCAGCCGTCAGCTCGTCGACATGATGTTCTCGGGCACGATCGACGGTGCGGTGCTTCTGTCGGGCCGTGTCGCCGCAGCCGACGGCCGCACGATGTTCGAGGCGGGCCTCCCGCTGGTTTCGCTCTGCGCCGCGATCGAAGGCACGCACACGATCCTGACCGATGAGGGCGAGTGCATCGCACGCGGCGCCCGCGAGCTTCTGAGGCTCGGCCACCGCAATTTCCTGTATCTGCCGGGGCCATCCGACAACTACAACGAGCAGGTGCGCTGGGCGGCCCTGGCGGAGGTCTTTGCGTCGGCCTCGACGGACGCCACGGTGTCCCGCGCGGAGCAGTGCGATTTCTCCCTCGCAGCCGGCGTTGCGGCCGCAAGGGACTTCCTGTCCATGAAGCAGAGACCGACGGCCGTCATCGCCGTGTCGGACGAGAACGCCATCGGCTTCCTCCAGACGGTGCAGGAGGCGGGCGTCGGCGTCCCGCACGACGTGTCCGTTCTGGGCTTCGACGGCATCGAATTTGCCGACTTCTGCCGCCCGACACTTTCGACCATCCGCCAGCCGCGCCTGGAACTCGGCCGGGCCGGTGCCCGCATCCTCCTCAAGGCGATCGAGTCGGGACCGCCCTTGTCGCTATCGCGCGAGATCCTGCCCAATGAGTTGCAGTTCCGCGGATCGACCGGACCGGTCTGCGAGACCTGACCGGTCGAGTTTGTGGCGGGTGTCGAAAGCCGGATCTTCGACGCAATCGATGGCATGTCCTCCGGCGTCGAACCGGTCGTGACGCTCAGTCGCTCGACCGCGCCGAATGCCTGACGGCCCGCCCGTCGCTGCCGAACAGCCGCAGCTTCTCCGGGCTGGCGGCCAGACTCACGGCGGTACCTCGCGCCAGCTCGACGCTGCCCGGTAATTTCGCGACAAGCGGCTCGTCCTCACGGCCGACGTCGACATAGACCAGCGTCACCTCACCGAGATCCTCGGTCAGCGTCACCGTTCCCTCCACCAGCGCCGCCTCACCCGCAGCCGCCAGGGAGAGATCTTCTGGCCGAACTCCGAGATGCAGTTCGCTCCCTTCACCGGGTGGCGGTGCCAAGGGTACGCGAACAGTCCCGCCCTTCAGCGAGAGACCTCCGCCGGACGACAGCAGCGGCAAGATGTTCATGGCCGGCGAGCCGATGAAACGGGCGACGAAGAGATTGTCGGGATCGTTGTAGAGTTCCAGCGGCGTGCCGACCTGCTCGACATGGCCCTTGTTCAGGACCACGATCCGGTCCGCCAGCGTCATCGCCTCCACCTGATCGTGGGTGACGTAGATCATGGTCGTGTCTGGCATGCGCTCATGCAGGCGGGCGATCTCGATGCGGGTCTGGACGCGAAGCGCCGCGTCGAGGTTCGACAGGGGCTCGTCGAACAGGAAGACCTTGGGGTCGCGCGTGATGGCGCGGCCGATCGCCACGCGCTGGCGCTGGCCGCCTGACAACGCCTTCGGCAGGCGGTCGAGATAGGGCTCGATCTGCAGGATCTTCGCGGCCTCGCGCACCCGCCGGTCGATCTCGCCCTTGGACTGCCCTTTCTCGAGCGTCAGGCCGAAGGCCATGTTGTCGTAGACCGTCATGTGCGGGTAGAGCGCGTAGGACTGGAACACCATGGCGATGCCTCGCTCCTTGGGCGTCGCCTCGTTGACGACGCGACCGTCGATCGCGAGCGTGCCGCCGGTGATGTCCTCCAGTCCCGCGATGGTCCGCAGGAGCGTCGACTTGCCGCAGCCGGACGGGCCGACGAAGACGACGAACTCGCCGGACGGAATATCGAGGTTGATGCCGTGCAGCACCTCGACCGACCCGTAGGCCTTGCGAACGCCGGTGAGCTTGAGATGGGCCATCGGTTCTGCCTCCCCGTCAGTCGAGTTGGATGAAGGCGGCGCCATGCCGCGCGAGGTTCAGTCGCGATCCCTCCAGCCGGGCGCCGAGAGCGCCGGTTTCGGAGAGGAGCCGCACGGCGCCGAGATCATGGGGCAGCGCAAGATCCGCGGCTTGGCGCGACAGGTTGACGACGCAGAGCAGGCGTTCCGAGCCGGCCGTCCTCGTGAATGCGAGGCAGCCCGCCCCGAGGTCGAGGAAGGCGATATCGCCCTTCACCAACGACGGATGCCCGGCGCGGAAGGACAGGAAGCGGCGATAGGTTTCGAGCAGCGAACCTTGCCGTCCCTCCTGCCGATCGACCGCCAGAGCCAGATGCTCGGCCGGGATCGGAAGCCAGGCGCGCGCGCCGTCAGTAAAGCCGGCATTCGGCGCCTCCGCCTCCCAGACCATCGGCGTGCGACAACCGTCGCGCCCCTTGATCGTCGGCCAGAAGCGCTTTCCCCAAGGATCCACGATGTCTTCGAAGGGAATGTCGGCTTCCGTCAGCCCGAGTTCCTCGCCCTGATAAAGACAGACCGAGCCGCGCAGGCTGAGAAGCAGCACGGCGGCCAGACGCAGGACGGCGTCGCGGTCCTCCTCCCCCTCCGCCCAGCGCGTCGCGTGGCGCGTCACGTCGTGGTTGGAGAAGGCCCAGCAGGCCCAGGCATCCGTACCCCCCTCGATAAACCGCTCGATTACCGGACGGATGTCGTCGATCGAGGGTAGCCGGGTGTTCAGGAAGTCGAATGCGTAGCTCATGTGGAGCCGGTCGCCGCCTTGCGTGTATTCGCGCATCAGCTCGACGCCGCGGATCAGCTCGCCCACCTCTCCGACGGCAGCAGCCGCAGGGTACTCATTGAGAAGCGCGCGAAAGCGCTCGAGGAAGGCAAGATTCTCCGGCCGGTTCTTGTCGTAGACGTGGTCCTGACGATTGTACGGGCGGTCGCGCGGCGCGGTGCGCTCGTTCCAGTCCGCCTCGGCGAGCGGCGGGTTGTCGCGAAGCCCGGCGTCGTGGAAGTAGAAGTTCACCGTGTCCAGCCGGAAACCGTCCACCCCCCGATCGAGCCAGAAGCGCACGACGTCCAGCATCGCGTCCTGGACCGCCGGGTTGTGGAAGTTGAGATCGGGCTGCGAGATCAGGAAGTTGTGCAGGTAGTACTGCTGCCGCCCGGCATCCCACTCCCAGGACGAGCCGCCGAAGTTCGACATCCAGTTGCTCGGCGGCGAGCCGTCCTCCTTGGCGTCGGCCCAGACGTACCAGTCGGCCTTCGGATTGGTACGGTCGCGCCGGCTTTCGACGAACCAGGAATGGCGATCCGAGGAGTGCGAGAGAACGAGGTCGATCATGACCTTGAGGCCGAGGCGATGGGCCTCCGCCACCAGCGCATCGAAATCGGCCAGCGTCCCGAAGATCGGATCGACGTCGCGGTAGTCCGACACGTCGTAGCCGAAGTCGTCCATCGGCGATGTGAAGAAGGGCGAGATCCAGAGCGCGTCGGCGCCGAGCGCGGCGATATGGGAAAGACGCTGCGTGATGCCTGGAAGGTCGCCGATCCCGTCGCCGTCGGAGTCCTGGAACGAGCGCGGATAGACCTGGTAGATCACCGCGCCGCGCCACCAGTCGCGGTCGGGAGCGGGCGCCGTCGCGGCGAGCGCGGCGGTCGCGGGCGTCGGGAAGTCGAGCATGGACATCAGCCCTTCACTCCGCCCGCCGTGAGGCCGGAGATGATCTTGCGTTGGAAGATGAGGACGAGGACGATCAGGGGCACCGTGACGACGACGGAGGCGGCCATGATCGTGCCCCACGGCGTTTCCTGCTCGGACGCGCCCGACAGGAGCGCGATGGCGACCGGCACCGTTCGCGTGTCGTTGTTGGCGACGAAGGTCAGCGCGAAGAGGAACTCGTTCCAGGCAGCGATGAAGGCGAGGAGGCCCGTCGTGACCAGCGCCGGCCACATCAGCGGCAGGAAGACGCGGCGAACGATGGTGAAGGGCGAGGCGCCGTCGACGATCGCCGCCTCCTCGATCTCCACCGGAAGGTCGCGCATGAAGGTGGTGAGCACCCAGACCGTGAACGGCAGCGTGAAGATCATGTAGGCGAAGATCAGCGAGAAGAGGGTGTTGTAGAGCCCCATCCAGCGGATCATCTCGAAGAGACCGGCCAGCACCGCGATCTGCGGAAACATCGACACACCAAGGATCGTCAGCAGCAGGAGCCCGCGCCCCCGGAACGGCACGCGCGAGAGCGCATAGGCGGCGGTCACGGCAAGGAACAGCGAGATCGCCACCACCGACACCGCGACGAAGAGCGAGTTCAGGATGTTCTGCAGGAACGTGCCGCTGCTGAGCACGCCCTCGTAGTTGGCGAGCGTGATCGCGCGCGGCAGGTAGTCGATGCGGAAGAGGTCGGTGCCCGTCTTCAGGCTGGTCAGGATCGCGTAGTAGAACGGAAAGACCGAGAAGACGACGATGGCGATGACGAGGGCGTAGAAGCCGACCCGCCCGGCCGTGCGCTGGATCGTGCGCGCGCTCATCACTTGCCTCCCTCGAGATTGAGCCGCGCCGTCTTGATGTAGAGAAGCGTGATCATCGCGATCACGAGGAACAACATCGTCGAAGCGGCGGACCCTTGGGCGAAGTTGTCGAACTGGAAGAGGTTCTCCTGTGCGTAGACGCTCATGGTCTTGGTCTGCGGATTGTTCGGCGTCAGCACGTAGATGAGGTCGAAGACGCGCAGGGCGTCGAGCGCGCGGAAGATGACCGCGACGAGGATCGCCGGGCGGATCAGCGGCAGGGTGACACGGAAGAAGACCTTGATCGGATTGACCCCGTCGATCTTCGCCGCCTCGTAGACGTCGCCAGGCACCATCTGGAGCCCGGCGAGGATGAGGAGCGCCATGAAGGGCGTGGTCTTCCAGACGTCGACGATGATGACGGCGATCATCGCCGTGTCCGGCGAGGCCGTCCAGGCGATCGGCGCCGAGATGAGCCCGAGCTTGACCAGGATGTCGTTGAGGATGCCGAACTGGTCGTTCATCATCCAGGCCCACATCTTGGCCGAGACAATGGTCGGGATCGCCCAAGGGATGAGGACGGCGGCGCGCACGAAGGCGCGGCCCTTGAACTCGGCGTTCAGCACCAGCGCGAAGATCAGACCCAGCACCGTTTCGATCGAAACGGAGATGACGGTGTAGCGCACCGTGTTCCAGACGGCCTGCCACCAGACCGGATCGGCGAGCAGTCCGAAGGCCTCGCCCTCCCCGCCGCCGTAGTCGACCCATTCGTAGTAGTTGCCGAAGCCGATGAAGCTGGCACCCTCAAGGTCGGAGAGGCGCGCGTCGGTGAGCGAGAAGCGGATCGTCTGCAGGAGCGGCCAGGCGGCGACCAGCGCCAGCACGAGCAGCATCGGCAGGAGAAACAGCCACGCCGCGCGCCGGCGCTGCGACGAGAGCGCCGAGCGCCGCGCCGGAGCGGCCTCGGCGCGAAAGGCGGCCTTGGTCGGAGGAGCGCCGGGGGTTGTGCTGGACATGGGACAAGCGCCTCGCTGGAAACGGGAAGCCTCGGGCGCAGGACCGCAAGAGGCCGCGCCATGCCGAGGACAAGCGAATGAGGCTGCGATCCGCGCCCTGTCGGGAATCGAAGGGTGCGGGATGATCGTTGCGGCCGGAGGTCGGCGGCGGCGGCTCCTACCAGGCGTTGCGCTTCAGGCGCCGCAACTGGCGTTCGAGATCCTGGAGGTTGGTCGCAGCGTCGCCCTGCCCGGCCAGCGTCTTGTTGACCGCGGTCCAGAACTGCTGGGACACCTCGTTGTACTTCGCCTTCGTGGGTGCGGAGGGGCGCGGCGTCGCGTTCTCGAAGACCGTCTTCCACTTCGCCACCAGCGGCTGCTTCTCGGCGATCTCCGGGTCCTCGTAGAGCGAGGGAATCGTCGGCAGGCGGGCCGTGCCGAGCGCGCGGGACTTCTGCGACTCCGCAGACGTCAGGAACTTCACGAGCTCGATCGCGACGTCCTGATGCTCGGAATACTGCGAGACCGCGAGGTTCCAGCCGCCGAGGCACGCGGCGGACTGCCCGCCCTCGCCTGCCGGCAGCGGCACCGCATCGAACTTGCCCTTGACGGGGGAATCGTCGGCCGCGCTCAGCGGATAGGCATAGGGCCAATTGCGCATGAAGACCGCATTGCCCGTCTGCCAGACGCCGCGCGACTCCTCTTCCATATAGCCGAGAACGCCCTGCGGGGCGATCGTGCCGACCCAGCCCTTGGCGAGATCGAGAGCAGCCGCCGCCTTCCCGTTGTTGATCGTGATCTCGCCCTCGGGCGAGACGATCTGGCCGCCCCCGTTGGAGGCTATCCATTCCAGCGCGTCGCAGGTCAGGCCCTCATAGGCCGCGCCCTGAAACACGAACCCGTTCATCTGGGCGTTGCCGCCTTGGCGCTCGGCGTCCTGCACCACCTTGGCCGTCTCGGTCAGCTCGGCCCAGGTCTTCGGCACCTCGCGCCCGTGCTTCTCCAGAAGGTCCTTGCGATAGTAGAGCGCCGGCGCATCGGCGAAGAGCGGCATGGCGACGAGCTTGCCCTCGACCGTCTGCGATTGGATCACCGCCGGCAGGTGCTGGCCGACGACGTCTTTCATCGCGTCCGTCAGATCGACGAGATTGGCGGCGAGTTGCGGCGCCCAGATGACGTCGGTGCGGTAGACGTCCACGTCCTTGTTGCCGGCCGAAAGCCAGAGGCGGTACTGGCCGAACTGGTCGGTCGTCGATGCCGGCATGGTCACGATCTTCACCGTGTGGCCGGTCGCCTTCTGGAAGGCGTCGAGCTGGCCGCGCATCTCGTCGACGTCGCGGCCGACCGAACCGAGCGCGATGGAGATCTCCTCCGCCCGGGCGGAGCCGACGGACAGGATGGTCGCGGCCAGAAGTGCGGCGGTAAGGACTTTGGGCATGCGTTGATTCCTCCCGTGGATACCTCGGCGCCCGTTGAGACCGGGCCTCCCGCCGAACTCTGCTCTCTGCACCGGGCCGATGCGATGGTCTTCGACGCCGACGCTAAAACGGCAATGGCTCGGCCCCAAGACACCTAGCGCCCTGTTCGCCCGCGTCTCCCACCGCCGTCGAACGATTGTGTCAAAAAGTTGTAGCTTGCCTCTCAAAGCGCTTTGGAATGAGTTGAAGCGGTTTGAGAAACGTGTCAACATGGCTTATTCGCCAATCGCGACGCTGCGGCGCGACGAGCGCGCGCAGCCAGTCGGGCGACGCGCAGGAGAGGTCCGGCAGCATGGTGCGCAATCTCAAGGATCTGGCGGAACACCTGAAGCTTTCACCCGCGACCGTCAGCCGGGCGCTCAACGGTTTCCCGGAGGTCAGCGCCAAGACACGTCGCCGCGTCGAGGAAGCGGCCGAACGGCTGAACTATCGGCCCAACCCCGTGGCGCAACGCCTTGCCACCGGGCGGGCCGACGCCATCGGCATCCTGTTCAGCACTGCCGACCATCTTCTCGCCAACCCGATCGTGACCGACCTCCTCACCGGGATCAGCGAAACGGCGGCAGAACACGGCCTCGCGATCCACCTGTTTCCGATCAAGGCCGGCGAGGAGCGGTCGGCCTGCGAGAGGATCGTCGGATCGGGCGCGGTGGACGCCCTCGTGTTCCTCTCGCCGATCCTCGATCGGCCGGAGACGGCGGATCTGGCGGAGATCGACTTTCCCGTCGTCTGTCACGGCCGGCCGCTGCTCGGCCAATCCGTCGCCTCGCTCAGCGTCGACAATCTCGGCGCCTTCGCCAAGGGCACAACCCACCTCACCAGCCTTGGCCATCGTCGGATCGCGCTTCTCAACGGCGAGGAGGACTACGCCTACGCCCGCGACCGGCGGCAGGGCTACCTTGCGACCCTTCGCGAGGCGGGGCTGCACATCGATCAGGACCTGATGGCGCAAGGGCCGCAGAGCTTTGCGGAGGGATATGCGGCAGCGGGGCGGATGCTTGACCTGTTAGAGCGGCCCACCGCGTTCCTGTGCACGTCCGTCCTGGTCGCGACAGGCGCCGCGCGCGCCATCGCGGAAGCCGGACTGTCGGTCCCCGGCGACGTTTCGCTGATGGCCCATGACGACGTGATCGCCGCGTTGCCGCCGGAGATCGCGGCCCCGAGCCTTACGGTGCTCCGGTCCAGCGTTCGGCTCGCGGGGCGCCGGGTCGCCGAAATGGCGATCGAGCGACGGCAGGGCACGCCGGCGTCCGATCTCGCGGAAGTCTGGGACGTGCCGCTGATCCCCGGTGCTTCGACGGCCCCCGTTCGAACAGCCGCCGCCGCATCGGGAAAAGCCGACGCCTGAGCGGTCTCTTCTCCTTGCAAAACGTGCCGCGATCCGGCGCATCGCTCACCGCATCGCGCTGACGGCCCCGAGGACGAGCGAGGCCGCGAGGGAGAGCATCACAATACCGACCAAGGCGTCGAGAACGCGCCAGGCCGCCGGCCGGGCGAAGACCGGCTGAAGCAGGCGCGCGCCGTAGCCAAGGCCCGCAAACCACAGGAAACTCGCCGAGGCCGCACCGAGCACGAAGACCGGGCGCAGCCCCTCCGGTTGCGCCGACCCCGCCGTGCCCATCAGAAGCACGGTGTCGAGATAGACGTGCGGATTGAGAAAGGTGAAAGCGGCGCCGGTGGTCAGCGCGCGTCCGAGCGAGATGGTGCCGGCCGCGCCGGTCGTGATCGCGGACGGCGCCGCCACCCGGCGAAAGGCTGCAACGCCGTACCACGTGAGGAACGCTGCACCGCCGAGAGCGAGCGCGATCTCCAGTTGCGGGACGGCCGACAGGAATGCACCCATCCCGCCGACGCCAGCCGCGATCAGCACCGCATCGGACGATCCGAAGAAGAGGACGAGCGGCCCGACGTGCTCGCCCCGCAACCCCTGCCGCAGAACGAAGAGGTTCTGTGCGCCGATCGCCATGATGAGCGCCGCGGACAGGGCGAAACCGGAGAAGAAGGCGGAGAGCTGTACTGTCATGGCGCAAGGGATGCCGGATCAACCCGGTGAAGTAAAACTTGTTCGCCTTACGCCAATGAAGCATAGCTTCACGCCATGCTGGACTATCCCGCCCTTTCAGCCGTTGCCGCCGTGATCCGCGAAGGGTCGTTCGAACGGGCAGCCCAGGCTCTGGCCATCACGCCGTCCGCCGTCTCGCAGCGCGTGCGAGGGCTCGAAGAACGGCTCGGGGCGATCCTCGTCGTCCGCGGGCAGCCCTGCCGCCCGACGGATCTCGGTCGCACCCTGTGCGCGCATCTGGAGCGGGTGCGATTGATGGAGATGGAGGTCGCGCTAGGCCTCCCGACCACGGAGGCCTCCGAGACCAACCGACCGCCACTGCGGATCGCGGTCAATTCCGACAGTCTGGCGACCTGGTTTCCCGCAGCCGTTGCCGCCTTCGGCCGGGCGACGGGTGCGCTTCTCAATCTGACGCTGGACGATGAGGCCCACACGGCCGACCGCCTGCGCTCGGGAGACGTGCTTGCGGCCGTGACTGCCGATGCGCGTAGCGTTCAAGGCTGCCGGACGACGCGGCTCGGCGCCCTTCGCTACATCGCCTGCGCGAGCCCGGACTTTGCGGCACGATTTTTCGCAGACGGGGTGACACCGACGTCGTTGTCGGCAGCGCCCTGCCTGCGATTCGATCGGCGGGATGGACTGCAGGCGCGCTGGGCGAGGGAAACCCTCGGGGTCGAGTTCGACGCTCCCGTCCATACGGTCGCCTCGACGCACGCCTTCGTCGACTTCGCGCTGGCGGGACTGGCCTGGGGCATGCAGCCAGCCGCATTGGCCGCGCCGCATCTGGCGACCGGTCACCTGGTCGCCCTGACGCCGGACGGGACGCTCGACGTCATGCTCTACTGGACCGTCGCGAGGCTGCCCGTCGCATCGCTCCCGCGCCTCACCGACGCGGTGCGGGCGGCTGCCAAGGCGGCTCTGGTTCAGGCCGGCACGACCGCGTCGTAGGGCGCGCCGACGCATTGAACGTGGAAGCGCCGACGGATTCGGCGGGAGGCCCGCAGCTGCGATGCCCCCCCGCCGACAAGCCTCAGAAGTTCGCGGTCATCGGATCGGGACCCATGCGCCCGTCGGGCGAATCGAGGCCGGCGAAGGTCGCCATGTCCTCCTCGTCGAGGCGGAAGTCGAAGACGTCGAAATTGGCGACGATGCGGCTTGGTGTCACGGACTTCGGGATCACCACCAGCCCGTTGTCAATATGCCAGCGAATGATGACCTGAGCCGGCGTCTTGCCGTGCTTCTGCGCGATCCGGCCGATCGTCGGATCTTCCAGCAACTGGCCTTGGCCGAGCGGGCTCCAGGATTCGGTGGCGATACCCCGCTCCGCGTGTGCGGCGCGCATGGCACGCTGCTGGAAGCGCGGGTGAAGTTCGATCTGGTTCAGGACCGGCTTCACGCCGGTTTCCGCGATCAGTCGGTCGAGATGTTCCACGGTGAAGTTGGAAACGCCGATCGACTTGGCGCGTCCCTCTTCCTTCAGCCGCACCAGCGCACGCCAGGTCTCGACGTAGAGATCGCGGTTCGGCGCCGGCCAGTGGATGAGATAGAGGTCGACGGTTTCGAGGCCGAGCCGCTTGAGGCTCGCGTCGAAGGCCTTCAGCGTCGCGTCGAATCCCTGGTCGGCGTTCCAGACCTTGGTGGTCAGGAAGAGGTCGTCCCGCGCGACGCCCGACTGGCGCAGGCCTTCGCCGACGCCGCTCTCGTTCTCGTAGACCGCCGCCGTGTCGACATGGCGGTAACCGGCACCGATCGCCGCGGACACGGCGTCCGCCGCGCCGTCGTTGGGCGTGCGCCACACGCCGAGACCGACCTGCGGGATCGTATGGCCGTCGTTGAGCGAGACGGTCGTTTGCTGGTTCATGGGAGCTCCGTAAGTGACGGGTCGGGGCGGAAGGCCGGCCCCAGTCGCTGCCGTAGATAGGCACGAGCCGCTAAAGCCGAAACCGAAAGTGCTTGGTTCGCCACGACGGCTTAGTCGAAACAACAAGCCGGGCCACCTTCGGAACACCGGTCGCGCCGCACCGTTTGCACGCAGGCTCCTGCGGCTCGTCCTCGGACGGACGAAGGCCGAAGCCGATCGCCGAAACAACGGATGCGCATGACCCAGGACGTCGATTTTCTCATCATCGGGGCAGGAGCCGCCGGCATCGGTGCCGCGCGCCAGCTCAGGAGCCTCGGTGCCTCGCCCCTTGTCTTGGAGGCTGCCAATCACATCGGGGGACGCGCCGAGACCTTTCACTATGGAACTCTCGCGCTCGACCTTGGCTGCGGCTGGCTGCATTCGGGCGAGCGCAATGCCTGGACGAAGATCGCCGCGGAGACAGGCTTCGCGGTCGACCGGCGCACGCCCGCCTGGGGCCGGCAGTACCGCAGCCTCGGGTTTCCCCCGAGCGAACAGGCGGCCGCCTCCGCCGCGATGGAGCGTTGGGCCGAGCGGCTTGTCGAAGCGCCCCCGGCGAGCGATCGGGCGAGCGATGCCCTGGAGCCGGGCAACCCCTGGAACGACTTCATCGCAGCGCGCACCGGCTATATCAGCGGCGTCGGCCCGGAACGCATCTCGGTGGCCGACTACGTCGCCTATGACGAAGCCTCGTCGGACGAGAACTGGCGTGTCGAGGCCGGCTACGGAACGCTCGTCGCCGCCAGCCTCCCGCCCGCCGCGGACCTTCGCCTCGGCGTTTCGGTGCGTCGGATCGATTTGGGCGCGGATCGCGCGATGGTCGAGACCGACGCGGGCACCCTGCGCGCGCGCTGCGTGATCTCCACCGTCTCCACCAACGTCCTTGCGGGCGATGCGATCGCGATGCCCGCCGCGCTCGATCCCTGGCGCGACGCCGCCGCGCGCCTGCCCCTCGGCCGCAACGAGAAGGTGTTCCTCGAGATCGTGGGCGACGCACCGTTCGAGGACGAAACGCACGTCGTCGGCGCACCGCACAGCCGCAGGACGGGAAGCTACTACATTCGCCCGCTCGGCGCGCCCGTGATCGAGGCATTCCTCGGCGGTGATAGCGCCGAGGTTCTGGATGGCGGACCGGAGGCCGGGTTCGATTTTGCCGTCGGTGAGCTCAGGGGACTTTTCGGCTCGGACATCGCCCGGTGGCTCCGCCCTTTGACGTCGACGCATTGGAGCGGGCTCGCGACCATCGGTGGGGGCTACAGTTGCGCCCTGCCCGGCCATGCGGACGCTCGGGCCCGCCTCGCCCGCCCGTTCGAGGACCGGCTGTTCTTCGCCGGCGAAGCCACGAGCCGCACCGATTTCTCGACCGCGCACGGGGCGCACGACAGCGGCGTTCGCGCAGCCGACGAAGCGTTCGCGGCGATAAAAGGCCTGCAACGGCTGACCGGAGCGTGATCCCGAACGGTTGGGTCTCGACAACAGGCGCCCGCTTGCCCATCAGGGGACAGGCACACAAGCGGCGGTTCTCATGGTGAAGACGACAGGTTCCGGATCGCGACGCCGCCGCATCGGACGCGCCCCGATGGTGCGTCGCTCCCGTGCGATGTGGCTCTCGAGGCGCCTGTGGCGGCCCCGGCTCGTCTTCTGGTTCGGCGCGCTGGCAGTGGGCCTCGTCAGCGTCGCCTTCGCCGAACTGGCCGACTGGGCGCAACGGGCCTTCGCTTCGATGCGCAGCAACGATGGCACCGGCTTTCTCGTCGCGCTTCTGGTGCCGCCTCTCGGCTTCGCCCTTTCCAGCTTCCTTGCCCTTCGCTTCTTTCCCTATTCGCAAGGCAGCGGCATCCCGCAGGCGATTGCGGCGCGCCATTTCGAGGCGGACGGGGAACGCGGCATCCTCCTGTCGCTCCGCGTCGCGGCGGGCAAGATCCTGCTGACGCTACTCGGTCTCCTGTCGGGCGCCTCGATCGGGCGCGAGGGCCCGACCGTGCAGGTCGGCGCAGCCATCATGCTGGCCGCGGGGCGGCTCGGCGGCATGGCGCATGCACGGGGGCTGATCCTCGCCGGCTCCGCCGCCGGCATTGCCGCCGCCTTCAACACGCCCCTGGCGGGGATCGTCTTCGCCATCGAGGAGATGGGCCGAGCCTACGAGGCGCGGACCAACGGCCTCGTCCTGTCGGCGGTGGTGCTTGCCGGTCTCGCATCGCTCGCGCTGACCGGCAACTATACCTATTTCGGCCAGAGCGACGCCGTTGTCGCGTCGGCCAGCGAGTGGATGCTCGTCATCGCATGCGGCGTCGTCGGCGGTGGGCTCGGCGCCCTGTTCAGCGCGGGCGCTCTCGCCCTCATGCGCCGCGTTCGGGTCTGGTCGAAAGGCCGGGCGATGCGCGTCGTGGGCATCGCGGGTGCCTGCGGCCTGCTGGTCGCCCTGATCGGCCTCGCATCGGGCGGCGCGACCTACGGCACCGGCTACGAGCAGGCGCGCTCCGCCATCGAAGGGTCGCCGCTTCCGCCATCTTATTTCCTCGCCAAGTTCGCGGCCGGACTGGCTTCGATGGTCTCGGGCATCCCCGGCGGCATCTTCGCGCCTTCGCTCTCGGTGGGCGCCGGGATCGGCTCGACGATCGGCCTCGTGCTCGGCCTCGGCTCGGGCCTCGCCGCGACGCTCGGCATGGCCGGGTATTTCGCCGGGGTCGTGCAGGCGCCGATGACAGCGTTTGTCATCATCCTCGAGATGACCGGCAACCAGGGCAACGTCGTACCGATCATGCTGGCGTCGCTGATCGGCTTCGGCACGGCTCGCCTCGTCTCGGGCTCCCCGCTCTATCACAGCCTCTCGCGCAACTACGTCGCCGACGTCCTGCGGCAGACCCGCAGCGAACGGGAGGGACCAGCGACGTGACGGCGACGCGCTGGCAGTGGATCCTACGCCGCGTCACGCGGCGCATCTGGTTCCGCGCAGGACTGTTCTCGCTCCTCGCCGTGGCGACGGCCCTCGTCGGGGCCTGGGCCAGCCCCTTCATCTCGTTCGGGTTGTCGGCCTCGATCGGCGCGGATGCGGTCGATAACATCCTCGGCATCCTCGCCTCATCGATGCTGACGGTCACGACCTTCTCGCTCTCGACCATGGTCTCGGCCTATTCCGCCGCGACCAGCAACGTCACGCCGCGCGCCAATGTCCTCATCATGGAGGACTCGACCACCCAGAATGTGCTGTCGACCTTCATCGGCTCGTTTCTGTTCAGCCTCGTCGGCATCATCGCCCTGTCGACCGGCACCTATGGCGAGCAGGGGCGCGTCGTCCTGTTCGGCGTCACCATCCTCGTCATCGGCTTCATCATCGTGACGCTGCTTCGCTGGATCGATCATCTGTCGCGGCTCGGCCGGGTCACCGAGACGACGCAGCGCGTCGAGGAAGCCGCCATCGCGGCGGTCCGCGAGAGGCGGCGGCGGCCATATCTCGGCGGGCTACCGCTGCACGACCGCACGTCCGGCGTTCCGGCCGGTGCCGTGCGGCTGGCGGCGCGTGAGATCGGCTACGTCCAGCACATCGACGTCGAAGCGCTGGCTTCGCTGGCCCGCCGCGCTCGGGCACGCGTGTTCGTTCTGCGTCTGCCCGGCGAGATGGCCGATCCGACCGAAGCGATCTTGGCCGTCGAGGGCGCGCGGATCGAGGAAGCAGCGCTTCTCCGGTGCGTGACGATCGGTGACCGTCGCTCCTTCGACCAGGACCCGCGCTTCGGCATCTGCGTGCTGACGGAGGTCGCCAGCCGCGCCCTGTCGCCGGCGACCAACGATCTCGGCACGGCGGTCGACGTGGTCGGCCGGCTCCTGCGCGTGCTGGCCGCATGGGCCGAGCTGAGCGAAGCCGACGAGCCCGCGTTCGCCGAGGTGCTTGTCCCGCCGCTCCGGGTCGATGATCTGTTCGACGATGCCTTTCTCGCAGTGGCCCGTGACGGGGCCGGCATCGTCGAGGTCGGGGTGCGTCTCCAGAAGGCGCTGCGCACGCTCTCGCGTCTCGACCATCCCGACTACGCGCCAGCCGCCCGGCACCATGCAAGGCAGGCGCTTGAAAGGGCCGAAGTCGCCATGACGCTGGAAGCGGACAAGAAGGCGCTGCGCGAGATCGCGGCGACGGTTTGACCTGTCGGCTGTACCCTCCGAGCGTGTCATAGGCCGAGGTCAGACCGGCAGCACCAGCGCGTCGGGCGGGCAGGTTGTCGCAAGCTATGGTCAGCGGCGGGAGGGTCTCTAGCCAGCGAAGCGTTCCTGCCTAAGTGCCCCTTCCCGATCGTTCGACGGCTGGACCTTGCCGCGCGATCATCCGAAGGAGCTCGACATGGACACGATGACGCCCGGCGCAGGGACCTGCCCTTTCGGTGGGACCCGGATCAGCGGTGCGGCCGGCAGCGAGCCGCAGATCGATCACTGGTGGCCGAACCGGCTGAAGGTCGAGCTCCTGCATCAGGAGCCGCCGGCAGCCAACCCGCTCGGCCCGGACTTCGACTATGCCGAGGCCTTCAAGGCGCTCGACCTCCAGGCCGTGAAGTCCGACATCAAGGCGTTCCTGACGACGTCGGTTTCGTGGTGGCCGTCCGACTACGGGAACTACGGACCGCAGATGATCCGCATGGCCTGGCATTCGGCCGGCACCTATCGCATCGCGGACGGGCGCGGCGGCGCGGGCCAAGGCATGCAGCGCTTCGCACCGGTCAACTCCTGGTGGGACAACGGCAACACCGACAAGTCCCGCCGCCTTCTCTGGCCGATCAAGCAGAAGTACGGCGCGGCGCTCTCCTGGGCTGACCTGATGGTCCTGACCGGCAACTGCGCGCTGGAGATCATGGGCTTCAAGACCTTCGGCTTCGCCGGCGGGCGCGTCGACGCCTGGGAGCCGGATCGCTCGACCTACTGGGGTCCCGAGGGCTGGACCGGCAAGGCCCCGAAGGACGCGCCGCGTGGCCCCATGGCCGGACACCCGGAAGAGATGGTCAATCGCGGCCTGCGCTGGCAGGGCGGCCCGAAGGACGCGACCTACGAGCTCGACAGCCCGCTCGCCGCCTCGCACCAGTCGCTGATCTACGTCGATCCGGAAGGCCCGAACGCCAACGGCGATCCGCTGGATTCGGCCCGTGACATTCGCCTCACCTTCGGCCGGATGGCGATGAACGACGAGGAGACGGTCGCGCTGATCGCCGGCGGCCACGCCTTCGGCAAGTCGCACGGCATGGTGAAGGCCGACCGCATCGGCGGCGCGCCGGAAGTCGCGCGCATGCACGAGATGGGTCTCGGCTGGCACAACCCGGAAGGCTCGGGCAACGCCGAGTTCACTATGACCAACGGCATCGAGGGCTCGTGGACGCCGAACCCGACGCAGTGGGACAACGACTACCTCGAGAACCTCTTCCGCTTCGAGTGGCGCAAGACCAAGAGCCCGGCCGGCTCGATCCAGTGGACCCCGGTCGATCCGGACGCGCCAAAGACCCCGGACGCCCACGTTGAGGGTCGAATGAACCCCTTGATGATGATGACCTCGGACATCGCCCTCAAGGAGGATCCGGCCTATCGCGCCGTCTGCGAGAAGTTCCTCGCCGACTTCGATTACTTCTCCGACGCCTTCTCGCGCGCCTGGTTCAAGCTGACCCATCGCGACATGGGCCCGAAGGTTCGCTACCTCGGCCCCGAGGTGCCCGCCGAGGACCTGATCTGGCAGGACCCGATCCCGCCGCTCGACCATGCCGTAATCGACGACGCGGACATCGCGCGCCTGAAGTCGGACATTCTCGCGAGCGGCCTGTCGGTCACCGACCTTGTCGCGACGGCCTGGGCCGCCGCCTCGACGCATCGCGTGTCCGACAAGCGCGGCGGCGCCAACGGCGGTCGCATCCGCCTCCAGCCGCAGCGCGGCTGGGCGGTCAACGAGCCCGACCGGCTGGAGCGCGTCATCCCGAAGCTGGAGGAGATCGCCGATCGCTTCAACGGCTCGGCGCCCGGCGGCAAGCGCGTGTCCTTCGCGGACATGGTCGTGCTCGCCGGCTGTGCGGGCGTCGAGAAGGCGGCGCGCGACGCGGGATCCAATGTCGAGGTTCCGTTCGTGCCGGGTCGCCGAGACACGACGCAGGAGCTGACCGATGTCGAGCAGTTCGACTGGCTTCAGCCCGTGTCGGACGGCTTCCGCAACTACCACGACACGTCGATCGACTTCACCGTATCGCCGGAGGAGCTGTTCCTCGACCGCGCCATGCTCCTGTCCCTGACCGCGCCGGAATGGACTGCCCTCACTGGCGGCCTGCGTGTCCTCGGCGTCAATGCCGGCGGCTCGCAGCACGGCGTCTTCACCGATCGCGTCGGCACGCTGACCAACGACATGTTCCGCCACCTCACCTCGATGGACTACGTCTGGTCGCCGCAGGACGCCTCGGAGATGACGTTCGACATCAAGGACCGCAACAGCGGCGAGCGTCGCTTCACCGCCACGCGCTGCGACCTCGTGTTCGGCTCGAACTCGCAGCTTCGCCAGATCGCCGAGGTCTATGCGGCTGACGACGGCAAGGACCGCTTCGTTCGCGAGTTCGTCGATGCCTGGCACAAGGTGATGATGCTCGACCGCTACGAGGTGAGGCCGACGCAGCGTTGAGCCGGCACGGCGCATGACCCTTCGGGACGGTCCGACGGATCGCTCCCGGCATCCATGCCCTTGCCGATCGATGGGGGTTTCGGCGACATGGTGATCCGTGTCGCCGAAACCGGAGCTTCAAATTGGACGCGCCCGAACCGCAGCCCGCAACCGCCCCGTCGGGCGCCCCCACGATCCGCACCATCGCCATGCCCGCTGACACCAACCCGGCAGGCGACATCTTCGGTGGCTGGCTGCTGGCACAGATGGACTTCGCGGCCGGCACGGCGGCGGCTCGCCTCGCACGAGGTCGCTGCGCCACGATCGCGATCGAGGCCATGCGCTTCCTCAAGCCCGTCTATGTCGGCGACGAGGTGAGCCTCTACGCCGAGATTTTGCATGTCGGCCGCACCTCGATGCGCATCAACGTCGAGGCTTGGCGCCGCAGCCGCGAGGGTGAGGAGGTCGAACAGGTGACGCAAGGCGTCTTCACCTTCGTCGCGATCGACGCCAACCGGAAGCCGCGGCCGATCCCGGTTCAGAGCTAGCCCCACCGCGACACACGGCGTCATCCACCGGAAGCGCGGATAGGCTAATCTGCATGGCGCAAAGCGGGAGATGGCGGATGGACGGTGCCTTCAGTGTTCTGGCGACCTCGGCGCTGTTCGTCGGCTCGCACTTTCTTCTGTCCCACCCGCTACGGGCCCCTCTCGTCGCGAGGCTCGGAGAGAAGGGACTCCAGGGCGTCTACACGCTCGTCGCCTTCGCGACGCTCGGCGCCACGGTCTGGGCCTATCGCGCCGCGCTTGTCACCGAACCCCTCTGGGACGTCGGCGACGGTCTCTGGGCGATCGCCACGGTCCTGATGCTCGTCGCCTCGATCCTCTTCATGGGCTCGCTGGTCCGCAACCCCACGCTGTCCGGCTCGAAGACCGACCCCGCCCATGCCGAGGCTCGCGGCGTCTTCGCCGTGACCCGGCACCCGATGATGTGGTCCTTCGCGATCTGGGGCCTGTCCCATATCCTCGTCTACCCGATCGCGAAGAACGTCGTGCTCTGCATCGCGATCATCATCCTGGCGCTGGTCGGCTCGGCGCTGCAGGAGCGCAAGCGCGCGGCGCTCGATCCGGCGGGATGGCGATCCTGGAGAGCACGAAGCAGCTTCTGGCCGTTCGCCGCCGTCGCGGCAGGCCGGGCGCATTTCGGCGGTTTCGGCATGCATGCCCTTGCGGGTGGAACGGCGGTCTGGCTCGTCGCGACCTGGGCCCACATTCCGCTCGCCGGCTGGGCGGCCGGCATCTGGCGCTGGGTTGTCTGACGGCTCGGCCAACGCCCCTGTGGACTGCGGGCTGGCGCCGTGCGAAGCGGCTTGCCAATCCGTTCCCGATCTGTTCTGTCGGCTGGTGACGACGGCCGCAGAGAAAGGCGATGGTGGCGCGCGAGACAGAGGCGGAAGCCGACGATGGGACCGATCGCGCGGGCGCCGCGATGCCGACCCGCCAGCGTAAGATCATCCATGTCGACATGGATGCGTTCTACGCCTCGGTCGAGCAGCGGGACGATCCGTCGCTGCGCGGCAAGCCGCTGGCCGTCGGAGGTTCGGCACAGCGCGGCGTCGTGGCGGCGGCAAGCTACGAGGCCCGTGCCTTCGGCGTACGCTCGGCCATGCCGTCGGTCACCGCCAAGCGCCGCTGCCCCGACCTTCTGTTCGTGAAGCCGCGCTTTGACGTCTACAAGGCCGTCTCGCTCCAGATTCGCGGGATCTTCGCCGAACATACCGACATCATCGAGCCGCTGTCGCTCGACGAGGCCTATCTTGACGTGACGGAGAACAAGCAGGGCATCACGTCCGCCACCGCGATCGCCGAGGCGATCCGCCGGCGCATCCGCGAGGTCACCGGCCTTACCGCCTCAGCCGGCGTCTCCTACAACAAGTTCTAACGCACACCTTCAGGCAGTTTTGTCAACAATTAGGGGCAAGCTGCTGTAAAACATTGCAAAATGCGCGTTTGACAGGGTTTCTTCCCTAGGGTAACTGCGTCCGCCCTATGAAGCATCTGCTGAAACCCGAAGGCATTGCCGAACTAAAGGTCACACTGGTCGTCTTTCCGAATGGCGAGCGGTGCCCGATGCTCGTCACGGGCGACGGCATCCCCCTGTTTGACCCGACGGTCTGGTCGCTCACGAAGTATCGCAGGAGGAGCGCTTCCACCGTGGAGCAAGCCCTCCGCGGGGCAATGCTCATCCACCTGTTCTGCTGGCGACACGGCATCGACCTGGCCGAACGCATCAGGAGCGGCGCGTTCTTCGAGGTCGGAGAACTGGATGCCCTCGCATCGGACGCCTCGAAACCGTTCACCCGGCTACGGGGGGTATCGAAGGTGGTCCCCGTGGCTGCAACTGCGCAGAAGCGCCGTCGCTCCGTCGCAAGACTGCATCGAAGGCTTCCGTCGACCACTCGGGCGCAAGTGGTCATTCCCGCCACCGCAATGATCAGACTGCACTACGCCGCAAGCTACCTGAAGTGGCTCGGAGAACGACAGAGACCCCGTCTCCCCACAGGGGCCGTAAGTGCCGACGAGGCGTCCGCGAGGATGCGGGAATACGGGGCGAGGCTTCTGGAAGTGGTCGAACAGATTGAGGAGCGGTTGCCGTCAGTTACCGACGCGGACCGCACGAGCCTAGAGCCCGAAGAGCGGATCCGCCTTCTCGCGGTCACCCACCCGGACAGCCTGGACAATCCTTGGATCGATCCGTTCGTGCGTCTGCGGAACTGGGTGATCGTGCGCTGGCTCCTCGCCACCGGGATGCGACGGGGCGAGCTGCTCGGCCTCAGGATCAAGGACTTCAACCGGGGTCAAGCCTTTTGCGAGATCAAACGCCGTCATGACGACAAGCGCGACCGTAGACGTAGGCAGCCGAACGCTAAGACATCGGAGCGCCTCGCCCCCTTGGACGAGGGCTTGACCGAGCTCGGGGAGGAGTACCTCGAAGCCCGCAACCGGATCGAGGCTGCGCGCAAGCACGGCTTCCTCTTCGTCGCGCAAGACGGCAAGGCCCTTTCGGAAAGCGCAATCACGGGATTGTTCGCGCTGCTTCGGGAAAAGCATCCGGATGTCGGCCCTGTGAGCGCTCACGTCCTCCGGCATCAGTGGAACGAGGACTTCTCCGCCTACGCCGACGCAATCAAGTTGAGCGCCGAAGAAGAAGTCCGTGAACGCCGCTTGCTGATGGGGTGGTCCCGAACGTCCAAGATGCCGGGCCACTACTTGAAGCGCCGGACGAAGGTCAAAGCCGACGAACACAGTAGGGACATGCAGCGCCGGTTGATGAAGCACGGGTCCGCGATCCGGCAACGCATGCAGGACATGGAACGGGCGACCAAGGCGTTGCAGGACGACAGGGCTTGGCTCGGGGAGGTGATCGGTGCGTAAAACACCCTTCGGCAAGATGCCAGACGTCGAGTCACCTTACGAGCTTCCCGACCAAGCCGAGACCCGCGATGGCTATGTCTACCGTCCCGGCGACGATCATTGGCCGATCGTTACCGACATTGGTCGGCTGAACTTCCACTTCGGCGACCTCGGCGTCGCCCACGCGCTGAAGACCGGATTCAAAGGGTTCGTCACAGCACGACTTCGCAGCGAGAACCCGAGGTCGGTGTATTCGAATTACCAGTTGGTCCGAGGACTGCTCCTTCACATCGCGACCTACGACACGGACGCAGTTGCAATCTCATCCGCCCACCTGATGAATTACTCCGCTTCGTTCGAAGAGGACCAACGCTACCGTGCGACCGAGGCCAACGACATTGTACGAGTGTGGGCGCGCCTCGGCATCCCGGCTGTTTCAAGGGAAGCCTTCGTCACCGCCACCGACATGCCGAAAAGTTCAAGGAAGCGAGCGCTTGCGGTCCGGATGCGGTGCCCGATCCAAGGTGCGTACACGAACCTTGAGTATGACGGGCTTTATAAGGCTCTCCACGCGGCTTTCGCCGCGGGCGAAATCGCTATCGACAACTACGGCCTCTGCCTTCTCAGCGGAGCGATCGGGCCCAGGCCTGTTCAGATTGCCGGCCTGACGGTCGGCGATCTGAAGGTCACGATGGGGCCTGCGGGGAAAACGTACGTTCTGGCGATCCCCCGTGCGAAGCAAAGGGGCGCACGATACCGGACACAGTTCACCGAACGCCCCCTCATCGAAGAGATCGGCATGATCATTGAGGCGCAATCCCTGTTGGTTCGCGAGAAGGCAAGGCTCTGCGGAATGGCTGACCCCAACGAGGCACCCTTGTTCCCGGCCGTGCACGTGAGCAGTACATTCTTCGACGGTGGGACAACCCCTGCCCGCCCGACGCCAGCTTCCATCGCGATGAGGATCATCAACGTGATGGAGGGACTGGGCGTGAATTCCGAACGAACCGGAGAGGCGATCAACGTGAACGCCACGCGGGCGCGACGCACGGTCGGCACCCGTGCGGCACAAGAGGGCAAATCCCTGGACGAGATCATGGTGATCCTCGACCACACGTCACGTACCGCTGCACAGAGTTACATCGAGGTTCGTTCCGATCTTCTCCAGCGCCTCGACAAGAAGCTTGCCATCTTGCTGGCACCCATGGCGCAGCGCTTTGCTGGAACCCTTGCGGCGCGTGGAAACGACGTCGGGCAAGGCATCGAGCGGCATATCCTCGGATCCGTCGACGAGGGCGAAGGGCCCGTGGCCCTGGGTGGCTGCGGGAAGCACGGCTTCTGCGGCCTTGGGAAGCCAATTGCCTGCTACACGTGCCGACTGTTCCACCCATGGCTGGACGGACCTCACGAAGAGATCCTCGACTGGCTTCTCGGGAGGCGCAGGCAGATGGCCGAGGACGGATCCATGGCCGTCGCCGTCACACTTGACGACACGATCGTCGCGTGTGCCGAAGTGGTCCGCCAATGCCGAGCAAGGGCGGCATCGCTGGAAGGCGACCGAAATGGCTGAAGTCATCCCGTTTGTCCCGAAGGCCCATCTCGCCGCCTTGGCGAACATGGAGGAGTTCGTACGCTTTTGCCGCGACGAACTCGCCGTGTTCGGCTCCGATCTCGAATTCGAATCTTTTTCTTGGAACGTTACGCGCTTTTACCATCAGCGAGGCAAGTGCCATGAGCACTTCCTGAACTTCACCGAGAACACTCCCCGGCTGGGCCGGCTGGGTCCCATAATGCCGGAGCCGTTCGCGAGCCAGGTGAAGGCCTACATCCGCTACCATGCAGGTCGAAATCCGTCGAAAGCTCCTCCTCTGAATGAGATACGTGCGTTCAGGGCGTTGCTCGCGGCGTTCCTCGACAAAGGGGTGACGCCGGACCTGGGCTCGGTAGATGCCCATTTGCTCGACCATGCTGTCCAACTTGCTGCCGCAAGGAGACCAGGCAACTATTCAGCGAGCATCGGCGTTCTTTTGACGCCAGTTTCGGAGTTCCTGAGAGAAAACAATCTCGCCGCGAACGCCCCGATCGACTGGAAGCACGGCCAAGCGTGGGAATTGTACAACAACCGCTCGAGAGACGAGCGCCGTGAGGCACTGATGCCTTCAGATGAGGCGCTGCAAGCGCTTCCACGAAGTTTCCGTAAGGCAACCGAACCTCGTGATGTGATCGCCACGTCGGTGATGGCGCTGCTGGCGTGCGCCCCAAGCCGCATAAACGAGATCTTCGCACTCCACCACGACTGCGAGATCAAGCCCCTGACGGATGGCGACGAGGGTTACATGCTGCAATGGGCGGGCTCGAAGGGCCACCACGACTTCGCAAAGGGCATCCCCGCCGTGATGGCCGATGTCGCCAAGGAAGCGCTCGCGCGGCTGAACAAGCATACGGCCGAAGCACGACGCATCGCGGCTTGGTATGAGCATCATCCCGATCGTCTCTATCTGCCGGACGACTGCGTCCACCTGCGGGGCAAGGACCTCTCCGGGGCCGACATCGCACGTATCATCGGCTTCAACGAAGCTGGCAACGGACGAGACTGGGCAACCGACCGGAAGCTCGAGCCGATCAAGGGGATGCGGTCCTCAGCGGGACAAAGGATCTATGCGTTCCGCTTCTCGGACGTCGAAAGCGCCATCTTGTCCGAGTTGCCGCATGGCTTCCCGATCTTCGACAAGCAAACGGGTCTCCGCTACAGCGAAGCGCTGATGGTGGTGCGCCGTCAGGAATTTGCCGACCGCGGACGCGGACGATGGCGCTGCATGATTGCCCCCGTTTCCTATGGCAACATCATGAATAGTTTTCACAAGCCCGACGGCGTCTTCGCGCGCCTTGGACTGTCAACGCCCGAAAATCCGATCGTCCTGAAGACACACCAACTGAGACATTGGCTCAACACGGTGGCACAGCGGGGCGGCCTGACTGAGGCGGAAATCGCGGCCTGGAGCGGCCGCTTGGACCGCCGGCAGAACGAACCCTACGATCACCGTACGCCCGAGGAGATGCTTCAAGCGAAGCGCCGTAGGGACAAGGAGGTCGCAACGATCGCGGGTACCGCGGTGAGGGTGAACCCACCGGTGGCGAGGAATGAGGCTGCGGCTCGCGCCGGGCACGGGCATGCGACAGACATCGGCTTCTGCGGGCACGACTTCGCCTCGTCCCCTTGCATGATGTTCATGCAGTGCCTGCACTGCACCAAGCACACATGCGTCAAGGGTCACGATCCGCGACACCTGGAAAGGGTGGAGTTCGCCCTCGAGCGCGCTCGGCGAAGCCTCGCTGAAGCGGAGGCGGCGCTGGCAAAAGAGTACGAGGGTGCGGACGACTGGGTCCGCGCTCATCGCGAGACGATCGAGCGCCTCGAGCAGTTGTACGGCATCCTGTCCGACCCGACCGTGCCGGACGGTTCGGTGATCCGGCTCGCCAAGTCCGGCCGTTACTCTTTGGTCGAACAGGCCATGCACGACAACGAGGTGGTCACGGGCGTCCTGCTGCGGGGGAACGTCGGCGGCATGCAGGGGATCGGTGCAGGGACGGCCGGTGCCTAGGGGCGTACGCAGGAAGCCCCCTGCCCGCCGTCCCCGCGCGCCTCCCATGACCCCGGAGCGCATCACCCGCATCGTTGCCCTGATCGACGGATGGACGGGGCGCCTCACGTGGGAGGCGCTCTGCGAAGCGGTCGCGCGCGAGACCGGCGCAAGCTACAGGCGGGCGTCGCTCAACAACTACCTTCAGATCAAGTCTGCCTACAAGGCGTACGTCAAGAAGCCCAACCTAGCACCAAGCGGGGATGCGACCCCGGCACCAAAACCAAAGGGACCGAGCAGGACGCAGAAGAAGATCAGCAGGCTGGAAAGGAAGGTCGCCGAGCTGACGGCCGTGAACGATGCCCTGTTGGAGAAGTTCGCCCGTTGGGCGGTGAACGCCGGCTCGCGCGGCCTCGACGAAGCCTTCCTGGATCAGCCACTGGTACAGATCAAGCGCTCCGAGAACCGATGATGGCGCAGAAGTCGTTCCTCGAAGTGAGCGAAGAGAACCATGCCAAGCTGGTCGAGTTCGTGGAGCGGCTCCGCGCGGCCGGCCTGAAACTCCCCGGGCGTCTCGGCAAGGTCAACAAGACTGCCGTCGCTAGGGCTTGCGGCTTCGCGCGGGAGGTTTTCCAGCAGAACTCCCGCTTCGCCCGCACCCTGGAAGAGGCCGTCGCGGACCTCGGCATCGACGTGCCGCAGGCGGAGGAGCCGGAGCCGCGGGACAGCGGGGACAAGTCCAGGATCATGCGTCTCGAGCAACAGCTCGCCGCCGCCCGCAGCGAGAACCATGAGTTGAGGCGGCGCTTGCGCCGCTACGAGGCCATCGTGGACCACGTGGCGTCGTCGGGGCGGAGGGTGATCCCGTGAGTTCCTCCCCTGGGGCGGCATGGGGAACGGAGCTGCCGCGCGGCCAGCATCTTATCCGGTTCCTGGCGGGACGACCGGAGTTCGTCGGCGTGGGCCCCGCGACGGCCCGGCGGATGTGGGATGCCTTCGGGGAAAGCCTCCACGACATCCTCGCCGAAGGCAGTGTCGAGCGCCTGACGAAGGTCCTTCCGCGGACACAGGCCGAGATCGTCTGCGATGCATGGCGGAACCAGAGGGCCGTCACCGAGGCGGTCGCGTTCTTCGACCGGCACGGCATCGGCATCCGTTACGCCCGAAAGGCCGTGGAGCTGTGGGGCGACGAAGCCATCGCCAAGCTCCAAGAGAACCCCTACCGCCTGTTGACGCTCTGCGCCTGGAGAGAAGTGGATCAGGCCGCGATGCGACTCGGGGTCCGACTGGACGACCGACGACGGCAGGTCGGGGCGGTGGAGGCGGCGCTCTACGAGCGGCTCGACGGGAAACACACGGTCACGTCCCTGGAGAAGCTCGTCCGCCATGCATGCACGCTCCTCGGCGCGACGCCTGCGGATGCGGAACGCGCCGTGACCATCGCGGTGGACGACGGCGCGGCCATCCCTTGTCCGGGTGGCTACCAGCCTGCGGGGGCCGCCTACGCCGAGCGGTTCATCGAGACCCGCATCCGTGCGGCGCTGGCCGATGACGGACAAGCGAGGGACCTGCTGGCGAGCCGACCCACGCCGGTTGCGATGTCGACCTTCCTCGAACGTTACAACAGTCTCGCCTCCCAGCGACTGACGAGCGAGCAGGCAGACGCGGTGACGATGGCGTTGAACCATCGGTTCGCGATCCTCGTCGGGGGCGCGGGGGTCGGCAAAACCACGACGCTCCGCGCCATAAACGAGGCCGCCGAGCAATTCGGATTCCACGTACACCAGCTCGCGCTCGCCGGGAGGGCCGCGCAGCGAGTGGCGGACGCGACCGGCCGGGCGGCCCGTACGATCGCCTCTTGGCTCTGGGATGCCTCGAAAGGCCGCGCGGGAACGGGAGCGCACACGCTCGTCGTCGTCGACGAAGCGAGCATGCTGGACCTACCCACGCTCTACCGCATCCTGTTCCATCTGCACGAGGATGCGAGGCTGCTGCTGGTCGGGGACGTCGCCCAGCTCGCCCCGATCGGATACGGCCTCACCTTGCACCGTCTGGTTTCCAGCCCCCGGATCCCGCGTGTCGAGTTGACCCGCATCATGCGGGCCGACGAGGCGACGGGAATCCCGGCGGTGTCCAGAGCCGTACGCGAAGGCAGGTTGCCCGAGCTACCGACTTACAGGGACGGTCGCACAGGGTGCAGCGTCGTCGGATGCGGGCCGGAAAGCGTCATCGACGAAATCGAGCGGATCCGCGACGACCTCCGCGACGAGGAAGTGCAGGTCGTGGGAGCGACCTATGCCGGTCCCGCCGGGATCGACGCGATCAACACGTACTTCCACCGCTACAACGCGCATGGCCGCTTGCGGCTCGCGCGCTTCGCCGAGGGGGACCCGGTCATCTGGACGAAGAACGACCACGAGCGCGGCCTTTGGAACGGAACCATGGGGCATGTCCTCGTCGTGAAGGAAGACCGCCTTACTGTCCGGCTCGACGGTCGGACCTTCGACCTCTTGGCTGCCGACCTGTCCGGCCGGATCGACCTCGCCTACGCTATCAGCACGCACAAGGCGCAAGGGTCGCAGTGGGGCACGATCATCGTGCCGTTGAGTTCCAGCCGTCTTTTCGATCGGGCTCTCCTCTACACGGCGCTGACCCGAGCCGAGCGACGCGTGGTCTTGGTCGGCGACCTCGGGCACCTGCACCGTGTGGTGACACAGCAGCCGAGTTCGCTTGCGCGCGACGTCGCGCTTGCCGTCTGATGGATCTCGCCTCGTCAAATGGGCGGATGATCGCGCGGAGCCAGGACCCTGGATCCACGGTCCTGCCAGCATTCGCGCTGTTCCAGAATACCCTCAGGGCGGACGCGGCCCGGTCCGGCGCGCTCCCCATAGCGCCGTAGCCGGACCGGGCCGCGTCCGCCCGTCCCCGTGCCCAGCACCTCGCAGCGGCGGCGCCGGAGTCGATCGGCGGCCCGGTAGTGAACGACCGGATGCCGTCCAGCCTTCAAGACACGCGTCGGGACAAGCTTTAGCAGGAGCCCGCCGACGCGTCCCGGCCGCTTCATGCACAAGAGCGTCCAGCACTGCGTCGGCAAGCATTTCGCGGGAGGAGCCTTACTTTGCCGCGGCGTCGAGGATCGCCGCGAACTGCTCGGGCGGAAGCGCCCCGCGGTACTTCTTGCCGTCGATGAAAAAGGTCGGCGTTGAATCGACACCGAACTCGCTCGCGCCCCTGTCCTTCGTCGCCACGACCTTCGCCTGGAGGTCGGCGTCGGACAGGCATGCCCTAAAGCTTTCCTCCGTGAAGCCCGCGATGCGCGCGATCGACAGAAGCCTGTTCGCCGCGTCGTCCGCGTGCGCCCAGCTCTCGGATTGCGCGAACAGGGCGTCGACCATCGCCGTGCGCCCGTTCTCGCCAGGCGTGCAGCGCGCCAGCATGGAGGCGGCGACCGCGCGCGGGTCGAACGGGAACTCGCGGACGATCAGCTTGGCCTTGCCCGTGTCAAGGTAGTCCCGCTTCAGCGTCGGGTAGGTGTTGGCGTGGAAGGCCGCGCAGTGGTCGCAGGTCATCGAGGCATACTCGACGATGGTGATCGGCGCGTCCGTGCGTCCGATCACCACGTCGGGCAGCACTTGGCCGGACATCAGCGCGGCGACGTCGACCTCGCCGTCGGCTTCGGGAGCGGGTGTGGACGGGGATGGCGCGGACGGCGCTGCCACCGCAGTCGGCGCCGCCGGGGCCTCGCCCACCGCCGCAGCGGGTGACGTCGTCTCGTCCGAGCATCCCGCGAGCGCGAGGAGGACGAGGCAGAGGGCGGGCGCAAGGGATCGGTGCGCGCGCCGACGGGCGCCGCGGATGGATCGGGTCATGGGAATGGTCCTCTATGCGCGCGGGCGGCCCTCGGGCGGCGGCGCGGGAAACGGAAACGGGGACTGGTTGGCCGAAAGGGCCGGGTTCAGGTCCGCGTCCGGTCCGGGGGGCGCTCGTCGGGCATGCGGTCGCGCCCGAGCAGGAGATCGGCCGGAACGGTGCCGATGCGCGCGGCCGAGAACCAGGGCGAGCCAATCTCCGGATGGACGTTCCCTACCAGCCCGAAGCCGCAGTGCACGTCGTCCGGCATGTCGTTGCCGTCCGTGCCGTCGGCGGGCGCGGCATCGCCGGTGTCCGTCCCGACCCCGACCACCACGGTCTCGGCGCAGCCGGGCACCGTCGCCGCCCCGTGGGCGAGGGAGGCGAACAGGGAGGCCAGCAGGACGAGCGCGAGCGCGGCGAACTTCATGCGCCCATGATCCCCGCTCGGACCCCCGCGTCAACCGCGGCGATGCCGCAGTCCGGCAAGCACGAGGGGTTCCGGCAGCCCGGGACGACGCGACGGGTCAATGCGACCGGGCGCCCAGGACGAAGTCGAAGAGCAACTTCACGTTCAGGAGCGCGATGGCCACGGCGATCGCCAACGCCACGCCGGCCAGCCAGCGCGGAGCCACGAGCTCGCCCATCTTGCGACGATCCATCGTGAACATGACCAGCGGGAACACCGCGAACGAGAGCTGGAGGCTGAGGACGACCTGCGTGAGGATCAGGAGGCGGGCGGTGCCGCTCTCGCCGAACCAGATCGTCACCGAGGCCGCTGGGACGATGGCGATGATCCGGGTGATCAGGCGCCGGAGCCAGGGCGCGAGCCGGATGTCGAGGAAGCCCTCCATCACGATCTGCCCGGCCAGCGTCGCCGTGACGGTGGAGTTGATGCCGCAGCACAGGAGCGCGACGCCGAACAGGGTCGGCGCGACGGCGGCCCCGAGGATCGGCGCGAGCAGGCTGTGCGCCTCGCCGAGCTCGGCGATCCCGGTCCGTCCCGTTGTGTGGAAGGCCCCGGCCGCCAGGATCAGTATCGACGCGTTGACGAGGAGCGCGAAGCAGAGCGCGACGGTGGAGTCGATCGTGGCGAAGCGCAGCGCCTGGTGCTTCTCCGGCAGGGTCGTCCCGTAGGCGCGCGTCTGCACGATGCCCGAATGGAGATAGAGGTTGTGGGGCATCACGGTGGCCCCGAGGATTCCGAGCGCGAGGTACAGCATCTCGGGGTTCGACACGATCTCGGTGGTCGGGGCGAACCCGCGGATCACGTCGCCCCAGTTCGGGTCGACCATGGCGATCTGGACGGCGAAGCACACCGCGATGACGCCGAGCAGCGTCACGATCAGCGCCTCGACCCATCGGAAGCCGAGCCGCTGGAGCCATAGGATCAGGAACACGTCGACGGCGGTGATCAGGACGCCGATCTCGAGCGGGATCCCGAACAGGAGGTTGAGGCCGATGGCGGTGCCGATGACCTCCGCGATGTCGGTGGCGACGATGGCGATCTCGGCCAGGAACCAGAGCGGCAGCGCGACGTAGCCCGGGTATGCGTCGCGGCAGGCCTGTGCGAGGTCACGACCCGACGCGATCGCCAGGCGCGCGCAGAGCGACTGCAACACGATCGCCATGACGTTCGACAGGAGCGCGACGAAGAGCAGGGTGTAGCCGAAGGCCGAGCCCCCGGCGATCGACGTCGCCCAGTTGCCGGGATCCATGTAGCCGACGGCAACGAGGTAGCCCGGACCGAGGAAGGCCGCCGCCTTGCGCCATGGCGGCGCGTTGCGGTCGACGCGGACGGTGCGGTGCACGTCGAGGAGCGATCCGTCCCCGCGGTCCCGCTTCCACCCCGCCTCGTCCGTGCATTCGTTCGAACCAGACATCGTTCCGCGCCCCACTCCGAGATCGCGTAGAGTTGTTCCTCAGCACATGGTTTGTCCAGTAGCAAACTTTGTGCCCGGAGCCGATTTCCGCTAGATGAGGGAGACGGAGGACGGCGGATGACGGGCGGGATCGACGGAACGGATGCGGCAACGACGGCGGCGCGGTTCGCGCGCGTGCGCAAGGCCAACCAGTCGGAGCTGTCGGAGGACTACGTCGAGATGATCGACGACCTGATCGCGGAGCGCGGCGAGGCAAGGGCGGCCGACCTCGCCGAGCGCTTCGGCGTCTCCCCCGGCACTGTCGCCCGTACCGTGCAGCGGCTAGCCCGGGACGGTCTGGTCAGCTCCGAGCCGTACCGGGCAATCTTCCTGACGGCAGAGGGCAAGGAACTCGCCGAACGGGTCAGGGCGCGGCACCGCCTGGTCGTCGACTTCCTGAAGGCGATCGGCGTGGCGCCCGCGTCGGCGGAGATGGATGCCGAGGGGATCGAGCACCATGTCGGGAAGGACACGCTCGACGCCTTCCGCAGGTTCCTGACGCGCTGAGGGTTACGCACGGCGGGACGTCCGATCCGGAGCGACGGCGCGGGGCCGCCCGGGCCTTGCCGCCTCAGCGCTCCGCGTCCGCCGGATCCTCGGCCAGCGCTTCGGGCCGGCTGACGGGCACGGCGTCCATCGACGTCTCGACGGAGAGGCCCTTCGTCCCGAGCCGCTTGAGCATGTCGCGATACCGCGGGTGCATCCCGCCGTCGACGTAGGACATCGGCATGCCCGCCCGGCCCTCGGACAACAGGGACTGGAGCAACCTGTCGTCCCTCTCGCGCTTGGCGGCCACCTCGGGCGCGACGCGCGTCTCGAGCGGCGGGCAAGAGGCCGCCGGATCGATCGGCTGGCGGTCCTTGCGCCGCGCGTCGAACACGTAACGCCCGCCGCAGGCAGCGACCTCGGGCTCCCTCCGCGTCACCTCGAAGATGTCGTACCCGAGCTTCAGGTTGCGCCAGAACGCAATGTTCGGGTCGCTCCGGTGGCGCGCCATCTGCTCGGCGGTCATCCGGAATGGGAAGGACTGAACCTGGAAGTCGCCCTGGCCGAGCGCGAAAGCCCTCTCCGCGTCGGCGTAGACCTCGCCGACGCCCTCGTCGGTCATCGCGAAGCACCCGGACGACGAGCAGGCCCCGTGCACCATCAGCGAGTCGCCCGTGTAGCCGAGCGACTTCTCGAGCGGGTTGGGGTAACCGAGGTTGAAGGAGCGGTGGTACTTCGAGTTCGGGTTCATCAGCGCCCGGGTGACCCGGTAGAAGCCCTCGGGCGCCTGGCGGTCGCCGTTCGTCTTCTTGGGACCGAGCTTTCCGGACCATCGGCAGAGCGGATGGGTCTTGTGCGGGGCGTAGCGACCGTCCGCGCCGAGCTTCCAGACCTCGAGTTCGCTCTCCTCCTTGAAGATGCGCACCAGGATCGAGCCTGGCGGACGGGCCTTCGCCTCGGCGTAGGCCGTGGGCACGAGGTCCTTGTAGGTCTCATCCGACACCGACATGCAGCCGCCCATGGACGCGAGACCGAGAAGGGCGACGGCCAGCGCTGCTCGTCGCGTGGCGGTGCGGGCGCGGCGTCGTGCGGGAAGGTGCATCTCGTTCCGAGGGTTGGTCGTGGCGGGTCTCCGTCCATCATCGACGGCCGGGCTGTCGCGGGGATGACCCGGGGCCGCAACCGTCGCGGCCGCCAAGAGACGCCTCGATCCGGCGGAAGTGAGGCGACCGCAGCCGTCGGTCCTCAATGCGTCTCGTGCAGGCACTCGCCGTGATCGCCGAGGACCTCGATCACCCGGCACTCCGCGACCGAATGGTTCGAGCAGTTCGTCATCCGCGCGATCTCCGCACGCAGCGCCGTCAGCCGGGCGATCTTGTGGTCGATGTCGGCGAGATGCGCGGCGGCGATCCGGTCGGCGCTCTCGCACGGACGGTCCGGCTCCCCGGCCAGCGCCAGGAGTTCGCGGATGGGCTCGATCTCGAAGCCGAGCTCGCGGGCGTGCCGGATGAAGCGCAGGCGGCTGAGGTCGCCCGCGTCGTAGAGGCGGCGGTTGCCCTCCGTCCGCGGCGGCGCGGCCAAAAGGCCGATCTGCTCGTAGTACCGGATCGTCGGCACCTTGATGCCGCTCGCGCGCGACGCCTCGCCGATCGGAACGCCTTGCGTCATTTTTCCTCTTGCTCCTCTAGCCGCTAGAGGAAGTACGCCTCTCCCGACACGCACGCAAGGAGAGCGCCATGAGCGCCGTCATGAACGAGAGCCGCTACAGGGTCACCGGGATGGACTGCGCGGCTTGCGGGAACAAAGTCGATACCGCCATCCGTCGCCTCCCGGGCGTGGAGGACGTCTCCGTGTCCGTATCCGCCGGGACGGTGAGGGTCAGCCACGCCGACGGCTTCGACACTGCCGCCGTCGTCCGCCAGGTCCGCAACCTTGGCTACGGCGCGGAGCCGGCCGGGGGCCATGCGGCAGCCGCCGACGGGCATCCGTCCGCTTCCCACAGCGCCGGCGGCCACGACCATGCGGGCCACACCCACGACGACCTCGGCGAGGCGGGCAAGCCGTGGTGGCGGACGCGCAAGGCGGGCCTCACCGCCGCCTGCGGCGTTGCCCTCTTGGCCGCCTACGTCCTCGGGCATGCGGTCCCCTCGCTCGAGCGGCCCGCGTTCCTCGCGGCGCTCGCCATCGGCCTGGTGCCCGTCGCGTGGCGGGCCATCACGGCCGCCCGGTTCGGAACGCCGTTCTCGATCGAGGCGCTGATGTCGATCGCCGCCGTCGGCGCCGTGTTCATCGGGGCCGAGGAGGAGGCCGCCGCCGTGGTTCTGCTGTTCCTGGTCGGCGAGATGCTGGAAGGGGTCGCTGCCGGGCGCGCGAGGGCGAGCATCCAGGGACTGACCGCATTGGTGCCGAAGACCGCGATCGTCGAGGCGAACGGCGAGACCTCCGAGGTGGCCGCCGACAGCCTCGCCGTCGGCACGGTCATCCTCGTCAGGCCCGGCGACCGCGTCCCGGCCGATGGCGCGGTCGTCGAGGGGTCGGGCGAGGTCGACGAGGCCCCGGTCACGGGCGAGAGCGTCCCTAAGCGCAAGGTCGTCGGTGATCCTGTCTTCGCGGGCACGATCAACGCCGGGGGCGTGCTGCGCGTCCGGGTGACCGCCGCGGCGGCCGACAACACGATCGCGCGCGTCGTCCGCCTCGTCGAGGAGGCCCAGGAGGCGAAGTCGCCGACCGAGCGCTTCATCGACCGCTTCTCCAAGGTCTACACGCCCGCGGTCCTCGTGGTCGGCTTGGCTGTCGCCGTCGTGCCGCCTCTGGCCTTCGGGGCGGACTGGAGCGAGTGGATCTACAAGGGCCTCGCGATCCTGCTGATCGGCTGCCCCTGCGCGCTGGTCATCTCCACCCCAGCGGCCATTGCGGCCGGCCTGTCGGCGGGCGCCCGGCGCGGGCTCCTGATGAAGGGCGGCGCGGTGCTCGAGAGCCTCGGCCGGATCACCGCCGTCGCCTTCGACAAGACGGGCACGCTGACCGCGGGCAAGCCCGTCGTGACCGACATCGTGGCGGGCAGCCGCTCGGCCGCGCAGGTCCTGTCGCTGGCAGCCGCGCTCGAGAAGGGATCGAGCCATCCGCTGGCGGTCGCGATCCTCGAGCGTGCGAAGGCGGAAAGGGTGCCGACCCCGCCCTCGTTCGACGCGAACGCAGTGGCCGGCGAAGGCGTCGAGGGTGGGGTCGGCGGGGAGCGGGTGTTCCTCGGGTCGCCGCAGGCGGCCGGGAGGCGCGTGGTCCTCGCGCCCGAACAGGAGGCCGCGATCGCGGCGCTGAACGCGGACGGCAAGACCGTGTCCGTGGTCGTGGTCGGCGGGGCCGTCGCCGGGTTCATCGCGATGCGCGACGAGGCCCGGCCGGATGCCGTGGCGGGCCTGGCAGCCCTGAAGGCATCCGGCGTCCGGGCCGTCATGCTGACGGGCGACAACAGGCGCACGGCCGAGGCGGTGGCGGCAGGTCTCGGCATCGAGGCACGGGCGGAGCTCCTGCCGCAGGACAAGCAGCGCATCGTGCGCGAACTCCAGTCCGAAGGGCTCGTCGTTGCCAAGGTCGGCGACGGCATCAACGACGCGCCGGCGCTGGCGGCCGCAGACGTCGGCATCGCCATGGGCGGCGGCACCGACGTGGCGCTGGAGACCGCGGACGCGGCGGTGCTCCACGGCCGGGTGAAGGACATCCCCGACATGATCGCGTTGTCCAAGGCGACCATGGGCAACATCCGGACGAACATCGCCATCGCCCTCGGCCTGAAGGCTGTCTTCCTGGTGACCACCGTCCTCGGCATCACGGGCCTATGGCCGGCGATCCTCGCCGACACGGGCGCGACGGTCCTCGTGACCGCCAACGCCATGCGGCTCCTCGGCTGGAAGCCCCGGTGAGCGCCGCCGCCGACGACCTCCTTCGCATCGGGCCGGCGATCGTCCTCGCCGTCACCGTGGCGTGGCTTGCGCTCGCCACCCGTCGGACGTCCCGGGAGATCGGCGGGCGTGCCTATGGCTTCGGGAGGAGTCCCCGCCAGACGCTGGCGCGCGTCCTGTTCGGCGCGACCGTCGTGGGCGGTCTCGCGGCCCTCGGGCTCCATGCGGCGGGGAGCGCGTCGGCCGCGATCGCACCGCTCGCGGGCGAGGCCTACGCCGTCCGTCTGTCCGGTCTGGCGCTGGCCGTCGCGGGGCAGGTCCTGACGGTCGTGGCCCGGAGCGGGATGGGCCGACGCTGGCGGGTCGGCATCCCGGACGAGGCGCCTGACGCCCTGGTCACGACGGGTTTATTTGGCCTCAGCCGCAACCCCGTGTTCCTCGGGATGCTCGCGATGGCGGCAGGGCTCGCGGTGGCCGTGCCGTCCCCGGCGATGATCGGCTGCGCGCTGGCCTTCTGGGTCGCCTGCGAGGTCCAAGTCCGGGACGAGGAGCGCTTCCTCGAACACTCGTTCGGCCCCGCATACACCGCATACCGAAGCGCCGTGCGGCGCTGGATCTGACATGGAACAGGAGTGACCCCATGGGACGCAGACCGACGACGATCATCGCCGGGGCGCTCGCGCTCCTCACCGTACCCGCGTTCGCAGCCGAGACCGTCGACGTGTTCTCGACGTCGGGCTGCGGCTGCTGCATCGGCTGGATGAAGCACCTCGAGGAGGCAGGGTTCGAGGTCTCGAACGAGAACCTCGCCATGGCGGACCTCTACGCCAAGAAGACGGGCGCCGGACTGAAGCCGGGCCAGACCTCCTGCCACACGGGCTTCGTCGGCGGCTACGTCGTCGAGGGCCATGTCCCGGCAGCCGAGGTGAAGCGCCTGCTCGCCGAGAAGCCGGACGCGATCGGGCTCGCCGTTCCCGACATGCCTGCGGGAAGCCCGGGCATGGGGACCAGCGACGAACCCTACGAGGTGCTCCTAGTCGCCCGCGACGGCACGTCGACGGTGTTCGCACGGTACCCGAAGTGAGGTTCCTTGCCGCCGCGACCACGCTTGGCCTTGCCGTCCTGCTCGGGCCAGCCAGTGCGCACGAGTTCAAGGCCGGCAGCCTCACGATCGACCATCCGTCCTCCCGCCCGACGCCGCCGAACGCGAAGGTCGGGGTCGGCTACCTCTCGATCCGCAACGACGGGACGGAGCCGGATCGGTTGGTCGGGGGTTCGGCAACCGTCGCCGGCCGCTTCGAGGTCCATGCCTCCACCGTCGAGGACGGCGTCGCCCGCATGCGCCGCGTCGAGGACGGGGTCGTGCTGGAGCCGGGGGCGACCGTCACGCTCGCCTCGGGCGGTACCCACGTCATGCTCCTCGACCTCAAGGAGCCGATCGTGAAGGGCCAGTCCTTCGACGGCACCCTCGTGTTCGAGCGTGCCGGAGCCGTGCCGGTCCGCTTCTCGGTCGAGGGCTTCGGCGCCGGCGCGGCCGCCCCCTCCCACGGGGGACACCAGCCGTGAACCTGCGCACCGTTCGGATCGCGCTCTGGGGCGCGGTGGTCGTCGTCGCCGCGGGCGCCCTCGTCGGCGCGGCATGGACGCTTCCGGGCGGCGTGTCGGCGCCCGCCGCCGGAACCTCGGCGGCCGTGCCGATCGGCGGAGAGTTCGCGCTGGTCGACGAGGACGGGAAGCCGCGGACGTGGTCCGGCTTCCGCGGCAAGCCCGTTGCCGTGTTCTTCGGCTTCACGCATTGCCCCGACATCTGCCCGACGACGCTGGGCGAGCTGTCGGTCCTCCTCGCGGACCTCGGCCCTCGCTCGGACGGTCTCCAGGTCGTGCTCGTCAGCGGGGACCCGGAGCGGGACACGCCGGAGGTCCTGAATGCCTACCTCCAGTCCTTCGACCCGAGGATCTTGGGACTCACGGGCACCGAGGCGGAGGTCGACAGGGCGTTCGACGCCTTCAAGGCCTACCGCCGGAAGGTGCCGACGGAGGGTGGCGACTACACGATCGACCACTCCGCCGGGGTCTACCTCTACGACCGCGACGGCGGCTTCGTCGGCACGCTGGACATGCACGAGGACGCGAGGATCCGGCGGGAGAAGGTGGAACGCCTCCTTGAACGGCCGGGCGACGCAGCCACCCGGGACAGCGGCAGGCGGGCGGCGGAAGCGGGAAACGTCAGCAAGGGGGAGGCCATTGCTACTGGGGCGAACGGCTGATCGACGAAACGGGCCGAGGGGACTGCGCCTCCGCGTCCAACCCGGTCCCGACGCCATCGCAGCCGGACCGAGCCGTTCGAATGCGAACGGTTTTCTCCATCGGAAACCAATCCTCCGCCCGCATCCTGCCGCCGCTTGAAGGCAAGGGACCGGAGCGATCGCATGGCTGGAGACGTCACGGCTGAACCGGACCGCCGCAAGGGCATGCTGCCCGCGTGGATGGTCTCGAAGGGAGGCCTCGCGGCGATAGCGGGCGGAACGCTGCTCCTCGCCTGCTGCGGGGCCTACGCCGCCCTGAGAGGCGACGGCGAGGCCCCGCCGGCAGTGACGGAGGAGAAGGTCGAGATCCCCGTCCCGATGCCCGTGGCGAGCAAGCCGCAGGCGATCAAGGCCGACGCCTACTCCATCGTCTCCGTCTTCGAAGGCGAGGCGTTCCTCGCGACCCCGAACGACCTCGTCCGCGTCGTGGTGGGGGCCGTCGTGCCGGGCCTCGGCACGATCACCTCCGTCGAGACGTTCCCGAACGGGGGTGGCACCGTCGCCGGCACGGAGGCGGTGCTGCGCACGCGCTGAACCGCCCGACGGATCCGGGCGAGCCTTCCTGGCAGGCGCACGGTCGGGAAGGCTCGCGCCGACGGGTCACGCCGACCTAGCGAGCGCCTCGGTGAAGATAGGCGAGAACGGACGCGCCGCCGCGGCGGCCGAGGGCGGGGGATCGTCGTTCCGATCCGTCCACGGCGTCGGCCTGCGGCGCACCAGCCTCGCGACGAGGCGGTTCGTCCGCCGTGCCGCGAGGCTGTCGGCTGTTCCCGATGCCGCGAGTTCCCCGTCCCGGTCGAGCGCCGTCATGGCCTCGAGGATCTCGTCGATCGGGATCACCGCGCCGCTGTCGAGCCGACGGAGCGAAGGCTTGTCCTCGACGGTTCGGCGGTCCGATGCCCACGAGGCCAGCAGCATGCGCTTCTGGCTCTTTGTGAGCCCAGCGGCCGAGACGACCTGGTCGGGATGGTTGAAGGTGTCCGCACCGGGCACCGAGGAGCTTTCAAAGCTTGCGGGCAGTCCGTCGGCGATCCGACCGGTGTCCGTTTCGTATGGGGTTTGCATAGCCACATCCTCCGTTGAGCAACATGGATACGCTGCGCCGCCGCGAGACGTGGCGGCGGCACAGGCCCGTCTCCCGCGAGCCGGGCAATGCCCGATTTGGAAACCGTCGGCAGCGACGTCAAGACGACGGACGTTGGTCTGAAGGAAAGCGTCGCGAAAGACGTTCGCGTGTCCCTTGACCTTCCCATGGTGGGAAGCCCCATCTTCCGGCAAGTCGCAAATTTCCGGGACGAAACCGATGAACCAGACCGTTCCCTCGGAGAAGTTCGGGAAGTCCGCCGGGGTCCTCCGCCTCGACATCGAGGGCATGAGCTGCGCGTCCTGCGTCGGCCGCGTCGAGCGCGCCATCGCGGCGGTGCCGGGCGTCTCCTCCGCGTCCGTGAACCTCGCCGCAGAGCGCGCCGACGTGACTTTCGCGGGCACCGTCGACGGGGCCGCGGTCCTGCATGCGGTCGAGGAGGCCGGCTACGGGGTCCGCCAGGAGACGCGGGAGCTCGGCATCGAGGGCATGAGCTGCGCGTCCTGCGTCGAGCGGGTCGAGCGGGCGATCGCCGCCGTCCCCGGCGTGTCGACCGTCGCGGTGAACCTCGCGACCGAGCGCGCCACGGTGCGTGCGCTTCCCTCCGTGGACATGCGGACGGTCGAGGACGCCGTGCGAGGTGCCGGATACGAGCCGCGCGCCGTCACGGCGCCCGCCGCCGATGCCGAGGACCCGCGCCGGGCCGCCAAGGAGGCGGAGTACGCGCTGCTGCGCCGCGACCTCCTCGTCGCCGCGATCCTCACCGCGCCGCTCTTCGTGCTCGAGATGGGCTCGCACCTCGTCCCCGCCTTTCACGACCTGGTCATGGACCGCATCGGGATGTGGGAGAGCCGCGTCCTCCAGTTCGTCCTCGCCTCGCTCGTGCTGTTCGGCCCCGGCCTGCGCTTCCTGCGCAAGGGACTGCCCGCGCTGGCGCGCCTCGCGCCCGACATGAACTCGCTGGTTGCCGTCGGCACGCTCGCGGCCTGGGGCTACTCCGTCGTCGCCACCTTCCTGCCCGGCGCGCTGCCCGCCGGGACGGCGAACGTCTACTTCGAGGCGGCCGCCGTCATCGTCACGCTGATCCTCCTCGGACGCCTCCTCGAGGCGCGGGCCAAGGGCCGGACGGGCGAGGCGATCAAGCGCCTGGTCGGGCTGCGCCCCAAGACGGCGCGGGTCGCGCGCGGCAGTGGATTCGCCGAGGTGCCGCTGGATGCGGTCGTGGTCGGGGACACCGTCGAGGTGCGCCCCGGGGAGCGGGTGCCGGTGGACGGGACGGTGCTCTCCGGCTCGTCCTTCGTCGACGAGTCCATGATCACGGGTGAGCCCGTTCCCGTCTCCAAGGAGGGCGGCGCGTCCGTGGTCGGCGGCACGATCAACAAGACCGGCAGCTTCACCTACCGCGCCGACCGCGTCGGCGGGGACACGGTGCTGGCGCAGATCATCCGCATGGTCGAGGAGGCGCAGGGCGGCAAGCTGCCGATCCAAGCGCTCGTGGACCGCGTGACGCGCTGGTTCGTCCCCGCGGTGATGGCCGCCGCCGCGCTAACCTTCCTCGTGTGGATGGTCCTCGGACCCGACCCGGCGCTCGGTTTCGCCCTCGTGAACGCGGTCGCAGTCCTCATCATCGCCTGTCCCTGCGCGATGGGCCTCGCGACGCCGACCTCGGTCATGGTCGGAACGGGACGCGCGGCCGAGCTTGGCGTGCTCTTCCGGCGCGGCGAGGCCTTGCAGTCCCTGCGCGAAGTCGACGTGGTCGCCCTCGACAAGACCGGGACGCTGACGGAAGGCCGCCCCGAACTGACGGACCTCGTCCTCGCGGACGGTTTCGGTCGCGGCGACGTGCTGGGTCTCGTCGCCTCCGTCGAGGCGAAGTCGGAGCACCCGATCGCCGCCGCCATCGTCGCGGCGGCGAAGGCGGAGGACGTGCCCGTCTCGCCCGTCGACCGCTTCGAGGCAGTCCCCGGGTTCGGCGTGGAGGCCACCGTCGGCGGGCGCGCCGTCGCCGTCGGGGCGGACCGCCTCATGACGCACCTCGGCCTGGATCCGTCCGCGTTCGCCGCCGAGGCGGAACGGCTGTCGCTGGAGGGCAAGTCACCCCTCTACGCCTCCGTCGACGGACGCCTCGCGGCGCTGGTCGTCGTATCGGATCCCGTGAAGGCGACGAGCGCCGCCGCGATCGGGGCGCTCCACGGCCTCGGGCTGCGCGTCGCCATGGTGACGGGCGACAACGAACGGACCGCCAAGGCGGTCGCCGCCCGTCTCGGCATCGACGAGGTGTTCGCCGAGGTCCTGCCGGAGGGCAAGGTCACGGTCGTCCAGAGCCTCGGGCTGTCGGGCAAGGTCGCCTTCGTCGGCGACGGCATCAACGACGCCCCGGCGCTCGCCGCGGCGGACGTGGGCCTCGCTGTCGGCACGGGCACCGACGTCGCGATCGAGAGCGCTGATGTGGTGCTGATGTCCGGCGACCTCAACGCCGTCGTCACGGCCATCGCCGTCTCGAGGGCGACGATCCGGAACATCCGGCAGAACCTGTTCTGGGCCTTCGCCTACAACGTCGTCCTCGTCCCCGTCGCGGCCGGCTTGCTCTACCCGCTGAACGGCACGCTCCTGTCGCCGGCGCTGGCGGCGGGCGCCATGGCGCTGTCCAGCGTCTTCGTGCTCGGCAACGCGTTGCGCCTGCGGCGCTTCTCCGCCGTGGTCGCGGCACCGCCCGTCGACCCCTCAACCCGGGAGGTGACCCATGAACATCGGTGAAGCCGCCAAGGCCTCGGGCGTCAGCGCCAAGATGATCCGCCACTACGAGGCGGCGGGGCTCATCCCGGCGGCCGAGCGCGCCGAATCCGGCTACCGCATGTATTCGTCGGCCGACGTGTCGACGCTGCGCTTCATCCGAAGGGCCCGCGACCTGAACTTCTCCATGGAGAGGATCGGGCATCTGCTTGCCCTGTGGCGCGATCGCGGCCGCGCCAGCGCCGACGTGAAGCGCATCGCGTTGGAACAGGTCGAGATGCTCGAGGCCCGCATGCGCGAGCTGGAGGAGATGGCGGGCACGCTCCGCCACCTCGCCCGCAACTGCCATGGGGACGACCGACCCGACTGCCCGATCATCGGCAGCCTTGCCGACGGGGCCGCCCCGGAGGCGGCATCGCAGCCACGCCGCCGTGCGTCGCGGGCGCTGACGAAGGTCGGGGGGATCCGATGAACCCGGCCCTTGACCTTCCAACGATGGAAACCCCCATCTTCCCCGGAAAGGAGACTGCCATGCTGAAGCTGAAGGTGCAGGACATGAGCTGCGGCCACTGCGCGTCGACCGTGCGGAAGGCCGTGACGTCGGTCGACCCGGCCGCCGAGGTGACCGTCGACCTGCCGTCGGGCACGGTCACCGTCGAGAGCGCGGCCAGCGAGGCCAGCATCGGGGAGGCCATCAGGGCCGCGGGCTATCGGAACGAAACGTTAACTGCTTGACCCTTTTCGTCGGCTTGTGCCTCCCCAAATTCCGGCGGGGGGATGACGCCGATCCCCTTCGAGCCCAAATTCGGCTCGATTTCGCTGACTTGAATCCTGCCCCGTCCCTCGGAGATCCATAGGCCCGCATGTCGTTCGTCCTGAACAAGATGGCATCGCTGTTCGCGACCCTCGTGGTCGTCGGCATCGTGCTGTTCTGTTCGTCGGCGGCGCAGGCCCATGCCAACCACGACGCCCCTGCCGTCCGGGCTGCCGCCGAGGCCGTTGCCACGACCGATGCCGTGGACGAACCCGCAGATGGCGCCAGCACGCGCGAGTTGGCCGCCGCGAAGGACGCGAAGGACAGTCCCGTCGATTCCGGCCTGGCAGGCTCCTGCTGCGGCAAGGGCATGTCCAACTGCATGACGGCCGCGGTCGCCAACCCCTCGTGGACGCTCCCTGCGGCCCGTCCCGCTGGGCATGGCCGCCCGCTGGAGCCGAACGCCATCCACGGCGCCGTCGTCGACGGTCCGGTCCGGCCTCCCCGAGCCCTCGTCTGACATTCTGAACGGGCGCGTCCGCGCGCCCCGAGCGATGTTCCAGACCGTGGGCTTACCCCGTGACCCTCCGTATCCTGACCGCGGCCGTGATGGCCGTCATGGCGCTTGCCGCGCCTTCATCCGCCCATGAGGGCCACGACCACGGCGGGCCACCGCCGCCGACAGCCTCGGCGCAAGCGGCCCCCCGTGCCGAGGCGCAGAGCGCGCTGTTCGAGTTCGTCGCCGTGGCGCGCGGCAACGCCCTCGAGATCCACCTCGACCGCTTCGACACCAACGAGCCCGTCGTCGGGGCAACGATCGAGATCGACACGCCCGCCGGCCCGGCGACGGCAGCCGCGGACAGGGACCTATACCGCCTGGAGGCGGACTGGGTCCGGCAGCCGGGCGCCCACGACCTCATCGCGACGGTCACTAGCGGAACCGACGTCGACTTCCTCACCACGACCCTCACCATCCCCGAGGCGCCCGCGCCGGTAGTGACGGCGGGCGGCGGCTGGCTCGTCGGCTCGGCGCTCGCGACCGAGGTGCGGGAGGCCCTGGCGGTCGACCTGAAGGGGCGGCTGTCGCGCAACGACCCCGCCCTCCTCGCCGTCGGTGCCCTCGGCTTCGCCCTCGGCGTCCTCGCGATGGCCCTCCTTCGCCGGAAGGTCCTGCTCGCGGCCGGCACGGCGACGGCCCTCGTCCTCCTGTTCGGCGGATCGCTCGCCCTCGCGCACGAGGGGCACGACCACGGGACGCCCCCGGCAGCCATGCCGACGGCGGCGGGCGGCGCCGGGGCGCGGGACCTGGCGCAACGCCTTCCCGACGGATCCGTGTTCGTGCCGAAACCCTCCCAGCGGATCCTCGCGATCCGCACGGTAAAGACCGCTCCCGCCGACCATCGCCGCAGCGTCGAGATGCCGGGCCGCGTGATCCCCGACCCGAACGCCAGCGGCTACGTGCAGGCCTCCGTCGCCGGGCGGCTCGCCCCGCCGCCCGGGGGCTTCCCACGTCTCGGCTCGAGGGTCGAGGCGGGGGACGTCCTCGCCTACGTCGCGTCGGCGATCCAGACGATCGACCAGTCGGACCTCCAGCAGCGGCTCAGCGAACTCGATCAGGCGATCTCGATCGCCGAGCAGCGGGTGCGTCGGTCCGAGACGCTGGTGAGGAGCGGCGCGATCGCGAAGACGACGCTCGACGAGACGAGGATCGAGCTCGAGGGCCTGCGCGACCGCCGGACCGCGATCGACCAGGTCCAGGTGAAGCCCGAGGCGCTCGTCGCCCCCGTGTCGGGCGTGGTCGCCGCGGCCAACGCCGTCGCGGGGCAGATGGCCGAGAGCAACGCCGTCGTCTTCCACATCGTCGATCCCGCCCGCCTCTGGGTCGAGGCGCTGGCCTACGGCTCCTCCGGGGCGTTCTCGGACGCCTCGGCGACGGGCGGGGGCACGCAGGCCCTCGCGCTGCGGTTCGAGGGCGCCGGGTTCGCCGACCGTTCGCAGGCGCTCCCCGTTCAGTTCTCGATCGAGGGCGGCGCGAAGGGGCTCCGCCTCGGCCAGATGCTGACGGTGCTCGCGCGGACCGAGGAGACGCAGACGGGCGTCGCGCTGCCGCGCACGAGCGTCCTGCGCGGCTCCAACGGCCAGGACATCGTGTTCCTCCACACCGGGGCCGAACGCTTCGAGCCGAGGGAGGTCCGCGTCCTGCCGCTCGACGGCGATCGCGTCCTCGTCGCCGCGGGGATCGATGCGGGCAGCCGCGTCGTGACCGAGGGCGCCGAACTCCTCAACCAGATCCGTTGAGGCCGCGCCCATGTTCACGTTCCTCGTCACGCAGTCCCTGCGCAACCGCATGCTCGTCCTCGCGATCGCGGCGGTCCTCGTCATCTTCGGGGCCTTCGTCTCGTCGCGGCTGCCCGTCGACGTCTTCCCCGACCTGAACAGGCCGACCGTCACGCTGATGACGGAGGCCGAGGGCCTCGCCCCGCCGGAGGTGGAACAGCTCGTCACCTACCCGATCGAGACGCGGATGAACGGCCTGCCGGGCGTCAGCCGCGTGCGGTCGGTCTCGGGCGTCGGCCTGTCGATCGTCTACGTCGAGTTCGACTGGGACACCGACATCTACATGAACCGCCAGCAGATCGCGGAGAAGCTGGCCCTCGTGCGCTCCCAGCTCCCAGCCGGGGTGACCCCGCAGATGGGGCCGATCTCCTCGATCATGGGCCAGGTCATGCTGGTCGCCATGACGGCGCCCGACGGGGTCTCTCCCATGGCCCTGCGCGAGGCCGCGGACGCGATCGTGCGCCCGCGCCTCCTGTCCGTCCCCGGCGTCGCCCAGGTGATCCCGATCGGCGGCGAGGTGCGGCAGTACCGCGTCGCGCCGAACCCGGCGGCGCTCCGCGCCCTCGGGGTTACCCTCGAACAGGTCGAGGCGGCCCTGACCTCCTTCGGCGCGAACACGGGCGGCGGCTTCACCGACCAGTATGCCCGCGAGTTCCTGATCCGGAACGTCGGACGCAGCCTCAGCCTCGACGACCTGCGCAGCGTCGTCGTTGCGACCGTCGGCACCCAGCCCATCCTCCTCGCCCAAGTGGCCGACGTCTCGTTCGGGGCCCGCCAGAAGCGCGGCGAGGCGGGATACATGGGCAAGCCCGCCGTCGTCGTCTCGATCGAGAAGCAGCCGGACGTCGACACGGTCACGCTGACCCGGCAGTTGGAGGCGGCGCTCGGCGAGATTACCGCCTCGCTGCCGGACGGCATCAAGGCCGACCAGGTCCTGTTCCGGCAGGCCGACTTCATCGAGACCTCGGTCAAGAACGTCGAGACCGTGCTCCTCGAGGCCATCGCCGTCGTGGCGGTCGTCCTGTTCGCCTTCCTCCTCAACGTGCGCACCACCGTCATCTCGCTGACGGCCATCCCCGTCTCGATCCTGGCGACCGGGATCGTCTTCCACCTCATGGGCCTGTCCATCAACACGATGACGCTCGGGGGGCTGGCCATCGCCATCGGCGAGCTCGTTGACGATGCGGTGGTGGACGTCGAGAACATCTTCCGCCGCCTCCGGGAGAACCGGGAGCTCGGCAACCCGCGCTCCGTCTTCGACGTCGTCGTCTCCGCCTCGCAGGAGGTGCGCTCGGGCATCGTCTACGCGACGGTCATCATCGTCCTCGTGTTCGTGCCGCTCTTCGCCCTGTCCGGCATCGAGGGGCGCCTCTTCGCGCCGCTGGGGCAGGCCTACATCGTCTCGATCCTCGCCAGCCTCGTCGTGTCGATCACCCTGACCCCGGTGATGGCCTACTACCTCCTGCCGGGACTGAAGCGCCTCGACGAGCACGAGAGCTTCATCGTGCGCTGGCTTAAGGCGGGCAACCGCGCGCTGCTCGACCGCGCCTTCCGCTGGCCGCGGCTCCTGATGGCGTGCGCGGTGCTGGGCGTCGGCGTCGCGGCCGTCGCCGCGACCGCGCTGCCGCGCGCCTTCCTGCCGCCGTTCAACGAGGGCACGCTCACCATCAGCATGGCCTTCAACCCCAGCATCTCGCTGGCGGAGTCGCACCGGGTCGGCCTGATCGCCGAACGCCTCATCATGGAAGTGCCGGAAGTGTCCGTCGTCGGGCGGCGGACGGGACGCGCCGAACTCGACGAGCATGCAGAGGGCGTGCACTCGTCCGAGATCGAGGTGGACCTCGACACGGGCCGCCCGAAGGCGGCGATCGAGGCGGACATCCGCTCGCGCCTGTCGGTCCTCCCGGTCTCGGTCAACGTCGGCCAGCCGATCTCGCACCGCCTCGACCACATGCTGTCGGGCGTGCGCGCCCAGATCGCCCTGAAGGTGTTCGGCGAGGACATCGACACGCTGCGCAGCGTCGCCGAGAGCCTGAGGGCGCGTCTGGCGACCGTCCCCGGCGTCGTCGACCTACAGGTGGAGAAGCAGGTCCGCATCCCGCAGCTCGAGATCCGGGTCGACTACGCCCGCGCGGCGCTGTTCGGCATCCAGCCGGCGAAGGTCACCGAGGAGCTGGAGCAGCTCTCCAACGGCCGCGTCGTCTCGCGCCTCGTCGACGGCAACCGGACCTACGACGTCGTCATGCGTCTCGGGGACACGGAACGCACCACGCAGGCGCTGGGCGATCTCCTGATCGAGACGCCGTCGGGGTGGATCCCGGTGCGGGAACTCGCCGAGGTACGCGAGACGGACGGGCCCAACCAGATCCTGCGCGAGAACGGGCAGCGCCGCGTCGTCGTGCTGGCCAACGCGGCCGGGGACGCGGACATGGCCGAGGTGATCGGGCGGATCCGGGCCGAGGTCGCGGCGGCGGCCCTGCCGCCGGGCTTCTCGACGAGCCTCGAGGGCACCTTCCAGGCCCAGGAGGAGGCGAGCCGCACCATCGGGCTCCTGTCCCTCGTGTCGCTCGCGATGATCTTCGCGATCCTCTACAGCCGCTACCGCTCGGCCGTGTTCACGCTGATCATCCTCGGCAGCATCCCGCTGGCCCTGATCGGCTCGGTCGCGGCCCTGTGGATCTCGGGACAGCCGCTCTCCGTCGCCTCGATGATCGGCTTCATCACCCTGACGGGCATCGCGGCCCGGAACGGCATCCTGAAGATCAGCCACTACATCAACCTGTCGATCCACGAGGGCATGCCGTTCGGGCGCGACCTCGTGATGCGCGGCAGCCTGGAACGGCTCACCCCTGTGCTGATGACCGCGCTGTCGGCGGGCGTCGCGCTGGTGCCGCTGATGGTCGACGCTTCGGCGCCGGGCAAGGAGATCCTCCACCCCGTCGCCGTGACGATCTTCGGGGGCCTCGTGTCCTCGACGCTGCTCGACACCTTCCTGACCCCCGTCCTCTTCCTTCGCTACGGCAGGAAGCCGCTGGAGCGACTGGTCGAGGCCGCCCGCCAAGCCGTGCCGGAGGAAGCCGACGCGGCTTCCGGCAGGGTCGCCGCCCACTCCTTCTGACCCCCATGGAGACCACAACCATGACCATTCGCTTGACCGCCGTCGCCGTCGCCTTGCTGGCGGCCGGGGCGGCGCATGCCCACGAGCCCCGCAAGGGCCCGAACGGCGGCACGCTGGTCGACGCGGGCGCCCACCACGTCGAACTCGTGGCCTCGGGGACGGACGTGAAGGTGTTCGTCAGCGACGCCTCGGACGCGCCCGTCGCCCCAGACGGGTTCAAGGGCACCGCCGTCGTCCTCGTCGGCGGCAAGCCGACGCGCGTCACGCTCGCGCCGGCCGGCGGCTTCCTCTCGGGGACGCTCGCCGCCCCCACCGAGGGCCCGGTGAAGGGCGCCGTCCAGCTCACGGGCCCCGACGGGAAGACCTCGCAGGCCAAGTTCGACTGAACCTCCGGGGCGGCGAGCCGCCGTCCCGCGACAGACACCCCCAACGGCCCGAGGGCCAACCAAGGAGAACCACCATGCGCAAGATCCTCATCGCCGCCGCCGTCGCCGCGTTCCCGCTCGCCGCGGCCGCCCAGGATAGCCACTCGATGGCCGGGCACGGCGACGCCGCCATGGCGCTGCCGGCGGCCTGCGAGGCCGCGGCCGGCTCGATGGACATGTCCAAGATGATGGAGGGCATGCAGGCCTCGATGTCGGGCGGCCAGATGGACGAGGTCCAGAAGGCCAACCACGAGGTCATGATGCAGATGCACGGCCCGATGATGAAGGCGGCCATGATCAAGGACCCGGACCTCGCCTTCAACTGCGGGATGATCGCCCATCACATGGGGGCCATCGCCATGTCCGAGGTCGAGCTGAAGATGGGCAAGGACGAGAAGTCCAAGGAGATGGCCCGGATGATCATCGACGCCCAGAGACAAGAGATCGAGGAGATGACGACCCGCGTCGAGGCGCTCGCCAAGTAGGCCGGGTACGCGTCATCCGAGGGAGCGGCCCTCGGGCCGCTCCCGAATGCGCTCCGGCGCTGTCTACTGGCCGTTGGCCGGGGGTGTCGCGGGCATGTCCATGCCGGGCATGGCGTCGCCCTTCGTTTCCGGCATCTTCATCGATGCCATCTTCGCGCAGCAGGGGCATCCGCCCGCGCCCTCGGCGGACTGGCCGGGCGTCGACTGCGGTGCCGCCTCCGCGGACTTGCCGCACATCATTCCCTCGGCGGCCGGCGCGGCCTGGGACATGCCCGGCGCAGCGGCCTGCTCCATCATGCCGCATCCGGCCGCGGCGGCCGGGAACGTGCCGATCGCCGTGAATGCGGCGGCGGCGAAGACCAGGTTTCTCATGGGTATGCCCTCTCGTTTCGGTCGTGCGACCATGCCGACATTCCCGATGATCCGCCAGCGTCCCCGATGACGCGGACGATGCCGGGGAAGGAAGTCGGGCCCATTCGCCGTATGGCTCGATGCGAGGCTAGATGTGCCTCCCGCTGTGCGGGTCGATCCCACGCTCTCTTAGAAGCGGCACGACGCCCAAGGCGGCCATCGACAGCACGGCCAAGGTGACGAGCGTCGCATGGGGTCCCATCCGGGCGAGGAGCACTGCCCCGACGGTCGGCGCCAGCGCCTGCGCGACCTGGGCCGGGCGCGCCAGCCGACCCATGACGCTCGCGTAGCCGTCCGGTCCGAACAGCGCCAGCGGCACCGTCCCGCGGGCGATGGACAGGATCCCGTTGCCCGCCCCGTAGAACACCATCGCCGCGGCGACGGGGAGGATGTCGAAGGCAAGCGCGCACACGCCGACGGCGGTGAGCGCGACGGCGGCCCGCAGCGTCCACAGCGGGTGGTGTCGCCCGCGCCCGGCCATCTCAATGACACGAGCACCGACCTGCGAGGGGCCGACCATCGCGCCGAACGCCACCGCCGCCGCGAGCGTCTCGCCGCGGGCCTGGAGGAGCGTCAGGAGGTGGACCGAAACCAGCCCGAAGATCGTGCTGCACAGGACGAGGACGCCGACGAGCAGCAGGAAGTCGCGGCGTTCCCCGGCCGACTGAGACAGGGGTTCGTCGCGCCGTGCGGACGGGAGGGCCAAGCCCGCGCCGCTGGGGACGAAGAGCAGAGCCAGCGGAAGCGTGACGCAGACATGGAGCGCGGCATAGGCGAGGCAGGCGCCGCGCCAGCCGACGTGCTCGACCATGAACGCGGACAGCGGCCAGCAGACCGTGCTGGCGAACCCGCCCCAGAGGGTCAGCGTCGTGATGGCGGACCGGGCATCGGCCCCGTAGAGCCGCCCGAGCGTCGCGAAGGCCGGATCGTAGAGGCCCATCCCCATGCCGAGGCCGACGACGACCCACCCGGCGAGGAATACGGGCAGGTTCGGTGACAGGCCGAGGACGGCAAGGCCGAGCGCCAGCAGCACGGCGCCGAGTGCCAGCACGGGACGCCCGCCGCGCGCGGAGATGGTCGCGCCGACCCGGGGCGAGGCCGCGGCCGAGACGAGAAGACCGACGCTGACCCCGCCGACGACCCACGGAAGGGGCCAGCCCGTGTCCCGCGAGATCGGGAGCGCCAGCACGGCAGGGAGATAGACCGACGATCCCCAGGCCAGGATCTCGAAGACCCCGAGCGCCGAGATGACCTGCCAGCGCGGCCTCACGACACGACCGGAAGCCAGACCCAAAGGGCGACGAGCGTCGCCAGCAGCACGGGCGGGGTCAGGACGAGGCCGACCCGCATGTACTGGCCCCAGGTGATCCGCTGCCCCTTGCCCGCGAGGACGTGGAGCCACAGGAGGGTCGCGAGCGAACCGATGGGCGTGAACTTCGGCCCGAGGTCGTTCCCGACGACGTTGGCGTAGACCATGAGCTCGCGGGTCAGGGGCGCGACGTCCGCCCGGTCGATGGCGAGCGCCCCGACGAGCGTGGCAGGCATGTTGTTCATGACGGAGGCGAGCGCCGCCACCACGAAGCCCGTGCCGACTGTGGCGACGAGCGCGCCCTGCTGGCCGAGCCAGACAAGGACCCCGGCGGCGATGTCGGTCAGCCCCGCGTTCCCGAGGCCGTAGACGACGAGGTACATGCCGATCGAGAACAGGACGATCTGCCACGGCGCCCCGCGCAGGACCTTCGGCAGGTCGACCACCGCCCCCTGTCCGCCGGAGAACCAGCGTCCAGCGATGGCCATCAGGACAAGGGCGGCGGCCCCGGTGACGAAGGCGATCGGCACGCCGAGCGGCCCTGTCACGAAGTAGGCAACGAGCAGGAGCGCGAGGAGCGGGAAGGCCGCGCGGAATACGGCCGGGTCGCGGATCGCGCTGCGCGGCTCCTCGAGCTGGCGCACGTCGTAGGTCGCCGGGATGTCCTTCCGGAAGTACGCCCACAGGACGAGGAGCGTCGCCGCCAGCGAGACGAGGTTCACAGGCACCATGACCGCGGCGTAGCGGCCGAAGGACACGTCGAAGAAATTCGCGGTGACGATGTTCACGAGGTTCGACACCACGAGCGGCAGGCTGGTCGTGTCGGCGACGAACCCGCAGGCGACCACGAAGGCGAGCGCCCCGGCGGGCGGGAAGTCGAGGCGCAGGAGGATGGCGAGCACGATCGGGGTGAGGAGCAGCGCGGCCCCGTCGTTCGCGAAGACGGCGGCGATCGCCGCGCCCAGAAGGACGACGAGCGGGAACAGCCGCCGCCCGTTGCCTCCGCCCCAGCGGGCGACGTGGAGCGCGGCCCAGGCGAAGAACCCGGCCTCGTCGAGGACGAGCGAGATGACGATCAGCGCAACGAAGGTGAATGTCGCGTCCCAGACGATCTCCCAGACCGTGCCGACGTCGCCCCAGCCGACGACGCCGGTCGCCAGCGCGACGGCGGCGCCGGCGAGCGCCGACCATCCGATGCCAAGGCCCCGAGGCTGCCAGATGACGAGGACGAGGGTGGCGACGAAGATCGCGAGGGCGAGCATGGACGGTCCGGGGACAAGAGGATCAGAGGGTGCGCTGGTTGACGCGCGTCGCGAGTTGCTCGGCGCTCTCGACGCGCTCGGAGTAGCGATCCGTCAGGTAGTCCGAGCGACCGCGCACCAGCCAGGTGAACTTCACCAGTTCCTCGCAGACGTCAACGACGCGGCTGTAGAGAGCCGACGGCTTCATGCGTCCCGCCTCGTCGAACTCGAGGAACGCCTTCGGTACCGACGACTGGTTCGGGATCGTCACCATGCGCATCCAGCGGCCGAGGATGCGCATCTGGTTCACGGCGTTGAAGGACTGCGAGCCGCCCGACACCTCCATGACGGCCAGCGTCTTGCCCTGCGTCGGGCGCTTGGCGCCGAGAGCCAGCGGGATCCAGTCGATCTGCGCCTTCATAATCCCGGTCATGGCGCCGTGGCGCTCAGGAGTGACCCAGACCATGCCCTCGGACCAGTCGGCGAGGTCACGCAGCTCCTTGACCTTCGGGTGATCGGGTTCCGCCCCGTCGGGGAGCGGCAGGCCGCGGGGATCGAAGGTGCGCACCTCGCAGCCGAACCAGCGCAGGAGGCGACCAGCCTCCTCGGATAGAAGGCGCGAATAGGATCGCTCTCGGATCGAGCCATAGAGGACAAGGATGCGCGGCGAGTGCGTCGGGGCGCCGGGGCCGGCGAGCGCATCGACATCGATCGCCTGGAGCTGGTTGAGGTCGACGGAGGGCAGGTCGAGGGCAGCGGGGTCCGTCATCGTCCGGTCTTCTTCCACCAAAGCACGGCCGAGGCCGCACAAAGGCCCGTGGCCTGCCGGGTCGCAAGGACTGCGGCGGGTGCCTTCGTCCGTTCGACGCGCTGGAAGCCGAGCGCCGCGAGGAAGGTCCGTTCCCCTGTCGTGAAGGCGAACGCGTCGGCCGCGCCCTGGACGCGGCCGCGCTCCATCAGGTCCGCCGTGATCGCGCCGCCGACGCCGCGCCCGCGGTGTTCGGGGACGACGGCTATGGATCGCAGGAGGACGGCGGAGCCGAGGGGTTCGAAGCCGCCGATCCCGACAAACTCGCCGTCCTCGGTGGCGTAGCGCAGGAACACTCGGCCGGGCTCGGTCACGTCCTCGGTCGGCAACCCTGCCGTGGACAGGAGGCCGACGAGACCGGCCGAATCGTCGACGGCGGTCGTGACGAGCGCTGGGGTCATGCCCGGGTGCCTCCGACGGTCTCCCCGTCCTCCTTCGTGAAGGTGGCAACGGGGTTCGCAAGGAGCGGCAGCACCTTCTCGGACGGGCGGCAAAGCGTGGCACCCTTGTCCGTGACGACGATCGGGCGGTTGATGAGGATCGGGTGCTTGATCATCGCCGCGAGCAGTTCCTCGTCTGTCAGCTTGGGGTCGGCAAGCCCGAGTTCGGCGTAGGGCGTGCCCTTCTCGCGCAGGATGTCCCGCGGCTTCATGCCCATCATGTCGAGGAGTTCGGCCAGGACCTCGCGGCTCGGTGGATTCTTTAGGTACTCGATCACCTGCGGATCCTCGCCGGACTGGCGGATCATCTCCAGCGTGTTGCGCGACGTGCCGCAGGCGGGGTTGTGGTAGATCGTAACGGTCACGAACAGGTCTCCGACGAGCATGAGGGGGCGAGGAGGTCGGCGCTGAGGTTCCCGCAGATCTCCGGGTTCCCCGAACAGCAGTCCTCTGTCAGGAAGGCGAGAAGCTGGCGCATGTCGTCGTAGCTCGCCGCATAAAGGATGCGGCGTCCGTCGCGCCATGAGCGCAGGAGCTTGGCGCGCTCCAGTGTCGCGAGGTGGAAGCTCATGCGCGTCGGCGGGATGGACAGCGCCTCGGCGATTTCCCCCGACGCCATGCCGTTCGGGCCGGCGCGGACGAGCATCCGAAAGGCCGAGAGACGGTCGGCGTGGGCAAGGGCAGACAGGGCAGCAACGGCTGAGTCGTCGTTCATCGCTACGATATTGCAAACATCATTGTAGTGTTCAAGCTGGGCGTCTCGGATGTCCGCTGCAAGGTCGGACGCGAGCTACGCTAGACGTCTCTTACGCCAGACGTCTCTAAAGGGTGGATAGCTGTCAGTCCGCTCTGGAGACGCAGGTACGGACAGCCGACATTGTCGGTCTTACTGAAGCTGTACTCAGTGAGCTCCGGCAGCGCATTGGATGCTCGCCCGCCCGCCGCCCGCGGCGACGTCGTCCAGCATCTCGCCGACGAGAAAGAGGAGCACGACCGTCGCGGCCTCTTCCTCGGCGTCGATGAAGACGGTGCCTATGGCGGCAATGCTCATCAACGTCTGAGGGCGTCCGGCACCCGATCCGCCAAGCTAACGGGCGACAACAGGCGCACCGCGGAGGCGGTCGCCGCAGGCCTCGGCATCGAAGGGCGCGCCGACCTCTTACCGCAGAACAAACAGCGCATCGTGCGCGAGCTTCAAGCGGATGGCTTCACGGTCGCCAAGATCTGCGACGCCATCAACGACGCACCGGCGCTGGCTGCCGCCGAAACGGTATCGCAATGGGCGGCGGAACCGACTTCGCGTTGCAGGCGGCCGGCGCGGCCGTCCCGCACGGACGGCTTCAAGACATCCACGACATGATCGCACGGTGGAAGAGCATCATGGGCAACATTCGGACGAACATCGCCATCGCGCTGGGCCTGGAGATGGTGTTCCTCGTCACCACCGTCGTCGGCATCACGCGCCTCTGGCCGGCCATCCTAGCCGACACGGGCGCGATCGTCCTTGCCACCGCGAAGGCCATGCGCCTTCTCGGCTGTAGGCCCGGTTAGCCACGCCAACCAAACCCTGCGGTCGCTCCGTTTGTGGGTCAAGGCCTTCGCTGGGCGCTGACACCAGCGGAGAGGGCATTGCCTCTACGGCCGATTTGAGGACTAGGCAGGGTCGTCCTCGACGGCAGCGGTCGATCCGACGGCGGAACCGCCGCCCCCGCCCATGCCACCCCCTGCGCTGCCACCTCCGCCACCGCCGCGCGCGCCATCACCCCTCTCCCGATCTCCTTTGCTCCGTCCGCCCGAACCCGACGGGTGGGCCGGACCTTGCCGCGGCAGGACAAGACCGACCGGGACCGGATCGAGATCGAGCGCTTCACGGATGAAGTCGCGCAGCGATGCCACGAGCCTGTGCGTATGGGCGGGGCGCCCGGCAACCAACTCGCGGGCCGCCTTCTCGGCGAGCCTGACATGCTCTTCCGTCCCGAGCAGGATGATGTCGGCGAGCGAAGCCTCCACCGCGTCCCGGATCCGACGTCCGCGGTCCCATGCTGTCGGGTCCACGATAACGACGTCGGCCGTTCCGGCACCCATGGCTTCTCCTGCTGAAGCGCTCTGGCGCATCAAGTCGCAGAGATGCCGGGGATCGACCGTCAGGGTACCCGTGAAGGATCCTCCGAGCACCTTGTAGGCCGCAATCAGGGTGCGCAGGCGCTCGTTGATCTGGCGGTTCAGGCGCTCGCGCTTCTGCTGAACCGTCAGCATGACCAGCAGTCGGATGCCGACACCGACGAGCGTGACAAGCGCCAGACCGAGGAGAGAGACGAACAGGCCCTGCCGAACAAGAGGTCGACGTTGCGCAAGGAATTCTCCTGTCAGCTTTCTGGTGCAATGCACGAACGGCTGACGAGACGTTTATGGGCCGGCTCAGGCACAATCTTTTGGTCGCCAGGGCATTCATCCGTTCACCCTCGATAGGCAACGAGGATCGCTCCCGCGGCTATGAAGGCAACGCCCAACCAGTTCGGCGCGGACAGTCGCTCGCCGAGGAAGACGACGCCGAACACCGCGACAAGGACGACGCTCAGCTTGTCGATCGGCGCGACCCGGGCGGCGTCGCCGAGCTTCAGGGCACGGAAGTAGCAGAGCCAGGATCCTCCCGTCGCGATCCCCGAGAGCACCAGGAACAGGTACGTTCGCCCCGAGATGGATCCCGGCGACTGGAACTGGCCCGTCATCGCGAGGATCGCGCCGAGCACGATAAGGATGACGACTGTCCGGATGAAGGTGGCGAAGTCGGAGTTGACGTTCTCGATCCCGATCTTCGCGAAGATCGCCGTGAGGGCCGCGAAGGCCGCGGACGAGAGTGCCCAGAACTGCCAGGAGGCGACGGCGAACTTCATCGGGATTGCTCCATTTTGAGAGGCGACAGCGGCGGAGGTGGTTGCCGCCGGTCGCGTCCGGGAATGCCAGTGGACTTCGTCATCCGATCTGCGGAATGGGGCCGGCTGCCCCATCTTCTGCGACGGTGGTCTCCTCAAGGGACTCGTCACCCTCTCCGACCGTCCAGTGCTCGATGTGCTTGAACACGATCACCTTGTCGCGGAGGAGCGAGCCATGCTCGCGGCAGAAGGTCTCGAGCACCGGACGGTGCCCGACCAGTTCGACACACATCGTCAGCTCCGGATTGGAATACTCCCCGCTCGGCTCCTGCGCGACGCCGTGGTTGCTGTAGCCGTAGTGGGTGTGGTGGGCGATGGCGTTCATGATCCCGGCCTTCTTGGCGAGGAGCACGAGCTCGCGGTAGAGGGGCTTGCCGCCCCACAACGCGAACCGCCCCGACCCCGACGCCTTGTCGCCGGGCTTCAAGTAGATCCGGAGCATCCCGATGTCGCTCGGGCTGAGGTGGTGCGAATGGGTCATGTCGGTTCCTGTCGAGGGAGTGAAGGAGAGTGGTTCGGCAACCCGGGCTGCCCGACGGCGGCCAGGCAGGGAGAAGTCGGGCGTCGGCCTGCCGATGGTGCGCACCTCCCGCAGCGAGACGTCGGGCGGCAGGAAGCCGTGGTCGATCTTCGGCACGCCGACGCGCTGGGATAGGTAGATGCCGGAGTGGCCGCTGAAGACGTAGGCGAGGAAACAGGCCGTCGCGATGTAGACGGCGTTCTCCGCGCCGAAGAGCTCGATGCCCATGATGGTGCAGGCGATCGGCGTGTTCGAGGCGCCGGCGAAGACGGCGACGAAGCCGATCCCGGCGAAGAGGTCGACGGGCGCGCCGATCGCATGGCCGATCGCGCTGCCGAGGCCGGCTCCGATGAAGAAGAGCGGGGTGACCTCGCCGCCCTTGAAGCCGCAGCCCAGCGTCACGACGGTGAAGAGCAGCTTCCACGCCCAGGCCCACTCGTTGGACCGGGCAGGATCGAAGAAGCCGGAGATCGTCGCGTCCGCCGGGTTGGGGGACCAGACGCCGAGGCCAAGATACTCGCGGGTCCCGAGGACGTAGACGAGACCGATGAGGAGGAGGCCGCCGAGGACGGGACGCAAGGGGGCGAAGGGCAGGATGCGCTTCACGAGGCCCTGCACGGCGTGGAGGCTCTCGGCGAAGAACTGGCTGACGAGGCCGAAGGCGACGCCCGCCAGCGCGACCTGGGCGAATAGGAGGATGTCAAGCCTGAAGCCTTGCATCCCGTCCCCGAAGCCAATGAGGAAGTGGGTGTGCTCGATGCCCCATTGCAGGCAGACCCAGTCGCCGACGACGGCCGCGACGAGGCAGGGCACCAATGCCTCGTACTGGATGCGACCGACCGTCAGGACCTCAAGCGCGAAGATCGCGCCGGCGATTGGTGTTCCGAAGACCGCGCCGAAGCCTGCGGCGATGCCGGCCATGAGGAGGAGGCGGACCTCCTTCTGTCCCAGCCGCATCGCCTTGCCGAAGGCGGACGCAAGGCTGCCGCCGAGCTGGACCGCCGTCCCCTCGCGTCCCGCCGATCCGCCGAAGAGGTGGGTGACCACCGTTGAGACCAGGATCAGCGGCGCCATGCGCAAGGGCACGCCGCCGCCCGGCTCGTGGATCTGTTCGACGATCAGGTTGTTGCCGCCCTCGGCCGACCGACCGAACCAATGGTAGGCAAGGCCAACGGCGAGACCGGCGACGGGAAGCCAGTAGAAGAGGTCGGGGGTCTCGAACCTTGCTTTGGTGGCGACGTCGAGAGCCCAAAGGAACAGGGCGCAGGCCGAGCCGACGGCAGCGGCCATCGGCAGGACGAGCAGCACCCACTTGGCGAGGACGATCGCCTGGAGGGTTCGGGTGGCAAGGGCATTCGGCGGCATGATCTGGCTCCGGTGCGGGCGGAGCGATCAGGCAGTCTGCATCGGGTGGGATGCGGGCCGGACATCACTACTCGCCCGCCATGTTGCGGGTGGAGTAGGAGTCATCAGCCCATCGGAAGGCGGTTCGGCACGAGGCCCGGCAGAATCCATTGCCGTCCCGGACGGCTACGCGATCGTCGCGAGCGCTGTCAACTAGGGTTTCATGTGCCGTCGGACACGCCTTCAGGGAACTGGTGATCGAAGGGAATGTTGCTCTGTTTCATGCAACTTACTGCCTTGGAGATGTCACGATGCCCACAAGACGGACCGTGCTCCAAGGAGCGAGTTGCCTCTTGGTGACTCATACGACATGGTCCACTTTGGCTGCTTCGGCGGCCACCGCTGCACCGACCGAGCCCGCCAGCGACCTGCTCGTCCACAGCAAGCTTCCTTTGAACGCCGAGACGCCGATCGCCAAGCTCCGGTCCTCCTTCGTCACGCCCCAGGCCGATTTCTACATCCGCGACCACGGCACCGTGCCGAAGATCGACGAGACGGGCTACAGGCTGAAGATCGGCGGCAAGGTGGAGACGCCCGTCGAACTGTCGCTTTCGGATCTCAAGTCACGCTTCCCCGAGCGGAATGTCATGGCCGTCATGCAGTGCGCCGGCAACCGCCGGGCAGACATGGTCGATGTCGGGTATGTCGAGGGTGACCTCTGGGGCCCCGGCGCGATCGGCAATGCGGAATGGACCGGCGTCTCGCTAGCTGACGTCCTCAGCGCCGCAGGCGCCGAAGACGGCACAGGGCTCCATGTGGCGTTCTTCGCGCATGACGAGGTCGTCATGAAGGATGATCGTTTCGACTACGGCGTCTCGATCCCGCTCGAGAAGGCGATGACCCCGGATGTTCTCCTCGCCTGGGCCATGAACGGCGAGCCCTTGATGGCCGAGCACGGCTTTCCCCTACGCGTCGTGGTGCCCGGCTACGCCGGAACTCGCAGCCCCAAATGGTTGGCCTCGATCATGGTGCAGGACGAAGAGGCCGATACCCCGATCCAGCGAAAGGAGTATCGGCTCTTTCCTTCGACGACGACGAAGGAGTCGGCCGACAAGGATCCGAACGTCGTCATCAACGACATGCCCTCGAACGCTGCGATCTGCATTCCGGCTGCCGGGGCGACGTTGAAGCCGGGAACGACGAAGATTGAGGGCTACGCGATCGGGACGCAAAATGGCGTCGCCAAGGTCGAGGTCTCCTACGATGGTGGCGAGATTTGGCACGAGGCTACTATCGACAAGCAGGCTGATACCCAGTGGGCGTGGATCTTCTGGTCTGTCGTCCTCGACCTACCGACCGGACAGCACCAGCTCGCCGTCCGTTCCTTCGACGGTGTCGGCGGTTCGCAACCCGACGACATCGCGAAGATCTGGAATTGGAAGGGTTATCTCGCCTATTCGTGGCATCGCGTCTCGATCAGAGTCGGCTGAGGCTTCGCAAAGGGACGAAGGCCGCGAACGCGTCCGATCGGCTAGCGCACCAACACGTCCGATCGTTTCTGCGGTTGGTCGATGATGCGAGCAGATGAAAGGCGGGATTGCCATGAGCAAGCAGCATGGACCGGAAGATACAGACGAGCTGGAGATGGAAGAGCTGGCCCAAATCGAAGATGGGCCATCGAGCGCCAGAGATGTGTCGAAGGCTCGCGACTCAGGTCTTTCATGGGTTCTCATCGCAGGTGCGTTGCTGGCCGTCTGCGTCGTCCTGTGGAGCACGCTTGGCTAGCAACGCAACTCTGGACCCAGCCGTCTCTAGCGGCTGGTGAGGACCGGGCTGGCCGTACCCTTCAGACCCTCGACCACGACCAGCCGCGGCTCCTTGCCCGCCGCCGGCTCCCCCGGGGCGCCGATCGTGCGCACCGGGCCGATGCTGGAGGCCATGCCGGCGCCCTTGTCGTTGGTCTTCAGCACCACGACGGGCTCGTCCTGCCCTTCGAAGAACACGCCGTATTCGGTCACCGGCTTCAGCTTGGCGAGGCTGACGTCGATCGCGTCAACGAGGCCGAGATTGCGCGAGACGACCATGCCGGAACCGTCCGCGCCCTCGGGCGCCTTCAGCGATAGCGTCAGGTTCTCTGGACCCGCCTTCAACGGCACAAGGTTTTCGGTGCCCGCGCCCACGGGAACCGCGCCTGGCACGAAGACGAGGGCCTGCGGGGCCTGTCCGGTCGGGATCTCGGCCACGACCTTCTGCTCGGCCGTGTCGATCACGTCGACCTTGTCGCCGTTCTCGAGCCCGACGAAGATCCGGCTGCCGTCCTCCGAACCCCAGATGCCGTGTGGCAGCGCCCCGACCGAAATCGTTGCAACGAGCTGCGTCTTCTCGCCGGGCTTGTAGACCTTCACGACGTTCTCGCCGCCGATCGTGACGTAGACCAGCGTCTCGCCGTCCACCGTTCCGAAGCCGAGATGGTTGGAGATCGGCCCGCTGTCGATCACCTCCTTCACCTCGAGCGTCTTGGCATCGACGCGCGTGACCTTGCCGACGTCCTTGTGCGTCAGCCAGACGTTGCTGCCGTCAGGGCTCACCTGTACGAAGGGCACGAAGGGCGAGATGACCGGGATCCGCTTCACCAGCGCATGGCTCGCGACGTCGAAGACCTCGAGCACCGGGTTGAACGAGTTGGCGACGAAGGCGAGCTTGCCGTCGCGCGAGAACTTGGTCATGCCGGGGCCGCTTGTCGTCGGGATGCGGCCCGTCTCCTTGAAGGTCGTGGCATCGATCACCGAGAGGTAGTCCTCTCCGCGCACCGTCGCCCAGACTTCCCTCCCGTCCGGCGTGAAGAAGGCCTCGTGCGGGTTGCGCCCGACATAGGTCGTGCCCTTCACGGCATTGGTCGCCGTGTCGATGAAGGTGACGGAGTTCGTCACCGTCGAGACGACGACGAGCGTCTTGTGGTCCGGCGAAAATCCTAGGCCGTGGACGTTGACCTCGCCCTTGTAGAGGGGGCTCAGAACGTCCGGCCGCGGATTGCCGAGCCGGATCTGGCCCAGCAGCTTGTTGGCGACGGGGTCGATGACCGAGACCGTGTTGGAGTTCTGGTCGGCGGTGTAGACGCGGTCTGAGGCGGCGGGCAGCGCGAAGGCCGACGTCGAGACGAGGAGCGCGGCGGCGAGAATGGCGGTGCGGGTCATGGGGTTGTCTCCGGAACGGGCTTTGGTTTGTCGGCAGATGCGGCGAGCATCGAGCGCATCAGCGTAATCTCGTAGGTCTGTTCGGTGATGATGGACTGCGCGAGGTTGCGGATCGCCGGGTCCTCGGTCGAGCCGAGGACGGCCTTGGCCATGTCGATCGCGCCCTGGTGATGCGGGATCATCTGGGACAGGAAGTCGTGCTCGGGATCGCCGGTCACCGGGGCCGACATCATACCGGCGTGCATCCTCTCCATCGCCTCGGCGGTCGCTTCGGCATAGTGTGAGCCGTCGGGTGTGGCCGGCACCATCGCCGAGTGCTGATGAGCGGGCGCGTCCTGCGCCTCTGCCGAGGAGAGTGACGCCCCGGCGAAGGCCAAGGTCAGGAAAAGCGTCTTCAGCATGGAATCACAGGGTCCTCGAAGTACGGGTTCGACAAGAAGACGCGTGCGGATGCCTTTCATTCCCGTGGCAGCAACATTTATTCGGGGCGAGGCGCCTGAAGCATCCATCGCCCCCATCGATCGGAATGACCAAAACAACGCGTTGGATCGAACGATTGCAGTGGCGCATGGTTCGGACAGGATAAGGACCCGCCAATGACCTTCGAACAGATGCGTGCCGTCACCCTTGGCCTCCAACCGCTGTCGCGCCTCGACAGCCCTCGCGAGGTCGTGCGCCAGTTCACCCCGAACTGGTTCGCCGCCACGATGGGTACCGGGATCCTCGCGATTGCGCTGTCGCAGTTCCAGGCTGACGTGCCGATGCTGCATCCGGTGGCCGAGGGCCTCTGGATGTTCAACATCGCGCTCTTCGCGCTCTTCGCTGGGCTCTACGCTGCCCGCTGGATCTTCTTCTTCGACGGGGCCAAGCGCATCTTCGGCCATTCCGTCGTGTCGATGTTCTTCGGCTGCATCCCGATGGGCCTCGCCACCATCGTCAACGGCTTCCTGATCTTTGGCCTGCCGCGCTACGGCGAAGTGGCGGTCGGGATCGCAGAGACGCTCTGGTGGATCGACGTCGCGATGGCGGCGGCCTGCGGGGTCGCCATTCCCTTCATGATGTTCACGCGCCAGAGCCACACGATCGACCAGATGACCGCGGTCTGGCTCCTGCCGGTGGTCGCGGCCGAAGTCGCCGCCGTCTCCGGGGGACTGCTCGCGCCGCATCTCGTCGACCCGCATTCCCAGCTCGTGGTGTTGACCCTCTCCTATGCGCTCTGGGCGCTGTCGGTGCCGATCGCGCTCAGCATCCTCGTCGTGCTCCTCCTGCGCATGGCCGTCCACAAGCTGCCGCACGCCAACATGGCGGCGTCGAGCTGGCTGGCGCTCGGGCCGATCGGCACTGGCGCGCTCGGGCTCATGACGCTGGGCGGCGCGGCGCCCGCGATCCTTTCCGCCAACGGGCTGGAGCGCTTCGGCGCCTTCGCGGAAGGGCTCGGCCTCTTCGGCGGGCTGCTGCTCTGGGGCTACGGGCTCTGGTGGCTGGCGATGGCCGTGCTCGTGACGCTGCGCTACCTGCGCGACGGCCTTCCCTTCAACATCGGCTGGTGGGGCTACACGTTCCCCCTTGGTGTCTATGCCGTGGCCACGCTGAAGCTCGGCACCCTCCTGCCGCTCGCTGCCATCCACGTCTTCGGCGCGGTGCTCGTTGCGGTGCTGGCGGTGCTTTGGGTGATCGTCGGAACGAGGACGGTGCGCGGTGCCTGGAGGGGCGATCTCTTCGTCTCGCCCTGCCTCAAGGCCGATTGAGAGAAGTAGGGGCAACCACTGGCGGTCAGTCGTCGAGGAAGGCGGTGACGCCGGCCCGGAACCGGATGGCGCCGCCCTGGGCGGGGTGGCGCACGTAGGTGGCGGGGATACCGAGCCCGTCCGCCGCACGCTGCGCCATCCGGCCGATGCAGAGGATTCGGCGCGGCGCGAAGATCGCGACGATCATCTCCAGCACCTTCCGATGTTCGGCGATCTCGGTCCGCGTCGGCGTCCGGTTGCGCAAGGGCAGAACGCCGCGATGGGGATGGAAGAGCACCGCGTTCCAGAACAACGGCAGCGGGTCGGGCACCGCGTTCCAGATCTCCCGGGAGGTTCCAGACTCCAGTGTCGGCAGGGTCCCGCGGGTCGCCCGCGCTAGCGGCGGATCGAGGCCGAGCCGCTGCGACAGGTCGGCGAGACGCCCGTCACCCGTGAACGGCACGCCTGTCCGACGCGCTCCAAAGCGCGAGGGTGCTTCGCCGAGCCAGAGGTCACGGACGTCGCGATTCGCCATAGCGGCGAGATAGCGCCCGAGATTGCGACGGCGAGTTACCGGCGCGTCCGCGCCCTCGATCTCCGCGTCGAACCCGGCATACGGGTTGAACAGGTTGGCCTTGCCGGGCAGCGCCGAGAGACGCTCGACGATCGCGTCGACTGAATGTCGTCTGGACGTGGTCGATCCATCGATCACGCCCGCGGAACCTCGATCGTCGGCAGCTCGGCCAGAAAGGCGGCGACGGCGCGGCTCGGGTGACGGTCCCTTGCCAGCACCGAATGGAACCCGCGCGACGGCAGGTCGAAGGGCAGCGCCACCAGCTTCCCCGTGCGAAGGCCGGCATCCGCAACCACTGCGGGGAGGATCCCGACGCCGGCGCCCGCCTCGATCGCCGCGCGCACGGCCTCGTTCGAGGGCAGTTCGAGTTCGACCGAAAACGCGGTGGGATCGACACCGAAGGCTTCGAGCGCGCTTTCAAGGATCGCGCGGGTGCCCGAGCCCCGTTCGCGAAGCACCCAGCGCGCCGACACGAGATCTCCGGTTGCGACGGGAAAGCCGGAGCCCACGCGCATGGATGCCGCGACCAGAATCAGCCGGTCGTCGGCGACGCGTTGCGTTCCCAGCCTGGCATCGCCGAGTTCGTCCTCCACGAAGCCGAGATCGGCCGTGCCATCCAGCACCGCCTCGGCCGTGCGCGCCGTGTTGGCGATGCTCAGCCGAAGTTCGATGCCGGGATGGCGGGCCTTGAAGCCCGCGAGCACCGGCGGCAGCCAGTGGTTCGCCACCGTCTGGCTTGCGACGATGCGGAGACGACCCCGCTTCAGTCCGGCAAGTTCGGAAAGCATGAGGCCGGCATCCTCGGCCCGCGCAAGCACCGCGCGGGCCTCGGGCAAAAACAGGCGACCCGCCTCGGTGAGTTCGATCCTCCGCCCCACGCGGTCGAACAGCCGGACGTCGTGGCGCTCCTCCAGTGCGGCTATGGCGGCGCTCGTCGCCGACTGCGTTAGGTTCAGCGACTTCGCCGCCTCCGTCACGTGCTCGCGTTCGGCAACGGCAACGAAGATGCGAAGCTGATCGAGCGTCACAGCGTACCGCCTGAGAGGCCCGGGGCGGGGCGGTTCAGGCTGTCGTAGACGGCCGTCGCCACCTGCATCAGCCGTTCGCGCGGCGCCTCGGCCGACACGACGTAGCCAAGGCCGGCGTCGCGCCAGAAGAAGGCTGAGATGCCGTTCTCCTCGACGAACTGGAACGACGTCTCGTCCTTCTCGTCGGTCTTGATGAACAGCGTCAGCCGCGTGCCCTGGTCGTCGTCGTACATCAGCATCGCAGCGGGACCCGCGCCCGCAGGCAGGAGGCGCCCGCCCATTAGCCGATAGCCGAGCCCCGTCAGGTCCGGAGCCGACAGCCGCGTTCCCAGCCGCTTCGATAGCCATTGCAGGAGATGCGCCTCCTCGTCGGCCCGCACTTCGACGGGATGGACCACCTCGACCACGAAGGTGCGATGCGCCGCGATCGCCTCGTCGGCCATGACCGCCACACGAGCCATCTGCGGCGGCACGCGCAGGACGTCGTTCGCCAGCCACCCGCCGGCGCTACCGAGGATCAGCCAGCCCATGACGGCCGCGATGCGCAGACGTGTGGCCGCGAAGCGACCGCGACGGGCCTCGCGGATGTTTGCCATGCGCAACCGCGCGGGAATCGGCTCCTCGGCCTTGAAGGCAAGCCGTTCGCGCAGTGCCCGGGCGATCTCGCGGTCGCGAGCGAGGGCCGCGGCGATCTCCGGTCGCTCCGTGAGATAGGCTTCGACTACGGGCAGCCGCTCGGCCTCGAGCCGTCCGTCCACATAGGCTTGCAGGTCGTCCTCGCCGACGGGCGTGTCCCTGCGCCTCATTTGACTCTCCTCAAGGGCGCGCGGATCCCGGTCTCCAGGATGGCGCGCAGCTTCTCGCGCGCCCGCGACAGGCGCGACATGACCGTGCCGACCGGCAGCCCGATCACCCGCGCCGCCTCGTCGTAGCTCATGTCTTCGACGCCGACGAGAAGGAGGACGGTGCGGTGCTCTTCACTCAGCGCATCGAGCCCCGCGAGAACGTCGCGGAGCCCGGCGCGACCGTCCTGGTCGCCATCCACCGCCGGCGGCGAGGCCATCTCGTCGAGCGCCACGTGGGGCCCACGCCGCTTGTGCTGGCGCAGGCCCGAGAGGTGGAGGTTGCGCAGGATGGCGAACAGCCAGGCGCGCAGGTCGCCGTCGGGCCGGCGTAGGTGCCAGCGCCCGACGGCACGCTCCAGGCAGTCCTGGACGAGATCGTCGGCGGCGTCGCCATCGCGCACCAGCGCATAGGCATAGCGCCTCAGGCCCGGAATGAGCGGTTCGATCCGCGCCGCGATCTCGTCGGTCGACATGCTTTACTTCGCCAGCGTTGGGTCGATCTGCCAGATCTCGTCGGTGAGCTTGCCGTCCCGGAACATCATGACGTAGCGCACCGGGATCTTGTTGTCGTTGGCGAAGACGACATCGGCGACGACGGTGGCGCCCTTCGGGTTCATGCTCTCGCGCATCTCGACGACGGTGGCCTTGAGGCCGGTCTGCGCCTTGGCGAACTTTGCCCAGGTCGCGGCGATCTCGGGGCCCGTGTAGGTGCCATCGAGCGGACCGCCGACCCAGTGAAGCGTTGCGGACGGGGCATAGGCGGCGGTGACCGCGGCGCTATCGCCCTTGGTGATCGCTTCGATATGCGCCTTCGCCATGTCGCCGGCGGGACCCGCAAGCGCGGTCGAAGCCCCGGCGGAAAGAATGGCGATGGCTGCAAGGAGGGTCTTCATGGCTCGGTGTCCTTCGGTTCGGCCGCGATTGGCCAACGGAAGACGTCCGGGAACGGCGCTTATTCCCAAAGGATTGAAAATTAGAGACGAGCAGGTTCAGTTCGGCGTCCAGACGGAACGTCCGCTAACGGCGCAAGCTGAAAAGGCACCAAAGGGCTTCGTTGGGTCGATAGCGGAAGCGCCGCTTCACTCAATCGCGCGGACAGGATGCACAGCCTACACAGACGTAATCACGGATCGGCGTCCTCACCAAGCTCCCGGCCGGCCGGGCGCGTTGAGCCACGTTTCCCAACCCGGGACGGTCGCATGCCGCGCAGTCCGATCACTGGCTTCAGCGCCCAGTTGGTGCCTTATCCGCCTGACCGCCGGCCCGGCTCCGCATGCCGCGAACACACGACGAGACGTCGGGCACCACGGGTGAAGGCCACGTATAGGTTCTTGGGCGACAGCTCGTCGGCATCGAGCACCACAGCGACGTCGGCCTCCAGCCCCTTCAGCAGCAGAGTGCTTCCGACCGCGCGCCGGGGAAGTTCGCGGCCGAGGTGGCGGTTCGCCTCGCGCACGCGGACGACGGACGCGCGGAAGTCACCGTCCGGGCAGTGCCGTAGGGCCTGAAGGCAAGCTTGATGGATCGTCGGACGGTATACCCTGACGTCAGGTTGCCCCGCGATCCGCATGAGGAGTTCCGCCGCCGCCTGCGGATGCCTGTCCCTCTCGAAGGTCAGCGCCGCCGCCTCGGCATCGGACGGTGCGCTGCGCTGGCGGCCGCTGCGCAACGTGCCAAGCCGTTTGAGGAAGGCGCCCTGCCCGACCCCCGTCATCACGCTCGCGGCGAATGCGAGGATGGTGTCCGTGGCGTCGGGCGATCCGAAGTCGAGACAGGCCGCGAAGCGCATCAGGTCCCTCAGCTCCACCCCCTCGACGGTGACGGCCCTGTGCGCCCGGCTGGCGAACCCATGGCGGACCGACGCCTTCTGGCCATGGCCGATGATCAGCACACGGCCGTTCTCGGGCGCGCGCGTGTTGCATGCCCCCAGCCGCTTCCGATGGTCCTCCGCGCCGCCGTCGAGACGGACCCATTCGACGCCCCTCACCCCGCGGAGGTCAGGCCGGAGTCCCGTAGCGAGCCGTTCCCGCGCGTCGAGCAACCAGTGCCCGAGCGGCTCGGCGCCCGCATTGATCCAGCGCCATGGCTTTCGGAGGGTGTGCGCCTCCGGAAAGGCCCGCAAGGCCTGGCCGTCCCAGTCCACGATCGGGTCGTCGTCGGCGAAGTCGAAGATCGCCTGCATCGGGTCGCCGAGGACGGCGGTCGGCAGGACGTCGGCGAGCCCGACCGCCAGTGAATGCTGGAGCCGCGAGCAATCCTGGTACTCGTCGATCACAACCCTTTCGTAGGTGGACGCGAGGATGTCGCAGAGATGTCCGCTGCGGATCAGCGCGTCCGCTGCGGCGCGGATCAGCGGGTAGTCCGGCTTGGCGCCGAGGACGAGAGGGTCATGGCCGCTTCGAGCTGGAAACGTCGAGATCAGGCGCATGGCCCAGCCGTCGATCGTCGACACCCGGAACGCACGGGGAGACACGCCGTCGCGGGCCGTGCGCGCCCGCAGGGCAGCCGCGCCGGCGTTGGTGTGCGTCAGGACGAGTATGGGCAGGCGGCCGCGGTGCTGCTTGAGGGCAGCGGCGATCAGCTCCGTCTTCCCGCATCCCGCCGGCGCAACGACGGAGCCCCTTTCGATCGAGAGCAGGTCCATGCCGCCCTAAGCCCCCGCGAGCCACCCGAAAACGTCATTCACGACTTTCACGAACTCGGGGTCGGCGGACGACAGGTCCGGTCCCACGACGTCCGACGCGACGTCCTGCATGTCGGTGATCGTCTTGAACCACTTGCCTTTGTTGGCCGCCTTGCCGAGGAAGGCACGCGTTTCCCGATCAAGGGCGCCGCAAACGATGTCGAGTTCCACGTTGTCCAGCGTCGTCTTGCCGTTCGACAGCGAGCGGATGTTGCTGTCGACGTGTTCCCGGGTCCGGCAAGATGCGGCAGCGTCCAGCATGCTGCCGACCGCGCCGTCGGTCAGTGCGGCGAAAAGTTCGTCCTCGGTCGCGTTTCCCTGGCGCCATGCAAAAGTCACGCCGCCGCTTCGCGCGAAGGCGGCTGCTTCGGTAGGGTCGGGTTCCTTGTCCCGATCACGCAGGATCGCGGTCCGGTAACCCAAGGCCTGGAATGCTAATGCGCGGCGATACGTGTTCTGCCCATTGCCGTCCACGAAGGCGACGCCGAGCGCGCCGGCCGGCGCCGAACCTCCGGCAGTGCGGAAACGGTCCAATCCCCGGACGAGGCCGATCTCGGTCGGCCCCTCGCACACCAGCACGGTTCGCGAAAGGAGGGCCTCGGAACAGGCGCGCACTGCCTTCTGCATCTCCTCTGTCGCCGCGACGCGCCGCAAGCTGGCGATCCCCTCGCGCGACCGACGCGCGACATGCAACTGTCCGACCGACAACTCCTTGACCACGACAGGCGAATGGGTTGTCGCGAAAACCTGTAGCGGCTCCCTCCTGTCCGCGGCGCCGAGTTCGGACAACAGGCTGTGGATGCGGTGCGGCTCGAGGCCATGCTCGAGTTCGTCGACGAGGACGATGGAGGAACCGGATCCCGCCTCGCGCTGCATCCCGGCGACGAGGAGCCGGGACGAGCCGAGTCCCAACCCCTGGAGCGGAACGCCACCCTCGTCGTGAAGGGAGATGGTGCCGTTGCCGAACGCCATCGACCGGGCGTCGAGCATCGCGGTGACCCCGTCGCCGACAGGGACGCCCAGCCGTACGGAGAGCGCGTGGACAGATGCCAGTGCCTTGGCGAGGTCGCTGCCCGCCTCGGTTCCCAGCGACGACCTCGTCTGGCGCGCGGCGCGCGACACGGCGGCCGAGACGTCCGCCCGCTCGTCGGAGAGCCTGTTCAGGATCGAGCCGCGCGACCAGCCCAGGTGGTGCCCCCCCGCGCCGGAGAGGCGCGTCGGGGCAAGCTTGAGCCTGTCCCGCCAAGAGAGCGACCTCTCGACGCCCGCACGCGTCGCGCGGTCGGACACGAGGCACCAACGCGGCTCGAGGTCGTCGCCCACGCGCAGCTCGACGGTGAGCACCGTATCGAGGCCGTTGCCGGGCTCGTCCTCGACCGATCCCAGCAACGGGTCGTAGCCCCGCAGATGGTGTCCGTGCGCCTCGAAGGACTGCAAGTCGGGAGGCAGATCCCCCACGGTCGCCCGGATCGCGACGGATCGGTCGCAGTCCAGGCCGTGGAAGTCGGAGTCCGTGAACTGGGGATTGCGCCGTGCCCCGAGGCACAGGTCGATGGCGTCCAGCACCGTCGACTTCCCTGCGTCCCCAGGCCCTACCAGGCAGTTGAATCCCGGCGACGGATGCCACTCAAGGCCGCGGATCCCGCGGAAGTTCTCGATCTCCAGTTTCCGTATCCTGGCCATGCCACTGATTCGCCCCGTTCCGAAGGGCGAGCTTACGGGCTGGGCGCGAAAACGTAAGGCGGGCGGTTCAGGCCTGCGTCGTACGGGGTTCGGGCCGGCTGTCCGTCCCCTTCGCGGTGCGAACGCACCCTGCGCCAGCGTGTTTGAGGATTGGAGGCCTTGGTGCTGCGCCCCCCGCATAGCGAGACGCAACATCCCTCTCGGGAAGGTCGCCGTCCGCGTCCGTCAGGTGGTGGAAGTTCGTGTGGAGGGCCGTCTCCCCGGAGATGGCCTCAATGCGGCAGCACCCCATCGAGAACTGCCAAACCGTCACTGTCGCAGTTGCAAGAAGACGATTCGTCAGGCCTACAACTCGACACGCTCGGCCTCGAGCTTTCCCGGTGCGGTTCCCCTGTTCACAACGAGCGCCTCAAACTGCTGATTGGTGATCACGACCCACGCTCGCCGACAGGGACGGTCAAACTCGTTGGCGCAACGATCGCGAGCCAGCCGGTACGTCATGGCGCCGCTGAGGAGCTGAGAGGTGACGCAACGTCGACCCCCAGGGCGAACTCCTGCGCCTCGACGAGCCGCGCGGCCACACGTTCGACATCCGGCCTTCGCCGCTCGACGATCAGCTTCGCCTCTGTCAGGCACCTCGTCAGCATGTCTTCGACCCGTCTCGACAGGTCGAGGTCGTCCAAGGCAGCGACCCCGTCCTTCGGCATCGACGACAGTCGCTCGCCAAGGCCAAGCGAGCGCTGCGCCGACCGCGCAAGCTTCGTCGCCCTGACAAGGTCCGCATCCGCGCTGCCTCCCGAGAGGGCGCCCCTTGAGCCGAGGACGACCTCCTCCGCCGCGAGGCCTGCCATGAAAACCATGAGTGTCGCCTCCAGGCTTTCCCGCGTACTGTCAAACCCCTCGTCGACCCTGAAGTCGGTCTTGTTCTCCTTGCCGTTCCGAACGCGGCGCCGGACCGACGCGCCGGTTGGGACGAGGCCCGAAACGGCGGCCAGTTCCAACCCGACGACAAGGTGCCCAGCTTCATGGACACATGCCCGCCGGAACGACGCCTCGGAGAGTTCGGTGCCCTTCGGCAGGGCAGTCCAGAGATCGGCCTCAAGCAGGGACCTGGTGTCCTGCCGGGCAGCGGCTCGAGCCTCGCGCACGAGTTGCGCCAGCACTGCACCTGAAGCCTCGCCGATTTCGTCGGCGAGGCTTTGGAGGTCGACGTCGGCCAGGTCCCCCCGAAGGTGGTGTCGGAGAATTGCGACCCGCCCTGCGACGTCGGGAAGGGTGATCTCGACGATGCGACCCAGCCGACCCGGCCGGAGCACCGCCCGGTCGATGGCGGCGATGTGGTTGGTTGCCGCGACGACCACGACGCCGCCGCGGCCGACGGTGCCGTCGAGGGATTCCAGGAGACCGTTGACGACTTGGCGCTGGTAGGAGGCGTGGTCTCCTAACGGCTCTTCGCGGTTCCCCACGGAGTCGAGCTCGTCGATGAACAGAACGCACGGGGCAGCCTTCCGAGCCTCGTCGAAGGCGGCGCGAAGCGCCTTGAGCAGGTCTCCCAGATGGCCCTTGGCCTGCCACGAGGCGAAGGAATGCGAAAACAGCGGGACGCCGCAGGACCCCGCCAGCGCGCGCGCGAACAGCGTTTTTCCCGTTCCCGGCGGCCCGTGGAGGACGGCACCGTTCTCCACGTCGCTCCACGGCAGTGAGCCATCGCGGTAGCGGGCTAGGTCGGCAGCCAGGGACAGGCCCCATCGCTGGGCTTCGCCCATGCCCGGCATGTCTTCGAGACGCTCGGGATGCCTTTCGTTGGTCGATCGGGTTGGCCGGGTAGCTCCCGCCTTCTTGGTCCGCTTGTCGTCCTGCGGACTTGGCTTCCTGTCCCCGTTCGACTTGACGGTTCGCCGCAGGCGCCCGGCGACGGTCCACATGCGCTCGCGGGACGCCCCCGGCCTCAAGACGAGGTTGAGGTACGTGAGCGGCAAGGCCGACAACCGCGCCACGAGCGCCGTGTCGGGCAGGAACTTGCCGATCTCCTCCACGAACGCCTCGACAGTCCCTTTGCGGTCGGCGAGCGGCAGGACGGCGTCGGCGACCGCTTCGACGACGGTGGGCACGTCCGCTCGGCGCCGGCAAAGGACGATAACGGTACGCGTGGCGACGCTGGCCTCGTTCAGAAGGCGCTGGACATAATCCGGACGCTGGGCATCCAAGTCCGTCCAGTCCCGCACCCTGGCTTCCACGCTCCAGGCATCATCCTCGGTTCCGCCGATCAGGTCCTGCGCGGCGAGGTTGAGGATGGCCGCGTCGTCGGGACGAACCCCGTAGACGACGACCAAGCTCGCCTCCCGCGACAGCGCCTTCGGAAACCCACCTTGGGTGAACGTCGCACGTAGGAGTTCGTCCGCGATCCTCGTCGCTGGCATCAGGCGTCCGGCGATCGAGTTGGGTTCGATGTCGAGGCGCCTAGACATCGGACACCCCCGCCGCGGCGTTGCCCAAGCGCCAGAAGCGGCTGGCGGTTCGGGCGAAACCTTGTTCGAGGGACAGAAGGCACAGCGGGGACGTCACGGCAGCCTTTCGTCCGGAGACGTGTGGATGGCCGTGGGGGCGTCCCACGAGACAAGGGACCTTGCGCGCCGCCGGGGACCAGTCGTCGAGAAGGGGCGCGGCGGCAAGGATGTGACCCGGGGGCAAGCCGTGATCGCGAAGGTGGCAAAGGTCGCGCAGGAGGTCGGAAATTTGCTCGATCTCGGTGTCGAGCTGGTCCCGCCACCCATGGGCGGTCAGAAGGATGGTCATGGGGTGTGCTCTCGCTTTGGCCGCTCGCGGCGGCGCGGTACCGACGGGGGTGGGCGTCAGTTGGCGAGGCATATCCGTGCCGTGGGGTTGGCTAGACCCGGCGTCGCTCGGTGCCGCAGGACCCGGCCAGGTGTCGGTCCCCTGTGCGGCGCCTGCGGGGCGCTTGCCTCCGCCAAGCCTGCCTTCGGAACGAACCGCACGGTCAGTCCACCTCGGCCGCCAGGCGGCCAACCCTGAGGCGGAACTCGTCGGCGAACGCGTCCACGCGCTCCCTGGCCGACGGCATCTCGGTGATTGCGTAGGGCAGCCGCCTGAAGACGCCGACCTGGGTCGCGGCATAGGCGGACCATGCCGCGGCCTGCCAGACGAGCACGCTGCCGTCGCCCTCGAGGTGCCAGTCCTGTACGTAGGCTGCAAGCGCGGCTTCCGCGGCAACGGCATGCGCGGCGTCGATGTCGCCCAGCAGTGCGGCGTAGATCACGCAGCGGAGGCGAATGCTACCGTCGGCGTCCGCTTCGGACGACAGGCGGCATGCCCGCAGCGCACTCAGGATGGCGGCGTCGTCCGCCTCACCGTCCTGCTTGCCGACGCGAGATGCCTCCGCAAGCCGGCGCAGCGAAGCTGCGGCCTCCTCGTCCGTCAGCTCTACAAAGGCGCTATCCACGAATCCTACGATGTCGCGCCTGATGTCGTTCCCGAGGAGCGGATGGCCGCGCAGGAGCTCGTCGGCGGACGGAAGGCGTGCCCCGAGCGAAGTCTCCCGACGGTTCGCCTCGTCCGCATGGCGCGCGGACCTCCGGTCGCGGCGTGCCTGGGCCATTCCAAGGATCTCTTCGTGAATGGATGGGACTGGGGGCACGTCACCGACCTCCGCTCGCGCGCCCCGCCGCGGACGGGGTCGTCCCCCGCGAATCGGCGACGCCGTCGTTCGATGGCGATTCCTTACGATGTGGAGGCGAGAAATGCAACGGACTGCACTCTCACGCTAATGGACTGCACCTCAAGTGCAACCGAGCGCAGGACCGCCCTAATTGTTGACAAGGACGACACATGGGCGATGCTCAGGCGCAGATGCCCTTCGATCCGAACCTTCTCCAAGCCGCTCGGCTGCTGGCCAAACTCTCCCTCGACGAGTTGGCGGAACGGTCCCAGGTGTCGCGCCGCTCGCTCCTGAACTTGGAGGCGGGCAATCCCGACTGCCTGCTCTCCACGTTGGAGATCTTGAAGGAGGTCTTGGAGGAGGAGGGCGTGATCTTCTTGGGGGAGACGGAGTCGCACGGTCCCGGCGTTCGCGTCTCTCGCGAAACCGGTATGGATTGGACGCGGAAACGAGCTGACCAGCGCCGCAGCCGGATGAACCAAGCCGAACCCGAAACCTGATAGCGGTCCGCCCGCCACCTCCGTTCGAGAGCAGCCTGATCCAACTGGACTCCATGTTCGGCGCGCGGCACGTCCTGCGTCCGGTCGTGACGACTGCGGATGGGACGGGAGGTCAGCACCTTGGCTTCACGATGATGGCAGGGGCATGCCGGCCACGCTCGGGGCCGCAAGGAGGACTGAGCCTGAATCCTCGACCGCGGCTAGCGTCCGGAGGCCGGGGCCGGCGCGGGAGGAACGGGCAGGCATCCGCCATGCTCCGTTCGGATGCCCGCACTGCCCACTGGCGGGCACGCGGGCGTTGGTCAGGGGCGCCCGATGGGACAACAACCGGGCGAAGCGCATACCGGTCGCCGCCCGAGCCGAACGTGCACCGCCGCCGATGGCGCGCATGTCGCACGTTACGGGTCGTAAGCGGAGGTGACCGGGATCCTCGCGCCGGCGCCTGGTTCGGCTTTCCTAGAGCCCCAGCGAGAGCTGCGGGCCATCATCCGTCACGGCCTCGTCGGCCTCGGTGTTGAGACCCGAAAGGGACACGCCGAGGAGACGGACGGGCCTCGGCATGGGGAAAAGACCCGCGAGCAGCTCTCCGCTGATCCGGGCGATGCCGTCCCTACCCTGGACCTCGTCCTGCACCGACCGGCTTCGCGTGATCTGCTGGAAGTCCTGGTACTTGACCTTCAGGGTGACGGTACGACCGCGTATCCCGGTCCTCGCGCAATGGTTCCATACCTTGTCGATGATTGGAGCCAGGACTTCCGTCATCTCCTCGTAGGAGGAGAGGTCACGCTCGAAGGTGTTCTCGGCGCCGACGGACTTCCTGATGCGATCCGGGCGGACCGGCCGATCATCGATGCCTCGGGCGATCCAATAGTAGTGGCTCCCCGACTTGCCGAAGTTTTGTCGAAGGGCTTCAATTGACATGGCCCGTAGATCTAAGCCAGTGAAGATTCCGAGGCGATTCATCTTCTCCTCGGTCTTCTGTCCGATGCCATGAAACTTCCCGACCCGGAGACCCGCAACGAAAGACGGAGCCATATCTGGCGTGATCACGAACTGGCCATTCGGCTTGTTCTGATCGGATGCCATCTTGCTCAAGAATTTATTCACGCTGATACCAGCGGATGCTGTCAGGCTGGTTTCCTCCCAGATGCGAGTCCGTATCTCCCTCGCGATCTGGGTGGCGTACTCTACACCCTTCAGGTTTTCGGTGACGTCGAGGTACGCTTCGTCAAGCGACAACGGCTCGATCAAGGACGTGTACTCGGAGAAGATCGCCCTGATCTGGAGCGAGACCTCCTTGTACACGTCGAAGCGCGGCTTCACGAACACGAGCTCGGGGCACGAGCGCTTTGCGGAGACTGACGGCATGGCAGAGTGAACCCCGAAGCGCCTCGCCTCGTAGCTTGCCGCCGCGACCACGCCTCGTTCCCGCGATCCGCCGACAGCGACGGGTCGGCCGCGCAGCTCGGGGTTGTCCCTTTGCTCCACGCTTGCATAGAAAGCGTCCATGTCGACATGGATGACTTTGCGCTGACGCGTCGGCTTAAGGGGCGCATCCGACGAGAGTGCGGCCTGCGTATGGTCCGGGTCGGTGGCAGGCATTGCTGGACCTCGCGTCCCCCCAGGTTTGGGCTTCCCCACGTGCTCCATGTTCACGAAATGTACTCTACGGACGAACGTGGCTCAATCGGGGCCAGTCACGCGATCCACAACTGATTGGGTGTTGGTCGAAGGCTCCCCCATCGGTGCGTACTCCCAGATTACGCCGTGGCCCGCTGAATTTAGTTTACGTTTTTTCGTAAACTGTCCGAAAAACCCGAACGATCTCAATGGTCTCTCTCTCAGTTGACAGCCGAACCTACTTATAAAAGTTCCTCGCCAAGCTCGCCTCCGACCATCGCAAGCCCGACGGGCTCTTCGTGGTGACGCCCGCGATGGGCGCGGCCTTCGTGGAAACGCTGCCCGTCGGCCGCTTCCACGGCGTCGGCCCGGCGACCGTCGCCAAGATGGAGCGGCTCGGCATCCACACGGGCGCCGACCTCAAGGCGCAGTCCCTCGCCTTCCTGCAGGAGCGCTTCGGCAAGATCGGCCCCTACTATTACGGCATCTCGCGCGGCATCGACGAGCGTCCGGTGCGCGCCAACCGCATCCGAAAGTCGGTCGGGGCCGAGAACACGTTCTCCGCCGATCTTCATACGCCGGACGCGATGCGCGAGGCGCTGGGGCCAATCATCGACAAGGTCTGGCGGCATTGCGAGGGGGCAGGAACGCGGGGGCGGACCGTGACGCTGAAGGTCAAGTATGCCGACTTCCGCCAGATCACCCGCGCCCTGTCGTCCGCCGCGCCCGTTGGCTCGCGTGCCGAGATCGAGCGGGCGGCCTTTCGCCTGATCGACGATCTGCCGGCCGATCCACGCGGTGTCCGCCTTCTCGGCGTGACGCTTTCGGCGCTGACCAACGAAACCATGTCGGCCCCACCGCCCGTCCAGTTCGCGCTGCCGCTGTGACCGGCGGCTGACGGTCGCAGGTCCTGATCTATCTTTCGAAGGCCAATCAGGGAGCGCGGGCATGGATACGTTCGACACGATCGGTTTTCTCGGCTTCGACGTCTTCGGCACCGTGGTCGACTGGCGCACGAGCGTCGCGCGCAGGGCCGAACCGTTTCTCCGGCGTCATGGGATCGACGTCGATCCCTCACGCTTCGCCGACGAATGGCGGGCGGAGTACCAGCCTTCCATGGAACGGGTGCGGTCAGGCGAGCGCGCGTTCGTGCGGCTCGACATCCTGAACCGCGAGAACTTAGGACGCGTCCTCCTGCGCCATGGCGTCGAACCCGCAGCCCTGCCCGACAGCGAACTGGCCGACCTCAACCGCGCGTGGGAGCGGCTCGATCCATGGCCGGACAGCGTCGAAGGGCTGGCACGCCTCAAGCGTCGTTTCGCGATCGGCCCGATCTCCAACAGCCATATCGCAGGCATGATGAACCTCGCGCGTTTCGGCGGCCTGCCGTGGGACGTGATCGTCGGGGCCGAGATCGCGCAGACCTACAAGCCGCGGCCGGAAACCTACCTGCGCTCCATCGAAGCCGTCGGCCTGCCGCCCGAACGCGCCGCCATGGTCGCCGCCCACAACGACGACCTCGCAGCCGCCAGCGCCCTCGGCCTTCGCACCGTCTTCATCTGCCGACCGCGCGAGCACGGCTCCGAACAAGCGACCGATCTCGAGCCCGCGCGAGACTGGGACGTGGTGGCGGAGGATCTCGTGGATGCCGCAAGGCAACTGGGATGCTAGACCGCCCCGCCGCGCCTCTTTCTTCCGACCCGGACCCCACGATGAGCGTCACGATCTACCACAACCCCGCCTGCGGCACGTCCCGCAACGTTCTGGAGATGATCCGCCAATCGGGTGAGGATCCGACGGTGATCGAGTACCTGAAGACGCCGCCGAGCCGCGAGCGTCTCGTCGAACTGATCGGCGCGATGGGTCTGGGCCCACGTGAGCTCCTGCGCGAGAAGGGCACGCCCTATGCCGAACTCGGCCTCGACGATCCCGCGCTCTCCGACGATGCGATCCTCGACGCCATGATGGCGCACCCGATCCTGATCAACCGTCCGATCGTCGTGACGGCCAAGGGCACGGCCCTATGCCGCCCGTCGGAACGTGTGCTGGAGCTCCTGGAGCGTCCTGTGGCGTGCTTCCGCAAGGAGGACGGCGAAATGGTCGGCCCAACCGCCTGAAACGTTCGGCTTCAAGGCACGATGTTGGAGCCGCGGATCGCTTCGCACACGGCGTCCGTCACCTCCTTCGTCGTGGCCGTGCCGCCGACGTCCGGCGTCATCACGCCACCGCCCGTCACCGTCTCGACGGCATGCATCAGGCGCCGGGCGGCCTGCGGCTGTCCGAGATGCTCCAGCATCTGCGCCGCCGTCCAGAAGGTCGCGACGGGATTGGCGATGCCCTTGCCGGTGATGTCGAAGGCCGAACCGTGGATCGGCTCGAACATGGAGGGGAAGCGCCGCTCCGGGTCGATGTTGGCCGTCGGCGCGACCCCGAGACTTCCGGCCAGCGCACCGGCGAGGTCCGAGAGGATGTCGGCATGGAGGTTGGTTGCGACGATCGTGTCGAGGCTTTGCGGCTTGAGCGTCATCCGCACCGTCATCGCGTCGACCAGCATCTTGTCCCAGGTCACATCGGGAAATTCGACCGACACCTCCGCCGCGATCTCGTCCCACATCACCAGGCCGAAGCGCTGGGCGTTGGACTTCGTCACGACAGTCAGGAGTTTGCGCGGGCGCGACTGCGCGAGGCGGAAGGCATAGCGCATGATCCGGGTGACGCCGACGCGCGTGAAGATCGCGACCTCGGTCGCGACCTCCTCCGGCAGGCCGCGATGGGCACGCCCGCCGTGGCCGGAATATTCGCCTTCCGAGTTCTCCCGCACGATCACCCAGTCGAGGTCGCCGGGCTTCACGCCGGCGAGCGGCGAGACGATGCCGGGCAGGAGCTTGGTCGGGCGCACGTTGGCGTACTGGTCGAAGCCTTGGCAGATCGGCAGACGCAGCCCCCACAGCGTGACGTGATCGGGCACATCGGGCGCGCCCACGGCGCCGAAGAAGATGGCGTCGAAACCCTTCAGCTGCTCGGTGCCGTCCGCCGGCATCATGACGCTGTGCTTCCGGTAGTAGTCCGACCCCCAGTCGAACTGCGTCACGTCCAGCCTGAAGCCACCGCCGCGCCGCTCTAGCGCCTCCAGCGCCTGAAGGCCAGCGGCGATGACCTCCGGCCCGATGCCGTCGGCGGGAATGGCGGCGATCCTGTAGGTCTGCATGGCGGCGTCATCCTCCTGGCGTCGCGAACCGGCTTACGGGGTTTCGGCCGCCGGATGAAGTCGCACGCGCTGCGCAGCTCCCGCCCCGCCCTCGACCTTTTCCCCACCCGCGCCAATTTCGGCAGCGATCAACTATGGGTGATGGCGCGTGGCAGACGGTTCGAAGACGGTGGTCTACGCGGCATTGGCGGGCAACGCGCTCATCGCCGCGACGAAGTTCGCCGCCGCCTTCTTCACCGGTTCGTCGGCGATGCTCAGCGAGGGTGTGCATTCCCTTGTCGACACCGGCAACGAGGTGCTCCTCCTTTATGGCATGCGTCGCGCGGGCCGCCCGCCGGACCGCACGCATCCGCTCGGCCACGGACGCGAGCTCTATTTCTGGAGCTTCATCGTCGCCCTTCTCGTCTTCGCGCTCGGCGCCGGCGTGTCGATCTACCAGGGCATCCACCACATCATGGAGCCCGAGCCGATCGACAATGTCGGCTGGAACTACGGGGTGCTCGCGGCGTCGTTCCTCTTCGAAGGCTTCTCCTGGGTCGTAGCGCTCCGCGAATTCCGAGAGCAGAAGGGATCGGCCGGCTATGTCGAGGCGATCACGCGCAGCAAGGACCCGACGACCTTCACGGTGCTTCTCGAGGACAGCGCGGCGCTGATCGGCCTTGCTATCGCGTTTGTCGGTATCTTTCTCGCGCAAGCGCTCGGACGACCGGAGCTCGATGGCGTGGCCTCGGTCGGCATCGGCATCGTGCTGGCGGGCGTCGCGATCTTCCTCGCCCGCGAGAGCAAGGGCCTGCTGATCGGCGAGCCGGCGCTACCGGCCGTGCAGGCCGCGATCCTCAAGACGGCGGAGGCGGACCCGGCGATCCAGAAGGCGAACGGCGTGATCACCACCCAGCTCGGGCCGCGCCAGATCGTGGTCGCGCTCAGCGTCGAGTTCGAGGATCACATGACCGCGCCCGAGATCGAAACCTGCGTCCAGCGGTTGGAGGCGCGCGTGAAGGCCGAACTGCCCGACGTGACCACCGTCTTCGTCAAGCCGCAGACGGCCGGCACCTGGGCGAAGCGCGCCAGCGCGATCCGGTGACGCGGACGCGCCCCGTCATTCGAATTCGAGGATGACGAAGTCGGCGGGCAGGCTGTCGCCGACCGCCGCGTGCACCGCGCCGATCGTCGCGGCCTTCGGCGCCCTGAGGTTGTTCTCCATCTTCATCGCCTCGATGGTGCCCAGCACCTGCCCCGCTTCCACACGATCTCCCCGCTTCACACCGAGCCGCGTCAGGAGGCCCGGCATCGGGCAGATCAAAAGGCGCGACAGGTCCGGCGGCTCCTTGTGGAGCATGTGGCGAGACAGTTCGAACACCCGCGGCAGGGAAACGCGAACCTCGTGGGTCGCGCCGCGCGTCGTCATGCGCGCGCCCGTCAGGGTCGGCCGGATGCGCAGCGACAGGTCCTCGCCCTCGAACCGCAATCGCGCCATCGCCTCGCCGAACCGCCAGTCGAGGGCGACCGGCACGGGTCCGGATCCATCGATCGAGACACGACGCTCGCCGCCTTCGCCGGAGACGACGACCTCGAAACGTTGGTCGCCGAGTTGCGCGATGCGCGCGGCATTCGGCCGGATCGGCGGCCCGAGCTGACCGTCGATCCGGGCATCGCGATCGGCCCGGAGAACCGAGACGAGAACGCCGGCCACCGCAAGCTTTCGCGCCAGCGCCGCGTCCGGTTCGGTGCCGGTGAAGCCTTCAGGATACTCCTCCGCGATGAAGCCGGTGGTAAGGTGCCCGTCGCGAAATCGCGGGTGCTGCATGATTGCGGAGAGGAAATCGATGTTGTTGCCGAGGCCGCTCAGCTCGAAGCGGTCGAGCGCCTCGACCTGACGGTTGATGGCTTCGCCCCGCGTCGAACCGTGGGTCACGAGCTTGGCGATCATCGGGTCGTAGAACATCGAGACCTCGCTGCCCTCGGCGACGCCGTCGTCGACGCGAACGCCGTCGCGGGACGCCGGCGGGCGATAGCGGGTCAGGCGGCCGGTCGACGGCAGGAAACCGCGATACGGGTCTTCCGCATAGATGCGGGTCTCGATCGACCAGCCATCGAGGCGAACGTCGTCCTGACCGATCCGCAGCGGCTCGCCCGCCGCGACCCGGATCATTTCCTCGACGAGATCGAGCTCGGTGACCATCTCGGTCACCGGATGCTCCACCTGAAGACGCGTGTTCATCTCCAGGAAATAGAAACTCTTTCCCGTCGGATCGGCGCCGGAGACGATGAGCTCGACCGTACCCGCCGAATGGTAGCCGACGGCCTTGGCGAGCGCGACGGCCTGTTCGCCCATCGCCTGCCGCATCTCGGGCGTGACGAAGGGCGACGGCGCTTCCTCGACCACCTTCTGGTGCCGCCGCTGGATCGAGCACTCGCGCTCGCCGAGGTAGAGGACGGTACCATGCTTGTCGCCGAGCACCTGGATCTCGATGTGGCGGGGACTCTCGATGAACTTCTCGATGAAGACGCGGTCGTCGCCGAAGCTCGCCAGCCCCTCACGCCTGACCGCCTCGAAGCCCTCGCGCACGTCGCCCTCGCCCCAAGCGAGCCGCATACCCTTGCCGCCGCCGCCGGCAGAAGCCTTCATCATCACGGGAAAGCCGATCTCGGACGCGATCCGCACGGCATCGTCCGTGCTCTCGATCTCGCCGAGAAAGCCGGGAACGACGTTGACGCCGGCCGCCTTCGCCAGCTTCTTGGACTGGATCTTGTCGCCCATCGCCGCGATGGCGCCGGGCGGCGGGCCGACGAAGGCGATGCCGGCGTCCTCGCAGGCGCGCGCGAAGCTCTCGCGCTCCGAGAGGAAGCCGTAGCCGGGGTGAATGCAGTCGGCGCCGGTCGCCTTCGCGGCCTCGAGAATGAGGTCGGCGCGCAGGTAGCTTTCCGCCGCGGGCGCCGGCCCGAGGCGCACGGCCTCGTCCGCCATACGAACATGCGGGCTCAGCGCGTCGGCATCGGAATAGACGGCGACGGTCGCGATGCCCATCCGCTTGGCGGTGCGTATGATGCGGCAGGCGATCTCGCCTCGATTGGCGATCAGGATCTTACGGAACACGGGGGACGCTTTCATTCTGCGGCGCTGCGATCGCCGGTGTCGCCGACCGGCGGCATGTTGTGGCCGAGGAGGCGCAGCACTTCGGCCGCCGCCTCCACGAGATTGGTGCCGGGCCCGAAGATCGCATGGACACCGGCGCGGCGAAGCGCGTCGTAGTCCTGCGCCGGGATGACGCCGCCGGCCACGATCTTGATGTCGGAGCGGCCGAGTTCGCCGAGGCGCGCGATCAGGTCCGGGATCAGCGTCTTGTGGCCGGCCGCCAGTGACGAGGCGCCGACGATATCGACCTCGCGCTCCACCGCGAGAGCCGCGGCCTCGTCCGGCGTCTGGAACAGGGGGCCCGGCACGATCTCGAAGCCGAGATCGCCGAACATCGAGGACACGAGGTTGGCGCCGCGATCGTGCCCGTCCTGCCCCATCTTGGCGACCAGCATGCGCGGCCGACGCCCGAGGCGCCGCTCCGTCGCCGCCACGGCGTCCGTCAGACGCGTCCAGCGGGGATCGTCGGCGTAGGCTCCGCCATAGACGCCGCTGACCGGCCGAGGCTGCGTATCGAAACGGCCGAAGACGTCTTCCATCGCCGCCGAGATCTCGCCGAGCGTCGCACGGGCTCTCGCGCATGCCACGGCCAGCTCGAGGAGGTTGCCGCGGCCGGCAGCTCCTTGGCGCAGGGCATCCAGCGCGGCCCTGACGGCCTCGGCGTCGCGCTCGGCCTTGACCCTTTCGATCCGCGCGACCTGCGCCTCGCGGACGGCATGGTTGTCGACGTCGAGAATCTCGATCGGCGCCTCGGCCTCCAGCCGGTAGCGATTGACGCCGACGATCACGTCCTCGCCGCGGTCGACCCGCGCGGCCTTGGCCGCCGCGGCTTCCTCGATCATCGCCTTCGGCCAGCCGGCCGCAACGGCCTTGGCCATCCCGCCCTCAGCACGGATGCGCTCGATGAGCGCCCAAGCCCCGTCCACCAAGGCCTTGGTCAGGCTCTCGACGTAGTAGGAGCCACCGAGCGGATCGACCACCCGGGTCATGCCCGTCTCCTCCTGGAGGACGAGCTGCGTGTTGCGCGCGATGCGGGCGGAGAAGTCGGTCGGCAGCGCGATCGCCTCGTCCAGCGCATTGGTGTGAAGCGACTGCGTGCCGCCGAGCATCGCCGCCATGGCCTCGATCGTGGTGCGCATGACGTTGTTATAGGGGTCCTGCTCGGTCAGCGAGACGCCGCTCGTCTGGCAGTGGGTGCGCAGCATCTTGGAGCGCTCGTCCTTCGCCCCGAGCTCCGTCATCGCCCGGTGCCAGAGGACGCGCGCGGCGCGCAGCTTGGCGACCTCCATGAAGAAGTTCATGCCGATGGCGAAGAAGAAGGACAGGCGCCCGGCGAACTTGTCGATGTCGAGGCCGGACGCCACGCCGTAGCGCACATATTCCATGCCGTCGGCGATGGTGAAGGCGAGCTCCTGGAGCTGCGTCGCCCCCGCCTCCTGCATGTGGTAGCCGGAGATCGAGATCGAGTTGAACTTCGGCATCTCGGCGCTGGTATAGGCGAAGATGTCCGAGACGATCCGCATCGAGGGCTCGGGCGGATAGATATACGTGTTTCGGACCATGAACTCCTTGAGGATGTCGTTCTGGATGGTCCCGTCAAGCCGGTTGCGGGGCACCCCCTGCTCCTCGCCGGCGACGATGAAGAAGGCGAGGACCGGGATCACCGCCCCGTTCATGGTCATCGACACCGACATCTCGCTCAAGGGGATGCCGTCGAAGAGGATCTTCATGTCCTCGACGGTGTCGATCGCGACGCCCGCCTTGCCGACGTCGCCGACGACGCGGGGGTGATCCGAATCGTAGCCGCGATGGGTGGCGAGGTCGAAGGCGACCGACAGGCCCTTCTGGCCCGCCGCGAGATTGCGGCGATAGAAGGCGTTGGACTCTTCGGCGGTCGAAAACCCGGCATATTGCCTGATCGTCCAGGGGCGCCCGGCATACATCGAAGCGCGCACGCCGCGTGTGAAAGGCGCGAAGCCCGGCAGGCCGGGATCCCAGCTGGCGACGTCCTCGGCGGTGTAGAGAGGCTTGACCGTGATCCCCTCGGGCGTCTCCCAGTCGAGATCGCGGCCCTTCACCTCGCGCGCCGCCAGCGCGTCCCAGTCCCGCAGCGAAGGCCGCTCAGTGTCCGCCATCGGGGGCCTCCATGAGTTCGATCAGAACGCCGCCCATGTCGCGCGGGTGCAGGAAGACGATCCGCGTCCCGTGGGCGCCGATGCGCGGGGGTCCGAGCGCGCGGACGCCTCGGGATGCAAGGTCCGCGATTGCGGCATCGAGATCGGCGACCTCGAAACAGAGATGGTGCTGCCCGCCGGCCGGATTGCGCTGGAGAAAACCGGCGACCGGCGAGGCGTCGTCCAGCGGTTCGATGAGTTCGACCTGCGTGTTCCCGGCGTCGACGAAGCAGACCTTCACGCCCTGCTCGGGCAGATCGAAGGGCGTGCCGACCGCCTCCGTGCCGAACAGCGCAGCGTAGTGCTCGCCCGCGCGCGCGATCGAGGGGGTCGCCACCCCGACATGGTTCAAGCGTCCGAACATCGCGGGGCCTCCCGTCCCTCTGTCGTTCATAGCGGAATGTTGTCGTGCTTCTTCCAGGGATTTTGCAGCTGCTTGCCCCGCAGCTTGCGCAGGCCCAGCGCCACGCGCCGCCGGGTGGAATGCGGCATGATCACCTCGTCGACGAACCCCTTGGACGCCGCGACGAACGGGTTGGCGAAGCGGCTCTCGTATTCCGCCGTACGGGTCGCGATCTCCTCGGCGCTCCGGCCGCGGAAGATGATCTCGACCGCGCCCTTCGCGCCCATCACCGCGATCTCGGCGGTCGGCCAGGCGTAGTTCAGGTCACCGCGCAGATGCTTGGACGCCATCACGTCGTAGGCGCCGCCATAGGCCTTGCGGGTGATGACCGTGATCTTCGGCACCGTCGCCTCGGAATAGGCGAAAAGCAGCTTCGCCCCGTGCTTGATGATGCCGTTATGCTCCTGCGCGACGCCCGGCAGGAAGCCCGGCACGTCGACGAAGGTGACGATCGGGATCTCGAAGGCGTCGCAGAAGCGCACGAAGCGCGCCGCCTTCTTCGAGGCCGCGATGTCGAGGCAGCCCGCGAGGACCATCGGCTGGTTGGCCACGAGCCCGATCGTGCGCCCTTCGATGCGCCCGAACCCGACGATGATGTTGCCCGCATGGTTCGGCTGGATTTCGAAGAACTCGCCCTCGTCGACGACTTTTGAGACCAGCTCGTGCATATCGTAGGGCTGGTTGGCGCTCGGCGGGATCAGTGTGTCGAGGCTCGGCTCCAGACGGTCGAACGGGTCGGGGCTCGGGCGCTCGGGCACCCCCGTCCGGTTCGAGGCGGGCAGGAAACCCATGAAGTCGCGCGCGGCGAGCAGCACCTCGATGTCGTTCTCGAAGGCGCAGTCGGCGACCGAGGATTTCGTCGTGTGCGTCACCGCGCCGCCGAGGTCCTCCTGGCTCACCACCTCGTTGGTCACCGTCTTCACCACGTCCGGGCCGGTGACGAACATGTAGCTGGAATCCTTCACCATGAAGATGAAGTCGGTCATCGCCGGGGAATAGACCGCGCCGCCCGCGCACGGCCCCATCACGAGGCTGAGCTGCGGCACGACGCCGGACGCCAGCACGTTGCGCTGGAACACCTCGGCATAGCCGCCGAGCGAGGCGACACCCTCCTGGATGCGGGCGCCGCCCGAATCGTTCAGCCCGATCACCGGCGCGCCGACCTTCAGCGCCATGTCCATGATCTTGCAAATCTTGGCTGCGTGGCGCTCCGAGAGCGAACCGCCGAACACCGTGAAGTCCTGGCTGAAGACGAAGACGAGCCGGCCGTTGATGGTCCCAGAGCCCGTGACCACACCGTCGCCGGGCACGATCTGCGTTTCCATGCCGAAGTCGGTGCAGTTGTGCTCGACGAACATGTCGAGTTCCTCGAACGAACCTTCGTCGAGCAGCACGTCGAGGCGTTCGCGAGCCGTGAGCTTGCCCTTGCCGTGCTGCGCGGCGACACGCCGTTCGCCGCCGCCTTCGCGCGCGGCTGCGCGGCGGCGTTCGAGTTCCTCAATCGTCGACGACATGCACGGCCTCCCTTTGCCGGTGCAGGATGGAGGAAGGGACAGGCCCGCTGCAACCACCGTCTCACGACGAGCGGAAGCTTTCGCAGATTCCAGCATCCGAGGCGTCGACCCTGCAACGCGCGACGAAGCGCCACGCTGCTCATGTTCGGTCCGGCTCGGTCGGCATCGCAACGCAGGGGCAGCGCGAAGGGTGCCGTGTCCCGGTTCATCAGCGTTTGCAGGCGCTTGACCGCGACCTCACGAGCCCCCGAAGGCGGCCGGCCGAGCGCCCCCGTCTCTCGATGTCGTATGCGGAAGCCGGATGACGTTGCGCACGTTGCCGGTAGCCGGCGGCGCAATCTGGATTAGTTACAAACTACAGCGGCGCCAGCGCATCACCGTCCGGGTGGAGCGCGATGGCATCGATCCCTTGCGTTCAGAACCCCGATCCGCCGACCGGCAACGGCGAATCGCGTTGGGTCTCCCGTTGCGCCCCACCGAAGAGCCTTGCGAGCCATGTCGAGATTTCCCGACCTTGAACTGAACCGGCGGCAGCTGATGTCCGGCGCGACGGCGACTGCCGCACTCGGCGCCCTGCCCGCCTCCGCGCTGGCGCAGTCGTCCGCGACGGGCGGCACGGCTGCGGACGCCGCAGTCACGGCGCCCGTCGCCTTCACCGTCAATGGCGAACGGCGCGAACTCGACCTCGATCTGCGCACCACGCTTCTCGATGCGTTGCGCGAGCACATCAAGCTCACCGGCACGAAGAAGGGCTGCGACCACGGTCAGTGCGGCGCCTGCACGGTGATGGTCAATGGCCGGCGCATCAACGCCTGCCTGACGCTCGCGGTGCTGCACGAGGGCGACGAGATCACGACGATTGAGGGCCTCGGGACCCCCGACAACCTGCACCCGATGCAGGAGGCCTTCCTGAAGCACGACGGCTACCAGTGCGGCTACTGCACGCCGGGGCAGATCTGCTCTGCGGTCGGCGTCCTCGAAGAGGTCAAGGCCGGCATCCCGAGCCATGTGACCGCCGACCTCAACGGGGCGATGGAAGCCACGAACGAAGAGATGCGCGAGCGCATGAGCGGCAACATCTGCCGCTGCGGCGCCTATTCCAACATCGCCGACGCCATGGCCGAAGTCGCCGGGAGGCCCGCATGAAGTCCTTCACCTTCGAGCGCGCCAACTCGCCGGCGGAAGCCGCCAAGGCTGCGGCGGCCCGGCCTGACGCGAAGTTCATCGCTGGCGGCACCAATCTCCTCGACCTGATGAAGCTTGAGATCGAGGCGCCACGCCATCTCATCGACGTCAACCGGCTCGGCCTCGACACGATCGAGGCGACCGAGGACGGCGGCCTTCGCATCGGCGCGCTCGTGCGCAACACCGACATGGCCGCCGACCAGCGCATCCGCCGCGACTACGGCGTCCTGACGCGGGCGGTGGTGGCGGGCGCGTCCGGCCAGCTGCGCAACAAGGCGACGACGGCCGGCAACCTCCTCCAGCGCACGCGCTGCCCCTACTTCTACGACACCAACATGGCCTGCAACAAACGCCAGCCGGGCGCCGGCTGCGCCGCGATCGAGGGCTATTCGCGCCTTCTCGGCGTCGTCGGCGTCAGCGACGCCTGCATCGCCACCAACCCGTCCGACATGAACGTCGCGCTCAGCGTCCTCGACGCCTCGGTCGAGACCGTGAAGCCGGACGGGGCGACGCGCACCATTGCATTCGCCGACTTCCATCGACTGCCAGGCGACACGCCGGAGGTCGAGACCGCGCTGGAGGCGGGCGAGTTCGTCACTGCCGTCACCCTGCCCGCGCCACTCGGCGGCAAGCACATCTACCGCAAGGTTCGCGACCGCGCGTCCTATGCCTTCGCCGTCGTCTCGGTCGCGGCGGTGATCCAGCCGGACGGCACGGGCCGCGTGGCGATCGGCGGTGTCGCGCCGCGGCCCTGGCGCGTCGCGGAAGCCGACGCGCAGTTGCGCGAGGGCGCCAAGCCAGCCGCCGCGCGGCTCTTCGCCGATGCCAGGACCACCGAGCACAACGCCTTCAAGATTCCGCTGACCGAGCGAACTCTCGGCGCCGTGCTGACCGAAGCGAGGAGCTGATCCGATGAAGTTCGACACCCCCGCCGGCACCAACCCGATCGACCGGGAACGCGTCGTCGGCCAGCCGCACGAGCGCATCGATGGGCGCCTGAAGGTGACGGGCACCGCGCCCTACGCCTACGAGCACCACGACGTCGCCGAGAACGTCGCCTACGGTTACGTCGTGGGCTCCGCCATCGCCAAGGGACGCATCACGCGACTCGACTCGACGGCCGCCCGGCGCGCGCCGGGCGTAGTCGCGATCGTCACCCACGAGAACGCCGGAGAACTCGGCAAGGGCGACAAGAACACCGCAAAGCTCCTCGGCGGGCCCGAGGTGCAGCACTACCACCAGGCCGTCGCGGTCGTCGTCGCCGACACGTTCGAGCAGGCGCGCGCCGCGGCCATGATGCTCGATATCGCCTATGAGAGCGCCGACGGCGCCTTCGACCTCGCGGCCGCCAAGGACACCGCGCCCGACGCGCCGTCGACCGAAGAGTCGCCGACCCAGACCGGCGTGGGCGATTTCGCGAGCGCCTTCGCCTCAGCGCCCGTCAAGTTCGAACAGAGCTACACGACGCCCGACCAGAGTCACGCGATGATGGAGCCGCACGCTTCGCTGGCCGAGTGGAACGGCGACAGCGTCACCGTCTGGACCTCCAACCAGATGATCGCTTGGGGCTCGGCCGATCTTGCCAAGACGCTGAAGATCGCGCCGGAGAAGGTGCGCATCGTCTCGCCCTTCATCGGCGGCGGCTTCGGCGGCAAGCTGTTCCTGCGGGCGGATGCCGTGATGGCGGCGCTCGGCGCGAAGGCGGCGGGGCGGCCGGTGAAGGTCGCGCTATCCCGGCCGATGATGGCCAACAACACGACGCACCGCCCCGCCACGATCCAGCGCGTGCGCATCGGCGCGGAGCGCGACGGCAAGATCACCGCGATCGCGCATGAGAGCTGGTCGGGCGATCTGGAGGGCGGCCAGCCCGAGGTCGCCACGCAGCAGACGCGGCTTCTCTATGCCGGCGCCAACCGGATGACGTCGCTGAAACTCGCCGTCCTCGACCTGCCGGAGGGCAACGCCATGCGCGCGCCCGGCGAAGCGCCGGGCCTGATGGCGCTGGAGGTTGCGATGGACGAGCTCGCCGAGCAGCTCGGCCAGGATCCCGTCCAGTTCCGCATCCTGAACGACACGCAGGTCGACCCCGAGGATCCCTCGCGCCCCTTCTCGCAGCGCCGTCTCGCGGACTGCTTTCGGCAGGGCGCCGAGAAGTTCGGTTGGAGCGCGCGCAATGCCCGGCCCGCGCAGGTGCGCGACGGTCGCTGGATGGTCGGCATGGGCGTCGCCTCGGCCTTCCGCAACAACATGAACATGGACTCCGGTGCCCGCGCCCGCCTCGGCCGCGACGGCGTGGTGACGGTCGAGACCGACATGACCGACATCGGCACCGGCTCCTACACGATCATCGCCCAGACGGCAGCCGAGATGCTGGGCCTGCCGCTCGACAAGGTGCAGGTCACGCTCGGCGACTCGATGTTCCCGGTTTCCGCCGGGTCCGGCGGCCAGTGGGGTGCCAACTCCTCGACCGCCGGCGTCTACGCTGCCTGCGTCAAGCTGCGCGAGGCGATCGCGGACAAGCTCGGTCTCGACCCGGCTTCGGCCGAGTTCGTGGACGGCATGGTGCGCGCGGGCGATAGGCAGGTGCCGCTCGCCGAGGCGGCTGCCGGCGGCGAGATCGTTGCCGAGGACAAGATCGAGTTCTCGAAGGAGATGATGAAGGAGAAGCAGCAGTCGACCTTCGGCGCTCATTTCGTGGAAGTCGGAGTCGACATGGCGACGGCCGAGGTCCGCGTGCGCCGCATGCTTGCGGTCTGCGCGGCCGGGCGCATCCTCAATCCTCTCACCGCCCGCAGCCAGGTCATCGGCGGCATGACAATGGGCGTCGGCGGCGCGCTGATGGAGGATCTCGTCGTCGACAAGCGGCACGGTCTCTTCATCAACCACGATCTCGCCGGCTACGAGGTGCCGGTTCATGCCGACATTCCGCATCAAGAGGTCGTGTTCCTCGACGAGACCGACCCCGACGTCTCGCCGATGAAGGCGAAGGGTGTCGGCGAACTCGGGCTCTGCGGCGTCTCGGCGGCGATCGCCAACGCCATTCACAACGCCACCGGCGTGCGGGTTCGCGACTACCCGATCACTCTGGACAAGCTGATCGAGGATCTGCCGGACGTCGCCTGATCGAAAACCGATGGCGGACGCCAAGACCTCACGGTCCCGCTTCCGCCGTCGCAATGTTTGATCCCGCCGACGCTTTCGGGCGGGACGCGGCGGGCGGAGCGCCCTACAACCGGAAGGGTCCCAGACGATCCCGATTCCTTCCCGTTCCGCTTCCTTGTCCGATACCGCTCCGCTCCTTCGCCCGTTCCGCAGCGCCGACTTCCGCCTCCTCTGGTCCGCGGTTCTCGCCTCCAACCTCGGCGGGCTGATTCAGGCGGTCGGCGCCGGGTGGATGATGGCGAGCATCGCGACGTCGGACGACATGGTCGCGCTGGTGCAGACCGCGACCACGCTGCCGATCATGATCTTCTCGCTGGCGGCTGGGGCTCTCGCCGACAGCTACGACCGGCGACGGGTGATGCTGGTCGCGCAGAGCCTGATGATGGGGGCGTCGGTCGCACTGGCCGCGCTCACCATCCAAGGCTGGATGACGCCTTGGCTGCTCCTCTTCTTCACCTTCCTGATCGGCTGCGGCACGGCGCTCCACAACCCGTCCTGGCAGGCCTCCATCGGCGATCTCGTCAGCCGATCCGACATCCCGTCGGCCGTGACGCTGAACAGCATGGCCTTCAACCTGATGCGCAGCATCGGTCCGGCCATCGGCGGCCTGATCGTCGCATCGGTCGGCGCAGCGGGCGCCTTCGCCTTGAACGCGGTCAGCTACGTTCCCCTGATCGCGGCGCTCGGCCGGTGGGGCTACCGGCGCCAGCCCTCGACGCTGCCGCGCGAGACATTTCGTCATGCGATGTCGGCGGGCCTTCGCTTCGTCGCGATGTCGCCGAACCTTCTCACCGTGATCGGCCGGGCCTTCCTGTTCGGTGTCGGCGCGGTGTCCGTTCTGGCGCTGCTGCCGCTCGTCGCGCGCGACCTCGTCGCCGGCAATGCGGCGACCTTCGGCCTCCTCCTCGGCTGCTTCGGTGTGGGCGCGATCGGTGGCGCGCTGCTCTCGACGCGGCTGCGCAGCGCATTGTCGAGCGAGATGATCGCGCGGATCGGCTTCCTCACATTCGCGCTGAGCGCCGTGGTGGTGGCATGGAGCCGCCAGACTTGGCTGACGGGCCTCGCGCTGATGCCCGCCGGCGCCGCCTGGGTGCTTACGCTCTCCCTCTTCAACGTGACGGTCCAGTTGTCGACGCCGCGCTGGGTGGTCGGCCGCGCGCTGTCGATCTATCAGACAGCGACCTTCGGCGGCATGGCGCTCGGCAGCTGGATCTGGGGCCTCATCGCGGATGCCTACGACCCCTCGTCCGCGCTCCTCGCATCAAGCGCGGTTCTCGCGACGGGCGCCGCGGTCGGCCTGCGCTTCGGCATCCCCGCGCTCGTCGCGCTCGACCTCGACCCGCTGGACCGGTTCAAGGAGCCGGAACTGCGCCTGGACCTTCGCTCGCGCAGCGGCCCGATCATGGTGCTGGTCGACTACGAGATCGCGGCCGAAGACGTGCAGGCCTTTCTCGCCGTCATGGCGGAGCGACGGCGCGTGCGCATCCGTGACGGCGCCCGGCAATGGTCGCTGCTGCGCGATCTTGAGAACCCGGAAATCTGGACCGAGACGTACCATGTGCCGACCTGGGTCGAGTACGTCCGACACAACACGCGGCGCACCAAGGCCGACGCCGACGTTTACGATCGCCTGCTGGCTCTCCACCGGGGCGCGAGCCGGCCGCGCGTCCACCGCATGATCGAGCGGCAGACGGTTCCAGTGATGGACGACACGCCGCTGAAGCCGCACCCCGAGGTGCCCTGAGACGTCGTCCGCCGCCGGACTAGCGCGGCGCCTTGCCCGGTGCCGGCCCCGCCAGCACTTTCCGGCGCGCGGCGGCCTTGCGGGTGTCGCGCTCGATCCGGGCGTCGCGGTCTCGCTCGGCTTGAAGGCGCGCGGCTTTCAGGCGCTGCGTCTTCTCCTGCGTCGTCTCGGTCTTGTCGTCCGCACTCATCGTTCACCTCGCTTCGCCGAACCGCCCGCGGCTTTAGCACGGGCAATGGAGCGGACGGAGCGTGACGACGTTGATCGACCATGGAAGATGATTTCGCGCCGACCCATCGCACCATCCATTGCAACGGTCTGCGCCTTCACGTGGTGCAGGCAGGGCCGGCGAGCGGACCGCCGGTCGTTCTCCTGCACGGCTTTCCCGATTTCTGGATCGGCTGGCGTCCGCAGATGAAGGCGCTGGCGGAAGCCGGCTTTCGCGTCATCGTGCCCGACCAGCGTGGGTATAATCTCAGCGACAAGCCGAAGGGCGTCGGCGCCTATGCGTTGCCGAAGCTTGTCGGCGACGTCCTCGCCCTCTCGGACGCGCTGGGCCACGAACGCTTCGACCTCGTCGGCCATGATTGGGGCGGCATCGTCGCCTGGACACTCGCCGCCAAGGCGCCGCATCGGCTCCGGCGGCTGGCGATCCTCAACGCCCCGCATCCGGAAGCGCTGTTTCCCCATGCCCTGCGATCCCCGACGCAGTTCCTGCGCAGTGGATATGCCGCATTCTTCCAGTTTCCGCTTCTGCCCGAGGCGGTGCTCGGCGCGCGCCGTTTCGCCGTGATGGTGCGCGCCCTTCGCCAAACCGGTCGGCCCGACGCCTTTACGTCCGCCGACCTCGATCTTTATCGAGAGGCCTGGAGCCGCCCTGGCGCGCTGACCGGAATGCTGAACTGGTATCGTGCGCTCCGCCTGCGACCGCGCGTGCAGGAACGCATCACCGTTCCGACGCTGATTCTTTGGGGTCTGCAGGATACCGCTCTGGAGCGTGGGCTCGCCGACCGGAGCCTGCGCTTCTGCGACAATAGGCGACTTGAGACCTTTCGGGACGCAACGCACTGGCTGCATCGCGAGGAGCCCGGACGCGTCAACGCGGCGCTTCTGTCGTTCCTGAAGTCCTGAAACCCTATCCCGCGATCCGCTGCGCCATCGCCTCGACCGTTCGGATGAGGGAAGCGGGAGGGTAGGGTTTGGCGAAGAACAGACCGTCCCGCGGAAGCTCCTCCGGCGAAACCTTGACGTGCCCGGATGCCACAATGATCGACATCGGCGGCCAGCGGTTGCGAACGGCGTGGGCGAGCTTCAGCCCGTCCATGGACCCCGGCATGTCGACGTCGGTGAAGAGGATGCGGATATCGTCGTGGCGCTCAAGCAGGCGGATCGCCTCGTCCGCGCTGGTCGCCCCGTAGGCCTTGAAACCGGCGTCCTCCACCATGTCCATCGCATCGAGGAGGAGAAGCGGCTCGTCCTCGACCACGAGGATGCCGATGCGGGATCTGTCGAACGGAATGGTCATGCGACGTCGTGCTCAGGAATGGTCGTGACGGTCCGCCGCCAGCGATCCGTCGAGTTGGTACACAAGCCCACGGGGGGCGAACTCGGTCTGCGCATGCCCTTGGAAATAGCCGGGAACGACCCTTTCCGTCAGGCGTGAACCAAAGCCGCGTCGATTCGGTTCCGAAACGGACGGACCGCCTTCCTCACGCCACTCGAAGGAAAAGCGCTCCCCCTCGCCCACGTCCCAGGAAACGGCGATGTGGCCGCCGTCGGCCGAAAGGGCTCCGTACTTCGTGGCGTTGGTCGCCAGTTCATGGATCGCGAGCGCGAGGCCGAGCGCGTGCCGGGCGTCGAGATCGACGCGTGGGCCCGCGAGGCGCAGGCGCGCAGGGTCGTCGACATGAGGCGCGATCGACGCCTCGACGATCGCCTTCACGTCGGACGCGGCCCAGTCCGTCGCTGTCAGCATGTCCTGCGCGCGCGCCAGCGCCTGGATCCGCGCCGACGCCATCGTAGCGGCTTCCTTCGGGTCGGTCGCGTTGCGCAGGCTTTGCGACACCACGGCCTGCACCATCGCAAGCGTGTTCTTCATGCGATGCGACAGCTCACGCTGCAGCACCCGCTGCTGGCGCTGCTGCGCCTGGCTTTCCTCCAGATGCAGCTTCTGCTGCGCGAGGAGTTGCTGGTTGATCGCACGCTCCGCCTCGAGCCGCCTGACCGCGCCATGCATCGCCTCGATCAACGCGATGTCGACACCGACGACGAACACATAGAAGGCCAGCGCGATAAGAACGGGCGTGCCGAGAGTGAAGCTGCCGAACGGGGGAATGAACCAGAACCAGGCCGATAGGCCGCAAGCGATGGCACAGACGAGACCCGGCCGCGGTCCCGCAAAGAACGCAGTGAGGATGACTGCCGGAAAGAACGTCAGGTACGGGAAGCCGGCCGGAAGGATATGGTCGAAGCCGAACCGCAGCCCCAAAGCCAGTCCGAACGCGACGCATGCAAGGCTCCAGGCGCTCAACGGGCTCGAGCGCACGCGCTTTGCCGCTTCGGATACCATGCGATGCCGGTCTCCCGCCTCTTCGTCGGGGCCCACTACCCGGTTCCGTGCCGAACTTCCACAACAACCCGCATAGCCGACGTCTTGTGTCCGGCGTTCGGCGGTCGGCGACACCGCTGGACGCCTCATTTTTCTACCAATATGATGGATTGAGGAACGCCATTCGTCGTCGAAGCGCGTTTCCTTGCCTAGCCTGATGCTCAGACCGACCGCTCGCCTCGTTTGGAGGCCTCCGGCAGTTGAAGGATCATGATGCCTCAAACGCCTGGATCGGAAATCGAGCTTTCCACCGAACTGCCTGGCCGAGGAGACGCTGCAAGGACGAGGGTATCCGGATGACGCATCATGTGATCATCGTCGGCGGCGGTGCGAGCGGCGTCCTGCTGGCCGCGCATTTCCTGCGACAGGCCAATCGGACCGACGTCACGATCGTCGAGCCGCGCTCGGGCATCGGCGAGGGTCTCGCCTATTCGACGAAGGATCCCTGTCATCTCCTCAACACGCGCGCGGCGAACATGAGCGCCTTCGACGACGACCCCCAGCACTTCTGGCGCTGGCTGGTCGAGAGCGGGGCGGCGACGGCCTGCGAACTCGAGGGAGCGTTCAGCTTCGCGCCGCGAAGTCGGTATCGCGATTATCTCGTCGACCTCGTCCGTCATTGGCTGCCCGGCAGCGGCGACGGGCGCCTGCGGGTGCTGCGCGACACCTGCATCGCGCTGGCGCAGACGCATCGCGGCGTGAGTGCCACGCTGGCGAGCGGCCTCAGCCTCACCGCCGATCGCGCGGTTCTGGCGATCGGTCACGCCGTCCCTGTCGGCCCCTCCCCCTACGATCCCGCCTGGTCTTCGCCGGAAGATCTGCGGATCGGGCCGGACGAGGACATCCTGGTCCTTGGCGCTGGCCTGTCGATGATCGACAAGCTCGCCTCGCTCCATGCGCGCGGCCATCGCGGCCGGATCACCGCCCTGTCGCGTCGGGCGCTCCTGCCGCGCGTCCATGCCGTCACCGCGCCGTTCCACCTCGATCCCGCTGATATCCCGCTCGGCACCGGGCCCGGCTACTTCCTTCGCTGGCTGAGGCGGACCGTGCGCTGGGCCGAGAGCGAGGGGCGTGACTGGCGCGAGGTCATGGATGCGGTGCGCCCGCATGCCAGTGCCATCTGGTCCGCCATGCCCGCCTCGGGCCGCGCTCGCTTCCTGCGCCACGGCCGGACGATGTGGGACGTCCATCGCCACCGGATGCCGCCCGCTCTCGCCGACCTGACGCATGAAGCGCTGTCGAGCGGCCTCCTCCGGCTTGTCGCCGGTCGGCTGGTGGACGAGCACGTGGACGGGGACCGCCACCACGTGCGCATTCGTCATCGCCGCGGCGACCATCGAACGCTGGTCGTCGACCGGATCATCGACTGCACCGGTATTAGGCGGCGACCGGACGCCGATGGAACCGGCCTCGTCGCACAGCTGATCGATAGCGGCATCGCGAGAACGGACCCCCTCGGCCTCGGGCTCGACGTCGCGGCCAACTGTGGGCTGGTCGATCGCTCCGGTACGGCATCCGGCCGGATTTTTGCGCTCGGTCCCGTCACAAAAGCACGTTTCTGGGAGATCACGGCGATACCGGACATTCGGGCACAGGCACGTCGCCTGGCGGCCGAGCTCGCCTAGCGCCCGCGCATCCGTCCGACGCGTCAAACGTCCTCAGACACTCTCGTCGATCAGACGAGGATCCACCGAGCGGATATCCTGGAAGGCAAGACCGACGAGGTTTTCCATCGCCTGACGGGCCGCCTCGGGATTCCCGGCAGCGATCGCCGCAAGGACCTTGGCGTGCTCGGGGACCGGATCACGCGGCATCCGCCCGTCGCGCGCCTTGAATAGGGTGGTCCAGCGCACCGCGGCGGCGATGCCGCTTGCCAACGTGCCAAGAGCCTCGTTGCGCGTCGCCCGCAGGATAGTCTCGTGGAACAGGCGGTCCGCATTGCGCCCTTCCTCGACGCCAAGGCCGTGCCGTCCCATGAGTTCCAGCGCTGCCCGCAGTTCCGCGATGTCGGCGCGCGTGTGGCGCTGCGCCGCCAACGCGGCGGCGGACGGCTCGACGATCTGCCGCAGTTCAAAGAGCTCGCGCACGAAGGCGGGCGTCGGCGGCCCGTTCTCGAAGATCCAGCGCAGGATGTCGGGGTCGAGGAAATTCCAGTTGCTGCGGGCGTTGACGCGCGTTCCGGCTTTCGGCCGGCTGCTGACGAGCCCTTTCGCCGCCAGAATGCGCACCGCCTCGCGATAGGCCGTGCGCGACACGCTAAGCCGTTCGCTGAAGTCGACCTCGTTGGCGAGAAGGTCGCCCGGCGCATAGGCGCCCGTCAGGATCGCGGTGCCGATCTCCTGCGCGATCGAGCCATGCAATCGCTGCGAGCGCCCCCTCGGCACTGCGCGTTCCGCTCGTTCGGTCTCGCTCACCGGCACTCGCACTCAGCTCCACAACGGGACGAATCGTCCGCCCAGCGATATGATCCATCCCCAAACCGCGAGTGGACCGCGAGTTGAACGACTTGGCAAGCCGGAGGACAGCTGCACAACCGATCCAGCGTAGCGTATTTCGAAACCTGTTGCCTTGACGGTGCGGGGGGGCCAAAGAAACGAAGCCGCGCTGCGATCGCCGGCCGCGACCAGGAACGAGAATGATCGAAGACAACCAGGCAGCTGCCGGAATTCATGCTTCGGACGAAATACGGCTCGACGCGTCCCGCGGTCTTGCGATCCTGATCGTCGGAATGCACCGCAGCGGCACCTCGGCGCTCGCCGGCATGATGATGCGGCTCGGCATCGACGTTCCCGGCGACCTGATCCCACCAGCCTTCGACAATCCGAAGGGTTTCTTCGAGAACCGCCGCTTCGTCGAATTCGATGATCGGCTGCTCGGGGAACTCGGCTATCTCTATGACGACGCCGTCAGCATTCCGCACGCCGCATTTGCGGTCGCCAGAGATGCTGGCGCGGTGGAGCGTCTGCGCCGGCTGGCGACGCTCGAGCTCGGTGAGGCCGAGTCCGTCCTCGTCAAGGATCCACGCATCTGCCGGCTTCTGCCGCTCTGGATCCCGGCGGTCGAGGCGACGGGCCGGGTGGTCGCGACCATTCACCCGCTGCGCCACCCGATGGAAGTCGCGCAGTCGCTGCAGAAGCGCAACGAGTTTCCGCTGGAGCAAGGCCTTCTTCTCTGGCTTTCGCATGTGCTGGCAGCCGAGCGCGACTCGCGCGGGCGCCCCCGCTCCTTCCTGATGTACGATGCCGTGATGCAGGACTGGCGTTCGGCCGCAAGCCGGATCGCCTCCGACATCGGCATCGAATGGCCCCGGTTCTTCGACGAGGCCGCCGACGACATCGACGATTTCCTGTCCGGCGACATGCGCCATCACACAGCGCCCGAACGCATCGAGGCCGCTCCGGGCTCGCTGGAACGGCTGGTCGGGGACGTCTGGGACGCGCTCGCCGCCTTGATTGAGGAGCCCGCCTCGCCCCAGGCGATCGCCCGCCTCGACGCGGCTTCGGAGACGCTGGCCGCGGCCGAAAACCTGTTCCGCGGCTATGTGAAGGGTACCAATCGGCTCCTTGAGGCGCGCTACGATCGGATCGATTCGCTCGAGCAGCACGCCGCCCACATGGATCATGTGGTCGAGAGCCAGGCGAACGAGGCCGCACACCGGCTCGACGTCGAACGGGCCGAGACGGAACGCTGGCGCATCCATGCCGGCTTCCTGACCGAAGAGCGGGATGCGCTCGAACGGATGGGCCAGCAGCTTCGCGACGAGCGCGACCAGTTGTACTCCGCATGGCAGGCGACCCAGCAGAGCCTGCAGGCCGTCCTCGTTTCGTTCAGCTGGCGCGCCGGCGCGCCGCTGCGCCGCATGGCCGATCGGGTTTCGCCCGCCGCGCGCGCGCGCATCCGCTCTTCCGTCCGTCCAGCCGTACGGCTCCTGCGCGGCATCGCCAGTCCGCGCCGGCCGGCCCCACCCGCGATCGAGCGCGGCTCGGTCCTGCCGGAGGCCGCCGAGACGGGGGCGATCGAGGGTCCGATCCGCTCCTACTCCGAGGACGATCTGCGCACCGCCGAGGCGATCCTGCGCAGTCCCTATTTCGATGTGGCCTATTATGCCCGCGAGGCGGGCATCGGCCTCACCGGCCTCGACGCGGCGCTGCACTACGTGACGGTCGGCGAAGCCGCGCGTCGACGGCCGTCCTCCCGTTTCGACCCCCGCTTCTATGCACTGCGCTATCCTGACCTCGCGGAAGCGGTTCCGAACCTTCTGGCGCACTACGTGCTGCATGGCGCAACCGAGGGCCGCGCGGGCAGCTCGGCCGCCGCGTCGATGACCTTCCCCGAGGCGCATTTCGATCCAGCGCGCCGCACGGTCCTCGTCATTGCTCACGAGGCCTCGCGCACCGGCGCGCCGATCCTCGCCTGGAACATCGCCGACCGTTTTCACCGCACGCACAACGTCGTGACGCTGCTGATGGCGGGGGGCGAGTTCGAGGAAACCTTCGCGCGCGCGGCCGACATGGCACTCGGCCCGGTCGGACGGCCCGCCTGCTTCGATCCGTTCGAAGCCGAGGCGGTGGTCGAAGAGATCGTCCGGCATTACCGGATCGACTTTGCGATCGCCAACAGCGTCGAGACCCGCCACTTCGCCGTGGCGCTCGAGCGCGCTGGCGTCCCCGTGATCGCCCTCGTCCACGAATTCTCGACCTACTATCGCCCGCCCGGCATGCTGCACGATCTCTACGAGACGGTGTCGCGGCTCGTCTTCCCGGCGCGCGTCGTCCACGAGGTCTCGCGGCTGGAATACGAGGCCGTGCGCAAGCGCGCCTGCGACATCGTTCCGCAGGGGCCCTCCGAGGTGCCCAAGGTCGCGAGCGCGAAGGCCAAGAACGCCGTCAACGATGCAAAGCTTCCCGGCATCCTCCGCCCGCCCGGCTTCGAGGACGCCTTCCTCGTGCTCGGCATGGGAACCGTGCAGCAGCGCAAGGGCGTCGATCTCTTCGTCGCCGCCGCGCTGGCCGCCCGCAACGCCGCCCCGGACCGCAAATTCCGCTTCCTCTGGATCGGCCACGGCTACAAGCCCGCCGAGGACTTAAACTTCTCGGTCTACGTTCAGGCGCAAATCGAGCTGTCCGGTCTCGAGGACTGCCTCGACATCATCGACAACGTGGCGGACCTCGAGCCGGTCTACGAGCGGATGGACGCGCTGCTCCTGCCCTCGCGTCTCGATCCTCTGCCCAATGTCTCGATCGACGCGGCGCTGCGCGGCGTGCCGGTGGTCTGCTTCGACGGCGCGACCGGCATGTCCGACATCCTGGTCGAAGGCGAGGCCGCCCGCTCGCTCGTCGTGCCTCATCTCGACACGCATCTGGCCGGCGTCGAGATCGCGAAGCTGGCGACCGACCGCGCGCATTACGAGGCGGTGTCGGCGGATCTGACCGCCATCGCCCGGCGGACCTTCGACATGAACGTCTATGTCCAAAAGCTCGCCGATCTCGGGGAAGCGGCGATCGCCGGCGCGAGGGACGAGGCGCGCGATCGCGAGGCGATCGCGGCTGAGCCCGACCTCTTCGACCGCGACTTCTTCACCGGCGAGGTGCTGACGACGCTCGACCGCGAGGCGGCGATCGCGCACTACGTCGCCGCGTCCGCCCGCCGGACACGCGGCGCGGCGCCCGAATCCTACGCCTATTCCCGCCGTCCGCTGCCCGGCTTCAACCCTTTGCGCTTCGAGGCGGACCACCCGGGCCTCCAGCGCGATCCGCTGGCGGAATATGCCGCGCTCGGACGCCCCGCAGGCCCTTGGTCGCATCCCGTCATCCGCGCGGATGCTCCGGCGGAAGCCGCGCCCACTCGCCTCAAGGTCGCGCTTCACGGCCACTTCCACTATCCCGAACTTCTGCCGGAGTTCCTGAAGCGGCTCTCGGCCAACATGCTCGCCTGCGACCTCTTCCTCACCACCGATACGCCCGAAGCGCTCGCGGCCCTGCGCGGCGCGAGCCACGGCTATCGCAAAGGTCGCGTCGAGCTTCTGGAAGTGCCGAACCGGGGACGCGACATCGCCCCCTTCCTCACCGCCCTCGGCCGCAGCACGCTCGGGGAATACGATCTCGTCGGGCATCTGCACGGCAAGCGCAGCCTCCACACGCAGGACGTCGACGCGACCTATGGCGAGCGCTGGCGCACCTTCCTGTGGGAGCACCTCCTCGGCGGCGCCCACCCGATGGCCGATCGCGTCGCGGCAGCCTTTGCTCGCGACGCGCGGCTGGGTCTCGTCTTCCCGGAAGACCCCAACCTCGTCGGCTGGGACGGCAGCCGGAAGGCGGCGGAGGATCTCGCATCGCGGATGGGCGTCGCCCTGCCCCTGCCCCATGCGTTCGACTTCCCGAACGGTACGATGTTCTGGGCCCGGCCGGCCGCGCTGGAGCCGCTCTTCAAGCTCGGCCTGAGCGTCGAGGACTACCCGTCGGAGCCGCTGCCGAAGGACGGAACGCTGCTGCACGCGCTGGAGCGCCTCCTGCCCTTCGCGGCGGAAAAGGCGGGCTACACGATCGCGACGACGCTCGTGCCGGGCTCGGTGCGCTAGGACGATTGGGAGATGAGGGTTCCTCGATGATCGGCATCTTCGGCGCCAACGGCTTCATCGGCCGGCATCTCGTGCGGCGGCTCGCCGGCGGGCCGGAGCGCGTGCGCGCCGTCTCGCGCCACATCGATCCGGCCTTCGCCGCTTCGCTTCCCACCGATGTCGAGATCGTCCAAGCCGATCTCGGCGATGAACTGGCGATGGCCTCGGCGCTGACCGACCTGCGCGTCGTGGTGCAGCTCATCTCGACCTCGTCGCCCGGCCTGCAGAACCGCTATGCCGTCAGCGACATCCGCGACAACGTGCTGCCGCAGGTCGCCTTCCTGGAAGCCTGCCTGGCGGCGAAGATCGAGCGCTACGTGTTCCTGTCGTCGGGCGGCACGGTCTACGGCCAGCCGCAGACGTTGCCGATCCCGGAGACGCACGAGGCCCGGCCGCTCTCCTCCCACGGCATGACGAAGCTCGTGGTGGAGCAGTACATCGGCATGTACGGCCGGCTGCACGATCTTGATTCGGTGATCCTGCGCGTCGCCAACCCGTTCGGCCCCGGCCAGACCTTCCGCAAGGGACAGGGGCTGATTCCCGCCCTTCTACAGCGCCATGCGCAGGGGCTACCCGTGCGCATCATCAACGGCGGTCAGGCGATCCGCGACTTCCTCTATATCGACGATCTCGCGGACGCCGTGGCGCTGAGCCTCACCGCCCCGGGCGCGGCCGGCCGTACGATCAACATCGGCTCGGGCGAAGGCCGGCGAATCGTGGACGTGATCGAGGCGGTGGAAAGCGTGCTCGGCGAACGCTTCGCCCGCGAGGACGGCGGCACGCGCAATTCGGACGTCGACGCCAACGTCCTCGACATCACGCTTGCGGGTCAGCTCCTCGGCTGGCGGCCGAAGACGCCGTTCATGGACGGGTTGCGGCTGACGCTGCGAGACTGATCAGCGACCGAACCAGCTCCGGCGCTTCTCCGTCGTGCCGGCGAGTTGGGCCCGCAGTTCCTCGTTCTCGGCGCGCAGCCGGTCGATCTCGGCCTGGAGATCCCGCTTGACCGGCGGCCCCTCGAAGGCCGTGTCCTCGTGCAGCGCGCCGGAGGCGGACGCGTGCGAGGCGTCGAACGGCTGGAATGCCAGGTTCGGCCGCGGGGTGCGCTCGCGCAGGACGTCAGCCGAGGCGATCGAGGTCATGCCGCGATAGGCGGCGCCCCAGTGCGAGACATCGACGCCGCTGAGCTCGGCGAAGGCCTCGATCTCGTACTGGAACAGGCGATACAGGAACTCGCCGTCGCGCTGGTCGAACTCGTAGCCGTAGTCGTGGGCGAAGGCGGTGTTTTCGCGCAGGGGCTTCGGGGCTGCTGCCGGCGCGTCGAGTTCCAGGAAACTCCAGATGCGGGCAAGCGTCTCCTCGACGCGCTGTTCCAACGCGCGCGTCTCGAGGACGAGCACCTGCTCACGCGGGAAATGGGCGAACACGCGGCGGAGCTGGTTCGCGTAGAAGCCGCGCTCGACATAGGAGAAGACTCGGTGGAAGCCGGGCGCGGTCGGGTCGCTGGCGACGCGCGAGCGGCCGGAGCGGATCGCTTCCGGAAACGACAGCGTCTCGCGTCCGTGGAAGTACTCCATCTTCCAGTGCGAATAGGCGCGCTCGATCGGGTCGCGATAGATCAGGACGAGGCGCGTCGCGGGATTGTAGGCCGCGAGCCGCTCGATGGCGTTCGGCCAGTAGCAGTAGACAGGCGTCGCATCCGCGAGATAGCGCGGCAGAACGCCCTCCATCGCGACGAGGTTGGCGAAGCGCCCGGGGTAGGCGTCGTTCAGGTCGTAGTCGGGATCGGCGAAGCGATCCTTGTCGCTTGCGACGTGCAGTTCCTTCGTATCGCCGAAGGCGATCAGCGGATGGTTGCGCAGATGTTGCGAGATCGTCGTCGTCCCGCCCTTCTGGACGCCGCCGACGATGAGATTGACCTTGGCCACGATGAGAACCCGCCGTCCGCCTGCAGAAACGAAGAAGGCCGCACGAGGCGGCCTTCCCGATGGTCAGTCGATCGAAGCCGATCAGCCGACGATGTTGGCAGCCGAGAAATCGGCGGTCGTGACGCCGGTCAGGACGACCGAGGCGTCAACCGTGCCGTCGCCGTTCGTGTCGGCGAACAGAACGGTCGTGGCGGTGCCGTTGACCGTGACGTTCTCGTACAGAGCGTACGTGACCGAACCATTGAACGCGTTGTTAGCCTGCGTCACAGCGGCGTCGAACGAGATCGCCGAACCGAACGACTGCTCGACGTAGTTGATGCCGTTGCCGGCCGTCGAACCGAAGTCGATCACGTTGTTGGTGCCGGCCGTGAAGTCCACGATCACGTCGCCCGTAGCCGAAACCGGAGCGTCGCCAGCGTTGAACACGAACGTGTTCGTGCCCGCACCGCCGGTCAGGTTGTCGTTGCCAGCGCCACCGGTGATGGTGTCGTTGCCCGCGCCGCCGATCAGCGTGTCGTTACCGTTGTCGCCGTTCAGCGTGATGGCAACAGTCGACAGCGAGGCGTCGACGGAGTCGTCACCGCGACCGCCGAAGATCACGTTCTCGCCCGTCGCCGAAGCCGACACGGTGATGACGTCCGCACCGACGTTGCCGTTCACAACGTTGTTGCCGGTGCCCGAGATCGTGATCGTGTCGACACCGTCGCCGCCAAGGATCGTGTTGTTGCCCGTGGCAGCAGCATCGATCGTGAACGTGTCGTCGCCGAGATCGCCCGACAGCGTGTTGTTGCCGGTGCCGGTAACGGTGAACGTGTCGGCATCCTGACCACCGAACACGGTGTTGTTGCCGTTACCGCTGATGACGAACACATCAGCGCCCTGATTGCCGCTCAGCAGGTTCGCCGAGTTGCCCGAGACGGTGAACGTATCAACACCCTCGCCGCCGAACACGCTGCTCGTGCCGGACGACGTGGCAATGTTGAAGGTGTCGGTCCCGAGGTCGCCCGACAGGAAGTGCGAACCGGTGCCCGACACGTTGAAGGTGTCGGTGTCCTGACCGCCGTACACGGTGTTGGAACCGGTACCCGTGATCGCGAAGGTGTCGTTGCCGACGTTGCCGTTGGCGAAGGAACCAACGTCGCCACCGAGGTTGATGGTGTCGCCGCCCATGCCACCGAAGATGGAGCCAGCACCGTCGGCGTCGACGGTGATGACGTCGGCGCCCATGCCGCCCGACACGTATGCGCCGGTCGCGCTCACGGTGTAGGTGTCGATGCCATCAAAGCCGAAGGCAGCCGAATTGGCGGCTCCGAGCGTCTCGGTGTTCGCGAGATTCGTGCCGACGTAAAGCTGCGAACCGTCAGCGAAGATGTAGTCGTTCACGGTCGTGCCGGTCGTGCCGAGAACGACGGTGCGGCCAGCACCCACCAGCGTGGTCGTCGAAGCACCGAGCGCAACGGCGATCGCGGACGCGCTGACGTTCGTGAAGAGCAGGTTGTCGGTAGCCGGATTGAACGCCGCCGCTTCAGCTGCGGTGATCGTTTCGTAATTGTAGACTGCCACGGTGGAATCTCCGTCCAAGCGGTTTGATCAAAGCTCCCAGGTCCCGGTGAGGCCGAGATAGGCCTCTCTCAGGCCGACCAAGCGATGTCGCCACCGCACAGGCCCAGAACCTTGAAACTGCTTAACCGGGTAGCAGACGGTCTTGGGTAAGGCAACGCGCAATGATTAAACTTTAGAGGACCAAACAGCAGGCGGCTCAAAGCGTGTGGCGCGGCCGCCACAACTACGGGCGTCGCAGATTTTTTCTGCTGCGGGTGGAACCATTTAACGGTTTCTCAATACAGTGCACGATCCGCCCTACAAACGCGATCAAATCGCGAACAAGGACGGCTCCATGGCGCTTCTCACCTGCCAGTCAAGGACGCGCTCGCGGAGGCGCCCGATCGCGGACGAAGCATTCTCGAAACCAGATCGCTCGCCGCGTGCGGATTTCACGTCGCTCCAGCCATCCGCCTCGCTGATCCAATCACGAGCTCCCCGGTTTCGGACCGCAACCGAAACGCATGCGGGACGTAGGAAATGCGCGCGTTTGGTTGTATGGTCCGGGCGCGACGCCGAGCGCCTACCGGGACTGCCCTCATGATGCCGTGATTGGCTGATGGGAGCGGGATCCGGCTTGCGGGCGTCGTTCGTGTTCCGCAGCGTTCCGTCCGCAAAGGCGATCCATGCAGCCCAACGTCAACCTCGCGCCCGAAATGCGCGATGCGCTCCGCGCCGGTGCCAAGCCCATGGCCTTCGCCGCGCTGTTCTCCTTCGGATCGAACCTCCTGTTCCTGGCGATGCCGCTCTACATGACGCAGGTCTACAGCCGCGTCATCACCTCGCATTCGGAAGCGACGCTGATCTACCTGTCGATCGCGGTGATCATGGCCTTCGTCGTGATGATCGCGCTCGAGGAACTGCGCGGGCGCATCCTCATCGGCATCGGCTCGATGATCGACCGCAAGATGGCGCCGCGCCTGCTCGACGCCGTCGTGAACGCCGGGCTCCGCGCCGGGCGCCCGGCCCGCGCTTCGGCGCTGCGCGACCTCGACACGTTCCGCCAGGGCATCGCCGGCAACGTCACCAACACGATCCTCGACACGCCCTGGGCGCCGATCTTCCTGATCGTCATCACCATGATCGACTGGCGCCTCGGCATGGCCGCGACGGTCGGCGCGATTCTCCTGTTCGGGCTCGCGCTCCTCAATGAATACGTGACGAAGCCGGCACTGAAGGAGGCCAACATCGCCGGCCAGCGCTCCTACGCGGCGACCGATTCGGGCCTGCGCAACGCCGAAGTCATCTACGCGATGGGCATGCTGCCGGGCCTGACCAACCGCTGGAACCGCGACCGCCTCGCCATGCTCGCCTCGCAGGAGGAGGCGTCGGAGCGCGGCGGGTCGGTGCAGGCGGCGATCCGCTTCCTCAACAACTTCCTGCAGGTCTCGATGCTCGCCGGCGGCGCGCTGCTGGTGATCGAGGGCCTTGCCGGCCCCGGCATCATGTTCGCGGCCGTGATGCTGGTGTCGAAGGCGCTGGCCCCGGTGCAGCGCGCGGTCGGCTCGTGGAGCACCATCGTCAACACGCGCCAGAGCTTTGAGCGCCTGAACGCCCTCCTCCTCGAGTTCCCGGCCGCCGAGCGCGGCATGGAACTGCCGCGTCCCGCCGGCAAGCTGTCGGTCGAAGGCTGCTTCTACGCCTTTCCGGGCACGAACAAGGCACTCCTGAAGAACCTCAACTTCGCGCTGGAGCCGGGCGACTGCCTCGGCCTCATCGGCCCGTCGGGCGCCGGCAAGAGCTCGCTCGCTCGCCTCCTGATCGGTGTGCAGCGTCCGACCTCCGGCTCGGTCCGCCTCGACGGTGCCGAGATGCACTCCTGGGGCCGCGACCATATCGGCCGCCACATCGGCTACCTGCCGCAGGACGTCGAACTCTTCTCGGGCACCGTCCGCGAGAACATCGCGCGTTTCGCGCCGCAGCCGGACGACGCCGCCGTGCTCGCCGCCGCCAGAATGGCCGGTTGCCACGACCTGATCCTGCGCCTGCCGGACGGCTACGACACCGAACTCGGCGAAGGCGGTGCGATGCTCTCGGTCGGCCAGCGCCAGCGCGTCGCGCTCGCACGCGCCGTCTACGGCAACCCGTCCTTCGTGGTGCTGGACGAGCCCAACGCCTCGCTCGATTCGGATGGCGAGCAGGCGCTGCTCGCCGCAATCGTCGCGCTCCGCCGTATCGGCTCGACCGTGGTGGTCATCTCGCATCGCATGTCGGCGCTGAACTACTCCAACAAGATCCTGCTCCTGCGCGACGGCATGGTGGAGCGCTTCGGCCCGCGCGACGAGGTGCTCGCCCGCGTCGTCGCCCCGGCTCCGGCTCCGGCGACGCAGCAGCCCCAGCCGCAGCCAGCGGTGGCCGCTGCACCGGAGCCGAAGGCCATCCCGGCCTCGTCCTGACCCTGAAGCTTCGAGAGATAGACCCATGTCCGTGATCGCCTTCAGGAAGAAGCCCGACGACGAGCAGCCCGCGCAGCCGGGCGAGGTGCCCAAGCTCGCCAAGCCCGGCGGGGACGACGGGGCTTACGAGTTCAACCTTCGACGCCCGATCCTTCTGGGTTCCGTGATCGTCGGCGTCTTCATCGTCGGCATCGGCACCTGGGCGGCCTTCGCGCCGCTTTCGGGCGCGGTGCTGGCGGGCGGCGTCGTCAAGGTCGAGGACAGCCGCAAGGTCGTGAAGAACCGCGACGGCGGCATCGTGAAGTCGGTGATGGTGCGCGACGGCCAGCATGTGCAGGCCGGCGACGTTCTCCTGCGCATGGACGACGTGCAGGCGCGCTCGGCCTACGAGGTCTACGACAACCAGCTCATGAACCTCCTCGCCCGCCGCGCTCGCTTCACCGCGGAAAGCAAGGGCGACGAGGAGATCACCTTCCCGCCGGAGGTGCTCGAGCGGCGCGACGATCCGGCGATCGAGCAGTTGATCACCGATCAGACCACCCTGTTCCAGACCCGCAAGATGGGCCTGGAGACGCAGGTCGAGATCCTGCAGCAGCGCCGCCAGCAGCTCGAAACCCGCATCAGCGGATACCAGATCCAGATCAACTCGATCGACCGCCAGCAGGAGCTGATCGAGGAGGAGAAGAAGGGCGTCGCCTCGCTGCTGGCCAAGGGCCTCGCGCCCAAGACGCAGGTTCTGGCGCTCGAGCGCGCCTCCGTCGATCTCGGCGGCCAGACCGGATCCTTGAAGTCGCAGATCGCCGAGGCCCGGGAGACACAGGGCGAGGCGGAGATGCAGATGAACCGGCTGAAGCAGGACCGTCTGACGGAAGCCAACGAGGGCATCAGCAACGTCCAGTCCGAGATGGCCAACATTGTGCCGCGCCTCCAGTCGGCCAAGGCAACGCTGGCGCTGACTGAGGTCCGCGCGCCCGTGACCGGCACCGTGCTCGGTCTCACGCAGTTCACCGACGGCGGCGTGCTTGGCCCCGGCGAGCGCATCCTCGATCTCGTGCCGGAAAACACGCAGCTCATCATCGAGGCGATGATCCAGCCGCAGGACATCGCCAAGGTCGAGCCCGACATGAACGCGATGGTGAAGCTCACGGCCTACAATCAGAGCACCACGCCATCGGTCAACGGACGAATCCTGCGCGTGTCGCCGGACCGGCTGACGACCGAGAACGGCACGGCCTACTTCAAGGCCGACGTCGAGGTGGCCCCGAGCGCCCTCGCCCACCTGTCGCACGACATCCGCCTTTATCCCGGCATGCCGGCCGAGGTCATCATCCCGACGGGCGAGCGCACGGCGCTGGACTACATCCTCGCGCCGATCACGCGCTCGATGGATCGCGCCTTCCGCGAGGAATAGAGCCAATCCGGCGGCGCGCTTCGGTGCGCCGCCTCTCGCCGTCCCGATCGTCGCCGCGTGACGGGATGCCGTCCCGTTTCCATGCCGCGTAGATCATGATCCAGAACAAGACGCTTCTCTTCATCCATCAGAACTTTCCCGGCCAGTTTCTCCACCTGTGCCGGGCCTTGGCCCAGCACAACCGGGTCTTCTTCATCACTAAGCCGACCAAGAACCGCCTCGCAGGCGTCCGGCTGGTGGAATACACGCCGCACCGCGCGCCGAATCCGCAGATCCACAACTACCTGCGCACCACCGAGGACGCGATCCTCCACGGTCAGGCGGTGGCGCGGCTTCTCCTGCAGATGCAGAAGGAGAATGTGCGCCCGGACATCATCATCGGGCACAGCGGCTGGGGCGAGACGCAGTTCGTCAAGGACATCTTTCCCGACGTTCCGCTGCTGAGCTACATCGAGTTCTACTACAGCGCGACGGGCGCCGACGTCGGCTTCGACCCCGAGTTCCCGAGCCAGACCGAACTGAAGTTCCAATTGCGCTGCCGCAACCAGGTCATTCTGTCCGCTCTCGAATCGACCGATCTCGGCCTGTCGCCGACGCGCTGGCAGCACAGCCGCATCCCGTCCGTCTTCCAGCCCAAGGTGAAGGTGATCCACGACGGGGTGGATACCGACCAGATCGGGCCCGCCAAGGCGCCGTCCATCACGCTTGAGGGGCGCACCTACGACAAGTCGGCGCCTGTCGTCACCTATGTTGCACGCAACATCGAGCCCTATCGCGGCTCGCATATCTTCATGCGCGCGATCAACCGCATCCTCGCCAAGGCGCCGGACGCGCGGATCGTAATCGTTGGCGGCGACGGCGTGTCCTATGGGGCCCGTTTGCCAGAGGGCGAGACCTACAAGGCACGCTTCCTCAAGGAGAACCCGGTCGACGAGACGCGCGTGCACTTCGTCGGGCGCGTCGAGTACGAGGACTTCAAGACGCTGCTGCAGGTGTCTGCGGCCCACGTCTATTTGACCTATCCGTTCGTCCTGTCCTGGTCGATGCTGGAATCGATGGCGAGCGAGTGCCTGCTCATCGGATCGCGCACCGCGCCGGTCGAGGAGGTCGTGCGACACGGCGAGAACGGGCTGCTCGTCGACTTCTTCGATCCGCAGGAGCTCGCCGACACGGTGGTCGAGGCGCTGCGCCAGCCGGAAAAGTATCGCGAGATGCGCCGCGAGGCACGCCGGACGATCGTTCGCGACTACGAGCTGAAGCGGGTCTGTCTGCCCGCACAGCTCAACCTGATCGGCCGGATGCTCGGCTGATCAGCTCGCCAGCGGAATCGGCGCGGGCGCTATCGCTTCGCCGAGGCCGAGCCGGTTGCGGATCGCGCCGCTCGACGACACGAGCCCCTCGATCGTGTAGTTGCCGAGCGTCGAGAGAAAGGCGTCGAGCGCGCTGCGGAGCGCGGCGTTCAGGGCGCAGCTGTCGATCAGCGGGCAATCCACCGCGCCGGTCTCGAAGCATTCGGCCATCGCGAAGCTTTCTTCCGTCGTCTCCACCACTTCGCGAAGGGTGATCGCGGCGGCAGGACGCGCCAGCCGGATGCCGCCGTTGCGGCCGCGGACGGTCTCGACGAAGCCCGCCTCCACCAGCGGCTGAAGGATCTTGAAGAGGAAGAGTTCCGACACGTTGTAGGCTGCCGCGACGTCGCCGACGCGGCTCAGCCGCTCGGTGTTGACCGCGCAGTACATCAGGAGTCGAATGGCGTAGTTCGTCTGGCGCGTGAGCCGCATCAAGTCCTCCCTCGGGCGGGCTGCCGAGCAGATGATGTTTCCTTAGAACAATTCCAAGCGCATGGGAAATGCGGCGGCATCGTGCATGGTTGTCGCAGAATTGTCGCTTTTCCACGCCCGTGCGCTATGGGCGCGTTGGCGAAAGCTTTTCGAGTTGCTAAGAAATTCGCCATGCATGAGGGATGTGCGACGGAGCGTTGACGCTCGCCGCCCGAAGCGGCTCGAATCAACGAGGCTCCATGGAATACTTCCTGCAACAATTGATCAACGGCGTGACGCTGGGATCGATCTACGGATTGATCGCCATCGGCTACACGATGGTCTACGGCATCATCGGCATGATCAACTTCGCCCATGGCGAGGTCTTCATGATCGGCTCGTTCATCGCGCTGACGACGTTCCTCGTGCTGATCTCGATGGGCGTGACGTTCCTGCCGATCGTGCTGCTTCTGATGATCGTCGTGGCGATGCTGTTCACCGCCCTTTGGGGCTGGTCGATCGAGCGGATCGCCTACCGTCCGCTTCGCGGCTCGTTCCGCCTTGCGCCGCTGATCACCGCCATCGGCATGTCGATCTTCCTGCAGAACTTCGTGCAGGTGTCGCAGGGGGCCCGCGTGAAGCCGCTGCCGCCGCAAATCCAGGGCGCGGTGCAGGTCATTCCGGGCGTTCAAATCTCCTACATGCAGATCACGATCATCATCGTGACGCTGGTGCTGATGACGGTGTTCTCGCTTCTCATCGCGCGCACGCCGCTCGGTCGCCAGCAGCGCGCCTGCGAGCAGGATTCCAAGATGGCCGCGCTTCTCGGCGTCAACGTCGACCGGACGATCTCGCTGACCTTCGTGATGGGCGCATCGCTCGCGGCGGTCGCCGGCACGATGTACCTCCTCTATTACGGCGTCATCGACTTCTACATCGGCTTCCTCGCCGGGGTTAAGGCCTTCACCGCGGCCGTTCTCGGCGGCATCGGCTCGCTGCCGGGCGCCATGCTCGGCGGCCTCGCGATCGGTCTCATCGAAACCTTCTGGTCGGGCTATTTCTCGGTCGAGTACAAGGACGTCGCCGCCTTCTCGATCCTCGCGATCGTCCTGATCTTCCTGCCCTCCGGCCTTCTCGGCCGGCCTGAAGTGGAGAAGGTCTGATCATGGCCGGTCCTCAGACCCCGTCCACGACCACGCCCGAGGGCGCGCAGATCGAAGAGGAGATGCGTCGCGACGCCATGCGCGGCGTACCGCCGGCGGCTGAAGCGCCGCCCTCCGGGCCGAGCTTTGCCGTCGCGCTGCGCGAGGCGCTCGTCACCGCCGCGATCGTCGGCGCGCTGACGTTGTTCTTCCTTCTGATGCGCACGGACATCGCGCCGGGCGGCCTCGTCCTGTCGGTGCGCTGGGACATCTGGTTCATCGCGATCGCGCTCGCCTTCGGCGTACGCCTCGTCCTCAGCCTCGTCCTCTTCCAGCGCAAGGAAAAGGGCACGGGCTCGGCCAAGGCCGGCAAGACCGTCTCCACCAAGGGGGCCGGCCTTGGCCGCTTCCTCGGCGTCGGGCTCCTCGGCCTCGCGCTGGTGCTACCGTTCCTCATCCGGGTCGTGGCGCCGTCGAGCGACCGCTACCTGATCGATCTCGCGATCCTGATCCTGACCTATGTCATGCTCGGCTGGGGCCTGAACATCGTGGTCGGCCTCGCGGGCCTTCTCGACCTCGGCTATGTCGCGTTCTATGCGGTCGGCGCCTACTCCTTCGCGCTCCTCGCCATCAACTTCGACCTCGGTTTCTGGGTCTGCCTGCCGATGGCGGGGCTCTTCGCCGCGCTCTGGGGCATCGTGCTCGGCTTCCCGGTGCTGCGCCTGCGGGGCGACTACCTCGCCATCGTGACGCTCGCCTTCGGCGAGATCATCCGCGTGGTGCTCCTCAACTGGTACCAGGTGACGGGCGGCCCGAACGGTCTTCTCGGCATTCCGCGTCCGACCCTCTTCGGCCTCGACTTCGGCCGCGGCGAAGGGTCATTCTCGGACTACTTCGGCATCCAGTACGACGGCATCCACCGCTTCATCTTCCTTTACTACATCATCCTGGCGCTCGCGCTTCTGACCAACTTCGTGACGCTGCGCATGCGCCGCATGCCGGTCGGCCGGGCCTGGGAAGCGCTGCGCGAGGACGAGATCGCCTGCCGGGCGCTCGGCATCAACACGACCAACGTCAAGCTGACGGCGTTCGCGACGGGCGCCATGTTCGGCGGCTTCGCAGGCTCGTTCTTCGCCACGCGCCAGGGCTTCATCTCGCCGGAAAGCTTCACGTTCCTCGAATCGGCGATCATCCTCGCCATCGTGGTGCTCGGCGGCCTCGGCTCGCAGATCGGTGTCGTGATCGCCTCGATCGTGATGATCGGCGGCATCGAACTCCTGCGTAATCTCGGCTTCCTGGAGGTCGTGTTCGGTGCGGGCTTCGATCCCACGCAGTACCGCATGCTGATCTTCGGCGTCGCCATGGTCGCCATCATGGTCTGGAAGCCGCGCGGGCTCGTGTCCTCCCGCCAGCCGTCGGCCGTCTACAAGGAACGCAAGGCGATCGGGGCCGACATGGTCGCTCAGGGCGAGGGGCACTGATCATGGCCATGACGACGGAAACGACGGGTCGCTGGATGCGCGACCCGGTGCTGACGGTCGAGCACCTGACCATGCGGTTCGGCGGGCTCGTCGCGATCAACGACCTGTCCTTCGAGGTCGGTCGCGGCGACATCACGGCCCTCATCGGCCCGAACGGCGCCGGCAAGACGACCGTGTTCAACTGCGTGACCGGGTTCTACAAGCCGACCGAGGGTCGCATCGCGCTCCGCCGCGGCACCGGCATCGGCCAGGACGAGGTCGTGGCGCTCACCCGCACCGGCGCCCAGAGCCGCAAGGTGTCGGGTGGCGAGGTGTTCCTGCTCGAGCGCATGAGCGACTTTCGCATCACGGAAGTCGCTGGCGTCGCGCGCACCTTCCAGAACATCCGCCTGTTCGGCGGCATGACGGTCTTCGAGAACCTTCTCGTCGCCCAGCACAACAAGCTGATGGCGGCGTCCGGCTTCACGGTCGGCGGCCTTCTCGGCCTGCCGGGCTACCGCCGCGCCAAGGAAGCCGCGCAGGACCGCGCGGTGGACTGGCTGAAGCGCACCGCCCTCCTCCACCGCGCCGACGATCCGGCGGCCGATCTTTCCTACGGCGACCAGCGCCGGCTGGAGATCGCGCGCGCCATGTGCACCGACCCGGTGCTCCTGTGCCTCGACGAGCCGGCCGCCGGCCTCAACCCGCGCGAATCGGCCGAGCTCAACACGCTGCTCCGCTCGCTGCGCGACGACTTCGGCGTGTCGATCCTTCTGATCGAGCACGACATGGGCGTCGTGATGGAGATTTCCGACCACGTCGTGGTGCTCGACTACGGCACCAAGATCTCGGACGGCACCGCCCATGCGGTCCGCAACGATCCGCGCGTGATCGCCGCCTATCTCGGCGTCGACGACGAGGAGGTCGAGGCGGTGGAAGCCAAGCTCGACCAGGGCGACATCGACGGCGCGGTCGCCACGGCCGGACTGCCGGGAGGAGCGGGCGCATGAGCGCGACGATGACTGCAACCCCTGCGGCGACGGCCACGGCCCGGCCGCTCCTGTCGATCCGCGGCGTCGAGACCTTCTACGGCAAGATCCAGGCGCTGAAGGGTGTCGATCTCGACGTCGGCGACGGCGAGATCGTCACGCTGATCGGCGCCAACGGCGCCGGCAAGTCGACGCTGATGATGACGATCTGCGGCAACCCGCGCGCCCGTTCGGGCCAGATCCTCTATCGCGGCGAGGACATCTCGCAGCTGCCGACCCACACGATCATGACCCGGCAGATCGCGCAGTCGCCCGAGGGGCGGCGCATCTTCGGCCGGATGACCGTGATGGAGAACCTCCAGATGGGCACGACGCTCGTCGGGCAGGAGCACTTCGACGACGACCTGCGCAAGGTGTTCGAGCTGTTCCCGCGCCTGAAAGAACGTGCCGGGCAGCGCGGCGGCACGCTGTCGGGCGGCGAGCAGCAGATGCTGGCGATCGGCCGCGCGCTGATGAGCCGGCCGAAGCTGCTCCTCCTCGACGAGCCCTCGCTCGGCCTCGCCCCCCTGATCGTCAAGCAGATCTTCGAGGCGGTGCGCGAGCTCAACCGCAACGAAGGCCTCACGGTCTTCCTCGTCGAGCAAAACGCCTTCCATGCACTCCGCCTCGCCCATCGCGGCTACGTGATGGTCAACGGCCGCATCACCATGAGCGGCACCGGGCGCGAGCTCCTGGCCCGTGAGGAAGTCCGCAGCGCCTATCTCGAGGGAGGGCATCACTGATGCAGAAGGAAATGGCCCTCCTCTGGGAGGTGACGTTCTTCGAGTTCCTGATCGTCACGGTCGTGATCGGCGGCGCGCTGGCCTATGCGATCGGACGCTCCACTGCGCGCTCGTGGAGCGGCTGGGGCCTGATGGTCTTCTACTGCTTGCTCCTCGCGGTCGCGATTCGCTTCCTGCACTTCAGCCTGTTCCACGGAACGTTCTTCCTGCCCGCGGCGACGTTGCCGACGGCCCTGCACTACGCTGTGATCGACTTTGCCGTGATTCTCGCCGTCGCATCGCTCGGTCGCGGTCGCACGCGAGCCGGCCAGATGGCGCGGCAGTACCGCTTCGAGAAGGCATAAAACTTGAGCATTCACCCGATTGTTGAAAAAAAGCGGCAGAAATAGGCGATCGGCTGAAAATGACTATTCCGCTCGGCAAGGGCTTGGTCTTTACTCCCATCGGGGACGAAACGCACGAACCCGCCGGACCGCCCATGACGATCCGGGAATCAACAGGGAAAACAGAACGATGATGAAAGCGCTTCTGGCCGGTGTGGCCCTCAACGTCGTGCTGGGCGGCGCCGCCTTCGCCGACATCACGATCGGCGTCGCGGGCCCGATGACGGGCCAGTACGCCACCTTCGGCGAGCAGCTGCGCGTCGGCGCCGAGCAGGCCGTCAAGGACATCAACGCCGCGGGCGGCGTGAACGGCGAGATGCTGAAGCTGTCGGTGGGCGACGACGCCTGCGATCCGAAGCAGGCCGTGGCGGTCGCCAACCAGTTCGCCTCGCAGGGCGTGCCCTTCGTGGCCGGCCACTTCTGCTCGGGCTCGTCGATCCCGGCCAGCCAAGTCTACTCGGAAGAGGGCATCGTCGAGATCTCGCCGGCCTCGACCAACCCGGACTACACCGACAAGCGCCCGTCGGACGGCATCTACCGCGTCTGCGGTCGTGACGACCAGCAGGGCGAGGTCGCCGGCGCTTACATCGCCGAGAACTTCAAGGATCAGAACGTGGCCGTGCTCGACGACAAGTCGGCCTACGGCAAGGGTCTTGCCGAGCAGACCGCCAAGGCGATGGAAGCCAACGGCAAGAAGCCGACGCTGACGGAGTCCTACTCGGCCGGCGAGAAGGACTACACCGCCCTCGTCTCCAAGCTGAAGCAGGCCGACGTCAAGCTCGTCTACATCGGCGGCTACCACACCGAGGCCGGCCTCATCGCCCGCCAGATGAAGGAACAGGGCGTCAGCGCCAAGATCATGTCGGGCGACGCGATCGTCACCGACGAGTACTGGGCGATCACCGGCGATGCCGGCGAAGGCACGCTGATGACCTTCTCGCCGGATCCGCGCAAGAACCCGACCGCCGCACCCGTCGTGCAGGCGATCGAGGGCTCGGGCAAGAGCGCCGAGGGTTACGCGCTCTACACCTACGCCGCGATTCAGGCCTGGGTCGAGGCGGCCAAGAAGGCCGGCGGGACCGAGTACGAAGACGTCGTCAAGGCGCTCGACTCCGAGACCTTCCCGACCGTGATCGGCGACCTGAAGTTCGACAGCAAGGGCGACGTCACCCTGCCGGGCTACGTCATCTACGAATGGAAGAACGGCAAGTACGACTACATCCAGACGGCCGCCGCGAAGTAAGCGACGCTGTCACCTGACAGACGGACGGCCCGGCATGGCGACATGCCGGGCCGTTCTCGTTTCCGCGGCCGGGCGCTTTGCTTGCTGCAGCCGACCGTACCCGCTCAAGCGACGACGATCTCGGGTCCCGCCTTCCGCAGCGGGGCGAGAAGCAGATCGGGAAGGTCCCGCTCGACGATGATCGATGAGATCTCGGCCAGCGGGACGATGCCGAAGGGCGACGCGGCGCCGAGCTTGTCGCGGGTCGCAAGGACGATCGTCTCGGCCGACTGGCGCACGATGAAGCGCTTGAGAGCGGCCTCCTCCGCTTGGCCCGTGCTGGCCCCGGCCTGCGCGTGGACGCCGGTGGCGCCCATGACGAAGAGGTCAGCGCGGATCCGGCCGAGGGTCTCGATACAGGCCGCGCCCATCGCCACGACCGAATGCTTGAACAGGCGGCCCCCGATCAGCTCGACCTCGATCCGTGGATGTCGCGCGAGTTCGACCGCAACGCTCGGACTGTGCGTGACGACGGTCGCCTCCAGGTCCGGCGGCAGCTGACGCGCGAGCTGGACATTGGTGGTCCCGCCATCGAGGAAGACGACCTGACCCGGCCGGACGAGCCGCGCCGCCGCGGCGCCGAGCCGCGCCTTCGCGTCCGTTTCGATCGTCTGCCGCACGCCGTATTCGGCCGTGGCCGGCGAGGCCGGCAGGGCGCCGCCGTGGACGCGCTGAAGAAGCCCCTCCCCCGCCATCTCCCGCAGGTCGCGCCGGATCGTGTCCTCCGACAGACCGAGCTGACGACTGAACTCCTTCGCGACGAGCCGTCCGTCGCGTCGCACGGTTTTCAGGATCAGCGCCTTGCGCTCGCTCGTCAGCATGGCTCACCTTGGTTGCACGAAGTATCTTGACTCTGCACGATCATGCACGAATGTTGGGCGTGTGCCAAGCGGCGTATTTCTCGCGCTGCCATTGAGGAAACGGTTTCATGAGCATCGCCGAGCGCATTCGCGTCGAAGACGTCACGGTCCTGTCGGACGACTGGTATGTCCTGAAGAAGACCGTCTTCTCCTACCGCCGCAGTGACGGGAGTTGGCAGCGACAGTCGCGCGAGACCTACGACCGCGGCAACGGCGCGACGATCCTGCTCTACGATCCGCAACGCCGCACGGTCATCCTGACGCGGCAGTTCCGCTACCCGGCCTTCGTGAACGGGCACGACGATCTCCTGATCGAAGCGCCGGCCGGCCTTCTCGACGACGCGACGCCGGAAGCACGCATCCGCGCGGAAACCGCCGAGGAAACCGGCTTTGCGATAGGCGAGGTCCGCCCGATCTTCGACGCCTTCATGAGCCCCGGTTCGGTGACCGAGCGGCTGCACTTCTTCGTCGCGGAATACGCGCCCCGCGACCGTGCGTCCGCCGGCGGCGGCAATGCCGACGAGGGCGAGGACATCGATGTCCTCGAACTCGGCATCAATGAGGCGCTCGGCATGATCGCTTCCGGCGCGATCCGCGACGGAAAGACGATCATGCTGCTGCAGTATGCAGCCCTGCACCTCCTGCGCGCCTGATCAGCCGCAGGAGGTGCTTCCTCAGGCGCGGCCGGCGGCCATCAGGGCGGGGTAAAGCGAGCGGTAGCGGTCGTGCGCGCGGGCGAAGGATTCGACCAGCGTCTCGTCCGGCTCGTAGCGCGCTGCGATCGGCGGTTCGGTCATCACCGAGTCCGGGTCCGCGCCGGTGGCCGCGCAGATGCCGAGGCGCGCCGCACCGAAGGCGGCACCGAAGTCGCCGGCCGCCGGCAGGGCGACGGGCGTCTCGAGGACGCTCGCCATGATCTTCAGCCAGAGTTCCGAGCGCGAGCCGGCGCCGACCGCGATCAGCTGGCGCACCCACGAGGCATGCGGCGCGGCGTCGAGGCAGTCGCGGATCGAGAAGGCGACGCCCTCCAACACGGCGCGGACCATGTCGGCGCGGCTCGTATCGGCCTGAAGGCCGATGAAGGCGCCGCGTACGGCAGCGTCGTTGTGGGGCGTGCGCTCGCCCGAGAGATACGGCAGGAACAGGAGCCGCCCTGGCGCGCGCAGGTCGTCCCCCGCCTGCGCGACGAGCGCGCCCGGCTTCTCGGCAAGAACGCCGGACAGCCATTCCAGCGAGCCCGCCGCCGAGAGCGTCACGCCCATCTGGTGCCAGAGGCCGGGAAGCGCGTGGCAGAAGGTGTGGAGCGCCGTGTCGGGAACCGGGTCGTAGCCGGCGCTCGCCGTGAACAGGACGCCGGACGTGCCGAGCGACAGGAAGCCCGTACCCGGGCGCGTGACGCCGACGCCGCAGGCCGAGGCCGCGTTGTCGCCGCCGCCGCCCGCGACCACGACGCCCTGCGGCAGGCCCCAGCGGCTGGCGAGTTCGGGGCGCAGCGTTCCGCTCGCCTCGGTGCCTTCGACGAGGCGCGGCATCTCGGCCTCGGAGAGCTTCGTCCGGCGCAGCATCGTCGACGACCAGCGCCGCTCGCCGGTGCGCAGCCAAGCGGTGCCGGCGGCATCCGACATGTCGGACGCGGCCTCGCCCGTCAGCCAGAGACGAAGGTAGTCCTTCGGCAGGAGCACGCGGCGCACGCGCTCGAAGGTTCGCGGCTCGTTGCGCGACACCCAGAGGAGCTTCGGCGCGGTGAAGCCGGGAAACACGATGTTGCCGGTGATCGCCCGCGCTTCCTCGTCGTCGAGTTCCTCGGCTTCCTCGTGGGATCGCGTGTCGTTCCAGAGGATGCAGGGACGCAGCACCTCGTCGGCCCCGTTGAGCAGCGTCGCGCCGTGCATCTGACCGGACAGGCCGATCCCCTTTACGGACGCCATCGCGGCCGGGTGCTTCGCCTGCAGTTCCGCGAGCACCGCCTCGCAGGCGACGATCCAGTCGGCCGGCGCCTGCTCCGACCAGCCGAAAGCGGGTCTCGTGACGTTCAGCGAGGCGCTGGCCGTTGCGACGGGGTTCTGATCCTCGTCGACGATCAGGGCCTTCAGCGACGACGTGCCCAGATCCAGCCCGAGATAATGGCCCATTCGCGTCCCGTCCTCCCCCGGTCGGGAAGCCCCGAGCGGCGATGATTCTTTCCTGAGTTTCACAGGTAACGTCGGATGCCGGTCATCATCAACCGCCAACCGTGCATCGGTGAAGCCGGAGCGGCTCCGACCGCTTCTGATCCGGCGCCGAACAGGCTAGAAGCGGCTCGAAGCGCATCAGCACCGGACCATTCCATGACCCGCATCGTCTACGTCAACGGCGCGTATCGCCCGGAAACCGAAGCCAAGGTCTCGGTCTTCGATCGAGGCTTCCTGTTCGCCGATGCGGTCTACGAGGTGACGGCGGTGATCGGTGGCAAGCTGATCGATTTTCCCGGGCATTGCGCGCGCCTGCGCCGGTCGCTCGCCGAACTCGGCCTGCCCTCGCCGGCGACGGACGACGAGATCCTCGCCATCCACCGCGAGCTCGTCTCGCGCAACGCGCTGGAGCTCGGGCACGTCTACCTCATGGTCACGCGTGGCGAGGCGGACCGCGACTTCGTCTTTCCGAAAGCCGACACGCCGCCAAGCTTCGTCCTGTTCACGCAGCGCCGCGACGCGATCGAGACCCGCGAGGCCGAACAGGGCCTCAAGGTCGCCTCCGTGCCCGACCTTCGCTGGGGCCGGCGCGACATCAAGACGGTGCAGCTTCTCTATCCGTCGATGGCCAAGATGGAGGCCAAGCGGAAGGGCAAGGACGACGCCTGGTTCGTCGAGAACGGAACCGTCACCGAGGGCACCAGCAACAACGCCTATATCGTCACCCACGACGGCGCGATCCGCACCCGCGCGCTCGGTCACGACATCCTGCACGGCATCACCCGCGCGGCGCTTCTGAAGGTCGCCGGCGAACTCGGGCTTCATGTCGAGGAACGGCCGTTCACGATCGAGGAGGCGCAGGGCGCACGCGAGGCCTTCGTCACCTCGGCCGGGGCGTTCGTGACGCCTGTGGTCGAGATCGACGACGTCGCGGTCGGCGACGGTCGGCCGGGCCCGATCGCACGCCGCCTGCGCGCCGCCTATCTCGACGTCGCGATCGCAGAGGCCCTTTGAACGCAGCGTCTCGACGGCGACCCGTCCGTTGCGTAAGAGCCTGCCCCATCGTTTTCGCGTCCCCGATCGAAGGGAAAACCGCATGAGCACTCGCGACATCGTCTTCATCGCCCTATTCGCCGCCCTGATGGCGGTTCTGGGAACCTTCCCGGCGCTGCAGGTGCCGCTGATCAACGTCCCCATCACCGCGCAGTCGATGGGCGTGATGCTCGCAGGCGGCATCCTCGGCGCCCGCCGCGGCACGCTCGCGATCCTCCTGTTCATCGTGATCGTGCTCGCCGGACTGCCGCTCCTGTCGGGCGGGCGCGGCGGCCTTGCGGTCCTTGCCGGGCCGACGGTCGGCTTCTTCCTCGGCTGGCTGCCGGCGGCCTTCGTCACTGGCCTTCTGACCGAACGGTTCATGCCGAAGCTGAACGTCGTCACCGCCTTCCTCGCAGCGGTGGCCGGCGGTATCGTGGTTCTCTACGCCTGCGGCATTCCCGGCATCTCGCTGGTCACCGGCACTCCGCTCCTGACGGCCGCCAAGGGCTCGCTCGCCTTCATTCCGGGCGATCTCGTCAAGGCGGGACTGGCCGCCGCCATCATCGTGACGGTGTCGAAGGCCTACCCGCTGATCGAGACGCGCACCGCCCGCCGCGCGGGATGATCGAGCTTTCCGGCGTCGCCCTCGATCGCGCAGGGCGGCGCGTCCTGTCCGGGCTCGACCTTCGCCTGACAGAGCGCCGGATCGGCGTCGTCGGCGCCAACGGCTCGGGCAAGTCGAGCTTCGTTCGCCTTCTCAACGGCTTGCTGAAGCCGAGCGAAGGCACGGCGCGCGTCTTCGGCATCGACACGACCGCCGATCCGAAGGCGGCGCGCCGGGCGGTCGGTTTCCTCTTTCAGAACCCCGATCATCAGATCGTCTATCCCGGCGTCGCGGAAGACCTCGCCTTCGGGCTGAAGAACCGCGACCTGCCGAAGCGCGAGATCGCCCCCCGCGTCGACGCCGCGCTCGTCCGCTTCGGCCTCGCCGGCTTCGGCGAGCGTCTGGTGCACGAGTTGTCGGGCGGCGAGCGGCAGCTCGTGGCGCTTGCCGGCATCATGGTGCTCGAGCCGCGCCTTCTCGTGCTCGACGAACCGACGACGCTTCTCGACCTGCGTAACACGCGCCGGGTCATGGCTGCGGTGGAAGCCGCCGACACACCGGTCGTCATGGTGACGCACGATCTCGCATTGCTCGAAGGCTTCGACCGGGTGCTGGTGTTCGAGGCCGGCCGCCTCGTCTGCGACGCGCCGCCGCGGGATGCCCTCGACGCCTACCGGCGGATCGCTGGCGCATGATCGCCGATCTCTACCGGCCGGGAGCGTCCGCGCTGCACCGGGCGCCGGCCGGCGCGAAGCTCGCGGGGCTCGCGGCGATCGGCACGGGCCTTTTCGTCATTCCGAGCCTGCCGTTGTCCTCACTCGCCTTCGTGGCGGCACTCGCAGCGATCGGCGCGTCCGGCCTCGGCTGGCGCTTTGCGGCGCGTTCCCTGCGCGCCGCCCTGCCCGTCGTACTTCTCGTCGCCGCCGTGCAGGCCTGGTTCGCGGGCTGGCACGAGGCGGCGCTCTACGGGGTGCGACTTGCGGCCCTCCTGCTCCTCGCCGGGCTCGTCACCGCGACGACCCGCCCCTCCGCCATCGCCGAGACGATCGCGTGGCTCCTCCGGCCCCTCCGGGCGATCGGCGTCGATCCCGCCCGCGTCGGCCTCGCCTTCGGTCTTGCCGTCCGCTTCGTCCCGGTGCTTGCCAGCGTCGCGGCCGACATTCGCGAGGCGCAGGCCGCGCGCGGGCTTGATCGCTCTGTCTTCGCTCTGGCCGTGCCGCTGACGCTGCGCACCTTGCGGATGGCCGACGAGATCGCCGAGGCGATCGACGCGCGCAGCTGACGCGCTGCAGCAATTTCACCCCTTCGACCGCTTGACCCTGCAACCCGTTCGACCGACCTTGGCCCCATGACTTCGATTCGATCTCTCTGCGTCTATTGCGGCTCGTCTTCGGGCCGCGATCCCATCTACCGCGAGTCCGCCGAGGCGCTCGGCACTGCCATGGGCCGCGCCGGCATGCATCTTGTCTATGGCGGCGGCACGCGCGGCATCATGGGCGCGGTGTCCGATGCCGTGATCGCCGCGGGCGGGCGCGTCACCGGCATCATCCCGCGCTTCCTCATCGACATGGAGGCGACCGAGTCCGAGCTGAAGCGGCTGGACGAGCTGGTGATCACGCAGGACATGCATGAGCGCAAGCACCTGATGTTCGAGCGCGCCGACGCCTTCGTCGCGCTGCCCGGCGGCATCGGGACGCTCGAGGAACTCGTCGAGATCATGACGTGGAGCCAGCTCGGCCGTCACGCCAAGCCGATCGCGATCGCCAATATCAACGGGTTTTGGGAGCCGTTCGCCGCCCTCCTCGACCATATGCGCGATGCGGGCTTCATCCACACGGCCCACATGGTGAAGCCGATCGTGGTGGACCGAATCGAGGACCTCCTGCCCGCCCTAGAAGCGGCGGCCCCCAAGCGCGCAAGCGAGGGCGTCGCCGAGGTGATTGAGAAGCTCTAGCGGCCCCTCAGCGCGCGGGCTCGGCGGCCAGGGTCTCTTCGGCCGCTACCCGGCGGCCGTGGACGATCGAGTAGCTGTAGAGCGCGAGCGCAGTCCAGATGCAACCGAAGGCGACGGCCTGCCAGACGCCGAAGGGCTCGCCGAAGACGAAGATCGCGGTCAGCGTGATCAGGGTCGGGGCGATGTACTGGAGAAGGCCGACCGTCGTGTAGCGCAGGAGGCGCGCGGCGGCCGAGAACAGGATCATCGGCACGGCGGTGACGACGCCGGTGCCGACGAGGAGCGCGGTCTCCGTGGTGCCGATCCCGAAATGACCGCCCCCGGCCCGCACCAGCCAGATGGCCAAGGCGAGCGCGGGGAGAAACAGGATCGTCACTTCGAGAAAGAAGCCTTCGGTCGCCCCGATCTTCACGGTCTTGCGCAGGAGACCGTAGGAGGCGAACGAAAGCGCAAGTGCGAGCGACACCCAAGGCAGGCCGCCGCTCTCGATCGTCAGCACGATCACGCCGGCCGCCGCGATGCCGACGGCCACCGTCTGCAGCCGCGTCAGCCGCTCGCGCAGGAAGACGGCGGCCATCACGACGTTGATCAGCGGGTTGATGTAGTAGCCGAGCGCGGCATCAAGGCCGTGCCCCGTCGCGATCGCCCAGACATAGACGCCCCAGTTGACCGAGATGAGGAGCGCGGTGAGGACGAGCGTTCCGAACACGCGCGGGCTGCGCGCGGCCCGCAGACCTGCGAGGCCCGTGCCGAAGGCGAGGATGCCGAGCGTCAGCACCCACGACCACAGGACGCGCTGCGCCATGACCTCCATCGAGGGGACATGCGCCAGCGCCTTCATGTAGAGCGGCAGGACGAGGCCCCAGATCGAATAGGCGGCGATGCCGTAGGCGTAACCGCTGGCGGGCTCGGCGGGGGCGTTGGGCATGGCGCGGCACTCGGGATCCGGAAACGTGCCCTGCTTCTAGCAACCCGCAACCATCACCGCACCTTAGTTTCTCTGATGGCTGCCATTCGTTTTCCTGATGCGACGCTCGGCCTCGTCAGGGATGCCGCGTGTCTCCCGACGCCTCGCCCGGCATCTCGCGATCGGGGTGCTGGTAGGAGACGATGTCGGCAAGATAGCTGTCGCCGCCCGCATCTTCCGCACTGCTTCGGACCGGCAAGTGCGCGATGCCGTCGACATAGGGCAGTTTGCCCTCGATGCCGAACTGGATCTGCGGAGCCAGCACGGACGGGTCGTCGAAGACGCCGATCGCGAGCGCCACACCGTCAGGGGCTTCGTAGGTCAACGGCGTTCCGCATTCCGGGCAGAAGCCTCGCGATACCTGATTGGACGAGCGGAAACGCTTCGGCTCGCGCTTCGTCCAGACGATCTCGGCCGCGCCGAGGTTCACGAGCGGAGCGTAGAGACCGCCGAACGCCTTCTGGCACATCCGGCAATGGCAGACGGACGCTCGCCCGATCTTGCCATGGATACGGAAGCGGACGGCGCCGCACTGGCACCCACCCGTGTGTGACGGCTCGGCTTGCAGGGTCATGATCGCGCGCTCCTTCCCGGCTGGACGTGCCCCTGGTTATGGGGCGTGAACCGGTCGGTGGCGAGGATCAGACGGTCCAGCGTGCCGGGCTCGGAATAGGCGTGGCCCGCGTCCTCGACGATCTGGAGTTCGGAGCCGGGCCATGCCTTGTGAAGATCCCAGGCGGTTTTCGGCGGCGTCACCACGTCGTAGCGCCCCTGCACGATCACGCCGGGAATGCCCGCCAGACGTCCGGCGTCGCGAATCAACTGGCCTTCCTCCAGCCAGAGGTCGTGGACGAAGAAGTGGTTCTCGATCCGGGCGAAGGCGATGGCGTGGTCGCTCGCGCCGAAGCCCCCCGCCACATCATGAAGCGTGCGCATCGAGACCGTGCGCCCCTCCCAGTCTGTCCAGGCGCGCGCGGCCCGCGAGCGCACGTTGCGATCGGGATCGAGGAGCAGCGGCCGGTAGGCGGCGATCGGGTCGGCCCGGCCGGCCTCGTCGAGCGGCGCAAGGAAGCGCTCCCATTCGTCCGGAAACAGGCGACTCGCGCCCTCGCGATAGTACCAGTCGAGTTCTTCGCGACGGCCGGTGAAGATGCCGCGCAGAACCATCTCGCTGACATGGGCGGGATAGGTTTGCGCGTAGGCGAGCGCCAGCGTCGAGCCCCAAGACCCTCCGAAGAGCATGACCTTGCCGAAGCCCGCCATGCGACGCAGGCGCTCGACATCCTCCGTAAGGTGCTGCGTCGTGTTGGCGTGCAGCGCGCCGAGCGGCGAAGACCGGCCGCAGCCGCGCTGGTCGAACAGGAGGACGTTGTACTGGTCGGGATCGAAGAGCCGGCGGTGCGAAGGGTTGCAACCGCTGCCCGGCCCCCCGTGCAGGAAGATCACCGGCTTGCCGTCAGGGTTTCCGCACAGCTCGAAGTAGAGAATGTGCCCGTCGCCGACGTCGAACTGCCCGGTACGGTAGGGCTGGATCGTCGGATAGAGCTGCCGCCGCGCCTCGCTCAACGCCGGATCTCCCAGGTGGTGACGCGCTCGCCCGTCGCGGGGTCCTTGCCGTCCTTGAGAAGAACGCCCTCCGTGGCGAGTTCGTCGCGCAAGGCATCCGCAGCGGCGAAGTCGCGCGCTTTCAGTAGGTCGAGGCGGCGCGCGATCCGCGCGGCGACGTCGGCGCTGAGCGCCTGCTCGCGAACCGGGTCGATACCGAGAAGGCGCAGCGAGGCGAGCGCCTCGACCGACCGCCCATCGTCGAAGAGGGCGTGGACGCGCGCGATGGCCGACGCCAGCGAAAGGTCGTCGCAGGCCGCCTCCAAGAACGCATCGTCCGGCACGCCCGCGTCCGCCTTGTCCGCGCCGGCCGCGCGGGCCAGCCGTTCCCACTTGTCGAGCTCGCGCACGGCGTCCTCGAGCTTGGCGGCCGTGAAATCGATCGGCTCGCGGTAGTGCGTCTTCAGCATCAGAAGCCGCACGGCCTCGCCCGGCCAGCGCCGCCCGCCGACCTTGTCGGTCTCGAGGACGTCCGCGATGGTGACGAAGTTGCCCTCCGACTTCGACATCTTGCGCCCTTCGACCTGCACGAAGCCGTTGTGCATCCACACCTCGGCCATCCGCTCGGTGCCGTGGGCGCAGCAGGACTGGGCGATCTCGTTCTCGTGGTGCGGGAAGATGAGGTCGAGCCCGCCGCCATGGATGTCGAAGGTCTGGCCGAGATAGGCCGCCGACATCACCGAGCACTCGATGTGCCAGCCCGGCCGTCCCCGGCCCCACGGGCTGTCCCAGCCGGGCTCGTTGGCCGCCGACAGCTTCCACAGAACGAAGTCGGCTGGGTTCCTCTTGTGCGCCTCGACAGCCACGCGCGCGCCGGCCTGCTGGTCCTCCAGCCGCCGATGCGACAGCGCGCCATAGGCCGGCATGGACTGGACGTCGAACAGCACCTCCCCGCCCGCGACATAGGCGTGGCCTTTCTCGATCAGCGTCGCGATCATGCCGATCATGTCGGGCAGGCCGTCGGCGCGCGGCGCGACGAAGGCGGTCGCGCGCGGCTCGACCGTCGGCGGCAGGCAGCCGAGCGCCGCGACGTCCTTGTGGAACTGCGCGGCCGTCTTCTCCGTAACCCGCGCGATGGCGTCGTTCAGCGGCAGGTCGGGAAAGTCGCGCGCGGCCCGCGCGTTGATCTTGTCGTCGACGTCCGTGATGTTGCGGGCGTAGACGACGCGCGTCTCGCCGTAGAGGTGACGCAGCAGGCGGAACAGGACGTCGAAGACGATCACCGGCCGCGCGTTGCCGATATGGGCGAAGTCGTAGACCGTCGGACCGCAGACATACATGCGCACCCGCCGGTCGGCTTCCGCCACGCTGCCCTCGCGCCAGTCGAGCGGCCGGAAGGCCTCCTTTTGGCGCGTCAGCGTGTTGGTGAGGTGCAGGCGATGCGTCTCGTCGGTCATGTCGGTCCTCGGTCCGCCGCCGTCGTGGCAGCGCAGCAGAGCTACAGCCAAACCGGAAACCGTTCAAACCGAGGTGAACCCGCCGCCGCCGTTCAGCTTGTGTTAAGTATTCGTCGCAGTGCCGTTCCTTATTGCGCAATGCAGCATGATGCAATCACGCCACATGTCACGGTGGCAACCTTTTGTTAAGTATAGATTCGTCGTCTTTTCAGATTTGCGCCGCTAGAAAGACGCATTCGGACGGCTTTCTTCGGCCCATCACGTCACCACAGGCATGCGGCAATGAACCAGCAGCAATTCAACTTCCGATCCCGCACCGAGCGCGAGCGCGACTCGAAGCTCGTCAGCAATTATCGCGAAATCGGCATCGCAGCGGTGCTCGCGGCGAAGGCCACGCGTCGCAAGGACGAGAGCGGCAAGGCCGCCGCGCAGCGGACCGTCGCGAACGTCAACGCCCGCGACTGATCGAAAAAGCAGGATCTCCGGCTCAGCCGGATCGAACCGCTCGGAGCCCGCCCCTGCGGCGGGCTCGTCTCGTTTGCGGCTTTATCAGTGCCGCGAGAGGAAGGCCGCGAGAACGTCGCGCGCCGCCAGAAGGTCCCGCCGGTCGATCATCTCACACACCGTGTGGATGTAGCGCGTGCCGACCACGATGCCGATCGCGCGAGCACCCGACGCCGCCTGCTGAAGCGAGGCGCCGTCCATGCCGCCGCCGGCGAGGATCGTACGCTGGCTGGCGATCCCCTCCTCCTTCGCCACCGCCTCGAACTCGCGCACCAACGCACCGTCGGCGATGAAGGAGTTGTCCTTCATATGGAGGCCGAACCCCGCGCCGAGTTCGGTCGTCTTGTCGCGCTCGGGCACGCCCGGCGTGTCGCAGGCGAGCGTCGTGTCGATGCCGATGCCGATATGCGGCTTCAGGTCGTAGGCAACCGTTCGCGCCCCGCGAAGCCCGACCTCCTCCTGCACCGTGAAGGCGACGGTGAGCTGGCACTTGTGGCTGCGTCCGTCCGCCAGGAGCTTGCGCACGATCTCGAGGCCGAGCCAGCAGGCGATGCGGTTGTCGAGCGCCTTCGATACGATGCGCTCGCCCATCTCGACCAGCGGCTCGTCCATCACCACGAAATCGCCGACGCGGACCTTGTCCTTCGCCGCGGCGCCGAGGCCGAGGTCGATGAAGAAGTCGGTCGGCTCAGGCACCTTCTTGCGGTCCTCGGGCGCCGAGATGTGGACCGGCTTGCCCTCGGCCATCATGATCCCGCGATAGTCGCCCTCGTCGGTGCAGACGAGAACACGGCGCGAGAAGAGATTGCGCGGGTCGAAGCCGCCGACCGGCGAGACATGCACGAAGCCCTTGTCGGACACGTGGCTGACGAGGAAGCCGATCTCATCCATGTGGCAGGCAAGCACGATGCGCTCGGGGTTCTCGCCCTCGCCCTTCCTGGTGCAGACCAGCGAGCCCATCACGTCGGTCTCGATCGTGTCGAAGAGATCGGCGGCTTCCCGGGCGATGAGATCGCGCACGCGATGCTCGTGGCCGGGCACGCCGGGGGTTTCGCACAGCCGCTTCAGAAGATCGATGTTCATGGGGTCCGTCCGTCGGAAGGTTCTGGAAACAACGAAAGCTGGCCGGGGCTCTCGGGCGCCGCGGCTTCCGCCCCCTGTCCTGAACCTCCGGCCCCATGTTGGCAACCGCGTTGACGCGGTCCGACACGGGCACTGTTTCCCAGCCGTCGACGTGTCCGGCATGGAGGAGATCGCGGATGCCGGCGGAGGACTGGCCGGACACGTCGAGCCATCGCTCGAAATCGTCCGGCGCGACCACGACCGGCGCGCGCTCGTGGATCGCGGACAGGCGCGGGCCCGCGGCGGCGGTCAGGATCGCGACCGTGTCGATCTCGCTGCCGTCCGCGGCGAGAAAGGTTTCGTGCAGGCCAGCGAACGCGGCGACCTCGCCGGCAGCCAGGCGCACAAGGAAGGGCTGCGGCTTTCCGGCGCCCGCCCGGCGCCATTCGTAGAAGGCCGTGGCGGGCACGAGGCAGCGCCGGTGGCGCAGCGCGCCACGAAAGGACTGGCGCTCGGCGGCGGTCTCCGAGCGGGCGTTGAAGAGGAGGGGCAGGTGCGCGGGATCCTTGGCCCAGCCGGGGATCAATCCCCAGCGCGCGAGGCGGGCCTCGCGCCGGTATCCGCCGCGACCGGGATGGAGCGCCACATGCAGCACCGGCTGCGTCGGGGCGATGTTGAAGCGCGGCGGAAACGGGTCCACCGACACGAGATCGAAAGCCGCCGCCACCGCCTGGGGTGACGCGGTCAGGGCAAAGCGTCCGCACATGGCGGCGAGGATGGGCGAGCCGATGCCGCGCGGCAAGTCTTGCCGTCGCGCGACCGTTCGCCCTATCTCCCGCGCCATGAGCCCCCGCCGCCCCCTTCTTGGTGTTTCCGTCTGCCTGCTGCGTGCAGGCGAGGTCTGTCTCGTGCGCCGGGGCCGTGCGCCCTGGGCGGGCGCCTGGAGCCTGCCCGGCGGGCGCGTCGAGTTCGGCGAGCGGCTGGAGAATGCAGCGCGCCGCGAGATGCGCGAGGAGACAGGCGTCGAGCTTGAGGCGATCGAGCTTCTGCGCCTGCACGAGTCGATCGATCCCGATCACGACGCCCATGCCGTGATCGCCGTCTTCCGCTCGCTGGCCGAGTGGAACGGCGCCGCGGTCGAGGCCGCCGACGACGCGGAAGAGGCGCGCTTCTTTCCGGTGAACGACGTGCGCGCGATGGAGGCGGAGGGGCGCACGACGCCGGGGCTCGCCGCGATCGTGGAAGAGGCGGCCGTGCGCTAACCTTAACGCGTGCGAGGCGCGGCCAAGTCCTTCGCGTGTCTTGCATTCACCCCAATCGGCCTGCAAACGTGCCGCATGGCCGTTGCGGACAATTTTCGTCGACTTCTCGGGACCGCTTTCATCGCGCTGGCGCTCGGCAGCGGGGCGGCGTCCGCGCAGGGCGGCAAGCCTCCCGCCGAGGTGACGCCCGCGGCGGAGGAACCGGCCGCCAAGCCCTCCAACGCGCCCTACATGAAGCCGCTGTCGCGCCTTGCCACGGTGCTCGGCTCGCTGCACTTCCTGCGCGGGCTCTGCGGCGATGCCAACGCCGACGTGTGGCGCGAGAAGATGAACGCGATCCTCGAGGCGCAGGCGCCCGGAGAGGCCGACAGGCGAACCCTGGTCGCACATTTCAACCAGGGGTATCGGTCCTTCGAATCGACCTACCGCAAGTGTACCCCGGCTGCGACGGTGGCCGTGGAAAGATATGCCAAGGAAGGTGCCGACCTTTCGCGCGAGATCAGCGCAAGGTACGGAAGTTAACGTTTTGTTCAGAGGGTGGTTTGCGACAGCGACCCGCCTTCCCCGCCCGGAGACCGGCCAGACCGGGCAGCGGAAGAAGGAGTATCCGGCATGATCGATCTGCACGGTTCCGACCTCGACGACATGATCGTCGCCGAAAAGAAGCAGGTCGCGAGCGAATACCACAACGAGGCGTGGGCTGACGGCATCTCCGACGGCATCGAGGCGGACATCCTTGCCGAGACCGCGATGGCGACGGCCGTGACCGAACTCGTGCGCCATCACGGCGAAGCCGAGGTCCTGGACCTCCTCGACGCGCTGCGCCGCCGCGTGGAGTACGGCGAGTTCCGCGCCGTTCGCTCGTTCCAGTAAGGCAGGACGGGCAGCGTCCGCCCGAATGGTGACATGACCCGTTTCCAGCGCGCCCTCCTCGCGTTCACCATCCTCGCCGGTAGCGGGCTCGCCGCCCTGCCGGCCTCCGCGCTCTCGCAGATCACCGGCGAGGACGGCAACGTCCCGCCGGGCCGCGAGGGTATCGTCGCCGTGCCGCTGCCGCCGGTTCCCGGCCAGCCCGCCACGACGCCGGATGACGGCCAGCCGCCTGTGCCGCCTGCAAACGAGGGCGGTGTTCCGGTTGCTCCCAACGCGACCGCGCCCGCGGAGTCGCCGTCCGGCCCGATCGAGACGGCACCCGGCGACGATGCCGTGGTGCCCGACGAGGGCGCCGCGCGCGCGCCGACGGGCGATGTGCCGCCGATTGAGATCGTCTACGGCGACACGGACCTGCCCCAGCCGGTGCGCGACCTTCGCGCCAAGCTGATCGAGGTCGCTCGCACCGGCGACATCGAAAAGCTGCGTCCCTACTTTCAGACGGGGGCCGACCCGACCGTCGTCTCCGCGACGATGCCGGACCAGGATCCCGTCACGACGCTCAAGGAGGCTTCTGGCGACGGCGAAGGCGTCGAGCTCCTCGCGATCCTGCTCGAGACGCTCGAGGCTGGCCATGTCCGCCTCGACCCGGGCGGCGACAACGAGATCTATGTCTGGCCCTACTTCACGCAGGTCGATCTCGGCGCGCTGTCGAAGCCGCAGCTTGTCCAGCTGTTCGAGCTGGTGACGGCAGGTGACTACCAGCGCATGGTCGCCAACGGCTCCTACGACTTCTACCGCGTCGGCATTTCGCCCGAGGGCCGTTTCGAGTTCTTCGTCGACGGCGACTGACCACCTTGTCTTCGCCGCGGTGATCGGCACATAGGGATCGAAGGCCGCGCCTGCCGGCCGAAGACCCGGAACGAACGCCATGATGAGTGCCCGCCTTTCGGACCGTGCGACGCTTCACGTCACCGGCGCGGATGCCGAGCCCTTCCTCCAGAACCTCGTCACCGCCGATCTCGATGCGCTCGCGCCCGGCGAGGCGCGCCCGGCCGCGCTCTTGACGCCGCAGGGCAAGATCCTCTTCGACTTCCTCCTCAGCCGCATCGACGACGGGCTGCGGCTCGACGTGGCGGCGGGCGCCCGCAGCGACCTCGCCAAGCGGCTCACGCTCTACAAGCTGCGCGCCAAGGTCGCGATCAGCCTGAGCGACGAACCCGTCGGCGTCTTCTGGGAAACGGGCGAAGGGCCGGCCGGTGCCGTCGCGGACCGGCGATTTCCGACCGGCGTGTTCCGATCCTACGGCATGGACGTCGACGAGGGCGACCCGGCCGCCTTCGAGGCCCTGCGCCTCTCCCTCGGCATCGCCGAGGCCGAGCGCGACTTCCCCGGCTCCGACGTCTTCCCGCACGACGTGCTGCTCGACCAGAACGGCGGCGTCTCCTTCAGGAAGGGCTGCTATGTCGGCCAGGAAGTCGTGGCGCGCATGCAGCATCGGGGCACGGCGCGACGGCGCGTCATGGTGCTGCGCGCCGAGGGTCACCTGACGCCGGGCGCCAACGTCGAGGCGGGCGGCCGGACGATCGGCACCGTTCTCTCGGCCCATGTGGGGCTTGGCATCGGCATGGTGCGCATCGACCGACTGGTCGACGCGCTGGCTGCCGGGGCAAGCCTGTCGGCGGACGGCGTTCCGGTCGAGGCGGAAGTCCCCTCGTGGGCCGGCTACGCCCTTCCCGAAGCCGGCAGCGGCGGCGAGGCATGAGCGCGACCGGCGCAACCCGGACCGCGAAGCCGCCTCGGGTCTGGCAGCGGATGCTGTCGGGGCGGCGGCTCGACCTTCTCGACCCCTCCCCGCTCGATATCGAGATCGAGGACATTGCGCACGGGCTTGCGCGCGTCGCCCGGTGGAACGGGCAGACCACCGGCGATCACGCCTTCTCCGTGGCACAGCACTCGCTGATCGTCGAGGAGATCGTCGGCGCCAAGGAGCCCGATCCGCGCTGGCGGCTGGCCGCGCTCCTGCATGACGCCCCGGAATACGTGATCGGCGACATGATCTCGCCCTTCAAGAGCGTGCTCGGCGGCGACTACAAGGGCGTCGAGGCGCGGCTGCAGGCGGCGGTGCATCGGCGCTTCGGCCTGCCGGCTGAGTTGCCGCCCCCGGTCAAGCGCGCCATCAAGTCGGCGGACCGCGTGTCGGCCTATTTCGAGGCGAAGCTTCTCGCAGGCTTCCAGCCGACCGAGGCGCAGGCGCTGTTCGGGCGGCCGGGCGGCCTTCTCCCCGCGCCCGAACGCTTTACGCCCCAGCCTGCGGCCGAGGTCGGCCGCCGGTATCTCGAACGCTTCCGCTTCCTCGAAGCCCTGTCCGTCGGCATCAAGGCGAACCATCCATGAGCTATCTCGTCGTCTCCTCGCTCGCCGACCTGCACGCCACGGTCGCCGCCCACGGTGCGGCCGACGTGGTCACGCTGATCAACGCCGACACGGTGGTCGAGCGCCCCTCCACGATCGCGCCGGAGCGTCACCTCTTCCTCGGCATGAACGACATCGCGGCACCAGCCGAAGGGCTCACCCATCCGGCCGAGCACCATCTCGACCGGCTCCTCGAATTCGGCCGCCGCTGGGATCGCGATAAGCCGCTGGCGGTTCACTGTTGGGCCGGCATCAGCCGGTCGACGGCGGCGGCCTATATCCTTGCGATCGCAATCAATCCGGACCTCGACGAGGAGGCGCTGGCACAGGAACTCCGCCGTCGCGCGCCGTCCGCGACGCCCAATCCGCTCCTCGTGTCGATGGCGGACGAGAAACTCGGTCGCGGCGGTCGCATGGTCTCGGCCATCGCCGCGATCGGACGCGGGGCCGACGCGTTTTCCGGCACGCCCTTCATCCTTCCGCTGACGCTCTAGAGCGGGCGATTACGCCGAGCGTACCGACGCGGGCATCCGGCTCCTTGATCGCACGCGGCTCCCAGACATGGCGGGCGAGGAAGAAACCCGTCATCCGGAAGCCCTCGGCCACATCGGCCGAAGCGGGTGAGACATCGCCCTTGAGGAAGGCCGGCAATGGCAGGAGCCGGTCGCGCCACGGCTCGCCGGCGTCGCGGCTCACCGCGCGGCCGGACTTCGGTGAGACGTAGACGAGGTCGTCGCGCCCGCCGGTCGCCGCGCAGGTTTCGAGGTCGAGACCGAAGCCGAGTTCCTCCAGCAGGGCGATCTCGAAGCGCAGGATCAGCGATCCTGCCGCGACGGGATCGTCGAGATGCTCGACGATGAGGGCCAGCGTGTCGAAGAGGCGGGGATGGGCGTCGCGCTCGGGCAGAAGCCGCAGATGCGCGGCGAGGAGTTGGATGCCATAGAGGCCGACCGCGCTTTCCATCAGCCGCGCGGCACGCAGATGCACCGGCTCCACCGTCATGAAGCCGAGATGCTCGTCGAGACGCGCCCGCCAGGTCGCGTCCACCGTGTTGCCGGGCTGAAGCACGGGCTGAAGCCGGCGCGAGCGGCCGCCGCGGACGAGGCCGAGATGACGCCCGCGCGAGCGCGTCATCACCTCCGCGACGACGCTCGTCTCGCCTTGGCGACGGACGCCGAGGACGATGCCTTCTTCACGCCATTCCATGCGGCAGCGGCGACTCGATCCGGTTTCGACAGACCCGTTATATAGGGATCGCGGGACCGGACCGCACGTCCCGTCAGCTGTGGAAGTCGAGCCCCATCTCGCGGTATCGCTCAGGATCATCGCCCCAGTTCTCGCGCACCTTCACGAACAGGAAGAGGTGCACCTTCTGCTCGGCGGCTTCGGAAATCTCCTTGCGCGCGGCCGAGCCGATCGCCTTCACGGTCTCGCCCTTGTGCCCGAGAACGATCGCCTTCTGGCTGTCGCGCTCGACATAGATCGTCTGCTCGATGCGCACCGAGCCGTCCGGCCGCTGCTCCCAGAGTTCGGTCTCGACGGTCGAGGAATAGGGCAGTTCCTGGTGGAGGCGCAGATAGAGCTTCTCGCGCGTGATCTCGGCCGCGAGCTGGCGCAGCGGTAGGTCGGAGATCTGGTCCTCCGGATAGTACCACGGCCCTTCCGGCAGGCGCTGGCTGAGGAAGTCCATCAGGTCGTCGCAGCCGGACCCCGTCAGCGCCGAGATCATGAAGACGCGCTCGAACTCGGCCTTGGCGGTGATCTCCTGCGTCAGCCCCAGCAGTCGGTCGCGCTTGATGCGGTCCACCTTGTTGAGCAGCAGCACCTTCGGCTGCTTCACCTCGGCGAGGCGGTCGAGGATCGCCTGCACCTCGTCGTTGAGGCCGCGATCGGCATCGATGATCGGCAGGACGATATCGGCATCCTTGGCGCCGCCCCAGGCGGTCTTCACCATCGCACGGTCGAGCCGGCGCTTCGGGTTGAAGACGCCGGGCGTGTCGACGAAGACGATCTGCGTGCGGTCGCGCATGGCGATCCCGCGCACGAGGGCGCGGGTCGTCTGCACCTTGTGGGTGACGATCGAGACCTTGGTGCCGACGAGTTGGTTGACGAGCGTCGACTTGCCGGCGTTCGGCGCGCCGAGCAACGCGACGAAGCCCGACCGGGTCGGCCCCTGCGGCTCGGTCGTCTGGGTCTCGGCGTCGGGCGTCTGGTCGGTGTCGGTCAAATCATGGCTCGCAGGTCTTGGCGCGAAACGCGCCGATGATAGAGGATCGCCCGGCGCAGGGCCGGGCGCAAGTCAGGCGGTTTCCGCCGTCCAGACGCCTTCGCGCAGGAGGATAGCCTCGGCGGCGCGCTGCTCGGCAACACGCTTCGACGCGCCCTTCCCCTCCGTGGGCTCGACGCCTTCGACGCTCGCGCGCACGGTGAAGACAGGCTCATGGTCCGGCCCCGAGCGGTCGAGCAACTCGTAGACGGGCGGCGCACCGGCGCGCTTGTGGGCCCATTCCTGAAGCTCGGTCTTCGGATCGCGCCGGGCGACCTGAGGTCCTTCGAGATGCGGTGCCCACCGCTTGAGGACGAAAGCGCGGGCGGTCTCCAGCCCGTGCTCGAGATAGATCGTGGCGATCAGCGACTCGACCACGTCGGCGCGGATCGAGCGGTTCTTGCCGGCCGCCGCGCGCTTGAGGTCGGACCCGTGACGGATGAACTCGGCCAGACCGATCTCGTCGGCGATCGCCGCGCAGGTCTGCGCCGAGACGAGGGTATTCAGCCGCAGCGACAGGTCGCCTTCGTCCGATTTCGGATGCGTCTCGAACAGCTTCTGCGCGATCACGAGGCCGAGCACGCGATCGCCGAGGAATTCCAGCCGCTCGTAGCTCGCGTCCGTCGGCGAGCGCTTGAGGCTGGAATGGGTCAGCGCGCGCTGAAGGCGGGCGCGGTCGGCGAACGTGAGGCCGAGCCGAGCCTCGAGCCGGTCGAGAGCGTCGGCGCCGCCCTTTACCCGAGCCATGTCAGGATGCGGCTCGGCCGCAGGCTGGACGGCCATTCCCACACCTGCAGCGGCGACGCGTCGTTCTCCATCGAGAAGAAGATCACCTGCGCCTTGCCGACGAGGTTCTCGAACGGCACGTAGCCGACGTCGAAGCGGCTATCGAGCGAGTTGTCGCGATTGTCGCCCATCATGAAATAGTGGTCGGCCGGCACCACGAACTCGCGAGTGTTGTCGCCGACCGAGTTCGGTTCGGCGTCGAGCGTGTCGTAGGTCACGCCGTTCGGCAGCGTCTCGCGGTACTTCGGGATCTGCGCGCCCGATTCGCTGGTGAAGAAGCCGTCCGGCTCCTTCGGCACGGCTTGGCCGTTGATGTAGAGCACGCCGTCGCGCATCTGGACCCGGTCACCCGGCAGGCCGACGAGACGCTTGATGTAGTCCGTCTGCACTTCGTTCGGCTTGCGGAACACGATGATGTCGCCGCGCTCTGGGCTCGAGCCCAGGATGCGGCCGTCGAAGAGGTCGGGCGAGAAGGGAAAGGAATACTTCGAGAAGCCGTAGGACCACTTCGAGACGAAGAGGTAGTCCCCGATCAGGAGGGTCGGCATCATCGAGCCCGAGGGGATCGAGAAGGGCTGGAACAGGAAGGTGCGGATGACCAGCGCAAGCAGAAGCGCCTGGACGACGACCTTCACCGTCTCCCCGAAGCCACCCTTGTCCTTGCTGACGGCGCGATCGACCATGCGCTTTTCGTTCCCGGTTGCCGTGGGCACCCTCGGCCGCACCCCGGCTCTAGTAATGTCTTGTATACGTTTGGGCAACGGGCTTGCCGCCCGTCACGCCCCCTCCGGCAGCGCCTCGATGATCACGAAGGCCTGGGCGAGCGGAAAGTCGTCGGTGATGGTGACGTGGATCACCGCGCGGTGCCCCGCTGGCATCAGGGACTGGAGCCGCGCGGCCGCGCCGTTGGTCAGCGCCATCGTCGGCTTGCCGCCCGGCAGGTTGACGACGCCCATGTCGCGCCAGAAGACGCCCTGCGACAGCCCGGTGCCGAGCGCCTTGGCGCAGGCTTCCTTGGCGGCGAAGCGCTTGGCGTAGGACGCCGCGCGCTGGGCCCTCCGATCGGACTTGGCGCGCTCGACCGGCGTGTAGACGCGGTCCGTGAATCGCGCGCCGTGGCGCTCCAGCGTCTTCTCGATGCGGCGGATGTCGATGAGATCGCTGCCGATGCCGACGATCATGGGGCGGGCTCCGCGGCGGGCGCGCCGCCGGCCTTCTGCGCGCGGGCGGCCTGGAAGCTGCGCACGCCGACCAGAACCAGCCCGTAGGAGACCAGCGCGAAGAAGAGGCCGAGCGGGATCGAGCCGATCAGCATGGGTTTGAGATACGGCCCCCAGATCGCGGCGATATCGCCGTGCGAAAGCGCGGCGCCGAGGCTTTCCGGCGCGCGACCGTCCGGGATCTCGGCGGCGGTCAGGAAGCGTCCCGCCTCGTAGGTCGCGCCCCAGATCAGCGGATAGGTCAACGGATTGCCGATCAGGCATCCGAGCGCGGCGGCGGGCAGGCTGCCGCGGGCGAGGTAGGCGATCACGAAGGCCATCACGAAGTGGAAGCCGAGAAGCGGCGTGAACGTGGCGAAGACGCCGGCCGCGACGCCCGCCGCGATCGCATGGGGCGTCGCGCGCAGCCGGAGCACGCGCTTCTTCATGTAGAGGAGCGAGCGCCGCCACGAGCGGCGCGGCCACAGGGCGAGGCGCAGCTTCTGCGAGAAGGTTTCTGGCTGGCGACGCCTGAACAGCATGAGGCGAAGGGTTCCTGGAACGAGCGGCACCCGTGGGAGCGGAACGGCGGTCGCCCTGCCCTCCGGCCCGTGCCGGGGGACGGAGCTAGAGCGAGCGGCTACCGGGCTTGATGGGCGCAATTGCGGCAAGCTCGGGCGGCAATTCGTCCGGCGCGTAGCTCGGCACCTCGTACTCGGCCAGCGACACCAGCGGCACGCCGACGTCGACCTTACCGGCCGACCGGTCGACGACGCACGCGGCTGCCAGCACCTCGGCGCCGAGTTCCTTCAGGCACTCGATCGTCTCGCGGATCGACAGGCCCGTGGTCACGATGTCCTCGACGATCACGACGCGCGCCCCGCGCGGGATCTCGAACCGGCGCAGGCGAAAGACGCCGTTCTCGCGTTCGACGTAGATCGACGGCGCGCCGAGGTGGCGCGAGGTCTCGTAGGACGGGATCAACCCGCCGACGGCGGGGCCGACGATATAGTCGATCGGCCCGTCGACTGCATCGCGCAGCTTCACGGCGAGCGCCTTGCACAGCGTCTCGGTGTATTGCGGGTACATGAACACCCGCGCCTTCTGCAGGAAGACCGGACTGCGGCGTCCCGAGGTCAGGATGAAGTGTCCCTCGAGATAGGCGCCGGCCTTGCGAAAGATCTCGATGACGTCTTCGGTCTGCATGTCCGACGGTTCCTGCCTCAGGGGGTATGCCTTCGGAGATCAGCCGTTCACACGAATGGCATCCGTGACGCAAGTCTTCGCGCGCAACTGATTGAGCGTGCGCGTCAGGTGCTGCAGGTCCCAGACCTCCAGATCCAGCACCATGGTCGTGAGGTCCGGGGCCGTCTGCGTCATCGAAAGGTTGTGGATATTGGCGTCGTTGAGTGCGATCGTCTCGGCGATCTCGGCCAGCGTCCCCGGCTCGTTCAACGCGGCGACGCGGATCTTGGCCGGAAAACGCGCCGTCGTCTCCGCGTCGAGGTCCCAGCGAACGTCGATCCAGCGGTTCGGCGAATCGTCGAAATCCATCAGCGCCGGAGACTGGATCGGGTAGATCGTGATCCCCTTGCCCGGCTCGAAGATGCCGACGATCCGGTCGCCCGGCACCGCGCCGTCCGGCCCGAAGCGCACCGGCAGGTCGCCGACGGCACCGCGGATCGGGAGCTGCACGAGGCTCTCGTCGCCGGCCTCCTCGGGCACGCGGAACACGAGGCCGATCGCCGAACGGATGTTGAACCAGCCGTCCTTCTCCGCGTGCAGCACGCTTTTCGCCGCGCGGCTGTCCTGAAAGTCGGGATGCACCGCGCGGAAGACGTCGGCCGAGGACAACTCGCCCCGCCCGACGGCGGCCAGCGCATCGTCGAGCTCGCGGAAACCGACCTTGGCGAGGTAGGGCTTCAACCCGTCGCGGGTGAAGGTCTTGCCCGCACGGTGGAAGGTGCGCTCAAGGATCTGCTGCCCGAGGCCGCAATACTGCTTGCGGATCGCATTGCGCGCCGCGCGGCGGATCGCCGAGCGCGCCTTGCCGGTCACTGCGACGCTCTCCCAGGCCGGCGGCGGCGTCGCGGCCTTGGAACGGATGATCTCGACCTCGTCGCCGTTGGTGAGTTCGGTCACCACCGGCATGATGCGCCCGTCGATCTTGCAGCCGACGCAGGTGTCGCCGACGTCGGTATGGACGGCATAGGCGAAGTCGATCGGCGTCGCCCCGCGCGGCAGCGCGATCAGCCTCCCCTTCGGCGTGAAGCAGAAGACCTGGTCCTGGAACAGCTCGAGCTTGGTGTTCTCGAGGAACTCCTCGGGCGTGTCGCCTTCGGACAGCATCTCGATCGTGCGCCGCAACCAGGAATAGGCTTCCGACTCGGTCGACAGCGCGACCTGCCCGTCCTTGTAGAGCTCGTGCGCTGCGATGCCGTACTCGTTGACGTGGTGCATCGAGCGCGTGCGGATCTGCAGCTCCACGCGCTGGCGCGACGGTCCGACGATCGTGGTGTGGATCGAACGGTAGCCGTTCTGCTTCGGGATCGAGATGTAATCCTTGAAGCGGCCGGGTACGAGCGGCCAGGTGCGATGCACGATGCCGAGCGTGCGGTAGCAGTCCTCCTCGTCGGCGACGATGACGCGAAAGCCGAAGATGTCCGACAGCTGCTCGAGCGACAGCGCCTTGCGCTGCATCTTGTTGAAGACCGAATAGGGCTTCTTCTGCCGGCCGGACACGCGGGCGGCGATGCCCTTTTCGCTGAGGCGCGCCGTCAGCGTCTCCTCGATCTGGGCGATGGTCCCGGAGTGGCGCTCGCGGAGCTCGGCGAGCCGTTCGGTGACCGTCGCGAAGGCCTCGGCGTTGAGATACTGGAACGACAGCGTCTCCAGTTCTTCGCGCATGTCGTGCATGCCCATGCGCCCGGCGAGCGGCGCATAGATCTCCATCGTCTCCTCGGCGATGCGCGCGCGCTTCTCCGGCTTCATGTGATGAAGCGTGCGCATGTTGTGCAGCCGGTCTGCGAGCTTGACGAGGAGGACGCGGATGTCGTCGGCGATCGCCAGCAGCAGCTTGCGCAGGTTCTCGGCCTGCGCGGTCTTGCGCGAAACGAGGTCGAGCCGCCGGATTTTCGTCAGGCCCTCGACCAGCGTCCCGATCTTCTGCCCGAAGAGCTGATCGAGTTCCTTGCGGGTGGCGTCGGTGTCCTCGATCGTGTCGTGCAGGAGAGCGGTCGCGATCGTCGCTTCGTCGAGATGCAGCTCGGTCAGGATCGCGGCGACTTCCAGCGGGTGCGAGAAGTACGGATCGCCGTTCACGCGCTTCTGCGCACCGTGCTTCTGCATCGCATAGACATAGGCCCGGTTCAGAAGGCCCTCGTCGAGGTTCGGCTTGTAGGCCGCCACACGCTCGACGAGTTCGTACTGCCGCATCATGCCCGAATGCCTGCTCCGCTAGCGCAAAAAAGAAAGGGCGCCCGGCCGGATCGGCGGGCGCCCCTTCAATATAGGTTGCGTTGCGGCAAAACCGGAAGGGCTCGATGCCCTCCGCGTGTCAGAAATCGTCGTTCTTCTCCGGCGGAATGAGCCCCTCGATGCCCGAGAGGAGATCGTCTTCCGACATGCGGTCGAAGGCGATGTTGTCGTCGTCGTCGGCCGCCGTGGTCGTGGTGCCTTCCGAACCCGCGTCGACGATCGCACCGGCGACCGGCGCCTGCGGCTCGGGCTCGTCCACCTCGACATGCTTCTGCAGCGAGTGGATCAGGTCTTCCTTGAGGTCGTCGGGCGAGAGCGTCTCGTCGGCGATCTCGCGAAGGGCCACGACCGGGTTCTTGTCGTTGTCGCGGTCCACCGTGATCGGCTGGCCCTGCGCGATCTGGCGCGCGCGATGGCTGGCGAGCAGGACGAGCTCGAACCGGTTCTCGACCTTATCGACGCAATCTTCTACGGTGACGCGGGCCATGCCTGTCTCCTTGGGAACGGACGCAGTAAGCTGAAGGGCCTCGTGTAGCCTCTTGACTTTGGAAGCACAAGGGGACAGCCGCCCGGTTCGCGCGCGAAGGCCGCGCCATTCGTTCGTTCGGCTGGCCTTTGCCCCGCCCGCGTCCTATTCTTCAGGGTGATGCGGGACGGATCGTCTCCCGCGCCGATCCCGTTCAAAGGCCGCCATGTTCGAACCCCGCGAGAAGATCGCCCTCTTCATCGACGGCGCCAATCTGTATGCCGCCTCGCGCGCCCTCGCCTTCGACATCGACTACAAGAAGCTGCTCGTCGCCTTTCAGGGGCGCGGCAATCTCGTGCGCGCCTACTACTACACCGCCCTCATCGAGGATCAGGAATATTCCTCGATCCGACCGCTGGTCGACTGGCTCGACTACAACGGCTATCGCGTCGTGACCAAGCCGGCCAAGGAGTTTACCGACCAGCTCGGGCGTCGCCGCATCAAGGGCAACATGGACATCGAGCTCGCGGTCGACGCGATGGAGCTTGCCGAGACCATCGAGCATTTCGTGATCTTCTCGGGCGACGGCGACTTCCGTTCGCTGGTGGAAGCGCTGCAGCGCAAGGGGCGCAAGGTGTCGGTCGTCTCGACGCTCGCGACGCAGCCGCCGATGATCGCCGACGACCTGCGCCGGCAGGCCGACACGTTCATCGAGCTGCGCACGCTGCAACCCGAGATCGCCCGCAGTCAGGCCGAGCGCGAAGCCCGCCTCGCCCGCCGCTCCGAAGGCGAAGCGGATCGCCGCGACGACGGCGACGTCTGATCGTGCCCCCCGTCCATTCCCCATCCCTGCCCGGCGCGACGCCGCCGGCCGACTGCCCCCTCTGCCCGCGGCTCGCGGCCTTCCGCCATGAATGGCAGGCACGAGAGCCGGACTGGTACAATGCGCCGGTCGACACGTTCCTGCCGCGCGAGGGCGCCGAGACGGTCGAGCTTCTAGTCGTCGGCCTCGCACCCGGCGTTCGCGGTGCCAACCGCACCGGTCGTCCGTTCACTGGCGACTATGCCGGCGACCTCCTCTACGCGACGCTGAAGCGGTACGGCTTTGCGACGGGCGAGTTCGAAGCGCGTCCGGACGACAGCCTCGAACTCCGCGGCGCGGCGATCACCAATGCTGTGCGCTGCGTGCCGCCGGAGAACAAGCCGACGGGCGCCGAGATCAACACCTGCCGCCGCTTCCTGACCCCGACACTGGACGCCCTGCCGCGCCTTCGCGTCCTCGTCACGCTCGGCCGCATCGCCCACGATTCGACGCTGCGGGCCCTCGGGGTCCGGCTGAAGGATGCCCCCTTCAGCCATGGCGGCGAGCATGAGGCCGGCGGCTATACGATCGTGTCGAGCTACCATTGCTCGCGCTACAACACGAACACCGGCGTCCTGACGCCGGCCATGTTCGAGGCCGTGTTCGAAAAGGCGCGGGCGCGGCTCGGCTAGCGGGCGACGGAGGCCGGCGGCAGGGTCAGCCGCTTCTTGCGTTCCCAGCGCGCGAGGTGGAACTCGACACCGGTGCGGACCACGAGCGAGGCGAGCGCGATGAGGATCGCGACGAGGCGCACCCGGTTCTCGTCGCGGTCCACCAAGGCGTCCCGCGTGGCGAGAAGCGCCTTCTCCGTCTCGGTGATGTCGCCGATCACACGCCGGATCTCGTCCATCGTCGCGCGCTCCATCATCGCGACGGACTGCTTCTGCGCGGCGGGAAAGCCCACCTGCTCATAGAGGGTGACGGACTCGGCGAGTTCCGCGAGCTTCCGGTCGACCAGAAGGCTCAAATGGTCGGTCCGCGCAATCTGCGAGGGATTGTCGGAAATCAGTTGTCGCAGCTGGGTGCGGATCGGCTCCATCCGATCCAGCGCCTTCTCGTAGGGGTCGAGGAAGCGTCGCTCGCCGCTGATCAGGAACCCGCGCTCGCCCGTCTCGGCATCGTCGAGCGCGATGAGGAGATCCTTGGTGTTGTCGATCACGCGGTAGGTGTGGACCACGAGGTCGCGGTGGTCATCGAGCAGCGAATGGGTCCAGGTCGTGGCGATGACGCCGGCGAGGATCACGACCCCGACCGGCACGGACCGCAGGACGAGGGCGCGCGTCAGCCACCGCTTCCTGATCTCCGCCCATGTCGGCAAGGCCATCGTCTCGATCTCCGCGGCGCCCGAGCGCTCGGCGCCTTCAACTCCCCCATTTTTGGGCGGAGGACGGATCGAGCAAGGGTCCGGGCCCCGATCGCAGAACGCGTCGGCGGTATCGGGTCGCCCCCAAGCGGCGAATCAGGCCGCGATCGCCCGTTTCTCGCGATACATGGCACGGTCGGCTTCGGCCAGAATGCCCGCCGTCGTCATGCCCGGCCGCCAGAGGACGGTGCCGAAGCTCATGCCGACCCTCATGGCGCGGTCTTGGACCCGCATCGGCTCGTCGAGATGGAACCGCAGGCGCTGCATCGCCTCGTCGGTCGCCGCCTCGCTGTCGACCCAGAGGATCGCGGCGAATTCGTCGCCGCCGATGCGTGCCAGACGGTCGGTGGAGCGGATGCCCTTCGCCAGCCGGCCTGCCAGTTCCTGAAGCACGGTGTCGCCCGCCGCATGGCCATAGGTGTCGTTGATCGGCTTGAACCGATCGACGTCCGCCAGCACGAGAGCGAAGATGCGGCCCGCCTCGAGTGCGCCGGATACGGCGAGATCCAGGTCGCGGTCGAAGCGGCGGCGGTTGCAGATGCCGGTCAACGGGTCCTTGAACGCCGCGCTGCGCAATTCCAGCTCGTCGCGCTTTCGATCCGTGATGTCGGACGACATGCCGAACAGGCCGGTCGCAGTGTCCGTCGCCGGATCGAGGATCGGCGACAGCGCGGTACGCCACCATTTCGCCCCGCCCGGCAGATCGAGATGCTCCTCGTACTCGTAGATCGAGCCGAGCTTCAGGCAGTGCCGGTACTGCGTCTCGACATGCGCGGCGATCTCCGAGGAGAGGCATTCCGACGGAGTTCGCCCGACGAGATCGGCGGCATCGAGACCCGTCAGGCGGCAGAGGCTGTCGTTCACCCCGGCGTAGCGCATCACGCCGTCGACGCCGATCGACAGCGAAAAGGCCGGTGCAGCTAACAATCTCACATCGACGACCGGCATGGCCAACTCCCTGACTTGCCCTCTGAGGGTAGCCGGGGCGCGTGAAGGAAGCGGTCGACGGTCGGCGCGAAGTCTCGCGATCGCAGCAAGCAATCCTTCAGACCTCTCGCTTCGTCAGTCCGGCGCGACAGGATCGAGTCTTAAACCCGTCAGCCGATCAATGCGTCGCGTGCCGCCCCGCACCGGCGTGGCTGCGCAGCCAGCCGATGACGTCCGCTGCGCTGCGGTCGGGCGGGAAGACGGGATAGAGGGCCGCCACGATCTCGCCGTCGCGCGCGATCAGGGTGAGACGCTTCAGAAGCGTATCCCCGTCCACCTCGAAGGTCGGCAGTTCCAGCATCTCCTGCAGCGAGAGATCCGTATCCGACAGGAGCGGAAACGGCAGGTGCAGGCGCTCGGCGGCTTCCCGCTGGTAGGCGGTGGTCTGGGTGGAAACGCCGAAGACGGCTGAGACGCCGAGTTCGCGCAGCTCCTGCCAATGGTCGCGGAACGAACAGGCCTGCGGCGTGCAGCCCCGCGCACCCGGAATTTCGTTCCAGCCACCCGGCAGCGGTGCGCCGGGACGACCGGTCATCGGGTAGGCGTAGAGGACGACAAGGCCCTTGAGACCGCCGAGATCGACACGCCCCCCGGCCGTCGACGGCAGGGCGACGGACGGCAGTCTCCGCCCGACGAGATGAGCAGCGCCGCCTTCGTCGGTCGGCGGCTCAAGACCTTCCGGCAGACTGTTGAGGTCGGTCATCGCTCAGCCCTCCCCGGCATCGTCCGGCAAGGTTACCCCTCGCCTCGCGGAGTGCAAGGGCCGACGTCAGTCCCGGCCGGCTTCCTTCATGACGCGCTGCTTCTGCCGGTTCCAGTCGCGTTCCTTCATCGACTCGCGCTTGTCGGGCGCGTTCTTGCCCTTGGCGACGGCGAGTTCCAGCTTCGCGCGGCCCTGGTCGTTGAAGTAGATCTTCAGCGGCACGAGCGTCATGCCGTCGCGCTGTACCGCCCCGGCCAGCCGATTGCGCTGCGTCTTGTGGACGAGGAGCTTCCGCCGGCGCTTCGGCTCGTGGTTGAAGCGATTGGCCTGCAGGTATTCCGGCACGTAGGAGTTGATCAGCCAGATCTCGCCGTCCTCCTCCGTGGCATAGGACTCGGCGATCATCGCCTTGCCGAGCCGCAGCGACTTGACCTCGGTCCCCGTCAGCACGAGACCGGCCTCCAGCGTGTCGATGATCTCGTAGTTGAAGCGTGCCTTGCGGTTTTCGGCAGCGATATTGGACTTGGACTTCGGCGACTTGGCCATGAGGATCGGGGCGCCCGGTATGGAGGAGGACGCGCCGGAAGCCGGCGCCGTCCCCTTAGATGGGCCGCAAGGGCCCCTGGATCAATTCAGAAGGCCGGCATGGCGGAGCGCCGCGTCGATCGCGTCCTGCGTCGCGGCCTCCACCGGGACCAGCGGCAGGCGGACGCGATTGCGCCCCTTGCCGAGGCGCGACAGGGCGTACTTCGTGCCCGAGACGCCCGGCTCCATGAAGATCGCCTTGTGCAGCGGCATCAGGCGGTCCTGGTAGTCGAGGGCCTTGGCGAAGTCGCCGGCAAGGCACGCCTCCTGGAACTCCGAGCACAGGCGGGGCGCGACGTTGGCGGTCACCGAGATGCAGCCGCGCCCGCCATGGGCGATGTGGCCGAGCGCGGTCGCATCCTCGCCCGACAGCTGGATGAAATCCTTGCCGCAGGTGATGCGCTGCTCGGGAACGCGATCGAGCTTGGCCGTCGCGTCCTTCACGCCCACGATGTTGGCAAAGTCGTGCGCGAGGCGCCCCATCGTCTCCGGGGTCATGTCGACCACCGAGCGCGGCGGGATGTTGTAGATGATGATCGGCGTCGAGACCGCGCGCGCGATCGCGGCGTAATGCTCGTAGAGGCCGCGCTGCGTCGGCTTGTTGTAGTAGGGCGTGACGACAAGAATCCCGTCGGCGCCGGCCTTCTCGGCAAAGCGCGCGAGATCGATCGCCTCGACCGTGTTGTTGGAGCCGGCGCCCGCGATGACCGGCACGCGGCCGGCCGCCGTCTCGACGCAGATCTCGACCGCGCGCTTGTGCTCGTCATGCGTCAGGGTCGGGCTTTCGCCCGTGGTGCCGACCGGCACGAGGCCGTGCGTGCCCTCGGCGATCTGCCATTCGACCAGGGCGCGGAACGCGGCTTCGTCGAGGCTGCCGTCCTCGGCGAACGGCGTTACCAGGGCCGTCATCGAACCCTTGAAGGTCATGTCGTCACTCCCGTCGACGTGCGGATAATGGTGCCGAAGCGACGTCGGGCGTGCTCGGGTCGGGCGGCGGGCGTATCGCGCCCGCGCCGCTCGTCGGACGACCGGCCCGTGACCGATCGTCCGCGCGGACGGGCGCACCATAAAGAAGCCATGTCCGCGAAACAAGCGAAGGGCATGATCGGGCCCGAGAAGGGTTTACGCCTTCTTCACCGCGATCAGGCAAGCTTTGATCAACCATGCGCGCGGTCGGCCGCGAACGTGTGGCAGCATTGCAGCAGGAGGCCCCATGACCCATTCGACCCGCGCCAAGGCCCTGATCGTGCCGGTCCTCCTCTCCGTGCTGCTCACTGGAACGGCACCCGTTAATTCGTTCGAGATGCCGCGGCTGGGTCTTCCCGAAATGAAGATGCCGAAGCTCTTCGGCCGCAAGGAGGCCGAGCCGGATGCCGGTCGCTTCGGCACGCCGCAGCCTGCCCCGTCGGCCAACCCGCTGGTGCGCCGCGCGCCGACCCCGAGCGCTGCCGGCGCCGCACCCTCCTCGCCCGCCGACGCGATGGCCTTCACGTCATCGATCGCCGCGATGGGCGCGCGTGCCTCCAGCGTCACCCCGATGCGCGGCGATCTGCAGACCGGTCTCGACGCCACGCATCGCGACATCCGCCGCGCGCTCGCGATCCGCGAGGGCATGGCGCCCGGCTCGCTCGACCGGCACATCATGTCTTGGGCGATCGCGCTGCGCGGCACCAGCGACGTGCCGGCGGCCGAAATCGCCCACACCGCGATCGAACTGCGCGGCTGGCCCGGCATGTCGACGATCCGCGCCAATCTCGAGCGCGCCCTGCTGCGCGACCCGATGCCGGCGCGCGACGTCGTGTCGGCCTTCGCCAGCGACCGCCCGCAGACCCCCGAGGGCGCGATGGCGCTCGCGCAGGCCTATCTGGCGCTCGGCCAGGCCGGCAAGGCGAAGGAACTGATTGTCCACTCCTGGCGCAACGACCGTCTCGACAAGGCGCTCGAGCAGCGCATGCTGACGACCTTCGGCACGCTCCTGACCCGCGCCGACCACAAGTATCGCATGGACAAGCTGCTCTATGCCGACCGCGTCGGCGACGCGTCGCGCGTTGCGACGATGGCGGGCGCCGAGTCCCTGTTCAAGGCGCGCGCGGCCTCGATCCAGGGCGCGGGCAACGCCGATCTGCTTCTGGCCGCCGTGCATCCGAGCCTGAAGTCCGATCCGAGCTACCTGTTCACGGCCGCCGAGAACCTTCGCAAGAAGGACCGCATCCTCGAAGCCGCCGCGATTCTGGAAAAGGCGCCACGCGACCGCGCTTCGCTCGTCGACGGCGACGCCTGGTGGAACGAGCGCCGCATCATCTCGCGCATGCTGCTCGAGAAGGGCGAGCGCAAGGCCGCCTATCGTCTCGTCGCCGCTCATTCGGCGGAAGGCGTGACCGAGGCGGTGGAGGCGGAGTTCCATTCGGGATGGTACGCGCTGCGCTATCTCAACGACCCGTCCACGGCCGCCAAGCACTTTGCCCGCATCAGCCAGATTTCATCGCGGCCCCTCACGCAGTCGCGCGCCTACTACTGGATGGGCCGCGCGGCCGAGGCCGGCGGCGGCGGCAACGCGCGTGACCTCTACGCACGGGCGGCGCGCTTTGGCGCGACCTACTATGGTCAGCTTGCGGCCGCCAAGCTCGGGCGCTCGCCCGGCGAGATCAGCTATCCCTCGCCCTCGGCCGGCGAGCGCCGCGCGTTCGAGAACCGCGAGGCGGTGCAGGCGATCAAGCGGCTGGAATCGATCGGCTCCGCCTGGCGCGCCGACAGCCTCTATAAGGCGTTGGCGGACGAGTTGAACAGCCCCGGCGAACTCGCGATCCTCGCCTCGATGGCCGAGAAACGCGGTGACCACAGCCTGGCGCTCGGCGTCGGCAAGGCGGCCTATTCGCGCGGCGTCGACGCGCCCGCCCTCGCCTTCCCAGTCGGCGTCATCCCGGCGAGCGCCAACATCTCGGCGTCCGGCAAGGCGCTGGCCTATGCGATCGCGCGTCAGGAAAGCGCCTTCAACCCGACCGCCAAATCGCCGGTCGGCGCGCTCGGCCTCCTGCAGGTGATGCCGGCGACGGGCCGCAGCCTCGCCAAGAACGCCGGGCTTTCCTATTCCGACTCCAAGCTCCAGAACGACGTCTCGTTCAACACGCTGCTCGGCACCCAGTATCTCGGCCAGCAGATCTCGAACTTCGACGGGTCCTACATCCTCACCTTCGCGGCCTACAACGCCGGCCCCCGCCGCGCCCGCGAGTGGATCGACCGCTTCGGGGACCCGCGCCGCAAGTCGATCGACGAGGTGGTGGACTGGGTCGAACTGATCCCCTTCACCGAGACGCGCAACTACGTCCAACGCGTGATGGAGAACTATCAGGTCTACAAGATGCGCCTTGGCGCCGGCTTCGATATCGAGCGCGACCTGACCCTCGGCCGCCGCAGCTAGCCGGACTCTGCCCCTTGCCTCAAACGATCGACGCCTCGACCTCTTGAAAAGGTCGGGGCGTTTTCATGTGAGCGTTTGGAAGCCTTGGGAGATCAGGTCTCAAGGCTCACCGGACGTCCGCGACGACGAGAGTGTGAATGCAAGATCGGGACGCGCTTCGGCGGCCACGCGCAGTCTCGACGGATGACCGCGTCCTCGAATCCCTGCAGCGCGACCGATAGGCCCATCCCGAGCCGAACCGCAGGCCGGGCCCTCGCCTACGCATTGCGTTTCAGCGACGCCAGCGAGGGGTTCGACGGAAACTGGCATCCAATCTTGTAGTGTCGCTTCACAGCGGATGCGGCGCTCCGGCCACTTACGTACGACACGCACCCGACACCAGAGATGGCACCCGTGCTGATCCGCCCCTCATCGAAGCTTTGGCACGCTCAAACGATGGGCTGACGGACGTTGATCTAAAGCCGGCCTGACCGCGATGCAGGCGGCTCGGCTGCTTGTCGAACGTTCGATCGTCGACGGAACTGTGTCCTCACAACGACCGCGAGCCTGAAGCGAACGCGGGCTGAGTGGCCGCGTTAGCTTCATCGGGGCGGGCACGGCGGACCGCGATCTCACGCTTCGTCGCGTCATGCTTTGCCGACGTCATGGTCCAGCTGCAACAAGCCTCCAAACGCAGAAAGGCCCGGCTTGCGCCGGGCCCTTCCGTTTCCGATCCGAGGGTTCGGATTAGAAGTTGCGCTGGAAGCGCAGGAAGCCGTTGACCTGGTCGGTGTCGCCGATCGGGCCACCGAAGTCGACGTTCTTGTACGAGACTTCGGCGAGCGTCGCGAAGTTGTTCGTGATCTGGTAGCCGACGTTGCCGACGAACGAGTAGTACTCGCCCGACAGGTTGACCGGAACCACCGTGCCCAGCGGGCTGAGCGCGAAGAACTGCGTGTCGAAGGTCTCGCCGTACTGACCCGAAACGGCCAGGCCGAGCTTGCCGAACGCCTGGGCGTAACCGGCGCCAGCAGCCCACTCCAGAACGATCGGCAGCGAGCCCGGGGTCGGGTTCAGGATGTTCGGGTTGTTCGCGGCGAAGGTGTTGACCGAGGCCAGACCATCGATCGAGGCGTAGACCGTCGGGTCGAAGGCGTAGTGACCTTCGATCTTCAGCTGCGACTCAGGCGCGATAAGGTCCTTCAGGAGCACGCCGCCCTTCAGAGCGAAGGCGTCGTTGTTGCCGTCCTGGAGGAGCGTCGGGAAGAAGCCCGAGAGCGTCACGAAGTCGAAGTTGCCACCGAAGAGGGTGTTCAGGTCTTCCTGGTTGAAGGTCTCGTCGTAGACCGCCGACAGGTAAGCACCGCCCCAGGCGCCCGAGTAGACGAGCTTGCCGTGGATGTCCGGAACCACGTCGCCGGTGCCGTCGTCCTCGAGGCCGATCGTGGCCGAGAAGCCGCCGGCGGCGAAGGTGTAGGACACCTGGTTGGTGTTGAAGTCGCCGACCACGAGGTCGGTATCGGTCAGGAGGCCGTCCTCGATGCCGCCGATGTCCGACGACCAGAGCGAGTCACGGTAGCCCATGAGCAGGCCGCCGAGCTGGATGTAGGCCTGGTCGATCGCGACGCCGTTCGAGGCGCCCGAGGTGTTGGTGGCCTGAAGGCGAGCGAAGGCGCGCAGGGTGCCGAGCTCGGTCTCTTCGCGGGCGTCGAAGTTCAGGCGGGCGCGGACGCGGCTGGCGAGCTGGTAGTCGTCGCCTTCGAGGTTGACGGCCGGGTCACCGGCGACGTTCACCTGGAAGCGGACGTAACCGCCGACCGAAAGGCAGGTCTCGGTGCCCGGGATGTAGTAGAAGCCCTTGCCGTAGACGTCGCAAACGCGGACGTAGTCGACCGGCTCCGGCTCGACGGCCACGATGGCGTCGGCAGCGCGAGCGCCCGAAACTGCGACGAGGGCCGCAGCGGAGCCGAGAAGAAGGCTCTTGATGTTCATGTCCTGACCTCCAGTCAAGTTATAGGTTAGGGTTGGGCTTTTGTTTCGAAGGACAGCCTTCCCTGCCCCATCCCCTGCAGAAGTCCGGGTCGTCCCCCGCTCTTCTGATCGTGAGAATATTCAGGCTGGCTTCGGATGCAATCACGGAAACGCCATAAGCGCGCCTTGGAGACGTGTTGGCCACACCGCTGTTGCACACGCGCCACGATCTTGTTGACGCGCCATTAGGGATTGCGGCGATTTGCGGGAGAAGCCTGCGCGAGGCTGACCAAAACCTTGGGATGCAGGCGTTTGGACGATGCCGGCGCAATCTTCGCACCAGCCCGCCACGTGGGGGTGGAGATGCCGGCACGCATCCGGGAGCGCTAGCCCTTGCCTTGGGGTCGCCGCGTCAAAGGCGAAAGATGGGCGCTCCGATGTCGCGGAAGTCCCGCTCGCGGCAGGTCAGGATGATAACCTGGAGTCCTTCCGCCGCCTTGCGCAGCACGTGGTGCATGCGCTCCAGCCGACGCTCGTCGGTGTTCACCAGCGCGTCGTCGAGAATCACGGTCGCGGGGTGGCCGCCCTTCTTGATGACGTCGGCAAGCGCGAGGCGCGTGACCACGGCCACCTGCTCGCGCGCGCCGGCCGACAGGCGCCGGAAGTCCTCGTCGACGCCGCGGCGGCGAAGGCCCGTCAGTTCCAGTGTCGCATCGTCGAGCGCGATGTCGGCATCTGGATGGATCAGGCGCAGATACGGGGTGACGTGCGCCTTGATCGGCGCCAGCCACGATTCGTGCGCCTCGCGCTGTGCCTGGAGGAGGGTCTGGTGCAGGAGGCGGGACGCCTCGGCTTCGAGCGCCAGACGCGAGCGCAGGCGTTCGGCCGCCTCGATCTCGTCCTCCAGGCGCGCGATGTCCTCGTCGAGGGCGCTCGCGCCCTGCACCCGCAACTCGCCCTCGAGGCTGGCGATCTCGGAGCGCAGGGCGTTCAGCGTCCGCTCGATCTCGTCGCGCGCGCGCCGCCTGGCGGCGACGGTGCGCTCCACGGTTTCGGGATCGCCCGCGTCGAGCGCGCGGCGCCGGGCGTCGAGCACCGCCTCGCGGGCAGCGCGCTCCAGCTCGGTGGCGGCGAGATCCTCGCGCAGCGCGGCGATCGGCCGGCCGGCCTCCGCCTCCTCCGCCTCGCGCGCCAGTCGCTCGGCCTCGGCGCGGCGATGGGCAGCGCCCGCCTCGCGGCCGACGAGATCGGTCTCCGCGTTGCGGAGATCGCGCCGTGCCGCATCGAGCGCGCCCTCTACTTGCGCCCGCCGCTCCCGCGCCGCCTGTGCCAGCGCGCGAACGGCATCGAGATCGACGGCGGCAGGCGACGGATCGAAGACGGTCGGCAACCGCTCATCCGCCGCGCGGAGCGCACGGAGTTCGGCGTCCGCCGCCTCCAGCCCCGACGGAAGCCGTGCCGCCAGGAGGTCGCGAAGCCGCTTCGTCTCCGTGGCGCGTTCCTCGGCGTCGCGAAGGGCACGGCGAGCCGCTTCGACGCTGGCGAGGCCGAGCGCGCGCAGGCGGCTCTCGAGCCGATGGCGGCTGCGCGCCGCTTCTTCGGCCAGCGCGGCGGACCCGCCGCCCGGCTCGATGGTGACGCGGCCAAAGCCCGGAATTTCGAAGCTGGTAGGCTTCGAGACGACCCGCGCCTCGTGGTTTGCGAGCGGCATGCCGTCGACAAGGACCGCAGCCCCCGCCTCGTCCGGCGCGAAGGTCACGGTCGGCGATGTAGCGGACAGGCGGATCTCCGCCTCCCGGCAAGCCCGTTCGGTTTCCTCCAGCTCGCCGAGGTCGCGACGCGTCGGGGCACGGGCGTCGCCCGCGCGCGAAACCGCTTCGAGCTGCGACGCAAGGCGCCGCCCTTCGGCCACCTGCGCTTCAAGTCTCGCAATCTGGTCGCGAAGGCGCGTGCGCTCGTCCGCAAGGCGTGCGGCCTCGGCCTCGGCCTCGGCGGTCGCCAAGGCATCGCGCGCCGCGGCGAGCGTGCCCTCGAGTTCGGCGACGTGCCGCCGCTCCCGTTCGACCGCGTCACGATGCTCGGCCAGACGCGCCTCTTCCTCCCGCTCCTGCCCGGTCGCCTTGGCGGCCGCAGCCAGAAGCGCCTCGCGCCGGCGCAGGCGCTCGCCCGCATGGTCGCGCAGGCTCAGCGCGTGCTTCAGTTCGCGCTCCGCCTCGTTGCAGTCGCGGCGCAGGTCGCCAAGCTGGCGCTGGTCGGCCTCGGCGCGGGCGAGAGCGCTCGCGGCCTGCGCCAGCGCCTCGTCCTTCTCGTAGGACCGCAGTACCGAACGCCGGTCCGACAGGCGCTGGAGCTTGCTGCGATATTCGGCGAGCGCCGCGCGGCGCTGGGACAGGTCCTCGCGCGCCCGTTCCAGCCGCTCCTCGGCCTCCCGCAGAGGCGAGCCGGCCTTGGCGCGCAGGGTCTCGGTGAAGAACCGCTCCTGCCGGGCGCGGGCGGCGGCCAGCAGCGCGCGACCCCGCTCGCCGCCGAGAACCTGACTGACCTCGCCCTCAAGCGACGCCGTGACCGCATCGCGTCCCGCGCCGAGGTCGAGCCCTTCCGTCGAGCGCCCCTGGTCGACCCAGAGGAGGCCGAACGTGCCGACGAAATCGCCCTCCTTCGGCTTGCGCGCACCCGAATGCGTGAAGCGCAGGAGTTCGGCGAGACGCTCCTCGACGGCGTCACCCTGCAGCCGCCCGCCGTGCCAGGAGAGTTCGGCCTCGGGCTTCTGAAGGAAGGCTTTGCGGAGTTCGTATTCGGTACCGCCGAGCGAGAAGCCGATCTCGATCTCGGGACGGACCTGCCGGCCATAGGGCACCAGCGCGCGCGTCGCCTCTCCGCTCGAGCGATGCTTCTGGAAGAAAGCGGCGCGCAATGCTGTGAGGACGGTGGACTTGCCGGCCTCGTTGTCGCCGACCACCACGTTGAGGCCGTCCTCGAAGCGATCGAGCGTCAGCTGCGACACGCCCGCGAACTCGCGGAGCGTCAGGGAGCGCAGGTACATCGGCTCAGGCCTCCCGGCGTCCGAGCCGGGCGTGCTCGGCAAACATCATGCGGAGCGCCAGCGCGGCGGCCGCGCGCTCCGGGTCCTCGCGGCTCGCGGCCTTGGCGCGCAGGCGATCGACGGCCGTGCGCACGAAGCCGGCCGCGTCGATGCGGTCGAGATCCTCCTCGTCCGGCTCGTCGAGAAGGTCGTCGTCGCGCACGCGCAGGTCGAACAGGCGCCGCTGCCAACCTGCGAGCGTCTCGTCGAGGGCGATCCGCTCGCGCAAGGAGAGGGTGCCGCGGAGCGTGAGGTCCACCAGCGCCTCGCCCGGTGACGGGATCGTCGCCAGCGCGTGATCGAGCGAGGCAGCGTCGCCGTGGACGTCCACCACCATGGCGCGCCAGTCGAAGCGCGCGGTGCGCAGCTTCTCGACGCGCGGCGCGGCGCCCGGCGCGTCGATCTCGACGAGCGCGACGAAGCCCGGTTCGTTCGCAGGATAACGGTCGGCCTCAGGCGTGCCGCAATAGACGGTGCGCGGCGCGATCTCGAGGAAGCCGTGCCAGTCGCCGAGCGCGAGATAGTCGAGCCGGGCCCGGTCGGCGCGGTCGTCGGCGATCGGATTGCCGCTTTCGGCCGCAGCCGGCAGCCGGTTGGCGACCGCGCCATGCGCGAGCCCGACACGGATCACGTTCGAGGGCGTTGCGGCCGTGTCGTACCATTCGGTGAGGTCGGCACCCTCGCGATGGCGTACGAGCGGCGCCGGCAGAACCACGGCGCGCCCGTCGCACAGCTCGATCGGCTCCGGCCGGTCAGCCACGACGATTTTCGCCCGATGTTCGAAGCGCTGGAGGCGCGACCAGACCGAGACGCTGACGGCCGGATCGTGGTTGCCGGGGAGGCAGACCCAAGGGCCGGAGAAGGCGGCCATCGCATCGAGGGTGCGCTGGATGTCGCGGTCCGAGATCGTGTTGCCGTCGAACGCGTCGCCCGCCACCACGACGAAATCGGCCACCCGCTCCTGCGCCAGAGCAGCGATGCGGCGCACGGCCTGGAAACGCTCGGCGCGCAACTCGGCGCGCGTCTCATCGGGGTAGCCGCCGAACGGCTTGCCGATCTGCCAGTCGGCCGTGTGGACGAAGCGGATCACAGAAACGCTCGGGGGCTGCAGGATGTCATGCCCGGAGCGTGGGAAGACGCACGCGGCGTTTCAAGGAGAAAACGCCGGGCCGCCAAGCTTATCAACGGGTTTGGCGTGGAGCGGACGCGCTCTGGGCAAGTGGTGCGGCAGCGATTAGAACGGCTGGGTTGCCGTTCCGCGAGTGAAGCCATGCCGTTCAACGCCCGCACCCTGGCCCTGCCAACCACGATCCCCTTCGTCGGCCCGGAGGCGCTGGAACGTCGGCTCGGGCGCCCGTTCCTGGCGCGGCTCGGCGCCAACGAAAGCGTCTTCGGTCCTTCGCCAAAGGTCGTCGAGGCGATGAGCCGGGCGGCGCGCGACAGCTGGGCCTATGGCGATCCCGAGCATCATGCGCTGCGCTCGGCGATCGCCGATCATCTGGGCATCCGGTTCGAGGAGGTGGTGGTCGGCGAGGGCATCGACGGCCTGTTCGGCCTTCTCACGCAGATCGTGCTGGAGCCCGGCGACGCGGTGGTGACCTCGCACGGCGCCTATCCGACCTTCAACTACCATGTGACCGGCCACGGCGGCGTGCTCGACTTCGTGCCCTACCGCGACGACCGCGAGGACATCGACGCGCTGATCGAGCGGATGCAGGCGGTCCGACCGAAGCTCGTCTACTTCGCCAATCCGGACAACCCGACCGGCAGCTGGCACGAGGCGGACGCGGTGCGACGCCTGATGGACGCGGTGCCGGAGGGCACGCTTCTCGTTCTCGATGAGGCCTACAGCGATCTCGCACCGGCTTCGGCCCTGCCGGCGGCGGACGAGTTGCGACCCAACGTCCTGCGCTTCCGGACCTTCTCGAAGGCCTACGGCATGGCGGGCGTGCGGGTGGCCTATGTGTTCGGCGCGGCGGAGACGGTCGCGCACTTCCACAAGGTGCGCAATCATTTCGGCGTGTCGCGCATGGCTCAGGGCGGCGCCGTCGCGGCGCTGGAGGACCAGGCGTATCTGTCGGACGTCGTGGCGCGCATCGTTCGGGCGCGCGACCGGCTCGGGCAGATCGCCTCCTCGGCGGGTCTTCGCCCCCTGCCCTCGGCGACCAATTTCGTGGCGATCGACTGCGGTCGGGACGGCGCCCATGCGCGGCGCGTCCTCGAAGGCATTCTCGATCGTCAGGTCTTCATCCGCATGCCGGGTGTCGCGCCGCTCGATCGCATGATCCGCGTGACGGTGGGCCGGGACGATGAACTCGACCGGTTCGCGGCGGCCCTGACGGCCTCGCTGGCGGACGCATCGGATTGACGGGCCGGCGTCAGTTGCGGGCGAGCCACTCGCGGGCGAGGCGAAGCGCGCGTCCGATCTCGGCCTTGGTCATCATCGCCGCGACGTCCTGACGGTGCACGCTGGCCTCTTCGGCGCCCATCTGGTCGGCGAGGTTGAAGTACATGTGGGCCGACACGATGTCGGTCTCGCCGTCGCGGCCCGAAGCATAGCGCAGGCCCATCGCGAAGAGCGTCTCACCCATCGGGGCCGCAACGCCGAGCGCGGTGCCGAAATCGCCGTCCAGAAGTTCGAAGCGTGCCATGTCTCTCGTTCCCTCTTCCCGTCGCGCCCCCTCGGGTGCCTTCATCGAGATTGGCAGCGTCCTTTGAACCGGCGCTTAAAAGGCTTGGCTAATTCAAGTTGAATGCAGGATTCAACCTTTGGAAAGTCTTGGGCGCTCGCCTCGGCAAACCCCTGCATTGCCGGACTTCTCTTGATTCGCTTCACCGTTGCTTCACGATGCCGGGTGGCGATCCGTTCAGCATGATCGCGGATCGCGTTCCGCCTCTCGCCTCTTGGCGGTCTTGACGTTTCCATTTACGTTAGCGTCAACCGCCTATCCCGCGCTCAAGACGGGGGCGGCACGGGAGGATGCGATGAGACGTTTGGCGGTGACGATGCTCGCCTTGGCGGCGACCACGGGCGCGGCGATGGCGGACCCGATCGAGGGCACCTGGCGCATGCCGTCCGGCAACGACGCGCGCATCGCGTCCTGCGGCGACGGCTTCTGTCTGACCTACGTGAACGGCCCGAACAAGGGCAAGACGTTCGGCAAGATGACCCCGTCCGGCGGCGGCGCCTATCAGGGCACGGTCACTGACTACACCAAGGGCGGCAAGGAGTATTCCGGCAAGGGCAAGCTGACGGGCGACACGCTGTCGGTCTCCGGCTGCGTGCTTGGCGGGCTCATCTGCCGCTCGCAGTCGCTGACCCGCCTCTGAGAACCCGTCCGAAGAAACCGCCAGGTCGGCTCGGCAGTGCTTTCCGTCGCCCATCCGCCGCCGGGGACTTTCCGAACGGGCTCCAGGCCGTACGGCGAGGCATGGGCGGCCGACGGTTGCGTCGGCGCACTTGACGGGGTGATCCCTTTCGGGGGATCGCTCGCCCCGGTCAATTCCGGAGCCCACCCATGCTGTATCCGCTCGCCCTGGCGGCCGTGATCGCCACCGCCGCGTGGCCTGCCCTTGCCGCCGACGCCATCGTCGGCACCTGGCGCCTGTCGAACGGCGAGACAGTGGACTATCGCCCCTGCGGCGGGAGCTTCTGCTCGACCGTCCGCACGGGCGCCTACAAGGGAAAGACGGCCGGGACGGTCACCGGTAGCGGGGGGCGCTACACCGGCACGGTGGTCGATCCGAGCAGCGACAAGAGCTACGAGGGCCGCGTCGAGATCGCCGGCGACAAGCTGACGTTGACCGGGTGCGTCGCCAAGGTCTTCTGCCGGTCGCAGGTCTGGACCCGCGTCGGAGGGGCCGGCTGATGTCCGCCGCGTCGCAGGTTCGCGCAAAGACGGCGGACGGCGTCGAGGCCGTTCACGAGCCGGTCTTCCAGCGGCGCTCACGCAATCGCAACGTCCAGTGGCTGCGCGCGGTCGCGGCACTCTTCGTCGTCTTCTACCACGCGTCCGGCCATCTCGGCGCCGTGCTCGGCGACGACCGCTTCGCCGACATCTTCAACCACCGCTTTGGCATCCTCGGCGTCGCCATCTTCTTTGCGATCTCCGGCGCGCTTATGGCCGATATCTTGAAGACCACGCCGGCGCCGAACTTCCTGATCCACCGCATTCTGCGGATCTATCCGATCTTCCTGATCGCCTCGGTCGCCCTGCCCTTCGTGTTCTGGAACAATCCGGGTCTCGACATGCGGGCGCTGTCGCTCATCGCGATCGGGCAGAACGGCAATTATCGGCTGATGGTGGAATGGACGCTCGTGTTCGAGCTGGCCTTCTACGTGGCGCTCTTCCTCGTCGCCGCAGCGGGTCTGGCCCGCCGGCTGGAGGCGATCGCCCTTCTGGCGCTCGCGCTGTCGGTCGGCGGCACGCTGGTCAGCCCGGACAATCAGGCGCAGATCGCCGTCTACGTCACCGAACTTCCCTTCATGTCGGCGACGGCCGCCTTCGCGGGCGGGCTGCTGATCCCGTGGCTCGTGCGCCGCAACGTCTTTCATCCGGCGCTCGCCGGCCTCGCCGTCGCGGCCGCCATCGCCATCCCCGGCACGGATTCGGTCGGCATGGGCCGCCTTCTTGCCGGCGTTTCGGCGGTGATCCTCGTCGGGCTCGCGATCTCGTTCGAGGCACGCAGCGCCGACGACTCGGTGCCCCAGCGCGTGGCGACCAAGCTCGGGGACTGGAGCTACGCGCTCTACCTCTGCCACATGCCGGTGATCTCGTTCACCTACAACCACCTGCCCTTCACCGGAGCGGCGGCCTGGACAGTGGCGGTCGTGGGGGCGCTTCTTCTCGCCATCCCGCTCGGCATGCTGGACCTGCGTCTCTACGCGTGGCTGCGCAAGCGGTCGGATCGATCCACGCCCGAGAGCTTCCGCCGCTGGGCGTGGATCTATGTCGGCGTCTACGCGATCGTCGCCGTGATCTTCCTGTTCAAGAACTAAGGGTCAGCGCGCGCGCTGACCGAAGAGGACGCTCTGGGCGTTCTTGTCCTGCGCGAGGTTCAGACGCTCGCGCTCCTCCTTGCCGACGGCCAGCCCCTTTTCGACCGCCGGACGGGCGTTCAGGGTCTCGAACCAGCGCTTCAGGTTGGGGAAGTCGTCGAGGTCCTGCCCCTGGTTCTTGTGCGGGACGATCCAGCCGACGCAGGCCATGTCGGCGATCGAATACTCGTCCGCCACGAACTCGCGGTCCTGAAGCCGCTTGTTCATGACGCCGTACAAGCGGTTGACCTCGTTGGTGTATCGGTCGATGCCGTAGGCGATCTTCTCCGGCGCGTACTGGCGGAAGTGATGCGCCTGCCCCGCCATCGGCCCGAGTCCCCCGACCTGCCAGAACAGCCACTCGTCCACGGCCACGCGCTTGCGCTCGTCGGTCGGATAGAAGCGGCCGAACTTGCGCGCGAGGTACTGGAGGATCGCGCCCGACTCGAAGACAGAGATCGGCTGGCCGCCCGGGCCCTCGGGATCGACGATCGCCGGCATCCGGTTGTTGGGCGCGATCGCCAGGAACTCCGGCTTGAACTGGTCGCCCGCGCCGATGTTCACGAGCTTCAGATCGTAGGGGACGCCGAGTTCCTCGAGGAGAATCGACACCTTCCAGCCGTTCGGCGTCGGCCAGTAATGCAGTTCGATGGGCTTCGTTTGCTCGACCATGCGGCCTCCAGACTGTCTCGTCGACGCCGAACCTCGCGCGTCGTCGCATCAGGTGGGGCGGACGCGGCCGCTTGGCGAGCGCGGGACGCACAGACACTGCGTGAACGCCCGCTGAACGGTGACGCCAGCCCGAATTCAGCTTGGGCACGCAATGATCGCGCATCGCAGATTCACGGGAGAGTGCCATGATCGTCCGCCTGTCCGTCGTCACCTCGCTGCTCGCCCTCTTCGCGGTCAGCTTCTCGACACTGGTGGAGCGCGATCGCGCCGCGCACAGCCCGGTCGCGACCGTCAGCCAGGGTTGCTACGACCAGGGCGCGGTCTGCGTTCGCTGACCCATTTCGCCTGTCACGGTCCTCCGCTAGAAAGGGCCATGACCGACCGTTTCGCGCAGCCCGCCCACGAACCCCTGACGCCGCCGCCGATCGCGGCGAAGGCGTTCCTTGATGCCGAGGCCGCGGTCGAGGAGCTGCGGCGCATCTACGCCGCCTCGGTCGAGTTCCTGTGCGAGAGCTTCGACGAGGTGCTGGAAACCAGCGACACGTCGCGTCGATACCGGGCCTTCTATCCGCAGGTCGCGATCCGCACGGCGGGCCACGCCAGGGTCGATTCGCGCCTCTCCTTCGGCTTCGTGCCGGGCCCCGGCCATTACGCCACCACGATCACCCGGCCGGAGCTCTTCGGCGACTATCTCGTGCAGCAGTTCGAGCAGCTTCTGAAGAATCACGGCCAGCCGATCGAGGTCGGCCTGTCGAAGACGCCGATCCCGCTGCACTTCGCCCTCCCGGAAGGAACCTATGTCGATGGGGCGCGGGCCGAACGCCTCGACAAGCCGCTGCGCGACATCTTCGACGTGCCCGACCTCGAAGCGACCGACGACCGCATCGTCAACGGCAACTACGTGCCGATGCCCGGCGAGCCTCTGCCGCTCGCACCCTTCACGGCGCAGCGCGTGGACTATTCGCTCCTGCGCCTCACGCACTACACCGCGACGAGCCCGCAGCACTTCCAGAACTTCGTGCTCTTCACGAACTACCAGTTCTATGTCGATGAATTCTGCGCCATGGCGCGATCGCTGATGGAGGACGGCGGCCACGGCTACGAGAGCTTCGTCGAGCCGGGCAACGTGGTCACGCTGGCGGGCGCCCCCGAGCCGGAGCGCGGCTTCGCGCCCCAGCGCATGCCGCAGATGCCCGCCTACCACCTGACGCGGCCGGGCTCCAACGGCATCACCATGATCAATATCGGCGTCGGGCCGTCGAACGCCAAGACCATCACCGACCACGTCGCGGTGCTGCGACCTCACGCCTGGCTGATGCTCGGGCACTGCGCCGGCCTTCGCAACACGCAGGCGCTCGGCGACTATGTGCTCGCGCACGCCTATGTCCGCGAGGACCACGTGCTGGACGCCGACCTGCCCGCCTGGGTGCCGATCCCGCCGCTCGCCGAGGTGCAGGTCGCGTTGGAACAGGCCGTCGCCGACGTGACGGGCCTCGAGGGCTACGATCTCAAGCGCATCATGCGCACCGGCACGGTCGCCACGATCGACAACCGCAACTGGGAGCTGCGCGACCAGACCGAGCCGGTGGAGCGCCTGTCGAAGTCGCGCGCCGTCGCGCTCGACATGGAATCTGCGACGATCGCGGCCAACGGCTATCGCCTGCGCGTGCCCTACGGAACGCTTCTCTGCGTGTCCGACAAGCCGCTGCACGGCGAACTGAAGCTGCCCGGCATGGCGACCGAATTTTACAAGCGGCAGGTGGCGCAGCATCTACAGATCGGCATCCGCGCGATGCAGAGCCTTGCCGACATGCCGGTCGAGCGCCTCCATTCGCGAAAGCTGCGGTCCTTCTTCGAGTCGGCGTTCCAGTAGGCGCCGGTCGCTCGCATCATGACAAGAGCTCGGTGGCACCGCGTGGTGAACGTCCTTCTTTTCGGCGCCGCGCTGTTTCTGGTACTCGGCTTCCTCGGCAGCTTCGCGCGTCCGCTCGACACGTTCTCGCACTTCCGCGCCCATGCCGCGGTCGCGCTCCTCGCCCTCTCGATCCTCGGCCTCTTCCTCGGGCACTGGGTCGGCAGCGTGGTCGGCCTCGTCGTGGCGGGCGTCTCGCTGGCAAGCGTCGCCCCTTACGTCCTGCCGATGCGTCCCGTCTCCGAAGATGGGACGCCGGTCTACACGCTTCTGCAGATGAACCTCCTGTGGAACGCCGGCGACCGGGCGAAGGCGATCCGACGCATCGCCGAGACGCGGCCGGACATCATCACGGTGCAGGAGCTGACCGGCGACTGGCGCGAGGCGCTCGCGCCGCTTGGCGACAGCTATCCCTATCAGGCGGTATGCCTCGAGGCCGATGGCTTCCACGGCGACTCCGCGATCCTGTCGCGTCGCCCCTTCGTGGAGGGCTCGACGCCGATCTGCGACGTCGGCGATTCGCTGGCCGCCGCGCGCATCGATCTCAACGGCACGGCCGTCACCATCGCCTCGCACCACCAGCTCTGGCCTTGGCCGCGCAGCCAGTGGGGGCGCTTCGACAGCGCGCGCGATATGCTCGCCGCCCTGCCCGCGCCGCTGATTCTGGCGGGCGATTTCAACGCCGCTGGCTGGAGCGCTTTCCTCGACACCTATGCGAAGACGACGAACACGCGCGTCGTTCGCGGCATCGGCCCGACCTGGATGCTGGAGGGCATGCCGACCGAGGCTGCGCGCCTCGTCGGGCTCGGGATCGACAATCTCCTCGCCTCGCCGGCGGTGACGATCCACAGCGTGGAGCGGCCGGCGGCAACCGCCTCCGACCACCTTCCCGTGCTGGTCCGCTTCTCGGTCGCGCCCGAAGCCGACGGCGAGACGACCGCGGTCGTCGCGCGCTGACGCCGGGCGCGAACCCGCTTCACATCGTGCCGTAGACCGGCCCTTCGGCGCCCTGCGGCGGCACCCAGGTGATGTTGCCGTTCGGGTCCTTGATGTCGCACGTCTTGCAGTGGACGCAATTCTGCGCGTTGATCTGGTAGCGCGGTGCGTCCGCGCCCTCCTCGATCCACTCGTAGACGCCCGCCGGGCAGTAGCGCTGCGACAGGCCGGCATAGACGTCGTGCTCGGACGCCTTCTGCAGGTGCATGTCTTTCACCTTGAGATGGACCGGCTGGTCCTCCTCGTGGTTGGTGTTGGACAGGAAGACCGACGACGTCTTGTCGAAGGTCAGCACGCCGTCGGGCTTCGGATAGGCGATCGGCTTGTGCTTGGCGGCCGGTTCAGTCGATGCCGCGTCGGTCTTGCCGTGCTTCAGCGTGCCGAACAGCGAACGGCCGATGAGCTGGTGCGCCCACATGTCGAGGCCACCGGCGACGATGCCGAGTGCGGTGCCGTATTTCGACCAGAGCGGCTTGACGTTGCGCACGCGGAAGAGGTCGCGCCCGATCGGCGAGGCGCGCCAGCCGGCCTCGTAGGGTGCAAGCTCGTCCTGCGCACGGCCCGAGGCGATCGCATCGGCGGCCGCCTCGGCCGCCTGCATTCCGCTGGAGATCGCGTTGTGCACGCCCTTGATGCGCGGCACATTGACGAAGCCGGCCGAGCAGCCGAGGAGCGCGCCGCCCGGGAAGACGAGCTTCGGCACCGACTGGTAACCGCCCTCCGAGATCGCCCGCGCGCCGTAGGACAGGCGCTTGCCCCCCTCTAGGAGGTCGGCGATGTCCGGGTGCGTCTTGAAGCGCTGGAACTCCTCGAACGGGTTCAGATAGGGATTCGCGTAGTTCAGGTGCACGACGAAGCCGACGTAAACCTGGTTGTTCTCGAGGTGGTAGAGGAACGAGCCGCCGCCGGTCTTCATGTCGAGCGGCCAGCCGAACGAGTGCTGGATCAGGCCGGGCTTCGCCTTGGCCGGATCGATTTGCCAGAGTTCCTTGATGCCGATGCCGAACTTCGGCGCGTCTGCCTCTTTCGCCAGATCGAAGCGGGCGATCAGTTCCTTGGCGAGCGAGCCACGAACACCTTCGCCGATCAGCACGTACTTGCCGATCAGCTCCATGCCGGGCTGGTAGTTCGGCCCCGGCTCGCCCGAACGCTCGATCCCCATGTCGCCGGTCGCAACGCCCCGCACGGCCCCGGCCTCGTCGAACAGGATCTCGCTGGCGGCAAAGCCCGGATAGATCTCGACGCCGAGCGCTTCGGCCTTCTCGGCCAGCCATTTGCAGACGAGGCCGAGCGAGACGACGTAGTTGTCGTGGTTGTCCATCAGCTTCGGCAGGCCGAAATTCGGCAGGCGCACCGAGCCGTGGGGGCCGTAGACGTAGAACTTGTCGGCCGTCACGCGCTGGCGGATCGGCGTCTCTTCAGAACGCCATTCGGGCAGGAGCTTGTCGAGCGAGGACGGGTCGAGCACGCAGCCGGACAGGATATGCGCGCCGACCTCGGAGCCCTTCTCCAGGACGACGACGGACAGGTCGGGGTTGACCTGCTTCAGACGGATCGCGGCCGACAGGCCCGCCGGGCCCGCCCCCACGATCACAACGTCGAACTCCATCGACTCGCGTTCGGCGGCTGTCTCTGACACGGGCAACGTCCTCCCTCGGATCGAGTCTGGAACAGGTCCAAATGGTTGTGGCCGCTCATACAGGACTTTTCCCCGAAGCGACACGCGACATTCTTACGTAAACGTCATCGGCGCTGACGAATGCGTGCGTTTCCATCGGATCGCCGGTATGCTGCGGCATGTCTATAACCGACGCGACACCCCCCTTGGACGAATGGCGTGCCGTGCTGGCCTGGTACGAACAGGCCGGCATCTCGACCTTCGTCGGCGAGGCGCCGCGCGACCGCTTCGCGGAGACCGAGGCGGAGGCCGCGCGGCGGCGGAGCCCCGCGGCGGAGGCAAAACCGAAGCCGGCGCAGCCCCCCGCCTCGGCGACACGTCCTGCGGTCACCGCCCGCCCCGCTCCGATCGCGCCCGACGCCGATGCGAGTTCGGTGGCGGATGCGCGCGATCAGGCAGGACAGGCCCAGACGCTCGCCGAACTGCGCGAGATGCTGGCGGCCTTCACCGGCTGCGGACTTCGTCAGACAGCCAAGAACTTAGTCTTCGGCAACGGCGCCGAAGATGCGGACGTCATGTTCGTCGGCGAGGCGCCGGGGCGCGACGAGGATCTCGCGGGCGAGCCGTTTGTCGGCAAGTCGGGCCAGCTTCTCAACCGAATGCTCGCGACGATCGGAATCGAACGGGACGCGGTACGGGTCACCAATACGGTCCCCTGGCGCCCGCCTGGCAACCGCGCTCCGACACCCGCGGAGACAGAGGCCTGCCTGCCGTTCACGCTGCGCCATATCGAACTCGTGCGACCGCGGGTCGTTGTGTCGGTCGGCTCGTCGTCCGTCCGCGCATTGCTTCGCACCGACGAAGGGATCACCCGGCTGCGCGGACGCTGGCTAAGCTTGACGACCCCCGGCGGGTTGGAACTGCCGGTCCTGCCGATCCTCCATCCGGCCTTCCTCCTGCGCCAGCCGATGCAGAAGCGTCTGGCATGGCGCGACCTGCAGACGTTGCGCGAGAGGCTGGTGGAGGCTTCAACGGTCGATCCAAATAATATGTGACGCTTATCTTTTTTCGTGAAACCCGGGCGTGTGCCGTGCGTTTAGGAGGCGAACCACCGGTGAAGCCGGTTGCCGAAGGGAGCAACCGGCGCCAGTCAACGATGAGGAGTTTCGATCATGAAGACCACAGCCATGATCGCGGCCGCCCTGATCGCCACCACGGGCTTTGCAGGCTCGGCGATGGCCCAGCAGACCAAGCATGTCATGACGGGTCAGGAGAAGGCCGTTCGTTACCAGCACGACCGGCAGGAGAAGATGTGGGACCAGCAGCGCAAGCAGGGCGTACGCTCCGCTGACAGCGCGACCTTTGGCGCCCCGAACCGGCAGAGCTATGGCCGGTCGGCAACCCAGCAGCCGGAGAATGCGGAGCCGTCCAGCTTCGGCATTCCGGGGTCGGGGTCCGCTTTCTACAACTATCACAAGGACAGCAAGAACTGGTACTTCGGGTACTGACGTTCGGTTGCCTTGAACGCAAAGGGGGCGCGGATCATTCAGGGGTCCACGCCCCTTCTTCATGTCTGCGGCGGCGATGCGCTGCGCGCGCGGCGGCGCTCGAGGCCGAGCCTGTGCTCACGAAGGATAATGAAGACGCCTGCCGACACGACGATCGTCGCACCGATCAGCGTCGTCGGGCTGGCGACCTCATCGAACAGCGTCGCCCCGATGACGACCGCCATCAGCATGGACGTGTACTCGAACGGCGCGATGGTGGACGCTTCGGCATAGCGGTAGCAGGCCGTCAGCAGGAGCTGACCGACGCCGCCGAAGATGCCTGCCAGAACGAGGAGCGTCGCCTGCCACGGGGTCGGCCAAACCCAGCCGAACGGAAGGCTCGCCAGCGCGATGACGCTCGAGCACAGCGAGAAATAGACCACGATCGTCGTCGTCGGCTCGGTGCGCACCAGACGACGGACCTGGATCATCGCGACCGCCGCGAAGGCCGCCCCCGCGAGCGAGGCCAGCATGCCGAGCCGCTCCTCGTTCGACAGGGTGCCGGGGTCGAGCGAGAGGTTCGGGGCGATCACCACCACGATCCCGCACAGGCCGACGAGAACCGCGGTCCAGCGGAAGCGCCCCACCTGCTCGCGCAGGATGATCGCTGCAAAGACGACGGTCAGGAGCGGCGAGGCGTAGGAGATCGTGATCCACTCCGGATACGGCAGTCGGCCGATCGCGTAGAAGCCGAGCGCCATGGACGTCACTCCGATCGCGCCGCGCAGGAAATGCCCGCCGATGTCGCGCGTGTGGAAGGCCGTCCGCAGGGTGCCGAGCCAGCAGAGATAGGCGAGAACCGGCACCATCGCGAAGAAGGAGCGGAAGAAGACGAGTTGCCCGGCTGGAATGTCGGTACCGAGCGCCTTCAGCGAGGTCTGCATCCCCACGAAGACGGTGACCGAGACCACCTTCAGGCCGATGCCCACCATGGGCTTGAGAGCGGGCGCGTGGTGGATCGGGGCATTCATGGCGGCTGTTCGGCTCTAGCTGGAGCGGGCGCGGCCTTCGGCGCCACAGGCGGGGCGGGCGCCGCCATTCCCTTCGCGCAGGATGGCAGCGGGGCACTCTTAGGACGGCGGCCTTCCGCGGTCGAGGGCGGAAACCTCAGCCGCGCCTCACCTTTCGCGACGAAGGGCACCGGGGCGTGAACGCGGTTTCCCGTTGGCAAGCGCCGGCATGGCGACTATCCCCGTCGGATCGAGATGGGAAAGGCCCGAGCCATGCAGCGCACCGACGACGGACAGGTGATCCGCCTTTCGGACTATCGTCCGCCCGCGTTCCGCATCCGCCACGTCGACATGCGTTTCTCGCTGAACGATGGTCACACCGATGTCGAGACGGTGATGGAGATGGAGCGGGCTCCGGACACGGACGCCGCCGAGCCGCTGGTGCTCGACGGCGACGCGCTGACGCTCATCGCCCTCGATTGCAACGGGGTGGCGATCGGGGCCGAGCGCTTCGAGGCGACGCCGGACCGGCTGACGATCCGCGACCTGCCGCCTTCCGGACCCTTCACCCTTAGGATCGCGACGCGGCTGACGCCGGAGACCAACACGGAGCTGATGGGGCTCTACCGCTCGAACGGCGTGTGGTGCACCCAGTGCGAGGCGGAAGGTTTCCGCCGCATCACCTATTTCCTCGACCGGCCCGACGTTCTCGCCACCTACCGCGTGCGCATCGAAGCGGATCGCGAGGCAGCACCGATCCTCCTGTCGAACGGCAATCCCGGCGAACATGGCGATCTCGATGGCGGCCGGCACTATGCCGTGTGGGACGACCCGCATCCCAAGCCCTCCTACCTCTTCGCCCTCGTCGCGGGTCGGCTCGACGTCCTGACCGATACGTTCGAAACGCAGAGCGGGCGCGACGTCGATCTGGCGATCTACACGGAGCCCGGCCTCGCCGACCGCGCCGCTTATGCGATGGACGCGCTGAAACGTTCGATGGTCTGGGACGAGCGGCGCTTCGGCCGGGAATACGATCTCGACGTCTTCAACATCGTGGCAATCTCCGACTTCAACATGGGGGCGATGGAGAACAAGGGTCTCAACGTCTTCAACCACAAGTATGTGCTTCTGGCGCCGGACACGGCGACGGACGGCGACTATGCGGGCGTCGAGACCGTGATCGCCCATGAGTACTTTCACAACTGGACCGGCAACCGCATCACCTGCCGCGACTGGTTCCAGCTCTGCCTGAAGGAAGGGCTCACCGTCTATCGCGATCAGGAGTTCAGCGCCGACGAGCGCTCGCGCACCGTCAAGCGCATCGGCTCGGTGCATGGACTGAAGGCACAGCAGTTCCCGGAGGACCAAGGTCCGCTCCAGCACCCCGTCCGGCCGCGCCAGTATCGCGAGATCAACAACTTCTATACGGCGACGGTCTACGAGAAGGGCTCGGAACTCGTCCGGATGCTGGCGACGATCCTCGGTGAGGCGGGCTTTCGCGCCGGGATGGACCTGTACTTCGCCCGCCACGACGGCGACGCCGCGACGATCGAGGACTTTCTCACCTGCTTCGCGGAGGCGACCGGCACCGATCTCTCGCAGTTCGCGCTCTGGTACGATCAGGCCGGCACGCCGGAGCTTTACGTCACCGAGCATTTCGAGGCGGGACGGCTGACCCTGTCGCTGCGCCAGAGCCTGGCGCGCGGCGCTGCCGGCACGGGCATCGAGCCGATGCACATTCCGGTTCGCTTCGGACTGGTCGGGCCCGACGGCACGGATCTCGCGGCCGAACCGACGGCGGGGACGGCCGAGGTCGAGGGCGACGTGATCCATCTCGTCACCGCGGAAGCCGAGGTCGTGTTCTCCGAACTTGCCGAGCGTCCGCGCGTGTCGATCCTGCGCGACTTCTCCGCGCCGGTCACGCTGCGCCACGAACAGGCCTACGAGGACCGTCTTGTCCTCGCCCGCCTCGACCCCAACGGCTTCGGACGCTGGCGCGCGCTGACCGATCTCGTTGGCGAGGCCCTGCGGGCGGCCTCGATGGCGGGGGCGGGCCGCCCGGCACTCGATCCGCGCCTGATCGAAGCCGTCGTCGCGTGCGCCGCCGAGGAGCGGCTCGAGCCGGCGCTGCGGGCGCTGATGATCGCGCTTCCCGGCGAGGCGGAGATCGCACGGCTGGTCGGCTCGAACGTCGACCCGGAAGCGATCCATCAGGCGCGCGAGGGGGCGATCGGCGCGGTTGCGACCGCCGGCGCCGAGACCTTCCGCCGGGTGCGCGACGGGCTGGAGCGTTCGAGCGGGAACTTCAGCCCCGACGCGGCGAGCGCCGGACGCCGCGCCCTGTCGAACGCGCTTCTGATGTACCTCAGCGCGGCCGACGGCACGCCGGCCCTCGCCGCCGAGGCGTTCCGCGCGGCTGACAACATGACGGATCGGATGGCGGCCGCCACCATCCTCGCCCACCGCTTCGCCGAGACGCCGGAGGCGAGCGAGGCGCTCGATCGCTTCTACGCCGACTACGCGCACGACCCGCTTGTCCTCGACAAGTGGTTCACGCTCCGCGCGACGGTGCCGTCCGATGCGACGCTCGACACAGTCCGGGACCTCGCCGCCCATCCGAAGTTCTCCATGGCCAATCCCAACCGCGCGCGGGCCCTGATCGGCGGGTTCGCGACCGGCAATCCGCGCGTTTTCCATCAGAAGGACGGCGCCGGCTACCGCTGGACGGCGGAGCGGCTCGGCGAGCTCGACCGGCTCAACCCGCAGACCGCCGCGCGGCTGGCCACCGCCTTCCGGTCCTGGCGCTCCTTCGAGCCCGTCCGGCAGGAGCAGGCGCGCGCGGCGCTGTCGGCCCTGGCGAGCCGGCCCGAGCTGTCGCGGGACCTTCGCGACATCCTCGACCGCACGCTCTCGTGACGAGGGGATGAAAAGTTTCGCGGAAATGGTTTGTTAACCACAGTCTGCGAAAGCTGCGGATAACCCCTGTTGATCCCGTGCAACAATCAGAAATCGGGATTGCATCCGCTCCCCTCGCTCGCTCCGCGGTTCTGGACAAGCGAGTCCCCGTCTGATTCATTAACGCTCGGATTCGGGCTTGCGGCGCCCGGGTCGCATGCGGCGACGAGGGATGGGATTGATGGGTTCGGACGCGACAAGCGCTCCGGCACGGGATGACTCATCCCTTGCCACGGAGAGATTGACGACCCTCCTGCAGCGCATCCGGCGCCGCATTCCCCAGCCGGGGCTGGATCGGATCGCCGAACTCGAACCCATCCTGCGACGGGCCATCCCGGTCTTCGTCATCGGCTTCCTCATGGTGATCGCCGTCGTGCTTCTGGCGGCGCTGATCGAGGAGCGAGACGCCATGGAAGAGCGCGCCAGCGAGGATCTTCGCATCACCGCCAGCCTTCTGCGGGCCGAGGACGCGGCGCTGGATTCGCGCACCGACGACGCGGCGACCCGCGCGCAGATCCTCGTCAACAGCGCCCTGCCCGTATCCTCGAAGGCCAAGGGCCTCATCGCGATGATCGCCGACAAGGACGGCCGTGTCGTCGCCACGACGCCCGGCCACGAAGGCAAACTCGGCGCCGACATCGGCTCGCTGGTTGACGGCGGCCAGCCGCTTCTCGTATTCGGCGAGCGCGCGGGCGTCATGGAGGTGACGTGGGGCGGCGAGGACGCGATGGCGTCGGCTGCGCTTCTGTCCGGGCCGCTCGGCAGCGTCGTCCTCATCCGCGAGGAGGCGCATATCTTCGCCGACTGGCGCAAATCCGTCTCCCTCAACGTGACGCTGTTCTGCGTGACAGCCCTGGTGCTTCTCGCCATCCTCGTCGCCTACTTCCGCCAGGCGACCCATGCGGTGGCGGCCGACCGCCTGCTCGGCGAGCAGCATCACCGGGTCGAAACCGCCCTATCCCGCGGCCGCTGCGGCCTGTGGGACTGGGACCTGTCGCGTGGGCGCATGTTCTGGTCGCGCTCGATGTACGAGATGCTCGGCCTGCCGCCGCGCGACGGGGTCCTATCCTTCGCGGAGGTCTCGAACCTCCTGCATCCCGACGACGGCTCCTTCTTCGAGTTCGCTCGCCAGATCGCCTCGGGCAGCGTCGGCAACATCGAGCGCTCGTTCCGGATGCGCCATGTCGACGGACAGTATCTTTGGCTGCGCGCCCGCGCCGAGATCGTCCGCAACCCCGACAACGACATCCACCTGATCGGCGTCGCGGTCGACATCAGCGAGAACCACATCCTCGCCCGCATGACGGACGAGGCGAACCTCCGCCTCCAGAACGCGGTCGAGAACATCTCCGAGACCTTCGTCCTGTGGGATGCCGACCACCGGCTTGTCCTCTGCAACACCAAGTACCAGGAGGTCTTCGGCCTGACGGACCAGGACGTGCGCCCGGGCACCCCGTTCGAGGCGGTGCGCGCCAAGGCCCGCCGCCCGATCGAGGAGCGCAAGCTGACCAGCCCGAGCTTCGTCTACGGCGAGCGCGCGACCGAGACGCTGCTGGCGGACGGGCGCTGGCTGCAGGTGTCCGAGCGCGTCACCGGCGACGGCAGCCACGTGTCGATCGGCACCGACGTGACGCAGCTGAAGGTCCATCAGGAGCGCCTGTCGGACTCCGAGCGCCGCCTGATGGCGACGATCAACGACCTGTCCACAGCCCGCCGCGACGCCGAGGCCAAGGCGCGACAGCTTGCCGAGCTCAACCGCAACTACATGATCGAGAAGGAGCGCGCCGAGAGCGCGAACCAGGCGAAGACGACGTTCCTCGCCAACATGAGCCACGAACTGCGTACGCCGCTCAACGCCATCATCGGCTTCTCGGAGATCATGCGCGAGGAGAGCTTCGGCCCGATCGGCAACGGCAAGTATACCGAATACGCCTCTGACATCCACCAGAGTGGCCACTACCTCCTGAAGCTGATCAACGACATCCTCGACATGTCGAAGATCGAGGCGGGCCGGCTGGCTCTCGCCAACGAGGCGATCGACCTGCCGGCGATCCTCGCCGAGGCGGTGCGGATCGTCGGGGTGCCCGCCAATGCCAAGGCGCTCACGATCGGCGTCGAGATGCCGGACGTCCTGCCGCTGAGCGGCGACCGCCGAGCGACGAAGCAGATCCTCCTCAACCTCCTCGCCAACGCGGTGAAGTTCACCGCGCCCGGCGGCGACGTGCGCGTGCGCACCCGACTGCGCGGCGCCCACGCCGTCATCACCATCGTCGACAACGGCATCGGCATTCCGCGCGAGTCGCTCAAAAGCCTCGGCAAGCCGTTCGAGCAGGTCGAGAACGAGTTGACGCGCACCCACAAGGGCACCGGCCTTGGCCTTGCCATCGCGCGCTCGCTGATCGAACTGCAGGGCGGCACGATGTCGATCACCTCCCGCCCCGGGCGCGGGACCGCCGTCAGCTTCCGCCTGCCCTGCCCCGACTGCGCGAGCGCTTCGGCCGAGCAGGCGGCGCTTCTCTCCCGCGCCGCCTGAGGCTCTTCAGGCGCCGAGATCGCCCCGGTAGGGGATCGTCCGAGAAAAGACCTCCCGCACTTCGGCCGCTCGCCTTGCGATCTCGGGCTCGATGCCGGTGCGGTCGGCAAGATCGAGCGCGGTGGCGATCCGGTCGGCCAGCGGTCCCGGCAGGTCCGTCATCCGCAGCGCCTTGTCGCCGCCGAGGCGCAGGATCTGCATGATCCGTGTCATCTCCAGCATGATGCCCGGCAGATCGTCGAAACCGGTCTCGTCGTCGGGCGCCGCAGTTCGGAACGCCGCGAGGACGCTCGCCGTCGGCGCCCCCACGAGATCGAGCGACACCCGGCCCGTCAGGATGCCCCACTGGGCGAGGAACTCGAGATCGGTGAGACCTCCGGGAATGCGCTTGAGGTCGAGCGCCCCGCGCGGCGGCTTCTGGACGTCGAGGCGCGCGCGCATGTCGGCGACGTCGTCCGTCAGAAGCGGATCGCCGCGGTGGGCGACGATCGCCTCGCGGACCGCCTCGCCGATCTCGGCACAGAGTTCGGCATCGCCCGCAATCGGGCGCGAGCGCGTGAGCGCCATGCGCTCCCATGTCCAGGCTTCGGCCTGATACTTGCGAAACGCCTCGATCGGCGTTGCGAGCGGTCCCTTGTTGCCGGATGGGCGGAGACGGAAGTCCACCTCGTAGAGAACGCCCTCGGCGGTCGGCGAGGTCAGGGCCGAGATCAGTCGCTGCGTCAGGCGGGCATAGTAGGTCGAAAAGGGAAGCGGGCGCGCACCGTCCGACATCTCCGCCGCCGGATCGTGGTCGTAGAGCAGCATCAGGTCGATGTCGGAATTGGCGGTCAGTTCGCGTGAGCCGAGGCGACCGAGACCCATGACGGCGATGCGCCCGCCGGCGATGCGCCCGTGTGCGCGGATGAACTCGTCCGCAACCGCCGTCAGCACCTCGCCCAGCACGGCCTCCGCCAGATCGGAAAAGGCCGTGCCCGCAACCTCGCCCTCCAGCACACCGGACAGGAGCCGGACACCGACGAGGAAGCGCTGCTCGGCGGCGAAGATGCGCAGACGGTCGAGCCGTTCCTCGAAGAAGCGTGCGTCCCCGAGGAAGGCCGACAGCCGCTCGCGGATCAGTTCGCGCGTCGGAAGTTCGCGGAAGAAGGCGGGATCGAGAAGGGCGTCGAAGACGTGCGGCCGGCGTGCGATCGTATCGGCAAGCCGGGGCGATGAGGTGATGATTTCGGCGAGGAGTTCGAGAAGCTTCGGGTTCGACGCGATCAGCGCGAAGAACTGCAACCCGGACGGCAGGCCCTCCAGGAACCGGTCGAAAGCGGCCAGCGCCGTGTCGGGATCGCTGCCGCCCGAGAAGGCCCGGAGCAGTGACGGCAGGACGGCGACGAACTGCTCGCGCGCCGCCTCCGAGCGCATCGCCCGGTAACGGGCCGAGCCCCAGCGGTGGACGATCCGCCCGATATCGGCCGGGCGGTTGTAGCCGAGATCGCTCAGGCGCTTGAGGGCCGCGGCGTCCGCGCCATCCTCCAGAAGGCCGTCGAGCACGCCTTCGTCGGCGCGCGTGGCTCGTCCCTCGGAGAAGAGCGCCGCAAACCTCGCCTGGACCCGTTCCAGACGGTCACGGAGCGCGGCCTCGAAGGCGTCGAGTTTGCCGAAGTTGCAGAGGCGCGCGATGCGCAGGAGATCGTCCGGTGCGGTCGGCAGCGTGTGGCTCTGCTCGTCCGCCACCATCTGGATCGCGTGCTCGACGCGGCGCAGGAACCAGTAGGCTCCGGTCAGCTCCGTCGAGATCGCGGGCGCCACCCAGCCCTTCGCCGCAAGCCGCGCCAGCGCCTCGTCGGTGCGGCGCGTTCGAAGCGCGGGCAGCCGTCCGCCCGCGATCAGTTGCTGCGCCTGCGCGAAGAACTCGACCTCGCGGATGCCGCCCTGCCCGAGCTTGACGTTGTGACCCGCCGTCGCCACGCCCTCGAAGCCGCGGTGCCGGTCGATCTTGGCCTTCATCGCCTGAATGTCGGCGATGGCGACGAAGTCGAGGTAGCGGCGCCAGACGAAGGGGGCGATCTCGCGCAGGAAGGCCTCGCCCACCGCTGGATCGCCGGCCACCGGGCGGGCCTTGATCATCGCCGCCCGTTCCCAGTCGCGCCCAGCGCCTTCGTAATAGATGAGGGCGGAGGGAATCGGAATGGCCAGCGGCATCGCGGACGGATCGGGCCGCAGGCGCAGGTCGGTGCGGAACACGTAGCCGTCGCGGGTGCGCTCGCCGATCATCCGCACGAGCCTGCGACCAAGGCGCGAGAACATCTCGACGCTTTCCGTCGGGTCGCGGATCGCAGGCGCTTCAGGTTCGAAGAATAGGATAATGTCGATGTCGCTGGAATAGTTCAGCTCGCGCCCCCCGAGCTTGCCCATGCCGAGGATCGTCAGTCCGCAGCCGGTCTCGGGATGCGCCGGATCGGGAAGGTCGAGCTGCCCGCGGCGGTGAAGATCGGCGAGAGCAAAGCGAAGCGCGCGCCGAATCGCCGCCTCCGCGAGGTCCGAGAGATCGGCGGTGGTCGTTTCCGGGCCGGCGGCGCCGAAGAGGTCACGCAGCGCGATCAGCAGCGAGGCTTCCGCCTTGGCCTCGCGAAGGCGCGTCATCTCGGCAGCTTCCGTGGCGCCATCGGGAACGTGGTGACCCAGTGCCTCGATGATGGCGCGGACGCGGTCGCCGGCCTCGATGTCGAACAGCTGGTCGATCCAGTCGGGGCGGCGCTCGGCGATCGAGGCGAGATGCGGTGAGAGCGATAGCGCGGCGACGAGCCGGTCGCGGTCGCCCACGCCGTCGACGTCCAACCATGCGGCCAGCCGGTCGAGGTCGGCGGCACGCGCGCTGGACGCCAGATCATCGCGGCGGCGAGCAGCTTCCGCGTCGCTCAGCGCATGAAGGTCGGCCGTCCCCCCGATCCGCAACTTAAGGCCCGCGAAGTCCGTCATGCGCCGGAACCACCCTTTCCATCGGTATCTCCAGCGTGACTTTGAGGCCGGGCTCCGCGTCGTCAAGCGCCAGCGTTCCGCCATGAATTGAGGCGATCGCCTGAACCAGCGACAGACCGAGGCCCGAACCCGGCTTGGTGCGGCTCTCGTCCAGCCGGTAGAAGCGCTCGAGCACGCGATCGCGCTTGTCGGCCGGTATGCCGTGACCGTTGTCCGCCACCGAAACGAGGCATGCGTCGCCGCGTCGGGCCACCGCGACGCGAATTTCCAGTGGCCGGTCGGACAGTCCGTATTTCAACGCGTTGTCGAGGAGGTTGGAGACCGCCTGCGAGATCAGCTCGCGGCTGACCGGTGCGACGACCGGCTCCGGGGCGTCGACGAGGAGCCGTCCGCCAGCGTCCTCCGCCAATGGTTCGTAGAGTTCGGCGACATCGGCGACGATCGACGAAAGGTCGTGCTCGCTCTTGAGAGCGGGATGCGACCCTGCCTCCACGCGGCTGATCATCAGGAGGGCGTCGAACGTGCGGATCATCCCGTCCGCTTCGGCCAGCACCGCCTCCATCGCCTGTCGGCCGCTGCGCTCGGGCGTCTCGTCGCCAAGTGCCGCCTCGACCCGATTGCGAAGGCGCGTCAGCGGCGTCTTCAGGTCGTGGGCGATGTTGTCGGAGACCTGCCGCAACCCTTCCTGCAGGAGGGCGATCCGCGCGAGAAGCACGTTGAGCTTTTCCGACAAGCGGTCGAACTCGTCCCCGGTCCCGGTGACGGGAAGCCGCTCCGTCAGGTCGCCCGCCATGATCCGCGCGGTGGCCGCCGACATGCGGTCCAGCCGATGGAGCGCAGTGCGCCCGACAAGGAACCAGGCAAGCAGCGCGCCGAAACTCATCAGGAGAAGCGCAAGGATCAGGGCATTGCGCACGACCAGCCGGATCCGCTCCTGATCGGTCTGGTCGCGGCCGACGAGGAGCCGCATCCCGTTCGGCAGTTGCACGACCTCGGCGACCGCCATGTGGTAGCGGTCCTTCTCCGACTCGGTGAAGCGCGCGTAGCGGAACGGCGTCGTCTTGAACCCCGCGTCGTCGAGAACGCCGGCTTCCAGGCTCTGAACGTTGCCGGCGAGGATCAGGCCGGTGCCGTCGGTGACGAGATAGAGGGGCGCACCCGGCTGGCGGGCGCGTCGGTCGATCGCGCGCACGATCCCCGAGATGCCGGTGTTCTGGTAGATCCGGTCGAGCGTCTCGATCTCGTCCGCGATCGCCTCCTGGCTTTGCGTCTGAAGGATCGAGGACGCGGTCTCCGTCACGTAGACGAGAAGGATCGCCGCAAACAGCGCGAAGAGGGCGAGATAGACGGCCGACAGACGGACGGCCGTGACGCGCATCAGCTCGCGGATGCGCAGGATGGTCGGTCTGCGCAAGGGGCGTCAGTCCCCGGCGCGGATGATGTATCCGGACCCGCGAACCGTATGTAGGAGCGGCTCGCCGAATTCGCGTTCGATCTTGGAGCGCAGCCGCGAGATGTGGACGTCGATGACGTTGGTCTGGGGGTCGAAGTGGTAGTCCCAGACGTTCTCGAGCAGCATGGTCCGCGTCACCACCTGGCCCGCATGCTTCATTAGGTACTCGAGAAGCCGGAACTCGCGCGGCTGCAGCGTGATCGGCTTTCCGCCGCGACGAACCTCGTGCGACAGGCGGTCGAGTTCGAGATCGCCCACGCGATAGACCGTCTCGACGTCCTTGGCGCCGCGGCGCCGGCCGAGAATCTCGATCCGGGCGAGGAGTTCGGAAAAGGCATAGGGCTTGGGCAGGTAGTCGTCGCCGCCGGCCCGCAGGCCCGTGACCCGGTCGTCGACCTGCCCCATCGCCGACAGGATCAGGATCGGGGTCTCGTTGCCCTTCTCGCGCAGGCTGGAGACGACGGACAGGCCGTCGCGGTGCGGCAGCATCCTGTCGACCACGAGAACGTCGTAGGCCTGCGTCAGGGCCATGTGCAGGCCGGTTTCCCCATCCGCCGCGTGGTCGGGGACATGTCCCGACTCCTTCAGCGCCTTGATCAGGTAGGAGGCGGCCTCCCGGTCGTCTTCGATGATGAGGATGCGCATGTGATCCGATCTAGGGGACGGCGCGGACATCGTCATCGTCATTATCCTTCAAGACTTCGAGCGGAAAGGGGGCGGCATCCGCCGCCCCCCGTTTGTTTCCGGTCCGTCGCGGTTCAGCTTCCGCTGATCGGCAGGGCGACGAAGCGGTTCTGGTCGCCGCTGCGCAGCTGGAACAGCGCCGCCTTGCGGCCGGACGTCGAGGCCTTCTTGATGGCGTCCTCGACCTCACGCTGCGACTTCACCGAGCTGCCGTTCACCGCCACGATCGTGTCGCCGGCCGAGACGCCGCGGTTGGCGGCCTCCGAGTCGGGGTCGACCTCGGTAATGACGACGCCATCACCCTGGTCGGACGGCGTCAGCGTCAGGCCGTAGCCGCGCAGCGAGGACGGGTTGACCGGCACGTTCCGGTTGCCGCTGGTGTTGGACGCCTCGTCGAGGCTGGACAGGTTGCCGAGCTCGACCTTGATGTCGCGAACCTCTCCGTTGCGCCAGACCTTCACGTCGATCGTGGTGCCCGGACGGTACTCGGCGACCTTGCGGGCCAGTTCGCGCGGGCCCTTCACGGTCTGCCCGTTGACGGCCGTGATGACGTCGCCCGTCTGGATGCCCGCCTTGACGGCCGGGGTGTCAGTGTCGGGCAGCGTGACGATCGCCCCCTCTTCCGCGTTGAGGCCGAGCGCCTCGGCGATGTCCTGCGTGACCGGCGCGATCTGGACGCCCAGCCAGCCGCGCTGGACGTTGCCGTTCTCGCGCAAGGACTGGATGACGGTCTTGGCGGTCGAGGCAGGGATGGCGAAGGCGATGCCGACGCTGCCGCCGGACGGCGAGAAGATCGCCGTGTTGACGCCGATCACCTGACCCTCGAGGTTGAAGGCCGGGCCGCCCGAATTGCCGCGGTTCACCGCCGCATCGATCTGGATGAAGTCGTCATACGGACCCGCGCCGATGTCGCGGCCACGAGCCGAGACGATGCCGGCCGTCACCGAGCCGCCGAGGCCGAACGGATTGCCGACGGCGACGACCCATTCGCCGACCCGGACCTTCGAATCATCGGCGAAGTCGACGTAGGTGAACTTGCGATTGCCGCCCTCGACCTTGAGGAGCGCGAGGTCGGTGCGCGAGTCGGTGCCGATCAGCTCGGCCTTCAACTCCGTTCCGTCGTTGAGCACGACCGTGTAGTCGCTGCCACCCTCGACGACGTGGTTGTTGGTCACGAGGTAGCCGTCGTCCGAGATGAAGAAGCCGGAGCCCTGCGCCATGCCCTGGCGGGGGCTGCGGCGCGGCGTCTGGCGGCCATCGGGCGAACCCTGCATGCCGGGGTTGCCGAACTCGAAGAAGCGGCGAAGCGGATGGTTCGGCGGCAGGTTGTCGAAGGGCGACTCGGCATCGCTGCTGTCGTCGCTAGCCGGCTTGATCTGCTCCTTGACGCGCACCGACACGACGGCGGGCGAGACCTTCTCGACCACATCGGCAAAGCCCGGATTGACACCGGTCGGCTGGACCGACACCGGCTCGGCGAAGCTCGGCACGACGCTGGTGACGACGCCACCGGCCAGAACCATGCCCGCGACACCCGCCGCCAGAACCGCCGTGGAGAAACGACGCGTCGTCTTGTTGGGATTCTTGTTCATTCGAAGGACCCTCGTTTCCATTCCCGATCCGCTGGGATGGGCCGTTTGGTCCATCCGATGCTCGGAAGGTAGGGGTCGCAACGTTACGGCAAGTTTTCGTCGGGATGAAAGCTTCGTAAGGTCTAGGCCCGGCGGCCTTCGGAGGCGCCGGCTCCCTCGCCGGTGATCTCCGACAGACGCGCCTCCTCGCCCGGCGTCAGCCCGGCGGTGCCGGGTCGCTCGCTCGATCGCTTGCCCGATGAGTGGAGCACGACCATCCCGATGGCGAGGAGGAGAACGGGCGTCCCCCAGAGGAGCACAGTATCCCAACGCAGGCGGGGCCGCAGAAGCACGAAGTCGCCGTAACGCGAGACGAGGTAGTCGACGACATCCTCGTCACTGTCGCCCTTCGTGATGCGTTCGCGAACCAGAAGCCGGAGGTCGCGGGCAAGCGGCGCGTCGGAATCGTCGATCGACTGGTTCTGGCAGACCATGCAGCGCAATCCCGCCGAAAGATCGCGGGCGCGCTGCTCCTGCCGGGCGTCCGGCAAAACCTCGTCAGGCTGAACGGCCAGCGCCGCCGTGCCCGTGAGGGCACTTGCGGCGACGACCGCTGCGAGAAGGGCTGTTCGCAGCGACATGTCAGGCCGGCCTTGCGGCGCGGCGCCGCGCCGGCGCGCCCACTCGCAGCCGACGATCGCTCAAGGACACAGCACCACCGATCGCCATCGCCACGGCGCCCAGCCAGATCAGCGTGACGAGAGGCTTCCACCAGATGCGAACGACGACGGCACCGGCGTTGGCCGCGGCATCGCCGAGCGCGATATAGATCTGGCTGAAGACGAGCGTGTGGATGCCGGCCTCCGTCGTCGGCATCTGCCGCGCGGGATAGAAACGCTTGGCGCTTTCGATTGCGGCCGTCTCGTTGCCCTCGTCGAGCAGGGTGAAGTGGCCGACGTCCTCGCGGTAGTTCGGTCCTTCGCGAAAGGTCTGCCCCTCGTAGCGCAAGTCGAACCCGCCGACGGCGACGACCTGTCCCGGCGTCATGGCCGTTACGGTTTCCGTGTCGAACGTGCTGACGCAGACCACGCCGAGAAGCGTCACGCCGACACCGAAATGGGCCAGCGCCGTGCCGAAAGCCGAGCGCGGCAGCCCGGCGAGGCGCGCGGCCGCGACCCGCAGGCCCGCCTTCGGCAATCCGGCCCGCCCGGCGAGGTCGACGAGCGCTCCCACCATCACCCAGACGGCCAGCCCGATGCCGAGCGAGGCCAGGATCTTCGTGCCCTCGTTCACCGCGATCACGATCACCATGACGACGAGCGCCGCGCCGACCGCCGCATAGAGCCGCTGTGCCGCGCCGAGGAGATCGGCTCGCTTCCAGGCGAGGAGCGGCCCAAACGGCAGGGCGAACAGGAGCGGCACCATTAGGGGACCGAATGTCAGGTCGAAGAAGGGCGCGCCGACCGAAATCTTGGTGCCGGTGAAGACTTCGAGGAACAACGGATAGAGCGTTCCGACGAGCACCGTCGCGGTGGCGGTCGTCAGGAACAGGTTGTTGAAGACCAACGCACCCTCGCGCGAGATAGGCGCGAACAGGCCACCGCTTTCCAGCTCCGAAGCCCGGAACGCGAAGAGCGCGAGCGATCCGCCGATGAACAGGCAGAGGATCGCGAGAATGAAGACCCCGCGCTCCGGGTCGACGGCAAAGGCATGAACCGAGGTCAGCACGCCGGAGCGGACCAGGAATGTGCCGAGAAGGGAGAGCGAGAAGGTCAGGATCGCCAGGAGCACGGTCCAGACCTTGAGCGCCGAGCGCTTTTCCATGACGGCGGCCGAATGGAGCAGCGCCGTGCCCGAGAGCCACGGCATGAAAGAGGCGTTCTCGACCGGGTCCCAGAACCACCAGCCGCCCCAGCCGAGTTCGTAATAGGCCCAGTAGGAACCCATCGCGATGCCCCCGGTCAGGAACAGCCAGGCGAGCAGCGTCCACGGTCGCACCCAGCGCGCCCAAGCGGCGTCGATCCGCCCTTCGATCAGGGCGGCGACCGCGAAGGAGAAGGCGATCGAGAAGCCGACATAGCCGAGGTAGAGCAGCGGCGGATGGATCGCGAGCCCGATGTCCTGAAGGATCGGGTTGAGGTCGTTGCCCTCGAACGGCGCCGCCACCACGCGGGTGAACGGGTTCGAGGTCAGGAGGATGAACAGGAGGAACGCCGTCAGGATCCAGCCTTGCACCGAAAGCACGGTGGCCTTGAGGCTCGGCGGCAGGTCCCGGCCGAAGAGCGCGACCAGCGCGCCGAACAGCGACAGGATCAGTACCCAGAGGAGCATAGACCCTTCGTGGTTCCCCCAGACGCCGGTGATCTTGTAGATCATCGGCTTGGCGGAATGGGAGTTCTCCACGACGTTGAGAACCGAGAAGTCGGACGTGGCATAGGCTGCGGTCAGCGCGCCGAAGGCGAGCGCCAGAAGCGACAGCCCGGTCACCGACGTCGCCGACCCGCTGTCCATCAGCCTGGCGTCGCCAAGGCGGGCGCCGACAAGCGGCAGGATCGACTGCACGAGCGCCGTGCCGAGCGCGAGGACCAGCGCGAAGTGACCGAGTTCGACGATCAAAGCCCCGCCCCCGACGGCGTGCCGTCCTTCGCTGAGACGATCGCCCCGTCCTTCCAGAGGCCGCGCGCCTTGAGGTCGTCGACGACCTCCTTCGGCATGTAGGTCTCGTCGTGCTTGGCGAGCACCGTATCGGCCACGAAGACGCGGTCGCTGCCGAGCCGCCCCTCCGCCACGATCCCCTGCCCCTCGCGGAAGAGGTCGGGCAGCAGCCCGGCATAGACGACCGGCACGCTCTCGACCGTATCGGTGATGCGGAACGTCACGCGCTGGGAGGCGTCGCGATGCACGGTCCCGGTCTCCACGATTCCGCCGAGCCGCAGCCGCTGCCCGTCGTCAGGGGCGCGCGCCGCGATGTCGGTTGGCGAGTTGAAGAAGGCGACGCTGTCCGACAGCGCGGTCAGGACAAGCCCCGCCGCGGTTCCGACCACGGCGAGGATACCGAAAAGGCTGGCAAGGCGCTTCTGCTTGCGCGTCATGGCGTTGTCTGATCCGGGTTCAATCCGAGCCCCTGTGCGAAGCTCAGGATATCTATAAGCTCCGGCGAAGCGGCCGGAAATACGGCCCGCACCTCGCCGAGTGCGGCACGTGCGTCGTCCGGGCGGTCGAGCACGACATAGGAACGGAGCAACCGCTTCCAGCCTTCCGGGTCCTTCGGTTCGGCCTTCAGGTGCTCCGCCAGCCCGGACACCATGCCTTGAACCATTGCCTGACGCTCGCCGTCGCTGAGCTTCGACGCCGCCTCGACATCGGCCGCCGCCGGCCCGGGCTGGGACGCCGCCTGCCGCGACGCGGTCCCCGACCGTGCGTCGGCCAGAGCCGCTTCGGCGACAGGGCGCCAGGCTCCGTCCTGCGGGCCCGTCCGCAGAAGCTCGCTCCAAGCGTCGGCGGCTTCGGCAGACCGCCCCTCTTGCGACAGCGCGAGCGCGAGGTAGAACCTTGCAGGAATCCAGTTGGCATCGAGGCTCAGCGCTCGGCGGAACTCGGTCGCGGCCTCCGGCGTCACGCGTCCGTCCGCAGCCTGCACCAGCGCTTCACCGAGCCCTGCTACGGTCTGCGCCGTCGGCGGGCGAAGGCGAAGGACGTTGCGAAACGCCGTGGCCGCCTTCTGCCCCTCGCCGAGCCGCAGGTAGACCGGGGCGACGACGCTCCAGCCTTCCGCGTCGTCCGGCCGAGCCGCCAGCCGGCGCTCGATCTCGGCGATGGCCGCGATGAGGTTCGGCGCCTGCGGTTCGGGTTCGCGAAGCGCGAGCGGCTGATCGGGGATATCGGGTGATCCCCAGCGGTCGTAGAATAGAAAAGCCCCGATCGGCAGCATCAGGGCGACCGCCAGTCCCGCGACGACGCCCGAGCGTTCGCGCGGGGGTCTCGTGGTCTTGGCGGCGGCCGCCTCGTGGGCGCGCAGAAGACGACGACCGATCTCGGCGCGCGAGGCCGCGGCCTCCTCCCACCCGATGACGCCGCGCGTCTCGTCCTCGCGCAGCTCGCCGAGCTGCGCGCGATAGACCTCCTCGTCGAACGCCTCTCGAGCCACCGAGCCGCGGGCGGGGCGCATCAGGAGCGGCCAGACGATCGCGGCAGTAGTCAGGGCGGCTAGGACGAAGGCGACAAGCCAGAACAGCATCGAGGCTTCCATGACCCTCGCCTCACGCAAGGGTCCGATCGTTCGCAGGGGCCGGAAGAGCCGCCGAAGCAGGCTTGCGCTGCGACGCACTCGCCGACGGAAGGGCGCCGGCCCCGGTTCGGAACCGCTCTAACAAGCCGCGCCGGAAAAGCCTATTCAAAACCGCATCATCGCGCAGTCAGGCGACGGGCGTCCAAAGGTCGGTGCCGGTACGGCAGGCGCTTCCGACCTGCCGGACCTTCGAGGCCCCGCGGGTGATGACGAGCGTATAGCCCCGGCAATCCTGCGAGCCGATACGATAGAGCTGCGTCGGCGTGATCTCGCCCTTGAAGCCATCGGACTCCCAAGGGATCGGCTGGCCGACGGTGCCGAACTGAAGGGCCTGGTATTGGGCCTGCAGGGCCCGCTGCTCCGCCGTTGCACTGAGCTTCATGGTGCCGGTCGGCGCGATGCTGCCGCGCAATGCCGCGGCCCGGTCCGACAAGGGTTCAGGCGCCGCGCGCGGCGCGCTGGTCAGGCATCCGGAAAGGATCGGCAGCGCCGCGACGACGAAACAGGTGGTCCAGAATCTCGACATGCGTCCGTTCGCCGCCCGAGCGGCCCATGCCGCCACAACAAAGTGTCATGTCAGGACATCGGCGCGTCGGATGCGCGAGGCAAGATCACCTCCGCGTGCAATCCTCCGATTTCGGAACGCGAGAGGCGAAAAGATCCGCGGTATTGCAAAACGGTATCAGCGACGATCGACAGGCCGAGGCCGCTGCCGGTCGCGCGCTCGTCGAAGCGACGCCCGCGCTTGGTCGCCTCCGCCATCTCCGCATCGGATAATCCCGGCCCATCGTCCTCGACGGTGATGCCGAAGCACTCCGCCCCCGCCGGGCGCAGTCGCAGCACCACGCGCCCTCGCCCGTATTTCGCGGCGTTCTCCAGAAGGTTGCCGATCGTCTCCTCAAGATCCTGCTGCTCCCCCGCGAAGACAGTAGAGGCAGCGTCCCCGTCGACATGATCCTCGAAATCGATCGCCGGGTTCAGCCGCCGCATCACCTTCAACAGCCGCTCCAAGACGGGACCGACCGGTGCTCGTGCGATGGTGCCATCCGTCGCCGCGACGCGGGCCCGGTCGAGATAGTGCTGCACCTGTCGGCGCATGATCTCGCCCTGCTCGCCGACGATGCGTCCCTTCTCGCCGCCGATCGCCGAGGCCTCGTTCAGGAGGACCGCGACCGGCGTCTTCAGCGAATGGGCGAGATTGCCGACCTGCGTGCGGGCGCGCTCCACGATGCGTCGATTGCTGTCGATCAAAGCATTCATCTCGACGGCGAGCGGTCGGATCTCGGCGGGAAAGCTCCCCTTCAGCCGCTCCGAGCGCCCCGTCCGCACGTCGCCGAGCGCCTGACGCACGCTGGAGAGCGGCCGAAGACCGTAGAGGATGGCCAAAGCGTTGATGACGATGGAGCCGAGCCCGAAGAAGCCGAGATACAGAGCCATCTTCCGGTCGAAGGCCGCGATGTCCGACTGAACGACGCTCGCATTGCCCATCACGCGAAAGCGCGCCGCGTGGTTGTCCTGGTCGAGGACGACCTCCGCCTCCTCGACATAGAGCGTTTCGCCGTCGAGCCCCTCGGTCCGGTAGTCGCGCCGGTACTGCATGTCGAAGGGCGCGAGTTCGGTCGGCTGGGAGTTGATCTTGCGGGGGCCGAGCGAGAACGAGGCAAGCCGCCCTTCCGTGTTGTTGCTCGCCGGGATCACCTCCCAGTACCAGCCGGACAGGGGCTGGGAGTAGCGAAGGTCGCCGAGATTGGGCACCCCGGACAGCGTGCCGGTCTCGTCCACCGTCACCGAATTGATGAGGTTGTAGAGCTGCGCCCGGACCACAGCCTCGAAGCCGGACTGCGCCGTCCGTTCGTAGAGGCTGGAAATCAGGCCGGCGACGACGAGAAACGCCGCGATCACCCAGACGCTCGACAGCGACACGACACGGAACGTCAGGCTTTCGGTAAAGCGCGGACGCTCGGGCGCTGCTGCCGTCCGGTCCGCCTCGGGCTGCAACTCGTCCGTCATCACCCGCCGTGCTGCATGCGATAGCCGAGACCGCGCACGGTCTCGATCATGTCGACGCCGATCTTGCGGCGGAGCCGGCCGATGAAGACCTCGATCGTATTGGAGTCGCGATCGAAATCCTGGTCGTACATGTGTTCGATGAGTTCGGTGCGCGACACGAGTTCGCCCTGGTGGTGCATCAGGTAGGACAGGAGCCGGTACTCGTGCGACGTCAGCTTCAGCGGCGTCCCGTCGAGACTCGCCTTCGAGGACTTGGTGTCGAGCCTCAGGGGCCCGCAGTGAATCTCCGAGGACGCATGCCCGGCGGCGCGGCGGATGAGAGCCCGCACGCGCGCCAGCACCTCCTCCATGTGGAAGGGCTTGGCGACATAGTCGTCGGCCCCGGCGTCGATGCCGGCCACCTTGTCGCTCCACCGGTCGCGCGCCGTCAGAAGGAGGACCGGCATCGCCCGCCCCTCGCGCCGCCAACGCTCCAGAACGCTGATGCCGTCCATCTTCGGAAGGCCGACGTCGAGGATCACGGCGTCATAGGCTTCGGTGTCGCCGAGGAAGTGCCCGTCCTCGCCGTCCGAAGCCTGGTCAACGACATAGCCCGCGCCGGTCAGCGCCTCATTCAGCTGCCGCCGCAGGTTCGCATCGTCTTCGACGATCAGGATACGCATGAAAGGTCCCGTCCCGGATTTCGTGCTGTTCGACCGAATGGCTTACTGCTCGATCGTGATCGTCTGGCGGCGCGGGCGATTGCCGTCGCTCGCCGGAATCAGAACCGTGACGACGCAGACGGTCCGGTCGCCCTGCTGCGAGGCGCGCACAGAGAGAACCTGCCCGCCGGTCTGTGCCGCCGCCTGTGCCGCTGCGGCCGAGCACCCGACGCCTTGCGCGAACAGCTCTTCCGACCGCTCAAGCGCCGCCGGGATCGAACCGCCTTCGGTCGGACGCTCCGGCATCGCTTCGACCGCCGTGGAAAAAGCGACAAGACCGAACAGCGAAAATGCGGAGAGACGGCGGAGGGAAGGTCGAAGCATGGCACATCCAGGGTCTGACGTCCGCTAGACTAGGGACTGCGGTCTGAATGTCTAATGAACGGGGCGCCCGTCCACCGAGCGCCCTGTCCGCTCAGCGGATGCGGCTGCGCGCGTCGAAGCGCCCGAAGATCGCGACCGCCGCGCCGATCGCGCTGGCCGCCGCCGTCAGCGCCGTCACCGCCTCCTCGCTGGAGAGCCCGACGATCTCGACCCCGAAGAGCCCCGCCAGCGAAGCCGCGAGCGCCAGTGCCGCCCCCCACACGGTGCGCGACTCGTACCAGTTCTTGCTATCATCCATGTTCCGCTCCTTCGTTTGAAAGACTTCCAGTCGCCGCGACCATCAACCTCGTGGACGCTCCGGGCCCGTAGACTTGGCTGAGTTGCGCGACCTCAACCGACATTTCGCTCGGCACCCGGCCGAACCAGCTGGCGAGTTCAGCCGTGGTGAGACGCAGGACGGAGGTTTCGACCGTCACCGTCCGAACTGTTCCCGGCCCGGCGAACAGGCTGACACGGTAAGCCTCGCGATCCTCGTCCAGCGGCACGTCGAGCCCGTCCCAGGCGGGGTCCGTCGAGCGCGTTCGGCGAATCCATTCGAGATGGAGACCATCGATCCCGAGCCGCCCTTTCAGGTGAACCGGCGACAGGGGCCGCAGCGCACGTCTGCCGAGGGCTGCCGTGCGACGGTCGGATGCCGGGTCGTCCAGCCGATGTCCGGCTGGAACGACAAGCCAGTCCGCGGGTATCCCGGCTTCGCCGTCGGCGAGCGGCAGGCGCTGGACCGCGCGGTCGAGGAGCACGAATCTGGCTCCCGCCGGCGCACCGGCTGCGGCCTCCTCTCCGGTTCCGCCGAGGCCACGCGTCAGGCCGGCAAGACGGTAGCGGGACGGCGCAACCTCTTCCGCTTCGAGGAAGCGCACCACCTCCCATCCCCCGCTCGACGAAAGGACGGTCGCCGTGTTCTCGCCGGCTTGAACCAGCGCGGCGCTGGCGGAGGCAAGGCTGCCCGCCGCAAGGTCGACCGTCATCACATGGGTCCGATCGAGGATCTCCTCTCGCCCCGCACCGAGGGCCGCCGCCAGTCGCCCCGTCGTCGCGCAGGTTTCGGCGACGAGCACCGGGCGATGTCCTGCGGCCGTCGCCGAGGCCATCACGACATAGGGCAACCAGGGCTTCGCCGAGACCGCGACCATCGCACCTCCCAGGCCAGAGCCGAGCTTCGGAAGGTCGAGGAGCGCGACGGCAGGACGCGAGGCGAAACTCGGTCCGGTCAGGTCCGGCAGCGGCTGCGGCGCGCCGGCACCTGGCGGCGCAGCCCGATGTCGGACGCGTCTTGCCTCCACCCGCCGCGACAGCCCGTCCTCGATCCGCGTCATCTGCCAGATGCCAGACCGCCCTTCGAGTTCGAGCCGGTCGCCGACGCCGATCTCGATCTCGGCCGGCGACAGCGCGAAGCGGGCCATTTCCCGATCGCCGGCCTCGCGTTCCAGAACCCCTCGCGCCAATTCCCGCGCCTCGGTTTCGGTCAGCACCACCGGCAGTTCCAGCGTCGCCTGTCCGGGCCGGTAGCGCCCGGGCAGCACGGCTTCCGCCGCCGCCGGCCGGTAGGCCCGTTCCGCGTCGCCAAATCCGAGCACGATCTCGCCCGGCGCTTCCCCGTCCTCGATCCGCCGGATCTCGACCGGCGCTTCGTCGGGCGCATCGACCGGCACCACGGATCCGAGCACCGATGCGCGCCGGCCGAGCGAGCGGAAGCGCAGGATGCCACCGCGCACGAAGGCCTCGACGCCCGTTAGCCGCAGAAGCTCTTCGAGTTCCCCGCGCGCCGAGCCGGGCCCGGAGACCGTGAACCCGCCGACCATGCCGTCCACGGCCGAAACGTCGAAGGCCTCGAAGCCATGGTCGCGCAGGAGCGAGGCGATCAGCCCATCCAGCGGCGCGCGGCCGAGCCGGCCGTTCAGCCAATGGCCGCGCTGCCAGTTTCCCCCGTCGCGCCAGAGCGATGCCCGTTCGGGGAACGCCGGAAAGGGCCGCGCGTCCCACGTCCAGAGATGCACGGCGTCCGCGGCCACCATCCGGTCGCCGTAGACCGGCGACACCGGATTGCGGTCGTCATCGAAGCCGGGAACCGTCTCGTCCCAGTGCTTCTGGTGCGCTTCCAGGAAGCGCCGCTGCATCAGGTCGTCGCGGGCGCCCGTCGAGAAATGAGGCAAGGCACTTTCCGCCGACTTCGGGTCGATGAAGACGTTCGGCTGCCCCGCCCCCTTGTCGACCGCCGGGCAGCCGAGTTCGGTGAACCAGATCGGCTTCGACATGGGCGCCCAGGCCGTCGGCGACGGTGCCTCCATCCCGCCGCGCCGCTCGTGGTGCGGCTGGCTCCACCAGGACACGAGGTCCTTCGGGCGGAACGCCCACGGCTTGCCGAGCCCGTCGGTGATCGATTGGCGCTCCCCTCGGCGGCGCGCAGCTAGGTCAGGGTAATACCAGTCCGCATACTCTCCGCCTGCGATCCCCGCCGTCAGTCCGTCGAGGTCATGGGGCGAAGCCATCCCGTCTCGGGGTGCCCGGTCGTCCTCGTCGCGCCAGTCGGATGTCGGCAGATAGTTGTCGATCCCCACCGCACCGATCGAAGGTTCGGCCCAGAGTGGATCGAGGTTGAAGAGCACGTCGCCGTTTCCCGGCTGGTAGCCGAAATACTCGCTCCAGTCCGCAGCATAGGTGACGAGTGCTTCGGGCAGGATCGACTTCACGTCGCGCGCGAGATCGACCAGCGCGTCCACGAAGGGAAAGCGACCTGTCTCGTCGCGCAACCGCGTCAGTCCCCGCATCTCCGAGCCGATCACGAAGGCGTCGACGCCATCCGCTGAGCGCGCCAGAAACGCTTGGTGCAGGATCATCCGCCGATAGGACCATTCCGCCGGTCCGCCATAGCGCACGCCCGTCTCGTCGAAGATGAAATCCGCGGGATGGGCCGTGCCGACGAAGCGGGCGATCTCGGCTCGTGCCGCCGGCGTCCCGTCGGCCGACCCCGCCTGCGTTTCCGCGCGCTCGAGCGTCATTCGCCCGCGCCAGGGATACGCCGCCTGCTCGTTCCCGCCATAGGGGTCCGGAAACCCGTTGCCGGGCGGAATATCCATCATGAGAAAGGGATAGAGCGTGACCTTCAACCCCTTTGCCCGCAACGCCGCGATCGCCCGCCGCACGCCGGCGTCCGACGGCGTGCCGCCATAGGCCGGGCCGCCGTCAACACGGCTGACGAGACGTGCCGCCCCGCGCGCCAGGTCGCCCACCCGCCACCGCTCGGTCTCGTCCCGTACCGCCGTCTCGACGCCCGGGCGGCAGGTCGCCCGCCCGGCCCGCAGATCGTCGGCGAACCAGGCGACGACCAGCGCCGCCCGCTCCAGTCGCGGACAGAGCGACGTCAGTTCGTCGAGGGAGGCGGAAAAGTCGCTCGCGCCGTGCAGCACGTTGCGGTTCGGCAGCCGGTCCTGTCCATCGCCGATCCGCTCGCGCACGACCAGCGGGTCGAGTCCGTGCTCCGTCGCGCCGGGGATGATGGTGATCGCACGAATGTTCTGTTCGAACGTGCCGACGGGCCGCACGACCTCGCAGGAAATCTGGGGGATGCGGTTGCCCCAGCGCTCCAGCGGAAGCCGCTCGAACACGAGATAGGCCACGCCGCGATAGGCCGGTGCGCGGCCCGCCCCCTGTCGGGCCTCGATCAGCGGATCAGGTGCCTGGGTCTCCGTTCCCGGGTGCAGCCGCCACGTTACCGCAGCGAGGTCGAGTTCCTCGCCGTCGGCCCAGACGCGGCGCACGCAGGCGATCGGTCCTTCGCAGAGCGCCACGGCCACGTTGCCGAAATAGCTGTAGGTCGTCGTGCTGGTTGCGCCTCGTGCCCCGCCACCCTTGCCGCCCTGCCGCTCCGTCCGGCTCGCTTCCTCGAAGCGCGTCGTCCAGATGACCTGACCCGCGACCCGCACCGTCCCGTAGACCCGCGCGACGCCGCTGCCCTCGTCGGCCTCCATCACGCGGCTCGTCCGCAGCCGTCCGCTTTCGCGCCGTCCGCCGCCGCCCATCAGACGGTTGTCGATCGCGTAGCCGCCGAGCGCGCCGATCGCCCGTCCCGCGACGGCTCCGAAAGGTCCCCCGACCAGCCCGCCGAGCGCTCCGCCGGCCGCCTGCAGAAGAATGGTCGCCATGGCTCAGTCCTCGTCGGGAAAGCGGAAGGTGGCCGCGATGCGTCCGGCCCAGCCGGGCGTCAGCGGCGACGAGAGGACACTTGCCCCCTCGTAAGCGTGAATGAGCCGCGGTCCGCTCGCGTCCGCTTCGTCCAGAATGCCGCAGTGTCGCGCCGGGCCGAGCGCTCGCCAGCGAAAGAGCACGAGATCGCCCGGCAAGCCCTCGCCCGGCGCGAGAGACCGGAAATGGCGTTGCGCGGCCGCAAGCAGCGGATCGCCTTGCCCCATCTCGGCCCAGTCCTGGGAATACGGCCCCGGCGCCTCCGGCTCTCGTCGATAGAGCTCCCGCCAGACCCCGCGCACGAGACCGAGGCAATCGCACCCGACCCCGCGCCGATGCCCTTGATGCCGGTAGGGCGTCCCGATGAAGCTGCGGGCCGATTGCAGCGCCTGCTCTCGCCTGCTCACGGCACCACCGCCGATCCGTCGTGCAAGGCATCGCTCTTTGCGACCGCCAGCGCGGCATCGGCGCCCGGAATGTGCGGGAAGCCCCGAAAGTTCAGCCCGTTGTCGAACCGTTCGCGACAGGTCGCAAAGCTCCGGTCGCAACCCGCCGTCAGTCGCGCCTCGTCGCCGGGTTGCCAGAGCGGCGGCACGCCCTCCACGACGTCCACAAGGACAAGACCGTCCTCACCGACCCGTAGCGAGCGCACGCTCCGCGCCGGAACCGATCCGATCCGAAGCTGCCCCGAGCGGTACGGCTCGGGGTCGAATGCACCTAGACCATCGAGAACCACCGTCTCGGGCTCGACCGACGCGATCCGCCCGATGCGGGTCCAGGGTCCCATGTCCACCCGACAGCGCTCGTCGCCAAGCGCCGCATCGCAGCGCCGACGATAGTAGCGCCCCTGCTGCCGGTCCAGCCGCGCCGCGAGCCCGCGCAGTTCCACCGTCAACCCGACCTCGGTGCGCGTGATCTCTCCGAAATCGGCGACCTCCGTCAGGCGATGGTCTGCGGGCCGCTGCCAGTCGACCCGAAAAATCTCGACACTCGCGCCGTCGAACAGGCCCGCCGCGATCTCGTCCTCGCGGATCGCATCCGCCGACAACGCCGCCTCGATCCCTTGCGAGCCCGCGCCAAGTCCGAGCATCGTTTCCGCCTCGCCCGCAGTCCATCCGGTGCGAGCGCAGAACCGTGTCCCGTCGAACGTGAGGTCTTCGTCATGGTCGGTGAACCCCAGCACCCGACCGTCGCTGCGCGTCACGCGCCAGGCGTGGGCGAGCGTCGTTGCGGGACGGGCGAGCCGCGCGCGGAACTCCTCGGAAAGCTTGCTCACGGCCGCACCTCCACGAGGGGAATGGACGGAATGTCCCCCGCCTCGAAGGCGGCGATGTTGATCGACAGGTGATCCATGTCGAAGCGCACGGGCACGTCGAACTCGAAGCCGGCGGTCACGACCGCGCCCGGCATCGGAGCGACCGCAAAGCCCACCGTTCCCGCAGACGGATCGACGGAAAACCCTTGCCCAAGTTCGGCGCCATCGACACCGACCCGCACGCTGCCCGGCACCGGCTTGCCGATCGGCCGAACATACGCGTCGTCGTCCACGCCGTAGCGCTTCACCAGCTGGAACACCCGCGCCTCGCCATCGCCGGTGCCGATGCGCTGGTCGAAGACGGTCGCCGCCCCGCCGCCCGGCGCCGATGAAAAGTCGAACGGATCGCGGAAGCGGAACCCGGTCAGCCGCCCGCGCCGCGCCTCGAAGAAGTGCAGCACCGCGACGAGATCCTCGACGCTGCGCACGCCCGAGCCGGCGTCGTAGCGCCGCCAGGAATGGCGGGTGCGCTGGTTGCGGTTTTCGTATCCGTTCGACAGGCGCACGATGTCGGTCCGCCGCTCCGGCCCGCCCGCGGTGCCGAAGGCGACGCGCAGCGGAAACCGCTCCTCGCTGAAAGACGCGATCACGCTCAAAGTCCTCTCTGCCCACGCATCGCCGCGCGCGCGATCATCGCCTGGATCTGCACCTCGGCCCGCTTGAAGCTCGGCGCGTCCGGCGTCGTGACGTTGAAGACGATCGACGGCCCGCCACGTCCGCTTGCGCCTCCCGGTGCGGCGACGCCCAGCGCCCCGTCCGGCCCGCGCCGCAGCGGCAGGATCGCTTCCGCCCCCGCTTCGCCCATCAGCCCGATCCGCCCGCCGCTCGGAAAGAAGGTCGGGGCCCGCACGACGCCGCCCTTGGCGAAGGGCACGATGCCGCCCGGCGCCGCCCCACCCGCTTGGGCAAGCCCGCCGCCGCCGACCCCGGAGAGCACCTGCCCAAGAAGCCCGCCTGCCAGTTGCGTCAGAGGCTTCAGGGCGGCATCGAGCGCGATGGTCGAGATCCGGCCTCCCAGTTGCCGCAGCACGCCGTCCAACGAACGCCCCCCGCCGGCCGCGCCTTGGAAGGCCGAAGTCAGCGCCGCGCCGAAAGCGTTGGCGCGGGTCGAAAGATCGTTGAGCGCACGTTCGAAGCCGCCGGTATCGGCTTCGACCGAAATGCGCAGGGCATCCACCTCGTCCGCCATGTCTCACCTCGTGTCGGGAAAGCGTTGCATCAGGTCGTCGAGCCGGGCGCGGCTCGGCGGCTCGGTCATGGCCGCGAAGGGGCGAAGCGCCAGCGCCAGCTCACGCGGGCTCGCCCGCCACACCGCGTCCGGCGCGAGGTGCAAGACGCACACCGCGGTCGCGAAAAGCTCGTCCCAGGGAAAAGCCGCCGCGCCGGCCGTCGCGGGCAGCGCGGCGGCGCTCAAGGGCGGGCGTTCGTCTCCTCCGGCCCGCCGAAGGCCGCAGCCAGTAGATCGGCCGCGATCCGCGCCGCGCCGGCCGCCCCGCCCTCGACGGCCATGGCCGCGACCTCCTCGTCGGTGGTGGCCGTTCCGCCCCCGCGCAGGCCCGCGCCGATGATCCGTGTCAGGTCGCGCGCCGACAGGCGTCCGCTGCCGAAGCGTTCGGCAAGGCTCGCGATGTCCTCGAGCGCAAAGGCGTCTTCCAGTTCGGCAAGCGCGCCGAGCGTGAGGCACAGCCGGTGCGCCCGCCCGTCCAGGACGGCCTCTACCTCGCCGCGGCGTCGGTTCACCGCCATCTCAGAGCACCGCGAACTGCAGCGCGCCGGCCGACTCCAGCGAGACCTCGAACGAGACCTCGCCGTTGTGCTCGCCGCCGTATTCAAGCGCCGTCACCTGGAACGGGCCCGTCACCGTGCCGAAGTCCGGAATCACCGCCTGAAACGCAGTCACGCGCCCCTCAAAGAACAGCCGGCGCAGCGAGGCGTCCGACGCTGCGTCCTTGAAGATGCCCGAGCCTGAGAGCGAGGCCCGCTGCACGCCTGCTCCGCCCATAAGCTCGCGCCAGCGCCCGGCGCTCTCGGCGTCGGTCACGTCGACCGTCTCGGCGTTGAACGAGAGGCGCCGCGAGCGCAGCCCCGCTAGCGTCTCGAACGTGCCGTCCCCCTCCGCATCCGCCTTCAGGAGGAGGTCCTTGCCCTTTTGTGCGCCCATGTCGCGCGATCCTTTTCGAATGCCGAAACGAAGAAGGGCGGCCCTTCCGGACCGCCCTTCGCGATGTTCGTCGTATGGATGTGGTGGTGTCAGGCCAGCGGCTCGGTCACCGCGCGGAAGCGCAGGATGCCGTGATAGGCCGGGCTGTCTGGCTCCTGCCGTGCTTCGGCGAACTGAAGCTGTAGGTTCACCAGCCGGTGGCCGGCCAGCAGCAGCGCCTGGTCGTGCAGCTTGTTCGAGACCACGTCCATGATCTCGTAGGTTTCCTGCTTCGACCCGCCCTTCGCCCAGACGTGCAGCGTCAGGATGTGCTCCGCGCCGTCCTCGGTCCCGGTGGACCAGTCCACGACCGCCGTGCGGCCGAGGGTGAGATAGGGGAACGCCGCCCGCTCGGGCACGCGGTCGAAGACCTTCGGGCCGCCGAGCCGCGCAAGAAGCGCCGGGTCCCGCGTCAAGGTCGAAACGATGGTCGTCTGGAGTTCAGCGCTGGGATGCGCCATGGCATTCAGTCCTCTTCGCTCCCGGTATCACGAAACCAATACCGTGTTACACATCACGTGATAGCCTATCAGCGTCACCACCGCCCGTTAACTTTTCGTCAGGGATCGTCCCTCGAAGCTCGTCGTCCTCGAGCCGAGCCATGGCAATTCGCGTTGCCTGCCGGCGCACGGCCTCCCGCATTCGTCCCGCAAGCGGCGCTTTCGCCAGCCGGACCTCCACCCGCGCGATCACGCCTCCGCCTCGCAGCGACATACGAGATAGCGCCCCGTCTCGTCCGGGTCGTGAAGGGTGCGGATCACGAAGCGCCGCGGCCCGACCCGGAAGGCCATGCCCCGATCGAGACCGCGCCGCGCCCTGAGCGTCACCCGGTGCGTCGCCGAGCCGATCCGCTGCCCCAGCCGCTCGTCGCTCTCGACGGTCAGCGGCTCCAGCCGCACCGAGGTCTCGCCGACCTCGACCCAGCGGTCCCGCCCGCCGCCCATCGCATCCGGCACGATCTCGTTGCGCTCGATCGTCGCGCGATGGCGCAGGAGCCCCGCATCGATGAACTGCGGCGCCATCACAGGCCGACCCGGCGATAGGGCGCGAGAAGCCCGCGCACCAGCGGCGGCAGGTGGGCAGGCTGCATGGCCGGCGGCGCCGCGCCCCGCATCTCGTAGGAGACCGACACGAGGTGCAGCATGGCGAGCCTCAGCATGTCGGGTACGGCCGCGACGCCCATCTCCATCTCGATCTCGACGTCCCGCCCCGCCGCGCCGGTCAGGGCCGGCGGTAGCCGCAGCGCGCCGCCCGCACGCACGATCCGCACCGACGCGGGATCGACGTCCTGCGGCTCCCCCGCCTCGTCGAAGATCCGCGCCGCCGTCACCTCCCGCGCCGGCCCCTTCGACAGGGCAAGGTCCGGAAGCGGTGGGCCGTCGAGGCACAGCCGCATCGCGCGCGATGCGAGCACCAGCCCCGTCCGCGCCTCGATCGTCTCGCGCGCGGCACGCACGAAGGCGGCGATCGCGGTGTCCTCATCCTCCCGTTCGACGCGGATATGCGCCTTCGCCTCGGCCAGCGTCACCGGCTCCGCCTCGACCGGCCCGTTCTCGATCCAGATCATCCCCAAAACCTCTTGGCATGCTGAGACAAGGAAGGCCGGACCCCGAAGGCCCGGCCCACCGCCGCGATCAGGCCGCGAAGTTGAGGAGCTTGGCCGCGTCGAAGTCCTGGATGCCGCCGCCCACACGCTTGGTCGTGTAGAAGAGGACGTACGGCTTGGCGCTGTAGGGATCGCGCAGCACGCGCACGCCCTGGCGATCGACCACGAGGTAGAACCGCCCGAAGTCGCCGAAGGCGATCGCCTTGGTCCCCGCGCCGATGTCCGGCATCGCCTCGGCCTCCACCACGGGGAAGCCCATCAGCGTCGCTCGGGCGCCCACGGCTGTCGGCGGCGCCCAGAGGTAGTTGCCGTCGCCGTCCTTCAGCTTGCGCACCGCGCTCTGCGTGCGGCGGTTCATCACGAAGCTCGCGTTCTGCCGGTAGCCCGCCTTCAGCGCGTAGATGAGGTCGATCAGCGCATCGCCCGCCGCGCCGGCCAAGAAGCCGCCGTTCGCCCCGGTCGAGACCGTGCCGACGCTGCCCCAGGCAAACGCCGTCTCGGCCACGGTCGGATAGGTCATGAACCCCTTCGGCTTCGACACGCCGTCGCCGGTCACGAAGGCCGTGCCTTCCTGTGCCGCGAAGGCTTGCTCCACTTCCTCGCCGATCCAGGCGTCGATGTTGACGGCCGCGTCGTCGAGCAGCGCGTTGGTGGCGGCCGGCATGGCGTAGAGTTCCATGGTCGGGAAGCTTAGTTCGGCGAGTTGCGGCGCGTTGGTCTGCGGCCGGGCGTCGGCCTGGCCGACCCAGCCGGTCTGCGCCCCGTTCACCGCGAAGGGCTTGCGCAGCACCGCCGACGAGACCGTGCGCACGCTCGCGATGCCGCGGATCGGCGAGACCGCCGCCAGCCTGCGGCCGATCTCCGTCTCCGTCTCGGCCGGCACCAGGAAGCCGCCGTCGGCACCGACGAGGCCCGACATCGCCTTCTCCTCGAGGCGACGCAGACGCGTCTCGTCACCGCCCCGCACATAGGCCTCGAAGGCGGAGCGATGCTCGCTCGGCTCGCCGCCGGCGGTCTCGGTGCCGCCGCCGGCTGGCGGACGCATGCCCTTCAGCACCAGCCGTTCCAGCCGCTTCTCCTGCTCGTCCATCGCCTTCGCGATGCGCTCGACCTTGTCGCCCGAAAGGACGTCGGCGCTCATGCGCTTCTCGATCTGCGACATTCGTTCGTCGTTGGCTTCGCGGAAGGCGTCGAAAGCCGTCATCAGCTCGTTCAGCGCCTCGGGGCCCTCGCGCCCACCGTTGGCCTTGGTCTCGGGCGCGCCCTGGTTGAAGGTCTGCATGTCGTCTCCTCAGGCTGGAAAAGGCGAACCCCGCGCCGGCAGGCCGGACACGGGGTTCGAGGAAGGTCGAAATGGGGAAGGAGCGTCAGGCGCCGACGGCAAGTCCCGGCCGCGCGATCCGCCGGGCCGCCTCGCGAAGGCAGCCCGCCCAGTCGAAGGCTAGGCCACGCACCTCGCGCACCCGCGCCGCGTCCTGCATCGGAAAGGTCACGAGCGAGATCTCCCAGAGGTCGATATCGGTCAGGAGCCGGCGCGCCGCGTCCCGCAGCGGCTGGGCGCGCCGGGTGCGGAAGCCGATCGACAACCCGTCGATCGCCCCGCCTCGCAGAAGCGCCAGCGCCTCGCGCCCGCGTCGGCTGCCGAGTTCCAGCTGGCCTTCGGCATAGAGCCCGCGGGCGTCCTCGCGTAAAACCGTCCAGCGGCCGATCGGCTCGCCGGGATCGTGCTGCCAGAGCATTCGAACGCCGGCCGCCGTGCGCTCCTCCAGCGAACGCGCGAAGGCCCCGCGACGGATGCGGTCGCCGGCCCGGTCGGTCCGCTCGAAGAGGCTCGCATAGCCGCGGATCAGCCCCGTCTCGTCCTCGTCAGCCACGGCCGCAAGCGGCACCGTGCGTTTGATCGAAGGCACCCGCGTCATGACCGCCCCTTCCGCACCGGCCGAACCCAGAGCCCCTCGGCAAACCGCTGGAGCGCGCCAAGCGCCCACCAGGCCGACAGGCTCACCGCCGCCGAGCCGATCAGCAGGAGCTCGGCCGCGCCGACCCGCCCGCCGAGCGCCAGATGGTCGCCCAGCGCGATTCCCGCCGGCCCACCGAACACGACGCCCGTCACGGCCCCGGTCAGGAACCGCGCCATCGCCTCGCGCCGGCCGTTCGGCAGGAGGTAGGCGATCGAGATCACCGACCCGCCGACCGCGCCCGCCAGCTTGGCGCCGAACAGCGCCAGCGGGGACGCCATGTCCCCCGTCATCGTATCCATGAAAATTCCCCCGTTACCCCGCCGCGCGCCGCTCGCGCGGCCCATAGCCCACCGCCTCGCGCTTCTCGTCGTCGTCGAGGAACCCCGCCGCGCCGACCCGCGACCACAGCGCCTCGCGCTCGACCGAAAGCCCCTCGATCCGGTCGGCGTCGAAGCCGAGCCGCAGGTCTCGCCCGCCCTCGAAGAAGGGCCCGAGCCAGTTGCCGAGCGCGCCGGACAGGCGCGACACCAGCGGCAGCACCGTCAGTCGCAGCAGCGCCCGGTTGGCCTCGGCGTAGTTCGCATAGGTCGCGTCGCCCGGAATGCCGAGCAGCATGGGCGGGACGCCGAAGGCGATCGCCACGTCCCTCGCCGCACCGTTGCGCGCTTCCATGAAATCCATGTCGCGAGGGCTCAGCGCCATCGCCTTCCAGTCGAGCCCGCCTTCCAGAAGCATCGGCCGCCCGGCGCGCGCTGCGCCGGCATAGCCGCTTTCCAGCTCCGTCTTCAGTCGTTCGAACTGATCGCCCGTCAGGTTGCCGCCGTCGCCGGGCTGGTAGACCAGCGCGCCGGACGGCCGGGCCGAGTTGTCGAGCAGCGCCTTGTTCCAGCGCGTCGCCGCGTTGTGGAGGTCGAGCGCCGTCTGCGCCGCCCCGACCGGCGCGAACCCGTCGGCCTCGCTCAACGGGTGGAACAGCCGGATCGCCAGCACCCGCGCCGGCTGCTCGCCGTCGCCCTCCAGCGGGATGCGCCGGACGCGCCCGCCCACTCGCTGCTCCACCGCTTCCGGCCAGCCGTCCGCCGACGACACCGTCCGGATCTGGTCCGGCCGCAGCGCGTGAAGCTGCCGGGGCCGCTCGTCGAGGACGCTCGCCTCGACATGCGCCGCGCCCGAGAGAAGAAGATGCCCGACCAGCGTCTCGATCAGCGCCGGCCCGTCCTGCAATCCGTTCGGCTGGCGTAGGAGGTTGAGCAGCGGATGTGCCTCGACCTCGTGCCGCCCTTCGTAGAGAACGAAGGGCACCGCGGCCGTGGTCTCGGCGATCAGCCGGACGCAGCGATAGACCAGCGGATTGCGCATGAAGCCTGCGCGCGCCAGCGACCCGTAGGATCGCTCCGTCCAGTCCGCCTCGTCCGCCGCACCCGTAAACACCAGCGCCCCGCCGCCGGCACCCGAGCGCACCTCGGGCGCCCCCGTCGAGGCAGGCGCCAGCCCCGCCAGAGCCTTCAGCCTCGTCGTCAAACCCATCTCATGTCTCCGTTGAACGGAATGCCTCAAGCAGTTGACGTCACAGCCGTCGGATGCGCGGCTCGCTGCGCGGTTGGCTGAGCGCCGTCACCGCCCAGACCATCGCGTCCAGCCGATCCGGCGATCGACCGTTCGACAGGCCGTCCGGGCCGAAATCGCAGAGTTCGTCCTCGAGTTCGGCGAAGCTTCCCGCGTGGCGCACCCGCCCCTGCTCGTAGAGCGCGGCTACGGGCTCGGCCCGCACCCACTTGCCCCGCGTCGCCCGCACGCTCGACACCGGCACGTCGGGCGCCACCGCCCGCAGCACCGCCTCCACCATCTCGCCACCTTGGTTCACCTCTGCGACGATCCGGTCGGCCTCCAGCTCGCGATAGAGACCGACCGCCGCGCCCGCCCATTCCGGCGGCTTCAGCCCGCGTCGGCTCCGATCGGCGAGCACATAGATCGTCCCGTCGCCGGCCAGCCCCGCCGCCACGATCCCGCAGGCGTCCGACGCCCGGCCGGATGAGGCGGGCGGGTCCACCGCCACGACGATCCGGTTGAGGCTCGGCGCCGCCCGCACCCGCAGCCGGTCGATGCCCAGGCGGTCGAACAGGGCGTCCTCGCGCGCCTCGATCATCTCGCCGTCGAGTTCCTGGCGCGCCAGCCGCGAGCCGCCGTAGCGCGCATCCATGGCCGCGACGAAGCCGTCGGCGAGATTGCCGGCGTTCTCGGCGGTCCGCATCCGCGTCACCGCCGTTCCTGCCTCCGCCATCAGCCGCTTCAGGATCGGCACCGCGCGCGGCGTCGTCGTCAGCACCATGCGAGGGTGCGCGCCCAGCCTCAGCGCCAGCTGCAGGTTGTCGAAACAGTCCTCGCCATAGGTCCACTTGGCCAGCTCGTCGCCCCAGGCGGCATCGAACTGGTAGCCGCGTAGCGCATCGGGGTCCTCCGACGAGAACACCTGCGCCACCGCCCCGTTCGCGAACACTAGCCGCCGGCGCGAGGCCTCGAAGACGGGGCGCGTCTCGTAGTCGAGCGCGCGGAGCCCGCTTTCGCCCTCCACCATCACCTCCCGGGCATCCCCCAGCGTCTCGGCCACCAGCGCGATGCGCCCGTGGATGTGGGGGCCGATCGGCGCTTCGCCGAGCGCCATCGCCCGCACCCACTCGGCCCCCGCCCGCGTCTTGCCCGACCCGCGACCGCCGACCAGCAGCCATTGCCGCCAGTCGCCCGGCGGCGGCAGCTGCGCCGGCCGCGCGCAGGCGGCCCAGGGCGGCATCGCCCCGCGCAGGACGTGCGCCGGCTGCCCCGCCAGTTCGCGCTCGACATCCCGCCAGAACGCCGCCGCCATCAGGCCGCCGCCTCGCCGCCCGGTGCCAGCGCCTCGAACAGGCCAGCCGCGCCGCCGCGCCGCGCGTCGATCGCCTTCAGCCGCTTCAGCATCTCGGTGCGCAGCGTGTCGGCTTCCGCCGTGTCCTCCCGCCGCCCCGTCTCGCGGGACAGGGCTTCGAGCTGACGCAGTTCTAGAAGCTTCTCCAGGGTACGCGTCAGCTGCGAGATCGCCTCGACGCGTGCCTTCGCCTCGCCCGCGCGCTCCGCCGCAGTCTTCTTCGGCAGCGGCTCGCCCGGCGTCTCCGGCACGCGCCGCGGCCGCTTCTCCAGCGCCGAGACCTCGGCGGTCAGCGCCGCGAACAGTCGCTCCGATAGCAGCGTCTCGTCCCGCTTCCCCATGCCAACCCCCTTTCAGGAAACGCAGAAGGCGGCCGTCCCCTGCCGGGAAGCGACCGCCTTCGAAGCGCACCAATTCGACTATGCCTGAACCCTACATCGGCACCGTCACGCAGTCAATGACTATTTTCCTATTTCAGACGATTTTCCTATTTCGGATTGATCGCCCTCGCCGGGGTCGTCGCCCGGCCACGCGGCGAGGTGGTCCTCGTAGTCCTCCGGCTCCATCCCCTCCTCGCTCACCGTGCGCCCCCGCACCGAGACGCCCGCCTGGTGCACCGTGTCCGGGTCGCCCGACACGAGGTGGTGCCACCAGTAGAGCGGCCGGCCTTCCGCGATCAGCCGGTAGCCGCAGGACGGCGGCAGCCAGGCGATCGAGCGGACGAGATCGGGGTCGAGCGTCACGCAGTCCGGCACGCTGGCATGCCGGTTCTCGTAGTCGGCGCAGCGGCAGCTCGCGCCGTCCAGCATGTGGCAGGCGACGTTGGTCCAGATGATTTCGCCGGTGTCCCAGTCCTCCAGCTTGTTGAGGCAGCACCGGCCGCAGCCGTCGCACAGCTGCTCCCACTCCTCCGCCGTCATTTCGTCGAGCGATTTGCGCGCCCAGAAGGGGGTTTCGTTCATCTTGCTCTGCGATCCATGGAACCTGTGGGCCGCGCCTCGGAACCGCCCATATACGTCTGCATTGGATGGCCTTTCCGGGCCGACGATGCCGACGGCTGATTGTCTCGCCGACAGGTTCTTGTAAGATGGTTCGACGCGTCGAAGCGGCGCGCCGGGGGATGGGCTGACCGTGCCGAAACTGTTTTCGTCCAAGCCGAAGGGGCGGCGCGCTCCATCCCGACTGATGGAAGTCGATGCTTGGCTGGATACCACGCTCTGGCGTCTTTTCCATGGCTTTTCCGGCGCTTGGGAAAGCGTCACCATCGCATCCCGCCGCTTTCGCGTGCGCGGCTTCAACCGCGTCGTCGTGGAGCTCTGCTGCGAGACGCTGACGATCGGCCTCGCCGGCTTCATCGTCCTCCTCGTCCTCGCCCAGCCGGCCATGAAGAAGACCGTCGCCGGCCTTCCCCAGCAGGCCGACTATTCCGTCCTCTTCCTCGACCGGCACGGCAACGAGATCGGCCGGCGCGGCATCCTCAAGGCCGACGCCGTTCCCATCGACGAGCTGCCCGACCACTTCGTCAAGGCGGTGCTCGCCACCGAGGATCGCCGCTTCTTCGAGCACTGGGGCATCGACTTCATCGGCCTCGGCCGCGCGCTCGGCCAGAACGCGCGGGCCGGCGGCGTCGTGCAGGGCGGCTCGACGCTCACCCAGCAGCTCGCCAAGAACGTCTTCCTGTCCAACGAGCGCTCGCTGGAGCGCAAGGTCAACGAGGCCTTCCTGGCGCTCTGGCTCGAGGCCAACCTCACCAAGCGCGAGATCCTCGGCATGTATCTCGACCGCGCCTACATGGGCGGCGGCGCCAACGGTGCGGCGGCGGCAGCCGAGTTCTATTTCGGCAAGAACATCCGCGACGTGAACCTCGCCGAGGCCGCGATGCTCGCCGGCCTGTTCAAGGCGCCGACGCAGTACGCACCCCACAACAACCTGCCCGCCGCCCGCGCCCGCGCCAACGTCGTGCTCAGCGCCATGGTCGATTCCGGCTTCATGACCGAGGGCCAGGTCGTCGCCGCGCGCCGCCATCCCGCGACCGCGGTCGATCGCTCCGTCATCAAGTCGCCGGACTACTTCCTCGACTTCGCCTTCGACGAGATCCAGCGCATCGCCGCCGACCTACCGCAGCGCACCTTCGTCGCCCGCACGACGATCGACATGGGCCTCCAGCAACTGGCCGACGAATCCGTCGACTTCCACCTGCGCCAGTACGGCAAGACCTTCGGCGTCGAGGAAGGCGCGATGGCGGTGATCGCCGACGACGGCGGCGTCGTCGCCATGGTCGGCGGCCGGGACTACGGCCTGTCGCAGTTCAACCGCGCCACCCGCGCCCTTCGCCAGCCGGGCTCCTCGTTCAAGGCCTACGTCTACGCGCTCGCCATGGAGAACGGCCACAAGCCGACCGACATGGTCGTCGACGGCCCGGTCAGCGTCGGCAACTGGTCGCCCCAGAACTACGGCCTGAAATACGCCGGCCGCCTGCAGATCCAGGACGCGATGGCCCGCTCGCTAAACACGGTCGCCGTCAAGCTCAGCCAGGAGAAGGGCGCCGGCCCCGGCAAGGTCGCCGAGCTCGCGCGCAACATGGGCGTCGAGACCCCGCTGCGCGGCGACAAGACCATCGCGCTCGGCACCAACGAGGTGACGATCCTCGACCAGGCGACCGGCTATTCCGTCTTCCCGGCCGGCGGGCTGACGTCGAACCGTCATGCCGTCCAGCAGATCACTGACGCCGAGGGCCACGTCCTCTGGGATGCCGAGCGGGACATGCCGCCGCGCCGCCGCGTCCTGTCGGAGCAGGCGACGAAGAGCATGAACGAGATGTTCGTGCGCATCCCCGAGGTCGGGACCGCCCGCCGCGCCCGCCTCTCGATGACGCGCGCGGGTGGTAAGACCGGCACGACGCAGAGCTATCGCGATGCCTGGTTCGTCGGCTTCACCGGAAATTTCACGGCCGCCGTCTGGTACGGCAACGACAGCTACAAGCCGACCAACAAACTGACGGGCGGCGGTCTCCCCGCCATGACATGGCAGCGCTTCATGGAGGCGGCCCACCAGGGCATCGAGCTGCGGCCGATTCCCTATATCGACGACCCGATCCCCGCCCCCGGCTCGATCGACGTGCCCAAGCCCGAGGGCGAGGATGCACCGCAGATCGCCCGCCCAGCGCTGATCAACAACAACACGCGCCGCATCCTGTCCGACCTGGAACTTCTGCTGACGACCCTGCCGCCGTCCGCGCCCGAGAAGTTCGCGTCCACCCAGCCCGACGGCGCGACGCCGAGCGTCAGCCGCTGACGGAACGCCTCTGGCGCGCCGGCCGGATCGGGGTCATACACCGCCCATGCGATTTCTCGTCCTAACCCTCATCGCCATCGGCGTCGCGCTGGGCCTCGGCACATGGTCGGCCGCGCGCATGCTCGAAAGCTACGAGGGTGCGGCCATCCAGATCGTCGGCCCCTGGCACGCCAACCGCACCGCCGGCTCGCCGACGGCCGATCCCTATTCCAAGGCCCGCCTCGCCCGCTCCGGCGACCTGACGCTGGGTCTCGGCGAAGGCGTGGCCTTCCAGGCGCGCGTCGACACGCAGGGGCGCGAGCTTCGCCGCGAATGCGACTACCGGCTGGAAGGCGCCTATCCGCCCGCTCGGATCGCGACGCTTTCGGCCTTCGATTTCGCCGGCCAGCCGATCCCGGTCGCGGAAGGCCGCCCCTCCCATCTCGTGTCGCTGAACTGGATGCGCTCCGACGACAACCGCGCGCTGGTCTCGGTCGGTCCGCGCGCGCAGCCGGGCAACTGGCTGGCGGTCGAGGGCAATGGCGGCTACGTCCTCGCCCTCACCTTCTACGACACCCCGATCTCGACCGACATCGGAGCCGCGCCCATCGCCATGCCCTTCATCGTGCGCACGGGCTGCCTCGTCGATGGGTAAGCTTCTTCTCGCGGTCCTCGTCGGGCTAGTCGGCGCGGCGATCATCCACATCGCCATCATCTTCTCGATCCCGATGCAGGCCGAGAACGACGCGTGGGCGCGCCTTGCGCGCTTCGGCGACCTGTTTTCCGTCGTACGGGTCGCCGACCTTCCGGGCACCTCCGGCGCGCAGCCGGCCGCGACGGCCTTCGCCTTCATCGATCCGGCCTTCATCGACGTCGCCTGCCGCTTCTCGCTGGAGAACGGCCCGGCACGGTTGACGGCCGAGGAGCGCACCGGTTTCTGGACCGCCTCGGTCTACGCGCGCAACGGCGACAACCTCTTCAGCATCAGCGAGCGGGTGGCGCTGGAAGGCGCGCTGGATCTCCTGATCGGAACCCGCGAGCAGCTGGATCTCGCGCGGGTCGAGGGAAGCGAGTTGCCGGACCAGACGGTGTCGGTCGAACTGCCGACGGACGAAGGCTACGTGATGGTCCGCTCGCTGGTCGACAGCGAAAGCGAGCGCCCCTTCGTCGATCGCTTCGTGCGCTCGATCGCCTGCCGTCCGGCCACCGACGAGGAAGCGGGACGCCCCGCGGGCTGACGCGAGAAGGAGCCGGGAGAAATCGAGCTATCGTCAATTCGGGAAGACCGCCGCCGCGCCGCAGGCAGGCCGAACGAGGCTTCCCCGGACTGATGGGTTCGGCTCAGGCCGTAAGATCCTGCAGCAGCGGATCGTGGGTCAGGGATGCGTTCAGGCTGCGCCTGGCAGCCGGTCCCTCGCGAGCCTCGATCCGCTCGTATCGCACGCATGGCAGGATCAGCACGTCGCCCGTTCGTTGGAATGGTTCCGCTTGAGTCCTGCGGGTTTCGTCCCGCCTGGGGACGACGAGTCTCAGTACATTGGTCATTTCTCGCCTCCTTCCCGAATCCGCGTTTCGGTCGCGGGAAAGTATCGGCGTGGCAACCCGTTCCCTGAAACGCCACCCGAGGGTCGTCCCGTCGTCTTTCCCGAGGCGCAATATCGCGTCCACGCCTTGTCCGGCGCTGACCGCCGGTTGTGCGTTCGCACCTTGCGGGTGCGAACCAGGAAGGTCAGGCGCGGGCAGGGTTCGCAGGGTTAACAGGTTGCTAAGGGATTGCGTCTAATCCTGTCGAACGGCCGGACACCACCCGCACATTCGCCTGGAGCCCCATGAAGGACGCCGCACCGCGGATCTTCCGATCCCTCGAACGCCAACCGGCCCAGCAGCAGTTCGACACGGTCGTCACCGCCGCCATCACGGCCTACGGCGCGCTGCGCCATCCGACGCAGCGCCAGGCCGACGACATGGCCCGCCTCGTGGTGCCGCTCTGGGGGCGCATCGGGTCCGAGACGCGGCGCAACGCCGCGGCGGCCCTGTCGCACTCGGCTCGCGTGCCGCGCTCGCTGGTCGATCTCCTCGTCGCCGAACCGATCGAAGTCTCCGCACCCTTCCTGATCTCGAGCCCGGTGCTTGAGGAGCGCGACCTCGCGCATCTCAGCGCGACCGGGGACGAGCGCGTCATCCGCCTTCTCGACAACCGTACCCGGCGCGCCGAGGGTCCTGCGCCGGTCCCCGCCGTATCCGCCCCGGCGGCAGCCGAGACGGCAGCGGCGGAACCCGCTGCGGCGGCGGCGACCGCTGCGCAGCCGGACAGCCCGTCGCTCGCACCCGAATTTCTTGCCGAGACCCCGCTTCTCGAGCCGGTCGCGTCTAAGCGCCGTCAGGGTCCGTCCGTCGACGGCGTGCGCGAGGCGCTGCGACGTCTGGCATTGACCGGTCGGACCTCGCCGCAGGTGCAGCCCGTCGACACGGAAGCGCTGCTGCTTCTCGCGATGGAGCGGCAGGAAGCCGCGTTCTACGACATGCTATCGCAGGCGCTGCCGATCGACGGCCGTACCGTCCTCGAAATCGCCGCCGACCCGACCGGCGAGCGCCTCGCCGTCGCCCTCAAGGCGCTGAAGACCCCGTCGGCCGACGCGATGAGCATCATGATGATGCTGAAGCCCGCGGTCGGGCTCGAGGTCCTGGCCTTCGACCGGCTGGCGCTGTTCTACCGCACCCTGAAGGTCGAGGACTGCCGGTCGATGGTGAACGCGGCGCGCCTCCAGCCGGCCGCACGGGCCGCCAGCGAGGGCATTCGCTCCTTCGAGCCGGGACGCCGCGAGTTCGGGCGTCGCACCGAGCGTCCCGCCCCGCGCGAGGCGCAGGGCTGACGCCTCAGTCCGCGGCCACGATCGTCATGTAGCGATCGGGCCGATCGGTCTCGATCTCCACCACCCAGAAATCCGGGTCGAAGCGGGCTTCGCGCGCGAACCGCGCGTCGAGCGCCGCCTCGTCGGTCACGGCCTCCGCCACGAAGCGACGGTCGCCCTTTTCGTCGGCCATGGATTGCGGCGCGGGCCCGAGCAGGCGGATCGCGCCGTCGCGCTCGCGCAGCACCACGAACACCGCGCCCGCCGCATCCGCGCCCCGCCGCATGACGGCGGCGAATCCGCCATCGGCAAAGACGCGGCGCACGAGGTACGCCGCGAACATCTCGCTGGTCAGTCGCATGGTGCTCGTCAGTTCGCAGCCGACAGGGAGCGCAGACGGTCCAGCACCTCCTGCGACGGCTCGCCGGTTACGTCGAGGCTTTCGAGCGCCTGGAACGTGCGGATGGCCGCCTTGGTCCGTTCGCCGAGGATGCCGTCCGGCTTCAGGTCGGCCACCCTCGCGTCTGCAAGGCCGGCCTGGATCTGGCGCACGAGATCGCTGCCGCCCCCCACCGAAGCGTCCGATGCGGTGCCGGCGGCTTCGAGGCTCGCGACCTGCGTCGGGTCGATCTCCTCGGCATGTCCGGCGGCGCGGATCTGGGTCAGGAGAAGCGGGGTCGCCATGCCGTCGACGCGCAAACCCCGTTCGGTCTGGAAGGCGCGGATCGCCATATCGGTCGCCTGCCCCGCGCGCCCGTCCACCTCGGCCTTGTAATAGCCCTGCTCGGCCAGAAGCGCCTGAACCTCCCGAACAAGCGGAAAGGCGACGATGCGCGGATCGTTGCCGATCGGTCGGGGCGCGGACTTTTCGGCCGTCCGGACGCCGGACGCCGGCGCGGCGGCGGGCGAGACGTCGCGCGTCACCAGCATCGGATGGCGGTGCGGTCCGGCCTGCCGGTTCAGCGCGTTGTCCGCGACGAGCCCGGCCGAGATCGAGAACACGGCGATGCCGCCGAACAGCGCGGGTCGCGCCGCCACGATGCGCGCGCCGGTCATCAAACCGGCGAGCGAGGCTCGCAGGATGCCGAGCGCGATCGTCCCGGCCAGACCGCCGCGCGGCTTACGCCGAGCGGCGGGCTTGCGCGTCTTGGCGGAGGGTGTTGGTTTTCTTGCGGGCATCGGTCAACGCTACGATATTTTCGGAATGGGTTCGGTCGGCCTGGATCCGGTCGGCGCAGTCGGTCGGGATACGGACGGTCACGGTGGTGCCGAGATCGGGCTGGCTGCGGATGTGCAGGGTGCCGTGGTGGAGTTCCGCGAGCCCCTTCACGAGCGACAGGCCGAGCCCGGTTCCCTGATAGCGCCGCGTGGCCCCTTGCGACAACTGCACGAACGGCTGGGCGAGGCGCCCGATGTCGGCCTCCGCGATGCCGATACCGGTATCGCTCACCGTGAAGGTCAGGAAGTCCGGGTCCTGCGCCGCCGTCAGGCACACCGTCCCGCGATCGGTGAACTTCACCGCGTTGCAGAGGAGGTTGACGAGGATCTGGCGGCAGGCATGCCCGTCCGCAGTGACGCTCTCGCCGGCGGCCGGCGCGCGCACCACGAGCCGCAGCCCCTTGCGATCGGCCTCGCCTCGGACCATCTCGGCCGCCGCCTCGACGACGTCGGACAGACTGAAGTCCTGAAGCTGGAGCTCGTAGCGCCCGGCCTCGATCTGCGACACGTCGAGAAGCCCGTTCACGACGCCGACGAGATGCTCGCTCGAGCGACGGATCAGCCCGACATACTCCTTCTGCCGCGGGTCGGAAAAGCGACCGCAGAGTTCCTGGTCGAGCATGTCGGCGAACCCGACGATGGCGTTGAGCGGCGTGCGCAGCTCATGCGAGACCGTGGCGATGAAGGCGGCCTGGCGTGCGTCCACGGCGGACGCGGCCGGCGGGGCGCACAGGGCACCCGGTTCGCGGATGCGCACGGCCACGAGAACGCCCGTCCCCTCGCGCACCGGCTCAAGCCGGAGCGTCGCGGCGCGGAAGGTCTCGCCGGAAACGCGAAGGCGCAGGCTCAGCATGCGGGCGTCGCTGCCGGCGCGCAGGTCGTCGAGCCCCCTGAGGTAGGCGATGCGGTCGAGAAGATGCAGCTGCGACACGAAGCTGTCGGCCGCCGCATCCGCCGCGACCACGGCGAGGAGATCGGTATCGCCTTCCGTTGCGGTCGCGCCCCGCCTGCCGAACGCGCGGCGGCAGAACACGAAGGTCGCGTAGGAGGCGCAGAGCGGCAGGGCCACCGTATAGCCGGCGAAGCCCTGGCCTGCCGGGCCCATCCCATGCAACGACAGAAAACCGGTCAGCCCGAAGGCCGCGAGCATCGCCGGCATCATCAGCCGCGCGCGCAGGCGGGCGCCCGCGGTCCAGGCTTCTATCGGGCCGACCGCGATCAGCGCCAGCGGCCACAAGCTGTCGAGTGACAGGGCGAGGATCCCGACCAGCACGGAGGCCGCCAGATGCAGGCCGGCGAGCACGAGGTCGAGGTCCATGCGCGCGATCAGCGCGGCGGCCAGCGCCAGGCAGACGACGGCGACGCCGAGAAGAACCGGCAGGATCAGGGTCCCGACCGGCATGACCAGGGTCAGCGGCGACAGGACGGCGATCCCGAGCCCGGAGGCGATCATGCCCGCAGCCAGGCGCCGCACGACGCGCGGAAGCGGCGACGCGCCGCCGGTTGCGCCGACCATCTCCGCCATCCGGTCCAGCCCTGCGGCCAGACCGCTTCCGAAGTCGGCCGATCGTCCGGTGTCCCGGCTGTTTCGCGACTGCGTCATCACTCATCCACAAGCGGCGGTCCGATCAAAGAGCCCGTCATGGGCCCTGCGAACCGTCAAACATCTTGGACGGAGCTTGGCCCTTAACCTTTTAAGGAAGCCATAAGCCGAGCGCAGGCGACCCGTGGCAGCCCCGCCGCACCCGCAGGGAAACCGGGGCATCCAACGTCGATCGCGACTTATGTTGAACGAACGATTACCGATCGATCTCCCATACGGATCAGTATCTTACACCAGCCCTCTTCCGCGCCGACGGAACATCGAGATGCCCGGCGGGGCGCAATCGTCTCGAATTTGGGCTAAGGGGAGAACGGTTGCGTGATGGTTTCGCGCAGCATCGACCGCACCCGCCGCCGTCGACCGCCGAAGGTCGACCGTTTCGCAGGACCATCGCAGGGCCCGACATGCGCCTCCTCATCAAGCTCGCGTTCCTGATCGGCCTCGCCCTGTTCTTTCTCGCCCCAGCGCAGGACGATGCGGACGGCGTGCCGGCCGGCCTGTCGGCCGGAGCCCTCGTCTATGCGGTGCAGCAGGCCGCGACCGATCTCGGCGGCTTCTGCGAGCGGGCGCCGAGCGCCTGCGAGAGCGGACGCGACGCCCTCCAGTTCGCGGGTGCGCGGATCGTCGAGGGATTGACCTTCGTCTACGGGCTAGCGGCCGGGGCCGCGGCCGCTCCGGCGACCGCTCCCGGCCCGGCGCCCGTCGAGCCGGCCGCGGCCAACGTCGATCCCGCCGAGCACCCGGCCGCGCATTCGCCCCGACTGCCCGCCGCGCCCCCGCCGCGCCCCTACGTCGCCCCCGCCGGCTGAAGCCGCCTGACAAGCCTTGGCGCCTTGCCTATATGAGGCGGCGGATCGCAGCGACGGTCCGCCAACGAGGACATCATGCGCGACATCGACGAGATCGTCTCCGACTTCGAGCTTCTCGACGACTGGGAAGACCGCTACCGCTTCCTCATCGAGCTCGGCCGTGAGCTGCCGCCGATGGACGAGGCCGACATGAACGAGCACACCAAGGTGCCGGGCTGCGTCAGCCAGGTCTGGCTGACCAGCCGGACCGACGAAGGCTCGCCGCCGCGCATCCGGTTCGCCGGGCAATCGGACGCCCACATCGTGAAGGGTCTCGTCGCCGTTGCCCTGTCGCTCTATTCGGGCCGCACCGCGCCGGAAATCCTGACGCTCGACGCGGAAGCCCTCTTCGCGCGGATCGGCCTGCAGGATCACCTGACCCCGCAGCGCTCCAACGGGCTTCGCTCTATGGTCCGCCGCATCCAGGCCGACGCGAAGGCGGCGATGGAAGCCGCCTGAGTCAGCTTCCTCGCGAGGAGCGGATCGCGCCCCGGCCACTCGCACCCTCGTGCACGTAGCCGTAATGGCGCGCGAGGGCGGCCAGTCCCGTCTTCAGCATGAGCTTGGCGGAACGAGCCGGCCACTGGCGCTCCGCCTCGACGCGCTCCGTGCCTTTCAGAAAGCAGCACACGTCGAGAAGGACGCCGGACAGTTCCGGCCCGACGGCGGCGATCGCCTTTTCCACACGCCGGCGGCAGTCGAGCGCGGCATCCGAAAGATCGGCCGGCCCCGCCGCGCCGCCGCCCGAGCGTGGCACCGCGTCCCAGCGCTGCGTGACGCTCGGCATCAGGCCGCCCCGCGTGAAGTCGGCTCTCAACCGCTCTCCCGCCGCCACCTCGTGCGCGGCGAGGAACGGCTGGCCGTCCGCGCCCTTGCGGCTCGCCAACCGGGTGAGCGGCGACTCGTCCTGGATGCCCATCGGATCAGAAGTCCCCCTCGCCCGCCCCGGGCACGGCAAGCCGCCGACAGGACTGGGCCAGCGCTTCCATGCGGCTGAGCATCGCGTCGAAGCCCCGGTCGTCGCGCTCGTCCTCGATCCGCGCGACCGCGTAGGAGACGCTCGTCCGGTCTCGCCCGAAGCCGGCCGCGACCGCGTTCAGCGATAGCTGGAACGCCACGTGCGACAGGTACATCGCGACATGGCGCGCCCGCGCGACCGGCGCCTGCGCGCGCCGCTCCGACAGGATGTCGGCGGCCGGCACGCCGAGGAAGGTCGAGACGATGTCGACGGCGACGCGGCACTGCAGCCGCCCGCGCCCGCCGGGATCGGCGCCGGTGACGGCGGACGGGAAGGCCGCAGCGGCGGACGGGTTGAAACACTGGGACATGAGACGCTCCGTTGCTCGGGAAGCCGAGGCTAACAAGCGCGGAACGCATGTAGGAATATTTTCTTTCCATCGCGCGCCGAACATTCGGCACGATCGGGGTTACCAACGCTGGCTATCCCCGCAATCCACAGACGCAAACAGGAATTTTGTCCTTCAGCCAGGCAGAGTCGACAGGCTGGACGCTTTCGCAGCGAAGGCACCATCCCATGTCCCGATCCGATCCGACCGTCACGGAATTCGAGAATCGCCTCCGCATTGCACTCGACCGGTTCGCGGAAGGCCTTGCGCAGCATCTCGCCCCGACGACGCCGGACAGCGGCAACGCAAGCGGCGGGAAAGTACGCCCCGCCCTGAGCGCGAACGGCAGCACCCTTGACCAGCCGATCGCGCCGCGCCGCTTGATCGCGCTCGTGCAGGCCGGCCGGTACCGCTGACGCTCAGGCCGCCTTGGCGCTTCGGTCCATCGCCCGGAACCCTGTGAAGAGGGAGCCGAGCGCCATGTCGGCCGCCTCGATCAGATCGAAGCACTCGTTTCGACGAAGCCATTCGGTCAGGATGCCCGTCATCGCGCCGACGCAGACGTTCGTGGCGGTCTGAGAATCGACGTCCGATCGCATCTCGCCGACCGCTCTCGCTCTTGTGAACGCCGTCTGGATCACGTCCCGCATGTGGTCCTCGCCCTCGCGGTGGGTGCACATGACGCTCTCCATCTCCCCCACGTACTCGCAGCGCAGCATCAGGATCGAGTAGACGCGCTTGGCGCGCTCGTCCTTTGCGAAGCGGCGCATGCTCTCGCGCATGGTTCGCTCGAGCGCCTGCAGCGGGCGGTCTTCGGCCAGAAGGTTCTGGCTTTCCAGGAACACGCGCTGCGGCAGGTAGGCGCGCTCGTGCATCGCCATGAACAGGTCGCTCTTGCCGGAAAAGTGCCAGTAGATGGCGCCTCTCGTCAGCCCGGCATGCGACGCTATGTGGGTGAGGCTGGTCTGACTGACACCTCGCTCGAAGAACACCTGCTCCGCCGCATCGAGAATGACGCTGCGCGTCTCGAGAGCTTCTGCCTTTGTGCGCCGCACGCCCGCCTCCTTGATTACATGCATATATGAATGTATGTAAGCGACCATTCAAGCCGGATTCTGCGGTCCGGCCTCCCGGAGTTCCCGATGCCCCGTTCCTCCCTCCTCCTTTCGGCGGTTGCGATCCTGACCCTTGCCGCGCCCGCGCTGGCGCAGGCCCCCGGCGGCGGCGCGGCCCCGCCGCCACCGGCGGTCACGGTGATGACGATCAAGCCGGAGAACGTTCCGGTGACCTTCGAATACCCTGCGCGCGTCAGTGCCTCTCGGGAGGTCGAAGTGCGGGCGCAGGTCGGCGGCATCCTCTTGCGGCGCACCTTCAACGAGGGCTCGCGCGTCAAGGAAGGCGACCTCCTGTTTGAGATCGACCGCCGTCCGTTCGAGGCGCAGGTCGCGCTCGCGGAGGCCCAGCTGCAGCAGGCGCAGGCGACGCAGGCCAACGCCCAGCGCACGCAGGAGCGGACGCAGTCGCTCGTGCGCTCGGGTGCCACCTCCACCGCGACGCTCGACGACGCGACTGCGCAGCGCCTTCTCGCCGACGCGCAGGTCGCCGCCGCCGAGGCGCAACTCCAGACCGCGACGCTCAATCTCGACTACGCCTCGGTCGAGGCCCCGGCCAGCGGCATCACCAGCCTCGAGCAGGTGCCGGAAGGCTCGCTTCTCACCTCCGGCGCCCTCCTCACCCGCATCACCCAGCTCGATCCCGCCTACGTCAACTTCTCGGCGGCCGACTCAGAAGCCTTCTCGATCCGCAACATGATCGAGACCGGCAAGGCCGAGGGCTCGCTCGATACGCTGCGCGTCACCGTGCGCTTCGGCAACGGCACGAACTATGCCCAGCAGGGAACGATCGACTTCACCTCGTCCAGCATCGACGAATCGACTGGAACGATCCTGTCGCGCGCCGTGCTTCCCAACCCGGAAAGCCAGCTCCTGCCGGGGCAGTTCGTCCGCGTCGAGATCGAGGGCATCGTCGTCCCCAATGCGGTCACGATCCCGACCGAGGCCCTGATGCAGGGCCCGCAGGGCACTTTCGTCTATACGCTCGACGACAAGAACGTCGCGGCCGTGCGGCCCGTCACGGTCGGGCGCGAGCTGGAAGGCCGGCTCCTCATCGCCGATGGACTGAAGGACGGCGACAAGGTCGTCACCGTCGGCGTCATCAAGGTCCGTCCGGGCTCGCCGGTGAACCCGGCGGGTGCCCAGCCCGACGCTTCGGGCGCGCAGCCGGCCGCCGGCGCGAACGCCGCGCCCGCCGCCGCAGCCGCGCCGCAGCAAGCCGCCGCGAACGGCAGCGCGCAGGGCTCGGCACAGGCCGGAGCCGCCCAGTGAACCGCTTCTTCGTCGATCGCCCGGTCTTTGCGGCCGTCATCTCGATCATCATCGTGCTGGCCGGCCTCGCCGGCATGCGCGCGCTGCCGATCGAGCAGTATCCCGAACTCGTGCCGCCGCAGGTCCAGATCTCGGCGACCTATCCCGGCGCCTCCGCCGAGACCGTCGCCCAGACCGTCGCCGCCCCGATCGAGCAGGTCGTCAACGGCGTCGAGGACATGATCTACATGAACTCGTCGAACTCCTCGGCGGGCACTTCGACGATCAACGTCACGTTCCAGTCGGGCACCGACCCGGACCAGGCGACGATCAACGTCAACAACCGCGTCCAGCAGGCGATCTCCTCGCTTCCCTCCGAGGTGCAGCGCCTCGGCGTGACGGTGACGAAGCAGTCCTCGTCGATCCTTGCGGTCGCGACCATGTCCTCGTCCGACCCGCGCTACGACGCGACCTACGTCTCGAACTACGCGCTGCTCTACGTCCTCGACGAGTTGAAGCGCGTTCCAGGCGTCGGCAACGCCCAGCTCTTCGGTCAGCGCAACTACTCGATGCGCATCTGGCTGCGGCCGGACCAGCTGGCGCAGTACCAGCTGACGCCGGGCGACGTCGCCAACGCCATCCGCGAGCAGAACGCCCAGTTCGCCGCCGGCCAGTTCGGCGCGCAGCCCTCCAACACGCCGCTCGCCTTCACCTATTCGGTGACGACGGCGGGCCGCCTGCCGGACGCGCAGGCTTTCGAGAACATCATCATCCGCTCCGACGCCAACGGCGCGTCGCTGCTCTTGAAGGACATCGCCCGCGTCGAGCTCGGCGCGCAGGACTACGCCTTCAACGCCACCTACAACGGCTCCGAGACGATCCCGATCGGCCTCTACCTTCAGCCGGGCGCCAACGCGCTGAACGTGCTGGCGGCCGTCAACACGCGGATGGAGGAGCTGTCGAAGTCCTTCCCCGACGGCATCACCTACGCCATCCCCTACGACACGACGAAGTTCATCAACGCCTCGATCGAATCGGTGATCCACACCTTCATCGAAGCGATGGTGCTCGTGCTGGTCGTGGTCTACCTCTTCCTTCAGAGCTTCCGCGCGACGCTGATCCCGATGATCGCGGTGCCGGTGTCGATCATCGGCACGTTCGGCGTGCTCCTGGCGCTCGGCTTCTCGATCAACCTCCTGACGCTGTTCGGGCTCGTGCTCGCGATCGGCATCGTGGTGGACGACGCGATCGTCGTGCTCGAGAACGTCGAGCGCATCATGCGCGACGAGCACTTGCCGCCGAAGGAGGCGACCGCAAAGGCCATGGGCGAGGTCACCTCGCCGGTCATCGCGATCGTGCTGGTGCTTTGCGCCGTGTTCATTCCCGTCGCCTTCCTCGGCGGCCTGACCGGCACGATGTACCGCCAGTTCGCCGTGACCATCGCGACCTCGGTCACGATCTCCGGCATCGTCGCCCTCACGCTGACGCCCGCGCTCTGCGGCCTGATCCTGCGCGAGGAGCACAAGGAGCCGCTGGCGCCGTTCCGCTGGTTCAACCGGATGTTCGACAAGCTGACGAACGCCTACGGCCACGGCGTCGCCTTCGTCATGCGCCGCGCCGTCCTGTCGCTCGTCCTCTTCTGCGCGCTGATCGGCGGTACGGTCTACTTCTTCCAGACCATCCCCTCCTCGCTGGTTCCGGACGAGGACCAGGGCACGAACCTCGCCGTGGCCATGCTGCCGCCGGCGGCTTCGCTGTCGCGCACCACCGACGTGATGAACCAGGTCTCGGCCAACATCCGTCAGCATCCGGCGGTCGCCGACGTCGTCGCCTTCGCAGGCTTCGACCTTCTATCCGGTTCGCAGAAGTCGAGCGCCGGTGCGGCCTTCGTGACGCTGAAGGACTGGGGCGAGCGCACCGACCCCTCGATGGACGCGCGCAATCTGCCGGGCACCTTCATCGGCATGAACGCCGGTATCCAGGACGGCATGGTGCTCGCCTTCTCGCCGCCGCCGATCCAAGGCCTGTCGACCACGGGCGGCTTCGACCTCTTCGTGCAGGACCGCACCGGCAAGGGCAGTCAGGCGCTGATCGAGGCCACCCAGGCGCTGGTCGCCGCCGCCTCCAAGCGGCCGGAGCTTGCGGGCGTCCGCACGACCTTCGAAGCGAACGTGCCGCAGTACCAGATCGACGTGGATCGCGAGAAGGCAAAGGCGCTCGGCGTACCGATCTCCTCGATCTTCGAGACGATGCAGTCGACCTTCGGCTCGCTCTACGTCAACGACTTCACTCTTCTCGGGCGCAACTACCGCGTTTCGCTCCAGTCGGAATCGGACTTCCGCGAGAAGCCGGAGGATCTGCGCTTCGTTTATGTCCAGGCGTCAAACGGTTCGATGGTGCCGCTGGACTCGCTTCTGATCACCAAGCGCATCGTCGGACCCGATCTCATCGAGCGCTTCAACGCGTTCAACGCGGCCAAGGTCTCGGGCGGCCCGGCTCCCGGCTACTCGTCCGGCCAGTCGCTGCAGGCGATGCAGGAAGCGGCGGCCGAGGTCCTTCCCGAGGGCTACGAGATCGCCTGGACGGGCTCGGCTTATCAGGAGATCCAGGCGGGCGGCACGGGCGCCATCGCGATCGGCTTCGGCATGGTCATGGTGTTCCTGATCCTGTCGGCGCAGTACGAGCGCTGGTCGCTGCCGATCGCGGTGATCCTCGCCGTGCCCTTCGCCATGTTCGGCGCGCTGCTGGCGATCTGGCTGCGGGGGCTGGAGATCGACACCTACTTCCAGATCGGCCTCGTGACACTTGTGGGCTTGGCCGCGAAAAACGCGATCCTGATCGTGGAATTTGCGGTCCTGAAACGCGAGGAAGGGCTGTCGGCGTTCGACGCGGCCCTCGAGGGCGCCAAGCTTCGCTTCCGCCCGATCGTGATGACGTCGCTCGCCTTCATCCTCGGCGTCGTGCCGCTGGCGATCGCGACCGGCGCGAGCTCCGCCAGCCGCCATTCGATCGGCACCGGCGTCATCGGTGGCATGCTGATGGCGACCTTCGTCGCGATCTTCTTCGTGCCGCTCTTCTACAAGCTGCTGGCGCGCGACAAGAAGCCGACGAAGAAGGACGCCGCGGCGCTGCCGCCGCCGGACGCCAAACCGGCTCACTGAACCGGAATAAGAGAGGGGCGCCGCGAGGCGCCCCTTTTGCGTTGGTCAATCGACGCCGATCATGACGTCCGAGGCCTTCACGACGGCGTAGGCCTCCTGCCCTTCCTCGAGCCCGAGTTCCTCGACAGCGGCGTTGGTGATCGCGGAGGTGACGATCGCGCCGCCGACATCGATGCGGACATGGGCGGTGGTCGCGCCCTTATCGATCGAGACGATGCGGCCCTTCAGGCTGTTGCGGGCGGAAATGCGCATGGGTTCGGTCTCCTTCGAGTTCCGTCAGGGTTCCACCGCGCCGGGCGACGCGGAGAGTGAAGCGCCCTTCACCTGGACGTAGACGTCCATGCCGGGCGCAAGTTGAAGCGCGGCGAGCGAGCGGCGCGTGATGCGCGCGGGCAGGCGCTGCCCCTCCCCCGCCCCGAGCGCCAGCGTGATCACGGCTTCCGTCTCCCCCGCGTCGGTGATCGTCTCGATGCGCGCGCGCAGGACATTCAGGATCGTCGAGCGCGAGGGCTGGTCGAGCGCCAAGCTGACGTCGGACGCCGCGATGCGCAGCCGTACGAGCGCTCCCGGGTGGATCGGCGCGGCCGCGACGAGCACCGGCTGCCCGTCGAGATCAAGCCGCACGAGACCGTCGCTCGCCTCGCGCCCAGCGACCCGCGCGGAGAGGACCGCCGCCGTTCCCCGCGTGCGGGCGAACGGCAGGGCCGGATCGGTCAGGAGATCGTTCAGCGGCCCCTCGGCTTCCACACGGCCCGCCCGCATCAGCACCAGCCTGTCGGCGAGCCGCTCGACCTCCGTGATGTCGTGGGTGACGAGGAGGATCGGCAGGTTCAGCCGCGCGTGAAGCCGCTCGAAGTAGGGCAGGATTTCCGCCTTCGCCATCGCGTCGAGCGCCGACAATGGCTCGTCCATCAGGAGAAGGCGCGGCTGCGACAGGAGCGCCCGCCCGAGCGAGACGCGCTGCCGCTCGCCGCCCGACAGGTGGCGCGGCGCGCGGTCGATCAGCCGGTCGAGCCCGAGAAGATCGCAGACCTCTTCGAAGCCGATGGCGGGCGGCTCGGAGCGACCCCGCATCGCCCGATCGTAGCCGTAGAGAAGGTTGCCGCGTACCGAGCGATGGGCAAAAAGGCTCGCTTCCTGAAAGACGTAGCCGATCGGCCGCCTGTGCGGTGCGAGAAAATGCCGCTCGTCCTGCCAGACGGCCTCGCCGACCGAGAGGCGACCGTCGAGCTTCTGAAGCCCTGCGATGCAGCGAAGCACCGTCGTCTTGCCGCAGCCCGACGGCCCGAAGAGCGCCGTCACCCCGCGCATCGGCGCCCGGAACGCGGCATCGAGCGTGAAGCCGCCGAGCGCTCCACGAAACCGCGCCTCGATCATCGGCGCGCCTCGACCCGTCGCCGCTCCAGGAGCGAGACGGAGAAGATGACCAGGAAGGAGAAGACGAGCATGCCCAGCGCCAGCACATGCGCTTTCTGCCACTGCAGCGTCTCGACATAGTCGTAGATCGCCACCGACAGGACCTTGGTCGTGCCGGGAATGTTGCCGCCGATCATCAGGATCACGCCGAACTCGCCGACCGTATGCGAGAAGCCGAGCACCGCCCCGGTCAGGAAGCCCGGCCGCGCCAGCGGCACGGCGACACTCCAGAACCGGTCCCAGGGCGAGGCGCGCAAGGTGGCCGCGACCTCCCACGGCCGCTCGCCCGCCGCCTCGAAGGCGTTGCGGATCGGCTGCACCACGAAGGGCATGGAGTAGACGACCGAGCCGAGCACCAGTCCGGGAAACGAGAAGGCGAAGGTGCGCAGGCCGAAGAGTGGTCCGAACCACCCGCCGAGTCCGCTCGGCCCCAGCGCGATCAGAAGATAGAAGCCGAGAACGGTCGGCGGCAGCACCAGCGGCAGCGCGACCACCGCCGCGACCGCCTCCTTCCACCAGACGCGCGAGCGCGACAGCCACCACGCGATCGGCGTGCCGATCACGAGGAGTAGCAGCGTCGTCAGGGTCGCCAGCTCCAGCGTCAGCCGGATCGGCGACCAGAGCTCGCTCCAGTCCATCGTCCCCTATTCGCCGGTCCGGTAGCCGTACTTGCGGATGATCTCGATCGCGTCCGGCGAACGCAGGAACTCCACGAAGCCCTTGGCCGCAGCGTTCGCCTCGCCCGTCTTCAGAAGGACGACGTCCTGCCGGATCGGCGTGTAGAGCGATTGCGGCACATCCCAGCGCGAGCCGCCCTTGGCGTTGACGACCTGCCCCAGCGCCACGAAGCCGAGTTCGGCATTGCCGGTCTCGACGAACTGGTAGGCCTGCGCGATCGAGGTGCCCTGCACGATCTTCGGCTGCAGCGTGTCGTAGACGCCGAGCGCCTTCATTGCCTCGATCGCCGCGGCGCCGTAGGGGGCGGCTTCGGGGTTGGCGATGGCGATCTTGGTGAAGGCGCCGGACTTCAGCGTCTCATCGCCCGTCACCTTGCCGGCCTCGGTCGAATAGAGAACCAGTTGCCCGATCGCGTAGGTAGAGACACTGCCGGGCACGCCGTAGCCCTCGTCGACCGCCTTCTTCGGGCGCACCGCGTCGGCGGCGAGGAACACCTCGAACGGCGCGCCTTGCGTGATCTGCGTGTAGAACTGCCCGGTGGAGCCGAAGGACAGCACCGCCTCGTCGCCGGTCTTCGCCTTGAAGGCGTCGGCGATCTCCTTGGCGGCGTCGGTGAAGTTGGCGGCGACCGCGACCTGCGTCGAGGCGGCATGGGCGCCGAGGGGCAGAAACGCGATCCCGACCGCGGTCAGCGACAGGATACGGGTGAGGCTGCGAATCATCGAGGACACCGATATGGCCAAGGAGACATATCGGGAGGCTAGCCATGAGCCCTTGCGATCGGCAAGCGTTATTTCCGCTCGGCCATATCGGTTTCATCCGTGACCGGCCCCAGCCGACGGGCCAGCGCCTCAAGGTCGTCTGCGATGGCGGCGTCGCTCACCGCCTGCATCCGGCGATAGCGCTCCAGCACTTCCGCGCCCAGTTCGGTCAGCGCCGCGCCGCCGTGACCGCTGCCGCCTCGGCTCATCGCGACGAGCGGCGCGTCGAAGGTGGCGTTCAGCTCCTCGACCAGCGTCCAGGCGCGCTTGTAGCTCATGCCCATGCGCCGGCCCGCGCCCGCAATCGAGCCGGTGGCGGCGATCCCTTCGAGAAGGTCGGCCCGACCGGGCCCGACGATCCGCCGCTCCCCGAACACCAGCCGCAGGCGCGGCACGCGGTCGAGGTCGGATGGGTGGCTGAATGCGCTCATGCCCCCGTTGTCGGCAACGCCGCGGCGCTTGTCCAGCGCGCGGCCGGATCGGCGCTTGTTCGCCTTCCTCTCCTTCGCTACGGAGCGTTTCGAGGAAACGGGAGGATGGCCGCCATGATCGTCGTGTTCGGGTCTGTGAATGTCGATCTGGTCTGCAAGGTCGCGGCGATCGCGAAGCCCGGCGAGACCGTGCTGGCGCCGGGATACCAGCAGCTGTCCGGCGGCAAGGGCGCCAATCAGGCGGTCGCCGCCGCGCGCGCGGGCGGACGGGTCCGCTTCGTCGGGGCCGTGGGACGCGATGCATTCGGCGACGGCGAGGCCGGCACGCTCGAGCGGGAGGGGATCGACGTTTCCGCGCTGGCGCGCCTCGACGAGCCGACCGGCTGCGCCTTCATCTCCGTCGCCAGCGACGGCGAGAACGCGATCACGGTCGCCAGCGGCGCCAACCGTGCGGTCTCGGCCGGCCAGCTGGCGGGTACGTGGGACGCAGGTTCCACCGTTCTGGTGCTTCAGATGGAACTGCCGTTCGACGAGACCGTGGCGGCGGCGCGCGAGGGGCGCGGCGCGGGCGCGCATGTGCTTCTCAACCTCGCGCCGGTGCCGCAAGGGGTCGATGCGGGTCGCCTGAAAGACCTTCTCCGCTCCACCGATCTCCTGATCGTCAACGAGCACGAACTCGACGAGGCCGCGACCATTCTCGGCCTCCAGCCGGGCGAGCCGGAAGAGACCGCGCGGGCCGTCGCCGATGCGACGGAACTTTCGGTGCTGGCGACGCTCGGCGGCGCCGGCGCGCTCCTCGTCTCGCGCGAAGGCGAGGCCACTCGCTTCCAGGCGCCCCGGATCGAGCCCGTGGACACGACAGGCGCCGGCGACACGCTCTGCGGCGTGCTGGCGACGGGGCTGGAGGCCGGATTGGCGATGCCCGAGGCGATCCGCCGGGCCGTTGCCGCGGCCTCGCTCGCCTGCCTGTCCTTCGGCGCCCGCAGCGCCATGCCGTCGGCCAGGCGCATCGACCAGTTCCTGGCCGAGGCCCGGTGATGGCCGCGCCCCTCCGCATCGCCTTCCTCGGCGAATGCATGATCGAGCTCTACGAGAAGCCTGGCGAGGCCCCCGGCACGATGCACCGGACGGTCGGCGGCGACACGCTGAACGCCGCCGTCTATTGCCGCCGTGCGCTCGGCAGCGATCCGGCGGTCGACGTCCACTACGTCACGCGCCTCGGCGACGACCCGTTCGGCCGCGAGATCCCCGCCTTCATCGAGGCGGAGGGGGTGAGGACGACCCACGTCCATCTCGCGACCGGCGAGACCACGGGCCTCTATGCCATCAGCCGCGATGCGCACGGCGAGCGGTCCTTCGCCTATTGGCGCTCCACCGCCGCGGCGCGACGTCTCTTTACCGACGGGCGCGAAGACGCGTTGGCGGACGAGCTTGCCGCCTTCGATGCGCTCTACTTCACCGGCATCTCGCTCGCGATCCTGCCGCCGGAAGGGCGTCAGCACCTGCTGGGGCTCGGCGAGCGGATGAAGCAGGCCGGCCGCATCGTCGGCTTCGACGGCAACTACCGTCCGCGCCTTTGGGAAAGTGCCGACGCCGCGCGCGAGACGATCGCGGCCGCCCATGGCGTCGCGACTCTGACCATGCCCGGGCTGGACGACGAGCAGGCGCTCTACGGCGATCGGGACGCCCACGCGGCGGCGGAACGGCTTCTCGGTTTCGGCGCCTCGGCGGCGATCGTGAAGTCCGGCGGGGAACCCGCCGTCGTCGCCGAGCCCGGCAACGTTCGCCAGATCGCCGGTCGCAAGGCCGAGCGCATCGTCGACACGACATCGGCCGGCGACAGCTTCAACGGCGCGGCGATGGCGGTGGTGCTCAAGGGCGGATCGCTCGACCGGGCGGCCGAGGCCGGCCATCGGATGGCATCCGCCGTGATCGGCGAATACGGTGCGATCGTCGGGCGCGAGGCGACGGTCTGGCCGGACGGCCCCCTCTCCTGAACGAGAAAGGGCGCGGGACCCGAAGCCCCGCGCCCTTTCAGTCTAGCGCCGTCACGTCACTCCGCGGCCTGCGCCACGCTCTGGCGCGGCATGCCGCGCAGCACCTTGTCGAGCGTCATCGGGTAGTCGCGAACCCGCACGCCGCAGGCGTTGTAGATCGCGTTGGTCACCGCCGCTCCGACGCCACAGATCGCCAGTTCGCCGATGCCCTTGCCGGCCAACGGGCTCGCCGCGTGGTCGCGCTCCTCCATCAGCACCACTTCCAGCTGCGGCACGTCGGCGTTCACCGGCACGTGGTACTCGGCAAGGTCGTGGTTGACCATCAGGCCGGTGCGCTTGTCGACGACGAGTTCCTCGGTCAGCGCCGTGCCGATGCCGAAGATCTGTCCGCCGTAGCACTGCGAGCGCGCGGTCTTCTCGTTGAGGATCCGGCCCGCCGCCGCGACGGTGAGAAGCCGCCGCACGCGCGTCTCGCCGGTGTAGGCGTTGACCGCCACCTCGCAGAAGTGCGCGCCGTAGCTCGCCTGGTGGGTGTTCTCCGACGTCTTGCCCGGCTTGAACGTGCCCGTCACGACAATCGGCTCGCCGGCCAGGATGTCGGCAAAGCTCGTCTGGCGGTTGCCGGCGATCGCCGTGCCGTCCTTCAGCGTCACCTCGTCCGGCTTTACCTTCAGCTTCTTGGCGATCGCCTCGACGATGCCCTCGCAGGCGACGAAGACCGACGAACCAGACGAGTTGGCACCCCACGAGCCACCGGAGCCCGGCGCATCCGGGTCGTTTGAGTGGCCGAGCCGAACCGAAACTTTCTCCAGCGGCAGTCCCAGCACTTCGGCCGCGATCTGCTGGAGGATCGTATAGGTGCCGGTGCCGATGTCGGTCATGTTGGTCTCGACCAACGCCTCGCCCTCCGGCGATAGCGTGACGCGGGCCGACGACTGCTGGATCATGTTCTTGCGCGAGGCCGAGGACATGCCGATGCCGACCAGCCACTCGCCTTCGCGGCGCGTGCACGGCTGCTTGTTGCGCTTGTCCCAGCCGAAGCGCCGTGCGCCCTCGTCCATGCATTCGACCAGCTTGCGCGAGGAGAACGGCAGGCCGTCCTGCGGATCGACCTCCGGTTCGTTACGCTTGCGGAACTCGATGGGATCGAGGCCGAGCTTCTCGGCCATCTCATCCATCGCGTTCTCGAGCGCGAGCATGCCGACCGCCTCGCCCGGCGCGCGCATCGACGACGACAGGAGAATATTCACGTCGGTCTTCTTGTGGGCGATCAGCCGGTTCTCGCCGCCGTAGAGGAAGACGGTCGAGATGCCGGCCGGCTCGAAGAACTCGTCGCCCGGCGTGTTGCTGGTGATGGTCTCGTGGCCGATCGCAGTGATCACGCCGTCCTTCGTGGTGCCGAGACGCACGCGCTGAATCGTGTCGGAGCGGCGCGACGTCGCCTGGAACACCTGCTGGCGGGTCAGCGCGATCTTGACCGGACGCCCGATCTCCTGCGCCGCCATCGCGGCGAACACCGACTCCGGCCCGATGCCGAGCTTGCCGCCGAAGCCGCCGCCGATATAGGGCGCGACGATCTCGACCTTGGACTTCGAGATGCCGAGCGCCTTGGCGAGCTGGCCGACATTGGTGGAGACGAGCTGGTAGCAGCCGTAGAGTTTCAGCTTGTCGCCGTCCCAATGAGCCACCGCCGCGTGCGGCTCCATTGCCGAATGGCTCTGGCTCGGCGTCGTGTAGGTCGCGTCGAGCGTGACGGCGGCCTGGCTGAACGCCTTCTGGAAGTCGCCCTTCTCCGTCACCGACGGCATGGCGCCCGGCGGCGGCACGTGGCTCTCGTCCTGCAGGGCGATCGGGTCGAAGCGCCCTTCGTCCTTCTCGTACTCGACGTCAACGAGCTTCGCAGCGTCGCGCGCCACCTCGAAGCTTTCGGCCACCACGAGGCAAAGCGGCTGGCCGTAATGCGTCACTTCGCCGGCGGCGGGCTTGGGCGCGGGATCGTTTGGATCCGCCGCCGCCCGCGGGCTGCGCTTGTCGACGATCACCGTCAGCACGCCCGCCGTCGAGCGCGCCCGCATCGTGTCGATCGACTTCACCTTGCCCGCCCCGATGGTGGACAGCACGATGTAGCCGAAGGCCACCTTCTCGCCGGGGAGATTCTCGTAGGCGTAGGGCGCGCGGCCCGACACCTTGAGCGGCCCCTCGAACCGGTCGACGCCCTTACCGAGAACGTTCTGAACGGCGTGGTCGAGACGCGTCTCGCCGATCGGCTCGTCCATCTTGTAGCTGTGGGTCGTGTCCATCAGGCGTCTCCGCGCGTGGCGTCAGCGAGGACCGCGGGAAGCGTCCGGCGCACCAGGTCGATCTTGAAGTCGTTGTCGCCGTAGCCCTTGGCATCCTTGAGGAGGAGGTCGGCCGCCCGCGCGAAGACCACCTCGCCGGGCGCCTCGCCGATCAGCACCTCTTCCACGCCCTTCGAGCGCCACGGCACGGTGCCGATGCCGCCGAAGGCGAGCCGGACGTCGGCCATGCGCCCCGCCTCCATCCGCACGACGGCGGCGACCGAGAACAGCGCAAAGGCGTAGGACGCCCGGTCGCGCACCTTGCGATAGAGATGGCGCCCCGCCAAAGGTTTCGGCAGCCGGATGCCGGTGATGAGCTCGCCGGGCTCGAGCGAGGTCTCGATCTCCGGCGTCTTGCCGGGCATGCGATGCAGTTCGGCGATCGGGATCGTGCGCTCGGACCCGTTCGACTTGATCGTCAGCACCTCGGCGTCGAGGAGGCGCATCGCCACCGCCATGTCGGACGGGTGCGTCGCAATGCAATGATCGGAAGTGCCAAGAATGGCGAGGATGCGGTTGAAGCCGTCGCGGCCATCGCAGCCGGAGCCCGGCTCGCGCTTGTTGCAGCGCGCGCTGGTCTCGTAGAAATACCCGCAGCGGGTGCGCTGGAGGAGATTGCCGCCCGTCGTCGCCTTGTTGCGGAGCTGGCCGGACGCGCCCGACAGGAGCGAACGGGACAGGACCTCGTAGTCTCGGCGGATGCGCTCGTCGGCGGCGAGTTCGCTGTTCGAGACGAGGGCTCCGATGCGCACGCCCTCGCCGTCCGCCTCGATGCTCTTCAGCGGCAGGCGCGTGATGTCGACGAGGCGGCTTGGGGTCTCGACCTGCAGCTTCATGAGGTCGAGAAGGTTGGTGCCGCCTGCGATGAACTTCGTCGCGGCATCGGCGGCGACGGCCGCGGCTTCCTGCGTGCTTGAGGCGCGCTGGTAATCGAAGGTCTTCATGCCGCGCCCTTTCCGTGGGCGTCGCGGATTGCGTCGACGATGTTGGGATAGGCCGAGCAGCGGCAGAGGTTGCCGCTCATGCGCTCGGAAATCTCGGCGTCGGTCAATTCCACCTTGCCGTCGAGCGTCTCGGACGCATGGCTCGGCCAGTTGTCCTTCGCCTCGCCCAGCATGCCCACCGCCGAGACGATCTGACCCGGCGTGCAGTAGCCGCATTGGTAGCCGTCGTGGTGGAGGAAGCTCTCCTGCATCGGATGCAGGTGACCGGGCGCGCCAAGGCCCTCGATCGTGGTGATCTCGTCATCCTCGTGCATCACGGCGAGCGACAGGCAGGCGTTCACGCGGCGCCCGTTGATCAGTACCGTGCAAGCGCCGCATTGGCCGTGGTCGCAGCCTTTCTTGGAGCCCGTCAGCGCGAGGTGATCGCGAAGAGCGTCGAGCAGCGACGTGCGGACATCCACGTCAAGATCGTGCTCCGTTCCGTTGACCTTCAATCGCATGGGTGCCCCGCTCTCTGTAACGTTTCCAAGTTCGGAACGCAGGTGGAGCGTGTTGGATGCGAGGAAAGGAAGGGGACTGTGCTTTTTCGCGCGTCAGGCCGTCGCGGGCTGACCGATCGGGCGCGCGATTCGACCACCGGTCAGCGGTTCGGGTGCGCCGGTCGTCGAGGGGAAGCTGATCGGAAGGCCGCGCAGGACGCGGACAGCGAGAAAGGCGAAACACTCCGCCTCGATCGCATCGCCCCGGAGGCCCAGCGCGTCGGCATCCACCGTCTCGGCACCGGTGCGCCTGGCAATCTCGCGCATCAGGACCGGATTGCGCCGCCCGCCGCCGCCCACCACGAGCCGCGTCGGGCGCTTCGGCAGGAGGTCCAGCGCCTTGCCGATCGCCCCGGCCGTGAAGGCGGTCAGGAGCGCCGCGCCGTCCTCCAGCGACAGGCCGTCGGCCATGCGCGCGGCGAAGTCGTTGCGGTCGAGGGATTTCGGATAGGGCTCCGCAAGGTACGGATGGTCGAGAAGCTTTGCCAACCGCTCCTCGTCGACATGGCCTGCGGCGGCGATCAGGCCGTCGCGGTCCATGTCCTGCCGGGCGCGGGCCTGCACCCAGTCGTTGAGCGGCGCGTTGGCGGGACCCGTGTCGAAGGCGTGCATCTCGCCGTCGGCCGAGATCCAGGTGATGTTGGCGACGCCCCCGAGGTTGAGGAAGGCCGTCTCCTCGCCCGCGCCGATCCGCGCGAGAAGGGCCTTGTGGTAGATCGGCGCCAGCGGAGCGCCCTGCCCGCCGAAGGCCACGTCGCGGCTGCGGAAATCGAACACGACGGGAATGCCGAGCCGACGCGCCATCTCGTCGCCGTCGCCGAGTTGCCTCGTGTCGCCGGGGCGCTCGGGCGTCGCCGCCCGATGCAGCACCGTCTGCCCGTGAAAGCCGACGACACCGCAATCGACGGACGGAAGTCCCTCGTCCTCGAGGAAGGCAGCCACCGCATCCGACTGCGCCGCCGTCAGCGCCTCTTCCGCCGTATCGAAGATCGCGGGCTCCGGGCCCTCGAAGTTCCAGCGGGCGGCGGCCGCCAGCGTTTCCTTCAGAAGAGGACGGATGTCCTTGGGGTAAGGGGCCAGCAACGTCGGCCCGAACTCGTGGATGGTCTCGCCGTCCGTGCAGAGCATGGCGATGTCGACATTGCCGTCGAGCACCGTCCCGGTCATCAACCCGATCGCCCACATCGACATCGCATTCGTCTCCAAAGTCTGGCCGTCCGCGACTCGGACGCCGCCAAGCAAGGCTGTGGCATGCCTTGCCCGGCGCCAAGCTGACGGGCCATCCCCGATCGCGCCGGTCAGGTCACGATGGCGCGATCCGTCACCCGCCGCCACGCGGCTCCGTCGCTGAAGGCGAGCACCGCTCCACCAGCCGCATCCGACACCAGGATGATCTGTCCGGCGCCGGCTTCCGCTGAGGGAAGCGCCGCCTTCAGATAGGTTGCGACGCGCACCGCGCCACCCACGTCGAGCGCGCAGACCGGCTCGGAATCGTGCGCCACCGACAGAAACCCGTCGGCTGCGCGCGCCGTCAGGATGGGTGTGAAGCTCGCGCCGTCGGTGGACAGGCGGATCGAGAACCGCTCATCGCCGAGAAGGCCGATCTCGGCGCGTCCCGAAAAGCCGGTCTGGAACAGGACGGAGGCCACACGGCCGGCCCCCTGCCGGTTGATGACCTTCCGGGCGTCGCCCGACCCGGGCGTGCGGGCGTCGAAGGTGAGAAGCTCGGCGTCGGCTGCGACGGTCAGGCGGTTCGCGTCCGTTGGCAAAGCGTTGATGCCGAGGCGGTCGATCTCGCTCGCTGCGAACGGGCCGGCGCCCCACGCCTCCCCGTCGAACAGCACGAGTGCGCGCCGGTCGGCAACATAGGCGATCTGCCCGGGCACCGGTTGCATCTCGACGAACGCGCCGTTCTCGACCATCGCCAGCGCGCCGGGTTGCATCACGCCCCAGCGCGCGCCCGTCGCGCCGGAAGGCAGGATGAAGAGATCGCCTTCCCCTGCGTCCTCCGGTTCGACGGCGAGACTGTCGCTGACGACCGCCGTCTGGACCAGCACGTCGAGAAGCCGGAAGGCGTCGTTGAGGGTCAGATGCCGCTGCGCCTGCTGAGGCATCAGCAGCGGAAGGGAAAGACGGGGAGAGGTGGACATGGGAGGGCTCCTTGTTGGGAGCCAGCATCCTTGAGGTCGATCAGGCGCGATGGGATAAGTCGGGCGCTGATAATGTTCCCGACCCTCCCCGTCTTGGCAGTCTCAACCTCGGTCTGTAATCATTCCTTGCCGAGAAACAGCGTGACCAGGGTTGCCGCATCAGGCACGCCAGACGTTGGTAGCTTTCGTGCGGTCTGAAACGCCGCCAGAGCCTTTGCAGTCGCCGGGCCGAAGGCGCCATCCGCTGCTCCCGTCAAGAAACCATCCTGTTTGAGTTGCGCCTGAACCGCCTTCAGCGTCTCGGTGCGGATGGTGACTCGCTTGTCTCCTTCACCGATTTCGCTGAGCTGCGAACTCATGGTCTGGATGCCTGATTTCATCCGGTCCACGAGCCCGGCGGTCGAACTTTCGACCAGACTCGTCGGATTGTCCCGGCAGACGCTCACGACGAGATGGGCTAGCGTCTGATTGTCCGAGATCGGCATGACCTCGAATGCCCCGGGCGTGGTGCGGTTCGCATGGCTGATATAGCCTGCGACCCAACTTCCGAGAACGGCGACGACGGCCGGTCGTTGCGCCTCATCATCATAGGCTTTCGCGAGCGCTTCGCACGACTGCGCGCCGAGCCCGCGCACGGAGAATTCGTTGGTCGAGGTGGCGGCCTCTGCCGTATTGACGGCTAGGAGCGTCAGGCAGGAATAGAGAAACGAGCCGAAGGGGCGCATGAGGTTCACCAATCGGGTTTTGGTTGAAAACGGCGTCGGGAGGAGACCGCGAAGCCTCCTCCCAGGGTTGTAGAGAGGAAACCGCCGTTCACGCGGCGGCTTCCGGCCGATCAGCGCGCGGAGCCGTAGAAGGACCCGACATTGCCGCCGATCGAGTTGATCGCGCTGTTACCCGTTGCCGAAGCCGAGATCCGGTTGCCCGTAACCGCAGCCGACAGGCCCGAGCCGAACTGCGAGTTGATCCCGATCTGCGCGCCCGTGACCGCCGACGTAACGTTGCCGCCCGCCAGATTGGTCTGCACGTTGTTGATCGCCGCGCCGCCGTAGGAACGACCGCTGCCGGAGTTGAGCGCGATGCGGTTGACCGCCTCGTTCGCAACGCCCACCGCGCCGATCGAATTGCCGCCGACCCGCTGCGAGCCGAGCGAACCCGCGCCGCCGTTCAGGCTCGTGATCCCCACCGTGGCGTTGGTCACCGTGGCAAGATGCGCGCCGCTGTTGCCCTGCACGCTCGTGATCGCCAGCGGAGAGCTGGTGGTCCCGGCGCTCGACGCCGAGCTGATGAGGCCCGTGCCCGTCGAGTTGAAGGACGCGACGTTCAGGGCGTTGTTGGCGCTGTTGCCGCCGGACAAAGCGGTCACGGCGTTGCCGCCGACCTCGCCGCTGTTGTTCGCGGCATTGCCGTAGAGCGCGGCCACTGCGGCTCCGGTGACCGAAGAGCTCGAACCGCCGGTCGCGTTCTGTGAGTTCAGGATCGAAGCGTTGGCCAGACCCAGCGTTCCCTGCGCGGCCAGCGAGACGCTGTTCGACGCCGAGTTCGAGATGGCGGTCGAGGTCAGATCGTTGCCCGTGATCGCGAAGTTCGAATTCGCGCCGGTCCCTTCCGACAACGCCACCGTCGCATTGGTCAGCGACGACGTCACCGAACCGGTCGCGCTCTGCGAGTTCACGGCGGCAAAGCTGGCGGTGGTCAGCGGGAGACCCGGCACCACCGAATCCAGCCCCGCCACTGCCGCACCATTGCCCGCAAGGCCGAACGCATCGATCTGCACGGCATTGGCGGCCGTGTTGCCGATCGCCAGCGACGTCAGCGCGTTGTTGCTGAGATCGACCGAGGACAGAGACGCCGAGCCGAGAGGCGCCGTGACGCTGACATTCGAGACGGTGCTCGTCACAGCTCCGGTTTTCGTCTGGTTGCTGAGAACGGCTGCCGTTCCGTTGACCCGTTGCGCCGGCGCATCGTTCGGACCCGAGACCGCGACGACGTTGGTCGCGGTGTTGCCCCGGGCCGCGCCGCCGATCTGGTTGCCGGACAGGCTGATGTCGCTGCCCGTGATGGCCGCCGGCGCGGTGATGTACGCGCTGACGAAGTTCACGTTGGATGTGACCGTATTACCGGACGACTGCACCGCAACCGCCGTGAGGTCGGCGTTCGAACCGGCCAGAACCAGTCCGAGTGCATTCTGGACGCCCGCCTGTACCGGTTGAACGATCCCTTGCGTTCCCAAACTGAACGTATCGAGGAAGACGCGATTGCTGGCCGCATTGCCCGTCGCCGAGGCGGTGAGCAGGTTTCCGTCCACCGCGAGCGATCCGCCGGAGACGGCGCCGCCGGCCACGATATGAGCGCTACTGTTGGCGTAGTTCGCGGCCACCGCGCCCGCGTTGGCCTGTTCGGCGCGCAGCGCCATGGTTCCGTCGAAGCCGAAGGCCTGCCCTTCCACCGCGTTCCCGGCATCGTTCACGCCGCCGAAGACGAGCGAGTCCGTCCGGTTTCCGGTGGCGGCCACGTCATAGACGTTGCCCTGAACGGCCAAGTCGGAGTTGGTGACGGCACCGAAAGCGTCGATGAAGGCCGAGCTATCGTCCTGATTGCCGTTCGCCGTGATCGCGCCGAAGTTGACCTGTTCGGACAGGACGCCGAGGCCGGCCGAGACGGCTTGGTTGGCGTTGAACCCCTGGCCGACATTGCTGCCGGAGCCGAAGCGGAACGTGTCGACCGCCAGGCTGTTGGTCGCCGCGTTTCCGGTCGCCAGCGAAGCGACGCGATTGTCGGAGTTGGCAATCGAGCTGCCGGTGACGGCACCGTTGAGGGACGTTTCGATGTCGGTGTCGTCGAAGGACGAGGTCGCGCTGCCGGCGTTCGCCTGCGACGACAGAATGCCGTAGCTCGAGGTCAGGAACGAGGATCCGACCGGACCAAGGGCTGCGACGCCGCGTCCGTTCGCCTCGATATCGAACGCGTTCGAAACCGCGATCGAATTGGCCGCCGTGTTGCCTCCTGCCGAGGCGATCAGCTGGTTTCCGGTGGCGGTCACGGCGCCGTTGGTGACGCTGCCGACATCGATCGTTACGTCGGGGTAGGTCGCGTCCGCGAAGGTGTTGGCGAGATTCCGCTGATTGTTGAGGACGGCGGCGTTCGCGTCGACCGTGCGACCTTCGATAACGATCGTGTTGGCGGCAGCCTCGTTTCCGCTCGCAAAGGCGCCGAGCGTATTGTCGCTCGAGGTGAGCGAACCGGTGACGGCGCCCCCGAAGGTTTGAACGTTGGTCTGGTTGAGGGTTGCGGTCACGGGGGCGGCGGAGACGGCGTTCTGGTTGTTCACGACCGCCAGATCAGCGCCCGTGGCAACGGACACCACTCCGTTCGTCGAGACCGCCGACGGCACGAGCGTCGCGGACCGCACGTCGAGCCCGTCGATGCGGATGCCGTTGAGTTCGGACCGGTTGACCCCGGCCTCCGCCGCGATGCGATTGCTCGAATTCGTCACTGCGCCGGCAACGTTGTTGCCAGCCCGGTCGAGCACCACGTCGGAGTCTGCAACGGTGGCCCGGACAGCTGCGGTCCCCGAGGCGGACTGGTCGTTGACGACGGCCGCGTTGCCGTTCAGCACCGTGGCTCCGGTCTGCGTCAGCGGAATGGTGCCGGTGACCGCCGCGACCGTCACGGTCGGATTGAAGCGGATGAAGTTCTGCGTCGAATTGACCTGCGAGGCCGCCTCGATCGAGTTGTCGGTAACGGCGGTCGACGACGTGGTGCCGGCCAGCGAGGTGGGACGAACGGCGATCCGGCTGTTGCTGACCGTGGATGTCATCGGGCTGGCGACGACGGCAGCCTGGCCGTTGGCGACCACGGCGTTGGCCGAAGCCAGGAGCGAGCCGCCGGTGGCGTTGATCGTTCCCGCCACGGCGGGTCCGACCGGGGCGATGCCCGCGATGGCATTTGCCGACACGTTGCCGTTGGCAAAGGCGCCGATCTCGTTGTTGGTCACGGCGTTCGACGCAACCGGGGGAAGGCTTCCGCCCCCGAGCCCGGCACCGACCTGCGCCGATGCGACGCTGGCCGAGATCGCGCCGGCCTGCAGCGACTGGCTGGAGCCGACCGCGAGACCGTCCGCCACGGCATTGAAGGCGTTGTTGGCGAGCGACGACTGGATCGTCGAGACGCCAGAGTTGCCGGTGGCCGTCGCGACCGTGCTGTTGCTGTCGACGAGCAGGTTGCCGCCCGGCTGCGTGCTGCCGATCCCGGTGCCGACCGGCGTCTCGATGCCGATCGTGGTCCCGGTCAGAAGCGGATTGCTTCCCGTGACCGGCGTTCCGGGCGCGTAGGACGCGCTGAGCGCGGCGCCGACGAGCGTCTGGGCGTTGACGATCAGCTGCGTCCCCGAGCCGACCTGCCCGACCGTGGCGAGCGCCGACGGCAAGCTGATGGTGGCGGCGTGGGCCAGGCCGACGGTCGCTCCGATCGCCACCACGCTGGACGCGCCGAGCAGCTTCAGCCGACGATGATTGTTGTTGGTCGTCATCTCAGTCTCCGTCTCCTCCGCTCGCTTTCCAGCGATGCGTTCGGCTCCTGTTGCAGTGGGGTTTCCTGTCGGCGCCCACCTCGCCGCATGCGAAGCTTCGTGTTCAGTACTGACCGAAGACGCCGGGCGTCGTCGGCCGCACCTGCGCCGGGGCGCCGGGTGTTTCGAGCAGGCTCTCACGGGCGAGAGCGGCCTGTGTGCTGGGACCTGAAAGGGCCGCTGCAGGCCCCGTCGCGGCAGCGGTCGGAGACGCCAGCGTCACGGCGGGCCGCGCCGCCTGCGGCGGCGGCAGCGTGCCGGTCGTCCGCGTCACGCCGGACGAAACGGCGGCTCGGCGGACCGGAGGGGGAAGCCTCGGCGTCGGCGGCGTCTTGGAGACAATCCGCAGATCGTCTTTCGGGCCGGTCTCGAGGCAGGCATAGGGCGAAACGTTCGTGGTCCGGGCGAGGAGTTCGATCGTCGCCGCCTCGAGCGTGGTTCGCACGCCGAACTGAAGCGGCTCCTGGTTCTTAGCCCCGAGATTGATGTCAAAGAGGTCGCTGCCGAAGAAGCGGAAGATACCGAACCCGACCTCGTAACCCGTAATCTGCTTGGACATCGACACTGTGTGGCTCACCACAAGCGTTTCCGTGGAGACGATCCGCAGATCGACGGCGATGTTGAGCGTGTAGACCCGCGCCTTCGGCCCGACCAGGTTGACGTTGGCTTCCACCCCGCCGGAACTGATGTTGTAGTTCAGCTCGGTGATGCCGCCGATGATGAAGTAGTCGGAGGCCCGGATCGAGCCGCCGAAATAGGGTTTGTAGGGTACGAGAGCTCCATTCGGCCCGAGGGGATACTGCTGTCCATCGCCGAGCTGGCGACGATCGAGATAGATCAACTCGGCTTCGGCGACGCGCGTGTCGAACCGCTCGTGGAGCGTCACTGCGTCATTCATCTTGCCGATGGCCGAATACACCATCAACGCGCCGCCCTGCGTGATCGCGGCGCCCTCGTTCTGGTTGTACTTGCCGGTGTAATCCTTGATGTCTCCAACGGCGACACCAAGCTTTCGTCGGCTCGACGAGCGGATTTCATCGCCCAGACACGCCAGCGCTTCATTGTATGGCGTGACGTTGGATCGTACGGCTGGGCCAACGACGACTGGCGCCTCCCCCGGCGCGATCTGCTCGTGCTGTACGCTCGCGCAGTTCGACAACGTCAGTGCGGCAGAGACGAGAGCCGCAAACCTGAACTTACCCGAAATCATTCGTTTCCCTCGTGGTGCCGGCACAGCGCGCGAGACCAATTCCCTGCCGTTTCAGTTCAGTGCGCCGCCGGCGCCACCGAAGGAGCAGGCTTCGCTCCCCGCAACGCTCGCCTGCTGATTGCCACCATTGGCCTGCTGATTGTTGAGGGCCTGCCATGTGCGCCCGCCGTTCGCCGCGATCACCCCGCCGCCGGCCCCGACCGCCGAGTTGGCAACGCCCGAGGTCTGACTTCCCGAATTCTGCTGGCCATTATTGAGGGTGCTTCCCGGCACGCCGCCCGTGTTCGAAGCCGCGTTGCCGGTAGCGCCCGAGGAGATCCCAGCCTCGTTTCGGGTATCGGGAGACGAGGATCGGGCGGACTGACCGTTATCGGCGGCATTGCCCGTTGCACTCGACGAAACCTGGCAATTGAACTGGCGGTCGATATTCGTCGTGCTGTAGACGTTCGTGTTCGGATTGAAGCTGTCGAAGTATCCGCCCCGTTTTCTTTCAATCAGATCGAGGTTCACCGAGAGGTTCGCTCGGTCAGCGCTCGTCCGAAACTGCCAGGGACCGCTCTCACCGTAGCCTTTCGCCATCGAGGGGGTCGCTATGATGACAAAAAGGTGAGCTACCAGAATTATCTGCCGACCCCTTGGAACATCCAACATTTTTGTAAGTTCTACGGACATCGGGATGCTCCATAATCGGTACCGATCAGATAGATGAGCGCCAGACATCGATCCCGCGCCATTGCAGGCGGGCGAAAGAAAGCTCTTGTTCTGACTGCTCGTGCCGTACATCCGAATTCGAAAACCATTCGGGGCGTACGGGCCTGCTTCTACGAACGATGATGCTCGTCGGTCTTCCGCGCGTTCCGGGGAACGTTAGCGACGTCAGCCGAGCTCAGCGTCCACGCCATAGGCCACAACCTATCGACGAATTGCAACTTATAAGTGCAATCAGGCCGCACTAATCCTCGGTGATCATCGCGGGTGTTGCCGTTGGGGAACACGAACGGCTCTGGTCTCGCGGCCCGCGAGATCCGAGAGCCGGCAAAGAGGTCGGCAATCGCCGCTTCACAAGTGATGCTGCCCAGACGAGATCGGCCCGAAATGGGGCCGATTGGATTGAGACAGGACCGTTTGTTTGGAGGTCTGCCGTGCCTCGACATCCAACGAATGATACCGTCACGAGGGCATGCAGTTTGACTGCGTTTGACTGCTCATTCCCGGGGTGTCTGCAGCCTATCGACCGATGTCTGAGGCCGCCCTCGACGACTGCGACCCTCTCCGGTGCCCCCTGGCTTCAGCGGTCATCCGTTTTATTCGGCTCGAAGTTACGGACCACGACCCGGCCCGCAGTGTGACGCTTCAGATCGGCGAGGGCGTTTGTTCAGGGCGCGAACGGCCTAAAGGACGTGAGTATCGACATCAGCCTGAGACTTGCCGCGCGGCGGGATCTGGATGTCGTCCGGCGCGCCGACCATGCCGGCGGCGCCCTGCGCGGTCATGTCCGGCTTCAGGCGCTGCTCGCGCAGGAAGATGAAGACGCCGGACGCGGTGATCACCGCCGCACCGATCAGCATCGAGATGCGCGGTGTCTCGTCGAAGATCACGACGCCGAAGAGCAGCGCCCAGACGATCAGCGAGTACTGGTAGGGAACCACGGTCGAGGCAGGCGCCAGCGTCAGCGAGCGGTTCACGGCCGAATGCGCGGCCATCGCCACGATGCCGAGCAGGAACAGGAACCCGAGGTCGAAGGCGGACGGCGTGACCCAGTGCATCGGCGCGAGGATCGCTCCGAACACGAGCGCCATCACCGTCTGCCAGGTGATCAGCGTGGTCTCGCCGGCTCCTGCAAGGATCCGCGTCGAGATCATCAGGAGCGCGTAGCAGAAGCTGCCCGCGACCGCGATCAGCGCCGGCCAGCCGGCGCTCGCAAGGTCCGGCCCCAGCGCGATCAGCACGCCTCCGAAGCCGACCAACACCGCGCTCCAGCGCACCCAGCCGACCCGCTCCTTCAGGATCAGCGCGGAGAGAGCGGTCACGTAGATCGGCCCGGCGAGGTAGAAGGTCATGACGTTGGCGAGCGGCAGGTAGCTCAGCGCCCAGTAGAAGAAGCCCGTTTCCATCGCCGATCCGGCAGCGCGCAGGAGATGCAGGCCCGGCCGCGCCGGACGCACGACGCTGCGGACATCGACGCGGCGGATGAACGGGATCAGGATCACGAGCGCCGAGACGCTGCGCAGCATCAGCACCTGCCCCACCGAATAGGTGCCGACCAGCCACTTGCCCATCGCATCGTTCACCGAGAACATGAAGCAGCCGAGCAGCATGAAGCCGACGCCCCAAAGGGCTGCCGTGCGGGAGTGTGAGGCGCTGGCAGGCGACGACATGGAGACTCGCAGTTGATGAAGGCCGGCAGGTGGACAAGGCTGGGTTACAGCCCCTCGTGCGCAGCGTCCATCGCGAAGGCCCCGTCAGCCGGACACGTTTCGTAGCGGACGACTGAGATAGCGCGAGCCGGCCAAGCCGAAGCGCCACGGCTCGTCGATCGCCTTGGTGATGCCGATCCTCGGCCCGACACCAACGGGCCCCGGCGCCGCGGCCTGGCGGAAGAGAAAGGGCGGCTCGTCGATCGCCAGGCCATCATGGCCGGCGTCGATGCCGAGCGCCTGGGTCAGCCGGCCGGGGCCGGCGCACAGAAGCCTCGGCTCATCGAGGCCGCGCCTTCGACCCATGGCATCCAGCCCGGCCAGCGGCTCGAGCGCCCTCAGCAGCACGGCGCTGCCGGGCTCCGTGCCATCGCAGACGATGTTGAGGCACCAGTGCAGCCCGTAGGAACGGTAGACATAGGCCCGGCCGATCGGACCGAACATGGCGCGGTTGCGCAAGGTCTCGCCGCGGAACGAATGCGATGCGGCATCGCCGGCGCGGTAGGCTTCAGTCTCGACGATGCGCCCGCCCACCCCGTCGAGATAGAGTTCGCAGCCGATCAGCGCGGCCGCCAGCGAAACGGCATCCTGTGCGAAGAATTCGTCGGATCGTGGCGGCATGGTCCCCTTGTGGCGAAAGCTCCGGGGCGCATCCGTTCCGTCTTGACAGCGCCGCCCGAGCGTCCGTATATCGCCCTCAACTCGCCGCACGACAACGGCGGGCGCTTCGGATGTGGTCGAGACCGATCCTTCCGCCTTGGCAGTGTAGCTCAGTTGGTGAGAGCGCCGGATTCATAACCCGGAGGTCGGCAGTTCAAATCTGCCCACTGCTACCAAACCTTCCGATACGCCTCTCTGCGCCGCGAGTGGCCCTGGTTGCAGCTACGCAATCTCAAGACCTGCCGCGTAACGTCCTCATGACATTGGACGATATCGGGCGGTCTATGCTCAAGAACACGATGCGCTGGCTGACCCTTTCGTCGGTCGGTTCCGAGATGGCCGCAAAGCAGTTCGAGGAACTGCGCTCGCAGGTGCCGCTCCTCTATGCGCTTCTCAGCGTCAATGCGCTGGCGCTCGGCTACACGCACTACGGCAAGGCGCCGTTCTGGATGTCGGTCCTCGCGCCCGGCTCGCTCGCCCTCTTCGGCGCGCTGCGAGGGGTTGCATGGCTGCGCTACGACGTGAAGGCCTTCGAACACGCCGACATCATCCGCCTCCTTCGCCGAACCGCCGTGCTCGGCTGCCTCCTGTCGGTCGCCTACATCCTCTGGTCGCTGCGCCTGACGCAATTCGGCGGGGCGGATGAGCGGGCGCATGTCGCCATGTTCGTCGGCATCACCGTGATCGGATGCATCTTCTGCCTCAGCCACCTGCCGCAGGGGGCCGTTCTCGTCGCGACCTTCACGACCATCCCCTACCTCCTGTTCTACCTCCTGGCTTCGAGGAGCACGGTCTACATCGCGATCGCGCTGAACATCCTCCTTGTGACGCTCGTCGTCATGCGGGTGCTGATGAACGGGTTCTCGGCCTTCTCCAAGCTCGTTCAATCGCAGAGCGAGACGGCCCGGCTGAACCGCGAGGTGACGATCCTCGCGCACACCGACCTCCTCACGGGCCTTCCGAACCGGCGGCTGTTCTTCTCGGATCTGCGGCAGCACATGACCGGTCGCGATCCGTCGAGCCCTGCCCTCTCGCTCGGCGTGATCGACCTCGACCGGTTCAAGGCCGCCAACGACACCTACGGCCATCTCGTCGGCGACCAGATCCTGGCACAGGTCGGCGTGAGGCTGGCAGAGGAATTCGAAGACAAGGGAATCGTGGCGCGGCTCGGGGGCGACGAGTTCGCGTTCATCGTCGAGGCCGATGGCGAGACGGCGATCGGGATGATGTCCGGCGTCTGCGAGCGCCTCGCCGAACCCTACGTGACCGATGGCGTCACCATCTCCATCGGCGCTTCCTGCGGCATCGCCACAGTGGTGGGCGTCAAGGTCGACGCTTCGGCGCTCTACGAACGGGCGGACTACGCCCTCTACACGTCCAAGAACTCGCGGCGTGGCCTGCCGACCCTTTATTCCGAGGCGCACGAGGCCGCCGTCCGATCGGACCGGGCGATCGAGGCCGCCCTGCAGGCCGCCGATCTTGATCGTGAGCTGACGATCCATCTTCAGCCGGTGGTGAACTCACAGAGCCACGCGCTTTCCGCCGTCGAGGTCCTGGCGCGCTGGACGTCGCCGACGCTCGGCACGATCAGCCCCGCCGTCTTCGTGCCGGTCGCGGAGCGCACGGGCATCGTCCACCGCCTCACCGTCAAACTGTTCGACAAGGCGCTCGCGGCGGCGGCGGACCTGCCGGATACGGTCGCGGTCTGTTTCAATCTCTCGGCCCACGACCTGACATCGCCAGGCACGATCCTGTCGATCATCTCCGCCCTGCGGAACTCGGGGGTCGCACCCTCGCGCATCGTCTTCGAACTGACGGAAACGGCGATGCTGCGGGACTTCGAGGCGGCCCGCGAGGCGCTCGGCGCACTCAGCGCGCTGGGTGCCCAGGTGGCGATCGACGATTTCGGCACCGGCCACGCCAGCCTCAGCTATCTCCGCGAACTGCCGATCCGCCGTGTGAAGATCGACCGCAGCTTCGTCAGCGGCGACAAGGCCCTCGCCCGGCGCGATCTTCTCGGCGCCGTGATCGCCATGTGCCGCTCGCTGGACCTGCAATGCGTGGCCGAGGGCGTGGAGACCGAAGAGCAGATGGCGTTCCTGCGCGAGGCCGGATGCGACGCGCTGCAGGGCTATCTGATCGCGCGGCCGATGCCCGCCGCCGACCTCTGCACCTGGATGGAAACGCCTCGCGCCTTTGCCGCCGCCTGACCCCTCGCGGCTTGCGAAGCCTTGTCGCCGAGGCTAGGCAACGCGCCAACGAGGTTGCGGATGGAGCTTTCATGACACCGCGCGTTGCCGTCATCGGCTGTGGCCATTGGGGTCAGAATCACGTCCGCACGTTGAAGGAGATCGGCGCGCTCGCCGCCCTTTCCGACGCCGATCCCACACGCGCCGCAGCGCTCGCCGAGCGTTTCGCCGTGCCGGCGGTCTCGCTCGAGGCGCTCCTTGCCGATACGGCGATCGACGCGCTGGTGCTCGCGCTGCCGCCCTCGCTGCACGGGCCGACCGCGCGTCGCGCCTTCGCTGCCGGGAAGGATGTCCTGATCGAGAAGCCGATCGGGCTCGACGCGATCGATGCGGCGGCCACCGCGAAAGCCGCGGCGGATGCCGGCCGTATCCTGATGGTAGGCCATGTCCTGCGCTTCCATCCCGTCTTCGAGCGTCTGGAGGCCGCGGTCGCCGAAGGCCGCATCGGCACGCTCCGGCACATCATCTCGACGCGCCTCGGCCTCGGTCGCTTCCTCGGCATGGACGCGGTGTGGGACCTCGCCCCGCACGACCTGTCGCTGGTGCTGCGGATCGCGGGCGAACATCCCGCCTCGATCGAGACGCTGCGGCGCACCGTGCTCAGCGACGAGACCGACGTCGCCGACATCGCCCTCAGCTTTCCATCGGGCGTCGGAGCGGAAATCCACGTTTCGCGTGTCTCGCCCTTCCGCGACCGTCGCTTCACGGCGATCGGAACCGAAGGCATGCTGTGCTTCGACGATCTCGCTCCCGAGGGACAGAAGCTCGCCTTCTACGGTCACCGCGTCTGGCGCGACGGCCGGGCGTTCGCCTTCCAGTCCGCCGACCCGGAATACATCGAGACCGAGCCCGGCCTGCCGCTCGACCGGGAACTGCGTCACTTCCTCGAGTGCGTCACCACGCGCCAGCCGCCGCGTACCGGCGCGGACGAGGCGGTGGAGACGGTGCGCATCCTGGAAACGGCCTCGCCGCGCTCGGGCGCGTAAGGCGTCAGGCGACGAGGCTCTGCGAGCCGTCGTCCGACAGCGCAGCCCGCTCGGTGCGCGCGATCACGCCGCCGCCGAGCACCTGCGCGCCCTCCCCTTCGCCGGCATAGAAGACGCAGGCCTGGCCGGGCGAGACGCCGTCTTCCCCGGCCAGCAATTCGACCACCGGCGCCCCGTCGGCGCCGCGCGAAAGCCGCGCGGGCGCTGGTGGGCGGGTCGAGCGGATGCGCACGAAGAGGTCCATGCTCTCCTCATCGCCCGCCGGCATCGGCGCCGTGCCGAGCCAGTTGACCGAGCGCAGCGTCAGCCGCCGGGTCTCGAGCGCAGAGCGGGGCCCGACGACCACGCGCGCCGCGCGCGCATCGATGCCGACGACATAGAGCGGCTCACCCGACGCGATGCCGAGGCCGCGCCGCTGGCCGATCGTGAAATGGACGATGCCCTGATGCCGCCCGAGCGGCCGCCCGTCGACATGCACGATCTCGCCCGGCTCGCCGGCATCCGGGCGCAGGCGCGAGATCACGTCGCTGTAGCGACCATTGGCGACGAAGCAGATGTCCTGGCTGTCGGGCTTCGAGGCGACGCCGAGCCCGAAGCGCGCCGCGATCTCGCGCGTCTCGGGCTTCGTCAGGTGCCCGAGCGGAAAGCGCAGGAAATCCACCTGCTCCTGCGTCGTGCCGTAGAGGAAGTAGCTCTGGTCGCGGTCGAGATCGGCCGGCCGATAGAGGCTGCGATGATCGCCGTTCGGACGCGACAGGATGTAGTGCCCGGTGGCCAGCGCGTCGGCGCCGAGCTCGCGCGCGGTGGCCAGGAGATCGCGGAACTTCACCGTCTGGTTGCACGCGACGCAGGGAATCGGCGTCTCGCCCGCGAGATAGCTCGCGGCGAAGGGATCGATCACCGCCTCGCGGAACCGCTGCTCGTAGTCGAGGACGTAGTGCGGAATGCCGAGGATTTCGGACGTCCGGCGCGCGTCGGCGATGTCCTGGCCCGCGCAGCAGGCGCCGGCGCGCTTGGGCGTCGCGCCGCCGTCGTAGAGCTGCAGGGTGATTCCGACGACGTCGTAGCCCTCCTCCTTGAGAATCGCAGCGGTGACCGACGAATCGACGCCGCCCGACATGGCGACCACGACGCGCGTCTCGGCGGGCGCCTTCGGCAGGTCGAGACTGTTCAGCATGGCAGGCAAACTCTCATGCGCCGGCCGGGCCGGCAGGTAAGCGCTTCTTTTACTCAGCCTGCCGGAACGTGCCAACCATCGGATCGCATTCGCGTTCTCGGCACCGCGAGACCACAATTCCATCTGGGTGGGCCTGAAGCTTGATTCAACCTGTTATCGAATTGCTAATAAGGGCTTAGCGGAATGTTTAGAGCCGCCGGTCTAGCTTGAACGTGGCGATTAGGTCTTTGCGTAGTGTAGAGAGTTCAATGACCGATCAGGTTAGACCAAGAGTGAAATACGTCATTGGCCCCGATGGGAGTCCGCTGACGATCGCCGACCTCCCGCCCTCCAATACGAGGCGCTGGGTGATCCGCCGCAAGGCGGAAGTGGTCGCGGCGGTGCGCGGTGGGCTCCTCAGCCTCGACGAGGCTTGCTCGCGCTACACGCTGACCGTGGAAGAATTCCTGTCGTGGCAGGCGTCGATCGACAGCCACGGCCTGGCCGGGCTGCGCACGACGCAGATCCAGGAATATCGCAAGAAGATCGATCTGCACTGATCGATCGGCACGCGAGGGAATCGAAGGGCCGGGCCGCAGGGCGCCGGCCCTTTTTCATGCCGCGGGGATAGCTCGTGCCCCGCACGAAAAAGGCCCGGTCGCCAGAAGCGGCCGGGCCTTCGTCGAGAATCGTGTGCGGCGGGGATCGTCAGGCGACGGCGGTGCGCCGGTCCTCCCCGGCATCGCGCTGCTCGAGCTTCTCGGCGTTGACGAGTTCCGCCTCGGCCTCCTCGAGCGCGATGCGCGCGGCGTTCATCTGGATGCGCAGGTCGCCGGCCGAATTCGTCAGGTTGTCGCGGCGGGTGCGCGCGGCCTTGGCGAAGGTCGGGTAAGCGAAATGGTTGAGGTCCGTGATGCCGGACTTCTTCTCCTCGCTCGCGATCTGGGCGTCGAGCTCGCCGGCCATACGCTCGAACTCGTTCAGCATCATCTGCAGCTGGTCTGCCTGACGGCGCTTCTCGGCCACCTTGAAGCGCGCCAGCCGAACCAGGTTGTCACGTTTGGCCATGACGCCCTCATCTCCTGTGTTCCATAGGGATTCTCGACATGAACCCCCGTTTCGCGACGCTCGTGCGGCTTCAGGCAAGCCTCGGCGGCTACACCTTAACCGTCTGTTTACGCGCGCCGTTAATCATAGCCATGGATCATTTAAGGCAGGGTAAACCGATCAGGTTCAAGTCGAAGCGAGGATGCGACGTGCTTTCCAAATGGGATCCCACACATCTTCGCCGCGATACGGACACAGATCGAAAGACTCGGTTGAACAAAGGATTCGAGCGGAAGGCATTGTTAACCATTCACTGGCACGATGGCTCTCAGCTCTAAGACGAACTCCAACCTTGTCGGTCCCCCCGCCCCGGCCGGGCTGATGCAGAGGATTTAACTGATGCGCGTTCTTTTGATTGAGGATGACAGCGCGATCGCGCAAAGCATCGAACTCATGCTGAAGTCCGAGAGCTTCAACGTCTACACGACGGATCTCGGCGAAGAGGGTGTCGATCTCGGCAAGCTCTACGACTACGACATCATCCTTCTCGACCTGAACCTGCCCGACATGTCGGGCTACGAGGTGCTGCGCACGCTGCGTCTCGCCAAGGTCAAGACGCCGATCCTGATCCTGTCGGGCATGGCGGGCATCGAGGACAAGGTGCGCGGCCTCGGCTTCGGCGCCGACGACTACATGACCAAGCCCTTCCACAAGGACGAGCTGGTCGCCCGCATCCACGCCATCGTGCGCCGCTCCAAGGGCCACGCCCAGTCGGTCATCGTGACCGGCGACCTGACCGTGAACCTCGACGCCAAGACGGTCGAGGTGAACAGCCAGCGCGTGCACCTGACAGGCAAGGAATACGCCATGCTGGAGCTGCTTTCGCTTCGCAAGGGCACGACGCTCACGAAGGAAATGTTCCTGAACCACCTCTACGGCGGCATGGACGAGCCCGAGTTGAAGATCATCGACGTCTTCATCTGCAAGCTGCGCAAGAAGCTGGCGACCGCCACCGAGGGCAAGAACTACATCGAGACCGTCTGGGGCCGCGGCTACGTCCTGCGCGAGCCGGAATCCGACACCCGCGCCGCCTGAACCAGCGGCCTTCATTGACCAGAGCCCGCCCTTCCCTTCGGAACGGCGGGCTTTTTCATGCTCAGGCCGCGGCCGGCTCGGCAACCGCGACGAAGGGCGCGACCCAGTCGAGAAGCGAGGCGCGATCGAAGGGTCGGAAGATGAAGCCGTCGGCCCCTGCCCGCTTGGCGCGGGTCATGGTGCCGAGGTTCGATTCCACCAGCGAAACGAGAATCTTGGCCTTGGCCGTCTTCGGATCGGCCCGGAGCGCGCGTACCGACGCGTCTACCGTCGTGTTGGGAAGCGAGGCCGAGACCAGCACGAGGACCGGCGCAGCCGCACTTGGCTCGGCCAGCAGGCGGGCACCGGCGGCCAAGCTCTCGGCGCCGATCGTCTTGAGATCGATGCCCGTCAGGATGCGTGCGGCGACCTTGGCGACGATGCTGGATTCGTCGATGACGAGGCAGACGGACATGCGATCGGCTCCGGCTTGCCGCCGGCGAAGACCGGCGTTCGGGACGGACCTTAGCAGCCGATCTTTTCGGACGGGTTCACGAGAACGGCGAACGGATCGTCAACGCGATCCGTCGATTGCAACCGTTTCATCCGCGTCGGCGGGCTCGGCGGCCTCGGCGATCGGCGCCACGCGGAACACGGCCTCTTCGTCGGTCTGCTCCAGCGTGACGGCAAGCTTTGCCTCGCGCGCCAGAAGCAGCGCGTAATAGGGCTGGATGCCGTGGGCATCGATCGATTCGGGTGTCGCCTCGCCGGCCAGAAGCTCGCGGAACTTCGCCGGCACGCGCAGCGGCTTGCCGCGCGAGGTGATCGTGAAGCGCGCCACCGGCTCGAGCTGCTCAATCACCACCTCGACCTCGCGCCCGCGCGGCACGGATGCGTTGGCAACGACGAGAAGGTTGAGCACCAGCTTGGCGATGTTCTTCGGGACGTAGGCGCGCTCGCCCGACCACTGCAGGTTGGCCTTCTCAAACGCCATCCAGCCCTCGGCGACGGTCCTGGCGTCGCCCATGTCGATCTGCGCCGTCGAGGAGCCCGACGCGCCATAGGCGATCCGCGCGAACTGGAGCTTGGCCACCGCGCTCTTGGTGGATGAGCGCACCAGCGCCATCGATTCCGGATCGTCCGGCATGTCGTCGAGAAGTTCGAGCCCGCTCTGGATCGCCCCGACCGGGGAGATGATGTCGTGGCAGAGGCGGCTGGCCAGGAGGGCCGCCAGATCCGGCGCGGACAATGCGGGCAGGTTCGTCATCGGCGTTCCGCCTTGGTTAACATTCGATGAAAATCGGACACAATCGCCCTATCACGCGGTCGCCCGTGCGGCGAGGCAAAGCCGGGCTGCCGGCACCCTTTCCGCCGCCTGTGGCATCCCGACGACACCTGCCCGTGCGGCAGGCCCCGGCGTTAGGGAAGCGGAAACCATGCATCGCGCAAGCTGTGGACGAGACCTTCGTCCGGTCGCCCGTCGGGGCGCCCGGATCGTCACAGCCTCCGGAAGGATTCCCGCGATGAACCGCACGACCCGGCTGGTCCGCCGCCTCGCCCTCGCCGCCATGGCCGCCGTGGCGCTGCCGGCGTCGATCGGCCTCTCCACCCTGCCCGCGAGCGCCCAAGCGCAGAGCGGCGGCTACACGATGGAAGAGATCGTCGGCGAGGGGCACCGCTTCTTCGGCGCCACGGCCGGCGGCCTCGCCACGGTGATCGAGCGCGCCTTCCAGGAGCGCGGCCTGCCCAACGGCTACATCCTCGGCGAGGAAGGCTCCGGCGCCTTCATCGGCGGCCTGCGCTTTGGCGAAGGAACACTCTTCACCAAGAACGCCGGCGAGCACCGCATCTTCTGGCAGGGCCCGTCGATCGGCTTCGACGCCGGCGGCGACGGGGCGCGCACCATGATGCTCGTCTACAACCTGCCCTCGGTGGAAGGCGTCTACGGCCGCTTCGTCGGCATGAGCGGCAGCGCCTATCTGGTCGGCGGTGTCGGCATGACATTCCTGCAGCGCGACGCGATCACGCTGGTGCCGATCCGCACAGGCGTCGGCGCCCGCCTCGGCGTCAATGTCGGCTATCTCAAGCTGACCCCGAGCGCGACCTGGAACCCGTTCTGACCGGGAACGCCGCGCTAGGCAGGCCGGGTCGGATTGACGTATGACAGTTCGATGCGGCCGTCGTCCGGTCGCCTTTCTGGCCTATGTCGACCTACGGCATCCGCCAGGCACGAGGTCGAACGTTTCATGATCGCAACCGCGCTCGTCTTCGCGCTCGGCGCCTTGGTCGCCAGCTTCCTGGCCCTCGTCTTCGCGCCGATCCTGTGGAGCAACGCCCAGCGCCTTGCGCGGCGCGAATTCGAGGCCAATATCCCGGCGTCCGTCCGCGAAATGCGCGCCGAGATCGACGCTGCGCGCGCCAGGGCGGCCTTCGATCTCGGCCAGGAGGCGATACGGCATCGCGCCGCGCAGGAGACGGTGGTCCGCGAGCGCGCCGAGGCCGGTCGTGCCATCCTCGAAAACGGCCAGCTTCTTTCGCGGCAGGCGGAACTCGACCGCGAGATCGCCACGAGCAGCGGCCGCATCCGCCATCTCGAAGACCAGATCGGCATGCTGACGCAGGAACGCGACGCGCTTCTGGCGACGCGCCAGGATCTGCGGGCACGCCTCGAACGCCGCGAGGGCGAACTGGCCGGCCTTTCCGCCAAGCACGCAAGCCTCAGCGAGCGCTTCGACGCGCAACGGTTCCAGCTGGCGACCGCCGAAGCGCGGGTTGCCGAGCTCGCTGCCGCTCTTGCCTCGCCGCCAACGGCTGCCGCAAGCCCTCCCGCCGCGACGGCGCCCGCGCTGCGGCCGACGCTGCAGCCGCTCGCGGCAGGAAAGCCCGAGGGCGCCCCTGCCCCCCTCGCTCCGGCTCCGCCGGCGGCCACGGGCCCGACCGGAAGCAGCCGACTTCGGGCTGCGATCGCGCGCACGGGAGCCGCAAGACCCGCGGCCGCGCCGGCTGACCACGCGGAAATTCGCGAGCGCATCGGCGACATTGCGGCGCGCGTCATTCACGAACGGATCAAGGTCGAAGGGTCCGACTCGCAGCTTGCGCGCTTCATCGCCGAGGCGCCGCAGCCACAGGGCGGCGGCGAGCCGTTCCTCGCTGACCGCGTGCGCAGCCTTCAGGCCAGCGAAGCCTCCTCGGCGACGGAAACCAGCGTCGCGGTCACCCCGGGGGCGACGGTCACGACCGCGCCGGGAAAGCCAAATGGTGCAGGACGAGCGCGGCGGAAGTCGCGACGTTAAGGCTGTCGAGTCCCGGCGCCATCTCGATGCGCACCGGGCGGCAGCGGCTCATCACCGAATCTTCCAGCCCATCCCCTTCCGCGCCGAGAAACAGGGCGCGGGGCCGAATGTCACGGATGTCGCGCAGCGCATCCGCAGCGTTCGGCGTGAGCGCAAGGCACTCGTAGCCCATCGACGACAGGCGTTCCGCGATCTCGGCCGCGCTGCCCCAGCGCACGAACGGCACGGTGAACACGGTTCCGACCGAAACCCGGATCGCCTTGCGGTAAAGCGGGTCGCAGGCTCGCTCGTCGAGAATCACGGCGCCCGCACCGAATGCTGCGGCGTTGCGGAAGATCGCGCCCATGTTGTCGTGGTTCGACAGACCGCAGGCGACGACGATATTGCCTCGCGACTCCAGCGTGGCTTCGAGGGCCGCCTCGACGTCCGCCTCGCCCGACGCCAGCACGGGCTCTGCGAGCGCCATAACCCCTCGATGGACGGGAAAGCCCGCGATCCGGTCGAACACCTCCCGCTCCGCTCGATAGATCGGTACATACGCCGGCAACGCGGACAGCCGCGCGGACAACCCATCGAGCCTCTCACGCAGCACCAGCAGGCTGACGGGTCGGAACCGGCGCGAAGCGAGGATCTGGTCGAGGACCACCGCCCCTTCGGCGATGAACTGCCCGCTGCGCGTCAGGTCGCGCTCGCGCACGTCGCGAAACGCGGCGATCCTGTCGTCGGCTGGATCCAGAATGTCGATGATCGATGACGAGCCCGACAATGGTTCGATCGAAGTCATTTCTGTTCCTCTGTGACGCCGTCGCACAGGCAAACGACAACGCGTCGTGTCGGAGTGTTCCTTGGAACGGAAGGGGTCATGTTTCCCGATTGAAGCTCAAGCGCGTCAAATCCGGGATGCCCGAGCGAAATCGAACCACTTCAGGCGATGCGAACATACTCGGAGTAGAGTGCCCGAGGGCATCCGCGCCCACTCCGAGATCTCACCGCCGATCCAGACTCCCGACTTGCCAGCACTCTCGATGCCGACGACGAGGCGCGTCAACGACGGCTTGAGATCCGCGGTGGTCCAAAACCAACGGCCGCCGCAACGGGAGACGCTCGAACAAATCTGCCCCGCGCTCGGCAGTTTGTAACTCGAGGTGGTTATGAAATCTCGCACGGCTTCGCTTTGAACGCGCTCGACCCTATCCGCCGCCTGCTTGATCGCTGGGGAGAAGAAGCGGTGTGCTCCTCGAGACAGTCAATCGAGCCCGCAAATCACGCTCACGATCATACCCGCCACTTCCACCTTCCAATCGCAGGACGTCAGCCGCCCGTCCCGATCGGTCGGATATCCCGCTTTCCGAACCGTTAAACGTTCGCTCTGTATAGCTTTCTCATGGCCGACACGCGGCGAACGCGGAACCGGTCGGTGAGGAAGTCGCGCGGTGCTGTACGGGTTCGTGAAACGCCTCTTGAGGGATCGCAGCGGCAGCATCCCCGTGATGACCGCTCTCCTGATGATACCGATGACGTTGATGGCGGGCGGCGCCATCGACTTCGCCCGACACGAGCGGTTGCGAGTGGCGGTTCAGGACACGCTCGATCGCGGCGTCCTCGCGGCTGCCTCTCTGACGCAGACGCAGGATCCCGAGAAACTCATTCGAAGCTATCTTGCGCAGATCCCAACCAGCGCGGCGTACGACCTGACGATCAAGGAGAACAAGAAGACCAACTTCCGCAAGATCGAGGCCAGCGTTTCGCTCAGCGAGCCGACGACATTTCTCAAGCTGGGAAACATCAAGGCCCTTTCGGTGTCGGCGAAGTCCTCCGCGCAGGACGAGCGTCGTAATATCGAGATTTCCCTGATCCTCGATATTTCCGGGTCGATGGTCGACAACACCGGAATGACGCAGCTTCGTCCCGCCGCCGCGAACTTCGTCGATGCGCTGATCCGACCGGACACCAAGGACTATACGTCCATGAGCATCATCCCGTTCGCGGGTGGTGTGAATATCGGCGCGTCGGTTTTCGATGCGCTCGCCGGACCGCTCTACCATCGGCGGCACAGCTACTCCTCCTGCTTCGAGACCAGTTCGCTGGAGTTCTCGAGCGGCATACAGGCGTTCCCGCTGTCGGATCAGTACCCACGTTTCACCTTCTACAACTGGAACAGAAGCGATCGCAGACCCTGGTGGTGTCCTGAAGGCAATCAGCAGGTCACATACATCACCAACGACGCCACACTGCTGAAGTCACGGGCGGCGGCGCTGGAGCCCTATGACGGCACGGGAACTGCCTATGCCCTCAAGTGGGGCACGCTGCTCCTCGATCCCGCGATGCAGCCCATCTTCTCTTCTCTCCGAAGGAAGGGCTCGCTTGCGATCCCGGCCGCGTTCGATTCCCGGCCGGCTGCCTTCAGCGACTCGCAGACGCGCAAGATCCTGGTCCTCTTCACCGACGGCGCGGTCGGTTTTCAACCCCGTCCCGCCAAAACAACGGACAACGAAGTCTCGGGAAACATCAGCTGTTCCGGTTGCTCGCGCGAAATCTACTCAGCCGCTGCCGCCGTGAAAGCCTACAAGTCAGCCTGCGACCTTGCAAAATCGAAGGGTATCACGATCTTCACGATCGCCTTTAAGGTGAACGCGGCCGACGCCCCGTCCCTTTCCTATTGCGCGAGCGATCCGTCCTACGCCTACAACATCGACGGCCTGAACATCGCGACGACCTTTCAGTCGATCGCGACGACCATCCAGAAGATCCGGTTGGTGCCATGAGGCATCTCGGGCTGCTGCACGACATCAAGGGCAGTTCGGCGGTCGAGTTCGCGATGGTCGTTCCGATCTTTCTGGCCCTCGTGTTTTCGACGCTCGAGGGCGGATGGATGATGACGCGATCGATTTTGCTCAGCCGCGCGCTGGATGAGACGGTCCGCCTGATCCGCGTCGGCGATCCGTCGGCCCCGAAGGATCATGCCACCATGAAGAAGGCTCTGTGCGCGCGAACCCTAATCGTCAGGGACTGCGAGCACACGATCCTGATCGAGATGAAGGAGATCAAGCTTGCGGCCGACGTGCCGACGACGGCGGCCAAATGTGTCGACCGTGCCGCCACAGTGCAACCGACGACGAACTTCTCGACCGGTTCGCGAGGATCGATCATGTACGTCCGGGCATGCATCGTGTCCGACCCGATCGTTCCCCTGATGGGGTTGGTGCTGAAGTTCGAGAAGGATGGAAAGGGCGGCTATCACCAGACGGCGGTATCGACGTTCATGAACGAGCCCGGGGCATGACGAATCGATCCTTTCGCCTGAAGAGCTTCTCCGACGATCAGCGCGGTGTTTCAGCCATCGAGTTCTGCCTGATCGCGCCGGTGCTGATCCTGCTTTTCCTGGGATGCACCACCTTCTTCATCGCCTTCTCCGACTCGGTGACGGCGGAAAAGGCGTCCTTCAATGTCGCCGACCTTCTATCCCGGAAAACGACGGTCTCGACTGCGGAACTACAGACCGTCGACGCCCTGTTCCAGGTGATGCTGCCCGCGGGTCACGGCGCCACAACATTCCGGGTCAGCAGCGTGAAGATGGCGAACGGAATGCTGGACGTGGCTTGGTCCTGGCCGCGAGCTCCCCTGGCAGCGCTGAAGAAGACCGATCTTGCCGCGTTGAAGCTGCCGATCGTCGCGGAAGGCGACTCGCTGATCGTTTTGGAGACCACGGTCGCTTATCAACCGATCGCTGCCTCTGTCGGCCTGTCTTCCGGCGTCTACAAGAATATGGTCGCCAATCGGCCACGCTTCACGGCTGGTGTCGTCAAGACCGACTGACTGGCGCCCCGACGTTGGTCTGCTCTAGGAAAGAAGGTCGAGGCGTCCGCGGACTGAGCCATTGAAGCGGCCGAACGACCGAGCCTTTGCAAACGCCGCGTCGAAGGCAAATCGACCAAATCGGCGTTCGTTCGGAGGGCCTTCAGCCGATCGTCCTGATGATCGAATCAGCAAGATTTCTCGGCGAAGCAACCGATAACGTGCCCTGCCCATCAAACCGGGTCGCCTGCTCCGCCCCCTATCCCTCGAGACGGCGTACGACAGCTCCGTCCATTCCTTGATGAGAATGACAACTGGCCAGCCGCACGATTGGTGACGGCATCACGCGGCGCGAAGGGAAGGTCGCCTTGGTGCCGAAACTGTCGCCTTATGGGGAGATTGACTGGTACGCCCAAGGGGAATCGAACCCCTGTTTGCGCCGTGAGAGGGCGCCGTCCTAACCGCTAGACGATGGGCGCGAACCAGTGATCGGGGATATAGCCAGCCCGTTTCGGCTTGGCAAGCGCTTTCTGCGGTTCACTGCGCGGTTTGTGCGGGAGGCTCGACCGCAGACAACGGATAGCGCGCGGCGAGCGTGCCGGAGCCGAGGTCGATGAGGACGAGCGACTGCGTGCCGTCCGCGGCTTCCACGGTCAGGAGCGCGTTGTCGCCGCTGAGGGCCGTGGCGACGACGCGCACGCCTGCGCCGATCGCCACCGGCGGGAGCGTGCCGGCGGCGCGTTGTGCGCCCTCGCCGTCCTTGGTGCGATAGACAACGGCGCTGAGAACCGCGATAAGCCCGACGAACAGGACGGCGATCGAGATCGCGAGAAGGCGGACCATCTTGCGCCGCACCTTCTCGAAGGCCGGATCATTCGGCGCGCCGGCCGCTTCATTGTTTCCCGTCACGTTCTTCCCGCGCCGCTGGAGTGTCAGATGTCGATCGTTGGTACAGGGGGAGACGAAACTGACGCAAGCGCGTTCGTCGTGGGCGAGGCGGACGCCGGACGCCGGCTCGACCAGTTCCTCGCCTCGGCGCTCGGCGGCGAGCTGTCGCGCTCGCGGCTCCAGTCCCTGATCGAGGACGGGCAGGTCCGCATCGACGACGAGACCGTCACCGTCCCGAAGCGCAAGGTCGCGGCGGGCGAGACCGTGCAGCTCGACATGCCGGAAGCGGCCGCCCCGGAGCCGACCGGCGAGGATATCCCGCTCGACATCCTCTACGAGGACGACCACCTCGTCGTCCTCGACAAGCCAGCCGGCCTCGTGGTGCATCCCGGCCCCGGCAACTGGACCGGCACGCTCGTCAATGCCCTCCTCTTCCATTGCGGCGACACGCTGTCGGGCATCGGCGGGGTGAAGCGTCCCGGCATCGTGCACCGGCTCGACAAGGACACGAGCGGCGTCATGGTCGTCGCCAAGTCCGACACCGCCCACCGCGCGCTGGCCAAGCAGTTCGCCGCGCACGGGCAGGACGGCAAGATGGAGCGCGCCTATCAGGCCGTGGTCTGGGGCGTGCCGTCGCGGCCTGTCGGTACGGTCGAGGCCGCGCTCGGCCGCTCCAACTCCGACCGCACCAAGCGGCAGGTCGTGCCGGAAGGCCGACCGGACGCGCGCCACGCCGTCACCCATTTCGAGGTGCTGGAGCGCTTCGGCACGGAGGGCGCCAACGCCTCGCTGATCGCCTGCGTCCTCGAGACGGGACGCACGCACCAGATCCGCGTTCACATGAGCCATATCGGCCACCCGCTGATCGGCGACGAGGTCTACGGCGCGCACTTCCGCACCAAGGCGAAGAAACTCGGCGACGTCGGCGAGGTGGTCTCGGCGTTTCCCCGTCAGGCTCTCCACGCCTTCCGCCTCGCCTTCGAGCATCCGGTCACCGGCGAGGCGATGGAGTTCGAGACGGAACTGCCGGACGACATGCAGGAACTTCTCGAAGCGCTGGCCCGTTTGGACGCCTGACACGCCCGCGATGACGGCAGGGCGACACGGGTCCGGCGTCTCTCTCGAGTGAACGAAATGTAACCTTCGTTCGCCCTCTTCAGGTCATGTAATCGGGGCACAGAGTCACCATATCGAAGCTCGGCGAGGTGCGCCTTCAGGGCGCCTCGCAGCCGATCGGCTCGGGCAACGAGCGATCCAGGCAGAAGGAGGGTTCCATATGGCGAGAGCCAATCTTCCCAGCATCGCGTCCGGCGAGGGCGGCCTCAGCCGTTACCTCGACGAGATCCGGCGTTTTCCGATGCTGGAGCCGAACGAAGAATACATGCTGGCCAAGCGCTACGCCGAACACGACGATCGCGGCGCGGCCCACAAGCTGGTCACCAGCCATCTGCGCCTCGTGGCGAAGATCGCGATGGGCTATCGCGGCTATGGGCTGCCGATCGGCGAGGTCGTGTCCGAAGGCAATGTCGGCCTGATGCAGGCGGTCAAGCGCTTCGACGCCGACCGCGGCTTCCGTCTGGCCACCTACGCGATGTGGTGGATCAAGGCCTCGATCCAGGAATACATCCTGCGGTCGTGGAGCCTCGTAAAGATGGGCACGACGGCCAATCAGAAGCGCCTGTTCTTCAACCTGCGCAAGATGAAGAGCCGCATCCAGGCGCTCGACGAGGGCGATCTGCGCCCCGAGCAGGTCCAGCAGATCGCGACCTCGCTCGGCGTGTCCGAGGAGGAGGTCGTCTCGATGAACCGCCGCCTGTCGGGCGACGCGTCCTTGAACGCACCGATCCGCGCGACGGAAGGCGAGTCGGGCGAGTGGCAGGACTGGCTGGTCGATCAGTCTGAGAGCCAGGAGGATATCCTGGTGGAGCAGGACGAACTCGAGCAGCGCCGTGGCATGCTGCATCGGGCGATGGGCGTCCTGAACGATCGCGAGCGTCGCATCTTTGAGGCCCGGCGACTGGCGGAGGACCCGCTGACGCTGGAGGCTCTGTCGGGCGAGTTCGACATCAGCCGCGAGCGCGTGCGCCAGATCGAGGTGCGCGCCTTCGAGAAGGTGCAGAAGGCGGTGCAGGACACGGCGGAAGCCGCCCGCCGCTCGTTGCGGGTCGTCGAGGACGCGCACGCCTGAGACGGCGTCCCGTCATGGCATGAAAAAGGGCCGGTCTCCCGCGAGACCGGCCCTTTCCTTTGGCTCCGACCCGGCCGATGTCAGGTCCGACTGTTCCAGGCGTCGATCGCCTCGCGGAACACGCGCTCGCCGGGAATGCCCTTCTCGATCGACATCAGCGCCCGCTGACCCGACGTGTAGGCAATCGGAATGTCGATCCACTCCTGGCTGCGCAGCAGCGCGAGATTGCTCTGGATCGCCTGCGGCAGGTCGTTCAACGCGATGATGAAGAAGCCGTCGGAGATCTTGCCGGCGACACCGATCAGCGGCTCGCCGCGCGCCTGCTCCGTCGGCTTTAGCGCCAACCGTTGTACGTTCTCGATCTGGCCGCCGGGGAAGTTGGCGGGCGTGTCGAAAAGGATCTCGATCACATGGCTCGCCGGCAGCGTCGTGTCGGCGTTGCGGCGGATGGTCATCGTCATCTTGAGGCTGCTATCGGGCACATCGACCACGGCCCGGATCACCGGCTCGGCCGGCCGTCCCTCGGCGGGGGGCTCGTTGTCGAGGCTCCAAACGACGTTGCCGCTTTGCTGCGTGCCCTCGCGATCGGCCGAACGCTCCTCGTAGAACACCGCACGCTGGCCGACCGGCACGGTACCGGCCGCCACCTGCGGCGTCGACGCGGGTGCCTGGGGCGCGGGCGTCGCGCTCGGCTCCGGCGTTGCGGGCGTCGTGGTTGGCGCCGTCTCCGGGGCGGGCGTCGGCGCGATCGTCGCGGCGGCGACGTTGGTCCCCTCCTCGAAGGCGTTCGGCGCGCTCGTGCCCGGTCCCTCGTCCACCTCGGTCCCGTCCGGCAGGAGGCGCTGGGTAAACTGTCGCCCGCCCGGCGCGGGGGGCGTGGTCGTCGGCGTCGCCGGGGCGACGTCGGTCACGGTGCCGCTCGGCGGCGCGGCGGTCTCGGGCGTCGTTCCGGCCTCCGGAGCCGACGCCTCGCCGCTGTCGGTCGTCTGGCCAGGCGCGGTGCCGGCGGGAACCGATGCCGTCTGCGGGGTGCCGAGAACGACGGAGCGGATATCGTCGAGATAGAGATAGCCGAGGGCACCGAGACCGACGAGCGCCACCACGGCGACCCCGGGCCAGAGCGGCGAGCGGCCTCGGCCCGCGGCCCGGCGCGGCGCATAGCGGGGGGCACCGAGATCCGCCTCGGGAATGCCCGACAGCATCGCGCCCGGCGACGGCGCCGCCGACTGAGCGGGAACGGGGCTCGCGGGTCGAAGGGCGCCGCGCGCGGCGGAGCCCGGCTCCGGCCTGTCGCCCGTCTCGTCTTTCGCGCGTCGCTCGCGCATCGGCGGCGCCGGTGGCGGCGCGATGCGTGCGGGGGGTTCATCCGCTTCCGGCGCCGGCCCCACGACGCCGACCTGCGGCGCCTCGTCGGCGGCCGCGCGCTCCGGCAGCACCGGCGGCGACGGGCGTTCGGCGCGGGGCTGCGGCGGGCGCTCGAAGGCCGGCGCCGTGCGCTCCGCCGGGCGGAGCTCGGCAGCTGCCGGCGGGCTGTAGGCGGGAGGCGCGGACGGCGCGGGGCGCGGCGGCGCGACAGGCGCGGCGTCTCCCGGCCGCATGGTCGGTGTGGCGCGCGGAAACGCCGGGACCGGTGCGCGCGGGGGAGCACGCTCCGGCTCCGGCGCTGCATAGGACGGAGCGGGCTCGGGAGCGGCAGGCGCCGGCTCAGGCGGGACCGGCTCTGGGGCTGGCGCTGCGACCGGAGACGGAGCGCCGGGCGCCTCGACCGGCACCGCGGTGCCCTCGACGCTCTGGTAGTAGGCCTCCGACTCGGCGATCGCGTCCTCCAGCACGCGATAGCGCTGCTCCGCGACCTCGGCCGCCAGCGGCGGGTCGGCGGACTGGATCTGCCGCGTGATGGCGGCCCGCGCCTTCTCGTAGACCTTGGCCCGCAACTGCGGCGTGGCATTCGGCAAGCCGTCGATGGTCTTGCGGAGGACGGCGGTCAGATTCGCCATGAAGCGCTGCACTCACTCGAGGTCGGTACCGGGAACGGACCGAGCCTCGCGGCGATCCAGCACCCGTCCGGCCCCGCCGTGCCGGTCGATCCCGCCTGCCAGGGAATCGCGACGGGAGGGGCCGATGGAAGGAAGGCGGATCGCCTCCCCTCCCGGTTGTGGACGATCCCCGCCTTCGAGAAAGCGGGGGCCGCGCGGCGCAGCCGAAAGCTCGAACGAACCTAGAAACCTTTTATCAAGGTTTCATTAATCTTGAAACGGATCGCGGACAAGGATCGTGTCGTCACGCTCCGGAGAGGTAGACAGGAGCGTCACGGGGGCGCCCACGAGTTCCTCGATCTGGCGCACGTACTTGACCGCTTGCGCGGGAAGATCGCCCCATGACCGGGCACCGGCCGTCGTGCCCTTCCAGCCCTCGAAGCTCTCGTAGACGGGCTTCACGCGCTTCTGTGCGGCAAGGCTCGCGGGGAAGTAGTCGATCCGCTCCCCGTCCAGCTCGTAGGCCGTGCAGATGCGAATCTCGTCCATGCCGTCGAGGACGTCGAGCTTGGTCAGCGCCAGACCGTGGATGCCGTTGATCGCGACCGCCTGTCGCACCAGCACCGCGTCGAACCAGCCGCAACGACGCTTGCGACCCGTGACCGTGCCGAACTCGTGGCCCTTGGTGCCGAGAAACTCGCCGACCTCGTTGTCCTGCTCGGTCGGGAACGGCCCCTCGCCGACGCGCGTCGTATAGGCCTTCGTGATGCCGAGCACGAAGCCGAGGCTGGACGGCCCGAGGCCGGAGCCCGCCGCCGCCTGCCCCGCCACCGTGTTGGAGGAGGTGACGAACGGATAGGTGCCGTGGTCGATGTCGAGAAGCGTCCCTTGAGCGCCCTCGAAGAGGATGCGGTCGCCGGCCTTGCGGCGCTCGTCGAGAAGGCGCCAGACACGGTCGATGTAAGGGGTGATCTCGGCGGCGACCGAGGTCAGTTCCTCGAGGATCGCCGAGGCCTCGACCTCCGGCTGGCCGAGGCCGCGCCGGAGCGGATTGTGATGGGCGAGGAGGCGCTCGATGCGCTCGGGCAGCGCTTCCGGCTCGGCAAGGTCCATGACGCGGATCGCACGCCGGCCGACCTTGTCCTCGTAGGCCGGGCCGATGCCGCGGCCCGTGGTGCCGATCTTGGTGCCGGCTGCGGCCGCCTCGCGCGCGGCGTCGAGTTCGCGATGCAGCGACAGGATCAGCGAGGCGTTGTCGGCGATGCGAAGGGTGTCCGGCGAGATCGAGACGCCCTGGCCCTCAAGGCGCTTCTTCTCAGTGACGAAGTGATGCGGGTCGAAGACGACCCCGTTGCCGATCACCGAAAGCTTGCCCTTCCGCACCACGCCCGACGGCATGAGCGAAAGCTTGTAGGAGACGCCGGAGACGACCAGCGTGTGTCCGGCATTGTGGCCGCCCTGGAATCGCACGACGACATCGGCCCGCTCCGAGAGCCAGTCGACGATCTTGCCCTTCCCTTCGTCTCCCCACTGGGAACCGACGACGACGACGTTAGCCATGCAGTCTCCTCGAAGGCGTCCCGCCCTCACGATGCTGATCTTCGGGCGCGCAAAAGACCCGTCGGGGGTCCGCCGGCGCAAACGCGGCGGACTATAGTCAAGGCTTTGCCGCAGCGCGAGGTCGCGAGCCGCCTTTTTCACACGATCGGATCGAGAATTAAGCCATGCGAACGATTGCCTGTGACGCGGCGATCCGCGAAAGCTCCAGCATGCTGAAGCGACTCGCCCACCCTGCCGTTCTCCTCCTCCTCACCGCGTTCATCTGGGGCGCCAACGCGGTGGCGGGGAAGCTGTCCGTCGGCCACATCTCGCCGATGAGCCTGACGCTCTTGCGCTGGGTCGGAGCGCTGATCCTCCTGTTCCCCTTCGCGCGCCCGCACCTCGTGCGCGACCGGCCGACCATCCGCCGCCACTGGCTCTATTTCGTCGGCCTCGGCCTTCTCGGCTTCACCTCGTTCAACGCGCTGTTCTACGTCGCGATGGGCTATACGAGCGCGATCAACGCGATGATCATCCAGGCCGCGATGCCGCTGGTCGTCTTCGTCGGCATGTTCCTGTTCTTCCACATCCGCGTGTCGGTGCTTCAGGTCGTCGGCTTCGCGCTGACGCTAGTCGGCGTCCTCCTCGTCGCCTCGCACGGCCATCTGGAGACGATCCTTGCGCTCGACTTCAATATGGGCGACGCGATGATCCTCGGCTCGACCACGATCTTCGGCGTCTACACGATCCTTCTGTCACGCAAGCCGCGCGTGCATTGGCTGAGTTCGATCTTCATGCTCAGCCTCGGCGGCGCACTTGGAGCGGTGCCCCTGCTCGCCTGGGAACTCTTGGCGGGACTGACCTTCGCACCGGATGCGCAAGGTCTCCTGATCCTCGCCTTCACGATCGTCTTCCCGTCGATCCTCAGCCAGGCGCTCTACATCAAGGGTGTCGAGATGATCGGCGCCAACCGGGCGAACATCTTCGTCAACACGGTGCCGGTGTTCGGCGCGATCCTCGCCGTGCTGATCCTCGCCGAACCGTTCCATGCCTATCATCTGGCGGCGCTGTCGCTGGTGCTCGGCGGCATCGCGATTGCCGAGCGCGGTAAGCGCACGGTCCAGCCCGCGGCGCAATAAGAAAGGGCGGAGCGGTTTCCCGCTCCGCCCCCTTTCCTATCGCCTTCCGTTCGATCAGACGTCGAAGGTCAGCATCTTCGCCTGGCCGATCGCGTTCAGGCCGCGAAGCTCCTCGAGGAACTCCTCGCTCAGCGGCCCGTCGAGGTAGATGATCGCGATCGCGCTGCCTCCCTGCTCGTCGCGGCCGAGGTGGAAGTTGGCGATGTTGATCCCGGCCTTGCCGAAGGCGGTGCCGATCTGGCCGATGACGCCCGGCACGTCTTTGTTGGCCGTGTAGAGCATGTAGCGGCCGACATCGGCCTCCATGTTGATGCCCTTGATCTGGATGAAGCGCGGCTTGCCATCCGAGAAGGTCGTGCCCGCGACCGAGCGCGTCTGCTTCTTGGTCTTGACGGTGACCATGATGTAGCCGTCGAAGACGCCGGTCTTGTCGCGGCGCACCTCGGAGACGGCGATGCCGCGCTCCTTGGCCATCAGCGGCGCCGAGACCATGTTGACCGTCTGCACCTGCGCCTTCAGGAGGCCGGCGATCGCGGCGGCCGACAGGGCGCGCGTGTTCATCGTGCCCGGCGCGCCGTCATAGAGGATCTCGACCGCGTCGATCGCCTCTTCCGTCAGCTGGCCCGCGAAGGAGCCGAGGATCTCGGCGAGCTTGACGTAAGGGGTCAGGATCGGCGCCTCTTCGGCGGTGATCGAGGGCATGTTGAGCGCGTTGGAAACCGCGCCCTTCACGAGGTAGTCGGCCATCTGCTCGGCGACCTGCAGCGCGACGTTCTCCTGCGCTTCCGTCGTCGAGGCGCCGAGATGCGGGGTGCAGACCACGTTGTCGAGGCCGAAGAGCGGGCTGTCGGTCGCCGGCTCGACCTCGAACACGTCGATGCCGGCGCCCGCCACATGGCCTGACTTGATGGCCTCGGCGAGGTCCTTCTCGACGATCAGGCCGCCGCGCGCGCAGTTGATGATGCGCACGCCCTTCTTCATCGTGGCGATCGCCTTGGCGTCGATGATGTTGCGCGTCTTGTCGGTCAGCGGCGTGTGCAGCGTGATGAAATCGGCGCGCTTGAAGAGGTCCTCGAGCTCCACCTTCTCGATGCCGAGCTGGGCCGCGCGCTCCTCCGACAGGAACGGGTCGAAGCCGATCACCCTCATCTTGAGGCCGACGCCCCGGGAAGCCACGATCGAGCCGATGTTGCCGCAGCCGACGACGCCGAGCACCTTGCCGGTGATCTCGACGCCCATGAAGCGGTTCTTCTCCCACTTGCCGGCCTGCGTCGAGGCGTCGGCGGCGGGCATCTGGCGGGCCACCGCGAACATCATCGCGATGGCATGCTCGGCCGTCGTGATCGAGTTGCCGAAGGGCGTGTTCATCACGATGATGCCCTTCCGCGAGGCGGCCGGGATGTCGACGTTGTCGACGCCGATGCCGGCGCGGCCGATGACGCGCAGGTTCGGCGCCGCATCGATCACCTTCTCCGTCACCTTGGTCGCGGAGCGGATGGCGAGGCCGTCATACTGGCCGATCACCTCGAGGAGCTTGTCCTTGTCCTTGCCGAGATCGGGGAGGTAATCGACCTCGACGCCCTTGTCCTTGAAGATCTGGACGGCGGTCGGGGACAGCTTGTCGGAAACGAGAACGCGCGGAGCCATCAGGCTTCTCCTGCAGCTTTCGGCATCGAGCGATGCCTGGAAACGGAAAATGAATGAGGGAGCCTGCCCCTGTCGCCGGGGCAGGCTCGAGCCGTCAGGCCGCCTGCGCCAGCGTCGCCCTTTGCGCCTCGTAGGCGTAGGCGATCCAGGGCATCAGGGCCTCGAGATCGGACGCCTCGACCGTCGCGCCGGCCCAGATGCGCAGGCCTGGAGGGGCGTCGCGATAGGCACCGATGTCGAGGGCGACGCCCTCCTTCTCCAGCTTCGAGGCGACGCCCTTGGCGAAGGCGTCCTGCTCGTCCTTGGACAGGCCCGTGATTTCGGGCGCCGTGAACTGGAGGCAGACCGAGGTGTTGGAACGAATTTCGGGCGTCTTGGCGAGGAAGCCGATCCAGTCGTTGGCCGACACGAACCGGTCGATCACGCCGAGGTTCTTGTCGGCTCGAGCCTTCAGGGCTTCGAGACCACCGATCGACTTCGCCCACTGGAGCGCGTCGAGATAGTCCTCGACGCAGAGCATCGACGGCGTGTTGATCGTCTCGCCCTTGAAGATGCCCTCGATCAGCTTGCCGCCCGAGGTGAGGCGGAAGATCTTCGGCAGCGGCCAGGCCGGCTTGTAGGTAGTGAGACGCTCGACGGCGCGGGGGCTGAGGATCAGGACGCCGTGCGCGCCCTCGCCGCCCAGCACCTTCTGCCAGGAGAAGGTGACCACATCGAGCTTGTCGTAGGGAAGGTCCTGCGCGAAGGCGGCCGAGGTGGCGTCGCAGATCGTCAGGCCCTGACGGGTCGCCGGGATGGCATCGCCGTTCGGCACGCGCACGCCCGAGGTCGTGCCGTTCCAGGTGAACACCACGTCGTGGTCGAAATCGATCTCGGCAAAATCCACGATCTCGCCGTAGGGCGCCTCGAGGACGCGCGCGTCGGCGAGCTTCAGCTGCTTCACCGCATCCGTCACCCAGCCGGAGCCGAAGCTTTCCCAGGCGACCATGTCGACCGGACGCGCGCCGAGCAGCGACCACATGGCCATCTCGACCGCGCCGGTGTCGGACGCCGGCACGATGCCGATGCGGTAATCGTCGGGAACGCCGAGCACGGCGCGGGTGTCGTCGATCGCCTGGGCGAGCTTGGTCTTGCCGATCTTGGCGCGGTGCGACCGGCCGAGCGGCGCATCGCTTAAGCCGTCCAGCGTCCAGCCGGGACGCTTGGCACAAGGACCAGAGGAAAAGCGGGGATTGGCCGGACGAGCGGCCGGCGGTGCGATGTTCGCCATCAAAAGCTATCCTTACAGATAGAAGCGCCTCGTTGGGGAGGCGTGTCCCAAGTCTGCGGATATGCCCGTCCTCGCCGACGGTCAAGTGACAATCGGACGACGTTCACGCGAAGCTCACGCCTATCTTATGAAACGCGAGCCTTTCCGAACCGATTCCCTTCTCGTCGAAACGCGGAACGGAGAATCACCATGGCAGCAGGAAGAAGCCTGGAGCGTCGGGTTCTGGACAAGGACGAACTCGATCTCGTGGCACAGACTCATCACCCGGCCATCCGCAATCTCGAACGAGGCGATCTCGACGCCCTCACCCGGCGGCTGCGCGAGAGACGCGACCGTGCGCAGGCGATCGCCAATCGCCGGCGGGGCGCCGCCCGGCGAGGCCGGGGATCGCAGGAACCCGAGAACTCCGGCATGCGTCAGAAGGCCGGCGTGCTGGCCGAGGCCCTGGCACGATTGAACAAGGAGCGCACGCGGCGCGAGCATGAAGGAGCGGCGGATGCCCTTCAGGCCAACGCCCGCCGAGCCCTCAAGCTGAAGCGGGCCAACGCCTGGCGCAGCGCCCGCCGGCCCGGCGCCGGTCGCACGGCACGCGACGGCATGACGCCGGCGGAAAACGAGAAGGCAGGTCGGATCGGCAGCCCGATGGAAGCCGGCCGCGTGTCCCAGTTCATGCGCGACGCGCAAGCGGCCCGCGACAACCGGGCCTGATCGAACGGCGCCCTACCAGAGCTTGAAGCGAAGACCGGCGCGGATCGTGTGCCGGTCGAAGCCCTCGTCCTTCGCCAGCAGCACAGCGCCCGATGCCGTGTCGAGACGATAGGCATCGCCGTCGTCGACATTGACGTACCGATAGCCGGTGTCGATCGAGAGCTTGTCGTTAAGGTCGTAGGAGACGCCGGCCGACACCGCATAGGCAAAGCGCCAGGAGGCATCGTCGCCATAGGCCGCGGTGAGCCCGCCGGGCGGGCAAAGCACCGTGCCGTTGCAGGTCGCCGTACCGATAACGTCGCCGTACTCGACGTGAACCGCGCCGAGGCCTGCGCCGATGTATGGCGTGAAGCCCGCCACTGTCCCGAGGTCGACATAGGCGTTGCCCATGACCTCGACCGCCTCGACCTCTCCCCGCTCGCGCGAGGCGCAGGACGCGTCGAAGCCGCAGAACCAGCCGGCTCCGTTGCCGCCTGCCACGTCCTGCTTCCAGTAATCCACCGTCGCGTCGAAGCGGAGCCAGTCGCTCGCCTTGTAGCCGATGCCGCCACCGACCCCGAACCCGTCGTCGAGGCGCCAATCGGCCATGCGGTTCGACGTCGTACCGCCCGGTCCTGCGAGAGTCTGCGTGCCACCGAACGTCGTGTCGAACGCGTAGGTCGCGTCGGCGCGAAGATAGAGGCCGGTTTCCGCGACGGGGATCGAGATCTCGGGCGCGGCGAGAATGTCGATATCGGCCGCGAATGCGGGGTTTGCGAGCGTCAGGAGACTTGCGGCAAGGAGATGACGGGCGACGGGCATGGCGAGGCTTCCTGCTGGGCGGACCGGCAAGCCCCTCGGCGGCACGCGCCCCGGAGCTTCCGAGCGCACCATCGCCGCCAAAGCGTTAATCCGCGGTTAACCATGTCGCTTAACCTTTGCCGAACCTTTCGCCCGGTCCCCGCCTGCCCCGAACGCGAAAAGGGCCGCCCCGGAGGGCAGCCCTTTTCGTCATGTCGATGGCGCGTCGGCTCAGAAGAAGCTGTAGCGTAGACCAGCGCGGATCGTGTGGATGTCGAAGCCGTCGTCGCGGGTCTGGACGCCCTTCGCACCGTACTGCTTGTCGGCGCTGTCGAACTCCCAGGAGTCGCCTTCCCAGACCTTGGTGAAGCGGTAGCCGATGTCGAGCGCGAGCTGGCTGGTCAGATCGACGCTGGCGCCGGCCATGAGCGCGGTCGCGAAGCGCCAGTCGTCCAGACCCTCGTGGGTGCCGGAATAGGGCGTGTAGCTCGGGCTACAGGGCGGGCAGACCTCGTTCGACTTGACGTCGTCGTACTTCACGTAGGCCGTGCCGACGCCGGCGCCGAGGTAAGGGGTGACGACGCCGAAGCTCGGCAGGTCGACATAGGCATTCGCCATGATCGTCCAGACGTCGGCTTCCGACTTGTCGTTGTAGTTGCACTCCTCGAAGGGCCCGAGGCCATGCGCCGGATCGGTGATGATCATCAGCGGGCACTTGGTCTTGCCGTTCACGTCGGAGCGGAAGTAGTCGACCGTCGCGTCCATGCGGAACGTGTCGGTGAAGCGGTAGCCGGCGCCGACGCCGAAGGTCGCGGCGTCCGACAGGCGCAGGTCGTCGTAGCGGTAGTGGTCGTCGATGCCCTCGACGCCCGGGAATATGTTATAGAAGGCCCACTTGCCATCGGTCTTCGACTTGAAGTTGTAGCCGACGTCGCCGCGGATGTACCAGCCGCTGAACGGAACTTCCTCGATGACCGGGATCGGCTCGATGATATCGGCCGCCTGTGCGAGGGTGGGAAGAAGAGCGGCAGAGGCCAGAAGGCCAAGCGCGAGCCGTAGCATCATCATTATCTCCAGATTGAACGACAGTCGCGGCTTGGGTTCCGCAATGATCGCAAATCTAAAGATTAATGATTAATAGAGCGTTTACCGTGCCGGAACCTGACCAGCACGGAAGCATAGTCGCGCAATGACCGCCGTCAGGCGGCTTCCCGCTTCAGCGCGCCGATGATGTCGTCCACCACGTCGTTGACGAGTTGCTGGTCGTCGCCTTCGGCCATGACGCGGATCAGCGGCTCGGTGCCCGAGGGACGAATGACGAGGCGCCCGCCCTCGCCGAGGCGATCGCGACCGGCGTTGATGGCATCCTGCACCCGCTCCTTCTCGAGCGGCGCGCCACCGGCGAAGCGCACGTTCTTCAGGACTTGCGGCACCGGCGTGAACTTGCGGCAGACCTCGGATACGGTGCCGCCCGCCCCGCGCACCACTGCAAGCACCTGAAGCGCCGAGACGAGGCCGTCGCCTGTCGTGCCGAAATCCGACAGGACGATGTGGCCGGACTGCTCGCCGCCGACATTGTAGCCGTGCTCGCGCATGTGCTCGACCACGTAGCGATCGCCGACCTTGGTGCGCGCGAGCTGGATCTGCCGGTCGTTGAGGAAGCGCTCGAGCCCGAGGTTCGACATGATCGTGGCGACCACGCCGCCTGCGGCGAGCCGGCCGTCCTGCGCCCAGGCCTCGCCGATGACGGCCATGATCTGGTCGCCGTCAACGACCTCGCCGTGCTCGTCGACGATCAGCACCCGATCTGCGTCGCCGTCGAGCGCGATGCCGATGTCGGCGCGCACCTCGCGCACCTTCGCCTTCAGCGCGGCGGGGCTGGTCGATCCGCAGTTGAGGTTGATGTTGGTGCCGTTCGGATCGACGCCGATCTTCACGACCTCGGCGCCGAGTTCCCAGAGAACGTCGGGCGCCACGCGATAGGCCGCGCCGTTGGCGCAGTCGATGGCGACCCGCACGCCGTCGAGCGACAGGTCGCGCGGCAGGGTGCGCTTGGCGAACTCGACATAGCGGTCGCGGCCGCCGTCGTCGTAGCGCTTGGCGCGGCCGAGATGGGCGCCGACCGACAGGCGCGGGGTGAGATCCTCGTCGATCAGCCGATTGATCTCGCCTTCGAGTTCGTCCGACAGCTTGTACCCGTCGGGGCCGAAGAGCTTGATGCCGTTGTCCTCGAACGGGTTGTGCGAGGCGGAGATCATCACGCCGATGTCGGCGCGCATCGAGCGCGTCAGCATGGCGACGGCCGGCGTCGGCATCGGGCCGAGCATCAGGACGTCGACGCCGACCGCCGTGAAGCCGGCGCAGAGGGCCGGCTCCAGCATGTAGCCGGACAGGCGCGTGTCCTTGCCGATCACGACGCGGTGCCGGTAGTTGCCGCGCTTGAAGGCAAGTCCGGCCGCCATGCCGACCTTCATCGCGATCTCGGGCGTCATCGGATGCCGGTTGGCGAGGCCGCGGATCCCGTCCGTCCCGAAATAGGATTTCGTCATGGCGTCTCGTCTCCGCTGGCAATCGGCTTGGGGCTGTAAGCGCGCAAGCATGAAGCCAAAAGTAAAAAAGAATGTCAGCAGGCAGATGAGAGCGACGCATCCGTCGTGCCAACCCCCACCTCGGAACGAAAAAGGCGGGCTTGAAAGCCCGCCTTCCCTTGATCTGAAGGAGTAGTCGTCAGGCAGTCGGCTGAGGCTCCAGCCCACCTTCCTTGTCGTCGCGCGGGCCGGACGGCTTGATCGAGCCGGCCTTGGGCACTGCCGAGCCGCGCGAGGGCGGCGTGTCGTCACCCATGTCGCGAGCGAGCGTCTTGCCGGCAAGGAGATCGCGGACCTCGTCGCCCGACAGCGTTTCGAACTCGAGAAGGCCGTTGGCGATCGTGTGGAGATCGTCGAGGTGATCGCGCAGCACCTGGCGGGCGCGATTCTCGGCGACCTCGACGATGCCGCGGACCTCGGAATCGATCAGCTTAGCCGTCTCCTCCGACATGTTCTGCTGCTGCGAGACGGAGTGACCGAGGAACACCTCTTCCTGGTTCTGGCGGTAGCGCAGGCGACCGAGCTTGTCGCTCATGCCGTATTCCATGACCATCGCGCGGGCCATATTGGTGGCCTGCTGGATGTCGTTGGAGGCGCCGGTCGTCACGTTGTCGAGGCCGTAGATCAGCTCCTCAGCGGCACGACCGCCGAAGATCATCGCGAGACGCGCCTCCATCTCGATCTTGCGCATGCCGTAGCGGTCGCGCTCCGGCAAGTTCATGGTGACGCCAAGCGCCCGACCGCGCGGGATGATCGTCACCTTGTGCAAGGGATCGTTGTGCGGAACGTAGAGGCCGACGAGGGCATGACCGGCCTCGTGATAGGCGGTCAACTTCTTCTCTTCCTCGGTCATGGCCATCGACCGGCGCTCGGCGCCCATCATGACCTTGTCCTTGGCATCCTCGAACTCGAGCATGGTGACGAGGCGCTTGGAGCGACGCGCCGCCATCAGCGCCGCCTCGTTGACAAGGTTGGCGAGATCGGCGCCCGAGAAGCCCGGCGTGCCGCGCGCGATGGTGCGCAAATCGACGTTAGGGGCCAGCGGCACGTTGCGCACATGGACCTTCAGGATCTTCTCTCGGCCGCCGACATCCGGGTTCGGCACCATGACCTGACGATCAAAGCGGCCGGGACGCAGGAGCGCGGGATCCAGAACGTCCGGACGGTTGGTCGCGGCGATGAGGATGATACCCTCGTTCGCCTCGAAGCCGTCCATCTCGACGAGGAGCTGGTTCAGCGTCTGCTCGCGCTCGTCGTTGCCGCCGCCGAGGCCCGCACCGCGATGGCGACCGACGGCGTCGATCTCGTCGATGAAGATGATGCAGGGCGCATTCTTCTTGGCCTGCTCGAACATGTCGCGCACGCGGGATGCGCCGACGCCGACGAACATCTCGACGAAGTCCGAACCCGAAATGGTGAAGAAGGGCACATTGGCCTCGCCCGCGACGGCGCGCGCCGTCAGCGTCTTACCGGTACCCGGAGGGCCGACGAGGAGCACGCCGCGCGGAATCTTGCCGCCGAGGCGTTGGAACTTCTGCGGCTCGCGCAGGAACTCGACGATCTCCTCGAGGTCCTGCTTGGCCTCGTCGACGCCGGCGACGTCCGCGAAGGTCACGCGGCCGTGCGCCTCGGTCAGGAGCTTGGCCTTCGACTTTCCGAAGCCCATCGCCTTGCCGCCGGCCCCGCCCTGCATCTGGCGCATCAGGAAGATCCAGACGCCGAGAATGAGGAGGATCGGGCCGAACGACAGCAGCATCGACCAGATCGGATTGGTGTTGTCCGACGGCGGGCTGGCGTTGATCGTGACGTTCTTGCCCTCGAGACGGGACACGAGCTGGGGGTCGCCGGGCGAATAGGTCTGGAACGGGCTCGACCCGTCCGTATAGCTGCCGGAAATCCGCTGCCCCTGGATCGTCACCGAGCGCACGCGGCCCGAATCGACGTCCGACAGGAACTGGGAATAGGGAACCTCCCGCGTGTTCGCGTTCTGCGAGCCGTTCGAAAACAGCTGGAACAGCGCGATGAGCAGAAGCGCGATGATCGCCCAGAGGGCGAAATTCCGGAAGTTCTGGTTCATTATCCGTCCTGGGATGAGGCCCCGATCCCCGATCCCCGAAGGGTGCGCGAACCTTGACACGTCATCGAAGATAGGTGGCCGCCAAATCCTTGCCAACAGCCTTCGCAGGATTTGCGGCATTTTGGGGATCGGCGGTTAATCGATCCCCCGTCCCGCCCGGCAGATCGGCGGTGATGCGCCATGCGACACATGGTCTGGGGCGAAGCGTCGGTACATCGGGAAACCGCTTCCCGAGCCGGGGGTGAACGGCGCAAACGCCCCCGTCGCGGTCGATACCGACCGGGAGCGTGCGAGATACGGGACCTCCGAGGCCGAGACGACCGAGCGGCTCGAGGCGCGCTGCGCCCGTCTCCCCCGCACCCGAAATCGTGAACCGGCGATCGAAGAGAAGGCGGCCGCTCGCCGCGACCTCGACGCCCGGCGGACCGGTTCTGCCGTACTCGCGACGAATCGTCAGCCGCTCGCCCGCCCGCTCCACCCGGCTGCCGCCGAGCGTCGCCGCGCGTCCGCCCGAGGCCAAGGCGTCGCGCAGCCGTTCCACCGCGGCGCGCTGCGGAGGATGCGGCGCGCCGCCCGCCGCCGTCAGGATGCGAGGCCAGAGCGCCTCGTCGCCGGGCGCGGGCTCGAAGACGACGGCGCCCGCGTCGTCGACGCGAAGCCGCCCCTCCCCTCCGGCCCGCCGGATCGCCGCCGTGATCGCCGCATCCTCCGCGGCACGAAGTCCTGCCGCGCGGGCGATCGCGGACCGAAGCTCGGCGACCTCCTGCGGGGCGCCGGCGAGTTCCGCGCGTATGCGGGCACGCCGATAGTGCAGGTCCACGTTCGTCGGATCCTCGACCGGCGACAGCCCCGCTCGCATCACGGCATCCATGAGCGCGCGCTTCGGCAGGTCGAGAAACGGGCGGACGAGGACGAGACCGGGCTCGAGATCGCGCCAGGCGCGCATGCCGGCCAGCGCCGGCCCACTGGCGCCGCGCTCGCGCGCCAGACGATGGGTCTCGATCTGGTCGTCGGCGTGCTGCGCCACGAGGATCGCATCGGCGCCCACCCGGATCGCTTCGGCTCCCAGCAGGCGGTATCGCGCTTCGCGCGCCTCGCCCATCAGGTTGCCTCGCACGGCGTCGCCCGAGTGCCACGCCAAGGTCCGATGCGAAAGCCCGAGATCGCGGCAGATGCCTGCCACGAACCGCGCTTCCGCCGCTGACTCTTGCCGCAGCCCGTGATCGACCGTCGCGACGCACACCTCCAGCGGCAGCGCGGCGGCGGCGAGGAGCAGCGCAAGCGAATCCGCCCCGCCGGACACGCCGAGAAGCAGACGCCTCGCGGCAGGCCGTTCCAACGCAAAACGGCCGAGGGCGGTCTTCACCGCCTCGGCCGTCTCGTCGATCACCTGCGAAAGGCCCGGATCAGGCGCAGCTGGCGGACTTCGTCTCGCTCTGCAGCTTGCGTTTCACGTTGGCGCTCATGTCGGGATAGCGCTTGCCGACCTCGGCATAGGTGACGCAGGCCGTCTCGCGGTTGTTGAGGCGGGCGAGCGACATGCCGAGCTTCAGCATCATCTCCGGCGCCTTGGCGCTCTTGGGGAATTCCTTCTGCGCGTTCAGGAAGACCTCGGCGGCGTCGCGATACTTGTTCTGCGCGTAGAGCGCCTCGCCCAGCCAGTACTGCGCGTCGGCCGCGTCCTGCGAGCTCGGATAGGCCTGCGTGTACTGGCGGAACGTGTTCTCGGCGAGCTGGTAGTCGCCTGCCAGCATGTAGTTGTAGCCAAGCGAATACATCTCGACCGGGCCGTTGGTGGCGATCGAGGCGACCTTGTTCGAGCCCGTGGTGCTCGGCGGCGGCGTCGGCTCGTTGAGGCTCGTGTCACCGTTGCCGAGAAGGGCGCCGATCTCGTCGGTCTGCGGCGCGGCGGTCGCCGGTGCCGCGCGGCTCGCATCGTTGACGCTCGGCGGCGCGGCGGAGGCCACGCGCTCGTTGCCGACCGGGTTAGGCGCAGCATCGGTGCGGCGCTCGGCCGGCTTGGCGGCGGCGCCCGAGCCCTTGCCTTCGAGGTCCTGGAAGCGGAACTCGTTGTCCTCCTGCGTCTTGCGCAACTGCTCCTGCAGCTGGAGCACCAGGAAGGACAGCTCCTCGACCTTGCCGGTCAGGCGCCGCATTTCCTCTTCCATCTGGGAGATGCGGACGCCGCCGTCGCCGACCTGCGCCATCAGGACAGGGGCATGCTCGCGCGCCACCACCGGCGCACGGTCACCGCCGCCGAGGCCGAACGGGAGGTCGAGTGCGGATGCGGGTCCCGCCAGCGCGGCGAGGACGAGAACGGAAACGGTTGCGAGCTTCATCTTGGCCATGCGGGACATCCCCTCGGGATCGCTGGAGGCCCCTCGCCCGCAAGCTGTTCGAAGCCAGTGGGCGACGACCTGTCGACCCGTCAGCTTGGACCGGCGGAAGGCGTCCAAAGTTTGGCCGGTGCTAGCACAGACAAGGACGCCCTCACGCAAAACGGCCCCGGAGGGCCGTTTCGAAACGCTCGATGTTGCAGAAATGCCGCAGATCAGCTGCCGGCGCCGTTCAGCACCGTGACGGCGCGGCGGTTCTGCGACCAGCAGGAGATGTCGTCGCAGACGGCCACCGGGCGCTCCTTGCCGTAGGAGATGGTGCGCATGCGATTCGGCGACACGCCCTGGCTGGCGAGGTAGTCGCGCGTGGCGGCGGCGCGGCGGGCGCCGAGCGCAAGGTTGTACTCGCGCGTGCCGCGCTCGTCGGCGTGGCCTTCGACCGTGATCGAGTAGTTGCGGTACTGGTTCAGCCACTGCGCCTGGCGGGCGAGCGTCTGCTGCGCGTCGGCGCGGATCGAGGTCGAGTCCGTGTCGAAGAAGATGCGGTCGCCGACATTGACCGTGAAGTCCTGGCTGGTGCCCGGAGCCGCCGAACCGCGACCGCCCGCGCCACCGGCGCCACCGAGGCCGCCCGCACCGCCGAGGCCGAGGCCGGCCGCGTTGTCCGGCAGTCCGTTGTTCTTCTTGGCGCAGGCCGAAAGCGCCAGCGCCGCGACCAGCGCGAGGGCGATACGACCATGGACCCCAGTAGCGATGCGGCGCATGGCCGTCTCCTTAACTCTGTGATTTCCGTATGGGCCCGTTTACCATGATCGCGGTTAACGAGTGGTCAACAGGCGATTGAAAGCGCCGGAGAATCCTACTCCAGCGCCGGCGACCAGGCGGGGTCCGACGCGTAGTTCGGCGTCGCGACCTTCTGCTCGTTCCGGCCGGTCAGGTCGATCGAGTAGAGCTGCGGACCACCGCCCTGGTCGCGGAAGAACATGATCACGCGCCCGTTCGGGGCCCAGGTCGGCCCCTCGGCGTGGAAGGACGAGGTGAGGATGCGCTCGCCCGAGCCGTCGGGCTTCATCACGCCGATCTGGAACTGGCCGCCGGTCTGCTTGGTGAAGGCGATGAGGTCGCCGCGCGGGCTCCAGACCGGGGTGTTGTAGGTGCCCTGCCCGAACGAGATGCGCTGCTGGCCCGAGCCGTCGGCGCCCATCACGTAGATCTGCGAGCGGCCGCCGCGGTCACTCTCGAACACGACCTTCGAGCCATCGGGCGAATAGGAGGGCGAGGTGTCGATCGCGTTGGTCGAGGTCAGGCGCGTCGTCGCGCGCGAGCGCAGGTCCATCGCGTAGATGTTGGAGTTGCCGTCCTGCTGGAGGCTCATGACGACCTTCTGGCCATCCGGCGAGAAGCGGGGCGAGAAGGTCATGCCGGGGAAGTTGCCGACGACCTCGCGCTGCCCGGTCTCAAGCTGCAGGAGATAGACGCGCGGATCACCCTGCCCGAAGGACATGTAGGTGATCTCCTGACGGTTGGGCGAGAAGCGCGGCGTCAGCACGAGGTCGCCGCCCTGGCTGAGGTAGCGCACGTTGGCGCCGTCCTGGTCCATGATCGCGAGCCGCTTCTTGCGGTCGGTCTTGGCGCCGCTTTCGTCGACGAAGACGACGCGCGTATCGAAGTAGCCCTTTTCGCCTGTCAAGCGCTCATAGATCGCGTCGGCGATGATGTGGGCGATGCGGCGCCAGTTGTCGGGGCTCGCATAGAACTGCTGCCCGTCAAGCTGCTGGCCGGCATAGGTGTCCCATAGGCGGAACTCGACGCGCAGGCGCCCATCGGCCTCGGGCGTGACGCGTCCGGTTACGAGGGCCTGCGCGTTGATCACGGTCCAGTCCTGGAAGCGCGGCGTCGCGTCCGGCGTCACGTCCTTCTGGATGAAGGCGGCCGGGTTGATCGGGGCGAAGAGGCCCGAGCGCTTGAGGTCGGCGGCGACCACCTCGATCAGCTTGGCGCCCAGCGCGTCGCGCGACTGGAAGTTCGGCAGGGCGATCGGCAGAGGCTGGACGTTGCCTTGCGTCACGTCGATCTCGACCGCCGCGTGCGCACCCGATGCCAGGGCGAGGCCGGCGGTGGCGGTGGCGAGGGCAAGAGCCAGGGATCGGATGAAGCGCGTCATGTGCGGGACCTTCCCGTTTGGGCATCGGGTTCGAAGCCGTCGATCGGGACGGCGACCCGGACTTCGCATGAGAAAAGGACGAGGCGGCGGCAGCGTGCCGCCGCGGGAGACGAAACGGTCAGAACATCTGGCTCGGGTCGAAATTGACGGTGACCTGAGCCCAGGTGTCGTACTTCTCGGCCGGCAGGTTGTACGGCGCGCAGCGGCGCACGGCGCGCACCGCGGCTTCGCTCGCCACCCGCTCGGCCATCGACGAGCCGCCACCGGACAGGATCTCGGGCAGCCCCTCCAGCTCGCCCGTGGGCCCGAGCTGCATGGAGATCTTCACCCGGAAGTTGCCGGCGTCGACGCTCCCGGCCGGCGGGTTCCAGCAGCGCATGATCTGGCCGCGCAGCGCGTCCATCTCGCTCTGCGACAGCGATCCGCCGGTCTGGCGCGTGGCACCGAGCGCCGCCTGCTGGGTCGAGCGCTTAGCGCCGCCGCCGGACGAATCCTGCTTGTTGAGGAGCGCGGCGATCTGGTCGGCGTCGAACTGCTTCTCGGTCGAGGTCTGGGTCGCCGGCTTCTTGGTGTCCTTCGGCTTTTCCTTCGACTTCGACGTCTCCTTCGCCGGTTCCTTGGCGGGCTCCTTCACCGGCTCGGCCTTCTTCGCCTCCGCGACCTTCACGGGCTCGGCGGGCTTGGGCTCGGGCGGCTTCGGCTTCACCTGCGGCAGCGGCACGTTGCGCGGGGGCGCTGGCGTCTCGGCCTCCGCCTTGGCGATCTCGGCGGCGAGCGGGTCGATCTCGGGCGCGGCCTCGGCCGGCGTCGGCTCAGGCTTCTGTTCCGCGACCTCGGCCGGCGGCTCGGGCGGGGGCGTCGGCTCCGGCGGCGTGGGTTGCGGCGGCTCGGGGCGCGTCTGCGGCGTCACCGCCGGCGGCGGCGGCGGCGGCGGGGGCGCCTCGGCGGTCGAGACGTTCTCGTGCGGCGAGGGCTTTGGCGCCGGCGGCGTCTTGAGGTCCACCTCGTTGTCGCCGACGTTCTCGGCCGGCATCGGCAGCTTCTCGGGCGTCTTCGTCGGCGTCGGCGCGGACTTTTCCGCCTCGGGCGCGTCCTGTTCCCCGAGCGTCGCCTGGCTGACGTCGGTCACCAGCGTCACGGGCAGCGCTTCGCCGCCCATGTCGAGCTTTTCCGGTGTCCCGAAATGCCAAAGCCCCCAAGTGAGGATGGCCGTGTGCAGGATCGTGGAGGTGGCAAAGGGTTTCATCGGCCGCGCGTCAGCTTCCCGCGGTTTCCTGCGTGGTCACGAGACCGATGTTCTTGAAGCCCGCCGCAGAGATGCGCGACATGACCTTCATCACCGTGCCGTAGTCGGCCGAGCCGTCGGCGCGCAGGAAGATGCGCTCCTCGTAGCCGGCCTCGGCGATCGCCTTCAGCTGCTCGACGATGGCCTCCGGTGCGACCGGCGTCTCCTGCAGGAAGATCTCGCCGCCCTTCTGGACCGAGATGGTGATCGGCTGCTTGTCCGCCGACAGCGCCTTGGCGTTGGTCTTCGGCAGTTCGAGCGGCACGCCGACCGTCATCAGCGGCGCGGCCACCATGAAGATGATGAGGAGCACGAGCATGACGTCGACCATCGGCGTCATGTTGATCTCGGCCATGGGCGCCTTGCGCGCGCGACGCCCGCGGCGCGATCCGCCTCCAGACGAAGCTCCCGTCGACATGCCCATGAAAACGACCCCTCGAGTGGAATGGAACGAGCCGACCGGCGCTCAGCGCGCGGCCGAACGCTCGTCGATCTGGCGCGACAGGATGGAGGAGAATTCGTCGGCGAAGGCCTCGAGCCGCGCGCCGAGCTTGCCGGCGTCGGCCGACAACTTGTTGTAGGCGACGACCGCCGGAATGGCCGCGACGAGGCCGATCGCGGTGGCGAGCAGCGCCTCGGCGATACCGGGGGCCACGACCGCAAGGCTCGTCTGCTCGGAGGCGGCGATCGACTGGAAGGCCGTCATGATGCCGACCACGGTGCCGAACAGGCCGACGAACGGCGCAGCCGAGCCGACGGTGGCCAGGAAGCCGAGACGGGACTCGAGCCCCTCCATCTCGCGCGCCATCGTCACGTCCATGGCCTTCTCGATGCGGGTCTGGAGGCCGATCGGCGAGCGGGCCCCCTTCTCGAAGCTCTTCTTCCACTCGCGCATGGCCGCCACGAACAGCGCGCCCATGCCGCTGGTCTTGCGGTCGGACAGCGTGTGGTAAAGCTCTTCGAGCGACTGGCCGGACCAGAAATTGTTCTCGAACTGGTTGAGCTGCCGGCGGAAGCTGGCGTAGCGCGTCCACTTGTCGAAGATGATCGCCCAGGTCCAGACGGACGCGGCGAGCAGGCCGATCATGACGAACTTGACGATGAAGCCCGCCTGCCAGAAAAGACCCAGGAGCGACATGTCGTGGGCCGGCGCGGCCAGCGCAGTCTGAGCGACCTCGTTCATTCCTTTTGCGTCCCTCGAATCCGTCGGATCGTCCTGGTGGCTCTGGAAGCGTCTCGCTTCCGGCGGACCGACCGCCCCTGCCACGACCAGAACCACGCCCATGCCGGAACGCCGGCGCGGAACGTCGTCCATGGCGCCCTTTGACCGGTTGATTCCGGTGAAAGAATGGCATGGCGGGGGGTGAGCCCTCCGACCCCATCAAGCATCGTTAGGGTTAACAAATCGTTTGCGGACGGTATTTTACCGTGCTGCGGCAAGACGCGAGGCTCGCCCCACGGGGCGGTTCTATGCCTCTGGCGCGCCCAGCCTCTCGGCCACCGCAGCCGGCATGCGACGCGGTCGCCCGTCCGGCGAGATCACCGCGACCTTGACCCTGGCCTCGATCAGCACTTCGTCTCCGCGCAGGATGCGCTGGTCGAGGACGACGCGCGCCCCGCCGAGCAGCGCGGTGCGCGTCTCGACCGACAGGATGTCGTCGATCCGGGCGGGGCGCAGGAACTCGATCTCCATGCGACGCACGGCGAACGCCATCGGCTCGCCGAAGGCGCCGTCCATCAACTCGCGATGGCCGATCCCGTGCAGGCGCAGGTAGTCCGTGCGGCCCCTCTCCAGAAAGTGAAGGTATCGCGCGTGGTAGACGACACCGGAAAAGTCGGTGTCCTCGAAATAAACGCGCACGTCGAGGCGGTGTCCGCCATCCACGAGGCGGCCTGCAAGCTGATCGGTCATGCGCCCTCTTAGCGCCCGGCGCGCCCGCGTTCCAGCGCCGCCCGCGACCCGAACCGTCATCGATCCGTCATCGGACCGTCATCGCGCGGTGACGTCCGGCTGATTGGAGGGCGCGTCCGCTCATCTTCCGGAAGGTCCGCCATGCGTTCGATCCGCCTCCCCGCCGCGCTTGCGCTGCTCGCGTCCACCGCCCTGCCCGCCGCGGCGGAACTGGTCTTCAACCGGATCGCCTCCTTCCCGGTTGCGTCGAACCTTCCCGCAGGGACCGACGCCAAGGCGCCGACCTCGGCGGAGATCATCACGGCGTCCGGCGACGGCAACACGCTGGTCTATTCGGACAGCCCGCACGGCGGCATCGGCTTCATCGACATCACCGACGCCCGCGCGCCCAAGAGTGCTGGCTATGTCGCCTTCGAGGGTGGCGAGCCGACGTCGGTGGCAGCGAGCGGCGCCCATGTCTTGGCGGCGGTCAATACGTCGAAGAGCTTCACCGAACCGTCGGGCTTCCTCGCCACCGTCTCGATGGCGGACCGCACGGTCACCGCGCGCTGCGACCTTGGCGGCCAGCCGGACTCCGTCGCCGTGTCCCCGGACGGCACGCTCGCCGCGGTCGCGATCGAGAACGAGCGTGACGAGGACCGCAACGACGGCGCCCTGCCGCAGATGCCGGCGGGCTATGTCGTACTCTTACCGCTAAGGGACGGCGCGCCGGACTGCGCGGGCCTGCGCCGCGTCGAGCTGACGGGCATTCCCGCCATCGCGGGTGAGGATCCCGAGCCCGAGTTCGTATCCTTCAACGCGAACAACGAGTTGGCCGTCACGCTTCAGGAGAACAATCACATCGTCCTGATCGACGGGAAGACGGCCAAGGTCACGGGCCACTTCACCGCAGGAACCGTCGCGCTGGAGGGCGTGGACGCCGAGGACGACGGCAAGATCGCCTTCACCGACACGATCGAGGCGCGCCCGCGCGAGCCGGATGCCGTGAAGTGGCTCGGGACCGACCGTCTCGTCGTCGCCAACGAGGGCGACTGGAAGGGCGGCACCCGCGGCTTCACGATCTTCAACCGCGACGGATCGGTGGCCTACGAGTCCGGCCCTGCGTTCGAGCGCGAGGTCGCCAAGGCCGGCCACTATCCCGACAAGCGGTCCGACGCCAAGGGCGTCGAGCCGGAGGGTCTCGAGGTCGCCGAGTTCGGCGGCGAGCGCTTCATCTTCGTCCTGTCGGAGCGCGGTTCCGTGGTCGGCGTCTATCGCGACACGGGCGCCGAGCCGGAGTTCGTGCAGCTCCTGCCGTCCGGCATCTCGCCGGAGGGCGCCGTCGCCATTCCCGGCCGCAACCTCCTCGCCACCGCCAACGAGGCCGACCTCGTCGAGGACGGCGCGGCGCGCAGCCACGTGATGCTCTACGAGCGCGCCGAGGGAACGCCCGCCTATCCGCAGATGGTGTCGATCGAGCGGGACGGCGTGCCGATCGGCTGGGGTGCGCTCGGCGCGCTGGCTGCCGATGCGAACGAGCCGAAGCGCCTGTTCGCCGCGAGCGACAGCGTCTACGGCAAGGCGCCGACGATCTACACGATCGATGCCACGGCCAAGCCCGCCCGCATCACCGACGCGATGGTGGTCACGGAGAACGGTGAAGCCGCGGGCAAGCTCGACATCGAGGGCCTCGCGCTCGACGGCGCCGGCGGCTTCTGGCTGGCGAGCGAGGGCAACCCGGAGAAGGAGGTGCCGCACCAGCTTCTCCATGTCGACGGCAAGGGCGTAGTGGTGGAGACGGTGGCCTTCCCGGCCGAGCTTCTGGCGCACCAGACCCGCTTCGGTGCGGAGGGCATCGCCAAAGTCGGCAACAGGCTCTGGGTCGCCGTGCAGCGCCCCTGGAAGGACGACCCTAAAAACACGACGAAGCTCCTCGCCTACGATCTCGACGCCAAGACCTGGGGCGCGGTGCGCTATCCGCTGGAGGCACCGCCGGCCGAGGGCGCCTGGGTCGGCCTGTCCGAGATCACGGTCTCCGGCGACGCCGCCTATCTCATCGAGCGCGACAACCTGATCGGGGATGCCGCGCGACTGAAGCAGATCACCCGCGTCGCGCTCGACCAGCTGAGGCCGGCCCCGCTCGGCGGTGATCTGCCGACCGTCGAGAAGGGCGTAGTGCGCGACCTCCTGCCGGACCTGAAAGCGCAGACCGCAGGTTACGTCGTCGACAAGGTCGAGGGTCTTGCGATCGACAAGGACGGCACCGCCTTCGTTGTGACCGACAACGACGGTGTCGACGACTCGTCCGGCGAAACGTTGTTCTTCGAGATCGGCAAGCTGGACGAGCAGTCGGCGGCCGTGCGCAACTGAGGCTCACGCATCGGATGAACGAAGGGGCGGAGCCGCAGGGCCTCGCCCCTTTTACGTAAGCCCTACTCCTCTTCGCCTTCGAACAGGCTCGACTGGATGCCCTGATATGTCGAGGGCACGGCGAGGCCGAGATGCTTGAACGCATGCTGGGTCAGGAGCCGGCCGCGCGGCGTGCGCTGGATGAAGCCCTGCTGCAGAAGGTAGGGCTCGACGATGTCCTCGATCGCGTCGCGCGGCTCCGACAGGGCGGCGGCGATGGTCTCGATGCCGACCGGGCCGCCACCGAAGTTGAGGGCGATCAGGTCGAGATAGCGCCGGTCGAGCTGGTCGAGGCCGAGGCTGTCCACGTCGAGCCGTGTGAGCGCCTCGTCGGCGATGCGTCGGTCCACGACCTCCGAGCCGGCCATGGTCGCGAAGTCGCGCACGCGGCGCAGCAGGCGGCCTGCGATGCGCGGCGTGCCGCGGGCACGGCGGGCGATCTCGCGCGCGCCGTCGTCGCCCATCGGCAGGCTCATCAGCCGCGCCCCGCGCTTCACGATGTGTTCGAGCTCGGCGATCGTGTAGAAATTCAGCCGCACCGGAATGCCGAAGCGATCGCGCAACGGCGTCGTCAGGAGGCCGATGCGCGTCGTCGCGGCGACCAGCGTGAACTTCGCCAGATCGATCTTCACGGAACGCGCCGCCGGCCCCTCGCCGATGATGAGGTCGAGCTGGAAATCCTCCATGGCGGGATAAAGGATCTCCTCCACCGCCGGCGAGAGGCGATGGATCTCGTCGATGAACAGGACGTCCCGCTCTTCGAGATTGGTGAGGAGTGCCGCAAGATCTCCCGCCTTGGCGATCACCGGACCGGACGTCGAGCGGAAGTTGACGCCGAGTTCCTTCGCCATGATCTGCGCCAGCGTCGTCTTGCCGAGACCCGGCGGGCCGACGAAGAGAACGTGATCAAGGGCTTCGCCGCGTGTCTTGGCAGCCTCGATGAAGATCTTGAGATTGGCGCGCGCCGCCGCCTGACCGACGAAGTCGTCGAGCCGCTGCGGCCGCAGCGACGCGTCGACATCCTCGCCGCGCTTCTCGGGGGTGATGAGGCGTGTGTTGCTCATGGGTCCGTTCGCTTCAGCGGCTCAGCGCCTTGAGACCGAGGCGGATCAGGGTCGTGGACGGCCCATCCTCGCCCGCCTCCTTCACCGCGACGGCAACCGCGCCGGCCGCTTGCTCGCGCGAATAGCCGAGATTGACCAGCGCCGACACGGCGTCGGCGATCGGCGCCGGCGCCACGCCCTCGCCGAGGTCGCGCTTGAGGCCGAAGCTTTCAGCCGCGGCCGCGCCCGAGAAGGCCGGCGCCTTGTCCTTCAATTCCGCGACGATGCGCGCGGCGACCTTCGGCCCGACGCCCGGCGCGCGGGCGACCATGGTGCGGTCCTGCAGCGCGATGGCGTTGGCAAGGTCGCCGGTCGAGAGCGTGCCGACGACCGCCAGCGCCACCTTCGCGCCGACGCCCTGCACGCTCTGGAGCAGGCGAAACCAGTCGCGCTCGGCCGCGGACGCGAAGCCGTAGAGCCGGATCATGTCCTCGCGCACATAGGTCTCGATGAACAGCGAGGCCGCCTCGCCTGCGCCCGGCAGGCCCGCCAGCGTGCGGGCGCCGCAGAAGGCGACGTAGCCGACGCCGTGGACGTCGAGGGTCACGCAGTCCTCCTCGACCGTATCAACGGTGCCTTTCAGCTTGCCGATCAAGGATGCGTCTCCGGACAGATGATGTCGAGCTCGGGAAAGTAGTCGCGATAGCGCGAGGCGTCGCGGGTGAGAAGGCGATGGCCGGCGACCATGGCGTGGGCGCCGATCAGGAAGTCGGGGAGCGTCCGCTCACGGCGCCCGCCCCGCGTTCGGTAGAGGCGGTGGGCCTGACCGGCGGGATAGGCGGCCTCGAAGGGCAAGGCTTCGTAGTGGAGACCGAACGGACGCAGGGCGGACAGGAGCGTCCGCTCGTCCGGATAGGGTTGCGATATTTCTGCCCAGGCCACAGCGCTAAGGCACAGAACGCCGAGATCGGATGCCTCGTCGAGTTGTCGAGACGACCATTCCTGATGTTCGGGTTGCGCGCCCGCGTTGAGGATGTCGATGAAGATGTTGGAATCAACGAGGGTCGAGATCGTCACGCGGTCCTCGAATCATCTCCATGTATTCGTCCGTCGTCATTCCGCCGAGGTCCAGCGTTCCCCGGAGGGCATCCAGCGCCTTGCGGATCTGCTCGCGCCGTCGCTGCCTCGCATCGGCATCGTCGATCCGGACGACCTCGACGCTGGCGCCCCGATCGACGAACTCGACCTCGCTTCCCGGCCCGATCCCGAGCTTGTCGCGGATCGGCTTCGGGATCGTCACCTGCCCCTTCTCGGTCACCCGCATGACTCGACCCCACCCTAGTAATACCTGATTGGTATTACCTATCGAGCAAACGGGAACAAGTCAAGAACATCAGAGGTTGGCGTAGACCGCCCGCGCCTGCGCCGACTGGCGGTGATGGGTATGGCAGATGGCGATGGCGAGCGCGTCCGCCGCGTCGTCGGTGTCGAAAGTGGCTTTGGGCATCAGCACCTTCACCATCATGTGGATCTGCGCCTTCTCGCCATGCCCGACCCCGATCACCGCCTTCTTCACCGCGTTCGGGGCATACTCGGCGACCGGCAGCCCGGCGAGCGAGGGCACCAGCATGGCGATGCCGCGCGCCTGGCCGAGCTTCAGCGTCGCGACCGCGTCCTTGTTGACGAAGGTCTGCTCCACCGCCGCCTCGTCCGGGCCGAAGCTGCGCAGGACGTCCGTCAGCCCGTCGTGAAGCTGGCGCAGCCGCGTTGCGAGGTCGAGCTTGTTGTCGGAGGTGACGGTGCCGCTCGCCACGAAGCGAAGCGAATTGCCGACCGTCTCCACCACGCCCCAGCCCGTGCGCCGAAGGCCCGGGTCGATGCCGATGATGCGAATGGTGCGCTCCTGAAGCATGCTCGTTCCACTTCCGTTCTTCTAGCGCATCGCTACGCCGGAGTGGTGAACAAAATCGAAACGGGGACGCACGGACGGACGACTCTACCGAACCGCGCTACCGCCCCGCGCAAAAAGCTATGGCGACATCTTTTATTGTCGTATATAACTTGGACGATCAGAGGGAGGGGGTAGAGATGGATGAGCTGAAGCCGATGACCGGCCTGATGAACGGCCTGCTTTTCAGCGCGGTCTTCTGGCTCGCGGCCATCGACATGGTGCTCTGGCGGACGTTCTGACGAAGCCCATCCGCCGCGCGATCAGGGTTTCGTCCTTGAGCCCGGCGTTGAAGTCTTGGCCCTTCGCGCGCATCCTGTTCTCTCTAATGCGCCTGAACTTCGGCCGCACGTTTCGGTGAATCGTCTGGAGACGCCGGGTCCCGGCCCCCACTTTCCGGCGCATGACTTATCGCCACATCATTCGGCGCCTCGTCGTCGCAGCAACCCTCTCGCCTCTCCTGATGCCCGTTGTCCCGGCAGGGGCGCAGGAGGGCGCCCCTGCCGTTCCCGGCGACGCGCGGACGCCAGCAACCGCCGCCCCCGTCGCGCGGGACGGTTTCGGTGCGGCCATCGAGCGGGCCCGTTCCTTCGCGCCGCTTGAGACGCTGCAGATCGCGCAAGACGGCGAGACGCTGGTGGACGAGGGCTTTCGCGGCAATCGCACGGACCGGGCCGCCAATATCAAGTCCGCCTCGAAATCCGTGGTCTCCGCGCTCGTCGGGATCGCGATCGACAAGGGTCTGATCCGGGGGCCGGACCAACCGATCGCGGATTTCCTGCACGCGGACTTTCCGGAGAACCCCGACCCTCGCCTTACCCAAGTGACGGTCGGCCATCTCCTGTCGATGCAGGCCGGGCTGGAGCGCACGTCCGGGGGCAACTACGGCGCGTGGATCTCCTCGCGCAACTGGGTGCGCGACGCGCTCCGCCGCCCCTTCGTGACCGATCCCGGCGGTTCGATGCTCTACTCCACAGGCTCGACGCATCTCCTGTCGGCGATCCTGACGAAGGCGAGCGGCAGGACGACGCTCGCGCTCGCGCGCGACTGGCTGGGGCCCGCCGGGGTGCGCGTCACCGACTGGGAGCGCGACCCGCAGGGCATCTATCTCGGCGGCAACCAGATGGCCATGACGCCGCGCTCGCTGCTCGCCTTCGGCGAACTCTACCGTCGCGGCGGCCTAGGCTACGACGGAACGCGCATCCTCTCCGAAGACTGGATCGCCCAGTCCTGGACCCCGCGCACCACCTCGCGCTTCCACGACGGACGCTACGGCTACGGCTGGTTCATCGACACCTTCGCTGGCCATGCAGGGCGCTACGGCTGGGGCTATGGCGGGCAGATGATCTACGTCATCCCCGACCTGGCTCTCACCGTCGCCATCACCTCGGCCGAGGACCAGCCTTCCGCCCGCTCGGGTTACGTGCAGGACCTGCACCGGCTGGTGTCGGAGACGATCATTCCGGCGGCGGAAGCTCGGCGGGCGACTGAGGGCAAGAGCTGACCCCGCCTGTCCGGACCGCAGGTTCGCGATCGGTCGGCGGGAGCCTCGAGACATAGAAAGGGGCGCACGGTTTGATCCGTGCGCCCCTTTTCAACTCCTGCGTTCCCGAACCCCTGTGTCAGGCGGCCGAGAGCTTGGCCATCGTCTCCTCGTCGACCTCGAAGTTGGCGTAGACGTTCTGCACGTCGTCGTCGTCCTCGAGGTTGGCGATGAGGCGGAGCACGCTCTGGGCCTTTTCCTCGTCGACCGGGGTCGTGGTCTGGGGACGCCAGATGATCTTCACGCTCTCGGCCTCGCCGAGGCTCTTCTCCAGCGCGGCGGCGACATCGTTCATGTCGCCGAAGGCGGTGATGATGCGATGGCCGTCGTCGTCGCTCTGGACGTCGTCGGCACCCGCCTCGATCGCGGCCTCCATCACCTTGTCGGCGTCGCCGGCCTTGGCGGAATAGACGATCTCGCCGACGCGATCCCAGAGGAACGACACCGAATTGGTCTCACCGAGCGCACCACCCGACTTGGTGAAGTAGGAGCGCACGTTGGACGCCGTGCGGTTGCGATTGTCGGTGAGCGCCTCGACGATCACGGCGACGCCGCCAGGCCCGTAGCCCTCGTAGCGCACCTCGTCGTAGTTCTCGGTGTCGGCGCCCGAGCCCTTCGAGATGGCGCGCTGGATGTTGTCCTTGGGCATGGACTGCGCCTTGGCGTTGTTGATCGCCAGGCGCAGGCGCGGGTTCATGTCGGGGTCGGGCGTGCCGCTCTTCGCCGCGACCGTGATCTCGCGCGCGAGCTTGGAGAACATCTTGGAGCGCACGGCGTCCTGCCGGCCCTTGCGATGCATGATGTTCTTGAATTGGGAATGACCGGCCATCGCGGCACCTGTTCTCTTGTCTGACGGGATCGCTTTGCGGGTTCGTATAAATTCCATGCGGGCCCGCGTCCAGACGACGCGCCGCCCGGTGGATGACGCGAGTGTGACTTGGGCGCCGGCCGCAACGGGCGCAGGCTCACCTTCCGATCCCGCACGAACCCACGAGGTCCACGCGATGCGACGGCTGACCCTGACCCTTCTCATCGCCCTTGGGGGCACGGCTCACGCACAGGCGCAGGAGGCACCGGTCAGCACCTGCCTTGCGATCGCCGAGCGCCTGCCGGGCGTGCGCTACGCCTCGCTCGACGCGCCCGAAGGCCCGGTGCGGCTGGCGCAGAACGGGCGGGACGAGGTGACGATCACCTACGTCCACCACGCCACCTACATGATCGAGAGCGCCGACGGCGTGCGCATCGCCACCGACTATTCCGGCTATCACGGCGGCGGAGAGCCGCCCGATGTGGTGACCATGAACAAGGCGCACTCCACCCATTACACCGACTTTCCCGACCCCGGCATCTCGACGGTGCTGCGCGGCTGGAATCCGGAGGGCGGGCCGGCGAAGCATGCGGTGACGGTCGGCGACGTCCTGATCCGCAACGTGCCGACCGACATCAACCGCTACGGCACGTTCGAGGCCGACGGGAACTCGATCTTCATCGTCGAGGCGTCGGGCCTGTGCATCGGCCATCTCGGCCATCTCCACCACAAGCTGACCGAGGAGGACTACGCCGCGATCGGGCGGCTCGACGTCCTGATGGTGCCGGTGGACGGATCCTGGACGATGAGCCAGGCGGGGATGGGCGAGATCGCCCAGCGGCTCCATTCCTCGCTGGTGCTGCCGATGCATCGCTTCCGCACGCCGATCGGGCGCTTCCTCGCGCAGATCCCGGACTTTGCGGTGGAGCGCCGCGAGGAGGCGTCGATCACGCTCTCGGCCAGGAGCCTGCCGCGCCAGCCGACCGTGGTGTTACTCAGCGGGGTCTGATGCTCAATCGCGACGGCGGCGATCGCTCGTGGTCGCGCCGCCCCCGCCCGCTTCCTCCTCTTCCAGGACCGCGGCCTCGTCGTCGCGGTCGTCATCGTCGTCGTCGAGCTGCACCTGCGCAGGATTGCGCAGGACGTGCCCATGATGGCGCGCCGGCGGCTGCGGCATCGACGTGACGACGCCGACCAGCGCCATGAGGACGCCGAGGAGATGAAGTCGGATGGTCCGCACACGTTCAGGCCCCCTGCCGCACGCTTTGGATGCCGGGACTTGATTGGTCGATTGCGGCGGTTCTCCGGTCTCACCAGAAACTCGGGACGGAGCCTTCCAGCCGCGGACCGATGCGCACCGTGCCGACCTTCTCGGCCAGCCCCGTGCGGTCGGAAATCTCCACTGCCAGCCCGCAGATCGTCGCCGGCCCCGAGGCCGCCTCGAAGCGGCCGCGCGGCACCTTGGTGACGAAGCGGTTGATCGGCTCCTCCTTGTCCATGCCGAGCGAGGAGTCGTAGTCGCCGCACATGCCGGCGTCCGACTGGTAGGCGGTGCCGTGCGGCAGGATCTGGTGGTCGGCGGTCGGCACGTGTGTGTGGGTGCCGACGACGACGGAGGCGCGACCGTCGAGGAAATGGCCGAAGCACTGCTTCTCGCTCGTCGCCTCGGCGTGGAAATCGAAAATCACGGCATCGGCCTGCTCGCCGAGCGGGCATGCGGCGAGAATGTCCTCCGCGGCGCGGAACGGATCGTCGAGTTCGGGATGCATGAAGACCCGGCCCATGACGTTGGCGACGAGCACCCGCGCGCCGTTTCGCGCCTCGACGAGGCAGGAGCCGCGGCCGGGCGTGCCCTTCGGGTAGTTGGCGGGGCGCAGGAACCGGTCGTGGCGCGAAGCGAAGGTCAGCGCCTCGCGCTGGTCGAAGGCGTGGTTGCCGGTGGTCACGACATCGGCGCCCGCCGCCACCGTCTCCTCGAAGATGTCCTCGGTGATGCCGAAGCCGCCGGCCGCGTTCTCGCCGTTGACGACGACGAAATCGAGCCGCCAGTCCGCGACGAGGCCCGGCAGCCGGTCGCGCACCGCCACACGCCCGGTCCGTCCGACCATGTCGCCGAGGAACAGGAACCTCATGACGTCAGCGCGTCCTTGGCGGCCTTCAGCTTGCCGAGCGCCCTTGCAACGGCCGGACGCTCGTCGACGCGCTGGACCCAGGCAGCGAGCGCTGGAAACTTTTCATGCGCGTTGAGGTCTTTGAGGCCGCTGCGGGCCCAGGAGACGTTCATCACGTCGGCCACCGAGAACTCGCCCGCGAGGTACTCGACCTCACCGAGCCGCTTGTCGAGAACGCCCAGCAGCCGGTCGGACTCCTTCTCGAAGCGGCGGATCGCGAAGTCGCTGCGCTCGTCCGCATTCTTGAAGTAGTGGATCTGGCCGATCATCGGCCCGGTGCCGCCGGCCTGGAAGAACATCCAGCCGAGCGCCTCGGCCCGCGCCGCACCGGCCGGGGCGAGCAGTCGCCCGGTCTTCTCGGCGAGATGGAGGAGGATCGCGCCGGACTCGAAGACGCGCACGCCGTCGTCACGCAGCGCGGGGATGCGACCGTTCGGGTTGATCGCAAGAAAGTCCGATTCCTTCTGTTTGCCGGTCGAGATGTCGATCAGGCGCAACGCGTAGTCGAGCCCGAGTTCCTCCAGCATGATCACCGGCTTCTCGCCGTTCGGTGTGGTCCAGGTATAGAGCTCGATCACGCGGCGAATCTCCGACAGCCAAGTTTCGAACGACGTAGCGCGGGCAGGCTCGCGTTGCGAGGGTGGTGGCAGGCAGGACGACCGGACGAATGAAGACGAGCATGAAAACGGCGGCCGCGGTCCTCGCGGCCTCGCTGTTGGCAGGATGCGCCTCGACGGGGATGACCCCGTCCTCTGTCGCCGACCTCCGGATCGACCGCGACCGGGGCCTTGCGGCGGTCAACGCGTTCCGCGCCGAGAACGGCCTGAAGCCGCTGACGGTGGACGAGCGGCTGATGGCCGCCGCCGCCGCACAGAGCGAGGCGATGGCGCGCCGCGACAAGATGGACCATGCGGTCGACGGCGCCCTGCCCGGCCGGGTCGAGCGGGTGGGCTACCGCTGGGGCACGACGGCCGAGAACATCGCGCGCGGCTACAAGACCTACGACGAAGCGATGGTCGGCTGGATCCATTCGCCGGGCCACCGGAAGAACCTCCTCAACCCCAACGTCACGCAGATCGGCTTTGCGGGCGCGCAGGTGCCGGGGAACCCGCGCCCCTATTGGGCGCAGGTCCTCGCCAGCCCGTCGAAGTATCCGGCCAAGCCTAGCGCGGAGAAGCCGTTGCGCTGGGGACCCGAACTCCGCTTTCCGTGAGGATGCGGTCGAGGAACCGGTCGTGCGGCTCGACCGGCACCTCGGCCACCTCCTGCGCATCGAAGGCGAGGCCGATGGTGACGAGCCCCGGCTTCACCGCGAGAAGACGGGCGATCGCCCGGTCATAGAAGCCACGCCCGTAACCGATCCGCGCGCCGCGCCGGTCGAAGGCAAGGAGCGGCACGAGAAGGACGTCGGGGGCGAGCACCCGAGCCGCCGCGCCCGGCGCGACGGTGCCGTGCCCCTGCGCGACCAGTTCGCCGTCGCGCAGAAGCTCTCGGAACTCGAGATCGCCATTCACGATCGCGGGCGCGGCGAGACGCAGCCGGCGGTCGGCGAGCGCCATCATCGCCGGGCGTGGATCGATTTCGGAACCGATGGGAAGATAGGCGCCGACGACATCGACCGTCTCGAACAGGGTGTCGCGGGCGACGTGCTCGGCCAGTGCGAAGGCCGCCTCGATCCGTGCGCCCGGCGTCAGCGCCTCGCGCCGGGCGCGGGCCATGCGGCGAAGGTCGGCCTTGGCGGCTGCGATGTCGGACATGGCTTCCTCGGTGCGAAACGCGCGAAGCTGCCCATAGCGAAAGGCGGGAGGAGTGGCGAGCCACCTCGGCCGATGAGAAGATCGATCCCGGGAACCTACAGAGTAGGTGGGCGCCGTATGCCCCAGCCCACGGGCCGAGGCAGGAACAGCTCCCTTAGGGATGCGTAAGGCCCCGGGGAATAAGTTATCCCTGTCGAACCGCGCAGCCCGCCGAGACGAGATATAGCACTCCCGTCACGGCCTTTCCATGGCCGCGCGGCGCGCTTTTTCGTCAGCGGCGTCCGCTTTCGAGCTTGGCCGCGATGCGCTCGACGATCTCCGACACGCCGAGAAGATGCTCGGTGAGGCGCGCGTCGCCCGCCCGCGCGCCACCGGCGGCCTGCGCCTCGCGTTCCTGCAGCTCGGTGATCTCGGCATGGGCTGCCGCGAGCTTGCCCTTCGCCTCGTCGAGTTCGTCGGCCACCATCAGGGCGGCCATGACCATCAGCCGGAGGTCGCCGATCTCGCCGAAGCTGCCGCGCAGCTGCGAGACGCGGGCATCGAGCCCGGCGCCGAGACCGAGGAGATGCTCCTCCTCGCCCTCGGCGCAGGCCATGCGGTAGGTCTTGCCGTCGATGGTGACTGCGATCTGGGACATGGGCTCGGCTTCTTCCTGGAGCGCGCGTCAGGCGCGTCGTTCGGCGAGGACGTCTCGGATGGATTCCATCGCGGTGACGAGGCGGCGCGAGACCTCGCGGTTGGCGGCCTCGAGGCGCTGGGCGCGCGTCAGCGCGGTGTCGAGCTCGCTCGCCAGCCGGGAGCGGTCGGCCGTCATGCGCTGCACCTCCTCCTCGACCGACAGGACCACGTGGTCGCGCGACATGCGCGCGTCCACCGCGTCCTCGAGCCGTTCGAGGGCCTTCTGCAGGCGAAGCGTCGCCTCGCCGAGCGGACTGGCCGCATCCATCATCCTGCCTCCTTCGAAGGAATCGCACCCGCGCCCCGATCCGCCGGGCACTTCGTTCAAGGCTGTCCTGCTTTATCGTGCCCCCGACCGATTTGAAAAGCGAAAGGCGCGCATGGATCGGCCGCGATTGACAGGCGCTCGGGACCTATGATGTGTGCGGGCCGAACGATGTAGCCTCTTCCCGCGGCCCGAATCCCGGAGGAAAGCGGTCCAGATACCGTGCCGGCATGCCCTCTGCGTCCCGCGCGCCCGCCGCGCCCGGCCTGCCGCCCGTCGTCTCCCGTTTCCCGCGCTGCGGCTGACAATGTCCTGCACCGGCCCTATGTCGGGCCGGGCGAGAAGCATTCGCCGTCCCGATCTTGCGGACGGCACTCGACGGGCCATCCCGGCCTCGCCGCCTGAGGAGAAGAATGACCATGGCAGTCCGCGTCGCCATCAACGGTTTCGGTCGCATCGGGCGCAACGTCCTGCGCGCCATCATCGAGTCCGGCCGTACCGACATCGAGGTGGTCGGCATCAACGATCTCGGCCCGGTTGAGACCAACGCCCACCTGATCCGCTACGATTCGGTCCACGGCCGCTTCCCGGGCGAGGTGAAGGTCTCGGGCGACACGATCGACGTCGGCCGCGGCCCGATCAAGGTCAGCGCCGAGCGCGACCCGAAGAACCTTCCCTGGAAGGAACTCAACGTCGACATCGCGTTCGAGTGCACCGGCATCTTCACCGATCCGGCCAAGGCCTCGGCGCATCTGGAAGCCGGCGCCAAGAAGGTGCTGATCTCCGGCCCGCTGACCAACGCGGCCGACGAGAAGACCGTCGTCTTCGGCGTGAACCACGATACCCTGAAGGCGAGCGACAAGATCGTGTCGAACGCCTCCTGCACCACCAACTGCCTCGCGCCGGTCGCCAAGGTGCTCGACGAAGCCATCGGCATCGAGACCGGCTTCATGACCACGATCCACTCCTACACGGGTGATCAGCCGACGCTCGACACGATGCACAAGGATCTCTACCGGGCGCGTGCCGCGGCCCTGTCGATGATCCCGACCTCGACGGGCGCCGCCAAGGCCCTCGGCCTCGTGCTGCCGCAGCTCAAGGGCAAGCTCGACGGCTCCTCGATCCGCGTGCCGACGCCGAATGTCTCGGTGGTGGACTTCAAGTTCACCGCCAAGCGCGCCACTTCGGTGGAGGAAGTGCAGAACGCCATCCGCGCCGCCGCCGAAGGCCCGCTGAAGGGCATCCTCGGCTACACGCTCGACCCGAACGTGTCGGTGGACTTCAACCACGATCCGCACTCCTCCATCTTCGCGATGGATCAGGTGAAGGTCCTGGGTGGCACCTTCGTGCGCATCCTGTCCTGGTACGACAACGAGTGGGGCTTCTCCAACCGCATGTCGGACACCGCGATCGCCATGCACAACGCCGGCTGATCCCAGCCGATGCCGTTCCGGCCCCTGTCCTCACGCGATGTCCGTTGGGCTCCCGCCGAGGGCGAGGGAATGGAGCACCTCCATCTTGCGACGACGCCCACCGGCGTCGTCGCGCGCTCCTCGCTGATCGGCAGCCGGGGCGACCGGCCCTACGGCGTCTTCTACGAGATCGACCTCGACGCCTCGTGGCGCGTGACGCGCTTTCGCATCGAGACGGCGCACGGGCGGCGCCTTGCACTGGTGCAGGCGGCCCCCGGCCGCTGGACGGGCGAGGACGGCACGCACCGAACTGACCTCGACGGCTGCATCGACATCGACCTCGCCGGCACGCCCTTCACCAACACCCTGCCTATCCGCCGCCTCGACGGCCGGCTTGCAGAGCCGACCGAGCTGCGCATGGTCTACGTGCCCTTCGACACGTTCGAGCCGCTGGTGGACGAACAGCGCTACGCTGAGCGCTCGCCCGGCCTCTACCGTTACGAGGCGGTCGATGGCGGCTTCACGGCCGAGCTGCCGGTGGACGAGGACGGGCTGGTGATCGACTATCCCACCCTTTTCCGGCGCGCCTGAGCGCGACACCCTCCCCCTTTTTCCCGACGGAGCCCCAGCGATGACCCTGTTCAAGACGCTCGACGATGCCGCCCTCCAGGGCAAGCGCGTCCTGGTGCGCGTCGATCTCAACGTCCCGATGAAGGACGGCGTCGTGACCGATACGACGCGTATCGAGCGCATCCTGCCGACGATCCGCGAGATCGCCGAGAAGGGCGGCCGCGCGATCCTTCTCGCCCATTTCGGGCGTCCGAAGGGCAAGGTGGACCCGTCGCAGTCGCTTGGCCCCATCGCGCCGGTTCTCGCCGAGAAGCTCGGCCAGCCCGTCGGCTTTGCCGAGGATTGCGTCGGCCCGGTCGCCGACGGCATCGTCGCCAATATGAAGGACGGTGACGTCCTTCTCCTCGAGAACACCCGCTTCCACGACGGCGAGGAGACGAACGACGAGACCTTCGTATCCGGACTGGCCGCGCTCGGCGACATCTACGTCAACGACGCCTTCTCGGCGGCACACCGCGCCCACGCCTCGACGGAGGGCCTCGCTCATCACCTGCCGTCCTATGCCGGCCGCACCATGCAGGCCGAGCTCGAGGCTTTGGAAAAGGGTCTCGGCCAGCCCGAGAAGCCGGTGATCGCGATCGTCGGCGGCGCCAAGGTCTCGACCAAGATCGACCTCCTGCAGAACCTCGTCACCAAGGTCGATTGCCTCGTGATCGGCGGCGGCATGGCCAACACGTTCCTGGCCGCCCAGGGCAAGGACGTCGGCAAGTCGCTTTGCGAGCACGATCTCGCCGACACCGCCAAGGCGATTCTCGCGGCCGCCGAGACGAGCGGCTGCACCATCCTCCTGCCCGTCGACGCCGTGGTCGCACGCGAGTTCAAGGCGAACGCCGAGAACGAGACCGTGCCGGTCGATCGCGTGCCGTCCGACGCCATGATCCTCGACGTCGGCCCGGCCTCGGTCGGCGCGATCACCGAGTGGATCGACAAGTCGAAGACGCTGGTCTGGAACGGCCCGCTCGGCGCGTTCGAGCTGCAGCCCTTCGACAAGGCGACGATGGCCGCCGCGCGCCATGCCGCGAGCCGCACCGAGGCCGGCCAGCTCGTCTCGGTCGCCGGCGGCGGCGATACGGTCGCCGCGCTGAATCAGGCCGGCGTGTCCGAGCGGTTCTCGTATGTCTCGACGGCGGGCGGTGCCTTCCTCGAATGGATGGAAGGCAAGCCGCTGCCGGGCGTCGACGCGCTGAAGGCCTGAGGCGTCGGCGGATCGGATCGTGCGTCCCGCCCTCATCTCCTGGCTGATGTTCCCCGTCTATATCTGGCAGGGCATCGGCATCCGGCGCTCGATCGAGCGTATGTTGCCGCCGGCCGGGCCGTTCCATGGAACGGCCGGAGCGTCGGATGACGAGGCGCCGATCCGCCTTCTGGTGCTCGGCGATTCGTCGGCCGCCGGTGTCGGCGTCGACCGAGCGGAGGACGGGCTCGCCGCCCGCCTTGCCGAGCGTCTCCACGCGCTGACGGGCGAGGCCGTGCGCTGGCGCGCGATCGGCTCCAACTCCGCCGTCTCCTCCGACGTGCGCGACTACATCGTGCCGAACGTCGCTCCGGAGGGGTTCACGCACATCCTCCTGTCGATCGGCACCAACGACGTGAAGAACTTCCACACTGCGCGCCGGTTCAAGCGCGGCTTCGGGGGTCTTCTCTATGCCCTGCGCGCCCGCTGGCCGGACGCGCGCATCGTCTGGTCGCCGCCAGTGGACATGCTGCGCGTGCCCGCCCTGCCACGCGGTCTCGCCAAGGTGCTGTCGTTGCGCGAGCGCGTTCTCGCACGCCTCGGTGCACGCCTGTGCCTGGAACGCGGGGTCGTGCCCGCAACCACCCTGCCCCGAGTCGAGCCGGCCGGCTTTTCGCGCGACGGCTTCCACGCCTCGGCCGACGGCGCCGCCTACACGGCGGGTCATCTGGCGCCTTATCTCCTGGGCGATCGCACGAAAGCGGCCTGAGCCGCGTCCATCTCGCCGCAAGGCTTGCGTGAAAGTCTCGCGTAGCGCAACAAATCCATGCTTCAAGGGGCACCTGCCCCAATTCGGACGGAAAAGCGAAGGAAAGGCGCGCGCCGACTTCATCGCATGCGATCCGACGGCCGGGTCGCGCTCCTGGATGCCCCGCCCATGCCCGCCGCTTCCCAATCCTTCCAAGCCTATGCGCGGGCGATCGCGCTCCTGCGCCCCGAGGCCGGCCGCGTCGCCGGCATCGTCCTCGCCGGCACGGCCGTCGCAGGCATCCAAGTGGCCGAGCCGGTCCTCTTCGGCCATGCCGTGAACGCGCTTCTGTCCGGCGGAAACGCGCTCTCGCTCGTGCTCCTCTGGGGTGCCGCGAGCTTCGTCTCGTTCCTGTCGGCGATGACGATCTCGCTTCTCGCCGACCGGCTGATGCACCGCCGGCGCCTCGCCGCGATGGCCACATTCCTCGAACACGTTCTGGCGCTGCCGGCCTCGTTCCACTCGCGCTCGCAGTCGGGCGGCCTGATGCGGGTGATGATCTCAGGCGTCGACTCCCTGTTCTCGTTCTGGCTCCCGCTGTTCCGCGAGCAGATCGGCAACGTCGTGGCGCTCGCCGTGCTGCTGCCTGTCGCCTTCTGGATGAACTGGCGCCTTGCTTTGCTCCTCGGCGTGCTCATCGTCGTCTACACGCTGGTGAACCTTGCCGTCGTCCGCCGCACCTCGGGCGGTCAGGCGCAGGTCGAAGGCCACTTCACCCGCGTCTCGGGTACGGTCGGCGAGCTGTTCGGCAACGTGCCGATGCTCCAGAGCTTCCTCGCCGTGCCACGCGAGATCGGCTCCGTGCGCTCGGCGCTCGACCGAATCCTCGCCGCGCAATACCCGGTCCTCAACTGGTGGGCCGTGATGGCGGTTTTGACGCGCGGCGCCTCGTCCATCTCGATCGTCTCGATCTTCGCCTACGGTGCGTTCCTCGCCTCGCGCGGGCAGACGAGCGTCGGCGAGATCGTGTCCTTCGTCGGTTTTGCGACGCTCCTGATCGGCCGGCTCGATCAGTTGACCGGCTTCCTGATGGGCCTCTTTTCGCGCGCGCCGATGCTGGTGCAGTTCTTCGCCGTCCTTGGCGAGCGGACCGACGTGGTGGAACGTGCGGACGCGCAGCCGCTGAATGTCACCGAAGGGCGCGTGCGCTTCGAGAACGTCACCTTCCGCTACCCGCAAGGGTCCGGCGCCGTGCGCGGCCTCGACTTCGAGGCACGGCCGGGCGAGACGATCGCGATCGTCGGACCGACGGGCTCGGGCAAATCCACCGCCCTGTCGCTCCTCCAGCGCGCCTACGATCCCGAATGCGGACGCATCACCATCGACGGACAGGACATCCGCGACGTGACGCTGACCTCGCTGCGCGGGTCGATCGGCGTGGTCTTTCAGGAGGCGGGTCTCTTCAGCCGCACCATCCGCGAGAACATCGCGATCGGCCGCCCGGAAGCCACGATGGCCGAGATCGAGGAGGCCGCCCGGCTGTCCGGCGCCGCCGACTTCATCGCCCGCAAGGCGGAAGGTTTCGAGGCGATGGTCGGCGAGCGTGGGCTGGGCCTGTCCGGCGGAGAGCGCCAGCGCCTCGCGATCGCCCGCGCGCTCCTAAAGGACGCGCCGATCCTGATCCTAGACGAGGCGACCTCCGCGCTCGACACGGCGACCGAGACACGCCTCCAGGGCGCGCTCGAGCGGCTGCGCAAGGGGCGAACGACCTTCGTCATCGCGCACCGGCTGTCGACCATCCGCTCGGCCGACCGCATCATCGTGCTGGACGGAGGCCATATCGCGGAGACGGGCACCTTCGACGAGCTCGTGGCGCAGGGCGGCATCTTCGCCGGACTGGCGCGCGACGCCGGGGTCTCGTCGCTGCGCAAGCTGCCCGAGCCGCTGGCGCCGACGGCCTTTCTCGAAGCGGCCGAATAGCCGTCAGCCAGCCGGCCGGGGCGCCCTTTCCGGTAGCGGAAAGAAGGTCGTGAAACGGCGGGCGGTCTCGCGATCGCCCTCCACCACCAGCACGCCGCCGGCTTCCAGCGCCTCGAGGCTCTGCCCACCGTAGATCGCGGCGGCGATCACCCGCGGCTCGCCGACGAGAACGGCGTCCGCCTCGTCGATCGGATGCGAGGCGACGTCGATCGCACCATGCTCCACAACCGCGAGCAGCGTTTCCCGCCCGATCTGGAAACCGATCCGCATCCGGCCGTCATCTGCCAGCGACGGATCGAACATCGTGCGCAACGACAGCATCAGCGACGCCGTCGAGAAGCTCGCCGTCGGATCGTGAAAGGGCGAACGCGAACCCCAGCGGCCGACGACGCGGAAGATCGGCTCGGCCTCCATACCCCAAGGAGTCAGCTCGTAGACCTTCGCGCCGGATGGCGGCGGCAGTTCGCGGCGCACGACGATGCCAAGGCTCGCCAGCCATTCCAGCCGTTGCGCGAGGACGTTGGCGCTGATGCCGGGCAGGCCGGCGCGCAGGTCGCTGAACCGGCGCGGGCCCGTGATCAACTCCCGCATGACCAGAAGCGTCCAGCGCTCGCCGACGATCTCCAAGGCATGCGCGGCGGCGCAGGCGTCGCGGTAGGACCACCGGTCGTCGACGCCGCCCGGATGCGGAGTTTTGGTTACTAATTCTGACTTCATGGTTGCAATTCATAACCGACGGGTCCACGCTTGTCCAATCGGTGCCGCATCCGGCGGCCCATCGGTACCAGGAGGGGTCCGTGTCGAGACTGATCTTCGTCAATCTTCCCGTTCGCGATCTCGAGCGTTCGATCTCGTTCTATGAGGCGCTCGGCCACGCGAAGAACCCTCAGTTCTCCGACGACACGGCCGCGTGCATCGTCGTTTCCGATACGATCCACGTGATGTTGCTGACGCATGAAAAGTTCATGCAGTTCTCGCCGCGACCGATCGCCGACGCCAAGGCGGGCGCCCAGGTTCTCCTGTGCCTGTCGGCGTCGAGCCGCGAGGCTGTGGACGCCGAGGTCGGAAAGGCGGTCGAGGCCGGTGGGAAGGCCGATCCGACCCCGACACAGGAATACGGCTTCATGTACGGCCGATCCTACGAGGACCCGGACGGCCATATCTGGGAGGTGATGTGGATGGACCCGGTCGCCGTCGCGAACGGCCCGGAAGCTGCCGCGGCCTGAACGGCGCACAAAGCGAGAGGAGGAACTCATGGCCTATGTCGAAGGGTTTCTGGTGCCCGTGCCGGAAGCCAACAAGCAAGCCTATCTGGAACTCGCCGCCAGAGCCGCGCCGCTGTTTCGCGAATACGGCGCGCTCGAGGTCGTGGAATGCTGGGGCTCGGACCTGCCGGACGGCAAGGTGACGGACTTCCGCATGGCGGTGAAGGCGGAGGACGGCGAGAACGTCGTCTTCTCCTGGATCGTCTACCCGTCGAAGGCGGTGCGCGACGACGCCGTGCAGAAGGTCTTCACCGATCCGCGCATGCAGATGGACGAGACGGAGATGCCGTTCTCGGGCCAGCGCATGGTCTTCGGCGGATTCGATGTGATCCTGAAGGACGCGGACTGAGGCTCAGTCGCCCTCGTCCTCGTAGCCGACGAGGTGGAGCGGGCGGGCGCGCACGCCCTTGAGCGCGCACCAGCGCACCAGCGCCTCCTCGCGGCCGTGCGTGACCCAGACCTCTTGCGGCGCGATCTCGGCGATGGTCTCGACGAGTTCGTCCCAGTCGCAGTGATCCGACAGGATCAGCGGCAGTTCGACGCCGCGCTGGCGCGCTCGACCCCGCACGCGCATCCAGCCGGACGCGAAGCATGAGACGGGATCGGGAAAGCGCCGCGCCCACTTGTCGGCGAAGGCCGACGGCGGCCCGACGATGATCGCGCCGGCGAACTCCGCCTTCGCCGCGCCCTCGGCGTCCTTGCCGCGCGCGATCGTCGCGGGGCGCAACTCGCCGAGGTCGATCCCCTCCTCCTGATAGAACTCGCACAGCCGCTTCAACGCGCCGTGAATGTAGATCGGCTCGTCGTATCCTTCCTCCCGCAGCATGCGGATGACCCGCTGCGCCTTGCCCAGCGCATAGGCGCCGACGAGATGGGCGCGCTCGGGAAACTGCCGCGTCGAGGCGATCAGCTTGCGCATCTCGCCGCGCGATTCCGGGTGGCGGAAGACCGGCAGCGCGAAGGTCGCCTCCGTGATGAAGACATCGCAGGGAACCGGCTCGAAGGCTTCCGCGGTCGGGTCCTCGCGACGCTTGTAGTCGCCGGATGCGACGATCCGCATCCCGCCCCATTCGACAAGAATCTGGGCCGAGCCGAGTACATGGCCGGCGGGATGGAACGAGACGGTGACGCCGTTGATCTCGATCGGCCGGCCCCAGTCGGCCACCTGCCGCGTCGTGCAGAACTCCTCGCCGTAGCGCAGCGCCATGATCGCAAGGGTCCGACGCGTCGCCAGAACCTTTTCGTTGCCGGGGCGCGCGTGGTCGGCATGGCCGTGGGTGACGAGCGCCCGTTCGACCGGCTTCACCGGGTCGATGTAGAAATCGCCGGGCGGGCAGTAGAGGCCCTTGGGGGTCGGTCGGAGGAGGTCTTCGAAGCGCGCCATCGCCCGGTGAGATAGGGCTCGGCTCACCGCGCGAAAGCCCTTGCGCCGCGGGGGCCTGCCGCCGCATATGCCGACGATCCCTCTCGGAACCGACAGCCCTTGCGCCCCAGCCTTCACCGATCCGGCGACGATCTCGCCGACCGCCGCGCCGAATATGCCGAGGCCTATGCCAAGGCGGGGGACACGGCAGCCGCCGCCGATCTGATGGCACAGGCCGTGGAGCGAGCCCCGAACTGGCTGCTCGGACGGGTCCGCTGGGGCGAATTCCTGGCGGAAGCCGGTGAGACCGAGGCGGCCAGCGCGGTGTTCCGGCAGGCGCTCGCCCGGGACGAGGCCGATCCCTATGGGATCAGCCTGAAGCTTGCGCGGCTCGGGGCCGAGCCCGTGCCCGACGCGCCCTCCCCGTCCTTCGTCGCCGGGCTCTTCGACCAGTATGCGGACGGGTTCGAGGACGCGCTGGTGCGCCGGCTCGAATACCGCGTGCCCGACCTCCTCTCCGACCTCATCGACCGCGCCGCGCCGGGCGCGCGCTTTGCCGCAGCGCTCGACCTCGGCTGCGGCACCGGGCTGATGGGCGAGCGGCTGAAACCTCTCTGCGACCGGCTCGACGGCATCGACCTGTCCGCCGGGATGCTGGAGAAGGCGCGTCGCAAGCGGCTTTACGACACGCTTCTGGAGGGCGACATCCTCGCCGCGCCGCGCTTGGGCGACAGCGGCTACGACCTCGTCACCGCCGCCGACGTCCTCACCTATCTCGGCGACCTCCGGCCGGTCTTCGCCCACACGGCGAGCCTCCAGGACGCCGGCGGCTGGCTGGCCTTCTCGACCGAGCGCGCCGAGGACGACGCGGGCTTCGTCCTGCGCCCGTCGCTGCGCTACGCGCATTCGGTCGACTATCTCGAGGCCGCGCTGCAGGATGCCGGCTACGCCGTCGTGAACCGAAGCGCCGAGACGCTCCGGCGCGACCGGGGCGAGGCGATCGCGGGGACCCTCGTCGTCGCCCGGAAGCGCTGACATGGCACCCATGCGCAGTCAGCGCTGGTCGGCGCGCGGGGGCCGGCTACTCTCCCGGCTTCGACGCGAACGGAGCCGGTCCATGAGCGCTGCAGAACTCTCCGAAGACCGCATCGAGCGCGAGACCACGCGCCGCGCCCATCGCTTCGGCTCCTGGGCGTCCACGGCCACGCGCCACAGCCCGTGGGAGGATGCGCTCGGCGTCATCGCGGGCGTGACGCTGACGGCCGTCGGTATCTCGATCCTCGGCTCGCTCGGCTTTCTCACCGGCGGCATGGCGGGCCTCGCCTTCGTGGTCCACTACCTCACGGGCTGGAACTTCGGCCTCGTCTTCTTCATCGCCAACCTGCCCTTCTATGCGCTGGCGATCGGCCGCATGGGTCGCGCCTTCACCATAAAGACCGCCTTCGCCGTCGCGCTCCTTTCGGTGATGACGGCCTTCAGCCCCGACGTCCTGCGTTTTGCCTATGTGGACCCGCTGCTCGGCGCCTGCCTCGGCGGGCTGATGCTCGGCTTCGGCCTCCTGGCCCTGTTCCGCCATCGCTCCTCGGCGGGCGGCATCGGCATCCTCGCCGTCTACCTGCAGGATCGGTTCGGCTGGCGCGCTGGCCTGACGCAGCTCTGCGTCGATCTCGTGGTGCTGGTCACGGCCTTTGCGGCCGTCTCGCCCGCCGCCGTTGCCTACTCGGTCCTCGGCGCGCTGGTGCTCAACCTCTTCCTCGCGATCAACCATCGCACGGACCGCTATCTCGCGGTCTGACGTCTTGGCGAAAGCCGATGGCGGCCTTACCTCCCGGAGGTGACAGCGCCGCTCTCCACACCGCCCCGCGACCTGCCCGGCTTCGACCTGCCGGAGGCGTTCCTGCGTTGGTTCGCGCAAAAGGGCTGGTCGCCGCGCCCGCACCAGCTCGATCTCCTCCAGCGCGCCGAGAACGGCGCTTCGGTGCTCCTGATCGCGCCGACGGGCGCCGGCAAGACGCTGGCGGGCTTCCTGCCGGCGCTGGTCGATCTCTCGCGGCGGCGCAAGCGCCGGCCGGGCACGCGGCCGCCCGGCATCCACACGCTCTACATCTCGCCGCTGAAGGCGCTCGCCACCGACATTCGACGCAACCTCGAAAAGCCGGTCGACGAGATCGGCCTGTCGATTTCCCTCGAGGCGCGCACCGGCGACACCTCGCAGGCCAAGCGCCAGCGCCAGAAACTGAAGCCGCCCGACATCATGCTGACGACGCCCGAGCAGCTGGCGCTGCTGATCTCGGCGCCGGACGCGGACAGCTTCTTCTCCGACCTCCGCTACGTGATCTTCGACGAGTTGCATTCGCTCGTCGCCTCCAAGCGCGGCCATCTCCTGGCGCTCGGCCTTGCGCGTCTCAGGCGCCTCCGCCCCGCGATCCAGACGATCGGCCTGTCCGCGACCGTCACCGACCCGGACGAGCTGCGCGAATGGCTGGTCGCGCAGGGGCCGGACGCATCGCCGATGGCCGATCTCATCGTCGTCGACGGCGGCGCCAAGCCCGAGATCACCATCCTGAAATCGCGCGAGCGCGTGCCCTGGCAGGGGCACATGGCGCGCTACGCGATGCCGGAGATCTACGAGGCGATCAAGCAGCACCGCACGACGCTGCTCTTCGTCAACACGCGCTCCCAGGCCGAACTCCTGTTCCAGGAGCTCTGGCGCATCAACGAGGAGACGCTGCCGATCGCGCTTCACCACGGCTCGCTCGACGTGGCGCAGCGCCGCCGCGTCGAGGCGGCGATGGCGGCCAACGAGCTGCGCGCCGTGGTCGCGACCTCGACGCTCGACCTCGGCATCGACTGGGGCGACGTCGATCTCGTCGTGCATGTTGGCGCGCCGAAGGGCGCCTCCCGCCTTGCCCAGCGGATCGGCCGCGCCAACCATCGGATGGACGAGCCGTCGCGCGCCATCCTCGTGCCGGCCAACCGCTTCGAGGTGATGGAGTGCCAGGCGGCGCTCGATGCCAACTATCTCGGCGCGCAGGACTCGCCGCCGATGCGCGAGGGCTGCCTCGACGTGCTGGCGCAGCACGTCCTCGGCATGGCTTGCGCCGCGCCCTTCCGCTCCGAGGACCTCTATGGCGAGGTCGTCACCGCTTCCCCCTATCGCGATCTCGACCGCGACACGTTCGACCGCGTCGTCGATTTCGTCGCGACCGGCGGCTATTCGCTCCGCGTCTACGACCGCTACGCCAAGATCCGCCTGACCGAGGACGGAACGTGGCGTGTGACGCACCCGTCCGTGGTGCAGGGCTACCGGATGAACGCCGGCACGATCATCGAGTCGGAAGCGCTCCTCGTGCGCCTCATCCGCGCCAAGACGAAGAGTGGCATGGCGCGCGGCGGGCCGGTGCTCGGCAAGATCGAGGAGAACTTCCTCGAGACGCTGGCCATCGGGGACACGTTCCTGTTCTCCGGCCAGGTGCTGAAGTTCGAAGGCATCCACGAGATGGAATGCCTCGTCACCAAGACGCGGGACGACGAGGCGAAGGTCCCCTATTACGGCGGCCAGAAGTTTCCGCTGACCACCTTCCTCGCGGCCAAGGTGCGCGAGATGCTGGCCGACCCGACGCAGTGGGGCGCCCTGCCCTCCCAAGTCGGCGAGTGGCTCGCGATCCAGAAGCGCAAGTCCGCGATCCCCGGACCGAACGACCTCCTGATCGAGACCTTTCCCAACGGCAACCGCTTCTTCATGGTCGCCTATCCGTTCGAGGGCCGCCTCGCGCACCAGACGCTCGGCATGCTCCTCACACGCCGGCTGGAGCGCGCGCGCGCCAAGCCGCTCGGCTTCGTCGCCACCGACTACGCCCTCTCCATCTGGGGACGCGCCGACATGGGCGAGATGATCGGGTCGGGCAAGCTGTCGCTGGAAGACCTCTTCGACGAGGACATGCTGGGCGACGATCTGGAGGCCTGGATGGCCGACAGCTGGCTCCTGAAGCGGACCTTCCGCCAGTGCGCCGTGATCGCGGGCCTCGTGATGAAGCGCCAGCCGGGACGCGAGAAGACCGGGCGGCAGATGACAGTCTCGTCCGACCTCGTCTACGACGTCCTGCGGGCGCACGAGCCCGACCACATCCTCCTGCGGGCAACCTGGGCGGACGCGGCGACCGGCCTTCTCGACGTCAAGCGCGTGTCGGACCTCCTTGCCCGCATCAAGCGCCACATTCTGCACAAGGACCTCGAGGAGATCTCGCCGCTCGCCGTGCCGATCATGCTGGAGGCCGGGCGCGAACGCATCGAGGGCGAGGCCCGCGACGACCTCCTCGCCGAGGCGATGGAGGAGGAGCTGATCATCAAGGCGCTCGGCGAAGTGAAGGACTTCCGATCGAACTACCTGCGCTGAGGCGACGCGCCGCTGGCCGTGCCGTCCCGGGTGAACAGCGGTGTCACCAGCATGTGCGGCACGGTGAGCGCCGCGAGGCCGATGAAGATCGAGCCGAGAGCCGGCGCCGGCCCCTGTGACAGCCATAGCGCCAATCCGGCGAAGAAGAGGGCCGCACCAACGAGCGTCGGTGCGCAGGCACGCAGATACGCAGGCAGGGTCGGCAGGTCGAGCCGCTGCATTCTCTCACGTGTCTCGCCGTGGCTGTGGATCAGGGCGAAGACGAGGGCGAAGCCGACCAGTGGAGAGAAGACGATCAACGCCGTGGCGCCGAGCGCGATCTCCGCGGCGCCTTCGCGATCGCGATGCCGAACCCGAGAAAGAGCGGCACCGACCGCAGCAAGGAGGACCAGCGGCGCGAGCCATCCGGCGAGGCGCGCGAGGGTGATCCCGTCCTGCGGCGTCGACAGCAGTCCGAACAGCTGCGCGAGCGCATCCTCGTGCAGGAGCGCCGGCAGTGTGATCGGCATCAGGCCGCGTGCGAACCGTTCCGCCGTGCGGGCCTTCCAGGATCGGGCATGGACGTCGTCGATCGCGAAATGCACCGCCGATAGGAGCAGGAAGGCGGCGAGCACGACACCGGGCGAAGCTTGCCAGAAGGCGAGCATTGCCCCGGCCGCGCCGAGATAGGCCGCGAGGAAGGCCGTCAGGCGTCCCAGTTGAGGCCGTGGCGGCTCGCCGCGCAGCGCCAGGAGATGGTCGCTCGCCCCGTGCGGCAGTCCGACGGCTAGGATCAGGACGGCCGCGAAGGCGAGAGGCGCTGAACCTCTCGCCCCGTCGGCTGCAAAGGCGAGGACGGCAAAGCCCGCCGCAGCGACGAGACGCCCGGACACGGCCGGGCCGGCTGCTGCCCCGACCGCTCTAGATGCGACCGGCTTGTCGGCGACGAGCGTCATCCACCGCCCCCCGGTCGTCAGGCCAGACGCCGCGCCTCGCGGCGCTCCAGCTCCGGCTCGGCTGTCTTCAGCCGCTCGCCCACGAGGAGGCCATAGCCGACCTTGGCGGCGACATCGAGAACGAGGATTGCCCAGATGCTGGCGGCCGACGAGATCGTGCCGAAGCCCTCAGGTCCGAGCGCGAAAACCACCGGGTAGGCCAGCCAGACGACCGAGAGCTGCAGCGCGTTCTGGCGATAGACCTTGTCGAGGTCGCCGCCGTAGTTGGCGGAGCGCTCGCGCAGCGGGCCCCAGAGAAGGTAGTAGACGCCCGCGAACGCCGCACAGGACCACAGGAACCAAATCAGGCGGGTCGTGCCGTCGAGGCTGATGGCCGACAGAAGACCGGCGAGGATCATCAGCGCATCGAGGCCGATGATGGCGGTGAGGTAGCCGCCCTGACGCGGGTGTTCATGCAGGGCCAGCGCCACGAGGCCGGCCAGAAGGAGTGGCGTCGTGAAGATCCAGTCCACGTAGCGCGGCAGGTAGACCAGGGCGCCATCGCCGCGATCCCAGACGAAATTGCCGAGATACATCGCGAGATAGGCGGTCGCAGCGATGAACGGGACGAGCGCGTGGATCTGCGTGTGATGGCGGATCGCATTGGACTTCGAGCCCGTCGCGTAGATGGCGAGGGAGCCGACCGACATCGCGACGAAGCCGATCAACAGGGCGGTGCTTTCCATGATCACGAAACCTTGAGGAGCGAAGGTTCTGTGCGAACACGGAGGCGTTACCGAAGTTCCGCCCTTACGGATGGTTTAGTCGTCGCAGGCATTTCCGGGACCATTCGGAAGCACTGAAAGCGAAGCGACGCGGCGAATTTCCGCGTCGCCTCGTCGTCGTCAGTGGCCCGCCGGCAGTTCCAGCGCGTCGGCCCGGTTCTGGATCGTCAGCTTGTCGACGATCGTCTGCGAGGCCGCGTTGAGGCCGACGACTTCGACGGCAACGCCGGCCTTTCGGAATTTCAGGACCGCCTTGTCTAAGGCACCGACGCCGGTGAGGTCCCAGATATGGGCGCGGCTGACGTCGATCGTGACATGCGACAGCGGCTCCCGGAAATCGAAGCTTTCCAGGAAGCGCCCGGCCGAGGCGAAGAAGACCTGTCCCTCGACGACATAGGTCCGTGCGCGCCCGTCGTTCGACGCGACGCTGGTGACCGCGAAGATCTGGGCGATCTTGGACGCGAAGAAAAGGCCCGACAGGAGCACGCCCGCAAACACGCCGAGCGCGAGATTGTGGGTCCAGACCACGATCACGACCACCGTCAGCATCACGACGGAGGAGCGACGCGGATGCGTGACAAGGCTCTTCAGCGAAGCCCAGTCGAACGTGCCGATCGAGACCATGATCATGATGGCGACGAGCGCCGGCATCGGGATCACGGCGACCCAGTTGCCGAGCACGACGATCAGGAAGAGGAGCGCGACGCCCGCAAACAAGCAGGACAGACGCCCGCGGCCGCCCGAGCGGATGTTGATGCCGGACTGGCCGATCATCGCGCAGCCCGCCATGCCGCCGAAGAAGCCGGTGACGAAGTTGGCGATGCCCTGCCCGAAGCATTCGCGATTCTTGTCCGAGCCGGTGTCGGTGAGATCGTCGACGACCTGGGCGGTCATCAGCGACTCCAGAAGCCCGACCAGTGCGATCGCCACCGAATAGGGCAGGATGATCTGCAACGTCTCGAGATTGAAGGGCACGTCGGGCAGGAAGAAGCTCGGGAAGCTCGACGGAAGCTGGCCCATGTCGCCGACCGTGCGCACGTCGATGCCGAAGGCGAGGACCACGGCCGTGATCGCGACGATCGCCACCAGCGGTGACGGGATCGCCTTGGTCACATACGGGAAGAGGTAGATGATGGCGAGCGCGGCGGCGACCAGAACGTAGGTCATGTCGGGAACGCCGATCAGCTCGGGCATCTGGGCCAGAAAGATCAGGATCGCCAATGCGTTGACGAAGCCGGTCATCACCGAGCGCGAGACGAAGCGCATGAGGTCGCCGAGCCGGAGAAACCCGGCCGCCATCTGCACGAGGCCCGCCAGCACCGTCGCGGCGAAGAGGTATTGCAGCCCGTGGTCGCGCACCAGCGTGACCATGAGGACGGCGGTCGCCGCGGTGGCGGCCGAGATCATGCCGGGCCGGCCGCCGAAGATGGCGGTCAGGACGGCGATGGAGAACGAGGCGTAGAGTCCCACCTGCGGGTCGACGCCCGCGATGATGGAGAAGGCGATCGCCTCGGGAATGAGCGCGAGCGCCACCACGAGGCCGGACAAAAGATCGCCACGGACATTGCCGAGCCATTCGGCCCGGAGGTTATCGGTCGAAAACATGAGCGGAAACAACGAGGATCTCGGCGACGCCGGAAGCCCTTAGGGCTCGATCGCGAGGAGTCTGGACGTCGCTGGATTGGCCGAGGGATAGGCGCCCGGCATAGCCACCCGGCGCGCCGGGTCCATTGTGCAGTTTCTTAATGTCTTGCACCGGCGCCGGAATCAAGTGCCGATCGTCGCACCGCCTTGCCTTCGCCGCCATTTATCGATTCCAAGAACGCTTCAGGAACATGGACGACCCGGACGCAGAACGCATGAACATGATCCATCGCCGGATGCGGCAGGGCGAAGCGCCGGGGTTCGAGACGGTGCTGAACGGCGGCGACGTCGTGTGCGACCCCTCCGGCGTCCTCTATGCGCCGGCCGAGCGGCTGATGGTCGTCTCCGACCTCCATCTCGAAAAGGGCGCGGCTTTTGCCCGGCGCGGCATGTTCCTGCCGCCCTACGACACGCAGGCGACGCTCCTGCTGCTGGAGGCCGCGCTCGACCGCTACCAGCCGCACGTCGTCGTGGCGCTCGGCGATAGCTTCCACGACCGGCATGGCGCGGGCCTGATGCCAGACGAGCCGCGCACCCGCCTCAAGGCCGCGATGGCCGGCCGCGACTGGATCTGGATCGAGGGCAACCATGATCCGGAACCGCCCGCCGGTCTCGGTGGGGTCTGCGCCGAGGAGGTTTCGATCGGGCCCTGGCATTTCCGGCATGAGCCGACGCCAGGGGCACGGGCCGGCGAGGTCGCCGGCCATCTGCATCCGTCCGCGCGCGTCAGCGGCAACGGTCGCAGCGTACGGGGTCCGTGCTTCGCCAGCGACGGCGCGCGCATGGTGATGCCGTCCTTCGGCGTGACGACTGGCGGGCTGAACGTCCTCAGCGCGCCGTTCGCCGGCCTGTTCCGGCCAGAGACGGCGCGCGCCTACGTGATCGGCGCGGCGCGGATCTATCCGATCCCGTTCGCCTCGCTCAGCCGTGGCTGAGCCTCAGTAGGCCAGCGGCTGCGCCGAGGCATAGGCAGTGATCGCCAGCGCGACGACCGCACCGACGGTGAGCACGATGCGCAGCGGCGCGAACCAAGGCGTCGTGATGCGCCCGGCACGGATTGCCGTGACGTCCCAGACCCCCTGCACGGCGAAGGCGACCGCCAGCCCGACGAAGGACCACGGCGAGGGAAGCAGCGTGCAGACCCAGGCGAAGATCGCCGGGATGACGGACTGCGCCAGCGTCGTCGGGCTCTGGCGGCCTGGCTCGTTCAGCGCCGCGCCCCAGCGGATGCCGCCGAGGAAGGACAGGATCACCGCGCCGTAGGAGAGGACCACGAAGGGCAGATCGGGAAGTGGGATGACCTCGGACCCCGTCACGATCATCCAGGCGCCGACGAAGAAGGGCACCAGGCCGCCGAGGCCAAGAATCCAGGCCGCGCGGACCATCTGCTCGGCCCGGCTGCGCGGCAGGGCGGATGAAGCGTCGTCGTGCATTTTCGATCAGTCCCGTTTGAAGACAAGCCGGCCGAACCAGCCGGTGAACACCGCCACCCCGACGGCGAGCAGCCCATAGAAGAAGCCGTTCGTCGCGGCGAAGCGGGATATCTGGCTCTCGACGCCCGTCTTGACCACCCAAAGATCCTTCGATCTCTCTCGCACGAAGATCCCTTCGCGAAACAGGATCGCACGCGCGACGTGGCGGCCGACCGGCAGATCGGCGGGCAGCTGGAGATTGGCGCGAAACAGGGTGGCGCTGACGAACTCGATCCCGCCAGAGGTCTGGCCGTAGAGCGCCGACTGCTCGCCGAGACGCTTCACCGCGTCGGAGAACTCCGCCTTGCGCTCCGGACGCACGGTGCGAAGGCTTGGCGCGTCGAACTCGAGGTTCTCGACGCCGATGTCGAGCTGGCGCAGCGTCACCGCCGGAGCGATGTCGCGCAGCGGCCGCGTCGAGACGAGCGAGTAGGAACTCGGCACGCCGTTGAAGCGCTCGGCCGCGCGGTTGATCCAGAGGCCGAGCGTGCGTTCCTTCTCGCGGACCACGATGTCGCGGCGCGGACCTTCCAGGATCACCACGATGTCGTAGCGCCCCTGGCGCACGAGGCGCTGATCGGCATTGTCCAGCGCGCCGAAGACGACGAGGCGCGAGCCGCCGAAGTTGGTGCCGACGGAGATCGTCTCGGTGGACAGGCCGATCTCGAACGTCTCGGTGAGGGGTGCCGGGTTGTCCTGCGCCAGCGCCGCAGCCGGCAGCAGGAGAACGAGCGCCGCGGCCATGAGGCTCCGCCGCGCCCTCACCCGCTCTCTCCGCTCGGCAGCGTGATGGAATAGGGCTCGGAGGGCGGCACGACGAGCTCGACCAGAAGCCGGCCGGCAACCGCAAGCACGAGGAGCGCTAAAAGCGCTCGAAGCTGCTCGCCGCGAAGCTTGCGGCCAGCCTCGGCGCCGAACTGCGCCCCGACCACGCCACCCAGCATCAGGAGGAAGGCAAGCACCACGTCCACCGTCTCGTTGGTGGCAGCCTGCAACACGGTGGTGGCGGCCGCCGTCACCATGATCTGGACCAGCGACGTGCCGATCACGACGCTCGTCGGGACGCGCAGGAGATAGATCATCGCCGGCACCATGATGAAACCGCCGCCGACGCCCATCACCGATCCGAGGAGGCCGATGATAAAGCCGAGGCCGAGCACGGGCACCAGCGAGACGTAGAGCTTGGACCGCTTGAAGCGGGTCTTGAACGGCAGGCGGTGCACCCAGCTGTGGTGGCCGGAACGCCGCAGCACCTCGCCCGAACCGCCGCTGCGCACCCGGCGCATGGCGCGCAGGCTCTCGTTCATCATCAGGACGCCCACGGTGCCGAGCATCACGACGTAGAGCATGGAGACCGCGAGATCGAGCTGGCCGATCCGGCGCAGGAGCGTGTAGACGCCGACGCCCACTACCGATCCGACGACGCCCCCGCCGATCAGCATGGCGGCGAGCTTCAGGTCGACGGTGCCGCGCTTGTAGTGCGCGAGCGCCCCGGAGAACGACGCGGCGATCACTTGGTTGGCGCCGGTGGCGACGGCGACCGCGGGGGGGATGTTGTAGAAGATGAGGAGCGGCGTGATCAGGAAGCCGCCGCCCACCCCGAACATGCCCGACAGGAAGCCGACGGCCGCGCCCATCCCGACGATGACGAAGACGTTGACGGTGATCTCGGCGATCGGGAGATAGAATGTCACGCGCGCGGTTCCGCCAAGCCGATCCACCGGAACGGAAAAGGGGTCCGGACCTCTTGGCCCGAACCCCTCCCCCAAGTCAAACGCGAAGCGCCGGGTCTCAGGCGTCCTTGCGCTCCAGAAGCGCGCGGATCAGCGGCTCGTCGACCTTGCCGGTCGCCTCGAGGCCGGCCTTGCCCTGGAACTGGCGGATCGCCGCTTCGGTCCGGGCGCCGACCTTGCCGTCCGGCTGGCCGGGATCGTAGCCGAGCTTGATCAGGATCGCCTGGACGTTGCGGATGGCGCGGCTCATGTCGACCGAGGCCGTACGGCCGGCGGTCTCGGACCAGTCGTCCGGGATCTCGACCGTGTTGGCGGTCTCGACGCGCGGCTGCGCGCTCCAGCTGGCGATTTCGGTATCGAGCGCCTGACGCTGCTCGGGCGACATGGTCTTGCCGACCTCCTGCATCTTGGCGGCGGCGTCCTTGTCGCCCGCCGATGCCACGATGCCGAACCAGCGGTAGGACTTGGCGAGGTCCTGCTCGACGCCGGCACCGCGGGCAAACAGGATGCCGAGGTTGTACTGGCTGTCGCGCATGCCGTGGTCGGCGGCCTGGATGAACCACTTGGCGGCGTTCGCCGGCTCCGACTTGCCGTCGATCCCGGTGGCATAGAGCACCGCGAGGTTGTGCATGGCGCGCACATTGCCCTGCTCGGCGGCCAGGAGATACCAGTCGCGAGCCGTGGCCGCGTTGCGCTCCACGCCGTTGCCCTTCTCGTAGAGCGTGCCGAGGCTGTACTGCGCCGGCGCGAAGCCGCGCGTCGCGGACTGGGCGAACCAGGCGAGCGCCGCTGCGGGATCGCTCGGCGCGTTGCGCCCTTCCATCACGCGCAGGCCGATCTCGAAAAGGGCCTTCGGGTCCTCGGCGCTGACCGCCTTGGCGAGCGCCTCGGACGCGATGCCTTGGGGCAGCGCGGGCATGGCGCCACGGGCCGCTTCGGGAAGCTGCTGGCGCACCGAGGCGAGAAGCGCGCCCGGCTCGACGGCAGCAGGCGACGCCACCGCGGTCTCGACGAGCGGCGCGGGGCTCGGCTCGGCGACCGACGTCTGCGAGGGGACATCGACCATGTCCGGACGAGCCGGCGCGGTTTCCGCGAAGCCCTGCGGGATCGCCGGGGCGGCGGGAGCCTCCGCGACGGCGGGACCGGTTTCCGTCATCGACGGCATCTCGGCAGGCATGGGCTGGCGAGCGAGGGCGGCGACATCCACCGGCTCGGACGATACCGCGGATGTCTCGGGCACGGCGACCGGTGCGGGTGCGGCGGCAACGGTGGCGGTCTCGCCGAGACCGACAGCGGCCTCCTGCTTCGGCGACAGACGATCGATGCCGAACGGCACGGCCATCAGGGCCAGAAGCACGGCGCCGACGCCCATCAGGATCGGCTTGCGGCGGTTGGCGGCCGGCTTGCCGGCCAGATCCTCGCCGCGCTCCTCGCGCTCGCGCAGGGCCTCCGCCTCGGCCGCGGCGGCCATGGCGGCCTTGCGGGCGGCGGCGATGAAGTCGGCCTTCGCCATCGGCTCGGGCGCCGGCTCCTCGCCGCGCTGCTGCTGGCGGACGCGCTCGATGAGGGCGGCGATGTCGGGCGCGCCGGAGCCCGGCTCCAGCGGGCGGTTGGCCTCGCGCGAGATCAGGCTGTCGGCCGGGTCGAGCTCGGGCGCCTCGAGAACCGCAGCCTTAGGCTCGTCGGCCTCCGACGAGGGGGCATCGACCGAGGTCGACTCCTCGACGATCGGGGTCGGGCGGATGCGCTCGGCAAGGCTCGGCACGGCGCTGGCGTCGGCCTTCGTGCGCGCGGTCCGGCGTCCGATATGGCGCTGGAGCGCGGCGCGCAGGCCCTTGGGCTCCTCGTCCGCCGCCGCGTCGGCCGCAGCCGCGCGCTCGGCGAAGACCGGCGCGTCGGACGCGGCGACGATCTCCGCGGCCGGCGGCGTCACCGAAACCGGAGCCTCGGCGATCGGGGCGGTCTCGATCGTGGCGGGACGCAGCATCGGGGCCGCCGCACGCTCGACCGGCTGGCCGCGCATTTCCTGCTCGATCAGGGTGAGACGCTCGACGATCTTCAGAAGCGTCGCATGGACCGCGTCGAACACGCCGAAGGTGCGCTCGTCGCTCTCGCGGCACAGGGCCTCGAGGTTGCGCATGTCCTGCGCGAGTTCCTGGACGAAGCCGGTCTCGCGACGCGCGTCCTCGACCCTCATGCGCCGCACAGCCTCTTCGGCCGCCGCACGGGCCGCGGCGACGACGTTGTCGCGGTTCTCGTCGAGCTGGCGCTCGATCGCATCGAGACGCTGGCTGACGGCGCCGGCATCCTCCACCGACGCACCCGGCACGCCGGCCAGGATCTGCGTCATGCGGGTGATCTGCGTTTCCAGGGCGACGATGACCTCGGGGTCGACGACGCGCGCCGAAGCGGAGTCCTCGAGACGCTGTGCGATCGCCGTCAGGCGCTCTTCGAAGGCCGCCGTGTCGGCACCGCCGGTGCGGCGGAACAGGGTCTCGACGCGCTCGGCCAGCGTGTCGATCCGCTCGCCGAGATCGGACGTGGGCGCGGCCGCGCCGATGTCCTCGACGCGCTCGGCCAGCGCCGCGATCTGCGACGACAGGGCTTCGACGCCGCGCTGGTCGGCCAGCTTGTCGATCCGGCCGGTGAGGTCGGCGACGCGCGCCTCGATGCGCTCCACCGGCGCCATGTCGATCTGCGCGACCGCTGGGGCGGGCTGGCTGGCGAGCGCCGCAGCGATCTCGTCGAGGCGCTCCTCGAGAAGGGCGAAATGCGACAGGTCGGGCTCGCGCACCTCCTGCGTCAGGATCTCGATGCTCTGGGCAAGCGCGGCGACGCGCATTTCGAGCTGGTCGATCTGCAGGATTTCGGGCATGCGCATGAGCGCGTGCTCGATCTCGCGCATCCGCTCGCCGAGACGGCTGACGCCGGCCTCCAGCTCACCGATGTCGAGACGCTCGGCGAGCGCCTCGAAGCGGGCGTCCATCGCCTCCTGGCCATTCTCGGCGACGATCGCGTCGAGCTTCTCGCGCAGGCCGTCAAGCTCGGTGCGTAGGACGTTGGCGACCGACTCCTCGGCCTGCACGCGGGCGGTATCGAGGTAACGGGCCTCGAACTCCTCCCAGCGCTGCTGGACCGCGAGCACCTGGTCTTCCGTGGCGAGCGAACGCAGCGAGGTGCGCAGGCGCTCCAGTTCGACCTTCAGGTTGCGCTTGGCTTCGGCGTCAAGCGACATGTGCTCGGAGATGCGCGTCTCGAACGCGTCCCAGCGGCGCTTGACGGCCTCGAGCGACTCCTCGCGAGCCATCTGCCCGACCATCAGGGCGACCGCGTCGAGATCACCGCGCAGCGCCTCGAGCGACGCCTGGTCGGCGGTGCCGGCGGTCAGCTCGGTCAGCTGCTCCATGATCTCGAAGATCTCGGCGCCGATGCTCTCGGGCGCGTCGCGCTCGGAGATCATGCGCTTCAACTCGGCGAACGAAGTCTGGAGATCGCGGATGCGCTCGTCGGTGTCGGTGCCGATGCGGCTCTGGATGTCGCCGCGCAGAAGGGTCAGCTCGGCCGCCAGATCCTTGATCAGCGCGATCGAGGCATTCTGCATCTGCAGCTGCTCGACCTCGGCAGCGATGGTGCCGATGCGACGGCCGGCGGCGGCCCGGCGATGCGGCTCGTCCGCCTCGGAGGCGAGCACGCTTTCGACGGCAACGTTGGATACGGCGGCGGTCAGCGAGGGACGGCGGGCACGGCGCGCCTCGGCCGCGACGCGCAGCTTCTCACCGGCCGATCGGGTCGCGGTGGCCTCCGCCGGCTCCTCGGCCGGCGCGGCCGCGGCCGTCTTGGTGGACGACAGACGACTCAACCGCTGCTCCAGATCTTCCAGCGTCTTGCTGAGCGACGAGAACGACCCGTCCGACGCCGCCGGCGCATCCTCGGGACGCTGCCTCACCTTCGCTTCGTTCTGCCCCATGTCCCGCTCCTTCCGCCGCCCGCCGCCGCCTGCCTGCGGGCACGACCGCTCTGCCTGAGTTCACGACCGCGCGGCTTAACGAAGGGTTAAGCAGTGGTCCTCTGGTTAAGGATTTAAAAACCTAACCGGGAGCGAGGCTGGATTTGGACCCGTCGCGCCTTGTCGATCCGGCGCCTGCACCGATAAATATTTTTCATGCGGCAGGCTTACGAAATCATGGTCGCGATGAAGTACACTCGTGTGTTATGGGCGGGTGATGAGTGAGACATCATGAAACATCCGAAGTCGGACGATCCGAACGACGAGACAGAAGCCGGTCTGAGCATCGAAACCCTTCTGGGCTATGGCTCCGAGGGTTCAAGCGAGGTCGGGGACAGCTTCCGCATCGGCGATCTTGCCCGCGAGTTCGGAGTGTCGCTGCGTACCCTGAGGTTCTATGAGGACCGGGGGCTCCTCCAGCCCGAGCGACAGGGCACGACGCGAATCTATTCGCGCCGCGACCGCATGCGCCTGCGGCTCGTGCTGACGGCCAAGCTTCTCGGCTTCTCGCTGACCGAGGCCAAGCAGATCATCGACGTCTACCACCAGCCGAACGGAGCGCGAAAGCAGCTCGAGGTGGCGCTCCAGCGCATGGCCGAGCAGAAGGTCGTGCTTCAGGATCAAAGGCAGGAGATCGACCGGTCGCTCGAGGCGATGGACGTCGCTCTCGACGTGGTCAGCGAACGACTGCAGAAGATGCTGGACGAGAAGTAGCAGCGTCGCGGCCGACCCGGATCAAGCCTTTCGTGAAGGAATGATGAAGATTTTGCACGAATTGCCGTGCAACTTCGACGGGGGACCTATGCGCCGGAAGGGGTAGCTGCTCATATCGCGATGCAGCATATATGTCTCAGGGAGCCCGAGAAAGCAGTCCCGAGAGGTTAGCATGTTGAACGTCCGCACCGAACGTACCGGGTCCTTCCCGACGCAGATCGGCGCCACCGCCCGCCGTCCGGGAGCCGACCGCGCCCGTCCGTCCAGCCGCTTCGCCCATGGTACTGCCCGTCCGATGTATCTGGAGTCCGAGCCGACGATCCACATGATCTCGCGCCGCGGCTCGATGTTCGAGGCGAGCGCACCGCAGCGTCCCTGACCGGCGGCGCGAGGCTCGCCTCGCTCTCCCATGCGAAATTGAAAGGGCTCGGCAGATTGCCGGGCCTTTTGTCGTTCGAAGGCTCGCTGCGGCTTCCCGCCCCTCCCCGTCCGATCAAAGCGCTCCGGCGCGGTTGCGGCAGAGATGCAGCGTGACCCACTCGCCGCGCCGCAGCGTCTGCCGGTGGAACAGGCCCTGAATACGATAGGCGGACAGGACCGCATCGCGCTGCCGGTCGAGGATCCCCGACAGGACGACGTCGCCGTCGTCGGAAAGATGCCGCGCCACCTGCGGGGCGAGTTGCATCAGCGGCCCGGCGAGGATGTTGGCGATCACGAGATCGAAGGGCGCCGAGCGCCGGAAGGCCGGCGAGCCGAAGCCGGTGGCTGTCGCCGTCTCGACATAACGCGCGACGCCGTTGGCCCGTACGTTGTCGCGCGCGACGGCGATCGCGACCGGGTCGATGTCGGTCGCCAGCACGGGACGCCGCGCCAGCTTGGCGAAGGCGATCGCCAGCACGGCGCTGCCGGTGCCAAGATCCAGCGCGTTGCGCGGCCGGCGGCGACGCACCACGGTCTCGATCATCGTGAGGCAGCCGGCGGTTGTGCCATGGTGGCCGGTGCCGAAAGCCTGTCCCGCCTCGATCTCGATCGCCAGGTCGTTGGGCAGCACCTTGTGTCGATCGTGCGCCCCATGCACCAGGAAGCGCCCCGCGCGAACCGGCTTGAGCCCGGCCAGCACCTCGGCCATCCAGTCGATCTCCGGCAGGTCCTCGCGCTCCGGCTCGAAGTCGGCGAACGCTTCCCGGACGGCGTCGAGGTCCACAGTCTCGGCATCCTCGAAATAGACGGACACCTCGAAGATTTGGGCGGCCTCGTCGATCTCGGTCAGCGCGACGGGCGAGCCCTCCTCGCCGAACCGCTGGTCGAGCCGGTCATAAAGCGCCTCGGCGGGCGGGCGCTCGGAGCGCGCATGGAAACGGACCTGACCCAACACGACCTCACTTCTCGAAAATGAACCGGCGGCCGGACCGCCCACCCCGTCACAGCGTGACGAGCCGCTCCAGCTTGCCCCGCGCGGTGTCGGGGTTCTCGCCGTAGGCGATGGTGCCGACGAAGCGCCCCGCCCTGTCGAGAAGGATCACGGATGCGGTGTGATCCATCGTGTAGTCGTCGCCCTGCGGCACCTTCTTGGAATAGGCGCCGTAGCCCTTCAGCATCGCCGCGACGTCCTCCGGCTTGCCAGTGACGGCGGTGATGTCCGGCGACAGGGCGCCGACATAGGTCTTCAGGATCTCCGGCGTGTCGCGCTCGGGATCGACCGTCACGAACACGATGCCGAGATCCTTGCCCTTCTCCTTCAGCGCCTTCTGATAGCCGCTCAGTTCATAGAGCGTCGTCGGGCAGACGTCGGGGCAATGGGTGAAGCCGAAGAACAAGGCGGTCGGGCGGCTGCGCAGCGCCGCCTCGGTGACCGGCGCACCGTTCTGGTCGACCAGCGAAAAGCTGGTGCCGAAGGGCGCGGCATCCGACACCTCCTGCATCTCGGCCCGGCCGAAGGCCCAGACGAGAACCAAAAGCGCCAGCACCGCCGCCACAAGGAACCACAGCGCGTAGCGCAGCACCGGCAGTCGGCGTCGGCTGGGGCCAGGGGTCGGATCGGTCATCGCATTGCTCCTTCGATGCGGTCTCGGATACAGGATTGATCCGCCGCATCCAAGGCCGCGGCAGAACACGGACCGAGGGCGGAATGAAGGACGGCGAGCCGGCGAGCGACGATCTGCGGTTCCGGCCCGACGAGCCGCGCATCCATCCGAGCGCCGAACTGAAGCAGACGCGCCTTGGCCGCCATTGCGACATCGGTCCGCGCGTCGTGCTGCGCGACGTCGCGATCGGCAACTACACCTATTTTGAGCGCGGCGGCGAAGCGACGCACGCCGTGATCGGCAAGTTCTGCTCGATCGCCGCGCACGTGCGCATCAATGCGCTGGAACACCCCGTCGAGCGCGTGACCACCCACAAGATCAGCTACCGGCCGAACGAGTATTTCCGCTGGCAAGGCGTCGACGAGCAGTTCCGCGAGCGTCGCCTCGCACGCCGCGTCGAGATCGGCCACGATGTCTGGATCGGCCACGGGGCGGTGATCCTGCCCGGCGTCTCGATCGGGACCGGGGCCGTGATCGGCGCGTCCGCGGTGGTTAGCCGAGACGTCGAACCCTACACGATCGTCGCCGGCGTTCCCGCCCGCGTGCTGCGAGCGCGCTTTTCGCCCGAGGTCGCGGCAGGCTTCCAAAGGCTCGCCTGGTGGGACTGGCCGAAGGAAAAGCTGTTCGAGGCTGTGGCCGACATGCAGACGCTGTCGCCCGAGGCTTTCTTAGATCGGTGGGACTCCACCGAAAGTTGAGCAAGGCCGACGAATTGCACTTGCCAACGCAACCCTCGGAATGACAAGGACACGGCATTACGCAACCTATGGTTGGTGTCGCGCGTGCCGAAGGACAGCAACGAGACCTATTGGGCGTCGCGGATCGACGAGGACGAACCTCAAGCTCCGCTCGTCTCGCTCCTGGTTCCCTGCTTCAACGAGGAGGAGGTGCTGCCGCTTTTTCTCGAGCGCATGCAACCGATCCTTCGGGCCTTGCCAGGGCTGCGGCACGAGATCGTCTTCGTCAACGACGGCAGCACGGATGGAACGCTTGCCTTCCTGATCGGGCAGACGCTGCGCGATCCGTCGATCCGCGTCGTCGACCTGTCGCGCAACTTCGGCAAGGAAGCGGCGCTGTCGGCGGGCCTGACCGAGGCGCGCGGCGACGCCGTCGTTCCGTTCGACGCCGACCTGCAAGACCCGCCCGAAGTGATCCCGCGCCTCGTCGAGCGGTGGCGCGAGGGGTTCGAGGTGGTGATCGCGCGGCGCGTCGACCGGTCCTGCGACGGCTTTCTGAAGCGCGAGACCGCGAACGCCTTCTATCGCCTCCACGGCCGGATGACCGACATCGACCTGCCGGAGAATGCCGGCGACTTCCGCCTGATGGACCGCCGCGTCGTCGACGCGCTGAACGCGATGCCGGAAAGCTGCCGCTTCATGAAGGGCCTGTTCGCCTGGGCCGGCTTCCGCACTGCCTGCGTCGATTATGTCCGTCAGCCCAGGGCGGCGGGCCGCAGCAAGTTCTCCGGCTGGAAGCTCTGGAACTTAGCGCTCGAAGGCATCACCAGCTTCTCGACCCTGCCGCTGCGGATCTGGACCTATGCCGGCTTCGTCGTGGCGGCCGGCGCGTTGGTCTATGCGCTCGCCGTCGCCGTTCGCACGCTGGTCCTCGGCGTCGACGTGCCGGGCTACGCGTCGCTCACCGTCCTGATCCTCCTGTTCGGCGGCCTGCAGATGATCGGCATGGGCATGATCGGCGAGTATATCGGCCGCATCTACATGGAGTCGAAGCGCCGCCCCCTCTACTTCGTGCGCGCTCGCTTCGGCGGCGAGCCTTCGAGCGAGCGCTCGTGACGGCGATGGACCGGTCGCTTCGGCGCTTCTTCGCCTACGCGCTGGTCGGCGGCGCCGGCACGACCGCGCACTACGGACTCTTCCTCGGCCTCCTGTCGCTCACGGCCCCGGTGCTTCTTGCCTCCTGCGCCGGATATGTTCTCGGGGCCGTCGTGAACTACTGGCTGAACCGCTCCGTCACCTTCGCCTCGCAGCATCCGCATCGCGAGGCGGCCCCCCGATTTCTTGCCGTTGCGGCGTTCGGCCTCGTCCTCAACCTGTCGATCGTCACGCTGCTGGTCGGCTGGGCGCGCTGGCAGCCGCTGTCCGCCCAGATCGCTGCGACCGCCTTCTGCCTCTTTGCCACCTACGCGCTCAACGCCCGCTGGTCTTTCGCGACGGCGATCGGCCAGCCCAAGACCTGAAGGCTCATCGTGTCTGCCCTCTTCGACTTACGCGTGCGCGGTCAGCGACTTGCAGCAAGCCATCCGCAAAGCGCGGCTGTCCTTGTGCTGGCCATAGCTCTTCCCATCGTACTCGTTCTGGCGATGCTTGCGCTCACGCCGCTCGGCCACTGGCAGATGGACGAGCTTCTGATGATGAGGGCCTTTCGCGACAGGGGATTGTCCGCACTTTTCGGTCGATTCACGAGTTGGAGCCCCCGCCCGCTCTCGGAGACGCTGCTCTACGTCTATTCCTCCGTCGTCCACGCGACCGGGCGGCAATTGACGGGCACGTTTCTCCTCTGCCTCTGGAGCCTTCTGATCCTCGCCTGTCTCGCGCCGGCGGCGCTGATTCGGACGAGTGATCCCGTCGCGCGCCGGGCGGCTCTACTGGTCGCCCTGACGGTTCTCGCCCTTTTCCTGTCCGGGCACCCGGTGGCGGAAGTGTTCTACTGGTCGCAGGCGGCTGCGGCCTACATCCCGTCCATCGCCCTGATCGCGGCTCCCCTGCTGTGCCTCGTTTTGGCCGGGCATCGAACCGGTCGCCTCGATGGGCTGGTCGCAGGCTGCGTCTCGCTGGCGGCGATGGCCTCGGAGGTCGGCGCCTTCTTCGCGGTCGCCTTCGGCGCGGCAGGCCTTCTGCTTTCCGTCGGCGGACGCTGGCGCGACACGGGCGCACTTGCGGTGCGCCGGCGGGACGCGATGTTTCTCGCCCCGCTGCTTGCCGGCCTGACCATCCTGTTCATGCTGGCGAACGCGAGGTTCGGAAGCGAGGCCGAGATCTTCGACGCGACCATTGCGCGCCACCCCCTGCCCAGCATCGGATGGTCGCTGTCGACCTTCCCCGCCGACGCGCTGTCAATCGACCTCGGACCATCCACACCGCAAGGGTTCGCGCTCGGTCTCGTATCCCGCGCAGCGCTTCTCGTCCTTTGCATCCTCGCCTTTTCACGCATCCCTGGCACCGAGCAATCTGGCCTGCGCCTCGTCGTCGCGTGCTTCGCGCTCGCGGCTCTGGCGAGCGCCCTGTTCTCGCTCTTCGCTGCCTATTACCAGTTCGGCGTGAACTGCTGCGAGCGTCATCAGACCATCCGTTCGCAACTGGTCGTCGTGGCGCTGGTCGCCATCGGCTGGTTGCTCGCATGGTCTCCTTGGGCCGTGCCGCTTCGGCGCCGGGGCGTCGCCTGGATGGCCGTCGCATCGGTCGTCGCGGTGGCGAGCAGTGCCGCCCATATGCCGGCCGCGATCGCCCATGACATTGCTCGATACGGCGAGATCCTGCAGGCGCGCGCAGCCAACTGGCAAGACGCGCTGTCGCCCGATCCCGAGATGAAACTGCGCCTGTCGCATCGCGGCGAAATCATCGGGAGTATTTACGCTCCCGCAGGCGATTTTCGTGACGAAGACGCAACGCCCCGGCCTCTGCGGGCCATGATGCAATATTTCAGCAAGTCCCGGATCGTCGCCGAATAAGCTGAACAGCTCTGCAGCTTTCGAAGTTGTGATCGTCCCGCGCCCTCATCGCTGGGGCGAATCCTTTCCAGCCCTCAACCCGGCCTCCTATATGAGACCGCAGGATAGACGGCAGACCGGAAGGAAACGACCCGATGGGCACCTCGGCCAAGACGCGCGGGCTCGCTCTCATGAGCGTGCTGGCGTTGACCTTTTCGCTTGCGGCGATCGACTACGCTGAGGCGCGGCGCGGCGGCAGCTTCGGCAGCCGGGGCGCGCGCACCTATCAGTCCGCACCGGCCACCAATACCGCGCCTGCGGCGGCTCCGGTCCAGCGTTCGATGACCTCGCCGAGCGCGGCCGCTCCAGCCGCCGGCGCGGCTGCGGCGGCGCGTCCGGGCGCGCGCTCGGGCCTGTTCGGCGGCGGCTTCGGTGGCGCGCTGATGCGCGGCCTCGTGATCGGCGGCCTGTTCGGCCTCCTGATGGGCACCGGCTTCGGCGGCTTGGCCGGCATGCTCGGCCTGCTGGTCCAGGCGCTGCTGATCGGTCTCGTGGTCTGGTTCGTGATCCGCCTGTTCCGTCGCCGCTCGGCAGGCCAGACGGCGATGGCCGGCGGGCGCCCGAACGAGATGGGCAATCGCTCGATGTACGAAGGCCTCGGCCAGCGCGCCCCGCAAGGGGGTCAGGCCGCCGGCGCGCGTGGCTATGCCGGCGCGCAGGCCGCCGCCCCGACCGGGGCTCCGGGCGTCGATCAGCTTCGCATCACTGCGGCCGACCTCGATATCTTCGAGAACCGCCTCCAGACGTTGCAGGACGCGTTCAGCCGCGAGGATTACGCCAAGCTGCGCGAGATCACGACGCCGGAGGTCGCCTCCTACCTGTCCGAGGAACTGGCGACCAACGCCTCGAAGGGCATCCGCGTCGAAGCGCGCGACGTGACGCTGCTGCAGGGCGACGTGGCGGAAAGCTGGAAGGAAGGCTCGCGCGAATACGCGACCGTCGCCATGCGATACTCGATGGTCGAGACCGTGCGCGACCGCGAAACGGGTGCGATCCGCGAAGGCGGCGGCGCACCGGTCGAGTCCACCGAAGTCTGGACTTTCCTGCGCGACTTCAAGGACGAGTGGAAGCTCTCGGCCATCCAGTAAGCCTGAGCCCTTCCAACACGTCATCGAACGAGGCCCGTCGGTTCATCGGAACCGGCGGGCTTTTCGTTTGGGGGAGCGTTCGGTCAGGCGGCGCCGCGCATCGGCGAAGAGAGGACGGCCGCCAGCACCCGCTCGATGTCCGGCGTCAGCCCGACCACGGCGGAGAGATCGCCGAGCCGCAATGCGGCGCGGTGCTTGCAGTCGGCGCGAAAGCGCGAGGCCGGACAGGTGCAGGCGAGGCGCAGCTGTCCTCGTGCGTTCGGTATCGCTTCGATCTCGTAAGGGGTGCCGCGGCTTCCGGCGACGCGGAAGCGAAGCTGGCCAGGCGTCGTCACGCCACGTGCCGCCATGGCACGCGCAGCGACCCCGCCCTTGCGCGGCGCCGCATCGGCCGTCACCGTGCGCGCGAGACCCATCGTGGCGGCAAGGTGCTTTACGTCCACCGCGCCCGCCGCGCGAACGCCCTCCAGCGCGATCGCCGCGCAGGCAAAGGCGTCCTCCCCCGCGTCGTGGTGGCGGAACCCGATGCCGAACTTCGTCGCCAGCGCCGAGAGCTTGCGGCTCGGCTCGTCCGGCCAGAGCCGGCGCGCCATCGAGACGGTGCAGAACGAGCGGAACGCCGGCAGGTCAAGCCCGAACCGCGCGGCCGAACGCTTGAGGACGTTCATGTCGAACGAGGCGTTGTGCGCCAGCACCAGCGCGCCGTCGAAGACGTCGGAGATTTCGTCCCACACGTCAGCGAAGCTCGGCGCGTCCATCACGTCCTCCGGCCGAATGCCGTGGACGCGGATGTTGCCCCAGTCGAAGCGCATCTCCGGCGGCCGGATCAGCGTGTGGAACCGCCGCGTGATCCGGTCGCCTTCCACGAAGGCGAGGCCGATCGCACAGGCGCTGTCGGGGCTCTGGTTGGCGGTCTCGAAATCGAGGGCGACGACGGTCATGGCATTCCGGGCGGATGGGATGCCCGGTTGAATCAGGCTTCCCCGATCAGCGCAAGCCAGTCGTCCTCGGAGATCACCTTGACGCCATGCTTCTGGGCGTCGGTCAGTTTGGAGCCGGCACCGGGTCCGGCGACCACGAGGTCGGTTTTCTTCGACACCGATCCGGACACCTTCGCCCCCAGCGCTTCCGCCCGATCCTTGGCCTCGGAGCGCGTCATCTTCTCCAGGGTGCCGGTGAAGACCACCGTCTTGCCGTTGACGGGCGAGGACGCCGGCGGCGAAGCTGCCCGCTCGTTGGTGGTCGAAACGCTGGCCTTCAGCAGCGCCCCGACCGCCTCGCGGTTGTGCAGCTCGGCGAAGAAGTGGATCAACGACAGCGTCGCGACCGTGCCGATGTCGCTGTCGCGCGTGAGCCGGAGGAACGCCTCGCCCGGACCGCCCGCCTTGGCGCGGCGAAGGGCCTCGACGAACCCGTCGCCCTCCTCGCCGTAGCGCTCGCGCAGGACCACGCGCTGGTTCGCCTTGAGACTCAGATCCGCGTCGCGCAGCGGCTTCCAGTCGAAGTCGGCGAGCTTGGCGTCGTCCACCGCCATCAGGCGTTCGAACGTCGTCCCGCCGATGGTGCGCAGCGCGCTGAGCTCGGCCCAATCCTCGCCCGGTTGCCCATCGCGCGCAGCATCGATGCCCGCGACCAGCGTGGGCACGTCGTCGAAATGCCGTGCCAGCGCCTTGGCGGAGCTTTCCCCGATCTCGGGGATGCCGAGCGCGAAGATGAAGCGGTCGAGCGACACGGTCTTGCGTGCGTCGATCGCGGCAAGAAGATTGTCGATCGCCTTCGAGGTCTCCGCCTTCTTGGCGGGTTTGGCCGGCTCGGCCTTTCCCTCGGCCTGCCGGCGAGCCTCGGAGAGCGCCCGGCGTCGCGCCTCGATCGCCTCGCGCAGCGGCTCGAACTCGAGCCGGAAGATGTCCGCCGGCTGGCGCAGAAGGCCGGCGTCGAACAGCTCCTCGACGAAGGTCTCGCCCAGGCCCTCGATATCGAAGGCATTGCGCGAGACGAAGTGTTTCAGCCCCTCCTTGGCCTGGGCGGGACACGTCATCGCGGCGGTGCAGCGGCGCACGGAGTCGAGCCGTCCCGTGCGCGGGTTGATCTCGCGCTCGGCCTTCGAGCCGCAGACCGGGCAGTGGTCGGGATAGCGGAAGGGCTGTGCATCCGCCGGCCGCTTCTCGATGACAACGTCCACCACCTGCGGGATCACGTCGCCCGCGCGCTGGATCACCACCGTGTCGCCGATGCGCACGTCGCGCCCGCCACGGATCGGCTGGCCGTCGGCATCGCGCCCGGCCACGTAGTCCTCGTTGTGCAGCGTCACGTTGGAGACGACGACGCCGCCGACCGTCACCGGCGTCAGCTTGGCGAGCGGGGCGAGCTTGCCGGTGCGCCCGACATTGATGACGATCTCCTCGACGGTGGTCGTCGCCTGCTCGGCGGAGAACTTGTGCGCGATCGCCCAGCGCGGCGCACGCGAGACGAAGCCGAGCTCGCGCTGCTGGTCGAGGTCGTCAACCTTGTAGACCACGCCGTCGATGTCGTAGCCGAGCCGTGCACGCGCCGTCTCGATGCGTCGGTAGTGCTCGATGAGGCCGTCCACAGTGTCGAGCCGCCGCATCAGTGGTTCGCCCTGCCCGAACTGCGGAACGGTGTTGGTCTGGAAGCCCATGTCCTGCAGCGCCGCGACGACCGCACTCTGCGTCTCCCCCGGTAGTTCGCTCGTCTCGCCCCACGCATAGGCGAAGAAGCGCAGCGGCCGCGATTTCGTTACCTTGGGGTCCTTCTGGCGCAGCGACCCGGCAGCGGCGTTGCGCGGGTTGGCGAACTGGCGCGCGGCCTTCGCCCCTTCCCCCTCGCCCGCTTCGGCGACGAGCCGGGCGTTGAGGGCGGCAAAGTCGGCATGGGTCATGTAGACCTCGCCCCGCACCTCGAAGACGTCCGGCGCAAAGCCCTTCAGCCGATCCGGAATGTCGTCCAGCGTGCGCGCGTTGGCGGTCACGTCCTCGCCCACCTGCCCGTCGCCGCGCGTTGCGGCCGAAACGAGCCGACCCTTCTCGTAACGCAGCGACAGCGACAGTCCGTCGATCTTCGGCTCGGCCGTGATGGCGAGCCTTGCGTCGTCGCCGAGCCCCAGGAACCGCCGAACGCGCCGCGCGAAATCGGCGACGTCCTCGTCGGAAAAGGCGTTGTCGAGCGAGAGCATCGGCACGGCGTGCCGGATCTTGGCGAACTTCGCGGAGGGCGCGGCGCCGACTTTTCGCGAGGGTGAGTCGCTGCGCACGAGATCGGGGAAACGCGCCTCGAGCGCCGCGTTGCGCTTGCGCAGCGCGTCGTACTCGGCGTCGGTGACGGTCGGTGCGTCGTCCTCGTAGTAGCGCCGGTCGTGCTCGGCCATCTCCAGAGCCAGCCGCTCGAGCTCGGCTGCGGCCTCATCGGGGGTCATCGCATCAAGGGCGGGACGGTCGGACATGGGCTGGCTCGACTGAAACGGGGACGCTGAGGCGGGTACACCGATTCTGGGGCAGCCCGCGCGAAAATCCCGTATCTGCAGCCGGCTGTCAGCCGGCGTGGCCGATCAGCCGCGCGGCCGCCGCGCGGGCCTCGTCGGTCACGATGTCGCCGGCCAGCATCCGCGCGATCTCCTCGCGACGGGCGGATACGTCGATCGTCGCGACACGCGTCGACAGGCGCTCGTCGCCGGCCACGGTCTCCGCCTTCGAGATCAGGAGATGCGTCGTCGCCCGCGCCGCGACCTGGGGCGCATGCGTCACCGACAGGACCTGCACGCGCGAGGCCAGGCGCGCGAGGCGCCGACCGATCGCATCCGCCACCGCGCCGCCGACGCCGGTGTCGATCTCGTCGAAGACGAGCGTGGGTGCCGAGCCGCGATCGGCGAGCACAACCTTCAGGGCCAGAAGGAAGCGCGACAGCTCGCCGCCGGAGGCGACTTTCATCATTGGACCGGCACGTGTGCCCGGGTTCGTACGCACCCAGAACTCGGCCGTGTCGATACCGGCGCCGGTGCGGGCCGAGGGGTCGGTCGCGATCTCGACGATGAAGGCGGCGCGTTCCAGCTTCATGTCGGGCAACTCGCCCATCACCGCCTCTTCCAGATGCCGCTTGGTCTCGTGCCGCTTCACCGAAAGATCGGCCGCGAGGCGGTCGAAGGTGTCGCGACGGGCGGCGACGTCGGCTTCCAGATGGCCGAGCCGCTCTTCGCCGGCGTCGAGCTCGGCAAGGTCGCCCACCATCTTCGCCGTCAGGTCGGCGAGATCGTCCACCGGTACGTTGTACTTGCGGCCCGCCGCGCGCAGCGCGAACAGGCGCTCCTCGCATTTTTCCAGCGCGCGCGGATCAAACTCCAGGGTGCGCAGCGCACCCTGAAGGCTCATCTGCGCATCCGACAGCGCGTCGAGCCCGGCCTCCAGCCGCTCGATCGCCTCGTCGAGCAGACCCGGCAGTTCGTCCTTCTTGCGATCGAGCCGCCGCAGGAGGCTGCCAAGGCCCGGGATCGGCGACGCAGGCCCCGACAGTTCCTCGTGCGCGTCGTTGACGTCGGTCGCGATCTTCTCGGAGCGCATCATTCGCTGGCGCTCTTCGGCCAGTTGCTCCTCCTCGCCGGCGATCGGCGAGAGTTCGGACAACTCCTCCACCGAAGCGCGGAGATAGTCGGCCTCGCGGGCGGCGGCCTCGACGCGGGCGCGGTGGCGGTTGAGCTCGCCCTCCGCCTTGCGCCAGTCGTCGAAGGCGCGCGAGACGGCCATCGCCTCCAGCGTCAGACCGCCGTACTCGTCGAGAAGCAGCCGGTGCGCTTCCGGATCGACCAGCGCGCGGTCGTCGTGCTGGCCGTGGATCTCGACCAGTGTCGCACCCACCTCCTTCATCAGACCGACGCTCGACGGCCGGTCGTTGATGAAGACGCGCGTGCGCCCGTCGGCGCTCTGGACGCGGCGCAGGATCAGGTCGCCGTCATCGTCGAAGCCATTGTCGGTGAGGAGTCGCCGAGCCGGATGGGCCGCCGGCAGGTCGAAGACGGCGGAGACCTCACCCTGCTTAGAGCCGTGACGCACCAGCCCGCCGTCGCCGCGCCCGCCGAGCGCGAGCGACAGGGCGTCGAGCAGGATCGACTTGCCGGCGCCGGTCTCGCCGGTGAGCACCGACAGACCGTCGTTCAACGCGAGGTCGAGCCGGTCGATGAGGACGATGTCGCGGATCGAAAGGTGAACAAGCATGCGCGAGAAGGGCTAGACCGGCTGAGGAAGAATGGCAATCGGCAGCGCCGAAGATATGGATGCGAGCCGGTGAAGAGAAGGGCGGACGACCCTTGCGGCAGGCGTCGGAAACGAAAAAAGGCCGGGCAGAGCCGGCCTTTTCCTACGTCTTTCGTCCTGCGATTAGCCGCGAGCGGGCGGCGCCAGCACCGTGGCATCGGCCTGCGCCCGCGTCGCCGTCGGCGAGCGGTCCGCGCCGGTGATGAGCCGCGTCGCGTTGGAGAACCAGGAGGTTCCGCTGCCGCTGCGGGGTTGCAGGCCGTTGCTCTGAAGGAGCGCGTAGGAGTCGCGATACCACTCCGACTCCGGGAAGTTCTGGCCGAGCACCGACGCGGAAGCCTGCGCTTCCTGGGTGAGGCCCATCGCGTAGTAGGTTTCGGTGAGGCGCGCGAGCGCTTCCTCGACGTGACGCGTGCCCGGATAGGTGTCCACGACGTTCTTGAAGCGGTTGATCGCGGCGATGTACTCGCGGCGTTCCTGATAGTAGCGCCCGACCTGCATCTCCTTGCCGGCGAGCTGGTCGCGTGCGATGCGCAGCTTCGTGCGGGCGTCCTCGGCATATTCGGAGTCGGGATAGCGGTCGACGACCTCCTGCATCGCCTGCACGGCGCGCGCGGTGTCGGTCTGATCGCGCGTCACGTCCGGCATCTGGCGATAGTAGGACAGGCCGATTATGTACTGCGCGTAGGCCGCGTCCTCCGAACCCGGATAAAGCGACAGGTAGCGGCGCGCCGATGCGACCGCCTCGTCATAGTCGCCGGTGCGGTAGCTCGCGAAGGCGCGCATCACGAGCGCCTTGCGGGCGAATTCGGAATAGGGATGCTGGCGGTCGATCGCCTCGAACTTGGCGGCGGCTTCCTTCAGCCGGCCGTTCTCGAGATTGGCGAGGCCTTGGTTGTAGAGTGCGTCGGCCGGCTCGGTCTGCGAGGCGAGCGCGAGGGCGTCGATATCGGTGTCCTTCGAGGACATGCACCCCGAGAGAAGAAGGCCCGACGCGGCGACGGCCAGTGCCATCGGCACGACCGGAAAGCGGCCGGACAGCGGCATCTTGATTCCCATCGAACTGGTTCCCCCTGGCTTCCCCGGACCGGCATGAACGGACCGGGCGGGACATCTTCCTAGCCAACGTCCCGCATCGCGACAACGCTTCACGACAGGCCAAGGCGCCTTTTTTAAGACTTTCGGAATGTTTGGGACGTTTCGGCCGTCCATTCGGGCTGGGCCCGCGATGGAGCCGCCCTCACCCGGCGGCCGCCACGGGCCGCACGGGTCGAAACCGCCCAGATCAGAGAACCTGGGGACCCAGCGCCGGCACGGCGATCGCCGCCATGCCCGCCTGACGCAGCGGCTCGGCGCGGCGTCCGTTGCCCTCGACGAAGGCATGGGCCGAAGGGTCGGCCAGAAGCGCCTGGAGCGCCATGGCGTTGAGGCGGTGGCCGCCCTTGTAGGAGCGGTAGCAGCCGAGGACGCGAGCCCCGGCCAGCGCCTGGTCGCCCACGGCATCGAGCGTCTTGTGACGGACGAACTCGTCGGGGTAGCGCAGGCCGGCCGGGTTGATCACCCGGTCGTCGTCACCGATCACGACGGAGTTCTCGAGCGAGGAGCCGAGCGCGTGGCCCGACGCCCAGAGACGCTCGACGTCCTTCATGAAGCCGAAGGTGCGGGCGCGGGCGAGTTCGTCGCGGAAGAGGCTCGGGCTGAGGTCGGCGCAGAAACGCTGACGTCCGATCGCGGCGGTGGCGAAGTCGATCTCGACCTCGAACCGCGTACCTTCGTGCGGGTGGTATTCGGCAAAGCCACCGTTCAGCTCGACGCGGACGGACTTCAGGACCTTGATGAAGCGGCGCGGCGCGCGCTGGGCGACCAGCCCGGCCGCCTCGATGGCGCGCACGAACATGTCCGAGCCGCCGTCCATGATCGGGATCTCGTTGCCGTCGATCTGGACCACGACATTGTCGACGTCCATGGCGTAGAGCGCGGCCATGATGTGTTCGATCGTCGCCACATGCGCGCCACGACGATCGCCCACGATCGTCGAAAGGTCAGTGGAGGTCACATTGCCGGAGACGGCGCGGATTTCGTGAACGAGGCCGGACGCCTCGAAGACGTGGAACACGATGCCGGTGTCGGGCTCGGCCGGGTGCAGGGACAGTTCGACCAGCGTACCGCTGTGAACGCCCACGCCCTCGAAACCGATGCGCGCTCCGATCGTGTGCTGACTGACCACGTGTTACTCTTCCTTATGCCGGCCTGCCGCGCGCCAGATGATCGCGTCGGCGGCAGGAAAACTCTTCCCGGCTTCCGGAAGATCCCGCATGGGAACCCGTAGGCGAACGCGAAGTGTCTGAAACTGTCACAAAATTTAGGTCTGGGACGAATTGAGGCCAAATCACGCTTTCTTACCCGATGTTACCGGAAAGCGTCTTAAAGTTTCATTTAGCATAGCGAAATCAGGGCGTTAACGGAAACGGCCCGCCTTCTTGCGAAGGCGGGCCGCACCAAACCGCGGTGAGTTTGTGACCGTCAGTTCGACTGGCGGCGCAGGAACGCCGGGATTTCCAGCTGGTCTTCCTCGCTCGGCTGGCGAACCTGGCTCTGCGGACGGGCTGCGGAGTCGGCCGCCTGGCGGCGCGGCGCATAGGGGCTGGTCTCGGCCGGACGGCGCGGCGCGACGGGGCGGACGGGGTCGGCAAGCACCGCCTCGTCTTCCTCGCGGCGCGACAGTCCGGTCGTCAGGCGACGCAGGAGGCCCATGGGGCCGCGCTCGTCGCCCGAGACGTCCACAGCGCCGGCACGACGCTCGATCTCGGCCTGCACCACCGGCGGGAAGTCCTCGACGCGGGGCATGCGGGCCTGCGCGGGCTGCTGCACGGGCTGGCGCGGCGCCGGGGCGCGCGGGGCGACCTGGGCGATCTCGGCCTCGAGGGCGGCGGTGAAGTCGTCCTCGATGTCGGCCATCGCCGGGGCCGGCTGGTAGGCGACGGGCGCCGCGACTGGCGCCTGAGCGACCGGCGCGGGGGCCTGCACCATCGGGGCGGGCTGAGCGACCTGCACCGGAGCCGGGGCCGGCTGGAAGGCCGGGCGGGCGGCGAGCGCGGCGGCGGCGCGTGCCTCGGCGGCGTGGCCGTAGACCTCCATCGCGGCCTTGTCGATGCCGGTGGCGACGACCGACACGCGGATCACGCCTTCCAGGCTCTCGTCGAAGGTCGCGCCGAGGATGATGTTGGCATCCTGGTCGACTTCCTCGCGGATGCGGGTCGCGGCCTCGTCCACCTCGAAGAGCGTGAGGTCACGGCCGCCGGTGATGGAGATGAGGAGGCCCTTGGCGCCCTTCATCGAGGTCTCGTCGAGGAGCGGATTGGCGATCGCGGCCTCGGCGGCGGCCATCGCACGGCCCTCGCCGGACGCCTCGCCCGTGCCCATCATCGCCTTGCCCATCTCGCGCATCACCGAACGCACGTCGGCGAAGTCGAGGTTGATCAGGCCTTCCTTGACCATCAGGTCGGTGATGCAGGCGACGCCCGAGTAGAGCACCTGGTCGGCCATGCCGAAGGCATCGGCGAAGGTGGTCTTGTCGTTGGCGATACGGAAGAGGTTCTGGTTCGGAATGACGATCAGCGTATCGACGTTCTTCTGCAGCTCCTCGATGCCCTGCTCGGCAATGCGCAGGCGGCGCTGCCCCTCGAAGTGGAACGGCTTGGTGACGACGCCGACCGTCAGGATGCCCTTCTCGCGCGCCGCACGGGCGACGACCGGGGCCGCGCCGGTGCCGGTGCCGCCGCCCATGCCGGCGGTGACGAAGCACATGTGCGAACCGAGGAGGTGATCGCAGATCTCGTCGAGCGACTCTTCGGCGGCCGCGCGGCCGACCTCAGGCTGCGAACCGGCGCCCAGACCCTCGGTGACGGCGACGCCCATCTGGATCACCCGCTCGGCGCGCGAGGAGCGGAGCGCCTGCGCATCGGTGTTGGCGATCACGAACTCGACGCCCTCAAGACCGGCGTTGATCATGTTGTTGACGGCGTTGCAGCCGCCGCCGCCCACACCGAACACGGTGATCCGCGGCTTCAGCTCGGTGATGTCCGGCTTCTGAAGGGTGATGCTCATCGTGGTTTCCCTTTGTGTCTGGGCCGGTTCGCCGCGCGGCCTGGGGTCTCAAGAACCAGTGCGCGGCGCGCACCGATGGGGTATTCGGATGGACGAGCTTCGCACGCGAAGCTTGTCAGAAACTCTGCCGGAGCCACGAACCGAAACGGCCGACGCGCGTGCGCGGGTCGAGCGCGAAGTCGATCATCGACTGCTCGGGGACGTGCTCCATTGCCGCGACCTGCGGGTAGATCAGCAATCCGACCGCCGTCGCGAAGGCCGGGCTCTTGTTGGAGGCCGACAGACCCGCGACGCCGACCGGGCGGCCGAGGCGCACGTTCCGGTTCAGGAGCGTGCGACCGGCTTCCGAGAGGCCCGCAAGCTGCGAGGCGCCGCCGGTGAGCACCACGCGCTTGCCGATGACGTGGCCGAGGTTCGACGCCGCCAGACGGTCGCGGATCAACTCCAGCGTCTCCTCGACGCGCGGGCGGATGATGCGGGCGATCAGGGAGCGCGAGACCTGCACGGGCTGCTCGTGCGTCTCGTCGCCGAGCGGGGCGACCGACACCGTCTCGCCGTCGGCCATCAGGCTCGGCAGGGCATTGCCGTGCATGACCTTCAGCCGCTCGGCCTGCTCGGGCCGGATCGACAGGCCGCGCGCGAGGTCCATCGTGATGTGGTGTCCACCGAGCGCCACGGCGTCGGCATAGGCGAAGTGGCCGTTCTGGAAGATCGAGATCGTGGTCGAGCCCGCGCCCATGTCGATGCAGGCGGAGCCCATCAGCGCCTCGTCGTCGACCAGCGTCGACAGGCCGCTCGCGTAAGGGGTCGCGACGAAGGCCTCGACCACGAGATGCGCGCGGTTGATCGCGGCTTCGAGGTTGCGCAGCGGTGTCTCCTCCGCCGACAGGATGTGCAGATCGGCACCGAGCTCCGTGCCCGTCATGCCGACCGGGTTCTCCAGGCTCCCCTCGCCGTCCAGCGACAGGTCGAACGGCACGCGGTGCAGAGCGACGCGCCCCTCGCGAAGCGGCAGGCGCGCGGCCTGGTTGAGAACACGCTTCAGGTCGAGATCGCCGACCTCGCCGCTCTCGACCTCGACGCGCGCGGCGCCGCGCAGGCTCTTCAGGCGACCCGCGCAGACCGACACAATCAGCGACTCGATGGTCAGCCCGGCCATGCGCTCGGCGGCGTCGACGCAGAAGCGGATCGACTTCTCCGCCGCCTCGAGATCCACCACCACGCCGGACTTCACGCCGCGCGAGCGCTGGTGGCCGATGCCGATGACCTCGACCACGTGCGTGCGGCCCGGCAAGACCTCGCTTTCCGGGCGCGGCTTCAGCTTCGCGATCAGGCAGGTGACCTTGGAGGAGCCGACGTCGAGCACCGAAATGGTGCGGACGCGCTTGTCCGAAGGCTTCTTGATCCGGGGTAGTTCGTCGGTCGTCTTGGAGAAGAAGCTCATACCGGCTTTTCCTTCTGAGCCTGCTTCCAAAGCTTGTCGCGCTCTTTGAGAACCTTGTCCCAGCGCTCCTTGGCGGCGGGGGTGAGCTTGACGACCATCCGGTCGGCAAGCCGCATGTCGACGGAGACGATGTCGCGGGCGAGCAGACCCTCGTTGCGGTCGACGCGCATCACGGTCGCGGCCGCCTCGATCGGGTCAAGTTCGGGCAGGCGGATCACGACGCCGTTGTCGAGGCGCAGATCCCAGCGCCGGTCGCCGACGCGCACATAGGCCCTGATTCGCTGGTCGAGCTCGGGGACAAGCGCCATCTTGTCGAGAATGTCGGCCGCTTCTCGCGCCGCGCCCGGACCCACCACGAACGGCAGGTCGGTGAATCGCGTCGTCGCATAGGGCACGATCTCGCGGCCGTCGTGGTCGACGATCCAGAGATCCTTGTCGCGCTGCCAGAGGGCGAAGGGCTTCTTCTCGACCAGCGCGATCTTCACGCGGTTCGGATATTCCTTCTCGATCGTCGCGCTTTCGATCCAGGGCATTGCCTCGATCGCCTCGCGCGCGGCGGTTACGTCAAGCGCCGGAAGCGTCTGCGCGCCGGCCATCCAGAGCGTCTGGAGGACGTCGATCTCGCTTGTCTCCGAGTAGCCCGTCACGTCCACCGTATCGATCGACAGGCCGAGCGGCTCGGCCACGGCATCGATGACGGCCGTCGTATGGCTGCCGAGGACCATGCCGTAGATCGCGGTCGAGCCGAGGAGGCCGGCGGCGATCGTGCGGAAGCGCGGCAGCGGCAGGTCGCGCGCGTTCTTGATCCAGACCACGGTCTTGCGGCCGAGGCGTTGGAGGCGCAGCACGACGGGGCTGACGCGCTGGAACATCGGGGCGTCGTTCAGCGACCGCATGAGGCGTCCCTCACCATCCACGAGAGCAGCTCGCCGAACGAGTGGCCGGCGACCTTCGCGATGTCGGGCACCAGCGAGGTCGGCGTCATGCCGGGCTGGGTGTTGACCTCGAGCCAGACCAGTTCGCCCTTCTCGCCGAAGCGGTCGTCGTAGCGGAAGTCGGAGCGCGACACGCCGCGGCACCCGACGGCGCGGTGGGCAGCGAGCGCCGCCTCCTGCACGCGCTTGGCGATGGCGGGCGGGATCTGTGCCGGGATCACATGCTGCGAGCCGCCGGGCAGATACTTCGAGTCGTAGTCGTAGAAGGCATGGCCCTCGGTCGTGATCTCGCAGACCGGTAGCGCCACGTCGCCCATGACGGCGCAGGTGAGCTCGCGGCCCGGCACGAAGCGTTCGACCATGACCTCCTCGCCGAAGGTCCAATCGGCGCCGTGCAACTGCTGAGGCGGATGCTCCTGGTCGGCGCGCACGATGAGGACGCCGAAGGACGAGCCCTCCGCGATCGGCTTCACCACGTAGGGCGGCGCCATGACGTGGGACTTCGCGACCGCACGGCGGTCGAGGATCTTGTGATCGGCCACGGGGACGCCGGCCGCCTTGGCGATCGTCTTGGCCTTCACCTTGTTCATGGCAAGCGCCGAGGCGAGGACGCCCGAATGCGTGTAGGGGATCTGCAGGAACTCGAGGATGCCCTGGATCGTCCCGTCCTCGCCGAAGGGGCCGTGCAGCGCATTGAAGGCGACGTCGGGCGCGAGGTCTTTCAGCACCGCGGCCACGTCGCGGCCGACATCGACGCGCGTGACGCGGAAGCCCTCGGCTTCCAGCGCGTCGGCACAGGCCTTGCCCGACGACAGGCTCACCGGCCTTTCGGACGAGAAGCCACCGAACAGCACTGCGACATGCGAGGTCATCGACCGGGATTCCATGCATTGAAGGTCAGGAACCATTCATCGCCTGCAGATGGTTAAGCGGTGGTTAACCGAGTGCGGCGGAAGCAAGAAAATCGTAAGGCCGTTTGGAGAGGGGTCGTTAAGGGTTGCGCCCGCCATCGGACGGTCGGAAGCGGCGACAGATGCCGCAGCGATATCTTCTATGTTGCGGCGCGAAACATTCCTGTCGAAAACTCACATCTTCTTCAGAACCCGGCGATAACGTGCGGCCATCCCCCAAGGGAAAGGCCGAATCGTGAACCGCAGAACTCTTCTGACTGGGATGGGCGCGCTTGCGCTCGCAATGCGGATCGTTCCCGCCTCGGCCGCCGAGCCGATCCTCACGCTTCGTGGCGCGTTCGCCCGTGCGGGGGCCGACGGGACCAAGAGTTTCAGCCTTGCGGATCTCGACGCCCTGCCACAGACGACGTTCCGCACCACGACGCCGTGGCACAGCGGCCCGGTCGAATTCTCCGGCGTCTCCGTCGCCGACTTCCTCGCGGCGATGGGCGTGCCGCCGACCGAGGGCTCGATGCAGTTGGTCGCCCTCAACGACTACGTGGTCGACACGAAGGCGATTGATCTCACCTCGGGCGAGGCCCTTCTAGCCACCCGTATGAACGGCCAGCCCATGGCCGTGACGGACAAGGGCCCGGTCTTCGTCGTCTTCCCCTTCGACAGCCGGACGGAACTCCAGCACCAGTCCTACTACAGCCGCGCCGTCTGGCAGCTCGCCGAGATCGACCTCGCCCCATGAGCGCAGCCGGCGGCCCGCGGCCCTTCACGTTGAGCGTCCGCAAGGTCAGCTATGGCCTGACCTGCGTCACGGCGGTGCTGGCGCTTCTGGTCGTCGTGTCGTCGATCCTCGTGGTGCGCTATCAGCGCCAGATCAGCGAAGCGTCGCAGTACAACGTCACGTTCGACTACTCGCAGACCGCCGCCGAAATCCTGCGCCTCCAGGTCGCCCTCAAGGATGTGATCGGCGGCGCCGACCCGGCGCAGATCAAGCTGCGGCACGACATCCTCGTGAACCGGCTCGGGATCATCCGCGACAACGCCTTCGCGACGCGCCACCAGCTCACCGAGACAGGCGACCGCCTCGCCGAGGCGCTGCGGCAGCTCGAGCCGCTCCTCGCCGACCCGTCTGATACCGCCAATCTCCAAACGGCCTACGACCTCCTCGGACCTCTCACCACGCCCATTCTGCGGCTCGCCTCGCGCGCCCACGGTGAAGCTGGCGACATCGTCCTCGGCAACCAGACGACGCTGCGCCAGATCATGGCGATCGTCACCGCCGTCACGATCGTCCTCGTCCTCGTCGGCATGGTGCTCGTCGGCTTCGTCCTCCACCAGAACCGCCGGCTCGACAGCATCTCGCGGACCGACGGACTGACGGGCCTCGCCAACCGCCTCGGCTTCGACGCCGACCTGCGCAAGGTCGACGGCAAGCCGGCTGCCGTCGTCCTTGTCGACGTCGATCATTTCAAGACCATCAACGACACGCTCGGCCACAGCGTCGGCGACGGCGTGATCGTCGAGCTCGCGTCGCGGCTGCGCACCGCCGGGGCCGACGCGGACACGATCGCCCGGATCGGCGGCGACGAGTTCGCCATCGTCTTCTCGGGCGAGGCGGCCGAGGCGCGAAGCCTGTCCTGCGCCGACGCGGTGCTCCGCAGCATGGATGAGCCCTGCCGCGTCGCCGGCACGGAGGTGCAGGCCAATGTGACGATCGGCATCGGTGCGCAGGAGGCGAGCCAAGGCGCCGTGCTCCTGAACGACGCCGACATCGCGCTCTACGCCGCCAAGGGCGAAGGCCGTGGTCGCTATCTGCGTTTCCGGCCCGAGATGAAGCAGGCGTTCCTGCGCGAGCAGGCGATCGAGGACGCGCTGCGCCGCGCGGCCGCAGCCGGCGACTTCTCGCTCGTCTACCAGCCGATCGTCGACCTGTCCGACGACCGAACCGTCGGCTTCGAGGCGCTCCTGCGCTGGCAGCATCCCGAACTCGGGTCGATCTCGCCGACGGAGTTCATTCCAATCGCTGAGCGAAGCGGCCAGATCGAGGCGATCGGGCGCTGGGTGATCGAGGAGGCGTGCCGCGAGGCGAGCCGCTGGCCGTCCCACCTCTATGTCGCCGTCAACGTGTCCGCGCGGCAGCTTCTCGACCAGAGCTTCATCGCCCAGTCCTGGGCGGCTCTCGCGCAGAACGGCCTCGATCCCAGCCGGCTGGAGATCGAGATCACCGAGAGCACCCTGATCGTCGACGACGCGACCGTGCTCGACCTCGTACACCAGTTGCGGGCGCTCGGCTGCCGGGTCTCGCTCGACGACTTCGGGACCGGCTACGCATCCCTCAGCTACCTTCAGCGCTTCCCCTTCGACAAGATCAAGATCGACCAGTCCTTCCTCCGCGGCGACGGGGTCGCAGCCGGCGGTCATGCGATCATCGCCACGATCTGTTCGCTCGCGGAAGTGCTCGATCTGCGGATCGTCACCGAAGGCATTGAGACCGCGGACGAACTTGCCGCGGTTCGCCGCGCGGGCAGCCACTTCGGGCAGGGCTACCACTTCGATCGGCCGCTGCGCCCCGAGGACGTCCTGAAGCGCATCGCCCGCGACGACCACGATCGTCCGTTCCCCCACGCCGCCAACGCCACGGCCGCCTGAACGCCCGGCGTCAGTCCACCCATTTCGGGTCGGCCGTGAAGGCCACCGTCAGCCAGCGATCGCGCGGATCGCCGCCGATCGCGTGCGCGATCTCCTCGCGCACGCGGTCGAAGTCGGCGAGCGACTGGCGGGAGTGGTCGTGCGGCACCACGAAATGGAACTCCAGCGTGCGCGATCGCCCGACCTTGGCGACATAGGTGCGCACCTCGCGGAAGCCGTGACGCGCGACGATATCGGCGGCGACAGCACGAGCCTTGGCATCGAGCTCCGGCGGGGCCACGAGGAAGATGTCCTTCAGGGCATCGAACACGGTGCGCAGCGGCACCGGGATGAGGCATAGCGTCAGGATCGCAAGGACGGCAGGATCGACATACGGGGTCCAGCCCTCGTAGACGCTGCCCTGCAGAAGCGCCGCGATCACGAAGGCGACGAGGAGCGCCGCGGTGATCAGTCCCGCCATCGCCCAGCCCTTCACGTCGAGCGCCAGAAGCTCGGACCGGATCTCGCGGTTCTGCCGACGCCCGATCAGGAACATCGCGAGGCAGATCGCCACGATCACGGCGGCATAGGCGATCGCCCAGCCGAACTCGAGCGGCCGCCCGCCGGACATCAGCGTGCCGACGGCGTTGACGAACGCATAGAGCGACAGGAGCGACAGGAGCCCGCCGTTGAACAGAAGGACGATCGGCTCGAGATGCCAGAAGCCGAGCTGGAACCGACCGCTCGTCTGCCGGGCGATGAGGCGCGAAACGAGGAGCGCCATGCACGTCATCGACGCGTCGACCACCGAAAACATGCCGTCGAAGGCGATCGACAGCGAACCGGACAGGATGCCGAACACGACGCCCGACGCCCCGACCACGAGGGTTGCGGCGATCGATCGCTTCAGGGCGGCTTGTTCTCGCGTCGCGGCTGTCATCGTCACTCTTGAATCACGGATCGGCGGATCACCGCTTCCCTATCGCTTGGACGTCCCCAACAACAGGTCGCGATGCTGTACCGCCGGAACCTAACGCAGCGTCAGCTGTTCGGCAGCCGAGCGCGATCACGCGTTGGTGAAACGGGAAACGGCAATGATCACCTGGCTTCAGTTCGGCGACCTGCATGTCTGCGAGCAGGACGGCTGGGCAAGCCTCGACTTGTTCCGTCAGCTCGTGGCATCCGCCCGCGACAATCTCGCCGGACAGGTCGATCTGGCGGTGCTGCCCGGCGACAACGCCAATCACGCCACGGAGGAGCAGTTCGAGCGGATCGCCGAGGCCGTCGCGCCGCTCGGCATCCCGCTGCAGGCGATCCCCGGCGACCACGATTTCGAGGCCGGCAACCTCGACGGCTTCTATCGCCATCTCGCGCGCCAGCCCCTGCCCTATGCGGTCACGGTCGGCGAGACGCGCATTCTCTTCCTCGACATCGTCTCGGCCGGGAGCGGCGGCCCGGACTTCCGCCTCGGCTCGAAGCAGACCCTCTGGCTGCGCCGTGAGCTCGACGCCGCCGATGCGGCCGGGCACGCCGCCGTCGTCTTCATGCACGCCTATCCCGGCGACCTGCACGCCGGCACCGAGGAGATCGCCTCGCTCCTCGCATCCGGGAACGTGCGCTTCGTCGGCACCGGCCACACGCACTACAACGAACTCCTCAACGACGGGCGCGTCGTCTACGCTGCGACGCGGTCCACCGGCGAGATCGAGGAGGCCGGCGGTCCCGGCTTCTCGATCGGGGCGCTGGATGGCGACGCGGTCAGCTGGCGCTTCAAGCCGCTCGACGCACCCTGGCCCTTCGTGCTGGTCACCTCGCCCTCCGATCTTCGGCTGATGACGGATCCGCAGTCCCGCGACCAGGTGCCGGAGGGCGAGTTTGCGATCCGCGCCCGCGTCTTCGGCGCCGACATCGCGTCCGTGTCGGCGCGCCTCGGCGATCGGGAGATCACGCTGCGGCGCGAGGGCGCCGCTTGGATCGCGCCGTCAGGCCCGGTCGAGCCGGGGCTGCACCGCCTCAGCGTCACCGCGCGATCTTCGAGCGGCACCGAAGACACCGATCACGCCGAGATCCTGGTCCGCCCGCCGCGCGAGCGACCGCGTCGGGGCGATGCCTTCGCGCTCGGCCGCGACATTCATTCGGTCGGCCCCTGGCCGGGCCGCGGCATTCCCGGCGGCCAGCTCGGGCCCAACAAGAACGGGCTGAAATGGTAGGCTCGGCCTCTACGGGCTGAAGGGCCGGACTTCGGCGCCTTCGGCAAACCGGCCGAGGCGCTTGATCTCCCATTCGAGGAGAATGCCGCTTGTGGCGTAGACGCGCTCGCGCACCGTCTCGCCGAGAAGCTCCAGATCGTGCCCCGTGGCTTCGCCGACATTCAGCATGAAGTTGCAGTGGAGCGCCGACATCTCGGCGCCGCCGATGCGAAGGCCGCGACAGCCCGCGCGGTCGACCTCCTTCCAGGCCGAGGTGCCCGGCGGGTTCTTGAAGGTCGACCCACCGGTCTTCTCGCGCACCGGCTGCACGGTCTCGCGATGATGCTGCACCTCGTCCATCGCGCGGCGGATTTCGTCCCGGGGGCTCTCCGGCCCCTCGAAGATCGCTGACACGAAGATGAGGTCCTCGGGCGCGTCGGCATGGCGATAGGAGAAGCCCATCTCGGACTTCGTCAGCACATGCACCCGGCCCTGCCGGTCGAGCGCGCGCGCCTCCACGAGCCGGTCGGCCGTCTCGACCCCGTTGGCGCCGCCGTTCATGCGGATCGCGCCACCGACGGAGCCTGGAATGCCGTGCAGGAAGTGGAAGCCGCCGAGCCCCGCTTCGAGCGCCACGGCCGCCACGCGCTTGTCGCTCGCCGCCGCGCCCGCCCGGATGCGTCCCTCGCCGATCGCCTCGACCTCGCCGAAGCCCTTGGCCGGCAGGCGCAGCACGACGCCGCCGATACCGCCGTCACGGATCAGGAGGTTGGAGCCGATGCCGACGACGGTCAGCGGCACCACGGCCGGCAGCGCCGCGAGGAACGCCGCGAGATCCGCCTCGTCGGCGGGCTGGAACATCAGGTCCGCCGGTCCGCCGGTGCGGAACCAGGTGATCTTGGAGAGGTCCGCACCGGCCTGCAGCTTGCCGCGCAGGCCGAGGGCGGGATCGGACAGCGCAGCGAGAAGCTCGCTCAAGCCCCCCGCCCCAGCGCCTCGAGTTCCTTCGGCAGCGCGTAGGCCCAGGCCGTGATGTTGCCGGCGCCGAGGCACACGACCATGTCGCCGGCCTCCGCCACGCGATGGACGAGCGGCGCAAGTTCCGCCGGACCGTCGATCAGCCGCGCGTCGCGATGGCCGCCGAGGCGCAGGCGCTCGGCCAGCATCACGGAATCGACGCCGTCGATCGGCTCCTCGCCGGCCGAATAGACCGGCGCGAGGATCACCGTGTCGGCGTCGTTGAAGCAGGCGGCGAAATCGGCGAACAGCGACTGGAGGCGGGTGTAGCGGTGCGGCTGCACCACGGCGACGACGCGGCCGGTCGCGGCCGAGCGGGCGGCCGACAGCACGGCGCGAATCTCGACCGGGTGGTGGCCGTAGTCGTCGTAGACGTCGATGCCGAGCGCGGTTCCCGTATGGGTGAAGCGCCGCTTGACGCCGCCGAAGCTGCCGAGCCCCTTGCGGATCGCCTCCTCGCCGATGCCGATGCGATGGGCGACCGCGACGGCGGCCGTCGCGTTCGACACGTTGTGCCGGCCGGGCATCGGCAGAACGAGGTCCTTCATCGCCGTGGTCGCGCCGGTGATGCGGTCGCGGATCGTCACGTCGAAGGTTGAGCGCGGTCCTTCGGCGCGCACGTTCTGGAAGCGCGCGTCGGCTTGAAGGTTCTCGCCGTACGTGATGATGCGGCGGTCCTCGATCTCGGAGACCAGCGTCTGCACCTCCGGATGGTCGAGGCACATCACGGCAAAGCCGTAGAAGGGCACGTTCTCGACGAAGGCGCGGAACGCCGCGCGCACCTTGTCGAACGTGCCGTAGTGATCGAGGTGCTCGGGGTCGATGTTGGTGACCACCGCGACGTCGGCCGGCAGCTTCAGGAAGGTGCCGTCGCTCTCGTCGGCCTCGACCACCATCCACTCGCCCTCGCCCATGCGGGCGTTGGTGCCGTAGGCGTTGATGATGCCGCCGTTGACGACGGTCGGGTCCATGCCGCCGGCATCCAGCAGCGTCGCCACCATCGAGGTCGTCGTGGTCTTGCCGTGCGTGCCGCCGATCGCGATCGCCTGCCGGAAGCGCATGAGCTCGGCCAGCATCTCGGCGCGGCGCACGATCGGAAGCAGTCGCTCGCGCGCGGCCGACAGCTCGGGGTTCGAGCGCTTGATCGCGGTCGAGACGACCACGACCTCGGCAAGCCCGAGGTTCTCGGCGGCGTGGCCGACATGGACCGTGACGCCTTTCTCGCGCAGGCGCTGTACGTTGGCGTTCTCCGAGGCGTCGGAGCCCTGCACGGTGTAGCCGAGGTTGACCAGCACCTCGGCGATGCCGCTCATGCCGATGCCGCCGATGCCGATGAAATGCACCGGGCCGATATTGGGCGGCATCTTCATGGCCGGCTCCTCTGGTCTTTTCGTTGAACGATCAGCGCCTTGCGGCGGCGTCCGGCATAGACGCCACGAGATCGGCAAGCAACCGCGCGGCTTCCGGAATGCCTTCGCCCTTGGCGGCGGCTGCCATGACCTCGGCCTTGTCGGCGTCGTTGGCAATCATCGTGGTGAGGCCGGCAAGGCGCTCGGGCGTGAGGTCGGCCTGCTTCGAGACGATGGTCCCGTGCGCCGACTGGAGACGCTCCGCGTTGGCCGCCTGGTCGTGGTCGAGCGCGTAAGGATACGGCACGAGGATCGAGGGTCGCCCGATCACCGACAGTTCGGAGACCGTCGACGCGCCGGCGCGGCTGACCACGAGATGCGCCTTGGCGATGCGGGCCGCCATGTCCTTGAAGAAGGGCGAGACGTCGGCGGGAACGCCGATCTCGCGGTAGGCGGCAACGACCTTGGCCTCGTCCTCGGCGCGGGCCTGCTGCGTCACGCGCAGCCGGGCGCGAAGACCGGCCGGCATCAGCTTCACGGCAGCCGGCGCCGCATCGGAGAAATAGCTCGCGCCCTGGCTCCCGCCGAAGACGACGAGTTCGAACGGCTCGCCTTCGCGGCTCGGCCGATAGGGCGTCGTCGCCGCGTCGAGCACCGCCGGCCGAACCGGATTGCCGGTGACCGTGATCTTGGCCGCGACCGTAGCATCCGTGTTCGACTGCGGGATGCCGGCCGCGATCCGGCGCACCCGCGTCGACAGGAACTTGTTGGCGCGGCCCATCACGGCGTTCTGCTCGTGGATCGCGGTCGGAAGCCCGAGTTGCACCGCCGCCATCATCGGCGGAATGGTCGGATAGCCGCCGAAGCCGACGACGGCCGCCGGCCGAAGCCGCTTCATCAACGCAATCGCGCCGCGATAGCCGGTCCAGAGCTTCAGGCCGGAGCGCAGGACTGCTACCGGGTTCTTCGAGCCGAAGGTGGCGGAGGGCACGACATGCGTCTCGTCCGCCGGGAAGCTGCCGGCATAACGTCCGGCGCGTTCGTCGGTCACGAGGTGGACCGTGTGGCCGCGCGCGTGCAGTTCGTGCGCCAGCGCCTCGGCGGGAAACAGGTGGCCGCCGGTCCCGCCGGCGCACAGGAGGATGGGTCGTGTCATCTTGAGGTTCTAGCGCGCGGGATAAGGCGCCTGGAAGGCAAGCGTGCGCTCCACCAGGCGATCGGTCTGCGAGACGTTCTCGGCGCGCTTGCGCGTCAGCGCCAGCACGAAGCCGGCCGAGATCGCGACCGCCATCATCGACGAGCCGCCGTAGGAGATGAACGGCAGCGTCATGCCCTTGGCGGGCATCAGGTGGAGGTTCACAGCCATGTTGATGATCGACTGGAGGCCGAACAGCATCACGAGGCCGGAGATGGCAAGCCGGTTGAACGTGTCGCGCTGGTTGAAGGCGATCGACAGGCCGCGCACCACGACGAAGCAGAACACCGCCGAGAGCGCCATGCAGGAGACGATGCCGAACTCCTCGGCGATCACCGAATAGGCGAAGTCGGTGTGGCTGTCGGGCAGCATGCGCTTGATCGTGCCCTCGCCCGGTCCCTGGCCGAGCCAGCCGCCCGACAGGATCGCCTCGCGCGCCGTGTCGGTCTGGTAGGTGTCGCCCTCGCCGGTGAGGAAGCGATCGATACGCGAGGCGACGTGCGGGAAGACCGTATAGGCGCCGAGGAAGCCGACGACGCCGACGCCGCCGAGCAAAGTGATCCACACCCAGGACAGGCCGGCCATGAAGAACATGCAGCTCCAGGTGGCCGAGGTCAGGATCGTCTGGCCAAGGTCCGGCTGCGCGACCAGCAGCGCGGTGACGACGAGGAGCAGCATGATCGAGAAGAGGTTGCCCGGCACGTCGGGACGGCGCGAGCGCTCGGCGAAGAGCCAGGCGCAGGTAACGACGAAGGCTGGCTTCATGAACTCCGACGGCTGGACGCTGAGCGGCCCGAAGTCCATCCAGCGCCGCGCGCCCTTCACTTCCATGCCGAAGAACAGCGCCATGACCATGACGACCAGCGAGCCCGCCAGCATGATGATCGACATGCGGCGCACGCCCCGCGGCGTCAGCAGCGAGGTCGCCAGCATGGCCGCGATCGAGGGGAACAGGAACAGCGCATGCCGCTTCACGAAGTGGAACGGCTCAAGCCCGATCTTCTCGGCCACGGGGGGGCTTGCCGCGAAGGACAGCACCATGCCGCCGATCATCAGGATCAGGAAGGCGGCGAGGAACCAGCGATCGATGGACCACCACCAGTCCGTGATCAGGCCCTTCTTGGCGCGGCTCGACATGGCTCAACCCTTCGAAGACGGTTCGGTCGCGGGCAGCGCGGCCACAAGCTGGCGGAACGTGTCGCCACGCACCTCGAAATTGCGGAACTGGTCGAAGCTGGCGCAGGCCGGCGACAGAAGGACGACCTCGTCCTCGCCCGTCCGCGCGGCGTCGCGCGCCGCATCCTCGACCGCGACCTCCAGGGTACCGGAAATTTCGTAAGGAATTCGTTCACCAAGAGCGGCGGCAAAGGACGGAGCCGCCTCGCCGATCAGATAGGCCTTCGCGACGCGGGAGAAGAGCGGCTCCAGCGAGGCGATGCCGCCCTCCTTGGGCAGTCCGCCGGCGATCCAGTGGATGCGCTCGAAGCTGCCGAGCGCGGGCGCGGCAGCGTCCGCATTGGTCGCCTTGGAGTCGTTGACGAACAGCACCCTCGCCCGCCGACCGACCTCCTCCATCCGGTGGGCGAGCCCCGGGAACGAGCGAAGGCCGTCCATGATCTCGTCGTCGGAAAGGCCGAGCGCCGTCAGTGTCGCGACCGCGGCGGCGGCGTTCTGTCCGTTGTGGCGCCCGCGCAGCGAACCGATCCCGGCGAGCGGAAAGCGCGCCTTGACCGCTCCCCCCTCCGAGACACGCACCTCACCGTCCGCGAAATAGACGCCGTCGTCGAGCGTCCGCTCCTTGGAGATGCGCACGACGACGTTGCCTTCGCTCTCATGCCAGTCGGCAATGCCGGCGCAGTAGTCGTCGTCGACGCCGATGACGGCGGTGCCCGCTTCCTGCAGGAGGCGCGCCTTGATCGCGGCGTAGTTCTCCATCGTGCCGTGGCGGTCGAGATGGTCGGGCGTCAGGTTCAGGAGGATGCCGACCATCGGCGCAATCGAGGGCGCGAGGTCGATCTGGTAGGACGAGCATTCGACCACGTAGAAGCGGTCGGGACGGGGCGGCTCCAGCGTCAGCACCGCGACGCCGATATTGCCGCCGAGCTGCGTGTCGCGGCCCGACGCCCTGAGACAATGCGCGATCAGCGCCGTCGTGGTCGATTTGCCGTTGGTGCCGGTGATGGCGACGAAGGGCGCGCGCGGCGTCGAGGTCTGCCGCTCGCGCACGAAGATCTCGATGTCGCCGATGACCGGCACGCCGGCGGCGTTGGCGAGATCGGCGGCCCAGTGAGGCTTGGGGTGCGTCAGCGGCACGCCGGGCGACAGGACCAGCGCCTCCACACTCCCCCAGTCGAGATCGTGCAGGTCGCCGGTCGGAATGCCCTCGGCCCGCGCCGCTTCCACGCTCTTCGGATTGTCGTCGAACGCGGTGAGGCGCGCACCGCCCGCCTGCAGCGAACGGGCCGTCGCAAGACCCGATCCGCCGAGACCGAACAGGGCGACGTTGCGATCCTTGAAGGTGTGGGCCGCGATCATCCCGAGCCTCAGCGCAGCTTGAGCGTGGACAGGCCGACGAAGGCCAGGAGGAGGGCGATGATCCAGAAGCGGACGACGACCTGGCTCTCGGTCCAGCCGAGCTTCTCGAAATGGTGGTGGATCGGCGCCATCAGGAAGACGCGGCGGCCGGTCATCTTGAACCAGCCGACCTGGATGATGACCGACAGGGCCTCGATCACGAAGAGGCCGCCGATCACGCCGAGCACGAGCTCGTGCTTGGTCGCGACCGCGATCGCCCCGACGAGGCCGCCCAGCGCGAGCGACCCGGTGTCGCCCATGAAGATCGCGGCCGGCGGCGCATTGAACCAGAGGAAGCCGAGGCCCGCGCCGATGACCGCACCGCAGACCACGGCGAGTTCGCCGGTGCCCGCGACGTAGTGGATCTGCAGGTAGTTGGCGAAGTTGGTGTTGCCCGCAAGATAGGCGATCAGGCCGAAGGCGGCCGCCGCGATCATGATCGGCATGATCGCCAGACCGTCGAGCCCGTCCGTCAGGTTGACCGCGTTGCCGGCCCCGACGATCACGAAGGCGGCGAAGGCGGCATAGAACCAGCCGAGGTCGATCAAGAGCGACTTGAAGAAGGGGATCGAGAGCGAGCTCGCGAAGGATCCCTGCTGCGCCAGGATCACCATGACGCCGGCAGCGAGCGCGATCAGGAACTCCAGCCCGAGGCGCGACTTGCCCGAGAAGCCCTTGTGGCTCTGCTTCGTCACCTTGAGATAGTCGTCGTAGAATCCGATCGAGCCGAAGCCGATCGTGACCAGCAGCACCATCCAGACGTAGAGGTTGGTGAGTTCGGCCCAGAGAAGCGTCGCGACCAGAAAGCCGGAAAGGATCATCAGGCCGCCCATCGTGGGCGTGCCGGCCTTCTTGAAGTGCGTCTGCGGTCCGTCGGCGCGGATCGGCTGTCCCCGCCCCTGGCGCACGCGCAGGTTCGCGATGATCGCCGGTCCGAACAGGAACACCACGATGAACGAGGTGATCATCGCCCCGCCGGTGCGGAAGGTGATGTAGCGGAAGACGTTGAAGAGCTGCGCGTCGTCGGCGAGCGTGGCGAGATAGGACAGCATGGATCAGGCTCCCTGGCCGAGATCGGAAGGGGCGGACATGCCGGACGCCGCCTCGGAGGGCGGGGTGTGGATGCGGATCAGATCGTCCACGATCTTGGAAAAACCGATGCTTTTCGAGGCCTTCGCCATCACGACGTCGCCCTGGCGAAGATGCCGGACGAGGCTTTCGCGAAGCTCGTCGGGCGTCGCGAACCATTCGTGGCGCACGAGGCGCTCAAGCGCGCCGTCCAGCCCCTTCATCTCAGGTCCGCAGAGGAGCACGAGGTCGGGATGTGCGTCGAGGATCGGGCCAGCCAGCTCGGCATGGAGATCGCTTGAGAACTCGCCGAGCTCCAGCATGTCGCCGAGAACGGCGATCCGGCGGCCGCTCGGGCCCGGCGCGCCCTGCGCCAGGAGCGCGAGCGCCGCGCGCATGGAGGCGGGGTTGGCGTTGTAGCTTTCGTCGATGAGCGTCCACTCGCCGCTGCCGCCCAGAAGTGGCAAGACGTGGCGCTCGCCGCGCCCCTTGCCGGCGCGCCAGGAACTGAGGGACTTTGCCGCCTGCTCGACGTCGGCGCCCAGAAGATCGGCCGCGCCGAGCACCGCCAGCGCGTTCTGAACGAGATGACGGCCGCCCGAGCCGAGCTGAACCTCGACTTGCGTCCCGTCGATGCGTGCGACGATGCGCGAGCCGGACGCCGAGGGCCGGAAGCCGGCCAGCCGATAATCCGCGGTCTCCTCTTCGCCGAAGGTCGTGATGCGGGTGACGCCGGCGCCTTGAGCGGCCTGGATGAGATAGGCCGTCATCGGGTCGTCGGCGTTGAGGACCGCGGTGCCGCCGGGCACGACGCCTTCAAAGATCTCGGCCTTCGCCTCGGCGATGTGCTCGAGGCTCTTGAAGAAGCCGAGATGGGCGGCGGCGATCAGCGTGATGACCGCGACGTGCGGGCGCACGAGCTTCACCAGCGGCCGGATCTCGTCCGGGTGGTTCATGCCGATCTCGAACACCGCAAAGCGCGCGTCGGCGGGAAGGCGCGCCAGCGTCAGCGGTACGCCCCAGTGGTTGTTGAACGACGCGGCAGAGGCATGCACCGTGCCCTGATCGCCGAGCACGTGGCGCAAGGCGTCCTTGGTCGTGGTCTTGCCGACGCTGCCGGTGACCGCGACGATGCGGGCCGTGGAGCGGTCGCGCGCCGCCGAGCCGAGACGCTCCAGCGACTTCAACACGTCGTCGACGACGACGATGGGCAAGCCGATCGCGCCGAGCGCCGGCAGCTTCTTCTCGGCCACCACCAGCATCGAGGCACCGGCTGCCGCGGCCTGGCGCAGGAAGGCATGGCCGTCGAAGGCGTCGCCCTTGATGGCGAAGAACGCCTCGCCCGGCTGGAGCGTGCGCGTGTCGATCGACACGCCCGAGACCGCAGCCGGCATCGCGCCGATCGGTCGCCCGCCGGTCGCAGCGGCCAGCGCCTCGCCGGTCCAGAGCGGCGCGGTCATCGGGCCGCTCCCGCGATCGCGGCGCGCACTTCCTCGTGGTCCGAGAAGGGCAGCGTGTCCGCGCCGACCGTCTGGCCGTTCTCGTGGCCCTTGCCGGCGACGATCACCGTGTCCCCTGCCCGCGCCTGCTCCACCGCATGGCGGATCGCGGCGCGGCGGTCGCCGATTTCCTCCGCCTCCGGCACCGCGGAGAGGATCTCGACGCGGATCGTGGCCGGCACCTCGGAGCGCGGGTTGTCATCTGTGACGATCACCACGTCGGCGAGGCGCTGCGCGATCTCGCCCATGATCGGGCGCTTGCCGCGATCGCGATCCCCGCCGCAGCCGAACACGAGGATGACGCGGCCGGTGGTGAACGGGCGCACGGACGACAGGACGTTCTCCAGCGCCTCGGGCTTGTGGGCGTAATCGACGAAGACCGGCGCCCCGTCGGCCGTCGTGCCGGCAAGTTCCAGGCGACCGGGGGCGCCCTTCAGGTGCTCCAGCGCCGGCAGGACGTCGTCGACGTTGCGGCCCGTCGCGATCGCGAGGCCCGCCGCAACGAGCGCGTTCGCCATCTGGAACTCGCCGGCGAGCGGCAGCACGATGCGGTAGAGCTTGCCCGCCGCCTCGATCTCGGCGACCTGTCGGTGGCGCTCGTGCTCCAGCCGCTTCAGCTTCAGGAAGCCGCCGTTGCTGCCGACCGTCATCACGGTGGCGCCGGCCCGCTGCGCGGCCTCGGTGGCCGCACCGGACCAGCGGTCGTCGGCGTAGATCACGGCCGGCGCGCCCTTCGGCAGCAGCGTGTCGAAGAGGCGCATCTTGGCGCGGAAGTAGTCGTCCACCGTCGGGTGGTAGTCCATGTGGTCGCGGCCGAGATTGCTGAAGCCGGCAGCCCTCAGCTCGACGCCGTCGAGCCGGCGCTGGTCGAGGCCATGGCTCGACGCCTCCATCGACGCATGGGTCACGCCTTCATCGGCAAGCTCCGCCATAAGCCGGGCGAGCGCGACCGGCTCGGGCGTCGTCAGCGAGCCGTATTCGTCGCGCGTCGGCGAGACGACGCCGGTCGTGCCGATCGAGGCGGCCTTGAGGCCGCACATCGTCCAGATCTGGCGCGTGAAGGCGGCGATCGAGGTCTTGCCGCTGGTGCCGGTGACGGCCACGACATGGTCGGGCTGGCGTCCGTAGAAGCGGGCGGCCATTCGGGCGAGCGCGCGGCGTGCGTCGCCGCTGCGAAGAACGGGAACGGACGGCGAGGCTTCCACGCCGACCGGCAGGAGAACGGCGGCCGCGCCACGCGAGACCGCATCCTCGACGAAGGCCGCGCCGTCGCCCTTGGTGCCGGCGAGCGCGGCAAACAGCATGCCGGGCCGCACCTGCCGCGAGTCCGAGGTCAGGCCAGTGATGTCGACCATTTCATCGCTAGGCCCCGTGGCGAGGTCCTCGGCCAGATCGCAAAGCTTCATTCACCATCTTCCGCATCGCATGGAAAAGCCGGCGGATGGCCCGCCGGCTTGTCCGGGTTCGTCTCGTGGGCTCGTCCTGTAGAACACGGGACGAGCCTGTTGAAGCATTTTGACGTCAGTACGACACGAGGAGCGACTTGCCCGTTTCCCCGAAGTCCGGCTTCACGTCGAGGAAGGTTGCGGCGCGGCGCACGATGTTGCCGACCATCGGCGCGGCGTTGTAGCCGGCGGTCGCCGCGTACTTGCCCTCTTCCTTCTTGGGCTCGTCGATGATCGAGAGCACCAGATAGCGCGGCTTCTCGATCGGGAAGGCGCCGACATAGGCGTTGAAGCGCATGTCCTTGGAGTAGCGCCCGGCGACGACCTTTTCCGCCGTGCCCGTCTTGCCGCCGACGTGGTAGCCCGGCGGGTTGGCGCTCTTGCCCGAGCCCGACACGCCATTGATCTTGAAGATCTCGCGCATCTCGGCCGAGGTCTGGTCCTTGAGGACCTTCACCTTGATCTTGTCCGCCTCTTCCTTGGTGCGCGGCAGGAAGGTCGGCGGCACGTACCAGCCGTCGTTGACGATCGCGGCCGCGGCCACCGCCGTCTGGAGCGGCGTCGTCGAGACGCCGTGCCCGAAGGCGATCGTCATCGAGTTGATCTTCTTCCACTGCTTGGGCTGCGTCGGCATCGCCGTCTCGGGCAGCTCGGTCTTGATGCGCGACAGGAGACCCATGCGCGTCAGGAACTCCTTGTGCCCTTCGATGCCGACGAGATCGGCCTCGCGGGCGGAGCCGACGTTCGAGGAATACTCGAAGATCTCGGGCACCGAGAGCGGGCGGCCCTTGCCGTGGAACTCCTTGATCGTGAAGCCGGCGACGCGGAAGGGCGTCGTCGAGAACACGTCATTGTAGCGCACGAGGCCCGAATCCAGCGCCATCGCGGTCGTGAAGATCTTGAAGGTCGACCCCATCTCGAACGTGCCGGCCGAGATGCGGTTGAGGTTTTCCTTCTTCAGCGCGTCGCCCGGAAAGTTCGGGTCGTAGTCCGGCAGCGAGGCCATGGCGATGATCTCGCCGGTCTGGATGTCCATGACGAGGCCGCCGGCGGCGATCGCCTTGTACTTGGCCATGGCGGCGACGAGCTCGTCGCGCACGATGTGCTGGACGCGCAGGTCGATCGACAGCTTGACCGGCTCCAGCTTGTCGTTGCCGGCAAAACCGAGCTGCTGGAGATCACGGAAGCCCGCGTCGTCGACATACTTCTCCATGCCGGCGATGCCCTGATTGTCGACGTTGGTCACGCCGACGATGTGGGCTGCGGTCGGGCCGCCGGGGTAGAAGCGCTTCTTCTCGGTACGGAAGCCGATGCCGGGAATGCCGAGCGCCATGATCTCCTGCTGCTGGCGCGGCGTCAGCTCGCGCTTCAGCCAGGCAAAGCCCGCCTTGGACGACAGGCGTGCGTGCAGGATCTTCGGATTGAGGTCCGGCAGGACGGTGAGAAGCGACTCCGTCGCCTCGTCTGCGTCGACGATGCGGCGCGGCTCGGCAAACAGCGAGGCGGTCTTGATGTCGGTCGCCAGCACCTCACCGTTGCGGTCGAGGAGGTCGGGGCGCGTCACCGGCCCCTGCCCCGCGGCCGAGCGGTAGGTGTCGTTCGGGTCGGACTGCGTGCCGAGATAGACGAGGCGACCGCCGATCACGAGGTAGATCGCGCAGAACAGGCCCGTCGCGATGACGAAGCGCGGCTTGTTGCGCGGCGCCTCGACGCGGCGGCGGCGAAGACCCGTCGTGGACGTCGCGGGCGCGGCGGCGGCGGTCAGCCCGAGCCCGGACAGTAGCTTGCGCAGAGCTTTCATCGAATGCGGCCCTGGCTGGCGGATGCGATCTTGGAGCTGTGCGCGGCCTCCTCGGGAGCCGGAGGCACTGGCACGGCGGGAAGCTGGTTGGGCTCGACGATCTGCTGCGGCTCGACCGGCTTCAGCTGCAGCACGGCGTCGAAGTTGCGCGCCAGCGCCTCGAGGCGGAACGGCTGGTTGAGGAGGCTCCAGTCGGCTTCGAGCAGCTGCATCGTCTCGCGCTCCTGCGCGATCTTGCGGTCGAGCAGCATCACCTCGTGCTCGAGCGATTCGGCCTGATACTTCTGGCCGAAGGTCCACGTCGCGACGACGAGGACGATGGCGACGAGAAGGACGTCGAGCGTCTTCAGCATGGGTCAGGCAGCTCCGGACGGCGGCAGGTCCGCAAGGGATGGCAGGTCGACGAAGGCCGTCGCCTCCGCGTCCCGCCGGGGCGGAAGCGCGGTTCGGACGGCGGATCGCAACTTGGCCGATCGTGCGCGAGGGTTGAGAGCGATCTCCCGCTCGTCGCCGGTCACGGCCTTGTTGCGAGCCTCGAATGTGACGTCCTTATGCTGAACATCCGGTAAATGGCGCGAACCTGACGCCGCCTCCGAGCGGTCGCGCAGGAAACGCTTCACGATGCGGTCTTCCAGCGAATGGAAGGTCACGACCACGAGCCGGCCGCCCGGCTTGAGAACATGCTCGGCGGCGACCAGCGCGCGCACGAGCTCGCCGAGCTCGTCGTTCACGAAGATCCGCAGGGCCTGGAAGGTGCGGGTCGCCGGGTCGATGCGGTCCTTGTGCGAGCGTCCGATCACCTTGCCGACGAGACCCGCGAGATCGAGCGTGCGCTCGAACGGGCGCTCGGCGCGGCGTGCCTCGATGGCGCGTGCGATCCGGCCCGCCTGCCGCTCCTCGCCAAGGAAGTTCAGGATGCGCGCGAGATCGCCTACCTTGAAGCGATTGACGACGTCGGCGGCGCTCGGGCCAGCGCGGCTCATGCGCATGTCGAGCGGCCCGTCCTTCTGGAAGGAGAAGCCGCGCTCCGCGTCGTCGATCTGCATGGAGGACACGCCGATATCCAACACCACGCCGTCGAGCGGTGCCTCGCCGCGCTCGGCCGCGATCGCCCTGAGGTCGCCGAAGCGACCGGGGTGCAGGGACAGGCGGGAATAGCGCCCGAGAAGCGGCTTGGCGCCCGCGATCGCCGTGGGGTCCCGGTCGATGCCGAGAACGCTCGCGCCCCGGTCGAGGATCGCCGCGGAATAACCGCCAGCACCGAATGTGCCGTCGACGAACCGCTCGCCCGGCTTCGGGTCGAGCGCCTCGAGAACGGGGTCGAGAAGCACCGGAACGTGGCGGACCGGTCCGCCACCGGCCGGCACGAGGGCCGAGCCGTGGTCCGCCATCATTCCGGTGTACTCTCGAACGCGCCTCGGCCCTGGCGGCGCGCGGTCAGCCGCGCCCTCGCTTCGGCCCGATAGGCTTCGAACTGGGAAGGCTCCCAGAGTTGGAAGAAGTGGTTGCGCCCGACGAAGGCGACGCGGTCCGTGATGCCCGTGTGCGAGCGGATGAAATCGGTGACCATGATCCTCCCCTCGCCATCGAACTTCAGGAACGCCCCGTCGCCATAGGCGAAGAGCGACATGTCGGCGTAGTCCTCGCCGAAGGGATCCTCGGCGGCCATGCGGGCTTCGTAGCGCTCCAGGAGATCGACGCCGCCGACGTCGATCGCCGGATGCCCGATCGCCTGGAGGGCATAGAGTTCCCGAACTCCACGCCCCGCGAGAACCTGGCGGAAGTGAGCCGGAACCGACACGCGACCCTTGGCGTCGATGTTGTTGATCGCATTGGAAAGAAACCGCTCCACCAACTGCGAACCCCACACCCCGCCCGGCACCGACCCTTCCACCACACCCGCCCCGCCGAAACCGGCACAACGGGACCCATCCAAGCAACCTAGGGTTGCACGGTTGATCCGATCTCAATCGATCGAACGAGGTCCTGGTATGCTCGGAATCGGCCCTGAACGGGCCTTCGAATGTGAATTTTGGGATAACATGGGCGTACATGGGGGTCAATGGGATCAGACCGCCCAGCTCCGGCCAAAGACCCCCAGCGCGCCGGGGCGCTCGCATAAATAAGCGAGCAAAAACAAGTGTTTGAAAAATTGCGTACGCGCGCAACACAGCATGCCGCGTTGCAGCAAAGTCGCGCTCGAAATGTTTGCAAAGGCGGCGCTTGCCGGGTCAGGGCACGACGCTAAAGACCGTCCGCGTGGGCCGCATACGGATGCGCGCTCGCCAGCATGCGGAGGCGTCGTCGGCATCCAGCGGTTGCGGTGGGGGCTCATCCCATGAGCCGGTGGTTGAGGAGCCAGCCGGCCTGTAAGCCGGGTTCTGTGCGACGGCAAAATGCCGTGCGGCGACCATTCCTCTGGGACGCCGCTCGCGCGGCGCCTCGTGCAACCTACCCGGACGACTGGCCCGGAGCGGGCCGGCGGTTGCCCGCCGCGTCGTCCCTATTCGGTCTTGCTCCCGGTGGGGTTTACCATGCCGCGACCGTTGCCGGCCGCGCGGTGGGCTCTTACCCCACCCTTTCACCCTTACCCCGCGACCCGAAGGCAGCGAGGCGGTCTGCTCTCTGTGGCACTGTCCCTGGGGTCACCCCCGCCGGGCGTTACCCGGCACCGTTCCTCCTTGGAGCCCGGACTTTCCTCCCCCGCGGTCTTTCGACGATTGCGGCAGCGGTCGCCCGGCCGGCTGGCTGCGGACGGTGTCGCCCGGCGGCCGGGCGCTGTCAAGCACCGACGGCCGTTCGCGGGGACCGATCAGAGCGAGGCGAGGACCGTCTTGACCTTCTGGCAATAGCGCGCCGAGGTCGGGTTCATGCGCTTGGAATAGTGCCCGGCATTGTACTTGAGGATCGTGCCGCAAAGCGTGCCGCCGCCACGCCGTTCGGCGCCCGCCAGATACTTCATGCCGTACTTGATGTTGACCGCGGGATTGTAGAGGTCGCTTGAGTCCCCCTCGAAGCCCATGTCTCGCGCGGTCGCGGGCTTGATCTGCATGAGGCCGATCTCGCCGGCCCGGCCGGTCACCTCGACCTTATAGTTGCTCTCCACCGAGACGATCGCATGGGCGAGCTCGACGGGGATATCGTTGGCCTTCGCCTCGCGGGCGATGATGTCGGCGAACGGGCGCCCGGCCAGGGTGTCGTTCGTGTCCTCGACCGGATCGGTCGGCTTCTGCTCGGAGATGGACGGTTCGGCGACGGGCGCCAGGGACGTGGATGAAGCGGTATCGGCTTGAGCGGCAGAAATCTGGGCAAGCAGAAGCGTCGCGGCGCAGGCCGCGGCAGGCAGTCGGTTCATTTTGGTTCCGTGGATTGTCGGCGCGCGTCGAACGGACGAGCAGCCGGCCCCCTCAAAAGCCGCCCGGATACGCGGCGGCGATGACGAGAGAGGTTTTGCCGGAGCAATTCACCGCCAATGTGTCGCGGCGATCACGGAACATTACAAGCTGAAATAATTCGAGACGGCCGTAAGCCGGCCATACATTCTCTATAGGATGGACGGCAGGCTCGTCAGGAGGCGGTGAAGCGTCGTGATCGTCCCCATGTCGGCGACGCCGTCCACACGGCTCGGCCTGAAGTGCCGCTGGAAGGCTAATGTGTTGAAACGCGTTGCCTCGTCGAAGGTTCCGCTGATTTCCTGGAAATATCCATAAGCCGCGAGCAGCCCCTGATAGGCTTCGACGGGTTGCCCGCTGTCGCCCATCGCCAGGAAGCGGCCGCCGGTCGCTTTAGCGGGCTCGGTCCAGTGGCCAACCCCCGCCGCGAAAAGTTGATCCCACGGGAAGAGTTCGCCCGGATCCTCCTTGCGTGTGGGCGCAACGTCGGAGTGTGCGAGGACACTTTGTGGCGCGATCGACCAGCGCGCGACGCAATCGCGACACAATTCGATCACCGCCGCCACCTGCGCGAATGGGAAGGCACGGTAACCGTGTTCGTGGCCCGGATTGACGATCTCGATCCCGATCGAGCGCGAGTTCACGTCATCTCGCCCGCGCCACCACGAAACACCGGCGTGCCAGGCGCGGCGCGCCTCCGGCACGAGCTGGAAGATCCGACCGTCCTCTTCCACGAGATAATGCGAGGAGACCTCCCCTTCCGCCCCCGACAGGCGGCGCAGCGCCGCCTCGCCGCTGACCATGCCGGTGTAGTGCAGGAGGAGGATCTCCGGCGTCGCGCCGTTGCGCCGGGCGTCGTGATGGGGCGAGGCGACGATCTGATCGACGAGCGTGCTGTCCGGCATCATGTCATCGCGACCCGGCCCACGAGCGACCACGCGGCGTTGATCGCCTTCATCCGCTCCGTGGCGATCGCCATAAACTCGTCCGGCACGCCGCGGGCGGCCAGCCGGTCGGGATGGTTCTCCTTCACGAGCTCGAGATAGCGCCGCCGGATCACCTCGGGCGGATCGGTCGGCCGCACGCCGAGGACGGCGAAGGCACCCTCCGGGCCGGACTGCACATGCCGCGCCTTCACGCGCTCGAATTCCGCCTCGGTCATGCCGAAGATCTCGGCGACCCGCGCGAGGAACTCCAGTTCCCGCTCGTGGATCGTGTCGTCGGCGCCGGCGATGTGGAAGAGACCGTCGAGCACGTCGCCGAGCAGCGCACAGTTGCCCGGCCCCCCGTCGCACAGGACGCGCATCTTGGCGGCGTAGATCTCGAAGCCTGCCGTGTCCCGGCGCGCCAGATCGTAGAGCCGGAAGACGTTTCCGACCTCTTCAGGTGGAATCTTGAAGATCTCCTGGAAGGCCCGGATCTCCCGCTGAGTGACGACACCGTCGGCCTTCGCCATCTTCGCCGATAGAGCGATCATTGCGACCGAGAAGGCGACGCGCCGGCGCGTCTCGCGGTCGCCGGCATAGGCGGTGCGCACGCGCTCGACGATGGCTTCGATCGCCTCCGCACCGGTGGCGGCGAGGTCACGGAAAAGTTGTGCGAGCGTCGAGAAGATGGACATGGGAGCCGGGTCCTGCCGCCGGTTGGGCGAGTCCCCGCCGTTCTATCCGATCGCGGCGGGCGGCTCAAAGGTCTTGCCGCCACCCGCCGGGCGACCATGAGAAAAGGCCCGCGCTTCGTGGCGCGGGCCCTCCCGGTTGCGCGGGTTTGCCGCGAATTACTGCGTGGTCGTGGTGCCCGTGGTGCCGGTTGCGGGCGTCGTCGCGGTGCCGGTCGCGGGCGTCATCGAGCTGCCCGTGGCAGGCGTCGTGTTCGTCGTGCCCGTGGCGGGCGTCGTCGTGGTGGTGGTCGCGGCCGGGGTGGTGGACGAGCTGTTGTCCGAGCACGCGCCCAGCGCAAGCATGGAAAGGGCGCCGATGGCGAGGGTCAGGGAACGCATGGATCGTCTCCGTTGGTGAACACTGCCCCCACAACGACCGGGACCCGGATGGGTTCAATTTCATCAGTTCACGCCGCAAGACGTGATGTAACACCGCTTGCGATCACTCGATCCCGATGGTCGGTGACAGGCTGGCGCAAGGCTTCGACGGGAAGGTCCCGGCGGGCTCCGGCCGCTTCGACGCCAACGGGAAGACGCATGCGCGCGATACAACGCCTCCTGTCGCGGGCCGCCTTCGGCTCGCGCGTCCTCGTCGTCCTCGGCGCGGCGCTCGTCATTGCTGGATGCCGGAGCGCGTCGCTCGACCCCGTCGATCTCGGCTTGACCGGCGTTTCCGGGACGCAGCCCCACCACTATCCCGTCCACGGCATCGACGTGTCGAAGTACCAAGGCAAGATCGCCTGGGACACGGTGCGCGCGGGCGGCGTCGCCTTCGCCTACATCAAGTCGACCGAGGGCGGCGACCGGGTGGACTCCGCCTTCCGCCGCAACTGGGACGCGGCGGGCGCGGCGGGCGTGCCGCGCGGCGCCTATCACTTCTTCTACTGGTGCCGGCCGGGTATCGAGCAGGCCCGCTGGTTCATCGAGAACGTGCCGCGCGATCCGGCCGCCCTCCCCCCGGTCCTCGACGTCGAATGGACGCCGGACTCGCCGACCTGCACGCGCCGTCCGCCGCGCGAGGAAATGGTCCGCGAGATGACCGCCTTCATGGACGCGCTCGAGAAGCACTACGGCGTGCGCCCGATCATCTACGCGCCGATCGACATCCACCGCGACCGCCTGATCGGCACCTTCCCGAACCATCAGTTCTGGCTGCGCGGCGTGAAGGACCATCCGAGCGTCAACTATGCCGGCCGCGAGGACTGGCGGTTCTGGCAATGGACGGCGACCGGCACGGTGCCCGGCGTCTCCGGCGAGGTGGACCGCAACGCCTTCTCCGGCACCAAGGCCGACTGGGAGACCTGGCTGCGGGCGCATCGCCCGGCCGCCTGACTTCCTCAAACCGCCCCATTTGGCCCGTCAAAGGCGGCGAACCCGAACCGCTCAGGAGCAACCGAACCGCCATGGCCCCTTCCTTCAAATCGCTGGCGCTCGCCTCGACCCTCCTCGTCGCGGGCGTTTCGGGTGCGGCCGCGCAGGGCGCGCAGTGCGGCGGCAACTGGAACCAGTTCATGGAGGGCGTCCGGGCGGAGGCGCTGGCCAAGGGCCTGTCGCCGGCCGGCGTAGACCGGGCGCTCGCCAATGTGCGCCAGGACGAGAAGGTGCTCTCGCGCGACCGCGGCCAGGCCGTGTTCCAGCAGGAATGGAGCCGCTTCCAGGGGCGCATGGTCAACAAGGACCGGCTGGCGCGCGGACAGGCGCAGCTGAAGAAATACGCCTCGACCTTCCGCGAGGTGGAGGCCGCGACCGGCGTGCCCGGTCCGGTGATCGCGAGCTTCTGGGGTCTCGAGACCGACTTCGGTGCCGTCCTCGGCGACTTCGACACCCTGTCGGCGCTCGCCACCCTCGCGCACGACTGCCGACGGCCCGAGATCTTCCGCCCGCACCTGATCTCGGCGATCGAGCTCGTGGACAAGGGGTATCTCCGCCCCGACCAGATGCGCGGCGCCTGGGCGGGCGAACTCGGCCAGACGCAGATGCTGCCCGAGGACTACATCGCCTTCGGCACCGACCAGGACAGCAACGGCCAGATCAACCTCCTGACCGACGTGCCGGACGTCCTCATGACGACCGGCAAGTTCATCCAGTCGATGGGCTGGCAGCGCGGCCAGCCGTGGCTCGAGGCAATCCGCGTGCCGGCCGACTTCCCGTTCGACCGCGCCGCTCTCGTCAACAAGGAACCGCGCCGCGCATTCGCCGCGCTCGGCGTCACCAAGTCGGACGGCTCGCCGCTGGAGCGCGACGACGTGCCCGCCTCGATCATCCTGCCGCAGGGCAAGGGCGGGCCGGCCTTCCTCGCCTTCCCGAACTTCGACATCTACCTTCAGTGGAACAATTCGCTGACCTACTCGCTCACCGCCGCCTATTTCGGCACACGGCTGGCCGGCGAGCCCGTGGTCGACATGGGCAACCCGCAGCCCGGCCTCGACGGCGACCAGATGAAGGTACTGCAGAACAAGCTCGTCGCGCTCGGCTACGACGTCGGCAAGGTAGACGGCATCCTCGGCGCCAATACGCGCGCGGCGGTGGCAACCGAGCAGGGCAAGCGCGGCTTCGCGCCGGACGGGTGGCCGACCGCCCCGTTCCTCGCTGCCCTCAACTGACCCTCGGACGGGCGGGCCGCGTTGGCCCGCCCGCGCCGCATCAAGGCTTCACCAGCACCTTGCCGACCTTGCCGGGTGCGAGCGAGGCCTCGACCGCGCGGCCGATCTCGGCAAGCGGAACAATCTCCTCTGCCACGAGCTTCAATTCGCCCTTGGCGACGCGCGTCACCAGCTCGCCCATCAGACGCCTGCGATCGTCCGGCGACGCGGCGGGGCCAACCTTGGCGCCCCAGAACCCCTTCACCGTCAGCTGCTTGAAGATCACCGCGCCGGACGGGATCTGCATCGGCTCGCCGGTCATCGAGCCGAAGCAGACGAGCGTGCCGTTCTCGCCGATCACGTCGGCAAGGTCCGCCGCCGCCCGGCCGCCGACGGATTCGACGCCGGCCTTGATCGGCGCGCCGCCGGTCAGCTCGCGCACCCGATCCTTCCAGCCCTCGCCCGACGTTGACACGGCGTTGCGGATGCCGGCGGCCTCCAGCTCCGTGACGCCCTCGTCGCGGCGCACGAGGCTGACGACGTGGATGCCGCGCGCCTCGGCGAGCTTCGCCAGCATCCGCCCGACGGCACCGTTGGCGGCGTTCTGGACGATCCAGTCGCCCGAATTGGCGCCGAGCGATTCCAGAAGCGTGATGGCGCTGAAGGGCATGGCGACCAGCTGCGCGGCCGCCTCGTCCGAAATCTCGTCCGGCACCGGCATGACGCCCGCCGCCTTGGCGATGAAGCTCTCGGCCCAGGTGCCGTGAACGCCAGCCGCGCTGACGCGTCGGCCGACCATCGCGGCATCGACGCCCTCGCCCACCGCCTCGATCGTGCCGACGGCCTCGGAGCCGCCGATCGCGGGCAACGGCGGCTTGTAGCCGTAGGTGCCGCGCACGGTCCAGAGATCGTGGTTGTGGATCGGCGAGAGAAGCGTGCGGACGCGCACCTCGCCGGGGCCGGGCTCGGGTGTCGGGCTGTCGCCCGGATGCAGGACGGCGGCGGGATCGCCGAAGGTGTCGTGAACAGCGCTTTTCATGTCTCTGCTTCCATTCGCTTCCGATGGGCGAAGGCGACAGATGGATCGGCAGCGGGTGGCGCCAAGAGCGACATGGACGCGCGAAAGCGCCCGTCCCGCGTCATCTCGGTCGGGGTGCTGCGCTGTCTCGTCATGTGCCGCCGGCTGGAAGCAGGCGACAGGCCGTCATCCATCCGACTGGGGACATCATCCATGGGAGTTCAAGGCTAGGTTAAGGTCAGCGCGCCCTCGGCTACCGCCAGAACAGGCAGACCGGTCGTCCATCGATCCGCTCGACCGCGAGGGGGATGCCGTAGATGTCCTGGAGCACCGACTCGCTCACGATCTCGTCCGGCGTCCCCTGCCGGCAGACGCGGCCCGCGCGCATCGCGACGATGTGGTCCGAGTGCCAGGAGGCGACATTGATATCGTGGAGGACGACGACGACGGTGCGCCCGAGTTCGTCGGCCGCCCGGCGCAAGATCCGCATCATCGCCGCCGAATGGCGCATGTCGAGATTGTTGAGCGGCTCGTCGAGCAGGATGTAGTCGGTGTCCTGACACAGGACCATGGCGACGAAGGCCCGCTGCCGCTGGCCGCCGGACAACTCGTCGAGAAACCGATCCGCCAGATCGGTGAGATCGAGGTAGCCAAGCGCCCGTGCGACATGCTCCTCGTCGCCTGCGGCCGGGCGACTGCGCGAATGGGGGTAGCGCCCGAAGGCGACGAGGTCCCGTACCGTCAGGCGGGCCGTCATGTGATTGTCCTGCCGCAGCACGGCGAGCCGGCGCGCCAGAACCGGTCCTGCCGTGGTGACGACGTCCAGTCCGTCGATTGCGATGGTGCCGCCGTCGAGCCCCACGAGGCGCGCGATCATGGACAACAGGGTCGACTTGCCGGCACCGTTCGGCCCGATGATCGACGTCACGCCCCGCGCCGGAATACGCAGGCTGACGTCGTCGACGACGAGCGCCCCGCGATAACGCTTGCTGACCCCTTGGATCTCGATCAACGCGCCGCTCCCCGCAGGACGAGGGCGATGAAGACGGCGCCCCCCAAAAACTCGACGATCACCGACAGCGCGGTGTCGAAGTGGAAGACGCGTTCGAGCACCGTCTGCCCGCCGACCAGCGCGATGACCCCTAGCAGGGCAGCTGCCGGCAGGACGTCGCGATGGCGCGAATGCCCGACCAGCGCCTGCGCGAGGCTCGCGACGAGGAGACCGAAGAAGGTGACCGGCCCGACAAGCGCGGTGGAGACAGCGACGAGGACCGAGATGATGCCGAGGATCGCCAGGACGGTCCTCGCGTATTCGACGCCGAGATTGATCGCTTGGTCGCGGCCGAGCGCGAGGACATCGAGCACCGGGCCGAGCCGCCACAGGACCAGAGTCGCGGCGGCGGCAAGCGTGTAGGACAGGCCGACAAGGGTCGTGTCGACCGAGCCGAAGCTTGCGAACAGCGTATCCTGCAGCACCTGGAAGGCATTGGGATCGAGCAGCCGCTGCATGAAGGTCGAGAGCGAGCGGAAGAGAATGCCGAACACGATGCCGACCAGAACGAGCAGGTGAACGCTGCGCTCTTCGCCGAGGAACAGCCAGCGAAACAGGAGCGCCGAGAAGCCGACCATGATCGCCACCTCGCCGAGAAACCGAAGATGGGGATCGACGAGAGCCAGCATGTGGATGCCGATGAAGAAGGCGATCGCGGTCTGCACGAGAACGTAGAGCGCGTCGAACCCCATGATCGCCGGGGTCAGAATGCGGTTGCGCGTAACGGTCTGGAACAGGACGGTCGAGATCGAGATGGAGTAGGCGACGAGGACCAGCGCCGACAGCCGCTGGCCGCGAAACGCGAGAACGAACCCCCAGGACCCACGGGCCCCGATCGTGAGAAAGGCGAGCGCCGACAGGAGGGCGAGCACGCCGAGGAGGATGAGCACGAGCGTTGCACGCTTCGGCCCTGGGCGTCGCCGAAGGCGGGCCGCCGTCGGACTAATGCCCGCCGCACTCCCGAACTCACGCGACACGTCGCCTCGCGCGCAGAAGAAGGTGGAGGAAGATGAGGCTGCCGAGCACGCCCATGACGACGCCGATCGGGATCTCGTAGGGGTAGCGCACCAGGCGCCCGATGAGGTCGCAGACCAGAACGAGGCCCGCGCCGCCCAGCGCGACCAGCGGGACCGAGCGGCGCATGTTGTCGCCCACCGCCAGGCTGACGATGTTGGGCACGACGAGGCCCAGAAACGGGATCGCGCCGACGGAGACGAGGCACACGGCCGCGATCACGGAGACGAGGACGAGGCCGAGCGTCATCGACGCCTCGTGGCTGAGCCCGAGGCCGACGGAAACGTCGCGCCCCATTCCGGCCAGAGTGAACCGGTCCGCCGCCCAGTAGGCGAGGCCGGTCGCGGCGAGACCCAGCCAGAGTAGCTCGTAGCGTCCGCGAAGAACGCCCGAGAAGTCGCCGGTCGTCCAGGCGAGAAGCGACGGGAGAAGGTTGAAGCGGTAGGCAAGGAAGGTGGCGAGCGCGCCCGTGACCCCGCCCAACATGATTCCGACCAGCGGCACCAGCATCGCGTCGCGCAGCGGCACCGCGCGCAGGATGCGAAGAAAGAGCGCGGTGCCGGCGAGCGCGAAGGCGGCCGAGACCAGCATCTTGCCGATGATCGAAGCGCCCGGCGCCAGGATCGTCGCGACGAGGAAACCGAGCGAGGCGGCCTCGGTGGTGCCGGTGGTCGAGGGTTCCACGAAGCGGTTCCGGACGATCATCTGCATGACAAGTCCGGCGATCGCGAGCGACGAGCCGGCAAGGAGGATGGCAAGCGTGCGCGGAATGCGGCTGACGACCAGCAGCCGCATGGCGTGATCGTCCGCGGAAGTGCCGAACAGCAGGCCCGGCGACACGCTACCGGCACCGACGAAGAGGCTGATCGACGCGAGGAAGCTTATCGCAAGGAACGCGGGAAGAAGGACCTTCAAGCGACGCGGCTCCGGCCGGCTGCGACCCGTCAGGCCCCGCCGCGATATCCCTCGATCACCTGGTCGAGAAGCCGCATCAGTCCGGTCACGCCGTGCATCGTCACATAGGCGGCGGCCGGGTCGAGATAGACGATCTGGTTCTTCCGCCAGAACGTCGTGCCATGGATGAGTTCGTTGTCGAGCGTCGCGCGCGCCGATCCTTCCTGTCCGATCCCCGCGTCGCGATCGACCACGAAGAGCCAGTCGGGGTTCTTCTCCGACAGGTACTCGGCGGAAATGGCATCCCCGCCGTGGTCGCCATCGTCGACCCCCGCGAACACGGAGGGAACGGCCAGCGCGTCGTAGATCCAGGCGACCCGCGAGCCCGGTCCGTAGACGCCGAGGCGGCCACCATTGGTGACGACCACGAGGCCGGAGCCCCTGCCGGCGGCCGCTTCGCGCGCCTCCTTCACCTTGGCGTCCAGCGCAGCGGTCAGGGCGGCCGCGCGCGCCTGCCGGCCGAAGATGGCGCCATACTGGGCAAGGCTTGCCTTCACGCCGCCGACGATATCGGCATTGTCGACCGTCATGTCGAGCGTGGGTGCGAGTTGTCGCAGCGTCTCATAGGCGGGGCGCGAGCGGTTGGCGACGATCACGAGGTCGGGCTCCGCAGCCGCAATGCCTTCGATGTCGGGCTCCTGCAGCGAGCCGACACGAGGAGTCCCCTCCGGCACGAGAGGAGCGAGATAGGACGGCGTCGCCGAAGCGGGCACGCCCGCGACCGGAACGCCCAGTGCATGCAAATTGTCGAAGGCGGCCCAATCGGTCACGACGACCGTCTGCGGGGACGCAACCAGCGTCATTTCCCCTTGGGCGTGCCGAACGGTGACCGGCTCCGCGAGGGCCGGCGACGCAACGCCGGCAGACGCAACCGAGACGAGCAGGACGGCAATTTGCAGGCAGATCGTCAGCACATCGACACCCCATCCTCACGTCGGTTTTGCGGGATGGTTTCCTATACTGGAGCCGATTTGTCCAGTTTATTGACAGGAAACAGACGGCGGTTTCGAAGCGGCGTTGCGGCCGTTTCGATCGACCGCATCTCTCACCGTCTCGTGATTTGCTGTTGCAGATTTGCAATCATGACTTGATTCGTCATGTTTTAGAGGCGTTCTTCGTTGAGGCAGCGCACCCCCCTTCCCTAAACGGAGATCACAACCCTCGCGTCCAACCCTGACCGATCTTCCGGAGACCTCCTCATGCGACCGCATCGCTGCGCAGCATCCCTTCGCCCGGCCCTGTTCGGCGTTTCGTTGGTGGCCCTGGGCTGCGCATCGGCCTCCGCGCAGGATCAGCAACGGTCTCGCCCTGCCGATCAGGCCGTATCGGAACCGGTCGTTCTCGACGTGGTGGTGGTGGATGGTGCGGCGGGCACACCGCCGGCGACGGGTACGGTGGGGCAGCCGCCGGCACCTTTTGCCGGAGGCCAGGTCGCGACCGGCGCGCGGCTGGGGGCGCTCGGCAATCGTTCCATCCTGGAGACGCCGTTCAACGTCGTCAGCTTCACCGAGCAGCTGATCCGCAACCAGCAGGCGCGCTCGCTGTCGGACGTGGTTCTGAACGACCCATCGGTGCGCAACGATGCGCCGGCCTTTTCCGAACGCGATGCCTTCTTCATTCGCGGCTTCTCGGTCACCAATCTCGATACGGCCTATGACGGCCTCTTCTACATCGCCAATCCGCGTCGCCAGTTCCTGGAAGGGGTCGAACGGGTCGAAATCCTGAAGGGGCCGACAGCGCTCCTCAACGGCGGCGTCGGACGCGTCGGCGGCACGATCAATCTCGTCCCAAAGCGTGCGCCGGACGAACCACTCAACCGCCTCACGACGACCTATCTCAGCGACTCGCAGCTCTGGCCGCATTTCGATGTCGCCCGACGCTACGGCGAAACCGGCGAATGGGGCATCCGTGCCAACGGTTCCTATCGCGCCGGCGACACGCCGCTCGACCGCAACGAGAACGAAGTCGTCGTCGGCTCCCTGGGGCTCGACTACCGGGGCGAGCGACTGCGCGCCTCGCTCGACCTCAACCGTTCCGAGCAGAAGATCGACGCCCCGACGTCGCTCTTCAACGCTGCGGCGCCCGGCATTCCGATCCCGCGCGCGCCCGACGGCCGTATCAACACCGCCAACTCGTTCGAATACATCGACAGCGCCTACGAGATGGCGGCGGGACGCGTCGAGTTCGATCTCCTCGACAACACGACGGTCTACGCTGCTGGCGGCGCCAGTCGCTACCGCGAGGATTTCCTGACCTCGTCCTACCTGATTAACGACGCGGCGGGGAACGCGACGGGGACGCTCGCCATCCAGCCTCAGCAGATCGAAGGTCGCACGGGGGAAGTCGGCGTGCGCACACGCTTCGAGACCGGCGCGGTCAGCCACCAGCTCAACGTTTCCGCCTCGCAAGCCCTCAACGAGAACTATCGCGGCGGCTTTCCGCGCGTCACCCTGCCGAGCTTCCAGACCAACATCTACAATCCGAGCTTCCTACCGGCGACCCGCATCAGCTCCTTCGACTTTCCCCTGGCGAGCGGCCGGCCGCTCTTTGCCGATCTTCTCGTGACCAGCCTTGCCGTGTCCGACACCCTGTCCGTGGCGGAGGAGCGCTTCCAGCTGACGGTGGGCGGCCGCTATCAGGACATCCGCTCGCGCGGTTTCTCGACGGTCGTCGGTCCGACGCTCGGCGATCAGACCTACAACTACGAGGATTCGCGGTTCAGCCCGGCTGTCGGTGCGGTCGTCCGCCTCACCGAGAACTTCTCCGTCTACGGCAACTACATCGAGGCGCTGACCGAGGGGCCGACCGCTCCGTCAACGGCGCGGAACGCGAGCGAGGTCTTCGCGCCGGTCGTCAGCGAGCAGAAGGAGATCGGCGTCAAGTACGACTTCGGCGGCTTCGGCTTCACAACCTCGCTCTTCCAGATCGAGCAGCCGAGCGGCTTCACGGACCCGGTTTCGCGTCTCTTCTCGGTGGACGGCCTCCAGACGAACCGGGGCGCCGAGTTCACCGTCTTCGGCGAAATCGCCGAGGGGGTCCGGCTGCTCGGCGGCGTGACCCTCATCGAGGCGGAACTCGAAAAAACGGCGGGTGGTCGGTTCGACGGCAACAGCGTTCCGGGCGTGCCGAAGGTCGCCATCAACCTTTACGGCGAATACGACGCCGACTGGCTCGCACCCGGACTGACCTTGACAGGCCGAATGCTGCACACCTGTGCAACGCGCTACGACCAGGCCAACACGCAGCGCGTGGACGACTGGACTCGCTTCGATGTCGGCGCGCGTTACGGCTTCGTCGGGCCCTACGACAAGCCCGTCGAGGTGAAGTTCAACATCGAGAATGTTTTCGATGAAGCCTACTGGGCCTCGTCGGCACGCGGCTTCCTCGCCGCCGGCGCGCCCCGAACCTTCCTCGTCTCCACGTCGATCGACTTCTGATCGACAAGCGGGCCAGGGCTCCAGAGCACTGGCCCGCAAGCGAACTCTTCAGGGGCGGATTGCTGCGCCAGGAGAAGCGCACGCCGTGGCTCAGTGTCCCGGACTCCCGGCGACACCGGCGGACCCGACGTCGTCCCGGGACCACCTGGCGGTACGGCGTCTCCGACGGCGCTACGCGGCCGCCGCGCTCCACCCGGCCCCGCCCGCTTCCGTCAGGAGGAACGCCTCGCCGCAGGCCTTGGCAAGGGTGCGCACGCGCAGGATGTAGCTCTGGCGCTCGGTGACGGAGATGACGCCGCGAGCGTCGAGGAGATTGAAGGCGTGCGAGGCCTTGATCGCCTGGTCGTAGGCCGGCAGCACGCAGCGGTGAAGGGCGCCGGCGGCATCCGGCGCGCCGGCCTTCAGGATCGCGGCGCACTCGGCTTCCGCGTCGTCGAAATGCTGGAGCAGCATCTTCGTGTCGGCTATCTCGAAGTTGAAGCGCGAGTATTCGCGCTCGGCCTGGAGGAAGACGTCGCCGTAGGTGACCTTCTCGGCGCCCTCGCGGCCGTTGAAGTTGAGGTCGTAGACGTTGTCGACGTTCTGGACGTACATGGCGAGGCGCTCGAGACCGTAGGTCAGCTCGCCCGCGACCGGCGCGCATTCGATGCCGCAGACCTGCTGGAAGTAGGTGAACTGCGAGACCTCCATCCCGTCGCACCAGCATTCCCAACCGAGACCCCAGGCGCCGAGCGTCGGCGACTCCCAGTCGTCCTCGACGAAGCGGATGTCGTGCAGCGCCATGTCGACGCCGATCGCCTTGAGGGAGCCGAGATAGAGCTCCTGCAGGTTGGGCGGGTTCGGCTTCAGGATGACCTGATACTGGTAGTAGTGCTGGAGGCGGTTCGGGTTCTCGCCGTAGCGCCCGTCCTTGGGGCGACGGGAGGGCTGGACATAGGCCGCGTTCCACGGCCGAGGCCCGAGCGCGCGCAGGGTCGTCGCCGGGTGGAAGGTGCCCGCCCCCACTTCCATGTCGTAGGGCTGGAGCACAACGCAGCCGTAGTCGGCCCAGTAGCGATGGAGCGCGAGGATCAACCCCTGGAAGGAGCGTTCCGGCCGCATGTGATCGGCAAGTTCGGACATGGCAGCGGACCCTGGATGTTCTCGACGCGGCGTTCTTGTGACGCGCGAGTTGCCATGCCCGCTTTGCCGGGGTCAAGCCTCGGGCGCGTGGCGCAGGGCTTCAGTCGCGCCGCAGCCGGTAGACGCCGTCGGCGCCGCGCTCCAGCGTGCCGTGCGCACCGGTACGGTGCTCGGCCTCGGAGCGGCGGTTGCGCTCGATCACCCGCGCGGTTTCCTGCTGAAGCTGGCGATAGCCGAAATAGGCGGCGGCCCCGACGAGGCCGAAGAGGAAGATGGGCATCGGATCGACCATGATTCACACGGGCTCCAGTATTCCGGCGGTTTCGGGCGAAGGCAAGGCGCCGTCCGGTATCAGAGGCCGTAGCGCGCCCAGAGCGCACGCTCCTCGGCGGCCGTGACGGCGGCATCGACCGCAGCGTTCGCCAGCGAGGCGGCGGCGCCCCCGCCGCGACCGATGCCGAAGATCCCGCGCTTCTGCTGGACGACGGCCAGCTTCACCTTCGGCCCATAGGTTTCGCGCAGCACCGTGCGCAGGTCGCCGAGCCGGTCGACGAGGCCGAGCTCAAGGCCGCGCGTGCCCGACCAGAAGAGGCCGGAGAACAGGTCGGGGTGGTCGGCGAGACGGTCGGCGCGGCGCGAGCGCACGAGGTCGATGAAGGTCCAGTGCACGTCGAGCTGGAGGGACTTCAGGTGCTCGACGTCCTCGGGGCGCTCGGGCCGGAAGGGGTCGAGCGTCGCCTTGTTCTGGCCGGCCGTATGGACGCGGCGCTCGATGCCGAGCTTGGCGATGAGGTCGACGAAGCCGAAGCCGCCGGACACGACGCCGATCGACCCGACCACCGACGAGGGATCGGCGACGATCTCGTCGCCCGCGCAGGCGATCATGTAGCCGCCGGACGCGGCAAGGTCCTCGCAGGCGACGACGACGCGCTTGTTCTTTTCCTCCGCAAGATCCCGGATGCGCTGGAACACGAGGCGCGACTGGACGGGCGAGCCGCCCGGCGAGTTCACCGAGATCGCGACGGCGGGCGAATCCTTCCAGGAGAAGGCCTTCTCCAGCAGCGGCGCGACGGAGGCGAGGTTGATCGAGGAGCGCAGCGGCGAGCCGCCGGCCATGATCACGCCGTTCAGCCGCACCACGGGGATGACGGTCTCCGTCTTGCGGAAGCGCTTGGGGATCAGCTTGGCGATCGGGTTCGGCACGGGGCTTGGCTCTCATGAAACGTCGGACGCCCGCCATGTAGGCATCCGACCCGCCCGACGCCAATGCGGCTCACCCCATCGCGACGGTGAGCCGCCCCTGCCCCAGCGCCTGCCGCGTGGGTGCGTCGAGCACGACCGGCGGCAGAAGGCGCAGCGGCGCGCGCGAGCCGCGGGTCGCCGCGCACAGGATGCGCACGGCCGGGGCGTCCGCCCTGGCATGGACGGGGCGGATGGCGAGACCGCCGAGCCGGTTGCCGCAGGCGCCCGCGATCGCCGCGACCTGGTCAGGCCGGCCGATCATGTGGAAGCGCCCACCATGGCGCAGGAGCGCGGCGGCGACGGCGATCCAGCGCGTGGTGAAGGTATCGTCGGGCTCGGCCTTGGCGGCCGCGCGCGCGGCAACCGGCGAGACTCGGCCGCCCGCGGGATGGAAGGGCGGGTTGGTGAGGACGAGATCGAAGGCGCCGTCGACGAGGCCAGCCGCCTCGCGCACCGGGCGCTGGAGGAGGAGGTCGAGCTCGGCGACGCGCAGGCGACCGGCCAGCCCCGCGTTTTCCGGCAGCGCGAGGGTCTGGCGGGCGAGCTCGGCCACGGTCGGGTCGCGCTCGGCCAGCGTCACGGCGAGGACCGGCGCGCGGAACGCGGCGGCGAGCGCGACGGCGCCCGAGCCGGACCCGAGGTCTGCGGCGGCTCCCGCCTGCTCCGGCTCGACGGTGGCGGCGAGAAGCAGGGCGTCGTCGCCGGCGCGAAGGCCGCTCTTTGCGGGCTGAAGCAGGTAAAATGCGCCGCCGTAGAACGCGTCCTTGGTGACGGCCTCGGCGGCCGGAGATTCAGGCACGGTCGGACAATTCGTGAGCCAGCCCCGCATCGCTGAGAAGGCGCCGCGCCTGATCGATCTCCTCGTCGTCCACGAGGAGGCGACGCGGCAGGATGCCGATCGAGCCGTCGAGGACGCTCATGTGGCTGTCGGCGAGGAGATGCCCGATCTCGGCATCGCGCAGAAGCGCCTGCACGAAGGACAGGAGGACGGGATCGTTGGAGCGCAGGAGTTCGATCATGGCCGGGTCCAGTGGCCCGAAAAGCACGCCGGACGCAAGCCGGGACGCATGGCAGGTCGCCCGATGCCGCCAGCGCGCCACTTTACGCACTTGCCGCCCAACGCCCGCCCGGCTATTGCGCGCGCAGCGATACGGAGAAGACCAGTGACCCTTGCCCGCCCCCTGGATCAGACGAGAGCGATCGCCTCGATCGACCCGATCCTCGGCCTGACGCGTGCGGACATGGATCGCGTCAACGCGCTGATCCTCTCCATGGCCGGGTCCAACGTCGAACTCATCCCCGAAATCGCCGAGCACCTGATCTCGTCGGGCGGCAAGCGGCTGCGGCCGATCCTGACCCTCGCCTCCGCGCTCGCCTTCGGATACCGCGGCGAGAACCACGTGAAGCTCGCCGCCAGCGTCGAGTTCCTGCACACCGCGACACTCCTCCACGACGACGTGGTGGACGAGAGCGACCTGCGCCGCGGCCGGAAGACCGCGCGCACCATCTGGGGCAACCAGGCGAGCGTGCTCGTCGGCGACTACCTCCTCGGCCAGGCCTTCAAGATGATGGTCGAGGTCGGCTCGATGCGCGCGCTGGCGATCCTCTCCAACGCCTCGGCCGTGATCGCCGAGGGCGAGGTCTGGCAGCTCTCGGCCGCCAAGCAGATGTCGACCACCGAGGCCGACTACATGGCGGTGATCGGCGCCAAGACGGCTGCCCTCTTCGCAGCCGCGGCCGAGGTCGGACCGGTGATCGCGGGCGCCGGCGCCGACTTCGAGGCGGCAATGCGCGACTACGGCCTGCACCTCGGCCTCGCGTTCCAGCTCGTCGACGACGTCCTCGACTACGGCGGTTCGGCCGACGACCTCGGCAAGAACGTCGGCGACGACTTCCGCGAGGGCAAGATCACGCTCCCCGTCATCCTGTCCTATGCCGCCGGCAACGAGGACGAGCGCGCCTTCTGGCGCGAGGCGATGGAGAACGGGCACAACGACGATGCGGCGCTGGCGCGCGCACGCGACCTCCTGGCGCGGCACGGGGCGCTGGAGGCGACGAAGGCGCGGGCGCGCGAGCACGGGCGCCTCGCCTCGCAGGCCCTGTCGGTCCTGCCCGCCGGCCCCCACCGCGAGGCGCTCGACGCCGTGGTCGCTTTCTCGATCGAGCGAATCCGATAGTCCTCGCAGGCGGCTGGCGTCCTTCGCCGTCGCAAAATAAACATTCTGGAAGCGGACAGGGGTGGACGCACGTCCCGCTGCCGAGGCAGCAGGCGAGCATGAGTGCGGCGGCCGACGCTTTCGCGCCGGCGGGGTCGGGAAAAAGGAAGTTCGACGTGGATAGAACGCGTATCTCGCGGATCGCTTTGGCCGCTGCCCTCGCCGCCGCCGTCGTGGCCGGGCCCGCCATGGCCCAGACCACCGAACCCGCCGCGCAGGATGCGCCCGCCACCGGCACCGAGCGCGCGACCGTCAACGTCCAGTCGCTGTCGGGCGCCTATCTTGCGGCCAAGCTCGCGCGCGAGAACCGCCAGCCCGGCATCGCGGCCGACTACTACGACGAGGCGCTGCGCCTCGATCCGACTTCCGCGGTCCTCCAGCAGGAGGCGATGTTCGCCTATCTCGCGGACGGCCGCTTCAAGGACGGCGTCGACCTCGCCGCCAAGCTCGTCGACGACGACACGGTGGGCAAGGTCGCGAAAATCGCGGTCGCGCTCGACGCCCTGCACGAGGGCCGCTTCGACGCCGCGATCGAATCCCTCAAGCTCAACGACACGAGCGATCTCGACTCGCTGCTCGTCGGCCATCTCTCCGCCTGGGCCGATGTCGGCGCCGGTCGCGGCCAAGAGGCCATCCGCCGGGTCGAGGCGCTTCGCGGCGCCTCGTGGTTCGAGGCCTTCAACCAGTACGAGATCGGCCTCATCGCGGGGCTGACCGGCGACGTCGAGCGCGCGCGCACCGCGCTCGGGGCGCTGATCTCCGACCAGAGCACGGCGCAGACCTCGGTCGACGCCTATCTTGCGGGCGCCGAGGCGCTGGCGCGCATCGAGGCGCGCGCGGGCCGCAAGCAGCAGGCGCTCGACGCCGTGGCGCGCGGCCTCGAGCTCGCGCCCTCCTACGAGCCGCTGACGCAGCTCGAAGCCGCCATCCGCGACGGCAAGGAGATCGCCCCGCCGATCCGCGACGCGCAAGGGGGTGCCGCCGAGACGCTTTACATCCTCGGGCAGGCGATCAACCGCGGCGACGGCCAGGACGTCGCGCTTCTCTATTTCCAGTTCGCCAAGGCGGTCGCCAACACGGCCGATCCGAAGCTCCTGACCGCGCTCGCCGGCGTCGCCGACCGGTCCAAGCAGATCGACCTTGCGATCTCCTACTACGAGCAGATCCCGGAGGGCTCGCCCTACCGGCGCACCGCGGAACTGCAGATGGGCCTCGACCTGTGGCAGGCCGAGCGCAAGGACGAGGCGAAGGTCCACCTGCGCAAGGCCGTCGAGAGCTACCCGGACGATCTCCAGGCGCATCTGGCGCTGGCCGACGTGCTGGCGGCCGACAAGGACTATGCGGGCGCAGTGACGATGCTCGACAAGGCCCTGTCGCTCGCGCCCGCCGACGCGCCCAACGTCTGGAACATCTACTATCAGCGCGGCATCGCCTACGAGCGGCAGAAGCAGTGGGACAAGGCCGAACCGGACTTCCGCAAGGCGCTGGAACTCGAGCCGAACCAGCCGCAGGTCCTGAACTATCTCGGCTATTCCTGGGTCGACATGAACCGCAATCTCGACGAGGGGCTGAACATGATTCGCACCGCCGTCGAGCTGCGCCCGAACGACGGCTACATCATCGACTCGCTCGGCTGGGCCTACTATCGCCTCGGCCGCTTCGACGAGGCCGTCGAGCAGCTGGAGCGTGCGGTCCTGATCATGCCCGCCGACCCGACGCTGAACGACCATCTCGGCGACGCCTACTGGCGGGTCGGGCGCACCCGCGAGGCGCGATTCCAGTGGAACCGCGCGCTGGTCGGTGACCCCGCGCCGGAGGCGGCGGAGGTCGAGAAGATCAAGAAGAAGCTCGCCGAGGGCCTGGCGCCGGTGGCCGATACCGCCACCATCGCGCCGCCGCCCGCCGCGGATGGCGGGACCGAGGCCCCCAAGGTCTCGAACTGACGGTCGCGATGGACGCCTTCGTCCACGTTCCCTGGGTCACGAACGTCACCGCGCGAGCCAAGATCAATCTCGCGCTTCATGTCGTCGGCCGACGCGTCGACGGCTACCACGAGCTGGAAAGCCTCGTCGCCTTCGCCGAGTTCGGCGACCGGCTGCAGATCGCCCCCGGCACGCGCGACGCGCTCAGCGTCGACGGGCCGCTCGGCGCGGGCGTGCCGACCGACGGCGGCAATCTTGTGATGAAGGCGCTGGCGTTGGCGCAGGAGCTGGCCCCTGCCAGCGGCGTACGCCTGTCGCCGCTCGCCATCCGCCTGTCCAAGCATCTGCCGCACGCTGCCGGCATCGGTGGCGGCTCGGCGGATGCCGGTGCCCTGCTCGCCTGGATCGGCGCGCGACATCCAGCGCTTCGGCCCTCGCTTGCCGAGCGCTGCGTCTCGCTCGGCGCCGACGTGCCGATGTGCCTCTCCGGCGAGGCGGCGGTGGTGCGCGGCATCGGCGAGCGCGCCGAGCGGCTGGCCGCCCTACCCGCGATCCCCGTCCTCCTCGTCAATCCCAGCGTGCCGGTCGCGACCCCGGCCGTCTTCGCCGGCCTCGCGCGGCGCGACAACGCGCCCCTCATCGCGCCGCCGGCGACGGGCTTCTCGGACCTCGAAACGCTCGCGCGCTACCTCGAGGCCGCGCGCAACGATCTGGAGCCTCCTGCGCTAGGGCTCGCGCCGGCGATCGGCGACGCCGTGGACGCCGTGAACGCGGCTGGCGCGCGCTTCACCCGCATGTCGGGTTCCGGCGCGACGGTTTTCGGCCTCTTCGCCTCCGATGCTGCCTGCCACGAGGCAGAACGCCGGATCGCGGCATCGCGGCCGGGCTGGTGGGTCAAGGCGACGCAACTGACGGGACAGGGCTCATGAGCGACCGCGACTTCATTCCCCTGTCGATCGCGGTCCTCACGGTCTCGGACACACGCACGCGCGAGGACGACCGTTCCGGCGACACGCTGGTCGAGCGGCTGGAGGGCGCGGGTCATCGGCTCGGCGACCGCCGGATCGTGCGCGATGACGTCGAGGCGATCCGCGAGTGCGTGCTCGGCTGGTCGCGCGATCCCGGCATCGACGTCGTGATCACCACCGGGGGCACGGGCTTCACCGGCCGCGACGTGACGCCGGAAGCGCTGGAGCCGATCTTCGACAAGCGGATGGACGGGTTCTCCATCGTCTTCCATCGGATCTCTTTCGAGAAGATCGGTGTCTCGACCATCCAGTCGCGAGCGACCGCGGGCGTCGTTAACGCGACCTTCGTCTTCGCGCTGCCGGGCTCGCCCGGCGCCTGCCGCGACGGCTGGGACGGCATCCTCGCCGCGCAGCTCGACTATCGCCACCGGCCCTGCAACTTCGTCGAGATCATGCCGCGGCTGGACGAACACCTGCGGCGCGGCGGCCTTTCGGCCTGACGCATCACGCGCCGCGCCGCATCCGGCGGGGTTTCAGCGCCCTCACGAGGCGATCGATCCGCCCGCCGCTGGCCGGGGCCGCCGCCATCAGCGCCGCGCGAGAGGCCAGGACGCCGCCGCGCGAGCGCCCGAACAGGCGGTCGAAGATGCCGGGCTCGGGCTCCGGCAACCGGGCCGCAGCGACCGCAGACCGGCCGCCGGCATAGCGCACCACCCGGTCGATCCAGTTCTCCGGCAGGCGCTCGCCCGAGCGCAGGATCAGGACCCACTCGCCCTTCAGGGCCGCCGGAGACGCCAGCACTTCGTCGGCGGATGCGAGACGACAGCCCGCGTGATCGGCGACGCGCCGCACGTCGTCCCCCATCGCATCGAGAACCACGACGTCGCGCAGGATCCCCTCCACCGCGCCCGAGACGAGCGGCGAGAGGGTCTGGGCGAAGGCGGGCGCATCGTCGGCGCCATGGATCAGGACAGTGAGCATCCCCTTCCCGTTATCGCAATGCGAGATCGCCCGCCAGCGTCCGGTTTCGTTCTCTTTTGTTCTTGTATTGTTCTTATTGGATGAATAGGATCAGGGTCTCAACGGGATAGTATCCGAGGGAACCCAATCCCATGTCCGAGATCCGAAGCATCGACCGCGCCGCACTTGGTCCGGGACGCGGCGTCGACATCGCGAACCACATGCTGAACCAGTCGGGGCTGCGCGTCGGCTTCGACCGGCGGCGTGGTCGCGGCGCGGGGCTGAATCCGTCCGGTCGTTTCGAGCCCTTCGCGCGGGCCGCCTTCGACGACGGTTGGGCGACGATCGACGAGCTACCGCCGTTCCGCACCGAGGTGCAGAACGAGGCGGCGCGCACCATCATCACGCGCAACCAGTCGCCCGACATTTCCTTCGACCGCTCGGTGAACCCCTATCGCGGCTGCGAGCACGGCTGCGTCTACTGCTTCGCGCGGCCGAGCCACGCCTATATGGGACTGTCGCCGGGTCTCGACTTCGAGTCCAAGCTCTTCGCCAAGCCGAACGCCGCCGAGCTTCTGGAAGACGAGCTGTCGAAGCCCGGTTACGAGCCGCGCTCGATCGCCATCGGCACGAACACCGATCCCTATCAGCCGATCGAGAAGACGCGCCGGATCATGCGCGAAATCCTCGAGGTGCTGGAACGGGCGAACCATCCGGTCGGCATCGTGACGAAGTCGGCTCTGGTGACACGCGACATCGACATTCTCCAGCGCATGGCGGCGAAGGGTCTCGCGCGGGTTGCCGTGTCAGTGACGACGATGGACCGCCAGATGGCGCGCCTGATGGAGCCGCGGGCGGCCACGCCGACGAAGCGCTTCGACGCCGTGAGCCAGCTGACCGAGGCAGGCATCCCGACCATGGTGATGACGGCGCCGATCATTCCGGGCCTGACGGATTCGGAAATCGAGCGCCTTCTGGAAGCGGCCGCTGAAGCCGGCGCGAAGGAGGTCGGCTACGTGCTCCTGCGCCTGCCGCTCGAAGTGTCGCCGCTCTTCAAGGACTGGCTGCTGCGCCACTACCCCAACCGCTATCGCCACGTGATGGCGCTCCTGCGCTCGATGCGAGACGGCAAGGACTACGATCCCGAATGGGGTCAGCGTATGACCGGCAAGGGGCCCTACGCGCAGCAGATCAAGCGCCGTTTCGAACTCGCCGCCAAGCGGCTGGCGCTGAACCTCGAGCGCTCGACGCTGCGCAGCGACCTCTTCCGCGCCCCGAAGGGTGGCGGCGTGCAGCTATCGCTGCTTTGACGCTGAAGGGTCATCCGGTCGCTCGACCGGGCCCTGAAGATACCGGGAGGCCTGCAAGCCTTCCCATCGATCGTCCGGGGCCGCATCCGGACGACGGACGTCGGCGGTCTCCCCGTTCCGCCGCCGTCACAGAAGAGCCCGGCGGTCTGCCAACCCGCCGCCGGGCTTGAGAAGGATCGGAGAATGCGCGAGGTTCGCCGCACGATGACTCGCCGTTCCTCCGATCCTTCGCTCCCCACCCTGTTCGCACCCGGCCTCGTGCTGCCCCGCTCGGATGAGCCGGGACCGAACGACGCGATCGAGCGGCATCTCCTGACGCTCGGACATCAGCGGATCGCCGGCGTCGACGAGGCGGGACGCGGACCGCTGGCCGGCCCGGTGGTCGCCGCAGCGGTGATTCTGGATTTTGAGCGTCTGCCAGAGGGGCTCGACGATTCCAAGAAGCTGAAAGCTCACGAGCGCGAGCGCCTCTACGACGAAATCCTCCTCTGTGCCGAGGTCGGCGTCGGGACGGCCGGTGCGTCGGAGATCGACCACATCAACATCCGGCAGGCGACGCTCAATGCCATGCGGCGGGCCCTGGCGGGCCTTGCCACCGCGCCGGGACATGCGCTCGTCGACGGTCGAGACGTGCCGCCACGCCTCGCCTGCCCCGCGACGGCCGTCATCGGCGGAGACGCACGCTCGCTCTCGATCGCCGCTGCCTCGATCGTCGCCAAGGTGACGCGCGACCGGATGATGGCGACGCTTTGCGGCACCCATCCCGCCTACGGCTTCGGCCGGCATATGGGCTACGGGACGGCTGCGCATCTGGAGGCGATCGAGGCGGTCGGCCCTTGCGTCCATCACCGCCGCAGCTTCGCCCCGGTCGCGGCCCGTCTGGCGCGCGCCGAGTGAGGTCGGCGTCGCGCGGATCGCTTGCTCGGTTTTCAGGCTATCGGAGTGGACTTGCCGGCGGCGCCAGCATTCGCGCAGCGCCGTGGTTCCGATACTCCCGCCCGACCGCATCCGCTATCACTCTTTAGGAGGGTGCTTCGCAACACGACGCGTGGACTGGTCGTGTAGATCCTGCGTGCGACGGCGGCCGACGCATCGAAGCCCTACTAAGCCAGCCCGGACGGCGGCTCGTTCCATCCGGGCTGCCGGTCCCCTGTCGTGTCGGCTTGCAAACCGACCGCCCCCTCAAAACGCAAAAAGCCGCCCCGGGGGGCGGCTCGCTTCAATGGGTTCTGCGCGACGCTCAGTTGAGGCGGCGGCGGACTTCCTCGATGGAACGCTCGGTCATCTGGCCGTCGGTGCCGAGATTGCGCTCAGTGATGACGCGGGTCGCGGCGTCGATGGCGATGTTGACGGCGGAGGCGCGAACCTCGGCGATCGCGTCGGCTTCAGCCTGGGAGATCTTCTGCTCGGCGACCTGCGTACGGCGAGCGACGTATTCCTCGCTCTTGATGCGGGCTTCCTCGACGAGACCGGCAGCCTCGCGCTGGGCGCTGGCGACGATCTCGCGTGCCTCGGCCTCGGCCTCGCGGCGGCGGCGCTGGTAGTCGGCCAGCTGGCGCTTGGCCTCTTCCTTCAGCTCGCGGGCCTCCTCCATCTCGTTCTCGATCCGCTTGGCGCGGCTGTCGAGCGAGCGGGCCGCCATCGCCGGCGCCTTGAAGTACATCACGACGGCGAGGAAGAGGATGAGGCCGATCAGCGCCCAGAATGTTGCGTCGAATGCCATGGTTCAGCTCCTCAGGCGCGAACGGCGCGAACGGCGTTGGCAACCTCGTCGTGCGAGACGCTGGCACCGGTCAGTTCGGTCAGGATGGCCTCGGCGGCATCGGTCGCGATCGTGTCGACGTCGGCGAGCGCGCGGGCCTTGATTTCTGCGATGCGGGCCTGCGCCGTCTCGAGCTTGGCGTCGAGTTCGCCCTCGATGCGCTTGCGCTCGGTATCGGCGCTGGAGCGGGCCGAATCGCGCGCCTCGCCGGCGATCTTCTGCGAGTTGGCGCGGGCGCTGGCGAGTTCCTGCTCGTAGGCGGCCTGGGCCTCGTCGGCATCGGCTCGCATGCGCTCGGCCGCCTCGAGGTCGGCGGCGATGCGCTCGCGGCGATTCTCGAGGACCGAGGCGATGCGCGGGATGATCGTCTTCGACAGGACGTAGTAGAAGACGCCGAAGCTGATCGCCAGCCACAGGATCTGCGAGGCGAAAAATTCGGGGTTCAGCGGCGGGAAGGTACCGCCCGCTTCGTGCGCGCCCTCAGGCACGCCGATGGCTTCGGACGTCGCAGGAGTGGGAGCGGAGGTCAACGGCGTTCCATGCCCATCAGGCGCACCCTCTGTCTGCGCGAAAGCTTCGGTGACGAACATGTCCTACTCCGATGATACGGGTCCGGCCGCCCCGTCCGGGGCGGCCGGCTGCACAATCCCAAGAACCTGAGATTAGACGAAGAGCAGCAGCAGCGCGATGAGCAGCGAGAAGATGCCCAGGGCTTCCGTGACGGCGAAGCCGAAGATCAGGCGGCCGAACTGGCCGTCGGCAGCCGACGGGTTGCGCAGCGCGCCGGTGAGGAAGCTCGAGAAGATGTTGCCGAGCGCGAGGGCCGTGCCGGCCATGCCGAAGCAAGCCAGACCAGCGCCGATGTAACGTGCAGCTTCCGCGTCCATGAGAAACTCCTTTAGTGGATCGTGCGGGGGATTGAGGCCCGCGACCGAGACGGCCGCGTGACGAGGGGAAGCGGTCAGTGGTGAACGTGAACCGCGTCGTTGAGGTACATGCAGGTCAGAACCGCGAAGACGTAGGCCTGCAGGAACGCCACGAGGAATTCGAGCGCCGTGATGCCGACGGTCATGAGCAGCGGCAGGATCGCGCCGCCCACACCCACCGCGCCGAGCGCGCCGAGCGAGGTCACGAAGCCCGCGAAGACCTTGAGCGTGATGTGGCCCGCCAGCATGTTGGCGAAGAGACGAACCGAGAGCGAAACCGGGCGCGACAGGAACGAGATGACCTCGATCAGCACCACGAAGGGCACCACGGCCGCCGGAACGCCGGAGGGAACGAAAACCTTGAACCAACCGAGGCCATGCCCCTTGATGCCGGCGACCACCACGGTGCCGATCACGAGCAGGGCCAGCGCGAAGGTGACGATCAGGTGGCTGGTGACGGTGAAGAAGTACGGGAACATCCCGAGGAGGTTCGCCACCAGGATGAACATGAAGAGCGAGAACACGAGAGGGAAGAACTTCATCCCCTTCGATCCCGCCGCGTCGCGCAGCATGCTGGCGATGAATTCGTAGGAGAGTTCTGAGACCGACTGCGAGCGGCTCGGCACCAGTCCACGGCCGCGGGTCGACCAATACAGGAAGCCCGTGGCGACCGCGACAGTCGCGACCATGAACAACGAAGAATTGGTGAACGAGAAATCGACCCCGCCGATTTCGATCGGAACCAGCCGAGAAATCTGAAACTGATGAAGGGGATCGTTCGCCAAACGCTTGGTCCTCTTATGCTCGCCCTCTCGGAGCGAGACTGCCATAGCGTCCTGAACCGCGCTTCGCAACACCCTCCGGGGCGAAATGCCTGCTCTGTCCCCGTGCGATCCACTTATCGTGAAGGGGGATCGCTCGGCGGGGTCGGCTGGCTGGCCGAACGGATCACGTTGAGGACGCCCGCGGCGAAGCCGAGGAGCAGGAAGACGATCAATCCGAAGGGCGTCGTGCCGAAAAGCTTGTCGATGCCGTAGCCGATCACCGCGCCGACGACGACGCCGGCGATGAACTCGCTGGCGATCTTCAGGCCCTGCGCCATGCCCTGCATCGAACCGGGCTTCCCGTCTGTCTCCGGAAGGAGCGTCTTCTGGGTCGCCTTGAAGTGATCGAGGCGCGCCTGCAGGGCGGCGCGATCGGCAGCGCGTTCGGCGTCGGTCTTCTCGTGATCCTGGGTCATCCGTCGCCGCCCTGCCGATGGTGGCGGGCCGCAGGCCGCCCCATCCTTCACTTCACCGTGTCCGGCTCCAGGCCGGCGCTCCCTTCCATCTATGGCAGAAGGGCGGCGGGCGACAGGGCGTCAGCGCCAGCCGCCGCCGAAGGTGCGATAGAAGACGTGAAGGCCGATCTTGTCGACCTTCTGCATGGTCTTCGCCCAGCGGGGACGGACATAGGTCGCGTGATAGTGGGTCGCCGAGCCGACCTCGGGGAGCCACGTCTTTCCGCGCGTCACCTCGTCGGCGATCCGCTTGGCGGTGCCGAAGGCGCGCTTGTTCCAGATCACGTCCTTGATGCCATCGCAGGCGAACGAGAACTGGCAGCGATTCATCCAGTCCTGGTTCTGGTAGACGACACCGCAGATGGTCTTCGGGTAGGCCGGATTGCGCACGCGGTTGAGGATGACCTGCGCCACCGCCGCCTGACCCTTCTCGGTTTCGCCGCGCGCCTCGAAGTAGATGCCGTTGGCGAGGCAGGTCTGCTCCTTCTCTGTAAAGGACGAGGCCGGGAGGATGGAAGCCGCCCAGGCATGATCCTTCGGCGAGATCGGCGGGATGAAGTCCTGGCCCTGCGGATGGAGCACGGCATCGAAGAGGCTGGACTGACCCGGTCTGGATTCGGGCGCATAGGCCGCGAGCGTCTGCAGCGCATCGACCTTGCCGGCGGGGATGGCGTCCGGCGCGGGCGCGTCGCGGCGGGCGGCGACCTGGACGGGATCGGGGGTCGACTTCACGCCCTCCTCCGCCCCGTTTCGTCGGAAGGCCGCGACGCGGGTCGGCCCGCCGAACGGCATCGGGCCCGCGAGCGCGGTGCGCATCTCGTCATCGCCCATCGCAAGACCCGGACGCAGAAGACTGGTCGCGGCGACGATGGCGCCGGCCGCGAACTTCGGCTGTACGGCGGCGAGCGGCCGAGGTCCGACGCGCCCTCCCCGCTCGGCGGGAACGCGAGCCGAGCCGTCGCGCACGAAGACCGAGCCGTCGGCCGGCGGCTGGGCGAGATCGGCATCGCCGTCGTCGAAGCCCGGATTGCCGGCGAAGGCGGAGAGCGTGAGGAGCGGACCGGCCAGATCGTCCGGCGTGCCGGCCGCCGACAGGTCGGCGTTGGGCAGCGTGGTCGGCAGGGCGGGGAGAATCAGGAGCGCGACGCCGATCGACAGGAGCGTGCGGCGAAACGCGGCGCGGCGTGCGGCGGATCTGCGGTCCGCCCTGCGGGCGCCGTGCTTCGCTGTTCTCATGACCGGCTTCCGCATCGGTTCCATCGGAAGACGATCATCGCTCATTAACCTTATCGGAGGGTTAATGAGCCGGCGGAGCGGCCGGCGCCGCCCCGCCCGTCAGAACTTCTTGGCCTTGTGGGCGTAGGGGTTGTCGGACTTTCGCATCGTCATGCGGATCGGGATGCCGGCGAGGCCGAACTGCTCGCGCAGGCCGTTGACGAGGTAGCGCGTGTAGGCGGTGCCGACGGCCTCGGGGCGCGAGGTGTGGAGGATGAAGGTCGGCGGGCGCGTCTTGATCTGCGTCATGTACTTGATGTTGACGCGCCGGCCCGAGACCGCCGGGGGCGGATGGTGCGAGACCATGCGCTCCAGCCACTGGTTGAGCTTGGCGGTGGAGACGCGCCGGTTCCAGGTCTCGTGGGTCTCGGTGATCGCCTTCATCAGGCGGTCGAGCCCCTCGCCCGTCGCGCCCGCGACGGTGACGGCCTTGACGCCACGCACCTGCGGCAGGAGGCGCTCGGTCTTCTCGCGCAGGTCCGCCAGCACCGCCTGCCGGTCCTCGACGAGGTCCCACTTGTTGAAGGCGAGAACCGGCGCTCGGCCCTCGCGGGCGATGAGATCGACCAGCGTGAGGTCCTGCTTCTCGAAGGGGATCGTCACGTCGAAGACGATCACGACGACCTCGGCGAAGCGGATGGCGCGCAGCGCGTCGGCGACGGACAGCTTCTCCAGCTTCTCCTGCACGCGCGCCCGGCGGCGCATGCCGGCCGTGTCGAACATCTTCACGCGGCGGCCGCGCCACTCCCACTCGACCGAGATCGAATCGCGCGTGATGCCGGCCTCGGGGCCCGTCAAGAGGCGGTCCTCGCCGAGGAAACGGTTGACCAGCGTCGACTTGCCGGCGTTTGGGCGACCGACGATCGCGATGTTGAGCGGCTTCGTCGCGTCGTAGCGCTCGATCGGCTCGCCGTCCTCGTCGAACTCGATCTCGGCTTCCGGATCGGCATCGGCGGCGTCCGGATCTTCGAAGGCTTCGATGCCCAGCACCTCGACGATCGCGTCGCGCAGGTCGCCCATGCCCTCGCCGTGCTCGGCCGAGATGGCGCAGGGCTGGCCGAGGCCGAGCGAGAAGGCGTCGTAGAAGCCGGTGTCGGAGCCCCGCGCCTCGGACTTGTTGGCAACGAGGATGACCGGCTTGCCGCGGCGGCGCAGGAGATCGCCGAACGTCTCGTCCTGCGGCGTGACGCCGGCCTTGGCGTCGACCACGAAGAGCGACAGGTCGGCATCCTGGATCGCCAGTTCGGTCTGGGCGCGCATGCGCCCTTCCAGCGTGTCGGCGCCTGCCTCCTCGAGACCGGCCGTGTCGATCACGCGGAAGTCGAGGTCGAGGAGGCGCGCCTCGCCCTCGCGCCGGTCGCGCGTGACGCCAGGCCGGTCGTCCACCAGCGCGAGCTTGCGCCCGACCAGGCGGTTGAACAGGGTGGACTTGCCGACGTTCGGCCGACCGATGATGGCGATGGTGACCATGGTTGTCCTCGTGGCTCCCGTCAGGCCGGGGGCTGGGCAGGCGTCGTCGGCGCGGGCGTCTCGGCCGGCGCCGCGGGGGCCGGCGTCGCGGGAGCGGCGGGCGCGGTCGGAGCCGCTGCGGGTGTTTCGGTGACGGGCGCGGCCGGCGCGGCTGCGGGCGCGGCAGGCGTCGAGGCGGCGATCAGCTCCTGCATCAGGCCGGCGCGGCGGCGGATGCCGTTCGGGGCGCTGAGGTCTTCCTGCAGCTGGTCGAACATCGTGCGGGCGGTCTCGATGTCGCCGGCCTTCCAGGCGGCCAGGCCGAGCGCCTCGCGCGCGGGGAAGCGCAGCGGTTCGGCGTCGCCGGTCAGTCGTTCGACGCGGGCGCGAACGTCCGCCAGCGAGCCGTGGTCGACGAGGATGTAGGCGGCGCGCACGGCAGCCATGTCGCGCAGGCCCTGCGGGGCGCCGTTGGTGTTGGCCACCTCGTCGAACGCGGCGACGGCTGCCGCCGGATCGTCCGCCTCGCGCGCTTCGGCCAAGCGCATGCGGGCGAGCGCCGGATAGGCGTTGACGCCGTTCTGCGCGAGGCCGTCGAGAACGGCGTCCGCCTCCTGCGTCTTGCCCTCGGAATAAAGTGCGGTCGCCTGAAGCAGGCGGTCGCCGTCGGCGGCCGCGACGCCCGCTTGGTAGCGCTGCCAGAGGACATAGCCGGCAACGCCGAGCACGATCAGGACCGAGACGATCACGGCGGCCGTGCCGTAGCGGATCCACAACGCGCGGACACGCTCCTGACGAAGCTCCTCGTTCACCTCGCGAACGAATGTGTCATTGCTCATGGACGCTCAACCTTGGCGCTGGATCGGGTGGCCGGCATGGCCGGGCCGGATAGGCCTGCGCTTTTGAACGATTTTTCCCCGCGAAGGAAGCCATGGGCATGGCGCGGGCCGTTTTCCGCCATTCGCCGCGCTCAGGCGCGGCATACGACAAGGCGTCAGGTTGGCGGTGTCAGGTCGCGCTGCATACGCAAAAGAGCGCGGGGCTCGAGGCTCCGCGCTCTTGTATCGGTCCGGCGTTGGCGGCAGGGCCGCCGGTAATCAGAACTCTTCCCAGTCGTCGGCCGAGGCTGAGGCCGCATGCGCGGCCGCAGCGCCGCCCCGTCCCTGGCTGCGCATCTGGACGACCGGGCGGGCGGTGGTGACCGGCGCGGCGCGCGGCGCCTCGCGGCGGACCGCGCGCTGGAGCTGCGTGGCATGGCCCTGCGAGGAGAACAGCTTGAACTCGCCGATGAGACGGGCGAGCTCATCGGTCTCGGTGGCGAGCGTCTGCGCAGCGGCGGTCGCCTGCTCGACCATCGCGGCGTTCTGCTGGGTCACCTTGTCCATCTGGTCGGCGGCGGTCTTCACTTCCTTCAGGGAGATGGCCTGCTCGCGCGTGCGCGTCGCGATCTCCGCGACCGTGCGGCTGACCTCGCCGACCTCGGCGATGATCTCGTCGAGACTGCGGCCCGACGCCGTTACGAGCTCGACGCCCGCTTCCACCTGCGCGCCCGACGCCGAGATGAGGTCCTTGATTTCCTTGGCGGCTTCCGCCGAACGCTGGGCAAGACCCCGGACCTCCTGCGCGACGACGGCAAAGCCACGTCCGGCCTCGCCGGCACGCGCGGCTTCGACGCCGGCGTTGAGCGCGAGAAGGTTCGTCTGGAAGGCGATCTCGTCGATGACGCCGATGATGCGGCCGATCTTTTCCGACGATTCTTCGATCGCGCGCATCGCGGTGATCGCGCGGCCCACGATCTCACCGCCCTTGGCGGCATTGCGGTTGGCGCTTTCGGCCGAGGTCAGCGCGCGGCCGGCTCCTTGCGCCGTCTCGTCCACGGCGCGCGTCACCTCGGCGAGCGCGGCGACGGTCTCCTCGAGGCTGGCCGCCTGCTGCTCGGTGCGCTGCGACAGGTCGTTGGAGGCGGCGTTGATCTCGCCGAGGCCCGTGCGCAGCGAACCGATCGCGTTGACGACCGAGCCCATCGCGCCTTCGAGGCGTTCCACCGAGGTGTTGAACTGATTGCGGATCGGCTGGTAGCGGTCGGCGACCGGCTGGTCGAGGCGCACCGTCAGGTCGCCGTCCGACAGGCGCGAGAAGCCAGCCTGCACGCTGTCGACGAAGGCCTGAAGCTCGGCCTTCGAGGCGCGCTCGGCCGCGGCGACGCGCTCGCGCTCGGCCGTTTGCGAGGCGCGAAGGGCCGACGCCTCGGCTTCCAGGCGAGCCTGCTCCACGGCGGCTTGGCGGAAGGTCTCTACCGTGCCGGCCATCTGGCCGATCTCGTCGCCCCGGTCGAGCGAAGGGACGGCGACGTCGCGCTGGCCCTTGGCGAGTTCGCCCATCACCTTGCGAAGACGCGCGACGGGCGTGGCGATCGTGCGGATCAGCATCCATCCCAGAAGGCAGGCAGCGCCGAGAAGCAGACCGATGGCCACGAGGATCTGCACGATCCCCTGCCCGTAGGCGTTCTGCTGCACGTCGGCAAGCAAGGCCGCCTGCGTCCTCAAGGTGTCGACAGCCGCATCGATATTGGTTTCGATCGGGTCGATCAGCGCGTCGGCCTTGTCGGAGCGCATGAACGGCCCGGCCTGTGCGATCGTCGCCGGGTCCGAGGCGAGCTTCAGGGCGACCTGTGCGATCTCCTTCTGCCAGACGTCCATGCCGGCCGAGGCATCACGAAGCTTCTGCTTGACGGCCGGATCGAGCGCCGTCGCATCGAGTTCGGCCGCGGTCTTCTTGAAGTTCGCGTAGTGCTTGGCGACCTTCTGGGCCATCTCGTCGGACGGCAGCAGGATATAGCCACGCGCCGAGTTTTCCTGCCGGGTGACAAGGAAGCGCATGAGCATCGCGTCGTTGATGCTGTCCGCCACGAGGAGGCGCGACTGACGCGCGTCCTCGATCGAGGTCATGGTGCCGTAGACCACGGTGCCCATGATGGCGGACCCGACGACCATGGCAGCAAAGCTCGCCATGATCTTCTTGCCGATCGAAATGTTGGACAGCTTCATCGGGCGCGACTCGATACGAGGAAACGACACCCCGGAGCGAGCCATCGATGCCGCCGTCCGGGTCAGGTTGCCCAGAAGATAAGCACGCCAATCGATAGCAAATTCTGAAGACGTCGGAGGACCGACAGTTGGATGACAGGATTCGTCCTTCGGTGCGGTCCTGACAGTGGCGCCGCGCGCATGGAACGCAAAGACGCCGCCGGTGGGAGCCGGCGGCGTCGCGTGTTTGGGGTCGTCCCGTCTTGTGACGCCGGCTATTCGGCGGCCATCGCGGCGATGCCGTTCTCGAAGCGGGTAGAGGCGGCGACCGCGTCGATGTCGAGGATGAGCGCCACGCGGCCGTCGCCGAGGATCGTTGCGGCGGCGATGCCGGCGACGCGGCCGTAGTTCGCCTCGAGGCTCTTGATGACGACCTGGCGCTGGCCCTGGATGCTGTCGACGAGGAGCGCCGAGCGCTGGCCGTTCTCGGCCTCGACGAGGATCGCGACGCCCGCCATCGCGTCGGTCGCGTCGCGGCGGTAGCCGAGCTGGCGCGACACGTCGATCAGCGGCAGGAAGCTGTCGCGCACGTTGATGACGCGCTGGTCGCCGCCGAAGGGCTTCACCTCGTTCTGCTTCGGGCGCAGCGTCTCGATGATCGCGGTCATCGGCACGACGAGCGTGTGCTCGCCGCACGAGACGATCATGCCGTCGAGGACCGCCAGCGTGAGCGGCAGGCTCATGGAGAAGAGCGAGCCCTTGCCGGGGCGCGAGGTGATCGACACGCGGCCGCCGAGCGCCTGGATCGAGCGCTTGACGACGTCCATCCCGACGCCGCGGCCCGAAAGCTCGGAAACTTCCTTCTTGGTCGAGAAGCCCGGCAGGAAGACGAGGTTGTCGAGTTCGTCGTCCGACAGCTGCGCGTCGGCCGGCACGAGGCCCTTGGCGACGGCGATGTCGAAGACGGCCTTGCGGTTGATGCCCGCACCGTCGTCGGAGATCTCGATCACGATGCGTCCCGAACGGTGCATCGCGGCGACGCGCACGACGCCCTCGGTCGGCTTGCCGGCGGCGATGCGGCCCTCGGGCGTTTCCAGCCCGTGGTCGATCGCATTGCGGATCATGTGGGTGAGCGGGTCGGACAGGCGCTCGATGACGGTCTTGTCGACCTCGGTGTACTCGCCTTCCGTCACCAGCCGGACGCTCTTGCCGGTGCGCTCGGCCACCTCGCGCACGAGGCGCGGCAGCTTCTGGAACACCGACTTCACGGGCTGTGCGCGGATCGCCATAACGCTGTCCTGCATCTCGCGGGTCAGCTGCTCGAGCTCGTCGAGGCCGATGGCGATGTCGGATGCGCGGGTCAGGCCCGCCTGCATCACGCGCTGCGAGAGCATCACCTGATGGATAACAAGCTCGCCGACGAGGTCGATCAGGCGATCGACGCGTTCGAGATCGACGCGGATCGTCGGGACCGGACCAGCCGGCGTGCCCTTGTCGGCGCCACCGTCGGTGCTCGCGGCCGGCGCCGGAGCGGCGGCGGCCGCGGGGGCCGCGGACGGGACGGGAGGCGTCAGCGCGACGACGTTGGGGCGAGCCTGCTCGAGCGGTTCCGCCTCGGCAGGCTCATCGGCGAAAGGGACGGAGGCCCCTCCCCCGATCGAGCCGAGAAGCACAGCCATCTGGGCGTCGAGATCCTCGGCGCTGAGCTGGGGGGCCTCGTCGTCGACGCGCTCGACGGTGATGTCGCAGTCGCCCTCGACGAACTCGTAGATCTCGTGGATCGCGGACTCGCCGGCGGCGGTCGTGATCTCGAGCGTCCAGGACAGGGCAGCGCCCTCCGGCTCGAGCTCGGCAAGGTCGGGCAGTTCGTCGGAATGGCAGGTGACCGAGCCGGTGCCGAGCGCCATCGTCTCGCGGATGAGACGCGCGGCGTCGTTGGCGTGCTCGTAGAGCGAGGGCTTCGGCTGGACGCGGACGCGGAAGGTCACCTCCTGACCGGCCGCCGCGAACATGTCGCTGAAGTCGACGGCGACGGGAACGAAGTCGATCTCTTCCTCGACGGGCATGGCGACCGCGACCGGCGCCTGCTGCGCGGGTGCCGCCGCCGCATGGCCGCCGCCGCCGGCGAGAACCGAAAGTTCGGCCATCAGCGCCTGCGGACGGGCAGGGTCCACCGTTCCGCCGTCGCGGGCGGCGGTGACGAGGTCGGTCAGGACGTCGGCCGAGCGCAGGAGCACCCGGACCACGCCCTGGTCGGCCTCGAGCCGCTCGGAGCGCACGAGGTCAAGCACCGTCTCGAAGGCATGTGCGAACTGCACCAGCGCATCAAGGTTGAAGGCACCGGCGCCGCCCTTGATCGAATGCACGGCGCGGAAGACGGCATTGACCGTTTCGGAGTCCGTCTGGCCGCCTTCCATGGCGAGAAGGCCCGCCTCCAGTTCCTGGAGCTGCTCGGCGCACTCCTCGAAGAAGGTGGCGCGAATGGCGGCCATCGTGTCCATGGACGGGTCCCTTGACTGCGGCTTCGAACGGGGTGCGGCGGGCGGTTGAAACTTAAGGGGCGACGCGATTGATGGCGTCGACGAGCTTCTTCGGATCGAACGGCTTGACGATCCAGCCGGTGGCGCCGGCGGCCTTGGCGCGGGCCTTCTTCTGGGCGTCGTTCTCGGTGGTCAGCACGAGCACCGGGATCGCCCGCTTGTCGGCGTTGGCGCGCAGCTGCTCGATGAAGGTGAGGCCGTCCATGCGGGGCATGTTGACGTCGGTCACGATCACATCGGGATCGCAGCCGGCCAGAACCTCCAGGCCGTGGACGCCATCTTCTGCCTGCACCACGTCGAAGCCGGCGCCCGCGAGCGCCGCCCGCAGCATGTCGCGCATCGTCCTCGAGTCGTCTACGGTCAAGATCGTCTTCACGACCGGTTCCTTTCTGAAATCGGTATCCTGGGTTTACTGTAGTCTGCAGAAATTTCTTCTTCGTGAACAAGTCCGACGTTGACACGGTGGATTTGGGACTTCGTTTCTGCCGGGGGCTAGAAGAGGTCGAGATCGCCCGACTGCGCCTCGGCTTCCGTCAGGCCGCAGAGGCGCGTGGCGAGCGCCGAGAGGCGGATCGCCGACAGCTGACCCTGAAGCTCGCAGTCCGGGCCGCCTGCGAAGGCAGGCGCGCTGTTGCGCACGAAGCCCTCGAGTTCGGCGATCGTCTGGCTGAGGAGATCGTGGCTCTGCGCCAGGATCATCGCGTCGGGACCGAAGGCGTTTGGCGCGATCAGCCCTTCGAGGCGCGTCGCGGCGGCGGTGAGCCGGGCCAGTTCGTCCGCGAGGCGGTCCAGAAGGAGGTGGGCGGACATCGCACTTCCGGTCATGCCGGCCAGGTCCTCAGAAGAGTTCGAGATCGCCGCCGGAGGCGGGCGCCGCGACGGGCGGGGGCGCCATGATCTTCGGCATGGCCTTGTCGCTCGGCTCCATCAGGATCTGCCTCGCACGGCCGCTGACCGGCCAGAACTCGATGCGCCGCCCCTGCGTGCCGCCGAGGCTGCCGCCGACATAGGAGATGCCCTCGAGCTCCAGGAAGCGCTTGGCGAAGCTCGCGTTCTTGGCGCCGATATCGGAAAGGCCGACCATCGTGCGCGCGCCGCCGAAGAGCTTGGCCTCGAGCGCATGCTTGCGCGCGCCCTTCTTGAGGAGACCGTTGACGAGAAGCTCCATCAGGTAGAGCCCGTAGGACTGCATGCTCGTCGACGACGACCCCATGCCGTCGCCCGGGAGGAGGAAGTGGTTCATGCCCCCGACCCCGGCGCCGGGGTCGCGGATGCAGGCGGCGATGCACGAGCCCAGAAGCGTGGTGAACACGACGTTGGGCCGGTCGTCGACCTGGGCCTCCCCCTGGATCAGGTTGATACGCAGGCGGTCCGACGGTGCGGACGCGGGGGAGAGCGACGTCAAGCTCATTGCAGGGGACCGAGCACCGCTTCGAGGGTCTTGCGCAGCACGGGGACCGTGATGGGCTTGGCGAGGATGTTGTTGGCGCCGGCCGCGGCCGCCTGCTGCACCAGCGCGCGGTCGCCCTTGCCGGTGAGGATGAAGAACGGCGTCTTCTTCGTCGGCCCGTAGGAGCGCAGCGCCTTGAGGAGCTGGATACCGTCGAGCTTGGGCATGTTGAAGTCGGAGATGACGATATGGCAGGGCGTCGCCATCATCTGCTTCAGCGCCTGCTCGCCGTCCACGGCGTAGACGACCTGCGTGATGCCGAGTTGCGTCAACGCCTCGTAGATCAGGAGGCGGCTGGTCCGATGGTCGTCAACGATCATCACTTTGAGATGCTGTACGAAACTCATGGCACGCCGTTCCCTGTTCGAAAATTCCGAGATTGATCATCTCGTAGAAAACTGAAGGATTCATTCAAAGCGAAGCCTAGCTTGCTTCAGTGGAAGATCGCCTTGGCCATGCCGCCGATCGGCACGCGCTTCTCGGCGGCCCCGATCTCCCAGGCGACGCGCGGCATGCCGTAGACGAGCGAGGTCGCCTCGTCCTGGGCGAGCGTGCGGAAGCCCCTCCGGCGCATGGCGAGAAGCCCGTCCGCCCCGTCGCGGCCCATGCCGGTCAGGATCGCACCCGTCACCCGGCCCTCGCAGACCTTGGCGATCGAATGGAACAGGACGTCGACGGACGGCCGGTGCCCCTGCACCGGGTCCTCGTCGCTCAGCGCCGTGATCAGCTTCGCGCCGCTGCGCCGGACGCTGAGATGGCGACCGCCGGGCGCGAGATAGACATGACCCGGCAGGATCGGCTCGCCCGAGCGCGCTTCCACCACATGAGCCGGCGAGGCGCGGTCGAGACGGGCCGCGAAAGACGCCGTGAAGGTCGCCGGCAGGTGCTGGACGATGAGGACCGGCGGCGTGTCTGCGGGAAACTGCGCGAGCAGCGCGATCAGCACCTCGACGCCGCCCGTCGACGAGCCGATGCCGATGAGGTCGGGCCAGTCGTGATGGGCGGTCTGGGGCGCCGAAATCTGACGGTCGCGGCTCCCCGCGATCTGCGTCTTGGCGCGCTTGGCCTCGTGCACCAGCGCCGGAAGCTGCGCCAGCGTATCGCGCCCGCCCATGCCGTTCGGCTTGGCGACGCATTCGAAGGCGCCGAGGCGCAGCGCCTCGATCGTCGCCGCCTGCCCCGGCTGCGTCAGGGTCGAGACCATGATCACCGGGGTCGGCCGCAGCCGCATGATCTTGTCGAGGAACTCGAGCCCGTTCATGCCCGGCATCTCGATGTCGAGCGTGACGACGTCGGGGTCGAGCGCCTTGATCGCCTGGCGCGCCTGCATCGGATCGGCCGCCTCGCCGACGATCTCGATTTGCGGGTCCGCGGCCAGCGAATGCCGGATCAGGGCGCGCATGGTGGCGGAATCGTCGACGACGAGAACTCGCGTGGTGGACATGGAACTGTGCTCGCGGCCTGAAAGCGTGAGCGGACCGACGAAACGCGTGTCAGGTCCGGCGATACGTGGTCGTTCCCACGAGGGAGAGCTGGTCGGACGCCGATCCCGTGAGGCGCTCGGAATGGCCGATGTAGAGGACGCCGGCGGGCTCGAGGTACTTCATGAACCGGCTCCAGATCTTCTGGCGCGTCGGCTCGTCGAAGTAGATCGTCACGTTACGGCAGAAGATCGCCTGGAAGCCGTTCTTCATCGGCCATTCGCCGATGAGGTTGAGCTCCCGGAAGGAGACCAGCGTGCGCATCTCCTCGCTGACCGAGTGACCGTTGCCGCTGCGCTGGAACCAGCGGCGGCGCAGCTCCATCGGCACCGGCTGGACGGCGGCGTCGTCGTAGATGCCGGCGCGACCGAAGGCGACGACGTTCGGATCGATGTCGGAGGCGAGGATGCGGATGTCGTAGTTCGCCGCGTCCGGCATCATCCCGAGGATGGTGAGCGCGATCGAATAGGGCTCATGCCCGTTGGAACAGCCGGCCGACCAGATGCGAACCCGCCCGCCCCGCTTCGCCGCCTCGAGCAGCGGTGGCAGGAGGTCGGTCCGCAGATGGTCGAAATGGTGCATCTCGCGGAAGAAATGCGTGACGTTGGTGGTGAGCGCCGCCAGCATCGTCATGCGCTCGCCGACGCCCTCCGAGCCCGAGACGTGCTCGCAGTACTGGCGGAAGCTCTGCATGCCGAGCGCGCGCAGGCGCTTGGCGAGGCGCGAATAGACCAGCGCCATCTTGCTGTCGGGAAGCGCGATGCCGGAATCCTCGTAGAGGATCTTGGCGATGCGCAGGAAGTCCTTCTGCGTCAGCTCGAACTCGCCGGTCGGCTGGACCGTCCCGGACTGCGCGGCGGTGCCCGGCAGGATACGCGACATGGATGGCCTCCCGAGCCCTGTTCCGCGCGCCTCAGGCCGCGAGGTTCTCTGCCGACGGCGGCAGGACGCTCTCCGGGCTGATGAGCGAGATCATGCGGCCTTCCAGCGCGATGACGCCGCGCACGAAGCTGCGGGCGATCTCGGACGCGAGGTCCGGCGTCGGCTGCAGGTTCTCGTCCACCACGGTCAGGATGTCCGACACCGCATCGACGAGGAGGCCGACGAGCTGGTTGCCGACCATGACGACGATGATGACCGAGCGGGCCGTCGGCTCCGTCGGACCGAAGCCGAGGCGCAGCGACAGATCAACGATCGGCAGCACCGCGCCGCGCAGGTTGATGACGCCGGTCACGAAGCCCGGCGTGTGCGGCAGCGGCGTCGCCGCCGCAAAGCCGCGGATCTCGCGCACCGACGTGATGTCGACGCAGAACTCCTGGTCGGCGACGCGAAAGGCGATCAGTTCGCGTGCGCGCTCCGCCTCGTGCGACTTGCTCATGTTGGTCTGTTCCCTGGCTCGAAGATGCGTTGCGTCCGCTGGGCCGGCCGGTCGGAAGGCAGTGGCGTCAGGCCTCGATGTCGCCGAAGTCCGGGGCGATGCCGCCGACCTCGTGGAGCCCGATGCCGAGAAGTTCGAGACCGCGGCTGAGAGCGTCCGAAGGGTTGACCAGGCTGAATTCCTGGCCATCGGATTCCCAGCTGCGCGCGGCCGAGAGCAGGATGGCGGCGCACTGCGCACCGATGCGCTCGACCTGCGAGCCGTCGACGATGATCGTATCGCCGCGCAGGCGCAGAAGTTCGGCGTGGAGCGGCTTGGCCGCCAGCAGGTCGAGAACCGGCGCCAGCGTCACCTCGCCATGCGCCGCGGCCGACGGCATCGCGAACGCGTCGGCGTCGATCTCGGTAGCAAGTTCTTGCGGCATCATGGCTCTCTCACGTCCCCTGCACAGTCTGCATGCCGATCGAGGCGTTCAGGGTCGCGGGACCCGACATCCTCCCGTTCCTCAAAGTTGTATCCTGCAAAGATTGACGAACATTTGAGCCCTGCGGGTCGCCAAGTGTTTCGTGCGGCCAAGAGAAAGGGGCCGCCGCCCTTCGGCAACGACCCCTCGTCTCATGCTCGGCATGTCCCGCGCGGCGGGATCATTCCCATTCGATCGTGCCCGGCGGCTTCGAGGTGATGTCGTAGACCACGCGGTTGATGCCGCGCACCTCGTTGATGATGCGCGTCGCGGCGTTGCCGAGGAATTCCATGTCGTAGGGGTAGAAATCGGCCGTCATGCCGTCGACCGAGGTCACGGCGCGCAGCGCGCAGACGAACTCGTAGGTGCGTCCGTCACCCATCACGCCGACCGTCTGGACCGGCAGGAGCACGGCGAAGGCCTGCCAGATCGCGTCGTAGAGCCCCGCCTTGCGGATCTCGTCGAGATAGATCGCATCCGCCTGGCGCAGGATGTCGAGCTTCTCGCGCGTCACGCCGCCGGGGCAGCGGATGGCAAGGCCCGGCCCCGGGAACGGATGCCGGCCGACGAAGCGGTCGGGCAAACCGAGCTCGCGGCCGAGCTCGCGCACCTCGTCCTTGAAAAGCTCGCGCAGCGGCTCCACCAGCTTCATGTTCATGCGCTCGGGGAGACCGCCCACATTGTGGTGCGACTTGATCGTCACCGACGGGCCGCCGGTAAAGGACACGCTCTCGATCACGTCGGGATAGAGTGTCCCCTGGGCCAGGAACTCGGCGCCGCCGACCTTGGCGGCCTCCGCCTCGAAGGTCTCGATGAACAGGCGCCCGATGGTCTTGCGCTTCACCTCCGGGTCCAACTCGCCTTCCAGCGCGCCGATGAAGAGGTCCTGCGCCTGCACGTGGACGAGGGGGATGTTGTAGTGGTCGCGGAACATGCCGACGACCTCTTCCGCCTCGCCCATGCGCAGGAGGCCGTGGTCGACGAAGATGCAGGTCAGCTGGTCGCCGATCGCCTCGTGGATCAGGAGAGCCGCGACCGAGGAATCGACGCCGCCCGACAGGCCGCAGATGACCTTGGCGCTGCCGACCTTGGCGCGGATCTCCTCGACCGCCTGGCTGCGGAAGGCCGCCATGGTCCAGTCGCCGGGCAGGCCCGCGATGCGGTGGACGAAGTTCGAGATCAGCTTGGCGCCGTCCGGCGTGTGAACGACCTCGGGGTGGAACTGCACGCCGTAGAAGCGACGCGCCTCGTCGGCGATGGCGGCGAACGGCGCGCCCGGCGAGGTCGCGACGATCTCGAAGCCCTTGGGCAGCGCGGTCACGCGGTCGCCGTGGCTCATCCAGACCTGATGGCGCGTACCCTCGGCCCAGATGCCGTCGAAGAGCGGGGAGCCCTTCTGCACCTCGAGGAAGGCGCGGCCGAACTCGCGGTGCAGCCCGCCTTCGATCTTGCCGCCGAGCTGCGCGCACATCGTCTGCTGGCCGTAGCAGATGCCGAGCACCGGCACGCCCGCATCGAAGATGACCTGCGGCGCGCGCGGGCTGTTCTCCTCCGTGGTCGAGGCCGGCGAGCCGGACAGGATCACGGCGCGCGGCTTCAGCCGCCGGAAGCCCTCTTCCGCCGACTGGAACGGCACGATCTCGGAATAGACGCCGGCCTCGCGCACGCGACGCGCAATGAGCTGCGTCACCTGGGAGCCGAAATCGACGATGAGGATATTGTCGGGGTGCTGGGTCATGGCGGACTTCTAGTCAGGCAGCGTCGGAAATCAAGAGGCCGGGGTCTGCAACGCGTCCGCGAGCCGGTCGAGCGTCGCGGCCAGCCGCTCGTCGATCATCGGCAGGAGGGCGGTCCAGTCGTCGAAGCGGTGGAGTTCGGCCGCGCCGTCGGAAATGCCGCGCAGGCCGACGAGCGGGATCGCATGCCTCTGGCAGGCGCGCAGGATCGCGAAGGTCTCCATGTCGACCATGTCGGCGTCGATCCCGCGATAGGCCGCGCCGCTGACGACGTCGGCGCCAGTGGAGAGACGCGCGGTCGGCACGCCGGGAATGGGCGTCTCCAGCGGCATCTCCACCGGCATGTCGAGATGCGGCGTCGCCCCCTTGGGAAAACCGAGCGCGCTGGCGTCGATGTCGCGCCATGAAACGTGGGACGCCTGGTAGATCGCGCCCTGCTCAAGCCTTGCCGATCCGGCCGAGCCGAGCGAGACGACGAGGTCCGGCAACTCGCTGCGAAGCTTGAGCATAGCCAGCGTCGAGGCGACGGCGACGGCCGCCTCGATCGGCCCGATGCCGGTCATCAGAGGCCGGATGCGGGCGCGTAGCGCCGGGCCGTATTCGGCGGGCGCGGCCATCACGAAGAGGACGCGCCGGCCGCCGAAGGTTTCGATCCCCGTCTCTCCCGTCACCCGTTCAGCCTCCAGATCGCGGCGTTGAGAAGCGTCGCGTAGGAGACCCACACCGCGTAGGGCACGAAGCACCAGAAGGCGACGCGGTCGCGCGCGCCGGTGCGTGCGAGAAACGTCAGGATCGCCGCGAGCATCCCGAGGATGACCACCAGCGCCGGCAGGATCGCATGGGCGCTGAAGAAGAGCGGCGACCAGAGGAAGTTCAGCGCCATCTGGACGACCCAGGCGACCAGCGCCCGCCGGTTGCCGGCCTGATAGGCGCGCCAGCCCGCGACCGCGATCAGCACGTAGAGCACCGTCCACACCGGCCCGAAGACCCAGTTGGGCGGATTGAACCAGGGCTTGGCGAGATGGCGATACCAGTCGTCCGGCATGTTGCTGGCGCCGACGAGAAGGCCGCCGCCGAGTGAAATCGCAAGGAAGACGAGAAGGCTCACCCAGCGCATCACGATGTCCGCTCCAGAAGCGCGAAGAAGAAACCGTCGGTGCCGGAGCGCCGCGGCGTCAGCGTCAGGACCGATCCTGCGCCGATCCGCTCGATGAGGTAGGCGGTCGGCGCGCCCGGCAGGCGCTCCGACCAGACCGCCGCGCCATCCACCAGCCGCCAGCCGGGCGTGCGGCCGAGAAACGCCTCGACGCGGTCCGCATTCTCCGGCCGCAGGACGGAACATGTGATGTAGGCGAGCCGGGCGCCGGGCTTGGCGAAGCGCGCGGCGGCATCCAGCACCTTGTCCTGCTCTGTGGTGCGCTTGGTGAGCTGCGCTTCGGTGAGCCGCCATTTCGCGTCCGGCCTGCGGCGCCAGGTGCCCGCTCCCGTACAGGGCGCGTCGACCACCACGAGGTCCATCGTGCCTTCCAGCGACGAGAGATCGTCGCGCGGGGCGTGGACCGTCACCGCGTCGGCGCCGGCCCGCGCGAGGCGATCCCAGATCGGCGCAAGGCGCTGGCGGTCGGCATCGAAGGCATGGATTTCCGCCTGATTGTCCGAGGCGGCAGCGAGCGCCAGCGTCTTGCCGCCCGCCCCGGCGCAATAGTCCAGAACGCGCTCGCCCGGCCGCACGCCGCACAGGAGCGCCGCGATCTGGGAGCCTTCGTCCTGGATCTCGAACGCGCCCTGCTGGAAGCCGCGCTCGACCTGCACGTTGGGATGCCGCCCCTCCCCTTCGATCGGCGCGATACGCAGGCCGACCGGCGAGAGCGGCGTCGGCTCGGGCGCGAAGGGCGCGAGTTCGGCCTCGACCTCGGCGCGCGTCGATTTCAGCGTGTTGACGCGCATGTCGAGCGGCGGCCGGTCGGACAGCGCCCACGCCTCGGCGACCCAGTCAGGCCCCAGCGCGGCCTCGAGCGGTCCTGCCAGCCAGTCCGGCACATCGGCGGCCGCCGCGGGTTCGGCGCCCTCGAGCCCCTTCCCGCGGAAGCCCTTCACCACCTCGTCGTCGGGCAGCGGCGGCGCGAAGCGGTCGCCGTGGAGCGTTGCGCGAAGATCGGCAACGGCCATGCCCGACGAATCGAGAAAGGCGCCGAAGACGAGCGGCGCGGTCGCCTTCGTGCCCATGCGGAATTCGAGCGAGCGGCGGCGGCGCAGGACATCATAGACGAGGTTGCCGATCGCCGAACGGTCGCCGGAGCCCGCGAAGCGGTGGGACAGGCCCCAGTCCTTGAGCGCGTCGGCCACCGGGCGACGGCGCGAAGCCATGTCGTCCAACACCTCGACCGCCGCCGCGATCCGCCCGCCAAGCCGCATGACACCTCGTCTCCGTTTGCTTCCGGCTTGGTAGTGCGTCGGCCCACCGATCACAAGCCGGCGTCCCGACGCGAAAAGGGCCGGGATCACTCCCAGCCCTTCGCAAGTCAGTGCTGAACGTCCGCCGACGCTTGGGGTCCGCTCTCCCCCTAGGCCAAGTCCGGCCAAACGGTGCGGTGCACGAGGACCAGCAGCGAAGGCACGCACAAACCGATCAGGATTTCCCATAGGGAGGAAAAATACCACGGTGCGCCAACCCACGCGTCACCGACCAAGCCACCCTGAACGAAATCTGGCTGGATGAGAAACAATGTGATGGGCGTGATCACGTAGGACGCGGCGACAACCCACCACAGCCTGCGGAAAGCCCATATCCGCCTTGCCCCTTCCACAACCAGAACAGGTATCAGGAAGAAGCAAAGCGGAGTGAGCGCTTGGCAGAATGCCGGTGCGCTGCTCAACGATACTCCGTCATCCAACACATCGACCTTGGCAGGCCGAGTAGCCTTACTCGGCCGCTTCCGCCGAGTGGCTGGTGGTCAGGCTCGCCTGCGCGTCGTCACGCTGCTGCGCGGCGAGCGCCCGGCGGATGCCGGCGCCGTAGTCGGCGTGCACCTTGTCGAAGTGGCCGAGCTGGCGGTCGACGATGAACTGCGGCACGCCCTGCATCGCGCCGGCGATCGTCTTGAACAGGCGCTCCTTGTGAGCATCGTCGAACATTTCGAACAGCGCGCGGGGCTGCGAGTAGTGATCCGCCTCGCCGCGATACTCGTAGCGGCCGACCTGGCCGGAGTAGCGGTGCGGCGGCTCCTCGACGCTCGGATCCTCGACCGGGCCGCCGAACGAGTTGGGCTCGTAGTAGGCGTCCGGGTTGGTGCGCAGGCCGAAGGGCATCGAGCCGTCGCGGTTGTAGTGGTTCACCGGCGAGCGCGGCTTGTTGACCTCCAGCGACTCGTAGTGGACGCCGATGCGGTAGCGGTGCGCGTCCGGATACGAGAACAGGCGGCCCTGCAGCATCTTGTCCGGCGAGAAGCCGATGCCCGGCACCACGTTGGACGGATTGAAGGCCGACTGCTCGATGTCGGTGAAGTAGTTGTCCGGGTTGCGGTTCAGCTCGAACTCGCCGACCTTGATCAGCGGGTACATGCCGTGTGGCCAGACTTTGGTCAGGTCGAACGCGCTCCAGCCGGTCTTCTTCTCGAAGTCCTCGGCTTCCATCTCCGGCATGACCTGCACGAAGAAGTCCCACTTCGGGAAATGACCGGCCTCGATCATGCCGTAGAGCGCTTCCTGATAGCTCTCGCGCGACTTGGCGATGACCTTCTCGGCCTCTTCGTTGGTGAAGGTCTTGTGGCCCTGCTTCGTCTTGAAGTGGAACTTCACCCAGAAGCGCTCGCCGCCGTCGTTCCAGAACGAGAACGTGTGCGAGCCGTAGCCGTTCATGCGGGACGGATCGACCGGAATGCCGCGGTCGGACATCAGGATCGTGATCTGATGCAGCGACTCCGGGCAGAGCGACCAGAAGTCCCACATGGCGGTCGCCGAGCGCAGGTTGGTGCGCGGGTGGCGCTTCTGCGTGTGGATGAAGTCGGGGAACTTGTAGGGGTCGGCGACGAAGAACACCGGCGTGTTGTTGCCGACGACGTCCCAGTTGCCTTCCTCGGTGTAGAACTTCAGCGAGAAGCCGCGCACGTCGCGCTCGGCATCCGCCGCCCCCTGCTCGCCGGCCACCGTCGAGAAGCGCGCCAGCATCTCGGTCTTGCCGCCGACCTTGGCGAACACCTTGGCCCGGCTGTAGCGCGTGATGTCCTCGGTCACGGTCAGCGTGCCGAAGGCGCCCCAGCCCTTGGCATGGACGACGCGCTCGGGAACCCGCTCGCGGTTCTGGTGCGCCAGCTTCTCGATCAGCTGGTAGTCCTCGAGCAGCACCGGTCCATTGCGGCCGACGGTCTTCGAGTTCTGGTTCGAGGAGAGCGGAGCGCCCGCCGTCGTCGTGAGCCGTGGTCTGTCGGTCATGGAAACCTCCGTGATCTGAAGTTGGAGCCATTCCAATCCGATTCCCGCGATAGTTTCCAATCGTATTTACCCGGCCTCCCGATCAGTTTATCCGATCGCGATGTTCACGTTCCGCCAGTTCCGCTATTTCGAGGCCCTCGCCGAGACGCTGCATTTCGGGCGGGCGGCCAAGCGCCTCAACATTTCGCAGCCGGCGCTATCGGCGCAGATCGCGCAGATGGAAGCGGACTTCGGCGCGACCCTCTTCGAGCGACGGCCGAGCGGGGTTTCGCTGACGCCGGAGGGCGATACGGTGGCGCGCCGCGTGCGGCGAATCCTCGCCGAGGTTCGCGATCTCGAGGCGCTCGCGCGGGCCGGCGACGAGCTTCTCGTCGGGCAGCTTCGGCTCGGCATCATCGCCTCGCTCGCCCCCTATCTCCTGCCGGGGCTGCTGGCCGAACTGACACGATCGTTTCCGCGCCTTGCGGTCGGCGTTCGCGAGAACGTCACGGCGCAGCTCGCCGACGAGTTGTCGCGCGGCGAGCTCGACTGCATGGTCCAAGCGCTGCCGGTGGAGCGGAAGGGGGTCGAGACGATCCGTCTTGGTGACGAGCCGTTCCTCTTGGCGGTGCCGGAAACCGCCGCCGCGCGCATTCCCTCGCCCGTGTCGCCCGACGCGCTCGGCGGCGAGCGGCTGATCCTTCTGGAAGAGGGGCATTGCCTGCGCGACCAGGCGCTCGACGTCTGCCGCATCGCCGAGGCGCGCGATCTGGCGAGCCTCGGCGCGACCAGCCTCAACACGTTGATGCGCATGGTCGCGGGCGGGCTCGGCGTCACGCTCGCGCCGGCCTCCGCCGTGGAAGCGGAAGGGCGGGCCGGCGGCATCGCCTTCCTGCCGTTCCGGGAGCCCGCGCCCTCACGGACGCTCGTTCTCGCCTATCGTTCGTCGTCAGGCCGCCGCTCGGACTTCGAGCGGCTGGCCGAGATCATCCGCGCCTGCCTCTTCGAGGCTCAGGCGCCGAAGCCCGGGTAGTTCGGGCTCTCGCGGGTGATCGTGACGTCGTGCGCATGGCTCTCACGAAGCCCTGCGTTGGAGATGCGCACGAAGGTCGCCTTGTCGCGGAACTCCTCGAGCGTCGCCGCGCCCGTATAACCCATGGCGGCGCGAAGGCCGCCGGTCAGCTGATGCAGGACCGCGCCGACGGCGCCCTTGTAGGCGACCTGCCCCTCGATGCCCTCGGGAACAAGCTTCAGCGTGTCGCGCACCTCGGCCTGGAAGTAGCGGTCGGCCGAGCCGCGGGCCATCGCCCCGACCGAACCCATGCCGCGATAGGCTTTGAAGGAGCGGCCCTGATGGAGATACACCTCGCCGGGGCTTTCCTCGGTGCCGGCGAGAAGCGAGCCGACCATCACCGCCGAAGCGCCGGCCGCCAAGGCCTTGGCGAGATCGCCGGAATACTTGATGCCGCCGTCCGCGATCACCGGCACGCCGGACTTCTCGGCCACGGCGACGGAGTCCATCACGGCCGACAGCTGCGGCACGCCGACGCCCGCCACGATGCGCGTCGTGCAGATCGAGCCTGGCCCGATGCCGACCTTGATGCCGTCGGCGCCCGCATCGATCAGCGCCTGCGCGCCGCCCGGCGTCGCCACGTTGCCGGCGATGACCTGGACCTCGTTGGACAGCTTCTTGACGCGCGTCACGGCGTCGAGGACGCGCTGCGAATGACCGTGCGCAGTGTCGACCACGATGAGGTCGATGCCCGCTTCGATCAGGCGCTCGGCGCGCTCGAACCCGTCGTCGCCGACGCTGATCGCGGCGGCCGCCAGCAGGCGTCCCTGCGCGTCCTTCGCCGCATTCGGGTTCAGCTGCGACTTCTCGATGTCCTTGACGGTGATGAGGCCGATGCAGTGGCCCTCGCCGTCCACCACGAGGAGCTTCTCTATGCGGTGCTTGTGAAGGAGGCGCTTGGCCTCGCTCTGATCGACGTTCTCACGCACGGTGACAAGGTTCTCGCGCGTCATCAGCTCGAAGATCTTCTGGCGGTCGTCGGAGGCGAAGCGCACGTCGCGGTTGGTCAGGATGCCGACGAGGCGCCCCTTCGTCTGGCCGCCGCGCCCGGCGTTCTCGACCACCGGAATGCCGGAGATGCGATGCGCCTGCATCAGGGCGCGCGCGTCGCCGAGCGTCGCGTCGGGGCCGATCGTGACCGGGTTCACAACCATGCCGGACTCGAACTTCTTGACCTGCCGCACCTCCTCGGCCTGCTCGGCCGGGGTGAGGTTGCGGTGGATCACGCCGATGCCGCCCGCCTGCGCCATCGCGATCGCGAGGCGCGACTCAGTGACCGTGTCCATCGCCGCCGAAAGGATCGGGATGTTGAGGTGAAGGCTGCGCGTGATGCGCGTCTTCACGTCGACCTGGCCCGGCATGACCTCGGAATGGCCGGGTTGCAGCAGCACGTCGTCGAAGGTCAGTGCGAGCGTGCCGGTCGCGGTCTCGATGATGCGGGCCATGGCCAGTCCTTAAAATGAATGCAGGCGCCCCTTGGGGGCGCCGGCGTTATGAGGATTGGCACGGGCTCGTAGCACGAGGCCCCGTCAAAGAAAAGCCGAAGCCCCCGCGGCTCAGCCGCCCGCCAGAAGCTGGTAGGTCTCCGGCACGAAGCGGAAGGCGTCGCCGTCCTTTTCGACATAGCCAAGGCCCGGGAACGGCAGGTGGTAGCCGAGGAGCGGCAGCTTCTGGTCGGCCAGCATCGCGGCGTACTGCCGGCGCGTCTGCGCGGCGGCCGTCTTGTCCTGGTCGAAGCGGACCTGCCAGTCCGGCTTCTGAAAGGAGACGACGAACTGGCTGAACGTGTCCGCCATCAGGAAAAGACGCGCGCCGGCCGACGACAGCTCGAACGCCATCATGCCCGGCGTATGGCCGAAGGCCGCGCGGGCGGTGAGGCCCGGCACGACCTGATCGCCGTCGCCCAGCAGCGTCGTCTTGTCCTTCAGCGGCACGACCATCGCCTCGACGGCCTTGGCGTTGTCGGCGCGCGAGCCGTTCTTGGCCTCGTCCGAGGTCCAGAACTCCATTTCAGTGCGGCCGATCGCATAGCGCGCGTTGGCGAAGACCGGTGCGCCGTTCTCCATCAGGCCGCCGATGTGGTCGCCGTGAAGATGGGTCAGCACCACCTGCGTGACATCGCTCGGCGACAGGCCCGCCTGTCCCATGCGCTGGGTGAGGAGGCCCATGCCGTTGGCGCGGCCGTTGGCGCCCATGCCGGTGTCGACCAGCACCAGCTCGTCGCCGATGCGGATCACCACCGGCTGGAAGAAATTGACGAAGCGCTGCGGCGGCAGCAGGTTTTCCTGCATCAGAGCGCCGACCGCCTCCTGGCTCTGGTCCTCGCCGAAGGTCGGGAACGGCCCCTCGCCGGGCCGGATGCCGTCGAGGATCACCGTGACCTCGGCGTCGCCGATCTTGAAGCGCCGCCAGCCGGGCGCAAGCGGATGGGTGTCGCTCGTGGTTTCCATGGTCGATCCTTGCGCAGCGGCCGGACGGCTGCCCAGCGTTCCGGCGACGCCGCCGGCGGCGAGGAGCAGCGCGTTGCGGCGATTGACTTCGAAGACGTCGGGCATCGGATGAACCTCACGTTCGATCTTGGGGTGCGGGACAAACGTGAACATGGGCGCGAGGGCCGCCTCCACAAGGCTGAAACGGCGCCGAAGCGGCGAACCGCGGCCCCCGGCCGCTGGCCCCGTCTCTAAGTTCGCCTTATATCCCGCGCGATCCGTCCAACCTCCGACGTCCGGGGCTTCTCGTGAAGCGTATCGTTCCCCTCGTCCTTGCCGTCGCCCTGTTCATGGAGAACATCGATTCGACGGTGATCGCGACTTCGCTCGCCACGATCGCCCGCGACATCGGGACCAGCCCGATCGCGCTGAAACTCGCGCTCACCAGCTACTACGTGGCGCTCGCGGTGTTCATTCCGATCTCGGGACGCATGGCCGACCGGTTCGGCGCCAAGCCCGTGTTCCAGACCGCGATCGGCGTCTTCCTTGCGGGCTCGCTCGCCTGCGGCTTCGCCTCGTCGCTCGAAGGCTTCGTGTTGGCGCGCTTCGTGCAGGGGATGGGCGGGGCGATGATGACGCCGGTCGGGCGCCTGCTCCTCGTGCGGGCCGTGCCGCGCTCCGATCTCGTCAGCGCCATGGCCTGGTTCACGATGCCGGCCCTCGTCGGCCCGCTGATCGGCCCGCCGCTCGGCGGCTTCATCTCCACCTATGCCGACTGGCGCTGGATCTTCTTCATCAACATCCCGGTCGGCTTCGTCGGCATGGCGCTCGCGCAGCGCTTCCTGCCGCGGGTCGAGCCGATGCGCGACGTCACCTTCGACTGGTTCGGCTTCGCACTGTCGGGCCTTGCCTGCGCCGGCGTCGTGTTCGGCCTGTCGGTTGTGTCGCTGCCCGCCCTGCCCCCGGCGGTCGGGCTGGCGACGACCGTGATCGGCGCCGTCTTCGCCGTGCTCTACATCCGGCATTCGCGCCGGACCGAGCACCCGGTCGTGCGGCTCGACCTTCTGCGGATCGCGACGCTGCGTGCCTCGGTGATCGGCGGCTCGCTGTTCCGGATCGGCGCCGGCGCGACGCCCTTCCTGTTTCCGCTGATGCTGCAGCTCGGCTTCGGCTACTCGGCCTTCCAGTCGGGCCTCGTCAGCGCCGTCTCGATCGGCGGCGCGATGACCACCAAAGCCTTGATCAAGCCGATCCTCAAGCGCTTCGGCTTCCGCCCGACCCTCGTTCTCTCGGCGCTGGTCGGCGGCGCGCTGATCGGGGCGATCGCCTTCTATCGGCCGGTGGTGCCCATCGCGGTCCTGATCGGGTTGATGCTGATCGGCGGGTTCTTCCGCTCGATGTTCTTCACCGGCACCAACACGATCGCCTTCGCCGACGTGCCGCAGAACCGCTCCGGGGATGCCACCTCGATGCTCGCCGCCTTCCAGCAGGTCGCGATCGCGGGCGGCGTCGCGACCGCCGGCGGCATCCTCGAGGCCGGCATCGTCCTCAACGGGACGGGCCATGCGACGCTCAAAGACTTCTCGGTTGCGTTTCTGGCGGTCGGCCTCGTGACGATGCTCGCCGCGATCCCCTTCATGCGACTGTCGCGCGAGGCCGGGGCGGAGCTTGCCGGCCGGCGGGTGCCGGCCGAATAACGCGTCAGCCGAGCGGGCCGGCCTCGCCGTCGTCCTCGACCGCCTCGGCGTCCCCATCCGCCTCGGCGCGTCGGCCCTTGAAGCCCTTGGCCAGAAGGTAGAGCTCGACCGACCCTTCGCGCGAGGCCGGCGGCTTCACATGGTGGACGGTGCGGAAGTTCTTCTTCAGCATGGCGAGGAGCTCGCCCTCGGTGCCCCCCTGGAAGGTCTTCGTCAGGAAATGGCCGCCGGGCTTCAAGGTGCGCACGGCAAAGTCCGCCGCGACCTCGCACAGGTGCATCGTGCGCAGGTGGTCGGTGCGCCGATGGCCGGTCGTCGGCGCGGCCATGTCGGACATGACGATGTCCGGGTCGCCGCCGAGCGCCTCGATCAGTCGGCCGGGTGCCGTCTCGTCGAGGAAGTCGAGCTCGAGGATCGTCGCGCCCTGGATCGGATCGACCGGCAGATAGTCGATGCCGACGACGTGCGCCTCCTCCGGCGTGCTGGCGGTGCGCTCCACCGCGATCTGGCACCAGCCGCCGGGGGCGGCCCCGAGGTCCACGATCCGCATGCCCTTCTGCAGGAGCTTGTAGCGGTCGTCGATCTCGGTGAGCTTGTAGGCCGCGCGCGAGCGGTAGCCGTCGATCTTGGATCGGCGGACATACGGGTCGTTCAGCTGGCGCTGCAGCCACTCGCGCGAGGAAGCCTTGAGGCCGCGCTTCTTCTTGACCCGAACCGCCAGGCCCCGGTCGTCACCCCGTCCCGAACTCGCCATCAGACCGTCCGCCTTGCATTCGTCGGTGCCGGGCGCCGCCAGACGCCGTCGGCCACCATCATTTCCGTCAGAAGACCCTCGCGCAGTCCGCGGTCGGCGACGCGAAGGGTGCGGGCCGGCCAGACCCGGCGGATCGCCTCGAGGATCGCACAGCCCGCCAGCACGAGGTCGGCGCGCTCCGAGCCGATGCAGGGATTGGCGACGCGCTCCTCGAAGCTCCAGCCGGCGATCTTGCCGACCAGCCTGTCGATGTCGGCGGACGCCAGCCAGAGCCCGTCCACCTGCCGGCGATCATAGCGCTCCAGCTCGAGCTGCACGCCGGCCAGCGTCGTGACCGTGCCGGACGTGCCGAGAAGGTGAAACCCTTCGCCGCCCACGAGATCGCCGAGCTTCCCCGCGCCGGGGAACTTCGAGATCATCTCCTCGACCTCGCGGATCATCCGCTCGAAGACCTCGGGCGGCACGTCGCGTCCGCCATGGCGCTCGGCGAGCGTCACGACGCCGACCGGCAGCGAGGTCCAGGCGACGATGTGGTTCGACAGCCGCCGGCTGGCGCCACGCCGAAGATCGAGAAGCGCGATCTCGGTGGAGCCGCCGCCGATGTCGAAGAGCACCGCGCCCTTGGCCGAGCGGTCGACCAGCGAGCCGCAGCCGGACACGGCGAGCCGCGCCTCGGTCTCGCGCGTGACGATCTCGAGCGCGAGGCCGGTGTCGCGCTGGACACGCTCGATGAACTCCGCCCCGTTGGCCGCCGAGCGGCAGGCTTCCGTCGCGATCAGCCGCGCGCCGGAAATCTCGCGCGCGGACAGCTTCTGGCTGCAGATCTCAAGCGCCGCGACCGCGCGGTCCATCGCGCCGGCCGCAAGGCTCCCCGTGCGCCCGAGCCCTTCGCCGAGCCGGACGATCCGCGAGAACGCATCGATCACCCGGAACTGCCCGGGACGCGTCGGCGTCGCGATCAGGAGGCGGCAGTTGTTGGTGCCGAGATCCAGCGCGGCATAGGCGGGCATGCGGGCAGGATCGGCGTCCACGCGATTGGGACGGCGCTGCAGAGCGGGGCGCGGCCCGTCTGGCGAGATCGCCGGTGCATGCGCAGGTGCGACGACCGTTGGGGTCGCGCCGCCCCGCCCGCGCCCGCGGCGACGCCGGCGCGACTTGGCGACGGGCGGCGCGGGCTCCGCTCCGCTTCGCGCGGCGAGCGCCCGCTCGGCCTCGGTCAGCTTGGCGCTGAGGTTCGGCGGCAGGTCATGCAGCGCCCGCGCCGCGTGGTCGACGCCCGACACCGGCGGCCCCTTACGCCGACGGCGGCGCTGACGCTTCGAGAGCTTCTGCCCGTCCTTCGGATCGTTCTCCTTGCGCGCACCCGGCTCCGCGCGCCGGGCCGGCGGCGCAACGGCCTCCTTCTTCGGGCTGTCGCCCGCGGGCTGACCGAGAACGGCCGAAAGATCGCTGTCTAGATGCCTTGCGGGTGTTCGGCCTTGATGCTGGTCATGGATCACAAGTTGTCTCCGGAGCCGGCCACGAAGGCGCTCCAAGGCCCGAAGAGGGCCAATGTCGTTGCCCGGAGTGTAGCCGACCGGCCACAATGCACAAGGCGCAACCCTGTTCATCCCACGAAACCCGCGCACCCACCATGCTTTCGCCTCAAAGGGAGCGGGCGTCACGCCAGCTTCGCAAAGCGGTTGACGCCCGAACGCAAATCGCCTATCTGACCGCTCACGGAACGAGGGTCACCGAGACCACCGCTTCCGCCGCGCAAGCGGCCCATGCTGGGGAATAGTTTAAGGGTAGAACAGCGGACTCTGACTCCGCTAGTCTTGGTTCGAATCCAGGTTCCCCAGCCAGCTTATTTTCACAATAATTACAGTCGGTTAGCCTCCTCGTAGGCATCCCCTGCCCTGTCGAACTCCGTTGCAAAATCCGTCAAAACGGATGCAACAATTACAACGGGTTACAACAGGAGCAAAACGTCCGACGCAACAGCGACGCGACAAGGGGTCTCCCCCGATCGGGGGACACCCCTCTCGTGATGGGGTGGTGAGAGGCCACCCCATCGCGCCGAAGCGAACCGTCACTGCGTCTTGATGGCCAGCGTGAGGTTCGTCTTGGAACGAGGACTCATCTGGACGGTTTGCGGAAAACGCAATATCTTAGCTCTAACCGGTCCCATGTCCTGACAACTAGGGATCGAAGGAGACAACGATGAAATCGACGATCACGGTGGACTTTTTCGAGAACGAAAAGACGGGTCTGTTCGTGGGTCTTAGCGAAGATATGCCAGGGCTGTTTGTCGCTGGCAAAACCTTGGAAGAGGTAGAGGCGAAGATCCCCGGCGCCCTCAAAATGCTGGTCGCTGCCAAGCACGAGCTTGCACGAGAACGTGCTGAAAAATTGAAGAGTCGGAAGCCCCAAGGGTTCAAGACGGTTGCCCGCCAGCGCGAATTTGCGGTGGCTGCGTAATTGACCAACGAGGAATTTCGCGCGGCCGTAAAGGCGATGGGACTGACGCCGTGGAAACCAAGCGACGGCGAGACACAGCTACACACTGATCGAGACGGTGGGGTCCGTATGGTGCCTGATCCCGACGCCTACACCCCAGAAGAGCGCGAAGACCTCCTTGAGATTCTTAAGTTCTCGATGGATTTGGGTTCTTGAATGAAAGAAAAACCCGCTGGCAATCCAGCGGGTTTTTCTTTGTGCACTAGCCGAACAGCTACTGCAGTTCGAGCTATGCTGCCGTTAGAAAAGCAAGCTGAAACCCAGTCGACCGGCTACGTAGCCAGCCAGAAGCAAAAACGAGAAATTGAGTGCGGTCATCGCTGCGGCGACGTTCAGGTTCACCAGCGCCGTCGCAGCCGCCTGGTTTGCCTTCGTGCGATCCGCCGAATGCCGTTCCTGCCAAGCGATCTTCACGCAATCGTAGGCAATCTTGAGCGAAAATCTCATGTACTTTTTGTAGAGCGGTGCGGCGTTCATCGGCTCCTCCAGTGTCGACCACTAGGTAGTTCCGAGATTTTCGCACGCAATAGCGAGTTTGATTCTTTCCCCCAGACGTGGGGAAAAGGTCAGACCTCGCCGGGCCGGCCGTTCGGCCGCACGACGATCGCCGGGTTCCGATGCGATCCGCCCTTCGCCATTGGCACGTCGCGCCAGGTGAAGAACACGTCGGCCTCGCCATCAAAGCGTGTGGCAGCAACAGCGGCGATTGCCTGATAGACGCCTTTCGGTGCCTGCTTCGAGCGCGCCGGCAGGCCGTCCTTCGGGTCGAGCTTGGTGGCATAGGGCACATCCGACGCGAGGACGTATTCGATCGCGTCCGGAATGTCCCCGCCAGAGCCGATCTGGATCAGCCGGCCGTCGGCGTAGACGGAGTGGGATTCGCGATAGGTGCCGGTCAGGCGTGGCGATTCGAGTTCGAGCTGGCGCAGGATCCAGCGGACCGCCGCGGTCTCGTAGTTGAACTCGGCGACGATCGTCCCGTCCGGCTTCACGGTCCCGAGCGGCGCGTCGCGCCGGCCGTCCACCGTGATGCGTGGCTTGCGGATGGTCCGGCCGATCGCCGCCTCGTTCTTCGACTTGGTGATGGCGATCTCTTCGCGGGCGAACGACGCCAGCATCTGCGAGCGCGCCTTCGGGCTCTTCATCTCGTCGATGATGAGCGTGATGCCCTTCGTGAAGTCGTCGCTCATTGCAGCGTCCGTTTGCTCGGCGGCGGGGTCAGCCCCGCCAGCGAGCTACCGGAACCCGGACCCCGGTCCATGCCGGCGACATCAGCGATCAACTCGAGCATGGCCTTCATAACCGGCTCACTGGCCGCAGGAATCTCCGATGCCTCCGGACAATGCTGTGGGAAGACCAGAACATGCGAGGCCAGCGGGATCGTGCGCTGCACCGCAAGTTCGAAGAGCCAGGGCATGCGACCGGCCCGGCGGCTCCACTCGACCATGAAGGACGAATAGAGCTCGGCGACGTTCCTGCGGTACTGATCGCGCGCGAGCCGCGACCACTCGGCTTTATCCTCATCGGACATCCACCAAGGAAGGCGTGCGACCTGGACGTCGATCGCTTCGGCCTGCATGCGGAAGAAGCTGAACTGCGTCAGGAGATCGCCGATCGCGAACGCGTTGACGGCCGACGCCCGCACCAAGAGATCGAGCGCGTCCTCGTAGCGGTCTTGCCCGAACTGGCGGCCGCCCAGCAGGATCGCCGAAGCGTAGGTGCCCTTCATGGCGTTGCCTCCACGGCCCGGAGGTGCGCCCGAACCGCGTCGAAGCGTTCCGTCACAGCCTGCCGCCAAGCGTCGTCCTTCGGGTCGACGCCATAGTCCGGGAAGACGAAGGCCATGACGATCGTGTCCATGTCTTCGAACAGATCGGCAGGGATCGCCTCCTGGCCGATCACCTTGCCTACTTCGTGCAACAGCCGATCGATGAGGAAGACGACACGCGCAGCGTACTCGCCACGAGCAGCAGTCCAGTAGGCGAATCCCGCGTTTCGTCCTTCGGGCCCGAAAACCGCCGACACGTTCGACGAGAACGCGTCACAGGCCTCCCCGAAGCGCGTGAGAAGCATCGGAATGTTATCGGCCAGGTCGGGCGTGTGCCCGATCTGCAGATCGTATTCCAACGCCTTCATCGTCAGCTGAAACCAGACGCCGCCGTGAGCCTTACCCATTTCTCGTGCCTCAGCGATCAGCCGCAAGCTCTCGGCGCGCTGCCGCGCCTCGAGGATCTCCGATGCGCCATCGAGCGACCGGGGCGGATTAAACTGTCCATCGGTGCAGCCCGTCCGGCGCTTCGCGCGCACGACGGGACCGGCCCAGCCCGGGAAGGAAGCCAGCGGCGCTGCGCTGGCCATCGAGGAGCCGAGGAGGCTGTTCTTGAGACTGGACATCAGGCAGCGACCTTTGCGAGCTTGGCGGCCTTTCGAGCGCGCTTCTCGGCGGCTCGGTCGAGTGCGTCTGACGCCGCAGTGCGCGGCTTCTGAAGAGGTGGAGGCGACAGCGGGACGCCGACTTCGTCATTCCAGTCGCGCAGCGTCTCCTGCACGACGCCACGCTCTGTTACGGTCGTCAGATGAATGTGCCCGCCCACAAGAAACATCGGGGGCAAATCCATTCCTGCGATCTGGAACTTCACCCTACGCTGGGCTTCCAGAAGAACCAGGCCATGCGACTTGGGATCAAACGTATCCATCGAACTGAAGTCGCGCATCTCTGGATGATCGGCCAACGCCAGCATGTCCTCGCCCTCGAGGGCTGGCATTTGGATGCCCTCGTCGGGATCTATGATCCGCAACTCCCACCCATCTCGACGGATGAGCATCCGGCCGATAGGTCGCCGCTCCCTTTCGGACCAACCAACGAAAACGACATCGCACAAGGCGACCCGTTCAGAATCTTCCGACACTGCAGAATGGACATCGTAGATCCATTTGAGGCGCTGGAAATCGTCCTCAATCGCGTGGTCGAGGTCGTCGTATACAATGGGGAACGACTGGGCGAACCCTTGCGTCAGATTGACATCACCGCGCGATGCCACGATCAGCCTGCACCCCTGCACAGCAAGGGCCTTGTAGTGGAAACTGTGAGGGATGCCGTCCTGCGGACTGTAAGCAGCCGTATCGGTGAGAACGAAAGCCTGCTTCTTCTGGAGGATCACGTTGATTGCGGTCATGCGACCTTCTCCTTCTTTTTGAAGATGGGTGCGGCTCGTCCAGCAGGAGCGCCCAAAGGCCCCGCGGCTGCGCCGAGGCTGGGGAAGACGGAGGCCAAGGTGCCACCGAGCTCGAAGCCGCCCATCGCGCCAGATAGGCCGCCCGACAACGGGCTGCCGCTTGCGTAACCGTTCGCGGCGATGCCGGCGAAACCGAACAGGCCACCGAGAGCCGCTTGCCCTCGCGACATGCCGGGCGTCGCGCCTTGGCCAGCGTAGCCAGTGTCGAACCGCCCGGCGCCGTAGCTCTCGATGCCGTCTTCGACACCCTTCGACACGCCCTTCGCGAGATCGCGCGTCGTGCCGCCGAGGATGCTATCGGCCTTGGCGAAGTGCGAGGCGAACTGGTGATCGACCTTGTCGCGGACCGAGCCCCACGTCCCGCCGTTTGCAGCATCCGATGCGCCGTAGCGCCCCGGCCGGCCGGCGTTGATCGTCGAGTAGAGGTCGTAGATGTCCATGCCCGGCTTGAAGCCGCGGTCCTGGAGATAGCCGACGACGGCGTCCATCTGGTCGGCCAGTGTCTGCCCGATCGCCGCGCCGTAACGCTTCTGCTCGGTCGGGCCGAACTGAATCAGGCCGATATGGCGGTTGCCGGCGCCGCCTCGGATGCTGGTCGAGAAGCTGCCGCCGGTCTCGAACGAGATGACGGCCGCAAGGTCGCGAGCTGTCGTTCCGATCCGGTTGGCGCCATCCTTCAGGACGTCGGCGAGCGACGAGCTGGCACTCGTCATCTTCGTGGCAGCCGCGGTCGCCGCCGGCAGGGCGTACTTGTCGGCATAGGGATAGCTAGGCGACTGGTAGGCCGGGCGCGCCGTCGGGATGGGTATGTTCGAGTTAGCCGCCACACCGCCAAGGATCGACACGACGTTGTTCCGGCCGCTCTGCCCACCACCGAACAAACCGCCAAGCATGCGCTCAAGGCCCGCCGACGCCAGCTTCTGGCCAAGACCGCCGAGCGCCTGCGCCAGGTTGTCGACGAGATCGCCACCCTTGCCGAGGGCCTCGATGATGTCGCCGAATACGTCTTTGGCGGTGTCGCCCATATCGGCCATGGCGTCCTGCTGGGCGCGGACCGAGTCGTTGAAGCGCATCGCGGCGGCGAGCCGCTGCCCCTCGAAGCTGTCGAAGTCGACGTCGAGGTTGCGGATGGTCTGGCGGATCTCCTGCTCGCTGTCCGTGAAGCCGAGGATCGATCGCTCGAACTCGACGTCAGCGGTGAACTCGGCGATGCGCTCGCGCTGCCGCTTTGCGTCCTCGGCCGCCTTCTGCCGCTCACGCTCGGCCGAGGTGTTCGTGCGGATCTTGTCGGTCAGGCGGCCGATCTCGTCCGCCTCCCGATTGATCTGATCGACGAGGGCAGGATCGATAGCGCCGGCCTTGGCGTCGTTCGCAGCGCGCTGCGCCTCGGTCATCGCGTCGAGCTTGAAACGGGCGGCAGCGATCGCGCCCTCGCTCTCACCGTACATGTCGACCTGCAGCCGCAGCTCGGCCACGGACTTCTCGATGCTGGCCTTCTGCTCAGCGACGGCGTCAGAATAGGACCGGGTCGCGGTCTCGGTCTTCGTCAGCGCGGCCGCCTGGTCCTCCAGCTGCTTGCGCAGGTCGTCCGTCACGTCCGGGTTGATCCGGTCGCCAAAGCGACGTTCGAGCGCGGCGTTGTCCGGCCGGTCCTGTGCTGCGGGCTTCGGTAGGCGCGAACGCGAGTTGACGATCGCGTCCATGGCGGCCTGAAGCGCCTGCGTGTTCGTGGCCGCGTTCATCACGTCGGTGCCGAGACGGCGCATCTCGCCGGCGAGCGCTCGAACCTCGTCGCTGGCGCCCGGCTTGATCTGGATCTGAGCCATCCGCTCGACGAAGGCCTTGGCCTCGATCTCGCCGCGGGTGAACTGACCGTAAAGCTCGCGGATCTCGGCCTGCGCGTTGCGAACCTCGCCGTTGAAGAGGTCGAGCACGGCTTTGGCGCTGCCGAGCGTGCCCATATCGAGCCGGACCGCTTCGCCACGGCCGAGGTTCTCGACGGCCTCCTTCATTTCCTCCTTGGCGGTCTTCATGCTGTCGACGAGCTGTCCGAGCGCCATGCCCTGCGTCAGCTTGGCGCCGGCCGAGTAGACGAGATCGGCGGCGCGGCCGGCCTCGCCGAAGCTGTCGCGCACGGCATCGATCGAACGCTTGAACTCGTCCATCGAGTTCTTGGCCGCCTTCGCTTCGGGACCGTCAGACATGAGCCACAGCGCGCCGGCCGCAGCCGTCGTTGCGCCGAGGGCGATGCCCACCGGGCCGAGGGAGGTGACGAAGCCGCCGACCGCGGTCGCGATCGCGCCGATGCTGGATTTGACGCCGCCGCCCTCCTGCAACACTTGCGCAACCTGGCCGGCTTGAGACGCCATGATCTGGAACGGGCTCGCGCCCATCGCCAACATCGTCGCCATGTCGTTGATTTGGAAGCCGAGGCCCTGCACCTGGCCGGACGTAAGCTTCACGTTCTGGTTCGCGGCCTCGGCACCCTTGCCCATTTGATCGAAACGCTTGGCGGCAGTCGCGAGGATCACGTTGCCCTGCTCAACCGACAGGTTGCGAAGCTCCATCTGATGAGCGACCGCCTGTTCGACCTTCAAGTATCGTTGCGCGTTCGCGTAGGTGTCATCGTAGGCACGACGCAGGCTTTCGGCACGCTTCAACTCCGCGGCAGCCAACCGATTGACGGCTTCGGCAGCCTTGAGGCTGTCCGTCTGCTGCTTGCGCAGTGCCTCACCGAACGGCTTTAGCTCGGCGGTCAGCGCCTTCGTCATGGAAGCCATCTGACGCTCAGCCTCAATGGCCGGCTTCATCCCGGCGGCCAGCGATTTGTAGGCGGCCGGATCCAACTGATCCTTCATCCGCTTCAGCGTCGCCGTCGCGCTCTCGGTCTGCTGGCCGAACGCTGCGACGTCGCGTGCGCCCTTCTGCAGATCACTCGTGTCGGCGCTGACGACGAGCTTCCGCTTGAACTCCGCGGCGGCCATCAGACAGCCTCCCTCTCGCTGTAGGCGCCGATCGGCTTGGACGCGCCGATGCAATCGACGTCGGTCCCGCCGAGCGCCCGGTAGGCGTCGCGGGCGTGCATCATGATGGCGTGACGCAGGTTGTCGTCGGCGAACTGGACCGATCGACGGGCGTGGTTCACGTCGATCTTCGGCGCCCAAGCGGTCAGACCGCCCTTGTCCGTTTTAACGAGAGCGCACCCACGCAGACGGAGGCCGTTCGCGATGCAGTTGAACTCGGCCAGCACCATCTGCCCCACGGCGTTCGCCTTGGGGTTCAGCATGCGGTTCAGTCCGGTGATCTTGATGTCGTGCATCGCTGTGCCTCCTGTCTGCGCGGGTCGGTCTCAGTCCTTCGTCGCGCGCGAGCCGCCGCGACGGCGTCCAGGCGCTTCCGGGGTCTCCGGGTCGGGCAGCGCCTGGACGGTCGGGTCCGGCGCGACCTGCGTGCGCCGAGCCAGGCCGAGGCGTTCGAGTTCCTCGGCCCGGGATGCAGCAACCGGGAAGCGGTCGCCGACTTCGCAGAGATCGCCCTGCGGCGTGCGGTTGAATGAGCGGAGCGTCTCGATCTCGACTTCTTTGGTCATGGCGGTCCTCCTTCGGTTCGTGAGAGGGGCGGATCGTGCCGCCCCTCGTGACGAGCCGAAGCGTCAGCTGGCGTTGCCGGTGGTGAGGTTGCCGTAGACGAAGCTCTCCGGGCGGTGGACGACGAGCGCGAGGCGCTCTTCGGCGCGGATCGTCACGGCGTTGCGGATGAAGTTGTCGCGGTCCTCGGTCGACACCTGGACGTTGGCGTCCTCGCGGTCGAAGACCTGGGCGGCGACGTTGAACGCGCCGACCATGAACTTGCCGTCCGCGATGGCGTCGGAGTCGACGACCGGGAGGCCCCACAGACGCTTCTCGCCGTTCTCGCCGGGGTTGGCGATGATGTAGTTCTGGCCCGCATCCTTCGTGAGCTCGATGTCGGCCCAGTCGTTCGGCGACATGACGATCGCGCTGGCGCGGTACTGCGCGACGCGCACCTGCAGGATCGCACGGCGGATACGGTCGATCTTCGTGTCACCCGACTTCGAATAGGTCGCGAAGGCGTAGGGCGTCGCCTGAGGGATGAGACCCAGGATGTTCTGCCCCGTGCCGTCGCCGGCCAGCAGCTGCGCCTCCTCGACGAGCGCGAGGCCGTAGCGGGCGCGGCCGTCGATGTAGGACTGTAGAAGCGGGATGTCGTCCAGCACCTGCTTCGAGGCGTAGAACCAGTGCGCGAGCGTCCGGACCTGAGCCGTCGCCAGATCGAAGGCCAGATCCGACTGCGGCTTCAGGCCCAGCTCGGCGACCGGCGCCGCCATGTTCTGGAAGCCGGTCTCCTTCACGTACTCGATCGAGCTCGAATCCGTGCGGCCCGGCAGCAGGAGATCGCGGATCGTCAGCACGCGCTGCGCCGGCGTGGTAATGCCCGGCAGGCGGTTCGGACGAATGGCGTCGCCGACGCCGCCCGTGCCGGTCGTCGCCGAGGTGATCGACGTGACGGCCTTCACGTTGATGCGGGCCGTACCGCCGCCGCGCGACTTCATCGACTTGAACTCGTCGGAATCGGTCAGGAGCTCGCCGTTCGACTTGGCGGCCGGCGCATCGCTGCCGCCGCCGCGGCGCGCGAGCTTCTGCTCGACCGCGATCATGCGAGCCTGGAGATCGCTACCTTCCTTCACGAGCAGTTCGAGCGCCGCCTTGGTGTCAGCGGCGATCTTGCCGGTGTTCTTGATCTCCTCGCCCGCCTTCTCGGCGAACGCCTTGATCTCGGCGTCGCGTTTGGTCAGGCCTTCCATCACGGCGCGCAGCTCGATCTGGTCGTCAGCCTGCTGCCCGGCGTCCTTGCGTCCGTATTCGCGGTGGGGCGCCACGAGGCGCGTATCGTGCATGGTCATGGTCTTAGTCCTCAAAGCTTGGGGAGGGTGAAGCCGGACAGCGCCTTTGCGAGGTCGCCCAGTCCGGGATTGATCGCCTGGTGAGGCTGGCCCGCTCCCGCAGCCCATGCCTTGAAACCGACGTCGGCGATGGCGTCGGTGGCAGCCCTCGAGAAGCCCCGCTCCCGCAGAACCTTCGCGAAGTCGCGTTCAGAAATGGTCTCGCCCGCGGCGAGCTTGGCCTTGATCGTGTCGATCCGGGCTTCGTCGTTCGCCGGGTTCGTCACGATGGACGCTTCGACGAGATCGACCTGCTTCAACGTGCGAAGCCGCTTGGTCTCGTCGAACGACGAGTCCCGGACGTAGTAGCCGATCGACAAGCCGGTGATGGCGCCGGCCTTCATGCCGCGCTGCGCGATGCGCGCATACGGTGCTTCGTCGAGCCAGAGTTCGCCCTCGCCGAATAGGCCGTGCTCGTCCTCGCGCAGCTCGGTCCAGTGGCCGATCGGCTCGTCAGAGCGATGCTGCCACAGGATCGGGATGTGCCGGCCCTTGCCCGACGTCTCGGCTAGGCTCTCAACGAAGGCGCCTTGTGCGACCTGCTCGCGATAGGAGTCCGTCACGCCCCATACGGAAGCGTAGCCGGAAAACCGGCCCGCCTTGTCGGGGGTCGCCTTGATCTCGAGGTCGAACGCGCGCGTCTTCATGCTCATTGGCCCGGCTCCGGGATCGGCTCGCCCGGCGCCGGCTGGACGCGCCCGGGACGCGCTCCGGCCTGGTTGATCGGAACGAGGGTGGAGTTGACGAGGTGGACGTCGCCGCCTTCGAAGCGCGGCAGATTCTCGCGGTCGGCGATCTGGTTCGGCGTGATGCCGCCGACCTGCATCAACTTCGAATACATCTCGGCACGGCCCGCGCTGTCGGCGCGCAGGATGCCTTCGACCGTGAACTCGACGTAGAAGGTGGCGCGGTCCTCGGGCGCCAGAAGCGAACGCTTCATGGCCTGCTCGAGCCGCGTGAGATACGGGCGCAGCCCGAGGGTGAGCCAGCCGAGCATGATCTGCTCGACGCCCGAACCCCACATGGTCTGGCCGCTGGACGCATGGCCGATCAGGATCGGCGGAACGCCGAACCAGCGGCAGACCTCCTCGACATGCCATGCCCGGTTCGCCAGAAGCTCGGCGTCGCGGGGCGGCATGTTGACGGACTGCCACTCGAACCCGGCATTTCCTTCCAGAAGGAGCGTGCGCCCGGTGTTCTCGGTGCCGGTGAGCGGAGCGATCAGGGATTCCCGAACCTGCTCGCGCTGGGCCGGCGTCAGGCCGCGTTCGCCCTTATAGGTGAGCACACCGCCGGGGCGCATGCCGTTCGCGAAGACGCGGGCGGCCGCCTCGTCGGTTGCCATCGTCGCGCCCAGCGTCTGACGGGCGTACTCGACGGTCGAGAGACCGAGATCCCCGCCGAAGCCGAAGCCCCGGACATGGAGAACCTGATCCTCATCCAGCTCGCGGACGCCGCGGGGGTCGTTCTGGCGATAGCGCAGCGACCCGGAGGCGTCGCGATAGACCTCCATCGCGTCCGGCTGCAGGATGTGGAGCGCGAGGATCCGGCGATCGTCTCGGACGATCTCCACGAAGGCGTTGCCCCAAACGAGGACGTGCGCGACGATCGCCTCGAGGAACTCGACCGGCGTCTGGTCTGCGTTCGGCGTCTCCCGCAGGAGCGCAAACAGGGGATGCCTCGGCGCAGCGTCCCGGCCGCCGTCGGCGCGGCGCTGGTAGACGCCGACCGGCAGCGTGGCGATCGTCTGCGCGATGATCCGGACGCAGGCCCAGAAGGCTGCGACCTGCATGGCCTTGGCCGGCGTGACGGTGCGACCGGACCAGCTGTCCGTGCCGAAAAAGTTCGTGAAGATGCGGCTGTCCTTCAGGCCGAAGCGCCGCGCGAGGGTGTTCAGGCCGAGCATCAGGCGATCACCACGTTCTTGAGGAAGTCGTCGACGTCGACGACCGGGACTGCCTCGAAGCGCTTGGCGAGGGCGAGCGACATGACGAGGGTGACGGCCGGATCGATACGGACCGGCCCGCGGCCGTCCGACTTGGCCTTGTCGAGCTTGATGTTGCCGGCCGGATCCTTGGTCGTGATCGCGCCGGCCACCGCGGCGGTCAGAACGGGATGGCCGCCGTGCCGAATGCGGCCCGTGACGGCGAGCTCGGCGAACCAGTCGCAGGCCGGACCCATCTCCTTGAAGCCCTGGCCGAAGGGTTCGAGCGGCACGGGGAAGTCGGGATCGACCTCGCGGAGGTCGACCTTAAACTCGTCGATCCGCCAGCGGTCGAAGCCGATGACCTGGATGTCGAACTCGCGCGCCAGACGCGACAGCTCCGACGCCACGAACTCGTAACGGACAGTCGCACCGGGCGTCGTCTCGATATGGCCGGCGCGGATCCAGTCGCGGAAGCGCTCCTGTTCAGAGGCCTGCCGATCGGCGATCGTGCCGGCGGGCGTCCAGCAGAACTGCAGGATGTCGAAGAGCGGCTCTTCCTCGTCGGACGGAAAGGCGAGCGTCAGCGACGTGAGATCGTGCTTCGCGGACAGGTCGAGCGCGCCGAAGCACTTGCGACCGGCCAGCGACGTCCGATCCACCGGCTGGTTGCCGAGCTTCCACACGGCGCCGGTGACGATGCGGTCGTTGTCGCGCGCGTCCACGCGCTGGTTGAGGCGCAGGTTGCGGAACGACGGCTCGAATGCGGGAATACGCCGGGCGCGGGCGGCCGCTTCTCGCATCTCCTTGAGCGAGATGTATTTGCCGAGGGCCGGATTGCAGGCGAACCAAGTCGCCTCATCGAACGGATCGGCCTCCATGGGCGCCGCGATGAGCTGCACGAACATGGACTGATCGGCCCCGGACAGCCCGTCGTCGATCATCTGCGAGAGCGGATGGGAATCATCCGGCGCCTGGGTCGAGATGATGAGCGCCAGCGCTTCCTTGCGCTTGCCTAGGCCATTCATCAGGTTGTCGAGCAGAACGCGGTTCGGTGCCTGGGCGAGCTCGTCATAAACGAACAATGTCGGCGATAGGCCGTGCGCCCGGCGCGCGTCGGCGCTCATCGCCTCGTAAATCGAGCCCATTCCGTCGCCGGACAGCACCTCGATCTTCTTCATGAAGCGCTGGATGTTCACCCTTGCGGCGAATGCGGGCGTCTGCAGGATGATGGCCTCGATCTCGTTGAAGATCAGCGCGGCCTGGCCCCGGTCGATAGCGGCCGAATAGACCTCGCCGCGGGCCTCGGATTCGGGCCCCAGAAGGTGCGCCAGTACGAGCCCGGCGACGAGGCCAGTCTTCCCGTTGCCTTTCGGCTCGCTCTTGATGCCGATCCGCTTCCGCCGGATGCCCTTGTCGTCGAGGTCGCCATAGATCGCCTCAACGAACTCGCGCTGCGACGACAGAAGCTTCATCTTCTTGCCGGCCAGCGGGCCTTTCGTGATCGGCAGCGACTGCAGGAACGAGATGACGCGAGCAGCACGGGACAAGCCCTTCCGCTGCCACGTCGGACGCTGCTTTTTGCCCTCTAGCGCCTCCCTTGCGAGACGCATCTTGGCCGCCCCGGGACCGCGCATGCCCATCAGCGCGAGCCCTCCGTCGGGCGAACTAACTCAGTCTCGAATTCCCCGACCGGTCCCGACCCCCTAGAGGCGCTGACTTTCGACTCCCCCCGCCCCTGGGGGCGCGCGGCGGCGATCTCGACGGGGGTCGCCCGGTTGAAGGGGTGGTTCGGGTCGGTCGGCAGCCCGGAGGCGTCGACGCGCGACGCATAGCCTCGCCGTTCGATCTGTTGGGCGTCGGCGTTGTGATGCGTCTGGCAGAGGCCGACCCAGCGCGTCCGATCCCAGAACAGGGCCGGATTGCCACGGTGCGGCGTCGAATGGTGGACGTGCTTGGCGGGCTTCATATGCCCATCGCGGTGGCACCAGGCACACCACGGGTTTGCGGTCAGGAACTCGCGACGAGCCACATCCCAGTTGCGATCGTAAAGACGTTGGCGGGCGTTCGGACGACGGTTCACGCGCACACCTCACGGGTGGCACGTCCAAGATGATAACCGATGTTCCGACAGCGTAGCGCCATACGAGACATATGGTGGAAAGCAACGGCAGCGACAAACGCTGCGATTTTATTTTTAAATCCGCAATTTAATACTGCGGCCGATCATTGGCCACCCTAGTCACCCTAGTCGGAACCCTAGTCACCCAAAGCCATATGCCGCAGGGGTTTGAGCGTCCTGGCAAGGGTGACTAGGGTGACTAGGGTATATTCAGCAAATAGTCTGAGATGGTACATCTGCTCGGTACGCAGACGCACGCACGTATGAAAACGAAAAGGGCCCTAGTCACCCTAGTCACCCTTGCCAGCCGTTGTTTTGCAGGGGTTTCAGGGCTCTAGTCACCCTAGTCAGCACCCTAGTCACCCAAGGCAGCACCCTAGTCGGCGTGCGTCGGCTCAGTGGTTACGCCGAAAGCCTCGCGCACGTGAGGCAGGGCCGGGAAGCGGTAGACCGTGACCCGTTCGTCTCCTCCCATGCGCTGCTGTCCCGATAGCTTGCCGTGCTTGGCACCCAAGGCAGCCGATAGCTTTATGCCAATCTGGACCATGCCCTCGACGGGCTCACGCCGCTCCTTGCTCCATCGCTCATAGTCGCGGAAGAAGTCGCCCTTCTCGACCACGACGGGACTGCTCTCCCAAGGCTCGCCAGCAGGGCCGCGATAGGCGTTGCCTCGCTCAAGGATCTCAGCCCAATAGAGGTCGAAGCCCGTCAGAGAGGCGCGCTTCTGCTGCGCCAATGCCTCGGTCGCAGGAGGCGTTCGAACGTCGAAACCGGTCAAGTCGATCGCTTCTAGGTACTTTCGCAGCGCCGCAGGGCCGAGGCCGTTCATCTCAGCGGCAAGCTCTGCGAAATAGGCGGATTGCCTCTGGCGTTCGTTGGAAACGCGCAGCACGAAGTAGCGCCGCTCGTCCTGCGTAGCTGGCACGATCCAACCTTCGTTCGACGTCACCAGAAGGCGCAGGAACGACTTCTGGCTCGGGTCCGCGTCGACACCTTTCTGCTCTTCGATCTGGTTCGGATTCGTAATGAGCGACTTTAGCAGACCGTCGTCCATCTTGCTTTTCCCGGCCCAGCCCAGTTCCTCGACGTGCAAAAGGAGGCACGTCGCCAAGTGGGCGTTGAAGTTGCCCGTCATGTGCCGCTGCTGGGCCGTATTCGTATAGAAGCGAGGGAGCATGCGGCCGACGTAATAGCCGAGGCTGTCTTTGCCTGTTCCTTTGCCACCCTGAAGGATGACCGCTACCCCCGGCTTGTCGCCAGGGTGCTGAACCAGATGCGCGAGCCAGCGCAGCAGATAGGCGGCATGTTCCTTATTGCCGGCGCAGACGACCTCCTCAATGTGGCGCAAGATCAGCTGGCATTGCGCGCCGTCAGCGACGACCTCGTCTTCTCCCCGAAGGCGCGGGAAGCCTCGCCAGCGGTTGTAGACGCCCGGCTCCACACCGTTCGGATCGAAGGCCCAGCCGCCGCGATAGAACCGCCGAGCCGGGTGCGCTTCCCAAGCGTCATAGCGCGGGGCCTTCTGGTTGCCCTGCAAGACCGGATTGGGAGCGTAGGAAGAACGCAACGACTTCGCGGACGACTTGCTCACCGAGCCGTCGTCCTCCTCGGTGATAGGGAAGGTGTCGCCCCGGTGTTCAATGATCGCGTGCCGCTTGTTCATCTCGCGCACCCACAGAGGCGCAGCGTCGTCTGGCCGGTCCCCGAACAGCGGCGTGACGTTGCCCGCCGGCTCTCCCAATGGGATTCCAGCCAGGATGCCGTCGCCCTGATCGTCGATCGGCTCGAACCATTCTTCCATCATCGTGGCGACCGGTCGCCAGTCCGGTTTGAACTTGCGCAGTTCCTTTTCCAGCGAACCACCGAACACGTAGCGCGGGGGATACCGGCAGTAGTTCTCCCAGCGAGCCTTGGTTACCTCAGGACTGTAGGCCGAAAGCGTCGCCTTAGCCGACCACGCCTGAAACGCCTCGTAGCCGTCCTCGCTGGCGTGCGAGACGTCGAAGAGCGTCATCCCGATCTTGTTCCATCGGTTCCAGTTATCGAAGTCGTTCGGCAGGATGGCCACGGCGGATTGCAGGTCCGCCACAGCCCAAGGGCGCTCCGTCCGAAAGTTGTCGCGCGGCCGGGACGACATGCGCAGGATGTCGTCCACGGTGAGGCCCTTGGCCTCGAGCGCCTCGGTCACGTTTTCTAGGGCGACGCTCAGCGGAACGTCGCGATCATCGTTCAGCTCGACGATGCGGCAGAGCCGCGGTTCGTCCTTCGTGTGCCAGGAACCAGGAAGCCGCATCGGGTGCCCGATCGAGACGCCAGACGTGTCGCCCTCTACGAGTGCGCAGGCCCGGTTGCGAACGTCTTTAAGCTTCGCCAGATCTGCGCCCACGGCTGGCTTGTCGAGCCGCCAATATGCGTGGATTTTCCTCTCACGATAGCCGCTCTCATCGGTCCAGATACCACCGGACTCGACGATGATGGTCGGCTTTCCGAAGACAGCCTCCAGATCTCGGCGCGCCTGGGCGGGGTGCTTGTCGATCTCGACCGCGATTACCGGTGCGAAGACGACGTTGTCGTCACCTTCGAACGGATTCTCGGTGAGCGTACCGTCTTCTCGGACCTTTTTTTGATCGCCGAAGCCGCAGATCCGCATGGCGACGGTCTGCCCGTTGTCGCCGGCGCCGGCCTGCGCAGCGCCGGTCGCGATTGTCGCCATCCACCCAGCAAGATGCGCTGTGTCGACGCGCTCGCCAATGGGAGCGTAGAACGGCCGCGCCCAAGCGTTCTCAGCCTTGTTGTTCGAGTAGACGCCCACGGCAAGCGTCATCCGATCCTCGGGCGTCGCATGCTTGAAGATCGCTCGCAGAAACCGCTGGGTCTCTTCCGCATCGCCCTTGGTTTCGAGCGGGGAAGGCGCTAGAATAGTTGCAGCCAATGCATACTCCTGGCCGGGTGCCGACCCGGTTCGTTATGGGTTGAAGGCGAAGGGGCGGCCGCGAACCGGCCCCTTCGCTGACATCTCAGCTCCGCAGTCCCCACGGATCGGGCATCGGTTCGTAAGCTGTCTTGATGAGTTCACTGGCCCGCGCCCGCAACGTCGGGAAGTCGGTGAACATCACGATGACCTCGAGATCCTCGACCGCTTCGACCAGAGCCGCATGGTTCGATGTTGCCCTCGCGTCGAGGAGCTCGCCGGCGATACGGTCCAGAAGCTTCCGCTCGGCCGCAAACATCATCACCTTCGTCATCACAGCTGCTCCCGCGTTAGGTTGACCAGGAAAGCCGGCGTGTCGAGAACCGCTCGGGCGCCGTGCGCGTAGGTGGCGCCGGCCAGCCGTTCCGCGCCCGCCTCGTCGAGGATGACAGTGAAGGTGCCGGACGGCATGATCCGATCGTTCTCCATGGCGAGAAGCCCGCGGCACACGCCGATCAGGAGGCCCTGCCGCTGGTCCGCGTTCAGGTTCGGCAAGCGCGCCTCGCCCGGCCAGCCGACGAGCGCCCGGAAGGCGTCCTCGAGGTCCGTGCGACAGAAGCTGAGCCCGGCCCGGTATAGGTTCATGGTGAGATCGGCCGCAGCCGAGTGACGACGGACGGCGCTCATGCGGCCACCTCGGGGGTCGTCAGGAACTTCAACAGCGCTTCTTCCTCACCGACATAGGTGGCGCCGACTTTCTTCACCGGCAGACGACCGGTCCTCATCAGGTGATACGCTTTCCGCGGCTCGATCTGGCAGAGCCCGGCGATCGCCTTCGTCCCCCAAACAAGCTTCGGCTGTGCCGCGCTTCGCGCCTCTTGCAGCTTCCGTTCCATCCATTTCGCTCCTGTAGGGCGTAACCAATTTTTCACACCCAAATGGATAGTATTGACCCGGTGGGCTTTTTCAAGCCCATTTGGATAGGATTCTGTGTTTTGAGGTGGATCGCGTGAAGCGCAAATTTTTGGATCAGTACCAGTTGCGCATGCCAGAGGGCCTCCGTGACCGCATCAAGCTGGCCGCAGACGCTGCGGATAAGAGTATGAATCTCTTGATCGTTGAGACCTTGGAGGCTGCTTTTCCCGATGAGAAAGAACAGCTTCGTGCGGCTCTAAGGCTCTTGGACGCAAAAATCGCTGAACTGCCGCCAGAGCGACAGGCTCCACTGCTCGAATTCCGGAAACAGCTTTGGGTTGACCTCTGGTATGAACCTCTCCCGCGCGAAGAGGACGACGACCAGTGAGCGTCCGTAAGCGTAAATGGACGAATGCCGACGGCACGACCGGATCAGGCTGGCAGGTCGACTATCGCGACGCCGCAGGGACGCGCCGGTCGAAGAGCTTCAAATTGAAGCGCGACGCCGATGTCTTCGCCAACACGACGGCCGTCGAACTGAAGGACGGGACGCACGTCCCCGACGCTGCAACCGTGACAGTCGCGGAGGCCGCCGACCTATGGCTTAAGAGCTGCCGAGACGCCGGCCTCGAGCAGTCGACGATCAAGCAGTACGGCGAGCACGTTCGGCTGCATCTGGTGCCCTTCATCGGCGCCACGAAGCTGACGAAGATCAGCGTGCCAGGGGTGCGGGCATTCCAGGAGAAGCTGCGCGAGGCGGACCGATCGAGCGCCATGATTAAGCGCGTGACGGTGTCGCTGGGCTCAATTTTGTCCGATAGCCAAGAGCGCGGCCTCGTCGTCAGGAACGCCGTATCCGAGATGGCCAAGCGCCGCGGATCCGCGAAGAGCAAGGTCGAGAAGCGGCAGCGCGGCCGCCTGCGCTACGGCATCGACATCCCGACGATGGACGAAGCCCGCGCCTTGATCGCCGCTGCCGAGGGGCGCCATAGGGCGTTCATCCTGACGATGGTGTTCACCGGCATGCGATCGTCTGAGCTGCGAGGCTTGTCGTGGCCGGACGTCGATTTGCGCAAGGGTTTGCTGCATGTGCGCCAGCGTGCCGATGCCTTCCAAGACATCGGTATGCCGAAGAGCGACGCCGGCCAGCGGACGATCCCCCTCCTCCCGCTCGTGGTCGAAGCACTGACCGAGTGGAAGGCGGAGTGCCCGAAGGGCGAACTCGGGCTCGTCTTCCCAACGGAGACGGGGCGACCTCAATACCATGCGAACATCGTGTCCCGCATCGTGCAGCCGCTCGTCGTCAAAGCCGGGCTGACGATCGACACGGGTCGGATCGATGCTGACGGTCAACCGATCCTTGAGCCTCGCTATAGCGGCATGCACGCCTGGCGCCACTGGAACGCCTCTTGGCTTCTGAACGCGCGCGAGGTCGGTGGCCTTGGCCTGCCTCCGAAGGCAGTCCAAGCGCGTCTTGGGCACTCCTCGATCCAGATGACATACGACACGTATGGGCACCTGTGGCCGACGAACGACGAGGCGTCGGCGATGGCTGAAGCGCAGGCGCTTTTTCTAGGCGCAACAGTCATGCAACAAAACGACGTTGAAGCCCGCAAAATATAGTCTGCGCAGGGACTCTGACTCCGCTAGTCTTGGTTCGAATCCAGGTTCCCCAGCCAGCTTCCATCATTCGATAGCCTCCACCCTGCAGACTTGGGCGTTTCCTTACGCTCGCAGACCGTGGGCTCGGCACATTGGTCCTGCGCGTCTTTACGCACTTGGGACGCGAGTTGCCGGCACAGCCGGAATTTCGCGACCGCTCTTGCCCTGCTGCCTCCGGGCGCACAAAAGGGAGGAATGCAGAGGGATATTCCAACCCAGCCATGATCCCTTCCTCCCTCGTCCGGCGCGTCGATCTCGTTACCCTCCAGCTTTTCGTGACCGTGTGCGAGGAGGAACACCTGACGCGGGCGGCGGAGCGCGCGGGGATCGCGCCGTCCGCCCTGTCGAAACGCCTTGCTGAACTTGAAGCGACGCTCGGCACCGAACTGTTCCTGCGCCATGCCCGCGGGATGACCCCGACGGCCTCCGGCGACACGCTGCTCCATCATGCGCGCTCGATCCTGCGCTCGGTCGACAAGATGGGTGCGGAACTGGCCGACCACGCCCAGGGGCTCCTCGGGCACGTGCGGATCCTCGCCAACATTTCCTCCATCGTCGAATTCCTGCCCGACGACCTGTCGGACTTCTATCGGGCCAACGGGCGCGTGCGCATCGAACTGGAGGAGCGGACGAGCTACGCCGTGGTGAAGGGGATCGAGGAGGGTGTCGGCGACATCGGGCTCTGCGTTTCCAGCGTCGACAGCCGCGATCTCTCGGCCGCCCCCTACCGCCGCGATAGGCTGGTGCTCGCCGTGCGGCGCGACCACCCGCTCGCCGGGCGCGAGCGCGTCGGCTTCCTCGATACCCTCGACTACGAGCATATCGGACTTCATCAGGACAGCGCGATCTATCGCCGGTCGGCGGTGGAGGCCGCGCACGCCGCGCGCGACGTGAAGCTGCGCATCCACGTGCCGGGCTTCGACGCGGTGCTGCGCATGGTGGAAAGCGGACTCGGCGTCGGCCTGATCCCGGACCGGGCCTTCGCGGTCGTCGCACGCGGCATGGACCTCGTCGCGATCCCGCTGACGGATCGCTGGGCGCATCGTGAGCTGAAGCTCGTCTCGCGCGATCCCGCCGGCCTGCCGGAGGCGACGCGCCTCCTGCGCGAGCATCTCCTCCGCCCCGACGGTTCGCCACCCGCGAACGAGGGTTGACCGGAGACGACTGGACCCTCAGCCCCGCCTCGCCCTTCAATCGCCGCCGACGACGACTGCACGGCGGGAGGCGGGCATGGACACCTGGAATGAAGCGGCGGCGGCAGCAAGGCCTGCCGAGGGGCCTCTTGCGGGCCTGCGCATCCTCGAGCTCGGTCACTTCGTGGCGGCCCCGTTCGCCACGCGACTCCTCGCCGATCTCGGCGCCGACGTCGTGAAGATCGAGCCGCCCGGCGGCGATCCGGTGCGGCAGTGGGGCGAACAGGCCAACGGCCGGTCGCCCTGGTGGTCCATGCACGCGCGCAACAAGCGCTGCATCGCGCTCGACCTCAAGCATCCTGGCGCACGCCCCGTGGTGCTGCGGCTGGCGAGCGGTGCCGATGCCCTCGTCGAGAACTTCCGGCCGGGCCAACTCGACAAGCTCGGACTGTCGGAAGCCGCGCTGCGAGAAGTGCGCCCCGGCCTCGTGATTTCGCGTATCTCGGGCTTCGGACAGGACGGGCCCTATCGTGACCGTGCCTCGTTCGGCGTGATCGGCGAAGCCATGGGGGGCTTGCGCTATCTCACCAACCATCCGCCGGAGGAGACCGACCTGCCGCCCTCGCGCGTCGGCATCTCGATCGGCGATTCGATTGCCGGGCTCTATGCCGCGTTCGGCGTGATGGCGGCGCTCTGGCAGCGCGATCGCTCCGGCGGCACGCCGGGACCGTTCACGCTCGACGTCGCGCTGACCGAGGCAATGCTGTCGATGATGGAGGGCACGCTGCCCGAATACGGCGTCTTCGGCACCATCCGTGAGCCGCAGGGCTCGCGCATCAAGACCGCCGCGCCGACCAACGCCTATCCGACGCGTGACGGGAAGTGGCTCCTGATCGCGGCGAACTCCGACCCGCTGTTCCGCCGCCTTGCCCGCGTGATCGGGCGACCGGAACTGGCCGACGACCCGGACTTCTCCGCCAATCCCGGCCGCCTGCGCAACGTGGCGACGCTCGACGCGATCATCGCGGACTGGTCGCGCGGTTTCGATGCGGCGGAGGCCGACCGCGTTCTCACCGAAGCCGACATCCCCTCGACCCTCTGCTTCAATGCCGCCGACATCGCTGCCGACCCGCAGTATCTCGCGCGCGGCATGGTGCGGGAGCTCGACGATCCGCAGATCGGCCGCGTACTCCACGCCGGCATCGTGCCGCACGTGCCGGAAGCGCCGGGCTCGATCCGCTGGACCGGCCCCGCGATCGGCGCCCATACCGACGAGATCCTTGGCGAAGCGGGCTTCGCGGAGGCCGAAATCCGGTCGCTGCGCGAGGAAGGTGTCGTACGATGAGCCCGCTTGATCGCCGCACCGACGTCGAGATCGTCGAGGTCGCCCCGCGCGACGGCTTCCAGCCGATCGGGCCGTTCATCGAGACCGCCACCAAGATCGACTTCGTGCGCCGCCTCCATGCGGCGGGCCTGCGGCGGATCGAGATCGGCTCCTTCGTCAGCGCGTCGGCGGTGCCGCAGATGGCCGACACGCCGGCGGTGCTCCATGGGGTGCGCGGCGAGGGCACCCTCCTGCCGCAGCTCCTCGTTCCCACGGAACGGCGGGGCCATGATGCGCTGGCGGCGGGTTCGCCGATGGTGGCCTACGTCCTGTCGGTGTCGGCGGCGCACAACCGCAACAACGTACGCCGCACGCCCACGGAATCGGCCGCCGACTACGAGCGTTTCGCGTCGAGCGTGCCGGCGGGGACACCCCTGCGCCTCAGCCTCGCCACAACGTTCGACTGCCCGTTCGACGGCCGCGTCGAGGCGGCGGATGTGATGGCCCTTCTGGAACGCCTCGTTCCCGCGCGTCCCGACGCCGAGATCTGCCTGTGCGACACGACGGGCCGGGCGGTGCCCGATCAGGTGCGCCGCGTGTTCGGCGAGGCGATGGCCCGGTTTGCCGACGTGCGACATTGGGCGATGCACGGGCACGATACCTACGGGCTCGGCCTTGCCAACATCTTTGCGGCCTACGAGGAGGGCGTGCGGGTGTTCGACGCGGCGGCGGGCGGCCTTGGCGGCTGCCCCTTCGCGCCGGGCGCGACCGGCAACACCGCAAGCGAGGATGTCGCCTGGATGTTCGAGCGGATGGGCGTCTCCACCGGCATCGACATCGAGGCGCTGCGGACGGTCGCGGAAGATGCCGCGCGCCTGCCGGGCGCCCAGGCCGGGGGGCGCGTCCGAGACGCCCTTCGTTCGCGGCCGGAACTCTGCGGGTCTTGAGCGTTCGCGAATGGGAAACACCCGTTGCGGCCTAACGCATGTTACGGGGCCCCGGGCATCATCTAGTCTTGAAGACCAACGACGTCGGGGAGGACGCCGATGACAACGAACGAAGCGCCTGGCGCCGGACGGGGGTGGATGCCGTCTTCGCACCGAGGCAGGCCCTCATGCTGACGGTGGTGCAGCCGGCACAGGCCGCGCCGACGCAGGTTGCGCCCGCAGCCGAGCAGGCGATCGGCCTGTCGGGTGTCGAAATCGCCTTCCGCCTCGCCAATGGCGGCCGCTTCGAGGCCGTGGCCCCGACCGACCTCGTGGTGCGCGAGGGCGAGTTCGTCGCCGTGGTGGGCCCGACGGGCTGCGGCAAGTCCACGCTCCTGAACGCGGCGGCCGGCCTTCTCAAGCCTTCGGCCGGCAGCGTGCGCATCTTCGGCGAGGAGCTGTCCGGCCTCAACGACAAGGCAGGATACCTCTTCCAGCAGGACTCGCTGATGCCGTGGAAGACGGTGCTCGACAACGTGTCGATCCCCTTGACCATCGCCGGCACGCCGAGGCGCGAGGCCGAGGATCGAGCTCGCGAATGGCTGGCGCGCGTCGGCCTCTCGGCCTTCGGCGACCGCTACCCGCACATGCTTTCGGGCGGCCAGCGCAAGCGCGTCGGCTTGGCGCAGGTTCTCATCCGCAATCCGCGGATCCTCCTGATGGACGAGCCCTTCGGGCCGCTCGACGCGCAGACGCGCGTGATCATGGGCGGCCTCCTCCTCGACCTGTGGTCGGCAGAGCGCAAGGCGGTGATGTTCGTCACCCACGATCTCGAAGAGGCGATCGCCCTGTCCGACCGGGTGGTGATCATGTCGGCCGGTCCGCGCGCGCGCATCATCGGCGACTACGTCATTCCGATCGCACGCCCGCGCGAGATCGCCGACGTGCGCCTCGACCCGCTCTTCCACGACATTCATCGCGAGATCTGGAACGCCCTTAAGGAAGAGGTCGTGAAGGGCTATCGCCAGACCAACGGGCTGCCCGCATGACGAGGCCGGTTCTCATCCTTCTCCAGGTTTCCGTCGCGGTGGTCGTGCTGGTGATCTGGCACCTGTTCACGGCGACGAGCCTGTTCGGCAATCCGGCGAACGCGAAGTTCTTCTTCGCCACACCGATCGATGTCGGCGAGCGGATCGTCGAGTGGTTCGTCTCCGGCTCGATCTGGTACCACCTCGGCATCACGCTGGCCGAATCCATGCTGGCCTTCGCGATCGGCTCGCTTGGCGGCGTCGCGATCGGCTTCTGGTTCGCCCGCAAGCCCCTGCTCGCGATGGTCTTCGACCCCTACGTCAAGGCGGCCAACGCCCTGCCCCGCGTGGTGCTGGCGCCGATCTTCGCCTTGTGGCTGGGGCTCGGCATCTGGTCCAAGGTGGCGCTCGGCGTCACGCTCGTCTTCTTCATCGTCTTCTTCAACGTCTACCAAGGCGTGAAGGAGGTGAACCAGACGGTCCTCTCCAACGCCCGCATGCTCGGCATGACCGAGCGCCAGCTCCTGCGCCACGTCTACCTGCCCTCCGCCCTCAGCTGGATGTTCTCGTCGTTGCACACGGCCGTCGGCTTTGCGGTCGTCGGAGCGGTGGTCGGCGAGTATCTCGGTTCCTCGGCGGGGCTCGGCTACCTCATCCAGCAGGCGGAGGGCGTCTTCGACGTCACCGGCGTCTTCGCCGGCATGTTCGTTCTCATGGCCTTCGTCCTGGTGATCGACGCCGTGGTCACGTTGGTCGAGGACCGCCTTCTGGTCTGGCGCCCGCAGGCGCAGGTCGCGACCGCCTAACCGAACGACCCATCGAACCACGGCCTTGGGAGGGGCCCTTTCCCATGAAACGCAGAGACTTCCTCATGGCCGGCGGCAGCCTTGCCGCCCTCGCCGCCCTGTCCGCCCGCCTGCCCGCTTTCGCGCAAGGTACGGCGGCCGCGATCGAGAAGCCGTCGCTGACGCTCGGCGTCGGCGGCAAGCCGCTCCTCTACTACCTGCCCCTGACCATCGCCGAGCGACAGGGCTTCTTCGAAGAGGAGGGCCTCACCGTCGCGATCAACGACTTCGGCGGCGGGGCGAAGTCGCTCCAGGCGCTGGTCGGCGGGTCGGTCGACGTCGTGACGGGCGCCTACGAGCACACGCTGCGTATGCAGCATCGCGGCCAGGACATCCGAGCCGTCGCCGATCTAGGACGCTTCCCCGGCATCACCATCGCGGTACGCTCGGCCCTGAAGGACGAGATCAAGACGATCGCCGATCTCAAGGGCCGCGCCATGGGCGTCACGGCGCCCGGATCGTCGACGGCGCTGATGCTGCAATACGCGCTGGTGAAGGCGGGCCTGAAGCCGGACGACGTGTCGCTCGTGGGCATCGGTGGCGGCACGAGTGCCGTCGCGGCCGTCAAGCGCGGCGAGATCGCCGGCCTCTCGCACCTCGACCCCGTGACCTCGCGGCTCGAGGTGGACGGCGACATCGTGCCTCTCATCGACACCCGCACCGAAGAAGGCACGCGCGAGCTCTTCGGCGGCACCAACCCGGCCGCCACCGTCTACCTGCGTCACGACTTCGTGGAAGCCAACCCGGTGACGACGCAGCGGATCGTCAACGCGTTCCTCAAGTCGCTCGCCTGGCTGCAGACCGCAACACCCGATCAGGTCGCGGACTCCGTGCCGGAGGACTACCTTTTCGGCGATCGCGAGTTCTACAAGACCGCCTTCGAGAAGGCGCGGCCGATGTACTCGCCCGACGGCGTCATCACCGAGGACGGCTTCCAGTCGATGCTGTCGATGCTGAAGACGTTGGAGCCGGACGAGTTCGGCAGCGCCGATCTCACCTTCGCGCAGACCTTCGATCCACGCTTCGTCGCGGCGGCCAAGGGCTGACGCCCGGGCGCTCCCCGGTTCCTCCGGGGAGCGCTCACGCAACTCAGACCCGCAGGTCCGCCGCGCCCGTGTCGATGTGGGGGGCCCAGAAGGCGACCGATTCGGCGATCTGCTCGATCACCTGCCGGTCGTTCGGCTCGCGCTCCTTGAACGACAGTTCGAGGCAGATTTCGTTGTCCGTCGCGCCCCCTTCCGCGAAGGCGGCGAGCAGCGGCTCGGGCTGGATGCGCCCGCGCGCGTTGAACTCCGCCGTGAAGGGACGGTGGCCGCCCTTGTCCATCAGGCTCTGCTTGATGTGGATGATCGGCGAGACCTCGGGCACCGCGCGCGCCCAGGCATAGGGGTCGAAGTCGTCGGGGTTCTCGCTCGTCACGTCGCCATGGTCGATGTCGGCCATCATCCACATCGGCACGGCCATGTCGGCCGCCGTCAGCCGGTCCTGCAGCTTCATGCATTCGGCGATCGTCTCGCCGAACTCGCGGCCGATGCTCATCGGCTCCCAGAAGACGTAAGCGAGGCCAGCCGCCTTCGCGTGCTCGGCGACCTCCGCCCAGCAGTCCACGGCGATCCGGATCAGCTCCTCGCGCCGTGCCGCATCGTCGAAGTCGCGATAGGTGAAGATCGCGAACTGCGTGCCGACCGAAGTGCCGCCGAGATCACCGGTGATGTCGGCGAAGGTCTTGAACCAGTCGACATAGTAGCGCCGCACGTCGCGGTCGGGATGGCCGAAGTGGTTCAGCCGGCCGTAGGGCCCCGTCATGCCGCTCGTCACCCGCACGCCGGTGCGCTGGAGGGCGGCCTCCATCTGACGCGTCAGGCGTCGGACCACGGGCGCCGGCCACGACGGATTGATGAACTCGTGCGTCAGCTGGAGGTCGCGGATCTTCAGGTCCCGCGCGACCGTGTCGATCAGGTCGTCGGGATCGGCGAAGCGGTTCACCAGCGGGTTGGTGTTCAGCGAGAGCGTCAGGGGCATGAAACGTTCCTTCAGGCGGCGCGGCGCAGCGCGGCGCTCTCGAACCATTCGGTGAATTCAGCGCGCTCGGCCGGCGTCATGTGCAGGCCCTCCTTGGTGCGGCGCCAGAGGATATCCTGTGGCCGCTCGGCCCACTCGTGGGCGACGAGGTAGCGCACCTCGGCCTCGAAGAGGCGACGCCCGAAGCGGCGTCCGAGCCCCTCGGCCGAGGTCGCCGACCCGACGATCGCCTGCATCCGCGTACCGTAGAGGCGGCCGAAGCGGTGGATCATCTCGCGGCCCATCCACGGATAGCGCGTGCGCATCGTCTCGCAGAACTGGATGAAGTCGGCGTCCTCGATGTCGCCGCCCGGCAGCGTGGCGTTGCCGGTCCAGGCCTTGCCCATCGCGGGGAAGAACTTGGCCAGCTTCTCGATCGCGTGCTCGGCGAGCTCGCGGAAGGTGGTGATCTTGCCGCCGTAGATATTGAGCATCGGGGCGCCGCCGTCCTCGTCGAGGTCGAAGGAGTAGTCACGCGTGACGGCCGACGGGTTGCCCTTGCCGTCGTCGAAGAGCGGGCGCACGCCGGAGAAGGTCTCCAGCACGTCCTCGCGCCGCAGCTTCTCCTTGAAGTAGCGGTTCACCGCGGCCAGCAGGTAGGCGATCTCGCTCTCGTCGGCCTTCACGTCCTCGGCGCGCCCCTCGTAGGCGATGTCGGTGGTGCCGATCAGCGCCTTGTCGCCCTCGTAGGGGTTGATGAAGATCACGCGCTTGTCGGTGTTCTGCACGAGATAGGCGTGTTCGCCGCGCCAGAACTTCGGCACGATGATGTGGCTGCCCTTCACGAGGCGCACGTTACGCCGCGAGTTGCGGCCCGCGACGCGACCGACCATGTCGTTGACCCATGGGCCGGCGGCGTTGACGATGCAGCGGGCCCGCAGGCGGCGCGTTTCGCCGGTCGTCTCGTCGCGGACTTCGACCGCCCAGACGTCGCCCTCGCGCCGGGCGCTGGTGCAGGCGGTGCGCGTCAGCACCTCGGCGCCCCGCTCGGCGGCATCCACGGCATTGAGGGTCACGAGGCGGGCGTCGTCCACCCAGCAGTCGGAATACTCGAAGCCCTTCGGGTACTTGTCGAGGATCGGCGCGCCTTCCGGGTCGCGCAGCATGTCGAGCGTGCGCGTGCCTGGCAGTTTCTTGCGGCCGCCGAGATGATCGTAGAGGAAGAGGCCGAGACGCACGAGCCAGGCCGGCCGGTCCTCCGGCGAATGGGGCAGGACGAAGCGCATCGGCCAGATGATGTGGCTGGCGGAGCGAAGCAGCACCTCGCGCTCGATCAGCGCTTCGCGCACCAGACGGAACTCGTAATATTCGAGGTAGCGCAGGCCGCCGTGAACGAGCTTGCCGGAGCGCGAGGACGTGCCCTCCGCCAGATCGTCCTTCTCGCACAGGACGACGGACAGGCCGCGCCCCGCCGCATCGCGCGCGATGCCGACCCCGTTGATGCCGCCACCGACCACCAGCACGTCGACCGTCTTCGTCTCGCTCATCGCGTCAGTTCCCTGTCTCGTTGCCGGCGGCGATCGCCAGTTCGGCGGGCTCGGCACCCGCATCGAGGCGAACGTCGCGCGAGCGCAGCGCCGCCATGTGGTTCCAGACTGGCGCGAGGCCCTGCCGCGCCGTCCGGTAGCCCTCGAAGACGCCGGCGTAGCGCTCGGCGAGCCTGGCGTCGGGCGCCTCGGCCGGCCCGAGCAGCGGCGTCACCCAGGTCTCGATGCAGGCGTCCATCGTCGGAAAGGCCTTGATCGCGACGGCGGCCATCATCGCCGCCCCCGCCGCCCCCGCCTCGTCGCGCGAGGAGGTGCGCACGCTGGCGCCCGTGGTCGCGGCCAGAACCGAGCGCAGCGCGCGCGAGCGCGCGGCCCCGCCGGTGAGGCGAAGCTCGCGCGGCATGTCGCCCATCGCGGCGTAGCAGTCGCGCGCGGCCATCGCGATGCCTTCCACCACGGCCCGCACGAGGTCGGGATAGCGGTGCCCGCTCGACAGGCCGATGAAGCCTGCGCGTGCGTCCGGGTCGATAAAGGGGCCGCGCTCGCCGGCCGAGATGTAGGGGTGGTAGAGGATCGCGCCCGGCTCGGAGCGGGCAAGCCAGCCCTCGATCCGGCCGACGAGGTCGGCCTTGGAGGGGCGATCGCCGAACTCGGCGACGAGATCGGCGGCGGTGCCGAGCACCCAGTCGATGTTGAGGGTCGCGGCCATGTTGGTCTGGACCTGCGTGACCACGCCGGGGATCGGCAGCGCGATGACGTAGCCCGTCCCTTCCGCATTGAGGAACACGTCCTCCGAGTGGACCGCGCGCATGTGGACGCCGGTGGAGCCGACCGTCGAACAGGCGACGCCCGGCTCGCGGGCGTAGACGCCGGCCCCGAGCGCCGTCATCACCATGTCGACATAGCCGAGCGAGACCGGCGTGCCTTCCAGAAGACCCGTCGCCTCGGCTGCCTCGCGCGTCAGCGGATGCGTCGTCATGGTGCCGTCGAGGATCGGCGGCAGGAGATGGCGGCGGCCGGACAGGCCGAGTGCCTCGATCACCGTGTCGTCGTAGGCGCGGTTTCGGAAATCGCCGAAGGTGAAGCTCGCCTCGGACGGATCGGTCGCGCGCACGCCGGTAAGGCAGAGGTGCAGCCAGTCCTTGCAGTGGAGCGCGACCTCGGCCTGCCCGATCAGGTCGGGATGGACGGTTGCCATATGGGCAAGCTGCGCGCCCTGCTGGCAGGTGTTGAGGCCGGTGCCGGTGCGCTCGAAGCGGGTGCGCTCGAGCGGACCGTCCCAGAGGCGCCGCACGGTCGAGGCCGACCGGGCATCGAGCCAGAGCCAGGCGTCGCCGACGGGCCGGTTGCCGGCGCCGACGAGCCACGTTCCGTCGCCTTGGCCCGTGACCGAGACGGCCGCGGTGCGGCGCGCGAGGCCGTCGACCACCTGCCCGAGCTCGCGCAGCGCCTTCGCACAGTCCGCCCAGGTCCGCTCCATCGACTGGACCGCGGACCCGTCCGGCTCCTCGCGATAGGTGTTGACCACCGCCGCAGTGCCGAGCTGCCGGCCGGCAAGATCGAAGGCCACCGCCTTGATCACCGACGTGCCGGCGTCGATCCCGATCAGGACGTCCGCCCCCTCAGCCATCGAGACCGCTCCTCCCGTTCGCTCCCGCCATCGCTTCCCTCCTCATCCCGCGACCCGTCCGCCCTGGTCGCGCATCAGCGCCCGCGCGGTGCGCTCGTCGGTGATCAATCCCGTCAGGACGCCGCTGCGCAGGACCGCGCGGATCGCCGCGACCTTGCCGGGACCGCCCGCGACCGCCACCGCCCGGCGACCGCGAATGTCGTCGAGCGCCGGCGAGACGGTGCGCCCCGACAAAGGCGTTTCGACCGGCGCACCGTCCTCGTCGAGGAAGTGCCCAAGCATTTCGCCGACGCCGCCGCTTCGGCGAACCTCGTCGATCTCGTCGGGGAGGATCATGCCGGAGCCGACGAGCTGCGCGTCGAGCTGCGCCGTACCGATGCCCATCAGCATCAGGTCGGCGTGGCAAGCGAGCCGGAAGATCTCGTCGACCCCGCGCTGCGACAGGAGGACGTCGAGGTCGGCGGGAGAATTGGCGACGAAGGGGATCGGCATGACATAGGCGAGCGCGCCGGTGCGCTCGGCCAGCCGATGGATGACGTCGTGCGGGTTGGCCGCGAAGTTGCGCGTGAGGCCGCCCATCAGCGAAACGAAGCGCATGGCGCCGGACCCCGTCGGCGTCATCGCCGTCACGGCGGCGGCGAGCGTGCGGCCGAACCCGATGCCGAGCACGCCGCCCTCGGCCGATTCGATCTCGCGCTCCAGAAAGCTCGCCCCGGCGCCGCCGAGCGCGCGCAGCGGCATGCCATCCTCCTCGTGAAGATCGGGCACCACCTCGCAATGGGCGAGGCCGAAGGCGTCGCGAATCGCATCCTCCAGCGCCACGCACTCGGCGACGCCGCCGACGACCGACACCTTCACCGCGCCGTTCTGGTAGGCCCAGGCGATCAGCCGGTGCGCCTTGGTGGACGACACGCCGAGCTTCTGCGCCACCTCGCCCTGCGTCATTCCGGCTGCGTAATGAAGCCAGGCCGCGCGGATCGCAAGGCTTTCGTCGGAGTCGCGCTTGGTCGACGTGCGCACCGGCCCTCCCAGGCTCCCCATCTGCACTGCAAAATTTTGCAATGTGAGAAAACTATTGCATTCGTCCGCCGAGTGTCAATAATTTCCCCCATGCCAAGGGCCACCGAAGGGTCGGCCCGGCTTCCGGAGGTGGAGACCCGGAAGCATTGCGGCGACGGGAGGGTTCACGCATGCGACTGGGGACAAGGTGCCCGCATCGGCTGCCGATCGGCGATCGGCCCTTGCCCATGAGCATCCCCGTTTCGCATGTGTCGCACCCCGCCGCGCCGTTCGAGACAAGGAGCGTTCGATGACCCTGCAGGCTGAACGGGCGCCGCGCCGCCCGACCCGATCGCGCGGCGTCGTGATCGGCACGGTGGTGGCGCTCGCGGTGGTCGCGGCGACGGCCTACGACACGCGCATCGTCACCATCGGCGGGGAGCACGACGTCCAGGCCGAGGTGTTCTCGCCCGCGACCTTCGGCGCCAAGGCCTTTCCCGAGATCCGCGCCAGCGTCGAGACGCGCGCCGTCGACGCCGCGCAGCTTGCCACCGAGCTCGGCGCCGACAAGGCGGCGGCGACGACGAAATACGGTATTTCCGGCGGCACCGGTCCGGTCTTCCCGGTGAAGTTCACCGGCACGGTCGGCGAGGGCAAGTCCGGCCTCTACAAGATCGCGGTCGCCGGCGTGCCGCCGGAGACCACCGTGCGCGTCCAGACCGGCCCGGCGATCAACGGCACCGACCTTCGCGACGCGACGGGCACGATCGGCTTCGGCCAGTTCAAGAACCAGATCGAGTACCAGAACGCTGGCGCGGCCATCAACGACCAGATGAAGAAGGACGTGCTCGCCGGCATCGACAATGCGGCCCTCACCGGCAAGACGGTGACCGTCACCGGCGTCTTCCGGCTCGTCAACCCAAAGAACTGGCTGGTGACGCCAGTCGCCATGAGCGTCCAATGAGCCTTGCCGCTTCCAGCAGCGACGTGGTGCTCTCGGCGCGCAACGTCGCCAAGTCCTACGGCAACGTCCATGCGCTGAAGGGCGTCAACTTCGACGTTCACAAGGGCAAGGTGACGACGCTGTTCGGCGAGAACGGCGCCGGCAAGTCGACGCTGATGAAGATCCTGTCCGGCGTCGTGAAGCCGACGTCGGGCGAAATCGTGCTGGAGGGAGAGCCCGTCACGTTCTCGTCGTCTACGGACGCGCGCGATCGCGGCGGTATCTCGATCATCCACCAGGAACTCTCGCTCGCGCCGAACCTCTCGGTGCGCGACAACATCTTCATGGGTCGCGAGATCGTGGGCCCGGCCGGGGGCGTCGACTTCGCAGAAGAAGAGCGCATCACGCGCCTCCTGATGGAAGAGCTGGAGGAGGACATCGATCCCCTCACCCCGGTCGAGGACCTGCGCCTCGGGCAGCAGCAGATCGTCGAGATCGCGCGCGCCCTGTCGGTGAAGTCGCGCATCCTCATCATGGACGAGCCGACCTCGGCGCTGAGCGCGACCGAGGTCGAGGTCCTGTTCAAGGTCATCGGCGACCTGAAGAGCCGCGGGGTCTCGATCGTCTACATCTCGCACCATCTCGAGGAAGCGCTGGAGATCACCGACCACGCGGTGGTGCTGCGCGACGGCACGATGACGGCCTATGCGCCGCGCTCGGACATCGATCTCGAATGGATCGTCCGCAACATGGTGGGCGACAACTACGACCTCGGCTCGCCGCCCACCGGCTACGACTTCGGCAAGGTGGCGCTCAGCATCGAGGGCCTTAGCGTGCCCGACGCCGCCCGGCCCGACCGCTCGGTCGTCGACAACGTCTCGCTGGCCGTGCGGGCCGGCGAGATCGTCTGCATCTACGGCCTGATGGGTGCGGGGCGCACCGAGATGATGGAGACCGTCGCCGGCCGCCTGCGGCCGAGCGCCGGCCGCGTCCTTCTCGAGGGCGACGATCTGTCCGGCCTGTCGATCGCGCAGCGCATCGCGCGCGGCCTCGTGCTCGTGCCGGAAGACCGCCAGCGCGACGGCCTCGTCCAGACGATGAGTGTCGGCGAGAACCTGTCGCTCGCCTCGATCGGCTCCTTCACGCGCGGCCTCTTCACATCGAAGCGGCGCGAGCGTGGGATCATTTCGGATGCGATCCGAAACGTTCACATCAAGACGGACGGCGGCGGTGCGCCCATCGGCTCGCTGTCGGGCGGCAACCAGCAGAAGGTCGTGATCGGCAAGATGCTGGCCACCGACCCGCGCGTCGTCCTTCTCGACGAGCCGAGCCGGGGCATCGACATCGGCGCGAAATCCGAGGTCTTCAAGCTCCTCGCCGAAGGCGCGCGCAAGGGCCTCGCCGTCGTCTACTCGACGTCCGAGGTCGGCGAATGCCTCGCCGTCGCCCACCGCATCATCGTCATGCACCGCGGCCGGATCTCGGCCGAGTTCGGCGCCGATGCCACCAAGGAAGAGATCATGGCCGCCTCCGGCGAAGCCGTGACGCACTGAACCGGAGCCCCGTCATGAGCACCACCTCCACACTCAAGGCGTCCGGCAGCGGGTTCGATCTCGGCCGCGTGCTTCTGGAAGGGCGCGCCTTCTTCGCGCTGATCGCCATCATCGCGATCTTCTCGTCGCTCTCGCCCTACTACTTCTCGACCGCCAACTTCCTGACGATGGCCTCGCACGTCGCCATCTTCGGTCTCTTGGCGATCGGCATGCTCCTCGTCATCCTCACCGGCGGCATCGACCTGTCGGTCGGCTCGACGCTGGGCCTGTGCGGCGTCATCGCCGGCGCGCTGATGCAAGGGCTGACGCTCGAGCCGCTCGGGGTCATCCTCTACCCGCCGGTCTGGGTGGTGGTGATCCTGACCTGCGTCGTCGGCGCGCTGGTCGGCCTGACGAACGGCATCCTCATCGCCTTCTTCAAGGTGCCGGCCTTCGTGGCGACGCTCGGCCTTCTCTATGTCGCGCGCGGCATCGCGCTCCTGATGACCAACGGCCTCACCTACAACAACCTCGGCGGTCGCCCGGAACTCGGCAACACGGGCTTCGACTGGCTCGGCTTCAACCGCGTCCTGAACGTGCCGATCGGTGTCCTGATCCTCGCCGCCGTCGCGATCCTCGCCAGCGTCCTCCTCAACCGCACGGCCTTCGGCCGCTGGGTCTACTCGACCGGCGGCAACCAGCGCGCGGCCGAGCTTTCCGGCGTGCCGGTGAAGCGGGTGACGATCCTCGTCTACGTCCTGTCGGGCATCTGCGCGGCGATCGCCGGCCTCGTCCTGTCCTCGCAGCTGACCTCCGCCGGCCCGACCGCCGGCACAACCTACGAGCTGACGGCGATCGCGGCCGTCGTGATCGGCGGCGCGGCGCTGACCGGCGGGCGCGGCAACATCCGCGGCACCATGCTCGGCGCCTTCGTGATCGGCTTCCTCGCCGACGGCCTCGTGATCATCGGCGTGTCCGCCTACTGGCAGACCGTCTTCACCGGCGCGGTCATCGTGCTCGCCGTCCTCCTCAACTCGATCCAGTACGGCCGTCGCGGCCCCAAACCCGCCAAGAAGGCCGCCACCTCTTCGCCATCGAAGGCATGACGCCTCCACGACGGCAAGCCTCGCCGGGAACCGGCAAATACCAGGGAGTGAGACCAACCATGCGCATGACCCGGACGCTTCTGGCGGCAACCGCCGCCGCTGTGATGACGATCTTCTCCGCGCCGGCCTTCGCCGACGGCGCGATCTCGATCATCGTCAACGACCCGTCGAATCCCTACTGGTTCACGGAAGGCGAGGTCGCCAAGGCCGAGGCCGAGAAGCTCGGCTACACGGCCACCGTGGCCGCCCACAAGGGCGACACCAACGCCGAGTCGCGCCTGATCGACACGGCCATCACCAGCCAGGTCAAGGCGATCATCCTCGACCCCGCCAACGCCGACGGCTCGGTCGGCGCGGTGAAGAAGGCGGTCGATGCCGGCATTCCGGTGATCCTCGTCAACGCCGAGATCAACCAGGAAGGCCTCGCCAAGGCGCAGCTCGTCTCGAACAACGCGCAAGGCGCGGCGCTCGGCGCCCAGGCCTGGGTCGAGGCGGTCGGCGACAGCGGCAAGTATGTCGAGCTCTTCGGCGCGCCGTCCGACAACAACGCCCAGACCCGCTCGAACGGTTTCGAGACAGTGCTGACGCAGTATCCCGACCTCGTGAAGGCCGGCCAGGAAGTCGCCAACTGGGACCGCACCCAGGGCTACAACAAGATGCAGTCGCTTCTGCAGGCGAACCCGGACATCATCGGCGTGATCTCCGGCAACGACGAGATGGCGCTCGGCGCCGTCGCGGCGCTGAAGGAAGCCGGCAAGCTCGCGAACATCAAGGTCGGCGGCTTCGACGGCTCGCCGGACGCGGTGGCCGCGGTCAAGGCCGGCGAGCTCCAGTACACCGTGCTGCAGCCGGTGGCCGTGTTCTCGGCGGAAGCCGTCAAGCAGGCCGACAGCTTCATCAAGACCGGCAAGACCGGCGTCGACCAGGAGAAGCAGCTCTTCGATTGCATCCTGATCAACAAGGACAACGCCGACAAGATGACGGCGCCGTTCACGCTGGCTCCGTAACAGGCGGATCGCATCGAGGGACGCGGCTCGCCCGACGCCCCTCCCCACCGATCGAGGCAGCCGCCATGCGGCTGCCTCTTTCGTTTGGAGCCCTCAGGAGACGAAGCGGCGCATCGTCTCCCGGTTGGTGCGGACGGCGCGGGCGGGATCGCTTGCCGCCTCCTCCGACTCCTCCTCCAGCACCAGCCAGCCGTTGAAGCCCGGCGCCTTCGCAGCTTCCGCGATCACGGCAGGCACGTCGCAGGCACCCCGCCCGAGCATCGCCCAGGTGCCCGTGGCATCGACGTCCTTCAGGTGCAGGTAGCGGATGCGCGCGGCGTGGGTTCGCAGCGTGTCGAGCATGTCCATGCCGCCGCGCAGGATGTGGCCGGTATCGGGCACCCAGCCGACGGACGCAGGATCAAGAAGCTTAAACAGCGCGTCGTAATCGGCGCGGTCGAAGAGCAGCGTGTCATGGTGCGAACTTGGGTGGACCGCCACCTCGATGCCCGCAATGCTGCCGATCTCTGAGGCTCGGTTGTAGACCTCGGCGGCGATGCGGAACTTCTCCTCTCGCGGCCCGCCCGACATGACGGTCGCCGATCCCATCGACAGGACGGCGCCGGGAAAGCGCGCGGCGAAATTCGCCCAGCGTCGCGCGGTCTCGAGATCGCGCTCCACCTCGTCGATCTCGGTGAAGCCGCTCGCCGAACTGAAGGTGAAGGCGACGAGGGCGAGCCCCCGTGCGTCCAGCGCCCTCGCGAAGGCCTCGGGCTGGCTGCCGTAGGCGCCGATCATCGTGTCGGTGATCTCGATCCCGCCGTAGCCGCCGGCTGCGATCGCATCGAGGAGGTCATCGGGTCCGCCGTTGAAACCCTCGCCCAGCATTTCCCAGGTGAAGGTCTGACACCCGATCCTGACGTCCGCCATCGCCGTATCCTCTCCGCTTGCCGCCATGCCTCCGCGCGGCATCGGCCCGACTTCTGCCGGCCGTGGCGGCAGGGTCAAGCCGGAAGACGCTGAGGCTGCTGCCGAAAACGCGTGGGCGAGAACCAGTCTTACGCCTGTACGGCCTTGAAGCGCACGGGGCGGCCCTATCCTCACAGACTCGCCGCCACCCAAGATGAGGACAAAGGCTCATGGAGATCGTCAGGAACGGATCGTCGCCTTCCGGCCGGGGACCGGCGGAGTGGTTCAGCGGGACGGTGCGCGTCGATCCGCTGTTCTCGCCCAACGAGGCCCGGCGCGCGGCGGCCGCCACGGTCACCTTCGAGCCCGGCGCACGCACGGCCTGGCATACTCATCCGCTCGGGCAGACGCTGATCGTCACCGCAGGCCTCGGCCTCGTCCAGCGCGAGGGCGGCCCGATCGAGGAGATCCGGCCGGGCGACGTCGTCTGGTTCGAGCCGGGCGAGAAGCACTGGCACGGCGCCTCGCCGACCAATGCCATGACCCACATCGCCATTCAGGAACAGAAGGACGGCAAGGTCGTCGACTGGATGGAGCACGTCACCGACGCGCAGTACCAGCCGGGCTGATGCGCGCTCAGGGCCAGCGCGCGATCGCTTCGTGCCCCTGCGGCGTCAGAGCGTAGACGCCGTGGCCGGTGCGCTCGAACCAGCCGTAGACGTTACGCCGCAGCATGGCCGCGGCGGCCGGCACCCTGGCTGCGAGATCGCGCGGGCGCTGCGGTCCCGTTGCCATCGCCCGGGCCAGCACGAGCGCCTGCTGCCGATAGGCCGTCATGATCGGCGCGCGCGAGCCCCCGCCGGCGACAGGGTCGCCCTGCCGCCGCTTGTGCTCGCTGACGAGGCGCGAGCGCCGCTTCGGGTCGCGACGCGGCATCGGCGCGTCCGGGCTGAGAAGGACGTGGACCACATCGTCGCTGCCGACGCCAAGGAGCCCGAAGCCGAGCCGGCGGCAGAGGTTTCGAAAGCGCGCGTCCGCCTCCCGCCCCTTGCCGCGCAGCGACAGGCGCGCCGCGAGCCAGACCTCGTCGCAGGCCGCGGCCCGGTCGACGGCCTGCAGCACGAGTTCGAGATTGAATGTCTGCTTCAGTTCGCAGACCACGACGATCTGGGGCTCCCCCTCCCGCAGCCCCAGGAGGTCGCACCCGCCGACCTCCCCCTTCACCGAGAAGCCGAGCGTTTCGAGAAACGCCTTCACCGGCGCATAGAGCGCGGTCTCGGGCCGAGCGCCGGTCGCGTCGGTCGATGGTTCGGAAGCCATGGTCATCGCGTCAGGAACACCGGCAGCCTTTCGCCGGTCTTTCGCGCCAGCGCATGCAAGGCGTTTGCGAGCCCGTTCGCCCATGCGAAAAGGGCGGACCGGATGAAGCGAAGGGCTGGGATCGAATGACGTCGGAACGGAACAAGGGCGTCGGCCGGTTCGATCTCACGGGCCGCGTCGTGCTGGTGACGGGCGCGAGCCGCGGAATCGGCGCCGCGCTGGCGACGGCTCTCGCCGAGTCGGGCGCCTCGCTGGTGGTCGGCGCACGCAAGGTCGAGAATCTCCAAACAACGGCGGAAGCCGTTTCGCAAGCCGGATCGCCCGTCCTCGCCGTTCCGCTCGACGTCACGGACGTCGCGTCCATCGAAGCGGCGGTCGATGCGGCCACGCAGCGTTTCGGTCGGCTCGACGGGCTCGTCAACAACGCCGGGGTCGAAGACGTCCGTCCGAGCTTCGACGTGGACGAGACGCTGTGGGACCGCATCCTCGACACCAACCTGAAAGGTGCGTTCTTCGCGGCGCAGGCGGCGGGACGCGCGATGCGCATGAACGGCTCGGGCAGCATCGTCAACATCGCCTCCTTGACCTCGATGGTCGGCGTGCCGACCGCGGTTCCCTACGGCTCGTCGAAATCCGGGCTTCTCGGCATGACGCGGGCGCTGGCCGCGGAATGGGCGCCAGTCGGCATCCGCGTCAACGCGATCGCGCCCGGCTACTTCCGCACCGCCATGACCGACGTCTTCTACGAGAACGAGGACTGGCGCGAGCGCATGCTCGGGCGCATCCCGATGAACCGGTTCGGGGATCTCGACGATCTGGCGGGCGCCGCGCTGTTCCTGGCGAGCGACGCGTCCCGCTACATGACCGGGCAGTGCATCGCGATCGACGGCGGCTTCCTCGCTTCCATCTGAAACCGCTGGAAGAACAGGCGTCTGCCGCAAGTTTGGGCTTGCGCCGAGCCTGCGGCTGGATCAAGCACACGTCATGCGTTGTGACGAATCCGCCCCGATTTCCCTGGCCGCTGCCGCACGCGCGGGATGGCGCGCATGAGCCTAACGCGACCAGCCTCCGATCTCGGCACGCCCGCCGTGTCGGTGCGCGACGTCTCGATGGTCTTCTCCGGACAGGCAGCGGTGGCGGATGCCTCGTTCGACCTTGCCGGCGGCCGGTTCCTGACGATCCTCGGCCCCTCGGGCTCGGGCAAGACGACGCTCCTGCGCATGATCGCGGGCTTCCAGAAGCCGACGCGCGGCGAGATCGCGATCAACGGCCGCCCGGTGTCCGACGAGCCCGCGCACAAGCGCAAGATCGGCATGGTGTTCCAGAAGCTCGCGCTGTTCCCGCACATGACGGCCGCCGAGAACGTCGCCTTTCCGCTCAAGATGCGCCGCTTCGATGCGCGCGAGATCCCGGCCCGCGTCGAGCGCTACCTCGATCTCGTGCATCTCGGCGCCTACGGGGACCGACGCATCCACGAGCTGTCCGGCGGTCAGCAGCAACGCGTGGCAATCGCCCGCGCGCTGGTCTTCGAACCGGAGCTTCTCCTCCTCGACGAGCCGCTCGCCGCGCTCGACCGCAAGCTGCGCGAGGAGATGCAGCTGGAGTTCCGCCGCATCCAGCGCGAACTCGGCATCACCACGATCAACGTGACGCACGACCAGCGCGAGGCGCTCGTGGTGTCGGACGAGATCATCGTGATGGACGCGGGCCGCATCCAGCAGATGGCCGAGCCGATCGCCGCCTATCGCGAGCCCGCCAATGCGTTCGTCGCAAGCTTCATCGGCGTCACCAACCGGCTGGAGGGCCGGGTCGCGGGCGCTGAGGGCGAGGTGGTGACGCTCGAGACGCCGCTCGGGGTCATGAGTGGCCGCTGGTCGGCGCCCGCCGGCCGTGCGCCGCGCACGGGCGAGCCCGCGGTCGGCATGCTGCGTGCCGAGCAGATTCGCGTCGAGGGCACCGGTTCGACCGGCGCGGCGCTCGACACCCATCTCACCGCCGAGATCGCCGACGTGATCTTCGAGGGCGAACGCGTCGTCTATGAGGCGCGCCCCACCGGCGCACTGGGCGTGACCTTGCGCGCCTTCGACCACGATCCGGTCGGCCACGCCGTCCAGCCCGTCGGCGCCCACGTGCGGCTCGGCTGGAATACCCGCGACCTCATCGTCTTTCCGCAAGCCTGAACGCCGCCCCATTCGCGAAAGGAGCCATCGCCATGACCGACAAGCCCTTCCTCCATGACCTCAACCGCCGCCGTTTCCTGCAGGGCGTCGCCGCCGTGGGCTCGATCGGCGCAGCCTCGGCGCTCGGCCTTCGCACGGCCGTCGCGCAGGAGCCGGAAAAGCCGGCCGAGATCATCGTGCGCGCCTGGGGCGGGTCCTGGGTCGAGGCGCTGAAGGCGGGCGTCTCCGACCCGTTCACGAAGGCGACCGGCATCGCGGTCCGTCACGACCTCACCGAGGACAACGAGATTCAGCCGAAGGTCTGGGCGGCCGTGGCGCAGAAGCGCGTGCCGCCGATCCACATCAACTGGGACACGACCACCAACGCCACCAAGTCGGCGCTGCGCGGCGTCACCGAAGACCTCTCGGACCTGCCCAACCTCAAGGGCGTCACCGAGCTTGCCAAGCCCGTCGGCCTCGACGGCTATCCGATCGTCGACACCTACGGCTATGTCTACGTCCTCGCCTACCGCCCGGCCGCCTTCCCGGACGGTCCGCCGACCTCGTGGAAGGCGATGCTCGACCCGAAGTTCAAGGGCCGCATCGCCCTCTATAACGACGGCATCGGCTTCCACTTCCCGGCGCAGGTCGCCGGCGGCGGCAAGCTCGAGGACATTCCGGCCAACATGCAGCCGGCCTGGGACTTCATCGCCAAGGTGAAGGAGCAGCAGCCGCTGCTCGGCGAGGACCCGGACTTCACGACCTGGTTCCAGAACGGCGAGATCGACCTCGCCTGCACCATCTCGACCAACGCGCGCGAGGCCAAGAAGAACGGCATCGACGTCGCCTGGGTGGTCCCGGAGGAAGGCGCCAAGTTCGACACGGACGGACTGTGGATCCCGAGGGGACTGCCGGAGAACGAGCTGTATTGGGCTAAGAAGTACATCGACATGGCGATCGGCAAGGACAGCCAGCAGGTCTGGCTTGACGGCCTCGGCCTGCCGGGCGTCGTGCCGGGCCTCACGCCACCGGCCGATCTCGCGGGCGATCCGTCCTATCCGACGACGCCCGAAGACTTCCAGAACCTTATCCGCATCTCGTCCAAGGTGCAGGTCGAGAACGAGGCCGACTGGTTTGGCAAGTTCAAGGCCATCATGCAGGGCTGACGCCACGGGCCTTCGGGGGCGGATCGCATTCGCCCCCGATGCCACCCTTTCGCAAGACCCCACCACCAGACCCCGACGCTCATGCCGCTTCGCCCTGCCCGCTCCGCCTATCCCCTTCGTTGGCGCGTCTTCGACGCGGCCGAGGCGGCGGCGCGCGCCGTCTGGCCGGCGCGGGCCGGCAAGGCGCTCCCTTGGGTGATGCTGGCGCCCGCGATCCTTCTCGTCGGGCTTCTCGCGATCAGCCTCTTCGACATTCTCGACGCCAGCCTGCGCACGCTCGATACGGCAACCTTCCTGCCGTCCGAGGAGCGCACGCTTGCCAACTACGCCCGCGCAGTCTCCGAGCCGGTGTTCCTCAGCGTCGCGCTGCGCAGTCTCGGCGGCGCGCTGATCGTGACGCTCGCGACCCTCGTCCTCGCTTTTCCCTACGCCTATGCGATGGTGCGCACCCGCTCGGCCGCCCGGCGCAAGACGCTGCTGATCGCGCTGTTCCTGCCCTTCTTCATCGGGCAGGTGGTGCGCGCCTACGGCTGGCTGATCCTCCTCGGCAACCAGGGGCTCGCCAACGAAATCTTCGCGCTGTTCGGACTCGGCCCCTATCGCCTCCTCTTCAATTACTGGGCGGTCCTCTTCGGCCTTGTCCAGTACATGCTGCCCTTCGCCGTCCTGATGCTGGCGCCCGCCCTCTCGGCGATCCCCGAAGAGGTCGAGGCCGCCGCCGGCTCGCTCGGGGCCAACTGGGGGCGGACCCTCCTCCATGTGGTGTTTCCGATGGCGACGCCCGGCTTCGTCGGCGCCGGGCTCGTGGTGCTGACCCTGACGCTCACCGACTTCGCAATCCCCGCGATCCTCGGCGGCGGGGGCCAGGACTTCATCGCCAACGCGATCTACGACCAGTTCTTCCGCACCTCCGACCAGGGCATGGGCGCCGCACTGACGCTGCTTCTGGTCGTCGTCGGCTCGACGCTCGTCGGCGCGATCTTCGCGCTATTCGGCGCGGGCACCCTGGCGCTGCGCGGGCGCGCCCCATGACCGAGGCCCGCTCCAAACGCTGGGTGATCGGCGCCCTCGTCACGCTCTCGCTCATCATCCTCTCGGCCCCGACGCTGGTCGTTCTCGGCGCCTCGTTCACCGCCGGCAACATCATCGCCTTCCCGCCCGACGGGCTGTCGCTGAAATGGTACGCCAAGGTTGCGGGTGCTGCAGACTTGCGTCAGGCGTTCTGGCGATCGCTCCAGGTCGCGCTGATCTGCACCGCGATCGCGATTCCCGTCGGCACGCTGGCGGGCCTCGCGCTCGCCAAGTATCGCGTGCGGTTTGCGAACCTTCTCCAGGTCTACCTGCTACTGCCCTTCACAATCCCGCTCATCGGCTCCGGAATCGGGCTTATGCTCCTGTTCGGCGAGGCAGGCGTCCTCGGCTCGCTCTGGCCGGTCGGCGTCGCGGCCTGCGTCATCAACCTGCCCTTCATGATCTGGGCGGTGAGCGCGAGCGCCGGCGCGCTCGATCCCGATCTCGAGCTCGCCGCCTCGATGTGCGGCGCGCCGCCGCTCCAGACGTTCCTCCTCGTCACCGTGCCGGCGGTCGCGCCCGGCATCATCACCGGCTCGCTCCTGATGTTCATCCTGGCCTTGAACGAGTTCCTCGTCAGCCTCCTTCTCGTCGACGCGCGCACGGTGACGTTGCCCGTCCAGATCTACAATTCGATCCGCTCCATCATCACGCCCGATCTCGCCGCCATCTCGGTGGTCTTCATCGCCTGCGCGGCACTCGCGATCCTCGCGCTCGACCGCCTCGTCGGCCTCGACATCTTCCTGAAATCGAAGTGACGCCTCCCATGTCCTCGACCCCCTGCTCATTCCACGACCTCGCCACGCTCGACGCGGCCGCGCGCGCCCGGCTCCTGCGGCGCTCCGAGACCAACCTTTCGTCCTTCGTCGAGACGGTCCGCCCGATCATCGAGGCGGTGAAATCGGAGGGCGACGCCGCGCTCCTGCGCTTTGCCCGCGATCTCGACGGCGCGAACGTCGCGCCCGGCGCGCTGCAGGCCGGCGAGGCCGAGTTCGACGCGGCCTTCAAGTCCGTGGAGCCGGAGGTGATCGAGGCCATCCGCTTCGGCATCGACAACATCCGCCGCTTCCACGAGGAGCAGAAGCCCGAACCCATGTGGTTCAAGGAAATGCGCCCGAGCGCGTTTGCCGGCGACCGCTGGACGCCGATCCAGTCCGCCGCACTCTACGTGCCGCGCGGCAAGGGCGCCTTCCCCTCCGTCACGATGATGACCAGCGTGCCGGCCGTGGTGGCGGGCGTGCCCGATCTCTGCATCCTCACCCCGCCGACCGCGGACGGCTCGGTGGATGCCGCGACGCTTGTCGCCGCGCGGCTGGCGGGCGTCGAGACCGTCTACAAGGTCGGCGGCGCGCAGGCCGTTGCCGCGGCCGCCTACGGCACCGAGACGATCCGGCCGAAGATCAAGATCGTCGGCCCCGGCTCGCCCTTCGTGGTGGCGGCCAAAAGCCTCCTGTCGGGCGTCCTCGACACCGGCCTTCCCGCCGGCCCATCCGAGGCGATGATCTTCGCCGACGAGACGGTGGACGGCGCGCTCGCGGCCCTCGATCTCCTGATCGAGGCCGAGCACGGACCGGACTCCTCGGCCTATCTCGTCACCCACGACCGCCGCGTCGCCGAAGAGGCACTGGCCGCCCTGCCCGGCCATTGGGCGCGCATGAGCGAGCAGCGCACCGCCTTCTCGCGCACCGTGCTGACTGGCCCCTATGGCGGCATCGTGCTGACGCCCTCGCTCGAAGACAGCTACCGCTTCGTCAACGACTACGCGCCCGAGCATCTCGAGCTTCTGTCGACGGAGCCGTTCCGCCATCTCGGCCGGATCACCGAAGCCGCGGAAATCCTGATGGGACCGCATACGCCGGTGACGCTCGGCAACTTCGTTCTCGGCCCCAACGCGGTGCTGCCGACGAGCCGCTGGGCGCGCACCTGCGGACCGCTGTCGGTGACCGACTTCCTGAAGCGCTCGTCGATCGGCTACGTGACCTCCACCGGCTATCCCGAACTCGCGCTGCACGCCCGCCGCCTCGCGCGCTACGAAGGCTTCTCCTCGCACGAGAACGCCGTGTCGGAGATGCGCGACGCCATTCTGTCGAAGCCGCGATGACCGCTCGCTTCGTCAATGTCGAGGACGCCCGCCGCATCGCCCGGCGGCGTCTTCCGAAGATCTTCTTCGACTATATCGACGGGGGCTCCTCCGCCGAGGCGACGCTGGCGTCGAGCACGGGCGACTTCGCGAACCTCCGGCTGGAGCAGCGGGTGCTCGCAGGCCTTCGTCCGCGCGACCTGTCGAGCGAGTTCCTGGGGCAGCGGAACCGCCTTCCCTTCATGCTGGGTCCCGTCGGCTTCCTCGGCCTGTTTGCCGGGCACGGCGAGATCCTCGCGGCCAAGGCCGCCCATGCGGCCGGCATCCCCGCCTGCCTGTCCAATTTCTCGATCGCCTCGCTCGACGACCTCCGTCGCGCCGGCTGCGACGGGCCGCTGCAGTTCCAGCTTTATGTCCTGAAGGACCGCGGGCTGGCGGAAGAGTTCGTCGCGGCCGCCGAGCGGGCCGGCGTCGAGACGCTGCACCTCACCGTCGACACGGCGGTGACCGGCATTCGCGAGCGCGACGCGCGCAACGGCTTCCGGGCCGCCACGCGGATCACGCCGCGCATGGGCTTCGGCATGGCGCTCCGCCCGGCCTGGGCGTTCGACATGCTGCGAACCGGCAAGCCCGGCGTCGGCGCGGTGCGCGGCCGCGCGGAATTCGGCGCCAACATCCTGGCGCAGGCCGCCACCCTCTCGCGCCTCATCGACCCCGCCCTGTCGTGGGACGACGTCGACTGGCTGCGCGGGCGCTGGCGTGGGCGCCTGTCGATCAAGGGCATCCTTCATCCCGGCGACGCGCGCCGGGCGAAGGCGGCGGGCGCCGATGCGATCGTGGTGTCGAACCACGGCGGACGACAGCTCGACGGCGCCCGCTCGACGATCAGCGCCCTGCCCAGCATCGTGGACGCGGCCGATGGTCTGGAGGTTCTCCTTGACGGCGGCGTCCGGCGCGGGACCGACATCGTCAAGGCGATCGCGCTCGGCGCATCGGGCGTCCTCCTCGGCCGCGCCTATGTATGGGGCGTCGCGGCGGGCGGCGAGGCGGGCGCGGCTCGCGTCATCCAGCTCCTCTCCGACGAGATCGACGTCACCCTCGGCCTGATGGGCCTTTCGTCGATCGACGAGCTGAAGGCGCTCGGGCGCGACGCCCTCGTGCCGCCGTCCGAGGTCGCCGCGTCAGCGCGCATGGTCCAGCCGGTCGGCCTCTGAACCGGCGCGCGGGCGCATCGCGTCCGACGGTTCCATGACGATTCGCCGGCCGCGGCCGGGCGTCGCGCGGCACATGCCGTCCGCCACGACCACCTCGCCTCGCGACAGGACGGTCTCCGGCCATCCCGTCACGCTGGTGCCGGCGAACGGATTGTAGCCGGTGTTGTCGTGGAGGTCGTCGGCTCCGAACGTGACGCGGCGTTCCGGATCCCAGATCGCGATGTCGGCATCGGCGCCGACCGCGATCCGCCCCTTGGCGGGAAGGCCGAAGATCGCCGCCGGCGCGGTCGCCGTCAGTTCCACGAACTTCTCCGGGCCGAGCCGCCCGCGACTGACCATCGCGTCGAACATCAGCGGCAGGCGCACCTCGAGGCCTGGAAGCCCGTTGGCGATGCGATTGAAGGGGGCATCCGCGCCGTTGGCGAACTTGCCGGTCTCGTCCAGCCGATAGGGCGCATGGTCGGAGGAGACGACCCGAAGGGTGCCGTCACTCAAGCCCTCCCAGAGCGCGTCCTGATCGTCGGTGCGGCGCTGCGGCGGGCTGCACATCAGGCCGGCGACGTCGCGTCCCGGCGCCTCGAGCTGGTCGACGGTCATGAAGAGGTAATGTGGGCAGGTCTCGGCGACGACCGGAACGCCGCGCGCCTGCGCCGCGCGCACGATCTCGACACCCTCGCGTGTCGAGACGTGGAACAGCATGATCGGCTGGCCGGTGAACTCGGCGAAGACGCACATGCGCGACAGCGCCTCGATTTCCGCCGCGCGCGGATGCGACAGCGGGTGGAAGCGAGGCTCGGTCCGCCCGCTCGCGATCAGGCGGCGCGACATCCAGCGGATCAGCCCATCGTTTTCGGCGTGGAAACAGACCAGCGCCCCGCCGCCGCGGGCCGTCCACAGGACGTCGAGAATATCCTCGTCGCCAAGACGCACCTTGTCGTAGGTGGTGAAGATCTTGATCGACCGATGCCCCTCACTAATAAGCTCCGGCAGGTCACGGGCGAGGTTGTCGCCCGAAACATCCGAGACGATCATGTGGAAGGCATGGTCGATCATCGCCCCGCGCGCCGCCAGCGCCCCGTAGTCGTCGACGACCTGGCGCAGCCGCTTGCCGGGATGCTGGGCGGCGAAGGACACGATCGAGGTGGTGCCGCCGTGGAGCGCCGAGCGTGTCGCCGTTTCGAACGTGTCGGCGTTCATCAATCCGGCGCCGGAAATCTGCTCGACATGGCAATGGGTATCGACGCCGCCCGGCATCACGAGGCGACCACGCGCGTCGATGCGATGAGTCGTTTGGCCAAGACCCTGCCCGACCGCGACGATGCGACCGCCCGCGATGCCGACGTCCGCCTCGCGCGAGCCCTCCGCCGTCACCACGCGCCCGCCTTCGATCAGAACGTCCAGCACTTCGCCCTCCTGTCGCAGTCCACCGCCTTGCCAAGGGATACCCAATGTATACACTCGGCCGCAACAGGAAATCGGACGATGACGGCGAACGGGAGTTCATGGCATATGCGGGCGCAACGGCGCGAGGCGAAGGAACGGTCATGAGCCTCAAACCCACGGCGGCGCAGACGCTCGGCCAGTCGGTGCACGACCGCCTGAAGGCGATGATCTTGGCTGGCGAGTTGCCGGCCGGCACGCCGCTTCAGGAAAAGCTCTTCGCCGAGCGTCTCGGCGTCTCGCGGACGCCGGTGCGCGAGGCGGTCGCCAAGCTGACGAGCGAGGGACTGGTGACACGCAACGGCGGCGGGGTGCCGACCGTCAGCCGGATTTCGGTCACCGAGATCATGGAGATCCTCCATGTCCGTCGGCTGCTCGAAGGCGAAACGGCGCGTCAGGCAGCCAGCGTCAACGCCTCGCCGGAGCCGTTTCTGGCCCTGCGCAGGCGGCTGACGCAGTATCTGGAGGGAGAACGCCCGAGCGTTGCCGAATACGCCCAGTTCGACGAGGACTTCCATACGCTCGTCGCGCGCACGGCGGGTTCGACGCTCCTGACGGATCTCGTGAAGGGGCTGAAGCTGAAGACGCGCATCTTCGACAACGGCTCGATCCCCGAACGATTCGTGCCGGGCTGCCACGAGCATATCGAGATCGTCGACGCGATCCTCGCCCGCGATCCGCCACGCGCCGAGGCCGCCATGCTGCGCCACATCGACAACGCGCGCAACGCCATCCTCGGACACCTGTCACGCCTGTTCTGAAACTCAAGATTATGCTGTGAAGCAGTACGGAATCCTCTTGCCATTTTTTGTGTATACCGATTGGATGGCGCTAGCATACGAGAGGGGATGACATGACCGCAGAGACCGCCGCGCGCCCGGACGGGCCGATCCTCGGCATCACGTTCCTCTATTATCGCGACCTCGATCGCGCCGTGCGCTTCTACGAGACCGTGCTCGGCTTCACGCTCGCGATCGATCAGGGCTGGTCGAAGATCTACCGCATCACCGGCGCCTCGCATGTGGGCCTCGTCGACGAGACGCGCGGCATGCATCGCGCGAGCGATCCCAAGCCCGTCCAGCTCTGCATCCGCGTGCCCGACGTCGACGCCTGGCACCGCTTCGTGACGGCGCACGGCGTCGCCAATCTCACCGAGCCGCGCGACAGCGTGGCACTGAAGATCCGCGCCTTCGTCTTCGACGATCCCGAGGGCTACCAGATCGAGGTCCAGTCCGCGCTGGACTGACCTCCGCAACCGACGTCACGGCGAAGGCCGGCAACCGCATTCCTGGAGGAGGACAAGATGACACTGCACCGTTCGATCCGATGCCTGCTGGCGACGGCGGCCCTCGCCGCCACCCTGCCGCTCGGCCCCCTCGCCTTCGCCACCGCGGCCGAGGCCGAGGCCAAGGAGGTGACGATCGGCCTGACGTCGGATCCGACGATCCTCGACCCGCAGGCGGGCGAGGAACTGTCGAGCAACATCATGTTCTATCACCTCTACGACCCGCTCGTCCGGCGCGACAAGGACCTCAAGTTCGGGCCGGGCCTGGCCGAAAGCTGGTCGCAGAAGGATGACAGGACCTGGGTCTTCACCCTGCGCGACGGGGTGAAATTCCATAACGGCGAGACGCTGAAGGCGTCCGACGTCGTGTTCACGATCGACCGCCTCAAGGCGTCGGTCATGTCGAACCTTTCGGCCAATATCGCGAGCGCCAGGGCGGTCGACGACCGCACGGTCGAGATCGCGACGCCCGGCCCCTACGCCGCCCTGCCGAACGACCTCGCCGCGATCCTGATCCTCAACGAAGCCTACACGAAGAAGGTCGGCGACGCCGAACTCGGCCTGAAGCCGATGGGCACCGGCCCCTATCGCCTGAAGGAGTGGGCCAAGGAGGACCGGCTGACGCTGGAGGCCTTCCCCGACTACTATGGCGGCAAGGCGAAGATCGACACCGTGGTGTTCCGCCCGATCACCAATCCGGCGACGCGCACGGCCGCGCTTCTGACGGGCGAACTCGACGTGGTGCAGGATCTCGCCGTGCGCGACATCGACCGCGTCAAGGCGGAAAGCGGCGTCACCGTCGAGACGCGCCCGAGCCTTCTCAACATCCTCCTCGCCCTCGACGTGCGCGAGACCTCGCCCACCATCTCGGGCAAGAACCCGATGACCGATCGGCGGGTGCGCGAGGCGATGGCCCGCGCGATCGACGTCGCCGCGATCGACCGCGTCATCATGAACGGGCTGGCGACCCCGTCCGCACAGTTCGTGCCGGAATCCCACCTTGGCTATGTCGAGGGCGCCGACTTCCGGCAGATGTATCCGTTCGACCTCGAGCGGGCGAAGGCGCTAATGGCGGAGGCGGGCGTGCCCGACGGCTTCGCGGTGACGCTCGACGCCACCAACAACCGCTACGTCAACGACGCGCAGGTCGCCCAGGCTTTGACCTCGATGCTCGGCAAGATCGGCATCCAGCTGAAGCTCAACCTGATGCCCAAATCGAACTTCTGGGGCTACATCCGCGTGCCCTCGCCGAAATCCAGCATGATCATGTCGGGCTGGGACGTGCCGTCGGGCGATGCGGGCTCGATGTACAACTCGCTCTACTACAGCCGCGACAAGAAGCCGGGCTACGGCGAGGTGAACCGGACGAGCTACTCGAACCCCGAGGTGGACGCACTTCTCGACAAGGCGGACTCGACGGCCAACGTCGAGGAGCGCGACGCGCACCTGCAGGAGGCGACCAAGCTGCTGCTGGCCGACATCCCGATGATCCCGATCCACTACGAGCAGGACATCTACGCCTCGCGCGACAAGGTCACCTTCGAGCCGCGCGTCGACAAGTTCATCTGGGCCTACGAGATGGACGTCGCCGAGTAAGGATTTCCGGCAGGCGGGGGCGCGGTCGCGCTCCTGCTTTCGCGGGCGAAGGGCATTTCGCGCATGTTCGCATTCACGGTCAGACGGCTGGTCCAGACGCTCGTCGTACTCTGGGCGGTGTCGGTCATCGTCTTCCTGATGACGACCTTCACCGGCGACCCCGTCTTCATGGTCGTCCCGATCGACGCGACGCAGGCCGAGATCGAGCAGGCGCGCCGCATCCTCGGCCTCGACCAGACGCTGCTCGTCCAGTACGGCATCTTCCTGAAGGGGTTGCTGCAGGGCGACCTCGGCCTCTCCTATGTGTTCCGCCAGCCGGCCTTCTCGCTGATCCTGGAGCGCCTGCCGGCGACGATGGAGATCGTGCTCGTCGCCATGGGGATCGCGACCGTCGTCGCGATCCCGCTCGGCGTCTATGCCGGGGCCAATCCCGGCAAGCCGCTGTCGCGGCTCATCATGTCGGGGTCGCTGCTGGGCGTCTCGCTGCCCGGCTTCTGGGTCGGCATGATGCTGATCTGGGTGCTGGCGGTGGAGTACCGGATCTTCCCCTCGTCGGGCCGCGGGGCGGTCGGCACGATCTTCGGCATCGAGACCTCGCTCGCCACGTGGTCGGGATGGCAGCACATCGTACTGCCGGCCGTGACGCTGTCGGTCGGCACGCTCGCCATCCTCCTGCGCATCACGCGCGCCGGCATGATGGAGGTAACGCGGCAGGACTACATGAAGTTCGCCCGCGCCAAGGGCGCCTCGCGGGCCCAGGTTCTCTACGGCCACGGCCTGCGCAACGCGCTGATCCCGGTGGTGACGATCTTCGGCCTGCAGCTCGGCGACCTCATCGCGTTCGCCACGATCACCGAGACCATCTTCGCCTGGCCCGGCATGGGCAAGCTCCTCATCGACAGCATCTACCGCGCCGACCGCCCCGTGATCGTCGTCTACCTGATGCTCGTCGCGCTGATCTTCGTGGTGATCAACTTCGTGATCGACGTTCTCTACACCTTCATCGACCCCCGGATCACGGTGCGCTGAGATGGCGACGGGTCTCCTCTCCTCGCAGATCGCCTACAACTGGCGGCGCAACACCTCCGCTATCCTTGGGTCGGCGATCATCCTCGCCTGCGCCATCGTCGTCGTGTTCGGCCCCGCGCTGGTCGCCCAGAACCCCTACGACGTCATGCAGCTCGACCTGATGGACAGCTACCTGCCGCCCGCCTGGATGGACGGCGGCAACCCGAAATACTGGCTCGGCACCGACGGGCAGGGCCGCGACGTCCTCGCCGCCGTCGTCTACGGCACGCGTATCTCGGCGCTGATCGGGCTCGCCGCAACGCTGATGTCCTGCGTGATCGGCACCTTCCTCGGGCTGATGGCGGGCTACTTCGGCGGCTGGATCGATGCCGTCATCATGCGCGTCGCCGACATCCAGCTATCCTTCCCCTCGATGCTGATCGCGCTGTTCCTAATGTCGGCCTTCGGCAACGGCATCGACAAGATCCTGATCTCGCTGACCGCCGTCGGCTGGGTGGTCTATGCCCGCACAGTGCGCGGCTCGACGCTCGGTGAGCGCAATCGCGAATACGTGCAGGCGGCGCGCGTCGCCGGCCTTCGCACCGGGCCGATCATCCGCCGCCACATCCTGCCAAACGTTCTGACGCCGCTGATCGTGGTGGCCACCGTGCAGGTCGGCACCTTCATCCTGATCGAGGCGTCCTTGAGCTTCCTCGGCGTCGGCGTGCCCGTCACCCAGCCCTCGCTCGGCCTCCTCATCAAGAACGGCTTCGACGTCCTGTTCTCCGGCCTCTGGTGGACGTCGCTGTTCCCCGGCCTGATGATCATGGCGATGGTGTTCGGCATCAACCTCGTCGGCGACTTCCTGCGCGACGAACTCAATCCCCGGCTGAAATAGGGCTGGTCATGCACTCCCCACCCCAGCCTCTCCTGTCGGTGCGCGACCTGCGTACTTGGTTCCACACGTTCGCCGGCACCGTGAAGGCGGTGAACGGGGTCAGCTTCGACCTCGCCGCCGGCGAGATCATGGGTCTCGTCGGAGAGTCGGGCGGCGGCAAGTCCGTCGTCGGCTTTTCGCTGCTCGGCCTGATCGATCCGCCGGGACGGATCGAGGGCGGCGAGATCCTGTTTGGCGGCGAAGACCTCGCCAAGGCGTCGGAGAAGCGCCTGCGGCAGATCCGCGGGCGCGAGATCGCGATGATCTTCCAGGATCCGATGACCTCGCTCAACCCGGTCCAGACGATCGGCCGGCAGATGGACGAGATGCTGCGCCTTCATACCGATCTCGACAAGGCGGCGCGCCGCGCCCGCTGCATCGAGATGCTGGAGGCCAACGGCATCTCGCGCGCCGCCGAGCGGCTGGACAGCTACCCCCACCAGTTCTCCGGCGGCATGCGCCAGCGCGTCGTCATCGCCATCGCACTCCTCGCCAAGCCGCGCCTCATCATCGCCGACGAGCCGACGACCGCGCTCGACGTGACGATCCAGGCGCAGATCCTGCGGCTCATGCGCCGCGAGATCCGCGATCAGGGCGCCTCGCTGATCCTCGTGACCCACGATCTCGCGGTGGTCGCCGAAATGGTCGACAAGGTGACGGTGCTCTATTGCGGCCGGGTGGTCGAGACCGGTCCGGTCCGCCAGATCCTCGAAGCACCCGCGCATCCCTATACGCGCGGGCTGATCGACTCGATCCCCGATCCCGACCATCGACAGCCGCGATTGCGCCAGATCCCCGGCACCGTGCCCGACGTGCGCCACCTGCCGAAAGGCTGCGCCTTCCGCGCCCGCTGCCCGCGCGCGCAGGCGCTGTGCGCGAGCGTCGAGCCTGAGCTGACACCGCAGCCCGGCGGGGGCCTTGCGGCCTGTCATTTTCCCCTGTCGGCCGGAGGCACGGCATGACGACGATGCTCGACGTCTCCAGCCTGCGCCAGGAGTTCAGCCTCAATCCCGGCCTCCTCGAGCGCATCAGCCTGAAGGGCGGGCGGGTCCGGCTGGAGGACCGGGTCGTGAAGGCCGTCAACGGCGTCAGCTTCCAGATCGCCAAGGGCGAGGTGCTGGCGCTCGTCGGGGAGTCCGGCTGCGGAAAATCGACGCTCGCCAAGGCGGTGGCGCGCATCTACGAGCCGACGGCGGGCGCGATCCGGCTCGACGGCCAGGACATCGCCGCCCTGCCCCAGTCGGCGCTGCTGCCGCACCGCTCCAAGATGCAGATGATCTTCCAGGATCCCTTCGCCTCGCTCAATCCGCGGCAGAAGGTGCGCGACATCGTGGCCGAACCGCTGCGCGCCCAAGACTCACTGCCGCCGCGCGAGGTCACCGAGCGCGTCGCGACGCTCCTGTCCAAGGTCGGGCTCAACGCCGAGCACGCCGGGCGCTACCCGCATCAGTTCTCCGGCGGTCAGCGCCAGCGGATCGGCATCGCGCGGGCGCTCTCGGTCAATCCCGGCCTTATCATTGCCGACGAGCCGGTGTCGGCCCTCGACGTCTCGGTTCAGGCGCAGATCCTCAACCTGATGATGGATCTGCGCGACGAGTTCGCGCTCGCCTACCTCTTCATCAGCCACGATCTCTCCGTGGTGCACCACATCGCCGCCCGGATCGGCGTCATGTATCTTGGCTTCCTCGTCGAGTTGGCCCCGCGCGATACGCTGTTCCACAGCCCCCGTCACCCCTACACGCGCGCCCTCCTCTCGGCGGCGCCGAGCATCGATCCGACGCGCGCGAAGGCGGAAATCCCGCTGACGGGCGAAGTGCCGAGCGCCCTGTCCCTTCCCGAGGGCTGCTGCTTCCGCACCCGGTGCCCGCTCGCCTTCGACCGCTGCAGAACCGAGCGCCCCGCCATGCGCGAGGTCGGCGGCGGCCAGTCCGTCGCCTGCCACCTGACCGACGAGCCACAGAGGGACCACGCATGACGCCGCCCGTCACCATCCTCCAGCGGCGGTCCGATCTCGTCGATCCGCACGACTGTACCGACGCCGCGGACGACCTGTCGATCCTATCGGCGATCTGCGAGACGCTGGTCCGGCGCGGCGACGACGGCTTCAAACCGGGCTTGGCCGAGCGCTGGTCTGTCGAGCCGGATGCCCGCCGCTGGCGCTTCCGGATCCGCGACGGCGCATCGTTCCACGACGGCAGCCGATGCGATGCGCGGGCCGTCGCGCAGTCGCTCCACCGCATGGCGCGCGAGGACAAGGGCTATACGCTCGGCGCTCCGGCCGTCTGGCGTCAGTATCTCGGGCAGGCCACGATCGCGGGCGACGGGCTCGACCTCTCGATCGATCTCGCCGAGCCGATGGCCGACCTTCTCGACGTCCTCGTCCAGGGCTTCATCGCCTCGCCGGACTGCCTCCCAACGATGGATGCGGGCGACATGGCGGCCGTCGCCGGGACCGGCCCCTACCGCGTCGAGACGGTGCGCGACGGATCGGTGCGGTTGCAGCCGGCCGCGGATGCGAGTCTGCCGCCGCTCGTGTTTCAGGCGATGCCGGATGCGGAAGCCCGCGCCGCGGCGCTTCGCGAGGGCCAAGCCGACGTCGCGACCAACCTCCCGTTCGCCGCCGATCTCGGAGCCGCTACGACGCGGGTCGAGACGCTCAATCCCGTCGCGATCATCTTCCTGATGAACGCCGCCCGCGGGCCGTTGCGGGACGTCCGCCTACGCCGCGCCTTGTCGCTCGCGCTCGACCGCGACGCGCTGGTGCGCGACGTGATGGACGGCGGCGCGACGCCGCTCCACGGCTTCGTGAGCCCCGTTCATTTCGGAGCCGGACACGAGGCCGCGCCCGCGCGCGATCCGGCGGCCGCGCGGGCGCTGCTCGGGCAAGCCGGCCATGGCGAAGGGCTGACGCTCACGGTCTCCTGCCCGACGCGACTGCCGGACGAGGCGGTCCGGCTGACGGCGGCGCTCGGGGCGCAACTGGCCGAAATCGGCGTCACCCTCGAAGTTACCTATCACGAGGATCGCGAAGCCTACGCGCATCAGGTGCGGCGCAAGGAGATCGGCGATCTCGCCGTGTTCGATTCCAGCCCGCTCTCGACCTACCGCGTCCTTGTCGAGAAGCTCGACGCCCGCGTCGAAGGGTCCTGGTGGGAGGGCTACCACAACGCGGAGGTCGAAGACCTGATCGACCGGGGACGCCGCTCGACGGACGACGCGGCGCGCGCGGCGATCTATCGACTGGCCTATCGCGTTTTGCAGGACGATCCCGCCTGGCTGACGCTCTACAACCCGATCCGCGTCACCGGCCTTCGGGGCCATCATCCCGGCTTCGCCCTGCCGAAGGACGCGGTGCTCGACGTCACGCGCCTGCCGCAGGTGACCCATGGTTGATCTCGTCGTTTCCGGCGCCTACGTCATCACGATGGATGGCACACGCCGCGTCATTCCCGATGGCGCCGTCGCCATCGCGGCCGGACGTATCGTCGCCGTCGGGTCCAGCGCCGAGATCGAGGCCACCCATCCCGGCGCCCCGTCGCTCGACGCCGCCGGCAAGGTAATGATGCCGGGCCTCATCGACGTCCACGCCCATGCCGGGCACGGCCTGATCAAGACCATGGGCATGGAGGACGGTGACCGGTGGGAGCGGATCTGCGGCGAGGTCTACACGCAGGCCTCGCCGCCGGAATTCTGGTACGCGGAGGCGCGGCTCGCCGCAATGGAGCGGCTGCGCTTCGGCGTCACCTGCGGCGTCTCCCTGCTCGGCGGCGGCGACACGATCATGCGGACGGACGATCCCGCCTACGGCGCGGCCCATTGCGAGGGCGTGGCGGCGATCGGCACGCGCTCGGTGGTGGCCGTCGGCCCGACCCGCGCGCCGCATCCCCGAACCTACGCCAGCCGCGACGCAGACGACCGCGCCGCGCCCTACCCCGTCGATTTCGAACGGCAGATGGAGAGCTGCCGGACCCTGATCCGGGACTGGCACGGACGCGGGACGGTGAACCTCGCACTCCTCTATTCCGTCCTGCGAGACGAGCACGAGACGACGATGCCGGCCGCCGACTATGCGGAGGCCGTGCGACAGGCGAAGAGCGTGCGGGCGGCCTCGCGCGAGCTCGGCGTCCTCTTCACGCAGGACGGGCACTGGCGCGGCTCGATCCGCCGTGCGGCCGCGCTCGGCCTCCTCGGTCCCGATGCGCTTCTCTCGCACTGCATCGACATCGACCGGGACGAGATTGCGCTCAGCGCCGAGACCGGAACGCGGATCGCCCACAATCCGAGCGCCATCGCCTCGATCCTCGGCCGCTGCCCGGCGATCGAGCTGATGGAGGCCGGGACGGTCGTCGCGATCGGCTCGGATGCGACGGCGCCCGACCGCTCCGCCGACATGTTCCGCCACGTCCAGCAGGCCATGCACTACCATCGCCGGCACTTTTGCGACCCGTCCGTGCTGCCGCCGGGCAAGGCGCTCGAAATGGTGACGATCGACGCCGCGGAGGCGCTCGGGATGGCCGACACGATCGGCTCGCTCGAGGTCGGCAAGGCGGCGGATCTCATCCTGATCGACATGCAGCGCCCGCACCTCTACCCCGTCAACATGGAGCCCTTCCGCGTCGCCTACTTCGCCAACGGCAACGACGTCGACACCGTGCTGGTCGGCGGCGAGATCCTGCTGCAGGGCGGGCGGCCGGTGCGGACCGACATGGCCGGCGTCCTGGCCGACGCGCAACGCGAGGCCGAGCGCATGATCGCGCGGATCGGCGCCGAGGACATGCTGGGCCTGCCTGACGGCTTCTGGAGCCGGGCGCGCTATCCCGAAACGCAAGCGGAGGGCGATCGCCCGTGACCATCTTCGTCGTCAACCCGAACTCCAGCGACGTGGTGACGGCCGGCATCGACCGGGCGATGGAGCCGCTGCGAGCCGTCAGCCCCGCGCCGATCGCCGCGATCCAGCTCGACGAGGGGCCGAAAGGCATCGAGACCCAAGCCCATGTCGACGGCGTCGTCGGCCCGCTCCTGAAGCGCGCGGCGGCTTTGGAGAACGAAGCCTCCGCCTTCGTCGTCGCCTGCTTCTCAGATCCCGGCTTAGCCGCGCTGCGTGAGCAGAGCCGTCGTCCGGTGCTTGGCATCGCCGAAAGCGCGATCCTCACCGCGATGTCGGTCGGCCAGCGGTTCGGCGTCCTGTCGATCCTACAGCGATCGGTGCCCCGACACATGCGCATGTTCGGCGCGATGGGCGTCATGGACCGGCTCGCCGCCGACCTGCCCCTCGAACTCGGCGTCGCGGACCTTGCCGACGAGACGCGGACCTTCGGGCGTCTTCAGGAGGTCGGGCGAACCTTGAGCGACGCGCACGGTGCCGACGTCCTGATCCTCGGCTGCGCCGGGATGACCCGCTTTCGTGCCGCGTTGGAAGACGCGCTCGAGCGACCCGTCATCGAACCCTGCCAGGCCGCGGCCGCCATGGCCATCGGCCGCGTGGCGCTGGCCCGCGCCCAACAGAACCAAGGAGACAACCGGTGATGCGACTGAACGAGAGCGCAAAGGGCGTCTACGTCATTGCCGTGACGCCGTTCCAGAGCGACGGGGCGCTGGACCTCGAGAGCACCGATCGGATGGTGGACTTCTACCTCGATTGCGGCGCGACGGGCCTCACCGTGCTCGGCATGATGGGCGAGGCGCAGAAGCTGACGATCGAGGAATCGCAAACGATCGTCCGGCGCATCCTCGCCCGCGTCGCCGGCCGCGTGCCGGTGGTGGTCGGCGTGTCGGCGGCGGGCTTCGCGCAGATGGCGGCCTTGACGACGATGGTGATGGACGACGGGGCAGCCGGCGTGATGATCGCCCCGCCGGGCGCCCTGCGCACCGACGACCAGATCGTGACCTACTACCATCAGGCCGCCGAGTTCATCGGCGACGTGCCGTTCGTGCTGCAGGACTTCCCGCTCGTCACCAACGTGCAGATGTCGGTGCCGGTGATCCGCCGGATCGTTCGCGACCTGCCGACCTGCGTTTGCCTCAAGCACGAGGATTGGCCGGGGCTCGACAAGATCACGGCGCTGCGGGCCGAGGGCTCGCTCGACCGGCGCATCTCGATCCTGTGCGGCAACGGCGGCATGTTCCTGCACGAGGAGATGGGGCGCGGGGCGGATGGCGCCATGACAGGTTTCGCCTATCCCGAAATGATGGTCGACGTCGTCCGTCACAGGCAAGCCGGCGAGATCGAGCGTGCGCACGACCTCTTCGACGCCTATCTGCCGCTCGCTCGCTTCGAGCAGCAGCCGGGCGTCGGGCTGGCGGTGCGCAAATACGTGATGGCGCGCCGCGGCATCATCGCGAATGCCGCGCTGCGCCGGCCCGGCGGCACCCTCACACCGCAGACGGTGGCCGACATCGAGCGGCTCATCGCCCGGCAGGACAAGCGACTGAAGGAACTGAACTGATGGATCTGGGAATCAAGGGCCGCCGCGCGCTGGTCATGGGCGCGAGCCGCGGCCTCGGCCGCGCGATCGCCGAAGGGCTGCTCACTGAGGGCGTCGCCGTCACCGCGGTCGCCCGCGATGCGGCGGCGATCGAGGCCTGGGGTGGTGGCAGGACGGGCCTGACGGCCGTCTCGGCGGACCTTTCGGACATCGCGGCGATCGACGCGCTCGCCGAGCGGCTGCTGGCCGAGGGTGGCGTCGATATCCTCGTCAACAATTCCGGTGGTCCTCCCCCCGGCCCCGCGGCGGGGATGGCGCGCGGCGACTGGCTCCGCCAGTTCGAGACGATGGCCGCCAACCTCTTCCACCTCACCGGCCGCCTGCTGCCGCCGATGCGCGAGCGCGGCTTCGGCCGCATCGTCACGGTCGCCTCTTCAGGCGTCGAACAGCCGATCCCGAATCTGGCCCTGTCCAACGGCATCCGCGCCGCCGTTCTCGGCTGGTCGAAGACGCTGGCGGCCGAGGTGGCGGGCGACGGCGTGACCGTCAATGTGGTGCTGCCGGGCCGGATCGAGACGACGCGGCTCGCCGAACTCGACGCCGCCAACGCGGCCCGCTCCGGTTCGAGCGTCGAGGCGGTGCAGAAGGCCTCGATCGCCGCGATCCCCGCCGGGCGCTACGGCCGCCCCGAGGAGTTCGCGGCGGCTGTGGTGTTCCTCGCCTCGATGCAGGCGTCCTATGTCACGGGCACCAAGCTGCGCGTCGACGGCGGGGCGACCCGTGCCGTCTGACGCGGTGCTCAGACCTTGGGCAGGGCACGGGCGCGGTAGCGCCCGTCGCCCTTCGTCCCAGTCAGTTCGCCGTCCTGCACCATGACCTTGCCGCCGAGCACGACCGTGGTCGGCCAGCCCTGGATCTCGATCCCTTCATAGGGGCTGTAGTCGGCCCCGTCGTGAAGGTCGGCATGGCGGATGGTGCGCCGCGCCTCCGGATCCCAGATCGCGATGTCGGCGTCCATGCCGACCGCGACGCGCCCCTTGCGCTCGAGGCCGTAGACCTTGGCATGGTTCGTGGCCGTCAGCGCCACGAAGCGCGAAAGGTCGATCCGGCCCTTCATCACCCCTTCCGAAAAGAGGATCGGCAGGCGCGTCTCGACGCCGGGGATGCCGTTCGGGATGTGTCGGAAGCTCATCTTGCCTTTCGGGTTCAGCTTGCCGGCGGGGTCGTCGTAGCGGAACGGGCAGTGGTCGGATGAGAAAATGTCGAAGACGCCTGTCTCCAGCCCGCGCCAGCAATCCTCCTGGCTGGCCGCGTCGCGCGGCGGCGGCGAGCAGACGAACTTCGCGCCTTCCCAGTCCATGCCCTCGAGGTCGTCGGCGGTGAGCATGAGATATTGCGGGCAGGTCTCGCCGATCACCTTGCGCCCGCGCGCGCGCGCCGCGCGGATCTCGTCGATCGCCGGCCCGTTGGAGACGTGGACGATGACCACCGGCACGTCCACCACCTCGGCGAGCGACAGGGCGCGGTGCGTCGCCTCGCGCTCCACCACGATCGGCCGCGTCGTGGCGTGCGCGCGCGGCGCGACGTCGCCATCGGCCTCGTGCCGGCCGATGAGGTAGCGGATCGCGTCCTCGTTCTCGCAGTGAACCATGACGAGCGCCCCGGTGCGACGGGCGACGTCCATCGTCTCCAGAATCTGCGCATCGTTCAGGCGCAGGCCCTCGTAGGTCATGAAGACCTTGAACGAGGTGTAGCCGTCGGCGACCAGCGCCGGCAGTTCCTGGCCGAGGACCGACGCGGTCGGGTCCGAGATGATCATGTGGAAGGAGTGGTCGGTGTAGCAGTTGCCCTCTGCCAGCGCGTGGTAGGCCGTCAGCGCCTCGCGCAGCGACTGGCCCTTCTCCTGCAGGCAGAAGGGCAGAACCGTCGTGTTGCCGCCGAACAGCGCCGAGCGCGTGCCGCTCTCGAAGTCGTCGGCCATGACGATCCCCTCGCCCGACGGCTGCGAGAGGTGGACATGGCTGTCAATGCCGCCCGGCAGCACGAAGCGGCCGCGCGCGTCGATCTCCTCAGCGCCCGCCGGCAGCGTCTCGCCGATCTGGACGATCCGCCCGTCGCGGATGCCGACGTCGGCGAGGAAGGTGTCGGAGGCGGTTGCAACGGTGCCCCCCCTGATCACGAGGTCGAAGGCGGCGCTCAAAGGGCCGGCTCCAGCGCCGCGATCAGGCGATCGACCTCGTCCAGCGTGTTGTAGTGGATCATGGAGACGCGAACGACGCCGTCGGTCTTCGTCAGGCCGTGCTCCTCGACGATGCGCTTGGCGTAGAAGTCGCCGTAGCGGATGCCGATCCTGGCCTTGTCCACCGCTTCCACAATCTCGCGCGAGCTTTGCTCACCCGCCGTGAAGGAAACGGTCGAAACGCGATCCTCGATCGCCGACGAGCTGCGGCCGATGATGCGCACCGAGTTGCGGCTGCGGAGAAAGTCCATCAGGCGTTCGGTGATCACCCGCTCCTGCTCGGCGATCGCGGCAAAGCCCGCCTCGATCGCGCCGCGCCCCTCGCCAGCCCCGGCGCGGCGGCCGAGATCCTCGACATAGTCGACGGCGCCGATCGAGCCCCAGGCGCATTCGTAGTTGATGTTACCGGGCTCCAGCTTGTGGGGCACGCGGCTCTTGTCGAAGAAGTAGTGGTAGATGTTGTCGAGCGCGAGCAGCTTCTCCCGCTTGCCGAACATCACCGCGTGGTGCGGCCCGAACACCTTGTAGACGCTGAAGATGTAGTAGTCGGCGTCGAGCGCCTTCACGTCGATCGCGCGGTGCGGCGCGTATGCGACCGCATCGACGCAGAGTTCGGCGCCGCCGGCATGCGCGATGTCGGCGATCTCGCGGATCGGATTGATCGTGCCCAGGATGTTCGAGGCGTGGGTGACGCAAACGAGCTTGGTGCGCTCGTTCATCAGCCCCTTGAGGTCCTCGAGGTCGAGCTCGTAGGTCTCTGGATCGCAACGCCACCAGCGGATCTTGATGCCGCGCGCCTCGTGGCGGAGCCAGGGGCCGATATTGGCCTCGTGGTCGGTATTGGTGAGGATGATCTCGTCGCCCGGCTCGAGGCGCCCCGTCATCGCCTCCGACAGGAAGCGGATCAGGATCGTGGTCGAGGCCCCTTCGACGATCTCGCCCGGATCGCAGTTCATGAAACGGGCGAAGGCCTCGCGCGACTGCGAGACACGAGCCGTCGAGACGCGGCTCGGCTCGTAGCTCGCGCCGGTCTGGACGTTGGTCGTGAGGAGATAGTCGGACACGCGCTCGGCGACGGTGCGCAGCACCTGGCTGCCGCCGGCGTTGTCCATGAAGGTCCACTCGCCCTGGAGCGCCGGAAACTGGGCGCGGACGAAATCGAGATCGAGGGTCATGCTGCCTGGCCTTGCTGGCGCGTCCACCCCGCGCCTGTCTGGTGGAATCAGTGGTTGAGCACCGCGTCGAGGAAGGCGCGGGCGCGTTCGTTGCGGGTCGAGGAGAAGAACACGTCGGGCGTCGAGACCTCCCGGATCTCGCCGTCCTCCATGAAGACGATGCGGTCGGCGACCTGCCGGGCGAAGCCCATCTCGTGGGTCACGAGAACGAGCGTGACGCCGGAATGGGCAAGACCCTTGATGACGTCGAGCACCTCGCCGACCATTTCGGGGTCGAGCGCCGAGGTCGGCTCGTCGAAGAGTAGGATGCGGGGCTCCATGGCGAGCGCGCGCGCGATACCGACGCGCTGCTGCTGGCCGCCGGAGAGCTGGGTCGGGAACTTCTCGGCCTGCGCGCCGATGCCGACGCGGGTCAAAAGCGTCCTCGCCTTGGCGCGGCTCTCGTCCCAGCTCAGCTTCTTCACCCGCACCGGGCCGAGCGCCACGTTGTCGAGCACCGAAAGGTTCGGGAAGAGGTTGAAGGCCTGGAACACCATGCCGGTCTGCTGGCGGACCTTCAGGAGGTTGCGCCCCCGCTCGACGCGCACGCCGCCGACGAACACGTCGCCCGCGTCGTATTCCTCGAGATGATTGATGCAGCGGATCAGCGTCGACTTGCCGGAACCCGACGGCCCCAGAAGCACCACGACCTCGCCGGCTGCGACATCGAGGTCGACGCCCTTCAAGGCGGTGAAATGGCCGTAGCGCTTCTGGACGCCGCGCATGTGGATGATCGGCTCGGCGGACGGTGTCGGGGCCATGTCAGCGGGCCTCCCGGCTGGAATAGCGAGTCTCGAAGCGGGCGACGAGGCGCACCAGCGGCAGAAGCAGAACGAGATAGAGAAGCGCCGCGCCGATCAGCGGCGTCGGGTTGGCCGCCAGCGCCTGCGCCTGCGTCGCCTGCTTCAGAAGGTCCGGCAGCGCGACCACCGAGGCGAGCGCCGTGTCCTTCATGACGTTGATGGAATTGTTGGTGAGCGGCGGGATCACGATCCGCACGGCCTGCGGCAGTATCACGTCGCGCATCACGTCGAAGGCGTTGAGGCCAATCGACTGGGCCGCCTCGAACTGGCCGCGCGGGATCGCCTCGATGCCGGCACGGTAGATCTCGGCCGTGTAGGCCGCCGAGACCGTCGTCAGGGCGAGGCATGCGGAGGCGAAGGGCGACAGGCGGATGCCGATGAAGGGAAAGGCGTAATAGACGATCACCAGCCACACGAGGACGGGCAGCGCCCGGAACACGTCGATATAGGCGATAGACAGCCAGCGGAGCGGGCGCGGCGCATAGAGGCGCACCAGCGCCAGTGCCAGGCCCCCGACGAGGCCGAGGATGATCGAGAGTCCGCCGAGCAGGATCGTGCGCCAGAGCCCCTGGAGAAGCTGGGGCATCGAGCGCCAGAGGACGTCGACGTTGAAGAAGGTTGTGACGATGTCCATGCCGAGCCCTGCGACGGGGTGGGGCGGATGCGGTGCCGGTCGCGCCGCATCCGCAGATCGGTCGAACGGGGCCCGTTAGAGCTTGGGCGCTTCAAGGACCTTTGTCGTCGAGGTCGATGCGTCCGGCTTGGAGCCGAACCACTTCTCGTGAATCTGGGCGAGGAAGCCGTCGTTCTTCATCTCGGTGATCGCCTTGGTGGCCTCGGCTACGAGCGGCGAGTCCTTCGCGAACATGATCGAATACTGCTCACCGGTCGGGATGCGCTCGACGACGGCATATTGCGGCTTGTCCTTGATGTAGTAGGCGACCGCGGGAATGTCGGAGATGTAGCCGTCGATGCGGCCGGCTGCGAGGTCGAGCATGGCGGGCGCGAGGCCTTCGAAGCGGCGGATCTCGGAGAGGCCGAGGTCCTTCTCGTGCTGCGTGGCGTAGATGTCGCCGGTGGAACCCGTGTCGACGCCGACGACCTTGCCCTTCAGGCCCGACAGGCCGGCAATCCCGGAGTCCTTCAGGACCGAGAGCGACTGGTCGCTGTCGTAGTAGGGCTGTGCGAAGGAGACCGATTCCAGTCGCTTCTTGGTGATGGTGATCGAGGAGATCGCGGCATCGATGCGGCCCGACTGCACGGCGGAGAAGAGCCCATTGAAGGGAATGTTCTCGAAGGTGACGTCGTCGTAGCCCATGCGCTTGGCAGCTTCGCGCACCAGATCGACCTCGAAGCCGACGGTCTCGGACTTCTCGTCCTGAAACTCCCAGGGGACGTTGCCGATGTTGGCGCCGACGGTCAGCGACTTGGCGCTGGCGGGCGCGGCGAAGGCCAGGAGGGCGGCTGCCAGGGCGGCCAGTTTGAAGCGGGTCATGTCGGCTCCTTCGAGACTGGATCAGGGTTGAGGCGTCGGCGCATGGACGCATCGCCGGGCCTTGCGCAAAATTTGTTCAGCGCCCCGCATTGCACTCCATTGGTCAATGGTATGGACTGCATGGAGTTTTGAAAAGAGGAAAAAACGGGATGGATGCGAAATTGCATACAGGTTCTTCGGCAGGGGCTCAGGGCGACGCCGACATGGTGCGCGAGTACCTGGAAGCCTCCATGGTCCCGGATCCGGACCGGGCGGCCACCTTCATGGCGCCGGGCTGCGTCATCACCTTCACCGGCGGACGCGTCTTCGATCACCCGAGCGGGCCGACCGCCGTCAACGCCGGGCGCTACAAGTGGGTGAAGAAGCGGATGGAGCGGTTCGACGTAGCACCGGGCCCGGACGCGACCGTCGTCTATTCGATCGGCAAGCTCTACGGGGAATGGCCCGACGGCACGCCCTTCGACGACAATCGTTACGTCGATCGCTTCGAGGTCGTCGATGGACGGATCACGCGAATGGACGTCTGGAACGACAGCGCCGAGTGGATCCTCGACCCCTCGCTCCGGCGCTGAACGGCTCAGCCGTCAGCGGACTGCTTGCGGCGGCGTCGTGGCGCGGTCGGCTCGAGCTGCGCGTAAGGGGCCAGAATATCCATGAGATCGCCGCGCGCTTCCGGCGCCTTGAGGAGCGCGCGTTGCGCCACCTGGTCGAGGTGGTGCGCCATCAATTCGCCTGCCCTCGCCTCGTTGCCGCTCTCCAGCGCCTTCAGCACCTCGCGATGCTCGGACACAGCGCACTCCGATGAATGCGGGCGGCCGAAGGTCGCGAGCGACAGGCAGGAGCGGTAGGCGGTCTCGCGCACGTAGCGCGACAGGGTCGGCCGCCCCGTCATCTCGGCGAGGCGCACGTGGAACTCGGTGGCCAGCCGCAGCGACGCCGCCGCCGAGCCGCCCTTCGCGCCCTCCTCGGCATCGACATGCGCGGAAAGCTCGGCGATCTGCCGCTGCGTCAGCCGTCCGGCGAGGCGGCGAACCACCAGCCGTTCCAGCTCAATGCGGATGTCGAACTCGTCGCGCGCGTCCTCGAAGGACGGCGTCGCCACCACCGCGATCCGGTTGCGCCGCAACTCCACGAGCCCTTCGGAGGCGAGTTGTCCGAGCGCATGCCGCGCCAGCGTGCGGCTGACCCCGAAGCGCTCGCCGAGCTGATCTTCCGGGAGCTTGTCGCCGGGCGCCAGAGCCTGCTCCAGGATCGCGCGCCGGATGGCGCGACAGATCACCGATGCGCGGTCGCTCGCCGCCCCGTCGTCACTCGCCGGCAATTCCCCTGTCACGCAGCGCTCTCTTTCAAAGTTCCTGGCATCGACCTACCACCGCGCACCGATGCGGAGAAGATCGGCCGCGCCTCAACAGGCGGTGATCCCTCACCCCAACTGCATGCAGGATGATGCATCGACTGCATGCGCAAGCGCAAGCCCGTCAGCCGCGCAGCAGGCGGTGAAGCTGCGTTGCCAGTTGGCTTTGGTTGTAGGGCTTGCCGAGGCGCGGCAGATCGAGGCGCTCGTCGGCCGGCATTTCCGCGTTGCCGGTCGCAAGGAGGATCGGCAGGCGGGGGTAGCTGCCGCGTGCGGCCCGGGCAAGCTCGGCCCCGTTCATGCGAGGCATCGCATAGTCGGTGATCATCAGGTCAAAGGGACCGTCCTGCGCCAGGATCTCCAGCGCTTCGGCGCCGGAGGCGGCTTCCAGCACGTCGTGGCCGAGGTCGCGCAGCATGTCGACCGTGCTCATGGAGACGAGCATGTCGTCGTCGACCACCAGAATACGCGCGGGCGGCAGCTCGCCGGGCTCGACGATGATCGGCTCCGCCGCGGCAACGACGATAGGCGCCGCGTCCCTGCTCGCTCTCGGCAGCCAGAGTTCGGCGCGCGTGCCCTCCCCCACGACGCTCGACAGTCGCAGCGTTCCCTGCAGCTGGCTTGCCAGTCCGTGGATCATCGACAGACCGAGCCCGGTGCCCTTGCCGACGCCCTTGGTGGAGAAGAACGGCTCGGTCGCCTTCTTCAGCGTCTCGTCGTCCATGCCCTGGCCCGTGTCGGTCATCACCACGCGAACGTAGTCGCCCGGCACCAGATCGCCGTCGCCTGCCGCATGGTCGATTTCGAGCGTGAGCTGCCCACCGTTCGGCATGGCGTCGCGTGCGTTGACCGCAAGGTTCAGGATCGCGAGTTCCATCTGGTTGGCGTCGACAAGGGCGATCGGCGCTTCCGCCGGATGCGAGATGGCGAGCTCGATGCCGCTACCGATCGACTGCTCGAGAAGATCGACCATGCCGTTGACGATCTCAGACAGGTCGCGCGGCTCCACCGACAGGTCCTGGCGGCGCGCAAAGGCGAGAAGGCGCTGCGTCAGGGCGGTCCCACGCTGCGCGCCGAGGACGGCACCATCGATCAGCCGGGCGGTACGCGGATCGGCGGGCAGGTGCTTGCGCAGAAGCTCGAGGTTGCCGAGGATTGCCATCAGAAGGTTGTTGAAGTCGTGGGCGACGCCACCGGTCAGCTGGCCGATCGCCTCCAGCTTCTGGCTCTGGCGCAGCGCGCTCTGCGCCTCGATCAGTTCCGCCTCCCGCCGCAGGCGGTCGGTCACGTCGGTGACGAACTGGTAGCAACCGATGAGCGCTCCTTCGGCGTCGTGGAGCGGACGGAAGGTGACCTCGTAGTAGGGCCGTGCTCGTTCCGGATCGCCGAATTCCTCGATGAAAGTCACGGGCTCGCCGCCGAGGCCCCGCGCCCATCCCGCGCGCACCTCGGCCTGCTGTTCCGGACGGTCGGCCAGATGGGCGAGAATGTTATCGCCCGCCTTCGGCCGGAGGCCGAACACGCGCTCGAACTCGTCGGCATTGGCGGCGTTGATCGCGAGGATGTTGTAGTCGAGATCGACCGCCATCACCATGACGTCGGTATGCTCGACGATGGCACCCAGGAGATTGCGCTCGGCCGTTCGCTCGGCCACCCGCTCTTCGAGATTTGCGTTCAGCTCGCGCAAGCCCTCTTCGGCGAGCCGTCGGTCGTGGATGTCGACCGATGCGCCGAACCAGCGCGTGACCTCGCCGGTGTGTCGGTCGCGGTACGAGTGCGCGCGGTCGAGGAACCACCGATACTCGCCCGCAGCGGACAGGATCCGATGCTCGGAGAAGTGGGCTTCGTCGTTGTCACGCGCCTTCTGGAAGGCCGCCACGACATGCGGCGCGTCGTCGGAATGGATGAAGGCACCGGCGATCTCGCCCGGCGACATCGAGCGAAAGCCCGCGCCGGTGTATTCTGAGAATTGCCGACTGAGGAACTCCATCTGCCCGTTCGCATCCGCGATCCAGATGATCTGCGGAACCGTGTCCACCATTAGGCGGAACTCGGCTTCGCTGTCCTTCAGCACCGTCTCGGCCGCGTCCCGCTGCCGCTCGGCGAGGACACGATCCGTCACGTCCGTCACGACGCAGAGGATACCGGCTGGTGCCTCGTCCTCGCCCGCGACCGGCGAACAGCCGAGGTCCACGAAGACCTGCCGTACCGCACCGTCGCGGCGGAACGTCAGTTCGCGCGCGTGATCGGTCAGCGCCTTGCCGCCGAGCACACCCGCCATCGTTTCGGCGTCGAGCCCGAGCGCGTCGAGCCCGGCATCGCGGACACTCGCGCCGAGAAGATCAGGATGCCGATCCCCGACGAGGATGGAGAAGGCATCGTTGTAGAGGCACAGACCCTCAGGTCCCCAGAGGAGGACCATCGGAACGGGCGAGCGCAGCACGATGGACAGCGAGGTCCGAAGGGCCGGGGTCCATGCCGCGGCGTCGGCCAGTGCCGTGGCCCGCCAGTCGTGCGAAGCGATCAGGGTTCCGCAAGCGCCGCCGGTCTCGGCGAGCTTCTGCAGAAAGGCCTTTTCGACGACAGCAGGCAAAATCGATCCTCATCCCGGCACAGAATCGCCTGTGCCTTTCGTTTCCTGTCTAAGACCTGCCGGCCGATCCGTCATGATCAACCTGCATCAGTCACCTGCAAGAGTGCGCAAAAACAGCCCTTCAACGACCAGAAAAGGAGCTTCAACGCTCTCTGCGAACCCATCTGAGGTTCGTTGCCGCCGCCAACCGGAGCCTCCGAACCGTTCGCCCCTGCGGCCAAGATCGCTCCGACTGCATCAGCCGGCCTGATGCGGTCGCCTCTAGCGTGGCAACGGCCCGAGGCTACCTGAGGGCCGCGGTCACCGCACGGTGCGCTGATCGTGAGCGACCGGAACGACGCCCGCCCGAGGGCCGAGCGTCCGGCGCCCGGCCGCCCGAAAGCGGACGCCCAGGAGATCGGGGCTCATGACATCCATTCCCTCCCCCGAGCGCAAGCAAGCGGTTTACGCTGGAGCCCAAGCGGCACGGGACGGCATGCATCGAAGCGAGAACCCGCATCCGGTCGAAAGCGAGACCTGGAGCAACTGGATGGACGGCTTCGATCATCAGACCGCTTGGCTCCTGAACGGCCGTGGCACCTACGATCCGTTCGCGGCCGACGCATCCTCGCCGCACGAGGCTTCGCACCCCTTCGATTGACGGCGCCTGCGTGCCACCGCGCCCCTTGCCCGAAAGCTCCCGTCGCACAACCTTTTCCTGTCGATGCAAAGGCCGACGCGACCCGGCTTCCTGCCCCCCGAGATGGAACCCTTCATGAGTCCCCCCTCCAGCGGACAACGTATCGAACGTCAGCAGCTCCAGCAGATCATCGCCGGCCTGACCGAGGGCGTGATCCTGATCGATCCCGATCAGACGATCGCCTGGGCGAATACCGCGGCCCTGTCGATGCACGGGGCGCGTGAATTGGCCGATCTCGGACGGACCGTGGACGAATATCGCGAGCGCTTCCAGCTGCGCTACCGCAACCATCACGCCCTCGACGACGGCACCTATCCGGCGGACCGCGTGGTCGCGGGTGAGCTGTTCACCGACGTCATGGTCGAGGTCGCGCGCCACGGCGAGACGGAGCCCGAATGGGTCCACCGCGTGCGCAGCCTCGTCCTCAACGACGCGAATGGCGACCCGGACTGCCTCGTCCTGATCATCACCGACGCAACGGACGAGATGCAGGCGGTCGAGCGCTTCGAGCGCGCCTTCAACGCCAACCCCGCCCCCGCCCTGATCTGCCGCATCAGCGATCTCCGGTTCATCCGCGTGAACCAGGGCTTCCTCGACATGACGGGCTATACGCGCCAGGCCATTATCGGCCGGTCGGTCTACGACCTCGACGTGATGTCGGGCGCGGATCGGCGCGAGCTCGGCAAGGCACGCCTGTCGGAATGGGCGACGGTGCCGCAGATGGAAGCGTCGCTGCCGTTGCCGGAAGGCGAGACCAAGCTCGTGATCGTCGCCGGACAGCCGATCGAGATCGGCGACGAGCGCTGCATGCTGTTCACATTTGCCGACCTTGAGCCACGGCGAAAGGCGGAGTCGGCGCTGCGCAACAGCGAGGAGAAGTTCGCCAAGACCTTCCGCCTCGCCCCGGTGCCGATGAAGGTCTCGACGCTCGACGGCTTCCGCATCGTCGACGTCAACGAGGCCTTTCTGAAGGAGACGGGCTGGGCGATCGAGGAGGTCGTCGGGCGCAGCGCGGCCGAGATCGAGCTGTGGGACACGGCGACGACGCGCCGCCGCATGGAGAGCGAGCTCGTCGAGACCGGCGGCTTCCGCGGCTACGAGGCGAAGCTGAAGAAGAAGGACGGCTCGACCGCCGACTGCCTCGTCTCGGCGGAGACGATCCGCATCGGCGGCGAAACCTGCGTCCTCGACGTGTTCCAGGATATCACCGCACGCAAGACATCCGAGCTCGAACTCGTGCGGGCGATCGAGGAGGCGCTCGCCGACACCTCCTGGCTCAGCCGGAGCGTGATGGAGAAGCTCGCCGACATGCGCTCGCCGCAGCGGGAGGGCGCCCGGAAACCAAGCAGCGCGGACCTGACCGAAAAGGAGCGGCAGGTGCTTGGGCTGATCTCGCAGGGGCTCGACGACGGCGAGATTGCCAAGCTGCTCTTCCTGTCGCGCAATACGGTTCGCAACCATGTCCAGCGCATCTATGCCAAGACCGGCGTTCACCGCCGGGGCGAGGCGATCGTCTGGGCCCGCGAGCGCGGGATCGTCGGATCCCAGCCGCCGGCCAAGCGTCCCAAGAAGACCTGATCGTCAAAGATCGTTTCGCACGCCAGAAAGTTAGATTCGCATCAGCTGCACTAGTGCAGATGCGACTTATTTGGGTGGCTAATCCTCTAGCTTCGACGGGGAATGAACGCGGCATCAGTCAGGCATCGGCCTGCCGGCGAAACCAACGCCCCACACTGCCCGAAGGCAGGTCAAAGACAGGATGGCATTCATGTTCAGGAAGCTCGCCGCCGAAGCTTTCGGCACCTTCTGGCTCGTTTTCGGAGGGTGCGGAAGCGCCGTTCTTGCCGCAAGCTTCCCGGAGCTCGGCATCGGCTTTACCGGCGTCGCGCTGGCGTTTGGCCTGACGGTTCTCACGATGGCCTACACCGTCGGCGGCATCTCCGGTGGTCATTTCAACCCGGCCGTTTCGCTGGGCCTTGCGGTGTCCGGCCGCTTCTCTTGGAACCAGCTCGGCCCCTACTGGCTGGCGCAGGTGCTTGGCGGCATCCTCGGCGCTATCGTCCTCTATGCGATCGCGACCGGCAAGGCCGACTTCACTGCCGGTGGCTTCGCGTCCAACGGCTATGGGGTGAACTCGCCGGGCGGCTACGGCCTCCGGGTCGGCCTTCCTTATCGAGTTCGTCCTGACCGCCTTCTTCCTCATCATCATCCTCGAATCGACGGCGACCGCCGCGTCCGGCAGCTTCGCGCCGATCGCGATCGGCCTTGGCCTGACGCTGATCCACCTCATCTCGATCCCGGTCACCAACACGTCGGTCAACCCCGCCCGATCGCTGGCCGTCGCCTTCTTCGCCGATACCGGTGCGCTCGGTCAGGTCTGGCTGTTCTGGGTCGCGCCGCTGGCCGGCGCCGTGGCCGGTGCCCTGATCTGGCGCCATATCCTGTCGCCGGGCGAGTCGACGCGCGGCATCGGCGCGGACGACCAGCGCGCGCCCTGATGCGGGTCACGTAACCGGGAAAGCACTGATGCGGACGGCTATCGGGGTCGCCTGCATCAGCCGACCTGATGCCCGTGACACTTGGGGGCGTCGGGTCTTCCCTCCATGTTGAAACCACGGGCGGCGTCGCAGGGCGATGCCGCCCCCAGCCCGAAGCAGAGGAGTGCGGGATGGGAGAGAAGAACGATCAGGCGGCCAAGAAGGAAGCCCTCGGCTCCGTCAAGGAAGCGCTCGGCAAGGTGATCGGAAACGAACGGGTCGAGGCCGAGGGAGCCGCCGAAAAGGCGGTCGGGAAGGCGGAAGGCCGCAAGAAGGACGCCCCGCCGCGCAAGGGCGAAGCGTCCCGCCGGTCGTGATCCGCCCCCAACCGATGCCCGCCGCAAGCCGTATCCCGCGGAAGGCGTGCCCCCTCCCATGGGCGGACCCATCATGCTGAAGCTCTTCCGCAAGGAGGGTGACATCGTCACCCTCTGCGCCGTTCCGGAAGCCTCCGACCTTCCGGATTTCCTCTCGGGTGACGAATGGGTCTTTGCCGGCCAGAGCGCCGACATCGCGGAGAAGCTGGCCGAGCCCGACCGGGCGACCTATCGCGCGGTGCTGTCGGAGACCGGCTTCTACCTCTTCTCGCCCGCACAGACCGCCGACGCGGAGGACGACAGCCATATCGACCTCGAACCGCTCGTGAAGGAGCGGGCCTATTTCCTGTGGGAAGAGGCCGGCTGCCCATTGGGACGCGAGCACGAGTTCTGGGCCGCCGCCTCGCGCGAGATCGAAGCCGACGTCCGGGCGCGGTTCGAGCGCCGCCACGCCGGGCGGCACATCGCTCGCTGAAACCTTAGCGCTTTGCTTCAGACGCCGACGGCCGCGCGGATGCGCTCGCGCGTCAGCGGCAGATCGTAGATCCGGCTGCCGATCGCACGGGCGATCCCGTTGGCAAGCGCAGCGCCGCCGGGCCCCTGGCTGCATTCGCCCGCACCGAGGAACGGGTCGCCCGGACGCGGGATCACCTCGACGTCGATCGAGGCGGGCAGCGCGTCGAAACGCAGGATCGGATAGGTCGACCAGTCCACCGAGGTCACGCGGGTCCGGTCGAAGGTTGCGGCCTCGTAGAGCGTCCAGCTCGCCGACTGCACGATGCCGCCCTGCACCTGGTTGGCGATTCCGTCCGGGTTGACGATCTCGCCGGCATCCACCGCCGTCGAGGCGCGCACCATGCGCACGCGTCCGGTGTCGGGCTCGACCATCACCTCCATCGCCACCGCGCAGTAGGCCGCAAGGTTCTTGTAGCGCGCGAAGGCAAAGCCGTAGCCGTGATGGGCGGGAGGCGTCTCACCGGCCTTCCAGCCGAACATCGCGGCGGTTCGCTCGATCACCGCGCGAGCTCGCTCGTCCTGCATGTGGCGCAGGCGATACTCGACCGGGTCCGCGCCCGCCTTCAGCGCCAGCTCGTCCATCGCGTTCTCGATGGAGAAGACGTTCATGTAGGCGCCGAGGCCGCGCAGCGCCGAGACCCGGAGCGGCATTTCCTCGATGAAGTGCCAGACGACGTCGCGGTTGGGAAAGGCGTAGAGCGGGTTGGAGTTGCGGTCGCCATTGCCCTCCGGCGTGATGCGGACGGTCGGGATCGTGGGCGCGAACGGGCGGTCGAGATACTGCGCGGGCAGAAGGGCTCCGGCCCCGCCGGGCCGCGAGTTGTGGGTGTTGCTCCAGACCTCGTAGGTCCAGTCCTGGATCGTGCCCGACGCATCCGTGCCGGCGCGAACGCGCGTCACCATGCCCGGCGAGAACGGCTCCCAGGCATGCTCCTGCTCGCGCATCCACTGAAGGCGCACCGGGCGGCCGGGCAGGGCCTGCGCGAGAAGCGCGGCATCGGCCGCCGCGTCGTCCGCGCCGTTGTGGCCGTAGCAGCCCGACCCCTCGACATGGATGCAGCGCACCGCCTCGACGCCGACGCCCAGCATCTCGGAGATCGCCTCCTGATCGGGATAGACGCCCTGGGTGTGCGTCCAGACCGTCGTCACGCCGTCCTGGAGGACCGCCAGCGCGCAGGACGGGCCGATCGAGGCGTGCAGCTGGTAGGGGCGCGTGAAGCGGGCCTCGAACGGGGTGAGACCCGCAGTTCCCGTTCGTCCCTCCTCGGCGACCTGCCCATCGGTGACGGGGCGGGACAGGAGGTAGTCGGGTAGCTGCGACGCGTCGGGCAGGTCCTCGCGCTCCTCCCACCGCGCGAGGGTGGAGAGCGTCCACATCGCCTTGATCGCCTGCCATTCGCGCTCGGCGAGGACGCCAAGGAACGAGCCGTTGCGCACGACCTTCAGGACGCCCGGCATCGCCTCGACCGGCGCGCTGTCGACGGAGACGAGGCGCGCGCGCGGGCTCGGCGGGCGCACGACGCGCCCGTGCACCATGCCGTCGGGTCGCATGTCCTGCACATAGGCGGGCGCGCCGGTGACCTTGCCGGGAATGTCGATCCGCGCTCGCGGACGGCCCATCTCGCGAAACTCGACTGTGGGCTTCAGCACCGCGTCCGGACCGGCGCGTCCCTTGATGAGGTCGCCGGACACGAGCTCGCCATAGGAGACGCGGCGTCCGTCCGTGGCGATCACCGCGCCTGCCTCGGCACGAACGGCGTCGGGCGCCACGCCCCAGCGCCGGGCCGCCTCGCCCTTCAGGATCTCGCGCACCTGCGCGCTGACATGCCGGATCGCCCGACCGCTGTCCTGCACGGAATGGCTGCCGGCGGTGAACCCCTCGTTCGGGCTCTCGCTCGTGTCCGGCCCGACCAGCGCGAGGCTCTCGAACGGCATCTCGAGCTCTTCCGCTGCGATCTGGAGGAGCGCGGTACGGATGCCCTGCCCGAGTTCGGCCTTGCCGGTGAAGACGGTGGCGCGCCCGTCGGCGTCGATCCGCAACCAGGATTCAAGGTTCGGATTGGTCTTGAGGCTGCCCGGCAGGTCCGGCGCCGCCTCCTCCACCTCCTGGAAGTTCTGCGTCTCGCTGCCCGGCGAGGTCGTCCCTTGCGCGAAGGCCCCGCGCATCGAGAAGGCGAGGACCAGCGAACCGGTGCCGAGAAGCACGCTACGGCGCGTGAGGCCGTGGGGATCGTGACGGGTCATCAGCCCGCCCTCGCGCCGGTGGTTCCGACGCCTGCAGTGCGCATGCTTTCCGCCGCCCTCCGGATCGCGGCGAGGATGCGCATATGCGTGCCGCAGCGGCAGAGGTTCGGCTCCATGTGGGCGCGGATCGCCTCGTCGGAGGCCTCCGGGTCGCGCTCCAGAAGCGCCTGCGCCCGCATCATCATGCCGGGAATGCAGTAGCCGCACTGTGCGGCCTGCTCGGCGATGAAGGCCGCCTGCATCGGCCCCGGCGCCTCGATCGTTCCGAGGCCCTCGACCGTCGTCACCGACTTGCCTTCCATCACGACCAAGGGAGTGACGCAGGACAGGACCGCCTCGCCCCCCACCATCACCGTACAGGCGCCGCATTGGCCAAGGCCGCAGCCGTATTTCGCCCCGTGCAGCCCGAGTTCGTCGCGCAGGACGTAGAGCAACGGCGTGTCGGGATCGGCCTCGATCTGGTGCTGCGTGCCGTTCACGGTGAGGCTTACCATGTGGGCTCTCGCTTGGAAGGATTGGCTGGTGCGGCGGAGCCGGTGTCGAGCGAGCGCTGGCCGTTCTCGGCCCCGCGCGCCCGCGCCTCGGCGATGAGGTCGGCCGGGTCGTCCCACGGCGGCTTGTCGCTGTACGTGCGGCGCATGTAGGCGAGGAGATCAGCAATCTGGCCGTCGTCGAGCGCGCCGGCATAACCCGGCATGATCGGGCCGCGCTCGCCCTCCGGCGCCGGGATACCGTTGAGGACCACGTTGATCGGATTGGCGGGCGTCGGACCGGAGATCGCGGTGGAATGATCGAGGCGCAGCCCGCCGTAGGGCAGCGGGCGCCCGGCATCGTGGCAGGTCGAGCAGGCGGCGGCATAGATCGCAGCGCCCCGGTCAGCCGAATCGTGCGCGACCGGCACGGTCTGGCTGCCGGCCGAGGGAACCACGGCGCCTGGCGGATGGATCGTCGCCTCGGCCGTCAGCGTCTCGGCGCGCTGACGCCGCTCCGGTGAAGGCTCCCCCATCAGCGAGACGATATAGGTCGCGATGGCGCGGGACTCGGCCTCGGGCAGCGTGCCGAGATTGGCGTTCACCGGCGCCATCGGCCCGCGGGCGATGCCGTGCCGGGCTTCCCAGCCCTGGTGCAGGTAGTGGGTCAGGCTGTCGACGTCCCACGGGATCGGTGCCGGCGAGGCCGCGTTCAGGGCATAGGCCGTCCAGCCTTCGGATTCGCCGCCGGCCAGATGGTCGTCGCCTCGCTTCTCGGCGCCGAGGAGGTTGCGCGGCGAATGGCAGGCGCTGCAGTGGCCGAGACCCTCGGCGAGATAGGCGCCACGGTTCCACACGTCGTCCTTCGCCGGATCGGCTTCGAACGTGCCCTCGCGAAAGAACAGGAGCTTCCAGCCGGCCAGCACCAGGCGCACGTTGAGCGGAAACGGGAGTTCGTTCGGCAGCGGCTCGGCGACCACCGGCTCGCGCGTCATCAGGTAGGCATAGAGCGCGCGGTTGTCGGCGTCCGAGACCAGCGTGAAATGGTCGTAGGGAAAGGCGGGATAGAGGTGTCGCCCCTCCCGGTCGACGCCCACGCGCATCGAGCGCGTGAACGCCGCCTCGCTCCAGCGGCCAATCCCGGTCTCGGGGTCCGGGGTGATGTTGGTCGCATAGATCGTGCCGAAGGGCGTCGGCAGCGGCAGTCCGCCCGCGAAGGGCTTGCCGCCCGGCGCGGTGTGGCAGACCACGCAGTTTCCAACCGCCGCAAGGTCCGCGCCCTGTTTCACGAGCGCGGGCTCGAAGCGCTCCGAGGCGGCACGCTCGACGGGAGCGATCTCGCTCTCCCAGGCATAGGCCGTAAAGCCGGCCGCGCCGAAAACGACGATTGCAAGGAGGCCGAGGCCGGCGTGGCGCAGTTTCATCGGCCGCTCGTTTCATGGCGCCGCCAGATTGGAAGCGCTACAAACGATCAGCTAGCGGGATGCCATCCCCCTCCAAGGCTTCGCGGCGACAGACTGCGTATGCGGCCATTCAATAGAAGGCGAGGAACGCCCCGTACGGGCACCCTGCGCCGGTGCCGGTCATCATTGTGCGACGAGATGTCCCTCGCCGACGTCCGTCAGGACGAGCCGCGCCGGCGGATCGCCCACGCGGCGCACCGCGCTCGGAATGTCGCCGACGAGGCGCGGGAAACCCGCTCGGCGACGGGCGGGATCGGGGACCGGCACAGCCTCGATCAGCCGCCGCGTGTAGGCGTGCCGCGGATCGCCGAACACCTGACGCGCCGTGCCCGTTTCCACGATCTGGCCGAGATACATCACGGCCACCCGGTCGGAGATGTTCTCGACCACGGCCATGTCATGGCTGATGAAGAGATAGGCGATGCCGAACTCGGCCTGCAGTTCCTTCAGGAGTTCGAGCACGCGCTTCTGCACCGACACGTCGAGCGCCGACACGCTCTCGTCGGCGATGATGAGCTTGGGTCGCAGCGCGAGCGCGCGGGCGATGCAGATCCGCTGGCGCTGGCCGCCGGAGAACTGGTGGGGGTAGCGGCGCATCGCGTCCGGCTGGAGGCCGACGCGCTCGAACAGCGCAGCGACCCGCTCCTCGCGTTCGCGCGCCGATCCGATGCCGTGGACCGCGAGGGGCTCGGCCACGAGGTCGCCGGCCCGCCAGCGCGGGTCGAGCGAGGCGAACGGGTCCTGGAAGATCATTTGCACGTCGCGGCGCAGCGCCTTGCGCTCCGACGTCGACAGGTCCTGCCCCGACCGGCCGCCGACCGACAAGTGCCCCTCGTAGGGCACGAGCCCGGCGATCGCCTTGGCAGTGGTGGACTTGCCGCAGCCGCTCTCGCCGACGAGGCTAAGCGTCGCGCCGGCCGGTACGTCGAACGAGACGCCGGCGACCGCGTGGACCTCGGCGACCGTGCGGCCGAAAAGCCCCCCCTTCAAGGGGAAGCGCACCCGAAGGTCCCAGATCTCGGCGACCGGGGCCGGTGTCGCGGCGGTCTCGCGCCCGCTTCCGTCGCCCATGCGCGGCACGGCGGCGAGCAGCGCGCGGGTGTAATCCTCCTTCGGCGCCGCAAAGAGCGGGACGACCGCCCCCGCCTCGACCTCGCGCCCCGCGCGCATGACGACGACCCGGTCTGCCATCTCCGCGACGACGCCCATGTCGTGCGTGATCAGGATCAGCGCGGTGCCGCGGGTCGCCTGGATCTCCTTCAGGAGGCCCAGAACCTGCGCCTGGATCGTCACGTCGAGCGCCGTGGTGGGCTCGTCGGCGATCAGGACGTCGGGCTCGAGCGCGAGCGCCATCGCGATCATCACGCGCTGGCGCATGCCGCCGGACAATTCGTGCGGATACTGCCCCATCCGCCGCTCGGCCTCGGGGATCCGAACCGACTGCAACGCTTCCAGCGCCAGGCGTCTTGCCTCCGCTGCTGAAACGTCGCGATGCGCGTCGATCGCCTCGACGAGCTGGCGCCCGACGGTGAGCACCGGGTTCAGCGAGGTCATCGGCTCCTGGAAGATCATCGCAATCCGGTCGCCGCGCACCCGCCGCATCCGGCTCTCGGACGCCTCGGTCAGGTCCTCCTCGCCAAGACGGATCGAGCCGGCGGCGACCACCGGCCCCGGCTGCGGCAGAAGGCCCATGATCGCGAGCGAGGTCAGCGACTTGCCCGAACCGGACTCGCCCGCGATGCAGAGCGTTTCGCCGCGGGCGAGGTCGAAGGACAGGCCCTCGACCAGCACGCGCGCCCGCGCGCCCTCACCGACCGAGATCGTCAGGTCTCGGACCGAGAGCACCGGGGCGGCGGCCGCAGCCACCGCCTCGCGCGGCAGGACCTTGCCCATCATCACTCGAAAACGACCCGCGGGAAGTAGAACGAGACGACCCAGTTCGGCATGTCGACGATCTCGGAGATGCGAAGGTCGCCGCAGGTCGAGACGAGCATGTAGGCGTCGACCGGGTTCATGTTGTAGCGCCCGGCCAGGAGCTCCACCATGTCGGCGACCGCCTGTCGCGCGCCGGTCATCAGGTCCGGGCCGACGCCCGTCGTCACCTCGTAGCCCTTGGCGTCGAGATGGCGGGTGACGGGGCCCGGCGTCGTGAACCGGGGCATGGCAAGATTGGCGCCCTTGACGAGGTCGAGCGTCAGCACCGCGTTCATCGGGCTTTCGATCGCCGTGCCGCACACCTCGCCGTCCCCTTGCGCGGCGTGCGTGTCGCCGACGGAGAAGAGCGCGCCCGCGACCTCGACCGGCAGGTAGAGCGTGGTGCCGGCCGCAAGATCGCGGATGTCGAGATTGCCGCCGACGCGGCGCGGGGGCACCACCGAATGGTGTCCCGGCTCGGCCAGCGCATTGCCGATCGTGCCGGCTAAGGGCTTCAGCGGCACGCGCCCGTGCCTACCGAAGGCGGCGGGTTCGAGCGAGTTCGGGTCATATGTCCAGATCGTCAGCGCGGCCTCGGTGAACTGGTCCGCGAGAAGGCCGAAGCCGGGGATGTTGGCGGTCCAGCCGAAGCCGGACGGCTTGAAGCCTTCGATCGTCACCTTCAGCGCGTCGCCCGGCTCTGCGCCCTCGACGAAGATCGGACCCGAGACCGGGTTGATCTTGGAGAAGTCGAGAGCGGTGACGCTCTCGACGGTGGACTGAGGCGTCAGCTGGCCGGCCGAGGAGTCCCGGCACTCGAACTCGATGGTCGCGCCCGGCGCCACGCGCAGCGCCGGTTCGAACGTGTTGTCCCAGCCGAAGTGATGCTGCCGGCCGTGGATCGTGTAGTCGCAAGCCTTGCACATCTCACTTCGTCTCGACGTAGCGGTAGTTCATCGGGGTGTTGACCGGGTCGATGTAGAGCGCGTCGTCGCCGCCCATCCGGGCCGAACGCATCGTGTAGCGCTTCTCGTTGAAGACCGGCACCCAGGGCGCGTCGGCCATGACGCCCTTGTAGACCTCGCCCCAGGCGGCCGCCCGCTCGGCGGCCTTCGCCGGATCGACCATCGCGTCGGCGGCGGCCGCCTTCTCGTCCAGCGCCTCGTTGCAGTACTTCGCCCAGTTCCAGCCGCCCTCGGCCGCGCCGGAGCAGCCGAGGATCGGGCCGTAGAAGTTCGACGGGTCCGGGAAGTCGGCGATCCAGGCCATGCCGCCCGACCAGATCATCGGTGCGCCCTCCGCCGAGCCGCCGGCGGCGATGACGTTGGCCTGCGCAAGGCTCTGCAGCGAGGCCTTGATGCCGATGGCCGCGAGATCCTGCTGGATCGCCTGCGCGATGCGCGGCTGCGGATCGACGTTGGCGACGAAGAGCTCGGTCTCGAAGCCGCCCTCGTGGCCCGCCTCGGCCAGGAGCTTCTTGGCGGCCTCGACGTCGTACTTGTAGCCCTCGAAGTTCTGGATGTAGCCCGGCATGGTCGGCGGCAGCGGCTGGTTGGCAGGCGTCGCGCGGCCGTTGATGATCTGGACGATGCGGTCCTTGTTGATCGCCATGTTGACGGCCTGGCGCACCTTCAGATCATCGAAGGGCGCGGCCTTGGTGTTCATGGTGATGTAGCCGGTGTGGAGCTGCACGCCTTCGACCACCTGCGCGGCCTCGGCCGGGTTGCCCATCACCTCGCGGAACTTGGCCGGCGGGATGCCGTCGCCCGGCACGTCGACCTCGCCGTTCTGCACGCGCAGGAGCGAGACCACCGGCTCCTGACCGATCTCGAAGGTGATGCCGCCGAGCTTGGGCGCGCCCTCGCGGTAGTAGTCCGGGTTCTTCTCGAGAACCAGACGCTGGCCGAGCGTCCACTCGGCGAGCTTGAAGGCGCCGGTGCCGACCGGGTTGCGCCCGAAGTCAGCGCCCGACTTCTCGACCTCTTCCTTCGGCACGATGAAGGAGAAGTTCAGCGCCATCACCGACAGGAAGGTCGCGTCGGGGCGCGACAGCGTCACCTGCACCGTCTTCGGATCGAGGATCTTCACGCCCGACAGCTCGGTGGCCGTGCCACCCTGCATCGCCTCGAAGCCCTCGATCGAGCCGAGGAAGCCGGCACCCGGCGATTGGGTGGCCGGGTTCACCGTGCGCTCGAACGAGTATTTCACGTCCTCGGCCGTCATCGCGCGGCCGTTGTGGAATTTCACGCCGTCGCGCAGCTTGAAGGTGAAGACCTTGCCGTCCGGCGAGATCTCGTAGGACTCGGCCAGACCCGGCCGCAGCTTGGCGGTGCCCGGCTCGTAGTCCATCAGCCCGTCGAAGATCGCCTTGATCATCGAGAAGTTCTGCCAGTCGTAGCCGATCGCGGGATCGAGCGTCGCGATGTCGTCCTTGTAGGTGACGGTGATCGTGTCGCCCTCCTGCGCATGCGCCACCATCGGCGCGGACAGGACGGCGGCGGAGATGGCGAGCGCTGCGGCGCCGCGCTTGAGACGAGCGAGCATGGGCGGGCTTCCTTTCACTGGAGCTTGATGCGGGGATCGACGAAGGGGGCGACGAGATCGGCCACGAGGTTCCCGATCACGATGGCGAGGGCCGACACGAGCGTGACGCCCATGATGATCGGCAGGTCGACGCGTTGGATCGCCTGCCAGGCGAGCTGGCCGATGCCGGGCCAGCCGAAAACGCTCTCCACCACCACGATGCCGCTCATGAAGAGGCCGATGTCGATGCCGATCATCGCGATGATCGGCAGGATGGCGTTGGGCAGCGCGTGGCGCAGGAGGATCGTCCAGCGCTTCAGGCCCTTGGCGCGGGCGGTGCGCATGTAGTCCTGGCGCAGAACGTCGACCATCGAGGAGCGCATCATGCGCGCGTACCAGCCGGCCCCGAGAATGCCGAGCGTCAGCGCCGGCAGCACGAGATGGGAGAACGTCCCGTAGCCGCCGATCGGGAACCAGCCGAGCTTCACCGCGAAGACGTAGAGAAGAAGCAGCCCAACCACGAACTGCGGCGCCGAGACGGTGACGAAGGAGGTCACCATCAGCGCGTGATCGCTAGCCCGTCCGCGCCGCACGGCCGCCAGGATGCCCATCGTCAGGCCGAGCACGAGTTCGCAGACGATCGCAGCCAGCATCAGAAGAAGGCTGGCGGGAAGCCGCGCCCAGATGAGGTCCGCCACCTCCGAGCGCTGGAGGTGGGAGCGCCCGAGGTCGCCCTGCACGAGGTTGCCGAGATAGCGAGCGTACTGGACGAAGAACGGCTGGTCGAGCCCGAGCTGGGCGCGGATGTTGGCGACCTGCGCGGCGGTCGCCGTGCGGCCCGCGATCTGCCGCGCCGGGTCGGCCGGCAGGAGATAGAGCAGCACGAAGGTGATGAGGCTGACGCCGATCAGGATGAGGACGGCCTGGACGAGCCGCCGCGCGAGATAGACCGCCATCAGCCGCGCCCCTCTTCGGTCGGGTCGAGCGCGTCGCGCAGCGCGTCGCCGACGAGGTTGAAGGCGAGCGCGAGCAGGAGGATCGCCGCGCCGGGAAAGAAGACCAGCCAGGGGGCCGCCTGGAAGTAGGTCTGGTTCTCGAAGATGATGTTGCCCCACGAGGCGTCCGGCGGCTGCACGCCGACGCCGAGGAAGGACAGCGTCGCCTCGAGGAGAACCGTCGTCGAGATGCCGAGCGTGCCGTAGACGATGACCGTCGAGGTGAGATGTGGCAGGACGTGCCGGAACAGGATGCGCGAGGAGCTGGCGCCGAGCGTCACCTCGGCCTGGATGAACTCGCGCTCGGCGAGCGAGCGCGTCTCCGAATAGACGACGCGCGCCACCTGCACCCAGTTCACCAGCGCGATGACGAGGGCGACGATCCAGAGGCTCGGCCGCAGCACGGCGGCGAGGCAGATTGCCAGAAGCAAGGCCGGAAAGGCCATCATCAGGTCGGTGAAGCGCATCAGCAGGGAGCCGACGACCCCGCGATAGTAGCCGGCGACGACGCCCACCAGCGTCCCGATGACGAGCGCCGCCCCATTGGCGACGATGCCGATGACGAGCGAATTGCGGGCGCCGTAGAGAAGGCGGGAGAAGAGGTCGCGGCCGAGAAGATCGGTGCCGAGCCAGTAGGTCACGGAGGGCGGCAGCGGCGAGCCTTCGAGCGACAGGCCGTCGAAGAACTGTTCGTTCGGGTCGAACGGGGCGATCAGCGGCGCGAAGATCGCGGCCAGCACGACCGCGGCGATGACGACGAGACCGAGAACGCCGAGCTTGCGCGACAGGAGGCGCTTCAGGACGCCCTCGCCGCCGACCGGCGCGGCAGGAGGGACCGCCGACGTGTCAGGCGAGACGAGGACGCTCATCCGAGGCCTCCGTGGTCTTGAGTTCGACGATGCGGCGGGCGGCGTCCTCGAGGCTGACCTGCCAGCTCATGGCGAGCGCTCGGAGCTGCGCATAGGCCTGTTCCTCGCCGATGCCGGCTCCGGATAGAGCGACGACGGCGCGCACGACGGTCTGGCGTTCGCCGATGCGACGGCGGAGCGAGGCGATCTCCTCGCCGAGCCGCCGCCGCTCGTCGAAGGCGCGCCGCGCGATCAGGAGCGCCGAATAGACGCCGGCATTGCCGACAGGCTTCACGATCTGCGCGTCCGCCTGGAGCGACAGCGCCCATTCGATGCGCCCCGGCGCTTCCGAGCCGATCAAGGCGACGAGCGGCATCGGCGCCTCGCCGGCTTTCCACGGAAACTGCTCGTCGAAGCCGTGGTCGACGTCGAAGAACAGGAAGTTCGCGCCGGCGGCGGTCGCGGGAAGATCGGGCCAAGCCTGCTCGACCTCGAGGCCGATCGCACCGAGCTGGCGGATCAGGACCTCGACGGCGGCGTGCTCGCGGTGGAGGACGACGGCCCTGGCGCCGCCGAGATTGGGGATGCGCGCGCGCCGGGTCATTTCACCAGCCTCAGCGAGGGCCGAAAGGTAGCCGTCGGATCGTAGTGCGACAGGTAGGGATCGGGCTCGACCCGCCCGCGGCTTTCCTCCAGCACCTCGAAGCGGCTTCCGCGAACGCGCGCGATGCGCACGGGCAGCGCCGCATGCTGCGTCAGCGGATCGACGCGGATGGGCCCGAGCGCCGTCTCGCGGATGCCCGCACCCATCGCACGGCGGACCGCCGACGGCTCGTCCGTCCCCGCCGCCTCGATCGCATCGGCGAGCACCGTGACCGCGGCGTGCGCCGCCGCCTCGAACGAGGAGCCCGGTCCCGGCGCGCCGTCGTGGACGAAGGGGAGCGAGGAGAGGTGCCCGTCGCCGAAGGGCGCGATGGAGGGCAGTTCCGCCTCGGTCAGGTTGCACGAGACGATCGGGCGCCGCTCGGGCCGGAAGCGCTCGTCCTCGCGCCCGAGCGCCGCATAAGCCTCGTAGAAGGCATAAGCGGACGGGCCGATCAGGTTGTTGAGGACGAAGTCCGGCGCGGTCGCGCGGATCTCGGCGACGAGCCGGCCGACATCCGTGTCGCCAAGCGCGAGGTACCGCTCGCCCCTCACCTCCCCGCCGGCATCCGCCACGAGGTCGCGGGCGATGCGGTTCATCTCCCAGCCCCAGATGTAGTTCGAACCGACGAGAAAGGCGTCGCGCCCATATCGCGCGGCAACGTGCGCCACGAGCGGCACGAGGTGCTGGTTGGGCGCGGCGTTCAGGTAGACGACGTGCTCGTTCGCCTCGAACCCCTCGTAGGGCGCCGGATACCACAGAAGTCCGCCGTGCTTCTCGAGCACCGGGATCACGTCCTTCCGGCTCCAGGAGGTGATGCAGCCGACGACATGGCGCACGCCATCAGTGACGAGGAGATCGGCGCAGAGCGGCGCATAGGCTTCGATCCGGCCGGCCGGATCGCGCTCGGCGACACGGAAGCGAATGCGCCGCGCGGGATCAGCGTTGACGGCCTCGATCGCCCCCATCGCGCCCTCGCGGCACGCCTCGCCGAGCCGGTCGTAGCTGCCGGAGCGGGAGAACAGGACGCCGATGTCGATGGGTTGCTTCATGTCGCAGTTCCCGAAACGAAAAAGCCCCGCAAGCGCGCCGCGATGCCGGAAGGGCGTCGCGTCGGACCGACGGGGCTCGAATGCCGTCCGGCAGACAAGGCCGGTATGTCGGGCGATCCTGCGACAGGATCACAGCGGCGTCAACCACTTTGATGAGAAGAAGGGCTTGCCTAGTTTGTAGGCAAAGTGGCGAGCCAACGTCGCAGGGTGGATGCCTTTGAGAGGATGGTTGAGCGTGCCACGACGCCCCTCGCCGCACAACTCGGCAACCCCCAAGTCCGGCGCCGTGATCCGCGCCCGTCATGATCACAAGGCTTGACCGCCCCTTCCCCGGTTTGCTCTACGAAGACCCATCATGGGACCTCATCTCGATCTCGTCGCCAGCGACACGCGCGTGCCGACCAAGGTGGATTTCGTCGTCATCGGCGGCGGCATCATCGGGGCGGCAGCCGCTCTTCATCTCGTCGAGGCGGGCCATTCCGTCGTCCTTTGCGAAAAGGGACAGGTGGCCGGCGAGCAGTCCAGCCGCAACTGGGGCTGGTGCCGGCAGGCCGGGCGCGACGAGCGCGAGGTGCCGCTCATCGTCGAGAGCCTGCGCCTGTGGCGCGGGATGGCCGAGACGGTGGGCGCCGATGTCGGCTTCCGCCAGCACGGCACGCTCTTCGTCGCCGAGACCGCCGAAGAGGAAGCCTCGTTCGAGGCCTGGGCACGGATGGCCCGGCCGCAGGGCGTCGACGCCGAGATCCTGACGGGCGCGCGCCTGCGCGAGGTGACGCGCGATGCGCCGCTGCGCCAGCGCCTCGGCCTTTTCGTCGCGAGCGACGGGCGCGCCGAACCCCAGCTCGCCGTCCCGGCCATCGTGCGCGCCGCCAGGGCCAAGGGCCTGACCGTCCTCGCGCCCTGCGCGGTCAACGGCGTCGAGCGGTCGGCGGGGCGGGTCGACGCCGTTCTCACCGAGCATGGGCGGATCGCGTGCTCCGGCGTTCTCGTGGCGGCCGGCGCCTGGTCCAGCGCCTTTGGCCGAAGCCTTGGCCTCCGCCTGCCGCAGTTGAAGGTCCTCGGCTCCGTGTTCCGCACATCGGCGGTCGAGGGTGGTCCCGAGGCCTCGATCTGGATCGACAAGATCGGCGTCCGCAAGCGCCTCGACGGCGGCTACACGATCGCCGACAGCTCAACCTACGACGCGCCGCTGACGCCCGACAGCCTCCGCTTCCTTCGCGAGTTCGCGCCGATGCTGCGCCAGCAAGGCCGCGGCATCCGCCCGCACATCGCGCTGCAGTCCTTCCGCGAGACGCTGGCGCCTCGATCCTATACCGGCGCGCGGATGCTCGACCCCCGGCCCCGCGCCGGCGACGGAGAGGCCCTTCTGCGAAAGGCCGCCGGCTTCTTCCCGGCGCTCGGCGGCGCCCGGATCCTCCAGCGCTGGGCCGGCTATATCGACGTCACCCCCGACGCGATCCCCTATATCGACCGGATCGAGACCGATCCCGACGTCGTGGTGGCGACCGGCTTCTCCGGCCACGGCTTCGGCATCGGGCCGGGCGCGGGACGCCTCGCGGCCGAGGTGCTGACCGGCCGCCCGACTATGGTCGGGACCGAGGATTACGCGATCCCCCGCTTCTCCGACCTCAGCCGCATCAAGCTCGGCACCGCGGTCTGAGGCGACGCCGCGTCAGATGCCCGCCGCGCCGCATCCGTTCTCGTCAGAAGCGATACTTCAAGCCGACCTCGCCGACGTGGCTGGTGTCGATGTCCGAGCTCGTGCCGATCGAATAGCGGCCGGTAAGCGACAGGCGGTCGGTGAGGCCCGCATCGACGCCGACGCCCGCCACGAAGCCACGCGCCGCCAGATCGTCGAGCGCACTGGAGCGTGCGCGGGTGATGCCGCCGGCGATCGCCGCCGAGACGCGCGCGTCGTCTTCTGTGAGGATGTCCTCGTAGCCAATGCGGCCGGTCAGCGCGAGCGGTCGGCCGCCGAGATCGGTGACATAGCCGAGGTGCAGGTTCGCCGAGCCGAGCAGCGCGTTGCGCTGCGTGTCGCCATAGACGATCTCGGCCGCGGCGCCGCTCTCGGCATAGCCGTCGGCATCTGCGTAGAGGTAGTCGAGCCCGAGCGCCGGCGTGATCGTGAAGGCGCCGGCCTGAAAGCCGTAGCCGGCCTCGAGGCCGACATTGGCCGACACGCCGTTGGTGTTGGTGCCGCGATTGACGACGGTCGAAACGAGGGTCCGCCGGTCGAGGTCCTCGTAGTCGTGATGCGCGACGCCGCCCGAGAGGGTCACATAGGCCGGGCCAAACAGAGCCGTGGCGTAGAGGTCGGCGGCGAAGGACAGCGTGTCGTAGGTGAGGCGCGCGTCGTCCACCTCGCCGGCGGCCGCCGACAGCGCACCGCCGATCAGGACCCGGTCGGTCAGGCGGTGGTCGTAGCCGATGCGGACCGAGCCGTTGTCGAAGCGGTAGTCGCGCGCCCCGTCGCGCTCGAAGCGGCTGCCGCCGAGCGAGACGTAGAGGTCGGAGAACGGCACGGCGATCGCCGCGTCCGAGCCGGTGGCCGGCGGCGGCAGGCGCAGCGCGGCGACGCGGGCCCGGTCGCGCACCGCCTCGTTCGCCGTCATGCGATCGAGAAGCGCGGTCTCCGTCAGCGAGCCGACCGCCGCAGCGGTGGTTCCGACCGACAGGTAGTCCTCGACGAGCTGCGAGAACAGGCGGTGGACGCCGGTCGTCGGGTGGATGCCGTCCCAGTAGAGATAGGTGTTCTGGACGCTGACGGGGGCCGCCGCGCAGGCCGGCGTCGACAGGCAGGCGTCGCGCGTGTTGAGGATGCCGAAGCGCGCCGGATCGCTCGCGACCAGCGCCCCGAGGCGCTGGACGTCGACGAGCACGACGTCGGTGTTCGGCAGCCCTGCGGCGACCTGCGCCACGCCGGCCCGCAGCGCGGTGTTGAAGGCGTTTGTGGCGAGCGTTCCGGCCACCGACCCTTGCAGGGTCGCCGAGAAGGCCGGCGTCGCGCCGATGTCGGGCAGGTTGAGGACGGCGACGGTGGGCGCGCCGAGACGACCGAGGCGGGCGAGCGAGGCGGCGACGTCGCCGGCCGACGCCACGGCTTCCGCGCCGACCAGCGCGGCGGTCGCGCCGGGCGTGTTGATCTCTTGGATGATGTTGTTGGCGCCGCCGTAGAGGGTGACGACGTCGCTCGCGCCGAAGCGCCCGTCCTGCAGCTCGAACGCATCGATCTGCGCGGGGATACCGGGCGGCAGCAGGCCGTCCAGCCGGTCGGTGCGGGCGTTGCCGAACGCATAGTTCTGCGACAGTTCGGGATTGATGCGCACGCCCGCGAGGGTCGCCGCGCCCGCCTGCTGCATCGGACCGCCGTTGAGGTATTCGGTGAAGACCGGCCCGTTCGAGAAGCGGCCTGCGAAATAGGGCGGCGATGCCGGCCGGCCGGTCAGGAGGTAGAGGTTGCCGTTGTCGGACAGGGAGTCGCCGAAGCTGATGACGGGTCCGGCGACCTGCGCCAGCGCGGGCAGCGCCGTGCCGGCGACGAGAAGCGCGGTGGTAGCGGCCAGAACGGCCCGGCAATCGATACGGCTCATGCGAAACGTCCCCCTCCGGCAAGCCCCCGCAGCCGGTCCGACGGGAGCATGCAAGACGGCGCGGCGCGGCGACAGCGGATTGTGGACGCGCGCCGAAGCGCAAGGCCGGATTGTGGCGGTGCTGTGGCCGAGCCGCCGCAGGCTTTCCCTGCTGCGGCAGCCCGTCTTCGCTCAGCGACGGCGAAGCACCATTCCGCCATGGTGCAGCGTATCGGCATCGACGAAATCGCCGTCGGCGGTGAAGCCGGTATCGTCCCAGTACTCGATATGGGTGCCGGACACCTCGTATCGGCCGCGATAGGCGCTCTCGCGCGTGCCGCGCGCTTCGTCATAGCGACCGTTCGGGAGAAGCTCGTGGCGCACGTGGCCATCGTCGGTGACCCAAAGGCCGACATAGGGATGGTTCTGGTCCGGCATGACAGCCTCCTCGGCCTGGGACGGAAGGACGGACGCGGCCGCAAGGGTGGCGCCCGCAAGGACGAGCCGGCGCATCAGTGCGCCGACCGGAGGGGACGCACGACCACCTCGCTGACGTCGACGTCCTCCGGCTGTTCCAGCGCGAAGCGTACGGCGCGGCCGATCGCGTCCGGCTTCAGGGCGACCGAGCGAAAGCTCTCCATCAGCGTCGCCGCGTCGCGGTCGGTGATGGTCGAGGCCAGTTCGCTTTCCACGACGCCCGGATGGATGCAGGTCACGCGGATGTCCTGCCGCTCCTGCCGCAGCCCGTCCGAGATGGCTCGGATAGCGAACTTCGTCGCGCAGTAGACGGCGGCGGTCGGCGACACGGCGAGCGCGCCGATCGAGGCGGTATTGACGACGTGGCCGGAGCCGCGCGCCGTCATCTCCGGCAGCACGGCCGCAATGCCGTAGAGGACACCCTTCACGTTGACGTCGATCATCCAGTCCCACTCGTCCACCTTCAGCGCGGCGAGCGGCGACAGCGGCATGACGCCGGCGTTGTTGACGATCGCGTCGACACGCCCGAACGCGGCGCGGGCCGCCTCGGCGAAGGCTGCGACGTCGGCGCGGTCGGTGACGTCGAGGCGGCGGGTCGCCACACGGGCGCCGTTGCGTCGGAGCTCCTCGGCGAGCGCGTCCAACCGGTCCGTGCGACGGGCTCCGAGCATGAGCGTGGCGCCGGCGCCAGCGAGTTCGCGAGCGATGCCTTCGCCGATGCCGGACGAGGCGCCGGTGATGAGAACGACCTTGTCGAGAGCCATGAGGGCCTCCTTTGCGTGGTTTGCGTTCATCCCGCTCCGGCAATTTCGTCGACCGGGGCGGTTGCCGATGAGATAGACCCGCTCCATTGTCGCCAAAAGCCACCTTCCACTGCACGCCTTGGTAAGCCACGATAACCAATGCACGACGACCTGAACGCCCTGTCCGTCTTCGCCGTCATCTCCGAGGAGGCGAGCCTGCGTGCCGCCGCCGATCGTCTCGGCGTCACCCGCTCCGCGGTCAGCCAGTCGCTGCGGCGTCTTGAGGCCGATCTCGGCGTGTCGCTGGTCCGCCGCACGACGCGCAGCATGAGCCTGACCGAGGAAGGCGAGCGGCTGCGAGGCGAGATCGCCCCGGCCATCGCCGACATGCGGGCAGCGCTGGACGGGGTTCGGGCCCATCGCTCCGCCGTGCGCGGACAGTTGCGGCTGGCCGTGTCCTCGATCGCCGAGAGCGTCCTATCCGGCCCGCTGCTGGCAGGCTTCTGCGATGCCTGCCCCGACGTGCAGCTCGACGTCCTCGTCACCGACGAGGAGTTCGACATCGTGGCGCAGGGCTTCGACGCCGGTGTGCGGCTTGGCGAGGTGATCGAGCAGGACATGATCGCCGTGCCGGTGTCGGGCGACCAGCGCCAGGTCGCAGTGGCCGCGCCTGTCTATCTCGAACGGGCTGGCACGCCCCTGCACCCGCGCGAGTTGGCTGCCCACCGCTGCATCGGATGGCGTCCGGCACCACGCGCCGCGCCCTATCGCTGGGAATTTGCCGAAGACGAACGCGACTTCACGGTCTCGGTCGAACCGGAAGTCACCACCAACGACATGCGCCTGATGGTGCAGCTGGCCCGCGCGGGAGCCGGCATCAGCTTTGGCATGGAGGACACGTTCCACGAGGATCTCGAACGCGGAACCCTCGTGTCGGTGCTGGACGCCTTCTGCCCGCCCTTCCCCGGTTTCTTCCTCTACTATCCCAGCCGCCGCGACATGCCGATGCGCCTGCGCGCCTTCGTGGACCATATCTTGCGATACCGCCGCGAACGGGCCTGACGAGATGCCCGCAGTCCCCCTTCGGCATCTTTTATACTCATCGGTAAAATATTCCGTTGACATCGAGGAGGGGAGCGTCTAGCTCTTTCCATACCGATCGGTAATCAACATCGGGACGGTGGCACCAAGATCGCCCACCCGATGTCCGAGACCGGACCCGATGCCGACGCACGTTCGTGCTGCGGCAGGGATGGGCGCGCGCTCTCCGCATGCGGCCTCCCGTTCCCAACCTTCCGACCGCTTGTTCCGCGCGCCCCCGGCGTCGCGGCAGCGATCTCTTGCGACCTGTTTTCCGGAGACCAACCCATGTCCCGCATTCTTTTCTCCGCCACCGCCGCCCTCCTGCTCTCTGCCGGCTTCGCCTCCGCCGCGGACCTCGTTCCGGGCTCCGATCTCGGCGTGCGCCAGGCGCAGGCTGCCGCCGACCACTCGGTGGTGACCGGGACTGTGAAGAGCCGCGATCGTTCCGAGACCTCCTACGGCTACCAGTCCGGCCGCACCGTGCGCTCGGAGTCCTTCGTGCCGGCCGAACGGCCTGAGGTGCGCGAGAACGCCCGCAGCCAGTCCTTTGCCCGGGGCGGCGCGATCGTTCCCGGCTCCGACAGCTTCTGAGAAAGCGGCCTGCCGTCAGCGCCCCCGCGCGCCGGCGGGCCTCCCGCCTTTCCCATCCGTCCGCCCCCCGCATCGATCGAGGAAGACCCCATGTCCAAACTCCATTCCGTCCTGAACGGCGTCGCCGCGGTCATGGCAAGTTCCGTCGCGGCGGCCTTTGCCGTCACATTCCTTGGCCTCGGCGTGATCAGCCATGAGCCCCGGCCAGCGGCCGGCGCCGAAACGAGCGAAGCCGCGCCCCCAGCGGCCGTGCCGGCATCGGTCGCCCGGGTCGAGCGGCGTCCGGTCGAGCTCTGGTCGCGCCATTCGGGCCGGCTCGAGGCGGTCGAGCGGGTCGAGATCCGCTCGCGCGTCGCCGGTGCGGTCCTCGCGACGCATTTCGAGGAGGGTGCCCTGGTGGAAAAGGGTGCGCTTCTCGTCACCATCGATCCCGAGCCCTATCGCGCAGCGGTGGAGCGGTCCCGCTCCGACCTGCAGGCTGCGCAGGCGCGCCTCGCGTTTGCCGAAGGCGAACGCGATCGCGGCGCACAGCTTCAGGGGAACCGCACCATCGCAGGCTCCGAATACGAGCGCCGTGTCCAGGCCGCCGCCGAGGCGCAGGCCCAGCTCTCGGCTGCCGCCGCCACTCTGCGCAGCGCCGAGCTCGATCTCTCCTATACCGAGATCCGGGCGCCGGTGTCCGGGCGTATCGGGCGGCTCCTCGTGACGAGCGGCAACCTCGTCTCGGCCGGGGCCGCCTCGCCGGTCCTGGCGCGGATGGTGTCGGTCGATCCCGTCTACGCCACGATCGACGCCGACGAGGGCAGCACGCAGCGCCTGCTGCAGTCCGCCGGCGGCATGGACGGCATCGGGCGCATTCCGGCTCGCCTCGATCTCCAGAACGGTGGCAGCGTCGAAGGCCATGTCCGCTTCGTCGATCCGACCGTCGACCCCGCCAACGGCACGGTCGCCATCCGCGTCGCCTTTCCGAACGCCGAGGGAGCGCTGATGCCGGGCCAGTTCGCCAAGGTCCGTCTTGGTGAACCCAAGGCGGAACCGGCCCTTCTCGTGTCCGAGCGGGCGGTCGGCACCGATCAGGACAAGCGCTATGTGCTGGTGGTCGACGAGACCGATACGGTGCAGTACCGCGAAGTGCATCTCGGCGCGGCGTCCGGCGACATGCGTGTCGTCGAAAGCGGCCTCGCCGTCGACGAGCGCGTCGTCGTCAATGGCCTGCAGCGTCTGCGCCCCGGCGCCAAGGTCGCCCCCCAGATGGTCTCGATGGAGACCGGCCGCAGCCTCGACCGACAGGCCAGCGCGGACGCCCCCGCCACGCGCTGAGCCGAGGCCCCCGGCGGAGTCCCTCCCGCTCCGCCGGGGCCGTCCCTCGTCCTTCCCCTTCGAAAGCGTCAGCCCGTGAACATTTCCCGGTTCTTCGTGGACCGTCCCGTCTTTGCGGGCGTCCTGTCCGTCATGATCTTCCTTGGCGGCCTCCTGTCCATCTTCGCGCTGCCGATCTCGGAATATCCCGAGGTCGTGCCACCCTCGGTCGTCGTGCGCGCCGCCTATCCCGGCGCCAATCCGGCCGTGATCGCCGAGACGGTGGCGACGCCGCTCGAGGAGCAGATCAACGGCGTCGAGAACATGCTCTACATGTCGAGCCAGGCGACGACGGACGGCACGCTGCAGCTGACCGTCACCTTCCGCATCGGCACCGATCCCGACCAGGCGCAACAGCTCGTCCAGAACCGCGTCGCGCAGGCCGAGCCGCGCCTGCCCGAGGAAGTCCGCCGCCTCGGCGTGTCGGTGGTGAAGTCCTCGCCCGACCTCATGCTGGTCGTTCACCTCACCTCGCCCAACGGGCGCTACGACCTCACCTATCTTCGCAACTACGCGCTTCTCAACGTGCGCGACCGCCTCGCGCGCATCGACGGCATGGGCCAGGTCCAGCTCTTCGGCTCGGGCGACTATTCCATGCGCATCTGGCTCGACCCCGAGAAGACCGCCGCCCGCGGCCTCTCGGCAAACGACGTCGTGACCGCGATCCGCGAGCAGAACGTGCAGGCCGCGGCCGGCGTCATCGGCGCCTCGCCGAGCGTCGCCGGCGTCGAGTTCCAGTTGTCCGTCAACGCGCAGGGGCGCCTGCGGGACGTCGAGGAATTCGCCGACATCATCGTTCGCACCGATCCCGAGACGGGCGCGATCACGCGCATCCGCGACATCGGCCGCGTCGAGCTCGGCGCCTCGGAATACGCCCTGCGCTCGCTCCTTTCCAACGAGCCGGCGGTCGCCGTCCCCGTCTTCCAGGCACCCGGCTCCAATGCCATCGCGATCGCCGACGAGGTGCGCCGCACAATGGCCGAGATCAAGCAGACGATGCCGGACGGCGTCGACTACGAGATCGTCTACGACACGACCCAGTTCGTGCGCGCCTCGATCGACGCCGTGGTCCACACCCTGCTCGAAGCCGTGGTGCTGGTCGTGATCGTCGTCGTGGTCTTCCTCCAGACCTGGCGCGCCTCGATCATCCCGCTTCTGGCCGTGCCCGTCTCGATCGTCGGCACCTTCGCGGTGATGCATCTCCTCGGCTTCTCGATCAACGCGCTGTCGCTCTTCGGCCTCGTCCTGGCCATCGGCATCGTGGTGGACGACGCGATCGTCGTCGTCGAGAACGTCGAGCGCAACATCGAGAACGGCCTCTCGCCGCGCGAGGCGACCTATCAGGCGATGCGCGAGGTGTCGGGTCCGATCGTCGCGATCGCGCTGGTGCTCGTCGCCGTGTTCGTGCCGCTCGCCTTCATCTCCGGACTCACCGGCCAGTTCTACCGGCAGTTCGCGCTGACGTTGGCGATCTCGACCGTCATCTCGGCCTTCAACTCGCTCACCCTGTCGCCAGCGCTCGCCGCCCTCCTCCTGCGGGGCCACGATGCGCCGAAGGATCGTCTGACGCGCATCCTCGACGGCGCGCTCGGCTGGTTCTTCCGCGGCTTCAACCGCTTCTTCGGCGCCTCGTCGCGCCGCTACGGCAACGGGCTGGGACGCCTGATCACCCGCAAGGGGATGATGCTCGGCGTCTACATCGTGCTCGTCGCGCTGACGGTCGTGCTGTTCCAGAAGGTGCCCGGCGGCTTCGTGCCGGCGCAGGACAAGCAGTATCTCGTCGGCTTCGCGCAGCTGCCCGACGGCGCCTCGCTCGACCGCACCGAAGCCGTGGCGAAGCGCATGGGCGAGATCGCCCTGAAGACGCCCGGCGTCGAATCGACGATCACCTTCCCGGGCCTCTCGATCAACGGTTTCACCAACTCCTCGAACGCCGCGGTCGTCTTCCTGACCCTCGCCCCGTTTGAGGACCGCAAGACGCCGGAGCTTTCGGCCGGCGCCATCGCGCAGGCGCTGAACGGACAGTTCGCTGGGATCGAGGAGGCCTTCACCGCCATCTTCCCGCCGCCGCCCGTCCAGGGCCTCGGCACCATCGGCGGCTTCAAGCTGCAGATCGAGGACCGCTCCGGCCAGGGCTACAAGGCGCTGGACGACGTGGTGAAGGGCTTCCTCGCGAAGGCCTATCAGGCGCCCGAACTGACCGGCATGTTCACGGGCTACGGCATTGACGTGCCGCAGCTCTTCGCCGACGTCGACCGCGCGCGCGCCCGGCAGCTGAACGTGCCGATCACCGAGATCTTCAACACGCTGCAGATCTATCTCGGCTCGCTCTACGTCAACGACTTCAACGAGTTCGGCCGTACCTACTCGGTGCGGGTCCAGGCCGATGCGCCCTATCGCGCAAGGGCCGAGGACATCGGCAGCCTCAAGGTCCGCTCGACCACGGGCGAGATGATCCCGCTGTCGGCGCTCTTGTCGGTCGACACGGTGGCCGGGCCGGAGCGGGCGCTACGCTACAACGGCTTCCTCGCCGCCGACGTCAACGGCAACGCCGCGCCCGGCTTCTCGTCGGGGCAGGCGCAGGCCGCGGTGGAGCGGATCGCCGCCGAGACGCTGCCGCCGGGCTTCGCCTTCGAATGGACCGAGCTGACCTACCAAGAGATCATCGCGGGCAATTCCGGCATCGTGATCTTCCCCCTGGCGCTGCTCCTCGTCTTCCTGGTGCTCGCCGCGCAGTACGAAAGCCTGACGCTGCCGATCGCGATCCTCCTGATCGTGCCGGCCGGCCTGTTCTCGGCGCTGGCGGGCATCTGGCTGACGGCGGGCGACAACAACATCTTCACCCAGATCGGCCTGATCGTTCTGGTCGGCCTGTCGGCGAAGAACGCCATCCTGATCGTCGAGTTCGCCCGCGAACTGGAAGCCGAAGGGCGCACTCCGCGCGATGCGGCGATCGAGGCGGCGCGGCTGCGGTTGCGGCCGATCCTGATGACCTCGCTCGCCTTCATCATGGGCGTCCTGCCGCTGGTCCTGTCGACGGGTGCGGGTGCCGAGATGCGCTCGGCGATGGGCGTCGCGGTCTTCTCCGGCATGCTCGGCGTCACCGTGTTCGGCCTGTTCCTGACGCCCCTGTTCTACGTCCTCGTGCGTCGGGGCGCCGCCAAGTCGGCGGCCGCCGGGCGGGAGCCACACGCCGCCCTCCCCCACGCCTCCTGAGGCGCAAGAGTCCGGGCGCTCGCCTTTCAACCCACGCGGGCGAAGAAGGCGAGCGCCTCGCGGATGCTGCCGGGGATCGAGCCCATGTGATCGCCCGGCACGACGCGGTGTTCGGCGGTCTGCCCGGCGGCTCTGGCGCGCGCGACGGTCAGGTCGATCGCGCCGCTCGAGCGCGTTTCGCCGTCGCCGTGCGACATGAGGACCGGGCAGCGGAAGCCGGAGGCGAAGCACACGGCCGAACGCATCTCGACCTCGCGCGGGTCCGATATGTCGAACGGGACCTCGTCGGCGAAGCGCCGGAAGAAGATGCGCGTGTCCGGCGACGGCGACAGGGCGGCCGCCGCGCGAAAATCGCCGGCGAGCGCGCCGAGAAGCGTCAGCGTGCCGCCGATGCTGTGGCCGCTGATGTAGACGCGCTCTGGATCGACGTCGGGACGCGCCCGCAGAACCGCGGCGGCGGCGAGCACGTCGTCGGTCTCGTCGTAGAAGGCGGAGAAGTCGCCGGGCTGGCCGTTCTCGCCGCGCATCGTCGGCATCAGCGCATGAAAGCCTGCCGCAACAAAGGGCGCTGCGAGGTCCTGCCAGTGGCCGTGCCAGATCGCGTTGCCGCCGTGGAGAACGAGGACGGCCGGCTTGCGCGCCGAAGCGTCGCCCGGCGGGCTCGCCCAGGCGACGAGCTCGCGCGGGCCCGATGGGTAGCGGAGCGCCACCGCGCCGTCCGGGGCCGTCAGCGGATCGCCCTCGTCGGGTGCGGGTCCGCGCCGAAGGAGCCTGGTCCGGAAGCCGGCGCGGGCCGCCCGGTAGTCGCTGCCGAGAAGCGGCGGGTCGGAGAGAGGCTCCGGCGTCGCGGCGCGGGCGGACGCGAGGCCGAGGGGCGCAAGGGCAAGCGCCGCGAGCAGAGAACGACGATCGAGAACCATGGGTGCACTCCCGAGATCGGAGCGAAGCCTACGCCCGATCGGAGCGGCTGGGTAGCCATATGGCCCCGCGGTCAATCGGCGCGCAGGAGGCCCGAGCAGAGCTGCCGGAAAGCATCGACGGCCTTGCCGAGGACCGCGCGCGGATCTTCCGCAGCTGCGATCCAGAGCGCCGCGTTGAGGGCCGCGCCGTTGATCAGCCGCGCCGCGGCCTCCGGGTCGACGGGCTTCACGACACGCGCGGCGATGAGGTCCTCCAGGGTGCGGATCGTCGTTCGCAGGCAGCTGTCCTGCGAGGGCCAGCGCGAGGGATCGCCGAGCACGGCGGGCCCGTCGAGAAGCACGATCCGCTGCACCTCGGGCTCCAGCGCCAGCTCGATATAGGCGATGCCCTCGGCGAGCAGCGCCTCGAAACCGCCGCCGGCCGCGGTCGCGTCGCGCTTCGCCCGCTCCGCCATCTCGCCGTCGATCTGGTCGACCACGGCCTGCAGCAGGCCCTTCTTGTCGCCGAAGTTGTGATAGAGCGCGCCGCGCGTCAGGCCGGCCTGCGCGGTGAGTTCGTCCATCGACGCCGCCGCATAGCCCTTCTCGGCAAAGGCCGCGCGCGCGGCCGCGATCAGCCTGGCGCGCGTCGCCTCCATCTGTTCCGCCCGTCGACCCGCTGCCGCCATCGCGAATGTTCTCCTGCCGCGAGCGCTTGACATACGCTGCGTATGTGTGCGACCAATTCACATACGCCGCGTATATCAAACCCGCGGGAGGAAGTGAAGCGCGCGCGAGCGCCTCCATGCTCGCCCCTCCTTATCCATTCAGGAACCGACCCATGCTTCAGCGTCAGGCCATCATTCCCGCCAACCGTCACGCCCTCTACGACGCGCACCGCTATTCCGCGGCCATCCGCTCGGGCGACCTCCTGTTCGTGTCGGGTCAGGTCGGCAGCCGCGACGACGGCTCGCCCGAGCCCGACTTCGAGGCGCAGGTGCGGCGGGCCTTCGCCAACCTCGCCAACGTCCTCGCCGCCGCCGGCTGCACCTTCGACGACGTGATCGACGTGACCACCTTCCACACCGACCCGGAAGCCCAGTTCGAGACGATCATGACGGTGCGCGACGGCGTGATCGGCGCCGCGCCCTATCCGAACTGGACGGCGGTCGGCGTCACCTGGCTGGCGGGCTTCGACTTCGAGATCAAGGTGATCGCACGCGTGCCGGCGAGCGCCTGACAGAGGCCGCCTTGCGGCAAACGCGATCGCAAGGGTTGCGCGCCGGGTCGCAGCCTCGCTAGACCCGGCCCGCAAACGCCAGCCTGCTTCGGCACGAGACCGGAAGGACCCATTCCATGAGCGAGACCGCCGAGGACGCGAAGACCGGGTTTGCAGCGTGGCGGGAGCGGCGGCTCGCCGATCTCGCCCGACCCGACGGGTGGCTCAACATCGTCGGCCGCTATCCGCTGGAGAACGGGCGGTTCCGCATCGGCAGCGGACAGGACAACGACATCGTGCTGCCGACCGGCCCCACCGAGGTCGGCACGCTCACGCAGGACGAGACCGGCGTGCGCTTTCAGCCGGCCGGCGGCGGCGCGGAGCAGCGCCTTGCCCTGTCGAAGTCGGCGCCGCCACGCTTTTCGAGCGGCAACCTCCTGCTCGAAGTCACGACGCTGAACGGCGAGAACGCGCTGCGCGTGCGCGACACGACGCCGCTCGAGGGCGAACGCCTGCCGAAACTGACCGCCTTCTCCTACGATCCGACCTGGCGGATCGTCGCCCGCTGGGAGCGGCTGGACACGCCCCACTCGGTCGAGATCGACACCAGCCGCAGCATACGCACTGAGGTGGAGGCGACGCACCGCGCCGTTTTTGAACGGGAAGGCCAGCAATACGAGTTGCTGGCCACGCACGGCACGCCCGAGCGCCCGCAGTTCGTGTTCCGGGACGCGACGGCAAAAACCGGCGAGACCTATCCCGCCGCGCGTTTTCTCTTCGGTGAGGACGTCGCGGACGAGACCATCGTTCTCGACTTCAACCACGCCGTCAGCCCGCCCTGCGCCTTCACCGACTTCGCGGTCTGCCCCCTGCCCCCGCCCGGCAACGTGCTGCCGATCCGCGTCGAGGCCGGGGAGCATGTGCCGCCGGCGCATTGAGGGTTGACGGACCGAGCGGACGCGACGGGAGACGACCGATGAAGATCACCTTCTACGCCCATGCCAGCTTTCGCCTGGAAGCGGACGGCCTTGCGGTCGTCACCGACCCTTATACGCCCGGCCCCGGCCAGAGCGGGTTCGACCCGATCGACGAGCCGGCCGACATCGTCCTGATGAGTTCGGCGACCGACCGTTTCCATTCCGATCCGAGCCATGTCCTCGGCGAACCGGTGGTGGTCAATACGCTGGAACTGCCGAGCGAGGGCACGGTGGTGAAGGGGCTCGCCGTCCGCGCCTTCCCGACCTACGAGAGCCTGACCTTCGACTTCCGGGCGGCGTCCAACCGCGACCCCGACGCCAATGCGCTCTACCTCTTCGAGCTCGGCGGGATCCGCGTTCTCCACATGGGGGACGTCGGCAACCCGATCGCCGACGACCAGCTCGACGCCCTCGCCGGTCAGGTCGATCTCCTGCTCGCGCTGACCGGCGAGCATGCGACGATCGCGCTCGACGATCTCGATCGCGCGATCGAGCGGATCCGCCCCGGCGCGATCATCCCGATGCACTACTACAGCGCGCGTGGCGTGCTCGCGATCGAACCGGTCGAGCGCTTCCTCGACCGGTTCCCCTCTGGACGCGTCCACCGTGTCGGAGCGAGCAGCATGGAGCTGACGCGCGACATGCTGCGGCCGGAGGCGCCCCCGGTCTTCGTTTTGGAACAGTCGCGCTGAGGAGCATTCCCACGGAGCGGACCGCCCGGGTGCGCCACGCTACCAGCCCATGGTTCCCGGCTTGCCCTTGAACGGCCCGGCGACTTTCGAGGTGATCCAGCCGCCGTAGAAGCCGCCCGGCTGCGGCGAGACCGTCTCGCCGTCGACGAGGCAACGATCGAACGGCCGGGCGTAGAAGGCGACGTGGTCGCGCAGAATCTCGAAGGCCGGCGTCGGTGACGCGTAGCTCCAGCCGACCGAGGCGAGCACCTCCCCGTCGACGACCACGTCCCAGTAGGTCGCGGCGCCCTTCCATTCGCATATGGACCGACCGACGCCGCGCCGCAGGATGCCGGGCGCGATGTCCTCGACCGGGATGTAGTAGGTCGGCGGGTGGCTGGTCTCGAGCGTGCGCACGGTGCGGCGGCTGTCGGCGATGCGGCGGCCCTTGTGCTCGATGACGACATGGGCGCTGCACCGTTCCGCGATCGCGGGTCGCGGATAGTCCCAGACGCTTTCCTGACCGTCGCGTGTCGGGTCGGGTGTCGGTCTCATGATCTCTCCCATCGCAAGGCCAGTCGCTGGAGGCGCGGGCGCAAGCGCAGGAAGGCCTGATACAGCACCTCCAGCACGGCCAGCGCGGGTCGGCTGCGAAACAGGAGGCCGAGCGGACGCAAGGCGGGGATGGCGCGCCACATGGCGGCGAAGGCCGCCGCTCCGCTGAGGATGCGCCCGTCTTCGCGCGCATGGAAACGGGCGAGAAGCTCGGCCCGGTCGATCGGACAGTCAGCCCCCTCGCCGGCCGCGGCGTCCTCGAAGCGGATCGCACCGCGCCGGTCAAGACGCCGCATCAGCGCGATCTCGCGTCGGCAAAGGGGGCACGAGCCATCGTGCCAGACCGTCAGTTCGCTCATGGCACCCCGCAGGTGTCGAGGACGTCGGGGATCGCCGAGCGCAGCCGGGAGTAGCCACGCGTCGCGCGCGGCCAGGCCACTTCGTCCCACGGCCGGCGGACGCGCAGGCAGTCCGACGGCAGCGCGGCGGCGCTCGGTCCGCCGGGCGCCCACGGCGTGACGACCGGCAGGTCCGCGGCCCAGCCGTCTTCCAACGCGACCACTGGGCATCCGAAACGGGCCGCAGCGCGCTTCAGGCCGTCGTTCAGCGCCTCGCGGTCGGCCGCCTTCACCCGGTCGGCCGCACCCTCGGCATGAACGAGGAGCCCCGCGACACGTCGGACCCCGTCGAGCGGAAGCGTCTCGACGGTGAGGTCGTCGAGATGGAGAAGCAGCGCGACCTCGCCGGCAGGCGCCTTGTGGGCCGCCGGCAAGGGCACCTCGGCGGGCGTGCGATCCTCTTCGAGCGACGTCGGGTTCTCGTCGAGGTCCTTGGCGTCGAAGCGCCCGTCGGTGTAGCGGCGGATGTTTTCGGCCCGCGCGACATAGTGCTTGCCGCGCGTGTGGAGCCCGGCGACCCAGCGCCAGGACAGGGTGTTGCTGGCCGGATCGCCGTCGAGGAGATGGCGCATGAAGAAGTCCGCCCCGAGCGCCCAGGGCAGGCGAAGCGTGAAGATCCAGATCGAGGCGAACCACATGCGCGTGTGGTTGTGCAGCCAGTTCGTCTCGACGAGTTCGCGCGACCACGCGTCGAAGCAGTCGATGCCGGTGCGCCCGTCCGTCGCCGCCGCATAGGCGCGCCGCAGGCCGGGCTCGGCGTCGAGCCGATCGTGGCCGGCGCGCGCGAGCGCCAGGCAATCGCTCCAGATGCCCGGATGCGTTTCGAGATAACCCTTGAAGTAGGTCCGCCAGAACACCTCGGACACGAACTTCTCGGCACCCCGCTCGCCGAGCTTGGCACGGGCCGCCGCCACGACCTCCCGCTCGTCCAGCAGCCGCCGGCGGAGGAAGGGCGACAGGGCCGAGGTCGTCGGCCGGGCGTCGGGACCGTGGTCGGTGTTGCGCATCGCGGCGTAGTCTGCCGCATCCTCGCGCAGGAACGCAGCGAGGCGTTCGAGGCCGGCCTTGCGGGTGAGAGAAGTCCGTTCCGTCATGCCACCGCTAGATGGCAAAGCATCCGGCATCGTCCATGCGACCGATGCGCCGACGGTGCCCGCCTTCTCATGTCCAGTAGAGGACGCGCATGGCCGGGAGCCTGGCGGCGATCTCGGTCTCGAAGAAGCGCCGCAACGCCGCCATCGTCGGCGCGTCGTAGACCTGCTTGACGGCGCCGAACCGCGTCCGCTTCTCGCGACGTTGCGCCCCGGTCATGTCGAGGTCGGACCCCGGATACCAGCTTTCCAGAACCGCCTTCGACCCCGGCGTATAGCGATGGGTGATGAGTTCCACGGTCGGGTCGGCCGAGGCGGGAAGCTCGCCGAGCACGGCGGCGATATCCGCGATCAGGCCGCCATAGGCGTCCTCCCAACCGTCCGCGGCGATGATCGGGGCGATGGTCAGCCCGATCGGGTAGCCGGCCTCCGCCATGCGCCGCAGCGCCTGCAGGCGCTCCGCGACGCGGCTGGTCCCGCCCTCGAACCGCGCGAAGGCATCGGGGTTCAGCGAGGCGCGCATGCGCGTGCGCCCGCGATGATCGAGATCGAGTAGCGGATCGACGGACGCGAACTTGGTGGTGAAGCGCAGCTGCACCGGCGCGTCCCAGCGCCCGAACCACGAGATCAGCGCGGAGAGCGACCCCGTGACGGGCTCGATGCCTAAGGGATCGGTGTAGCAGGACGCTTCGAACGTCGTTCCCTCGGCAGCCCGCTCGGCGCTGCGGGACGTCACGACGCCCTGCCCGAGGTAGGACGGCAGCGCGCCGGTGATCTCGCTGAGATTGGCGTAGACGCGCGTGATGGGCGGTCCCTTCAGCGAGCCCGCCAAGTAGCAGTAGCTGCAATGGGCCGGGCAGCCTTCCGCCAGATCGACCCGCCAGTCGGCGCTCGGCGCGATGGGCTGGAGGCGGAGCTTCGAAGGCGGCGCGACCACGACCGCGAGCGTCGACTTGGCGCGCGCATAGGCTTTTCGCGGGTCCTCGCCGCGCTCGAGCGGAAGCCGGTCGGAGCGCAGGCGCTCCACGGTGAGCCCCAGCGCCTCCGCCCGCTCAGCGATCGAGCGCCCGTGCGGGTAGGCTTGCGCGGAGGCCGTGACGAGGACGCGCTTCGGACGCCAGATCGGTGTGGAGCGAAGGGCGGGGCGCGGGTCGTGAAGCATGTGTGGTAACGCAGGACGGCCTTGCGCGTTCACCCTGCCCGCCGCGGCAGATCGCACTTTACCGACGCGCCCGGTCCGAAGGTTCGAGGTTCGACCCACACCGGTCTTGCGCCGGATCGCCGGGCGGCTCAAGGAATGGGGCGGGAGAGGGAACGGCCGGGACCCATGCCGTGGCGTGGCCGGAGCGTGCGGGGGAGGTTCATGGACGATCAAGGGCGGATCGGTGCCCCGACGCTACGCGATGTCGCGCGGCGCGCGGCGGTGAGCCTTGCCACGGCCGACCGGGTCGTGAACCGGCGGCCGGGCGTGCGCGCAGCGACGATTGAGCGCGTCGAGGCGGCGGTGCGCGAACTCGGCTTCGAGCGCCATGCGGGCGCGGCCGCCCTCGCCCGCCGCTCCGGCTTCCACGTCACCGCCATCCTGCCGCGCTTTGCCAATCCGTTCGTCGCAGGACTTGCGGAGGAACTCGCCGAGGCCTGCCGCGCCGAGGGACAGCGCCGCCTGACGCTCGCGCTCGACGAGGTCGACCGATTCTCGCCGACGATCCTTGTGGATGCGCTCGCTAGGGCTGCGCGCGGGAGCGACGCCGTGATCACGATGGGGCTCGACGATCCGCGCGTCGCCGAAGCCATCGACGCAGCCGTCGCCGATGGGGTGCCGGTGGTCACCTTGGTGTCGGACGTGCCGGGGTCGAAGCGCCACCGCTATGTCGGCATCGACAACCGCGCGGCGGGCCGGGTCGCGGCGACGATCATCGGGCGGTTCGCGGCCGATCCGGCGGGACAGGTGCTGGTTGTCCTTGGCTCGCAAAACCTTCGCGACCATCGCGACCGGTTGGAAGGCTTCCGCGCGGCGCTCGGTGAGGGCTTTCCCGGGATGAGCGTCGCAGCCGTCCTCGAAGGCGCTGACGACATCGACCGGACGCGCGCGGTCGTCCACGACGCGCTCGCGGCGGGGGCAAGGCCCTGTGCGGTCTACAACGCGGGCGCCGGCTCGTCGGGCGTCGCCGCGGCGATCCGGGAGGCGGGACTCGCGCCCGTGGTGATCGGCCACGAACTGACGTCGGAAACGCGGCCGCTTCTCGAGGAGGGCATCCTCGATGCGCTGATCGCGCAGGACCCCGGCCACGAGGCGCGCTCGGCCGTCCGCTGCCTGATGGCGGCCCTGACCGGGACTGTGCTCAACGAGAGCCAGGAGCGCATTCGCATCGAGGTGATCTTCCCCGACAACCTCCCCTGACCCCGGTTGCCACGCCACCCGTGTTGCGATACCCAGATCGAGGAGATTTGAGGTACGTAGCTCAAAGTGACGGGAACGGCAGCGTGGCGCGCAGGCCGAATGCGGGATGACGGGGTGGGCGTCGCCGGATGGAGGTCCGGGCCTTGGCGCTTCGCCGTCGCTCTCATCCGGGTTGCCGGGCGGCGCCCTGCCCGGATTGCCGCCGGCGCCGGACCTCGAGACAACAGGACTTTGTGCCGGGGGAGGACGGGTCGAGGGACCCGGCATCGGCACGCAGACGGGAGACACACGATGAACCGCAGAACCATGCTTCTGGCCGCCACCATGCTCGGGCTCGGCCTTTCGACGCTCGGCGCGTCGGCGCAGGACAAGGGCACGGTCGGCGTCCTGATGCCGACGAAATCCTCGCAGCGCTGGATCCAGGACGGCGACAACATCGTCAAGCAGCTGCAGGAGCGCGGCTACAAGACCGACCTGCAGTATGCCGAGGACGACATCCCGACGCAGATCAGCCAGCTCGAGAACATGGTGGCCGCGGGCGTCCAGTCGCTGGTGATCGCCTCGATCGACGGCACGACGCTGACGGACGTGCTGCAGCAGGCGCACGACAAGGGCATCAAGGTCATCGCCTACGACCGCCTGATCCGCAACTCGCCGAACGTCGACTACTACACGACCTTCGACAACTTCAAAGTCGGCGTCCTGCAGGCGACCTCGATCGCCGACAAGCTCGACCTGAAGGGCGGCAAGGGTCCCTATGCCATCGAGCTCTTCGGCGGCTCGCCGGACGACAACAACGCGTTCTTCTTCTATAACGGCGCGATGAGCGTGCTGCAGCCCTATATCGACAGCGGCAAGCTGGTCGTGACGTCGGACGAGATGGGCATGGACAAGATCGGCACGCTGCGCTGGGATCCGGCGGTCGCCCAGGCCCGGATGGAGAACCTCCTGTCGTCCTACTACGGCAGCAAGCAGATCGACGCCGTCCTCTCGCCCAACGACAGCCTCGCGATCGGCATCATTTCGGCGCTCACCGCCAACGGCTATGGCGGCAGCGGCAAGCCGATGCCGGTGATCTCCGGTCAGGACGCCGACCTCCCGTCGGTGAAGGCGATCCTGGCGGGCGAGCAGTATTCGACCGTCTTCAAGGACACCCGCGATCTTGCCAAGGTCACCGTCGACATGATCGACGCCATCGGCCAGGGCAAGGAGCCGGCCGTCAACGATACCAAGACCTACGAGAACGGGGTGAAGGTGGTGCCCGCCAACCTCCTGACGCCGGTGCTCGTGACCAGGGACGACATCCAGAAGACGATCGTCGAGAGCGGCTACTACACGGCCGACCAGCTGAAGTAAGCCACACGCACGGAGCAAGCGGACGCCCGTCGATCCTGTCGGCGGGCGTCCTTGCGACCGCCCCCTTTTTTCGGGGCCCTGCGAGCGATTGGCCGCACGGCGCGGGGCGCGACTTTGGCCGAGGCGTCCCCATCTCACCTGCGACGACGGAACCGACGATCCGGCGTGGCCGCAGCGATCGTTCGCCGCGCGGCACACCGGCTTGGTCGGGCAGTGCAGGATGAGGAAGCGATGAGCGGGTGGGACAACGGTTCGAAGGGCCGGTCGGTGCCGAGCGGTCGCCTGTCGCGGCTCGGGCAGTTCGGGCGGCTGGCGGGCGGGATCGCCGGCGGCATGCTCGCCGAGGGAGCGCGGCGCATCGCGGACGGCCAGCGTCCGAGGGTCGGCGACATGCTGCTGACGCCCGGCAATCTCGTGCGCGTCGCCGACCGCCTGTCGCACCTGCGCGGCGCGGCCATGAAGCTCGGCCAAATGATCTCGCTGGATGCCGGCGACACGCTGCCACCGGAGCTTTCCGAGATTATGGCGCGGTTGCGCGCCGAGGCCGACCCTATGCCGCGCGTCCAGCTCGAGCGGGTGCTGACGGCCGAGTGGGGCCGCGAGTGGCGCATTCGCTTCGAGCGCTTTGACGACCGTCCGATCGCAGCCGCCTCGATCGGACAGGTCCATCGCGCCCGGACGCTCGACGGCCGCGAGCTGGCGATCAAGGTCCAGTATCCCGGCGTGCGCGGCAGCATCGATGCGGATGTGGACAACGTCGCAACGCTTCTGCGCGTCTCCGGCCTCCTGCCGCCACAACTCGACATCACGGCCCTTCTCGCCGAGGCGAAGACGCAGCTGCACGAGGAAACCGACTACCGGCGGGAGGGCGCCGAGATGGAGGCCTACGGCCGCCTTCTCCAAGGCAACGACGCCTTCGTCGTGCCGACCGTCGCCGCCGACTTCACGACCGACAACGTGCTGGCCATGTCGTTCATCGAGGGCGTCCCGATCGAGACGACCGCGGGACGCTCGCAGGAGGAGCGCGATCGGATCGCCGCCCGCCTCATCGGTTTGACGCTCGACGAACTCTTCCGCTTCGGGCGGATGCAGACCGATCCGAACTTTGCCAATTTCCGCTACCAGCCGGCGACCGGCCGGATCGTGCTTCTCGACTTCGGTGCCGTGCGCGCCGTCACGGCCGAGACGTCCGAAGCCTACCGCCGGCTTCTGGCTGCCGGCCTTTCGGAAGATCGCGAGGCGGTGAAGCGCGCCGCGGTCGAGGCTGGCTTCCTCGGCGAGGCGGCGGTGCGGCGCCATGGAGATCTCGTCGATCGCATCATCGACCTGATCGTGACGGAAGCGTCGCGCGGGGGACCGTTCGACTTCGCGGACCGACGCCTCGTCCCGATCATCCGCGAGCACGCGACCGCGATGGCGAGCGACCGGGCGACCTGGCACATCCCGCCGACCGACACGCTTTTCGTCCAGCGCAAGGTCAGCGGCATGGCGCTGCTGGCGGCTCGCCTCCAGGCCAAAGTCGATGTCCGCTCGATGGTGCCGGCCTATCTCTGACCGGCCGGCAGGCCTGCCCTAGAGCGCCGCCTCGCGTTTGCGCCGCCACTGCGATGGCAGCGCCCACCAGGGCACCCATGGCTGGTCATGGTGCTCGTGGTGGTAGCCGAAATGGAAGCAGGACAGGAGCGAGGCGAGGTAACCGAACTCGTTGGAGCGCGCATTGTGGCCATCCACGAAGCCGCTTTCCTCGTGGCGGTGCGGGCGGAACGTCCCGAAGTAGAAGAGTTGGATCGACGAAAGGAGCGAGGGCATCCCGTAAAACAGGACGACGTTGGCGACCGATGCCCCGAAGACGACGATGTAGAGCGTCACGACGGTGCTGACGAAGAGGATCGACCGCCGGCCGAAGTAGCGCATGAAGAAGGTGCGGAACCAAGGCCAGAAGCGGTCGGGCTCATCCGCGAAGAAGTCGGGATCGTCGATCGTGCCCGGCGCGTCGTGGTGGGCCATGTGGGCGGCGCGGATGCGCGCCCAGGCGAAGCCCGCATAGATCGTCAGGATAAACGTGCCGATCGCCGCGTTCAGCCGCGGCCATCCGGGCACGAGCGAGCCGTGCATCGCATCGTGCGCCACGATGAAGAGCCCGACGGTGAGCCAGCACTGGACGGCCACGAGCAGCGGGACGAACGGCGCGGTCGTCCAATTCAGTTCGAGAAAGAACACCGCCCCGAAATGGATCGTCAGCCAGGACACGAGGATCGCGGCCGCCAGGGTGAGCCCGATCGCCGCCTGGAACGGGCGAAGCGTCGGGCGCGCGGACGCGGCCGGCGCGCGCCGGGCGATCGTCTTCATCTCGGTCAGGGCGGTGTATTCGTGCATCACGCTCAACCTACCTCGATCGCCCCGCCCGAACAGCACCATGCGGCACTATGCCAGTCGATTGCGGCTGTTTGCCGATCTTACGACATCGGCTCCCGCGTCCTGCCACCGGTTGGCGCGGGAAGGAAGTCGGCTCGTTGCCGCGCGGGGATCGGCGATCACGAAGCGGAGAGCCGACGCCGCCGATCCGCGCCGGACCCGCGTCGCCTCCTGTGGCGATAGGGCGCGATCGGGAAATGCTTGGCAGCGGCGCGGTCCCTTGCCATACCCTAGCCCCGTTCGGCATCGAAACACGTGTGGAACCCATTCAGCGAAGCGGCCATGACCCTCGACTTCCTCCTCTACGCCCTGATCGTTCTGGTGACCGTGGTCGCGATGGAGGGGTTCGCCTGGGGCGCCCATAAATACGTCATGCATGGGCGCAGCGGCTGGGGCTGGCACAAGTCGCACCATGAGGAGACCGAAGGGCTGTTCGAGAAGAACGACCTCTACGCGGTCGTCTTCAGCGTCTTCGCCGTCGCCCTGTTCTTCGTCGGCCATTACCTGTCGCCGATCCTCCTCGCCATCGGCTGGGGGATCACGATCTACGGTCTTCTCTACTTCGTCGCCCATGACGGGCTGGTGCATCAGCGCTGGCCGTTCCACTACGTGCCGCATCGCGGCTACGCCAAGCGCCTCGTGCAGGCGCACCGCCTGCACCATGCGGTCGAAGGCCGCGACCACTGCGTCTCGTTCGGCTTCCTCTACGCGCCGCCGATCGACAAGCTGAAGGCGGAACTGCGCCGCTCGGGCGTGCTCGACCGCGAGCGCATCGAGCGCTCGGTCGTCGCGCAAGGCGCGGCGCACGCCCCCGTCCGCGACTGAGCGCGACGGGACCGGCTTCCGGTCGGCTTGACGCCCCTTGAGGGTCGTGAAAGACCGTTCGCTCTCGACCCGACCGTCATACGCCCTGGAGGCTTCATGCAGGACTTCGCGAGCGCCGGACCGGGCAACGATCTGGCGGCGCTGATCGACCATACGATCCTGAAGCCCGAGGCGTCCCGCGCGGACGTCGCGCGGCACTGCGACGAGGCGGTGGCGAACGGGTTCGCCTCGGTGTGCGTCAACGGTGTCCATGTCGCCTTCGTCGCCGAGCGGCTGCGGGGCACGCCGGTGAAGACCTGCGCCGTGCTCGGGTTCCCGCTCGGCGCGGGCGGCGCCGGGGCCAAGGCGGCGGAAGCCGCCTGGCTGGTCGGCGAGGGCGCCGATGAACTCGACATGGTGCTGGATATTGGAGCCCTGCGCGAGGGTGACCTCGACCGGGTGTGCGCCGACATCGCGGCGGTGCGCGAGGCCTTCAAGGGTCGCGTCCTGAAGGTGATCCTGGAGACGTGCCTGCTGAACGAAGCGCAGATCACGGCAGCATGCCGGATCGCGGCCGAAGCCGGCGCGGACTTCGTGAAGACCTCCACCGGCTTTTCGACCGGGGGCGCAAGCGTCGAGGTGGTGGAACTCATGCGCCGCACGGTCGGCCCGGACGTCGGCGTCAAGGCATCGGGCGGCATCCGTACCGCAGAGACCGCGCGGGCGATGGTCGCAGCCGGTGCGAACCGCATCGGCGCGAGCGCCAGCGTCGCGATCGTCGGGGCAGCGAAGGAGAGCGCTTCGGGCGGCTACTGAAGCGCCATGTCGTAGGCCCACCCCGATGGTGGGGTGGGTCGTCTAGCCGGCCGAAGCTCCGGGCTCACCGCCCTGGAGCCCGAACGGGACTCGCTCCCGATCAGAACGAGTAGGCGAGGCCGATGCGGCCGATGAAGCCGTCGTTGTCGAAGCCGTAGGAGATCCGCTGCCCCGGGAAGGCGACCGGATCGGACGCGTAGACGGTCGTGTTCTCGAGATCGTAGTACAGGCCTTTGGCCCGCACGCTGATCGACTGCGTCAGCTTGTGCTCGATGCCGCCGCCCACGACATAGCCGTAGAGCGTGTCTCGGGGCGTCCTGCGGCCTCGTCCGCCTGTCGCCCGCGTTCGCCGACGCCGACGTCGACGAAGCCCTGAACGCTGCCGATACCGCAATGTACGCGGCCAAGGCCGACGGCAAGGGAAAGGTGAAGGTGTTCTATCCGGCGATGCTGGAAGAGCGCCGGACCCGCCGCATCCTCGAGATGGACCTGCGCCATGCGGTTCAGGACGGCTGCCTCGAACTCAACTTCCAGCCGCTGTTCGACGCCCAGACCGCCAGACTCAAGTCGTTCGAGGCTCTGGTTCGCTGGCATCACCCGATGCAGGGGACCATCGCTCCCGACCAGTTCATCCCGCTGGCCGAGGAAACCGGGCTGATCGTGGCGCTCGGCGACTGGGTCCTTCGTGAAGCGTGCGCGGAGGCCGCCCAATGGCCTGCCGATATCGGCATCGCCGTGAACGTCTCGGCGCTCCAGGTCGGGCACGGCGAGATGCTGCCGGTCCTCGTCAACACGCTGGCGGCGACGGGGCTCGATCCGAGCCGCCTCGAGCTCGAGATCACCGAGAGCTCGCTCCTGGCCCTCAAGCCGGAGACGGTCGGCTTCCTGCGCTCCGTGCAGGAACTGGGGGTGCGCGTGTCGATCGACGACTTCGGCACGGGCTACTCGTCGATGAGTTCGCTGCAGAACTTCCGGTTCGACAAGATCAAGATCGACCGGAGCTTCGTGCAGGCGATCAACGGCGACGCCAAGAGCGTGGCGATCATCAAGTCGATCCTCGAGTTGTCGTCGAAGATCGGCGTGACGACCACGGCCGAAGGCGTCGAGACCTCGGCCCAGCTCGACTACATCACCGCCAACGGCTGCACCGAAGCGCAGGGGTTCCTGTTCGCTAAGCCGATGAGCAAGGAAGCCGCGCGCGAGTTCATCCGCCAGAACGCCTGACGAGGGCTCGACGACGGCGAAGGCTCAAGGCGCTGGCAAGGTCCGACGCGGGCGGCGGACTGGATGTCAGGTCGAGATCGGCCAGAAGCGTCTCAACATGGCGCTTCATCAGCCCGGACGCGTCGTCGCCGGCCCCGCGCACCAGGGCGTCGAGAAGCGCGAGATGGGCGGCGTTGTCGCAAAGCGTCGCCGTCTGCCGCCAGTAGAGCGCGATCACCAGCGAGGAGCGGGACAGGAGCCCATCCACGATCGCGGCGAGGACGCCGTGGCCGGATAGCGCGGCGATCCTGCGATGGAAGTCGGCGGAGTGGTAGACGGCCTCGCGCGGGTTGTCGGCGTTCAGCGCGTCATGCTCGGCGTCGATCGCGGCGCGCAGCCTCGCGGCGTCGTCCGGCCCCATGCGCTCGGCCGCAAGGGCGGCGAGCGGCGGCTCGATCACGGCCCGCGCCTCGAAGATCTCGCGCGCCTCGCGCGGCGTCGGATGGGCGATGCGGGCGCCCTTGTTGCGCTGGAGGATGACGACGCCGTCGCGCGCCAGCGCCTGCAGGGCGGCCCGCACCACCGTGCGACTGACGCCATAGATTTCGGCGATCTCCTCCTCGACCAGCTTGGCGCCCGGCCCGAGGCGGTGACGCGCGATCGCATGCATGATGCCGTCGCAGATCGGCTCCCATGAGGCCGTGACGTCTCCGGGGGAAGCGGGATCGGGGGGCACGCGTCGTCTCCGTTCTGGGCGGCCGCCGGCTGCCGACGTGTTTCATGCAGGAACCGTGCCACGCCGACCGAGTGACGATCAGCGGATCGGATACACAAATTGTATACGCTTTAGGCAGGAAACGAGAGGCGGCGCTTCGTCCATGGGCATCGGGCGCCGCCCATGGATGCGTTGCCTTCCCTCCCCGCTGCCGAAGCCGCGCGTTTCCGGCCAGCCTCGATGTGGCACGCTTCCTGCATCCGTCTCCTGCGAGAGAAGCGGAGACGGACGCATGGCCCCTGGAGACCTCGAACTCGTCAAACTGACCAAGCGCTACGGCGCGACGACGGCGGTGGACGCGATCGACCTGCGCGTGCCGGCCGGCACCTATTGTTGCTTCCTTGGACCCTCGGGCTGCGGCAAGTCCTCGACCATGCGCATGATCGCCGGCCACGAAAGCGCATCGGGCGGCGACATCATCCTGGGCGCCAACAACGTCACCGATCTGCCGCCAGCCCGGCGCGGCACCGCGATGATGTTCCAGTCCTACGCGCTGTTTCCGCACCTCACCGTTCTCGACAACGTCGCCTTCTCCCTGAAGATGAAGGGCGCCTCGAAGGACGAGCGATACCGCAAGGCGCGCGCCGTCATGGAGCTCGTCGACCTCGCGCGCTTCGAGGCGCGCATGCCCGCCCAGTTGTCCGGCGGCCAGCAGCAGCGCGTGGCGCTCGCGAGAGCCCTCGTCACCGATCCCGGCATCCTTCTCCTCGACGAGCCGCTGTCGGCGCTCGACCCGTTCCTGCGCCTTCGCGTGCGCACCGAGCTGAAGCGGCTCCAGCGCGAACTCGGCATCTCCTTCCTCCACGTCACGCACGGGCAGGACGAGGCGATGGCCCTCGCCGATCTCGTGGTCATCATGCGGGACGGCCGCATCGAGCAGGCGGGCAGCCCTCAGGACGTCTTCCACCGCCCGGCCACCGGCTTCGTCGCGCGCTTCATGGGCGGCCATAACGTCCTGCAGCTCGACGGCCGGCCCGTCTCGGTGCGCGCCGACCGGGTGCGCATCGGCGAGGGCAGCGCCGACGCGCGCTCCGTCTCCGGCGAGGTGCGCGGCGTCGAATACGGCGGCGCCACCGTCACCGTGGTCGTCCATGCCGGCGACGCCGGCGAGATCACCGCCGTGATCCCCGAAGAGCAGTTCAACGCGACCCCGGCCGAACTCGGGCAGACGCGTGCCGTCCACTGGTCGCGCGGCGACGAGTTCGTGCTCGAAGCCGCCTGATCCGCAGCCGCCTCCAGCCCCCGACCCAAGGAGACCACCTCATGAGCGACACCCCCAAGACCACCGGGCTCGACCGCCGCGCCTTCCTGAAGTCCGGGGCGGTCTTCGCCGCCGGCGCGGTCGTGACCACCAAGGTCACCGGCTTTCCCTTCGTGTCCGGCGCGCGGGCGCAGGAGGCCAAGACGCTGCGCTATCTCGGCACGGCGGTGAACCAGTCGACCGAGATCGCCGCCAAGGTGAAGGAGGATCTCGGAATCACGATCGAGTACGTGCCTGTCACGACCGACGAGGTGACGAAGCGCATCATCACCCAGCCCAACACGTTCGACATCGTCGACACCGAATACTTCTCGCTGAAGAAGTTCGTGCCGACCGGCAACCTGATGGGCATGGACGCCAAGCGCATCAAGGAATTCGACAACATCACGACGGTGTTCACCAAAGGCGAGATCGACGGCAAGAAGATCGGCGACCAGGGCACCGCGCCGTGGAAGGTGCTCTATCTCGAGGCCAACAAGTCCAAGGCCTTCTCGGCGACGCCGACGGAGTGGATCTCGCTGATCCCGACCACCTACAACGCCGATACGCTCGGCATCCGGCCCGACCTCATCAAGCGCCCGATCGAGAGCTGGGCGGAACTCCTGAACCCCGAGTTCAAGGGTCGCGCCTCGATCCTCAACATCCCCTCGATCGGCATCATGGACGCCGCCATGGCGATCGAGGCGTCGGGCAAGTACAAGTATCCCGACAAGGGCAACATGACCCGCGACGAGATCGACCTGACGATCGACGCGCTGATCGAGGCCAAGCAGGGCGGCCAGTTCCGAGCCCTGTGGTCGGACTTCAACGAGAGCGTCAACCTCATGGCCTCCGGCGAGACCGTGATCCAGTCCATGTGGTCGCCCGCCGTCACCGCCGTGCGCGCCAAGGGCATCGACTGCCGCTTCCAGCCGCTGAAGGAGGGCTACCGCGCCTGGGCCTCGGGCTTCGCCCTGCCCGCGACGCTCGAGGGCCCGAAGCTCGACGCCGCCTACGAGTTCGTCAACTGGTTCCTGTCCGGCTGGGCCGGCGCCTTCCTCAACCGCCAGGGCTACTACTCCGGCGTCCTGTCGACTGCCAAGTCCGCCATGCAGCCCTACGAATGGGCCTACTGGATGGAGGGCAAGCCGGCCGAGAAGGACATTCTTTCCCCGCAGGGCCAGGTCATCGCCAAGACCGGCGACGTGCGCGACGGCGGCTCCTTCAACGAGCGCATGGGCGCCGTCGCCTGCTGGAACGCAGTGATGGACGAGGACGCCTACATGGTCCGCAAATGGAACGAGTTCGTCGCGGCATAAGGCGCGGCGGTTGTCGCAGGGGACATGATGTCCCCTGGCCCCTCCTCATTTGATGAGGTGTCCGAAGATCGAGAGGGCCAGCGGCCCTCCCGATCTTCGGAAAGGTCCCAAACGAAAAGAAGGGTTCGGGAATTCCTTCCCGAGCGGGGCTCGGGGCGGCAGCCCCGCCACATCCACGCGGCCCCACGCTGCAACGTTCCCACCCACGGAGGCCGCATGGCAGCGACCGATCGCACGGGGCTTGCGCCCTATCTCCAGGCGGCGCCGCTGGCGCTAGTGTTCCTGTTGTTTCTGGTGGTGCCGCTCGCCTTCATCGTGATGGTGAGCTTCTGGACCTACGACAACTACCAGATCCAGCCGGCCTTCACGCTGCAGAACTATGCCGACGTCTTCGACCGCTGCATCACGCGGCTACCGGTGCTCTGCACGACCTTCCGCACCTATCTGTCGACGCTCGGCTTCGCGCTCCGGGTCTGGGTGCTGACGCTCGGGATCGGCTTCACGATCGCCTATTTTCTCGCCTTCGAGGTGCGCTCGAAGGCGGTGCAGTCGATGCTGTTCCTGGTCTGCACGATCCCGTTCTGGACCTCCAACGTCATCCGCATGATCTCGTGGATCCCGCTCCTCGGCCGCGAGGGTCTGGTGAACCGGACCCTGATGGGCATCGGGGCGATCGACCAGCCGATCGACTGGCTCTTGTATTCCTCCTTCTCGGTGACGCTGACCTTCGTCCACCTCTTCACCTTCTTCATGGTGGTGCCGATCTACAATTCGATGCTGCGCATCGACCGCTCGCTGATCGAGGCGGCACGGGATGCCGGTGCCTCCGGCTGGCAGATCCTGTGGAACGTCATCGTGCCGCTGTCGAAGACCGGCATCGCCATCGGCTCGATCTTCGTCCTCACCATCGTCATGGGCGACTTCGTGACCGTCGGCCTGATGGGCGGCCAGCAGATCGCCTCGGTCGGCAAGACGATCCAGACGGAGATCAGCTACCTCCAGTTCCCGATCGCCGCCGCCAACGCCGTCGTGCTGCTCGCCACCGTCCTCCTCATCGTCTTCGCGCTCCTGCGCGTCGTCGACATCCGCAAGGAGCTATAGAGTGTCCTTCGACGATGCGGGGGTCGGCAGGCCGGTCCTGCTTCCCCTCCGCAGCGTCCCGGATGCTCGACGATGCCGCCGGCATCGACTGCGCTCCGCTCCTCGCGGCCGGGGAAGCATCCCTCGCCCCGCCTCCGCCCCGCATCATCGAAGGACACTCTGACGTGTCGGAAAAACGCTCCCGCGCCTTCTGGCCGCTCGCGATCTTCTTCTCACTCTTCGTCCTGTTCCTCTACGGGCCGACGCTGACCGTCCTCGTCCTCTCCTTCCAGGGGCCGCAGGGCGGGTTGACGTTCCCGATGAACGGGTTCTCGACCCACTGGTTCGGCGTGCTGTGGCAGGGGCTCGGCGTCGTCGACGTCTGGGCCGCGTTCGGACGCTCGTTCCGGCTGGGCCTCGTGGTGACCGTCCTGACGGTCGTCATCTCGGTGCTGGCGGGCCTCGCCTTCCGGCGGCGGTTCCGAGGCTCGACGCTCCTGTTCTACACGGCGATCGCAAGCCTCATCCTGCCGTCGATCGCGGTCTCGCTCGGCATCGCGCTGGAGTTTCGCATCTTCGACGACGTCGTGAAAGCCTACGGCCTCGGCGGCGATGGCTACCAGTCGGCGATGGGCCTCTTCACCTCGGCGCTCGGCGCTCACCTCACCTGGACCCTGCCCTTCGGCATGCTCGTGATGTTCGCCGTCTTCAACCGCTTCGACCCCGCCTACGAGGAAGCCGCCCGCGATCTCGGCGCAACGCCATGGCAGACCTTCCGCCATGTCGTCCTGCCGATCATCGCACCCTATCTCGTCGGCGTGGCGCTCTTCGGCTTCACCCTGTCGTGGGACGAGATCGCCCGTACCTCCCAGGCGATCGGCGGCCCGAATACGCTGCCACTGGAACTCCAAGGCCTGACGACGACGGTCACCACCCCGGCGATCTACGCGCTCGGCACGCTGACGACGGCAGTGTCCTTCCTCGTCATTGCCCTCACGCTCGGCACCGGCTTGTTCCTTCGTGCGCGTCGCATGCGCGGCGCCTCCGACGCCGGCAAGGGTACGCTCTGAAAGCCGCCATGCGCATCCTTTTCATCAATCCCAACGCCACCGTCTCGATGACGCACAAGATCGGGGCGGCGGCCCGGGCCGCGGCCTCGCCCGGCACGTTCATCCTCTCCGCCACCAACCATGCCGGTCCGGCGTCGATCCAAGGACCGGCTGATGGCGAGGCGGCCGAGCCCGGCCTCCTCGCGTTGATCGCGGAGCGGGACGCGGACGCCGATGCCTTCGTGATCGCCTGCTTCGACGACACGGGATTGGAGACGGCGAGAACGCTCACGGGCAAGCCGGTCATCGGGATCGGCGAGGCCGCCATGCGGGCCGCCGCCGACGGGAATCGCGCGTTCAGCGTGGTGACGACGCTGTCGGTCTCGATTCCGGTGATCGAGGAGAACGTGCGGGCCTATGGGCTCGGCAGCCTCTGCCGGCGGGTGCGCGCCTCCGAGGTGCCGGTGCTGGCTCTGGAAGAGCCCGGCAGCGCCGCACGCGAGACGGTGGCGGCCGAGATCGCGGCGGCGCTCGGCGAGGACCAGCCCGGTGCCGTCGTCCTCGGCTGCGCCGGCATGGCCGATCTCGCCGAGACGTTCGCCGCCCGGTTCGGCGTGCCCGTGTTCGACGGTGTGGTCTGCGCGGTCAAGGCGCTGGAAGCGCAGTCGCGAGATGCCTGACCTTGGTCCGGAGCCCTCCGGCTGCTGCTGAAGGATGGGTCAGGCGGCAGTTGCGAAGAAGCGGCTCCGACGGCGGGCGCGCGGATCGACGAAGACATCCTCGGAACCCGTTGCCAACGCAGTAACCATGGGTTGCCGCGGTTTTCGGCATCTCCCTCTCGAATTTGTCCATTTGGTCAGTTTTCCCGGCCACCCTCGGACACCTGGCTATCGCCTTTCCTTACAAGCCATTGCAATCAATTATGAAAATGTCTCTGGCACGCGTCTTGCTGTGCATTCGGTGCGGTGCTGATGCCGCATTGCTGGAGCAAGAGGACGGATGGAAATCGGTGTCTTCATCCCGATCGGGAACAACGGCTGGCTGATCTCGGAAAACGCGCCGCAATACAAGCCGAGCTTCGCCCTGAACAAGGCGGTCGTGCAGAGCGCGGAGCGCCATGGCTTCGACTTCGCGCTGTCGATGATCAAGCTGCGCGGCTTCGGCGGCAAGTCCGAGTTCTGGGACCACAATCTCGAAAGCTTCACGCTGATGGCGGGCCTTGCCGCCGTGACGACCCGCATCCGCCTCTTCGCGACCGCCGCGACGCTCGTGATGCCGCCGGCCATCGTCGCCCGCATGGCGTCGACGATCGACTCGATCTCGGACGGCCGCTTCGGGCTGAACCTCGTGACCGGCTGGCAGCGGCCGGAATATTCGCAGATGGGCCTGTGGCCCGGCGACGAGTATTTCGCCCGCCGCTACGACTATCTCGCGGAATACGCGACCATCCTGCGCGAGCTCTGGGAGACCGGCCGGTCGGACCTCAAGGGCGAGTTCTTCCAGATGGACGACTGCCGCCTGTCGCCGCAGCCCCAGACGCCGGTGAAGATCATCTGCGCCGGCTCGTCCAACGCCGGCATGGCCTTCTCGGCCCGCCACGCGGACTACAATTTCTGCTTCGGCGTCGGCGTCAACACGCCGAAGGCCTTCGCCGGCAACACCGCCCGGCTGAAGGCGGCGACCGACGAGACGGGCCGCGACGTCTCGACCTTCGTCCTGTTCATGATCATCGCCGACGAGACCGACGAGGAGGCCCGCGCCAAGTGGGAGCACTACAAGGCGGGCGCCGACGCGGAGGCGATCGCCTGGCTGGGCGTCCAGGGCGCGGCCGACACGAAGTCCGGCGCCGACACCAATGTCCGGCAGATGGCCGATCCGGTCTCGGCCGTAAACATCAACATGGGAACGCTCGTCGGCTCCTACGAGACGGTGGCGCGGCTCCTCGACGAGGTCGCGACCGTACCGGGCACCGGCGGCGTGCTCCTCACCTTCGACGACTTCGTGGAAGGCGTGGAGGCCTTCGGCACCCGCATCCAGCCGCAGATGACGTCCCGTCGCCACGTCGCCTTCCAGCGTGAGGCCGCCGAATGAGCGCGCTTCCCGCTGCCGGACACGTGCCCCGGCCGCAGACGCGCGAGAGCGTCACCCTGCCCGCCCGCCCGGAGCCGCTGTCGCTGAAGCTCCACGAGACCGCAGTCGTCGTGGTCGACATGCAGAACGCCTATGCGACGCCCGGCGGCTACGTGGACCTCGCCGGCTTTGACATCTCCGGCGCCGCCGGCACGATCGGAGCGATCGGCAGGGCGCTCTCGGCGGCGCGCGACGCCGGCGTCCTCGTGGTCTATCTTCAGAACGGCTGGGACAAGGACTACCTGGACGCCGGCGGTCCCGGCTCGCCGAACTGGCACAAGTCGAACGCTTTGAAAACCATGCGCCGCCGGCCGGAACTTGCCGGCACGCTGCTGGCCAAGGGCACCTGGGACTACGCGATCGTCGACGCGCTCCAGCCGCGCCCAGGCGACCTTCTGGTGCCGAAGACGCGCTACAGTGGCTTCTTCAACTCGACCCTCGACAGCACCTTGCGTGCGCGCGGCATCCGCAATCTCGTCTTCGTCGGCATCGCCACCAATGTCTGCGTGGAGAGCACGCTGCGCGACGCCTTCCACCTCGAATATTTCGCGGTGATGCTGGAGGACGCCACGCATCAGCTCGGTCCCGCCTTCATTCAGGAGGCGGCGGCCTACAATGTCGAGACCTTCTTCGGCTGGGTCTCGACGGTCGCCGACTTCTGCGGCGCCGTCTCGCAAGCCGCCCCCTCCCCCTCGATCTGATCCAGGAGCCGGCATGCCGAAATCCATCGTCGTCCCCGAGGGCACGTCGAAGCCGATCGCCCCGTTCTCGCCCGGCACATTGGCCGACGGGATCGTCTACGTCTCGGGAACGCTCCCCTTCGACGCCAACAACGACGTCGTGCATGTCGGCGACGCCGGGGCCCAGACGCGCCATGTCCTCGAAACCATCAAGTCCGTCATCACGACCGCCGGCGGCACGATGGAGGACGTGACCATGAACCACATCTTCATCACCGACTGGGCGAACTACGCCGCGGTCAACGCGGTCTATGCCGAGTATTTTCCGGGCGACAAGCCGGCGCGCTACTGCATTCTCTGCGGCCTCGTGAAGCCCGATGCACTGGTGGAGATCGCCACCGTCGCGCATATCGGCCGCCCATGACGCTGCATCACGACGTCTTTGGGCGCGCCGACGGCGGCGCGCCGACGCTCATCCTTTCGTCCGGCCTCGGGGGCTCCGGCGGCTACTGGGCCCCGCAGATCGAGGCGCTGGCGCCGCATTTTCGCGTCGTCACCTACGATCATCGCGGCACGAACCGCAGCGGTGGTGCGGGGCAGGACATGATCGCCGCCATGGCCGACGACGTCCTCGAGATGGCCGAGGCGATCGGCGCCGAGCACTTCCACTTCATGGGTCACGCGCTGGGCGGCCTGATCGGCCTCGATCTCGCCCTGCGGCCTGCCTCGCCGATCCGGAGCCTCGTCCTTGTCAACGCCTGGGGTCGCGCCGATCCCCATTCCGGCCGTTGCTTCGATACGCGGATCACGCTTCTGGAAAGGGCGGGGGTCGAGGCCTTCGTCAACGCCCAGCCGCTGTTCCTCTACCCCGCTGCCTGGATGGCCGAGAACGCTGCGCGTCTTGAAGCCGAAGTCGCGCACGGGATCGCCCATTTCCAGGGACGCGAGACCGTCCTGTCCCGCATCAAGGCCCTGCGCGCCTTCGACATGGAAGCCCGGCTCGGCGAGGTCGCGGTGCCGACGCTGGTGGTGGCCGCAAAGGACGATCTCCTCGTCACCTATACGCGCTCCGTAAATCTCGCGGAACGGATCGGAGGGGCGCGGCTCGCCCTGGCGGACCACGGCGCCCATGCGGTCAACATCACCGAGGCCGCCTGGTTCGATGCGGCCGTCGTCTCGTTCTTTGCGTCGCTGGAAGGGACACGATCGCCATGAGTGCCGCCGCAGCATCGCCTGTTCTCCCGAACGACGCCGAACCTGTCGACCGCTCCGCATTCCGCGACGCGATGGCACGGCTCGGGGCGGCCGTGACCATTGTGACGACCGACGGGCCCGGCGGGCGCACCGGCTTCGCGGCGACCGCGGTTTGCAGTGTCACCGACGACCCGCCGACGCTTCTCGTCTGCATCAACCGGGCGTCCTCCGCCTATCAGCCGGTGCGGTGGAACGGCCGGGTCTGCGTCAACGTCCTCGGCGACGAGCAGGCGGAGGTCAGCCGCGTGTTCGGCGGCCGGACGCCGGCCGACGAGCGCTTTGCTGCCGCATCGTGGCGTTCGAACGCTTCAGGCACGCCCGAACTTGAGGGCGCTTTGGTCTCGATCGGCTGCGAGATCGAGACGGTCACGGAGGCGGGAACGCATGATGTCCTCTTCTGCCGGGTCGTCTCGATCCGCTCGCGCGAGGACGGCGGCGCGCTCATTTATTTCGATCGGACCTATCACCGCCTGTGATCTCGGCCGGATTGGCTGAAGGCTTTCGCAGGTGAGGCGCTCCCTCTCAGCGAGGCCGTACGCCGTCGAGGATGATCGCGAGGACGGACTGGGTGACCGACGAGCGGAAATCGGGGCTCTCCGCCTTGGGACCGAGGATGGCGCGGATCTGCGCGTCGAAGTCGGCGTAGTGCTGCGTCGTCGCCCAGATCGCGAAGATCAGGTGGACGGGATCGACCGGAGCCAGCCGTCCTTGCGCGATCCACGCCCGGATGACGGCCGTCTTCTTCGACACGAGATCGCGCAGCGTCGTCTCGAGGCTGGGCATCATGACCGGCGCGCCGGCGATGATTTCGTTGGCGAAGAGCCGGGAGGCTTCCGGCCGCTCGGCCGACAGCGCGAGCTTCGCCGTGATGTAGCGGCGAAGCTCCTCCGCCGGATCACCCTCGACCGTCAGTTCCTCCAGCGGCTGCAGCCAGTCGGCCAGCGTGCGCTCGAGGACGGCCTCGTAGAGATCCTGCTTGCGGCGGTAGTAGTAGAGAAGGTTCGCCTTGGACATGCCGGCGCGGGCTGCGATCTCGTCCACCGTCGATCCGCGCAGACCGTGGCGGGAGAAGATGTCCAGCGCGGCGTCGAGGATCAGGGCACGCGTCATCGTCTGGATGCGGGTCGCCGGCACTGCGGGCGCAGGAACCGGTCGATCTAACTCCTTCTCGGCCATCCCCTTCCCCCGACGATTGCGACCCACGCTCCCCGAAACGTCCGTCCCAGTCGTAGAGCGCGTGGCGCCGAAAAGCCAACGGGCGGGCTGTGGATTGTCCCGCGCCTGCCGCAGAAAACGCGAAAGGCGGGCCATGCGCCCGCCTTCTGCATCTTTCCCTGGGCCCGTCGCTCGGCGAAGCGCGTCAGTGCGCCATCATCTCGCTGACGATCTGCGTCGGCGTCAGCGTCGATGGATAATAGGTCGGCCAGTTCGTGACCTCCTCGAGCAGGGCGGCGCGATCGTTGCCCCAGTAGAGGTGATAGTGGTCGGCCTTCGCCGGTGCGATCCCATGGTCGCTGAACTGGATGAACTGCGGGGCATCGGCGTCGCCGTCCATCTTCCGGAAGATGAAGCGGACGCCGCGGTTGCCCTTCTTGTAGGTCAGGGTCTCACGGCCGTCGGACGCGTATGTCCCCTTCATCGGCTTGCCGTCCCTATAGAAGGTCACGACATCGCCCTCGATCGTGATCCGTTCGACGTCCGTCCGGTAGCCGGTTTCATACTCGGCCTTGTACCCAGCCGCATCCATCGGGCCCTTCTCCGCCTTGTGCTGCCAGACGGGATCGAGCGTGCCGTCCTGGAGGTATGGGTAGACCGACTGCCAGTCGCCGGCATAGTCCGACAGCGGCCGGTCCTGGATCTGGCTGTCCTCGAAGTAGCCGGCATAGATCTTCGGGTCGCCGTGGGAATGGGCGTGGCCCGCATGGTCGTGGCCGTCGCCCTCGTGGACGACCCCGCTGCCGCCAACGACGGCGATATTGTAGGGCACCCCCTCGACGGGAACCGTACCAGCCTCTTCCAGCGTGTCCTTGGCGATGCGGCGGACCAGCCCGGCCTTCGGGTCGCTCATGACGACCTCGTCGCCGGCCATCGCGAGTCGGGGACGCTGATCGTTCCAGTGGCCGTCCATCGAATAGGGCTCGGTGACCCGGGCACTTTGCGCGATCTTGCCATCGAGGACATCGATCCGGTGCAGGGTGCCGTCCTCGGTCAGCACGTAGCCGAAGCGGGCGTTGGCGGGGTCGAGCGCGAAGTCGATACGCCGGAACGGAAGTTCGATATGCTGGATATGCGGCTCGCCCGCAGGATCGACCACGAGGAGGCCCTTGGCGCCAAAGTTGCCGAGGAAGACCTGCAGGCTCTTCGAGCCGAGCAGCGTTCCCGTGCTCTCGCCGGCCGGAAGATCGGCGGGGTAAGGCAGCATCCGGAACTCGGGGCCCTCCTTCCCGGCCGTCACCGTCAGGATGCCTTCGTCGCAGCCCGTCGCGAGATAGGCGCCGGAGAAGGCCTCGCCGTGGATCCCGGTGCAGGGCTGCATCTCGCCGACGGGCATCCCGTCCGCTTCGACCTGCCGAAGGCCGAGGCGCTTAGGAGCAGCACTGCCCTCGACGGATGCGTCGGACGCGACCGTCGTCACCCAGGCCTTTCCGATCGGCGCGGCATAGCCGTGGTGAGCAAGTCCCTGCGCAAGCCGGGTCGCCTCCAACCTGCCCTCTCCGAGCGCATGCGCGTCGAGAACCTCGGCATAGCCCCCTCGATCGAAGTTGATGACGACCTTGCCGCCGTGGTCGATCAGGTGGAACGGGCGGGGTCCGGTGAGCGCCTCGCGCACGGCGGCCGGCTCGGCGATCGATATGTCCGAGTGGTCGCCATGGGAGTGAAGGGAAATGCCGCTGCGGATGATGTCGACCCTGTCGTCTTCGGACTGGACGACAACGACCGCCGAGCCGTTGTCGACGCCGTAGAGTCTAGCTTGACCGGTCGTCTCGAACGACCAGCGCTTGGCTGGATCGCCAAGGTCGAAGGCCGTGACCTTGGGAGCGTCGTGGTCGCCCACGAACACGCGGTAAAGCGTCGTCGCCTTACGTTCCCGTGCGGCGTCTTCCGCCATGGCGCCCGACCACGGAACCAGTATGAGGCCTGTGGCGCAGGCAAGTTGGCGCAGCATCGTCGTCTCCATGCAGCGAGGCTCGAAATCGCCTCAGTTTGTAATGTTATTACGTAACGATCTAGAGCTGCGCAAGGGGGCTCGCCTATGGGCAATTTCTCGACGCGGCGCACTCCGCGCTTGCGCTGCGGCAAACGGGATGGTTTGAGGCAGCACCTTCCCCTGCCGACCTGGAATTTTCGCATGATCCGCCTTGAGAGCATCGGCAAGCAGAACGGCAAGCAGATCATCTTCATTGAGGCGTCGGCCGCGCTCCAGCGCGGCGAGAAGATCGGTCTCGTCGGCCCGAACGGTGCGGGCAAGACGACCCTGTTCCGCATGATCACGGGTTCGGAACTGCCCGACGAAGGCCAGGTCTCGGTCGATCGCGGCGTGACGATCGGCTATTTCAGCCAGGACGTCGGCGACATGGCGGGCCGCAGCGCGGTGGTCGAGGTGATGGACGGCGTCGGTCCCGTCAGCGCTCTGGCTGCCGAGATGGCCGAACTCGAAGCCGCCATGGCAGACCCCGACCGTGCCGACGAGATGGACCAGATCATCGCCCGCTACGGCGAGGTGCAGGGCAGCTACGACGAACTCGACGGTTATGCCCTCGACGGCCGCGCCCGCGAGGTGCTCGACGGTCTCGGCTTCACCCAGTCGATGATGGACGGGGATGTCGCCAAGCTCTCGGGCGGCTGGAAGATGCGCGTCGCGCTCGCCAAGATCCTCCTCATGCGCCCCGATATCATGCTCCTCGACGAGCCGTCGAACCATCTCGACATCGAGAGCCTGATCTGGCTCGAAAGCTTCCTCAAGGGGTTCGACGGCGCCGTCCTGATGACCTCGCACGACCGCGAGTTCATGAACCGCATCGTCAACAAGATCATCGAGATCGACGGCGGCGCGCTGACCTCCTATTCCGGCGACTACGAGTTCTATCGTCAGCAGCGCGCCATCGCCGAGGTGCAGCAGCAGGCGCAGTTCGAGCGCCAGCAGGCGATGCTGGCGAAGGAGATCGCCTTCATCGAGCGCTTCAAGGCGCGCGCCAGCCATGCCGCGCAGGTGCAGAGCCGGGTGAAGAAGCTCGACAAGATCGACCGCGTCGAGCCCCCGAAGCGCCAGCAGACGGTGCGCTTCGAATTCCTGCCGGCGCCGCGCTCGGGCGAGGATGTCGCGACGGTCAAGGCAGTCTCCAAGCGCTATGGCACGCGCACGATCTACGACGCGCTCGACTTCCAGGTGCGCCGGCGCGAGCGCTGGTGCGTCATGGGCGTGAACGGCGCGGGCAAGTCGACGCTGCTCAAGCTGATCGCCGGCACGTCGGAACCGGACTCCGGCACGGTGACCCGGGGTCCGAGCGTCAAGATGGGCTATTTCGCCCAGCATTCGATGGAAGTCCTCGACGGCGAGCGGACGGTGCTCCAGTCCCTGGAGGACAGTTTCCCGCAGGCGGGACAGGCTCCCCTGCGCGCGCTCGCCGGCTGCTTCGGCTTTTCCGGCGACGAGGTCGAGAAGAAGTGCCGGGTTCTGTCGGGCGGCGAGAAGGCGCGTCTCGTGATGGCGCGCATGCTGTTCGACCCGCCGAACTTCCTCGTCCTCGACGAGCCGACCAACCATCTCGACATCGCCACCAAGCAGATGCTGGTCGAGGCGCTCTCCCGCTTCGAGGGCGCGATGCTCTTCGTCAGCCACGACCGCCACTTCCTGGCGGCGCTGTCGAACCGCGTGCTGGAACTGACGCCGGAAGGCCCGCATCTCTACGGCGGCGGCTACAGCGAATATGTCGAGCGCACCGGCCAGGAAGCGCCGGGGCTTCGCAACTAGCTCGCACGGCATTTCGCCGGGCGGCGGGAATGACAGGCTCGTCGCGAGCCGTGGCCCGACTTTCAGGTGTCCGCGCGCATCATCTCGGCGGCCTTCTCCGCGATCATCACGGCCGGAGCGTGGGTATTGCCGGAAACGATCGTCGGCATGATCGAGCAATCCGCGACCCGCAGGCCTTCGAGGCCGCGCAGGCGCAGTTGCGGGTCGACCACGGCATCGGGATCGACGCCCATGCGTGCGGTACCGACGGGATGGAAGATCGTCGTGGCGATGTCGCCGGCCGCTTCCGCCAGTTCCGCGTCGCTCTGCAGGTGGGCGCCCGGCTTGAACTCTTCCGGCCGGTAGCGTTCGAGACGCCTCGTCGCCATCAGCCGGCGTGCGGCCCGGATCGAAGCGGCGGCGACCTCCCGGTCGCCCTCGGTCGACAGGTAGTTCGGCTGGATCGCGGGCGCGGCGAAGGGATCGGCGCTTGCGATCCGGACATGACCGCGAGATTCCGGACGCAGGTTGCAGACCGAGACCGTGATCGCGGGGAAGGAATGCAGCGGCTCTCCGAAGCGGTCGAGCGACAGTGGCTGGACGTGGAACTCGATATTGGCGGTCTCGAACCGCGGATCCGATTTCATGAAGATGCCGAGCTGGCTCGGCGCCATCGCCATCGGCCCCGAGCGCTTCAGTGCATATTGCAGGCCGATCTGCGCCTTGCCGAGGAGCGTCGCCTGCCATTCGTTCAAGGTTCGCGCTCCCTCGATGCGGAAGGCGGTGCGGATCTGGAGATGGTCCTGCAGGTTGGCGCCGACGCCCGGCCGGTCGAGCACGACGTCGATACCGTATCGCCGGAGAAGGTCGCCCGGACCAATGCCGGACAGTTGCAGAAGCTGCGGCGTGCCGATCGCGCCGGCGGACAAGACGACGTCGCCGTGCGCCGTGGCGGGCCGGCCGTCGAGACGCAAGTCGAGGCCGACCGCTCGCCCGTTCTCGATGCGGATGCGCTCGGCCTGGGCCTTGGTCAGGATGCGCAGGTTCCCGCGATGCCGGATCGGTCCGAGAAAGGCCCGCACGGCGTTGAAGCGCAGGCCGGACTTCTGCGTCACCTCGAAATAGGACGAGCCGAGATTGTCACCGGCGTTGAAGTCGTCGATCTGCGGCACGCCGAGCTCCTCGGCAGCCTCCCGGATCGCGTCGAGGATCGGCCAGGACAGGCGCTGCTTCTCGACCCGCAACTCGCCGCTCTGGCCGTGGAATGGTTCGTCCATCGCATGATGGTTTTCGGAGCGGCGAAACAGCGGCAGGACGTCGTCCCACCCCCAGCCGACATTGCCGAGTTGGCGCCAGCCGTCGTAGTCGGCCGCCTGCCCGCGCATGTAGATCATGCCGTTGATCGAGGAGCAGCCGCCCATGACCTTGCCGCGGGGATAGGCGAGCCTGCGCCCGTTCAGCCCGGCCTCGGCTTCGGTCGAGTAGCCCCAGTCGGTCCGCGGGTTGCCCATGCAGTAGAGGTAGCCGACCGGAATGTGGATCCAGTGGTATCGATCGGAGCCGCCGGCTTCGAGCAGGAGCACCGTGTTCTTCGGATCGGCGCTCAGCCGGTTGGCAAGGACGCAACCGGCCGAGCCCGCGCCGACGACGATATGGCTGTAGCGGCCGAGATCGAGGCGGCCGCCGTCGGAAACTCTCCTTATCGTCGTCAAATCGGCGTTGCCTCCCCGCCTTGCATCGCACCGTCGCGGCGGGCAAACGCCCATGAACAGGGCCCGACGCCCATGCGGCCCGCAACGCGGCTTCGCGCCCCGCATAGATCCGCCCCATCAATCTCGATGGCTCTCCCGGCGGTTCCGAAATGCAGGATGCACGAGCCGGGGCCACCGCGTCGAGCCCCATCGCGCAATCCTGAGTGACCCGTCTCGGACAGCAGGGAGGCGCCGAGCGGAAAGCCTTAGAGAGCGCGGACCACAGGCGGCTCGTCGATCGCCAAATCGACGCCGCCGATCAGCGATAGCGCCGTCTCCAAGAGAACGGTTGCGCCCGCGAGCACGTGACGGGGCTCCACATATTCCGCTTCGTTGTGGCTGATCCCGTCTCGGCACGGGCAGAAGATCATCGCGACGGGCGCGCACCGCGCGAGGTAAAGCGCATCATGGAACGCGCCGGAGACGATCCGGCGGGATCGGAGGCCGGCGCGCCGAGCGCTCGCCTCGACCCGCTCCAGCATCAGTTCGGGAAAGGCGGTCGGCGGCATATCGACGAGGCGGCGGATCGAGAGCTGGCAGCCGCCCTCCTTGGCGACGTCCCGCAGCACGTCTTCGATCCGTCCGGCGAGTGAGGCGAGGACGGCCGCATCGGGGTGGCGCAGGTCGATCGTCAAGCGCACGCGCTCGGGAACCGCGTTGACCGAGCCGGGCTCGGACGCGATGCGGCCGATGGTGAAGCGCGCCTCGGGATCCGACGGCATGATGGTCCGATAGAACGCCGCCATGGCGGCGGCCGCCGTGCGCATCGGGTCGCGGCGGAACTCGAGAGGGGTCGTCCCCGCATGAGCCGCCTGCCCCTCGATCTCGACATCCAGCCAGAGCGTCCCCTGAATGCCGGTGACGACGCCGACGGGAATGTCCTCGCGCTCGAGGACCGGCCCCTGCTCGATATGGAGTTCGAGATAGGCGGCGATCGGAAACCCGAGCGGGACGATCGGCACCGGAAGGGCTGCGACTGTCGCCGCAAGTTCGTCACCGAGGCGTGCGCCGTCGGGCGAGCGCGCATCGCGCCATGCCGCCGGAAGCGAGCCGCCGGCAAAGGCCTGCGACCCCATGGCGCCGGGCGCGAAACGGCTGCCCTCCTCGTTGGTCCAGACGACGACCTCCTGCGCCCGTTCGCACACGACGCTCGCGTCCTCCAGCGCCTCCAGCACTTCGAAAGCGGCCAGAACGCCGAGCGCCCCGTCGAAGCGCCCGCCGGTCGGCTGCGTATCGAGATGGCTGCCGAGGAGCAGCGGCGACAAGGCGGTATCGGTGCCGTCGCGGCGCAGGAAGAGGTTGGCCGCTTCATCCTGCCGGACATGGAAGCCGCGCGCCCCGGCAAGCTCGGTCAGGAGGGCGCGGGCCTGCCGGTCGCCTTCGGTAAGGGCCTGGCGGTTGACCCCGCCCCTTGCCGTCGCGCCGATCGCCGCGAAACGATCGAGACGCTCCAGAAGACGCTCGGACCGGATCGCGGGTCGCCCGATCATCGACCGAGCCTAGCCGTGAACGCCTTCACGCGGCCCGGATCGACTTGGTTCCACCAGACGCCGTCGTATTTCAGCGAGCTCGCGACGATCACCCCGTCGGCGACCGAGAGGATGTCGCCGACGTTCTCGGGCGTCACGCCGCTGCCGACCAGCGTCGGCAGGTTCGCCGCCTCCTTGATCATCCGGATGTAGGACAGCTCTGCCACATGTCCGGTGCGCTGGCCGGTTGCGATCACGACGTCGGCGTCGAAGAAGACGAGGTCCTTGACCTGTTCCTCGACCGGCCGATCGGCGACGATGGCGTGCGCGCCGTGCTTCACATGCGCGTCGGCGAAGATGCGGATGCCCTTGGCCCGAAGCCGCGCGCGGTAGCGCATGGCGCGCGCCGCCTCGCCTTCCACGAAGCCTTCGTTGGCGACATAGGCATTGGCCCACTGGTTGACGCGCACGAAGGCGGCGCCGGCGGCGCTGGCGATGGCGAGCGCGGGGATCGCGGCATTGGCGAGGACGTTGATGCCGATCGGGCGGCCGAGTTCGCGCCGGATGCGGTCGGCGACCACCGACATGTGCGCGGCGGTCTCGGGGCCGATCGCATCGGGCTTGGAAAAGGGTACGTCGCCATGGTTCTCGACGATCACCCCGTTGCAGCCGCCCTCCAGATAGGCGCGCGCGTCGTCGAGCCCGCGCTGGTAGATCGTCTCGACCGCCTCGCCGTCATGGCGCGGGCTTCCGGGCAGCGGTGCGAGGTGCACGACGCCGATAATGGCGCGGCGGCTGCCGAAGATGTCGTGGAGCGCATCGCCGGATGCCTGTCCGATGGGCTTGGATGGGGTGCTCATGCGCTCTCTCTCGTATGCCATGCGTGAAACTCGTCGCGGCTGGGGCCGCAGCCGAAGGTGCCGGCCCGCGTGACGGCCACCGCCGCCGCCCGGGCCGCGAGGTGAAGGGCCGGTTCGAACGCGTCGCCGAGCAACAGCCGGGCGGCCAGCGTGCCGCAGAAGACGTCGCCCGCACCGCTGGTGTCGAGGGCCTTTGCGGGAACGGCCGGATGGAATCGGGGCGCCGCGGCGTGGTCCCGCAGTGCGACATACCCGTCGGCGCCGAGCGTGACCACCGCGGCGCCGCCGCTCGTGCGCGCGAGGCGTTCCGCGATCCGGCCGGGATCGCGCTGCCCGGTGAGGGCCTCGCCCTCGCCGCGGTTGACCACGGTGACGGCCGGCGCGCCGGGAAGTCCGTCGGCGCGCTCGCCTAGCGGACTGGCGTTCAGCACCGTCAGGAGGCCGAGCGCGCGCCCCGCCTCGAGCGCGGCGCGCGTCGCAGCCGGGGTGAGGTTGCCCTGCAGGACGAGCGCGTCGCCCGGCCGTGCCGCGGCCAGCCAGCCGCTCGCCGCTGGGTCGAAGGCCCGCGCGCAGGCGACGGCGCTCACGATCTGGTTCTCGCCCCCCGCGTCCACGAGAATGGCGGAGCGGTCGGTCGGCAGCGGCAGCACCGTGAGGCCGTGATCCGACAGGCCGGCCTCGACGAGCCCCCGGCGGACGAGCGTCGCCTCCGCATCCGAGCCGATGGCCGACCAGAGGTGGACCTCGGCGTCCGCACGCCACGCGGCGAGCGCCTGGTTGGCGCCCTTGCCGCCGAGCGCGACGCTGCAATCGATCGCATTCAGCGTCTCGCCGGGCTCCGGAAAGCGGGCGAGGCGGAATGTCGTGTCGAGACAGACGTTGCCGACGACATGCACGGGCATGCGGCCGCGCTCCCTACTTCGCGGTCGCCCAGTCGAGCATGGCGGAGAACAGCTTGGCATAGCCGTCCCAACGGATGAACTCGCCCGGCAGCCAGTGCGGGCCGACGTCCGAGGTCCAGACCACCGAGCGGCCTTGCCCATACGTGCCGGTGACGAGGAGCGGCTGCGAGCCGTAGTCGGCCGAGACCGTTGCCAGCACCTCGGCGCCGGGTTTCAATTCCACCTCATTGTAGCCGAGGAGCACCGGCCATTCGGTGCCGAGACCGTTCAGGATCGGATGCGAGGCCTCGCCGGTGACCACGGGCGAGAAGCCCTCGGGCACCTCGACGCGGTCGTCGAAGCGCAGGCACGTGACGGGCAGGACGTCCTCGACCGGCGTCCGGGCGTAGCGCGCGCCGCCGTTGATGCCCTGGAAGGAATAGTAGCCGCCGAACATCAGGAGAGCGCCGCCCCCATCGACGTAGTCGCGCAGGAGCTTCAGGCGGTTCGGCGTCGTCTTGGAGTGGATCCAGGTGTCGGGATGCAGCAGCAGCGTGTTGGCGCCGATGTCGGAGAGGATCACCGCATCGTACTCGCGCAGGGCCTCCATAGTCTGCGGGAAGTCCTTCTGCGCCGCATGGGCGGGCATGAAGGTGATGTCGTAGGCGCTGTCCTTCAGCGCGGCCAGAAGCTCGTCGGCGCCCTGGTGGTAGGTCACGGTCGGGAACTGATCGAAGCCCTTGATGTGGGTCGCGGTCGACACCCAGCTTTCGCCGGCGAGGAGCACCTTCTTGCGGGTCATATCGAATTTCCTTGAGCGAAGGGAAAAGGATCAGGCGGCCGCGAAGACGGCGCGCGGATTGTCGGTCATGATGGCGTCGATCACCGCTCCCGGCACGCCATGGCGCTTCAGGCGCGGCACGAAATGGCGCAGCACGTGGGCGTAGCCGAAGCCGCCGTAGCGGGTAAGCATCATCTTCAGGAAGACGTCCTGGCTGAGGAGGATGCGGTCGGCGAAACCCTCGTCCACCAAGGTGCGGATCGCGCGCGCGTTCTCCTCGTCGGAGGGGCACTGGGCGTCCTGGTCGGCATAGTAGTAGTCCATGCCGATCATGTCGTATTCCAGAAACGCGCCGCGCCGCGCCAGGCTCGTCTGGTAGGGGATGTCGTCGTGGCTCGGGTTCATGTGGCAGAGGACGGTGTGCCGAAGATCGGCGCCCTCGCCTTCCACGACGTCCAGCACCTCGTGCGCCAGACGCTCCCAGCCCGGCAGATGGATCGAGAGCGGCACGCCGGTACGCGCCGAGGCCCGCGCCGCGCCGCGCAGCGACTTGCGCTCCTCGGGCGTGAAGTCCTTGGACACGCCGACCTCGCCGATGATGCCGGCCATGATCTCGGGCCGGTCCTCGGTGCCGCCGACGTCGCGCACGATCAGTTCGGCGACCTCGTCGACGTCCATGCCCTTCAGCCAGTCGGGATGGCTGAACTCGAGGTAGAAGCCCGAGCCCATCACGATCTTCAGTCCGCTCATGCGCTGGATGCGCCGCAGCCCTTCCGGGTCCCGCCCGATGCCGAAGTTCGTCGGGTCCACCACCGTGTGGCCGCCGAGCGCCTGGAACATCCTCAGTTCCGATAGCGCGAGGTCGCCGTCGTCGAGCGAGACGTTGTCGCGGTTCATGTAGGGGTTCATGCGCAGCTCGCCGATGATCTCGATGCGCACGGGGCCTTCGTGTCGCACCGGATCGGGCGGGTGGCACGGACAGCGCCAGGACTTGGCGCCTTCGAGGAAGACGTGCTCATGCATCAGCGTCACGCCCATGTCGGACACGGGGGACGGTCCGTCCACCGTCATCACATGGCCGGAGTGCACGCCGATGCCCGATGGCACCCCGCGCCGGCCTGCCGGATCCCGGAAGTCGAGCGCCATCGGATCAGCGCCCGCGCGAGGCGCCGCGGAACAGGCGGAAGTTCAGCCAGATCGCGACGAGGATAATGCAGCCGGTGATGATCGGCGTCAGGAACGGCGACATGTGGGCGAGGATCAGGCCGTTGGCGATGACGGCGACCGTCAGCGCGCCGAGCACGGTGCCGACCATCGTCCCGCGTCCGCCGAAGAGCGACGTTCCGCCGAGCACCACGGCCGCGATGACGTCGAGCTCGAACCCCTGGCCGGAGTTCGACGAGCCGGAGCCGAGCCGCCCGGCGAGGACGACGCCGGCGAGCGCGGCTGCCGTCGACGAGAGCATGTAGACGCTGAGGAGCGTGCGCCGGACGTCGACGCCCGCGCGCCGCACCGCCTCCTTGTTGGCGCCGATGCCCGTGACGTAGCGGCCGAAACGCGTGCCGTTGAAGGCGAGATAGGCCGCCAGCAGCACGGCGAGCGCGATCCAGGCCGGGATGGGCACGCCGAGGAACCAGCCGCGGCCGAGCGTCACGAACATGCTGTCGGGCTCGATCGGGATCGAGTAGCCGCCGGTGATCAGGAGCGCGACGCCACGGATTACCGAGAGGCCGGCGAGCGTCACGATGAAGGCGGGAATTCCCTCGTAGGCGATGAAGAAGCCCTGCAGCGCGCCGATCAGGGCGCCGAGCACCAGCATGGCGAGGATCGTCAGCGGCCAGGGCAGGCCCCACTGGAGGAGCGCGGCCGAGAGGGCGCAGACGAGGGCCAGCACGGAGCCGACCGAGAGGTCGATGCCGCCGGTTGTGATGACGAAGGTCATCGACGCCGCGACGATGAGGAGCGGCGCGGACTGGCGGACGATGTTCAGGAGATTGGGCGCGGACAGGAAGGCGCCGGTGGTCAGGCTGAACAGGAGGCAGACCAGGATGAAGAAGATCGCGATCGAGCCCACCGCGCCGTTGGCGATGAAGCGGTCGCGAAAGGTGGCCTTGCGCACCCGCGGGGGTGCCGCCGCATGGAGATGGGCGCTGCCGCCCGCGATCCCGGAACTCATGCCCGTGCTCCTTGCCCGTCTTCGCCGCGCGCCGAGCGCGCCTGGAACTTGCGCCCGACGATGAGGTTCACGACCTCCTCGATATTGGTGTCCGCGATGCGCCGCTCGGCGACGTTGCGGCCCTCGTACATGACCTGGATGCGGTCGCAGACGAGGAAGAGGTCCTGCAGCCGGTGGGTGATCAGGATCACCGAGACGCCGCGCGCCGAGACCGTGCGGATGAGCTCGAGCACGGCCTCCACCTCGGCGACGGCGAGCGCGGCCGTCGGCTCGTCCATGATGAGGACCTTCGGCTCGAACGAGGCGGCACGGCCGATCGCGATCGACTGGCGCTGCCCGCCCGACAGGTTCTCGACCATGAGGCGCGTGTCGGCGATGACGATCCCGAGCGTCTCCAGCATGGCCCTCGCCTCGTCGTGCATCCGCCGCTTGTCGAGGAGGTTGAGGCCCGCCAGCCGCCGCCGCGGCTCGCGGCCGAGGAAGATGTTGCCGGCGACATCGACCGTGTCGCAGAGCGAGAGGTCCTGGTAGACCATTTCGACCCTTGCGGCGCGTGCGTCCGCCGGCGAGGCGAAGGCGACCGCCTGCCCGTCGATCTCGATCGTGCCGCTGTCGGGCACAACCGCGCCGGACAGGACCTTGGAGAGGGTCGACTTGCCGGCCCCGTTGTCGCCGACAAGTCCGAGCACCTCGCCCGGCGCCAGATGCAGCGATACGTCGCTGAGCGTCTGGATCGGACCGTAGCGCTTGGAGATGCCGGTCATCCGGACACGGTCGGGGGTGGCTGGCATGACGCCGCTCCGTCTGGAGGAACACGGGAAGCGGACGGGCCGGAGCCCGTCCATCGGGCCGCTTTCGCGGCGGCAGCCTTACTTGAACATGCCCCGGAACTGGTCGACGTTCGCCTTGGTCACGATTGTCACCGGGATGTTAATGATCGGCTCGACGCTCTCGCCCTTCTTCAGCTTGGCCAGCGCCTCGACGGCGGCCTTGCCTTCGCCGGCGGGGTCCTGCTGGACGACGGCGGCGACCCAGCCCTCATCGATGCCCTTGACGGCCTGTGCGGTGAGATCCCAGCCGAAGACCTTCACGTCGCTCTGGCGGCCCTGGCTCTCGACCGCCGAGACCGAGCCGATCAGCGCCGGCTCGCCGGTCGCGTAGAGCGTCGTCATCGTGGGGTTGGCGGTCATCAGGTTCTCGGCGGCGCCGAGCGCCACGTCCTGCACGTTCTGGCCGTCGACCGTATCGAGGAACTCGACCTTCGCGCCGCTGTCGCCGACGGCCTTCTTGAAGCCGTCGAGGCGCTGGTTCTGGATGAAGGAGTTCAGCGCGCCGACGACGCCGACCGTCGCCTCGCCCTTCATCTGCGACTTGACGTAGTCGGCGTAGAACTTGCCGATCTCCTCGCCCGCCTTCATGTTGTCGACGCCGACGAAGGCGACATTGTCGCCGTTCGGGATCTGCGCGTCGATCGCGATCACCGGGATGCCGGCCTTCTTGGCCTCGGAAATGGCGGGCTTCACGCCGTTCACGTCGATGGCGATCAGTATGATGCCGTCGACCTTCTGCGTGATATAGTTCTCGATCGCCGTGTTCTGCGCGGCCGGCACGTTGTTGGCGTCGAAGATCACGAGTTCGGCGCCGGCGGCCTTGGCCGCGGCCTTCGCGCCGTCGTTGATCTGGTTGAAGAACAGGGCCTGCTGGTTGATCGTCACCAGGGCGTAGGTGTCGGCGAGCGCCGCCGAGGCGTTGCCGGCCAGAACCGTCAGGGCGACGGCGGTGCCGGCGAGGAAATGGGAAAGGCGCATTTTCCGATTCTCCATGATCGAGGGCCCGATCCAGGGGGGCCATGCCATCGTCGGCAGTGGGAGAATTCAAGAGACTTGAACGCTTGTCAACAGAATTGCGCAGCCCTTCGCCAATCTCGGAATGTGCATTCGTTTTGTGCAGCGCCGCATCGGATTTGCGCGCCGCAAACGTCAGGCGGATCAGGACGTCGCCCAATGCCCGCTGGACTGAAGCCTCTATCGTGCTCAGAACGTCGGCGGTGTGTTGACCCAGAAGATGCTCGCGCGCTTCGTCCCGTTGTTGCGATAGTGATGGGGTCGCTCGGATTGGAAGGCGAACGAATCGCCCTCCCGGAGGTGAAACGAGCGATCGTCGACGATCAGCTCGACCTCGCCCGACACCACATACCCGACCTCTTCGCCCGCGTGCCGGATCGGACCGGCGCTCGCGCCGCCGACGTCGATATGGTGGATGTTGCACTGGAGGAGATGGCCTGCCGAGTAGGGTATGACGCGCTCCAGCGTGATCCCGTCCCCCTGGCGGAGCGGGTCGAGCGTGATGAGCGGTCGTCGGCCGGCGCGGAAGACGATGCCCTCCTCACCGTCCACCTCTTCGAACATGCGGCCTATATTGGTTCCGAGCGCCTCGACCAGGCGATGGAGCATCGGCAGCGAGGGGGACGCCTTGCCGTTCTCGATCTTGGACAGAAGGCTCTCCGAGCAGCCCGCGGATACGGCGAGACCCTTCAGGGTCATCCCCTTGGTCTGCCGTGCGAGCTTCAAGCGAACGCCGAGCATGCTCGAGAGCGCGACGCCGCCAGGTTGAGGATCGGACACCGTAGTGACCGACTTGGGTTCCGAACTCACCAGCGCGCCTCGCTTCGATCCATGCAGCGACAAGAGAGCGGAACCCACTCCGCTTTTCAAGTCTGTTGAATAAACTGCAAGTCGAGGTTTCCCATTGCTACTGATGGATCATGCCGTTTGCCGTGTTCAGACCGAGTCCGCCGGTGCAGTCCGCTTTCCGGTCTGGATCAGCACCACACCTGTGAGGATCAGCGCGAGCGCAAGGAGTTCGATACCGGCGATGCGCTCGCCGATCAGGGCACCGATCGCAACGGCGACGACGGGCGCGATGTAGGTCGCACCGGCCGCACGGACGGGGCCGAGCGTGCCGATGATGAAGTAATAGATGAGGAACGCCCCGCCTGTCCCGACGATGCCGAGCCCGACGACGGCACCCAGCAGCGCGTGCGGGTTCGAGACGATCGCGCCGATGCCGTGAAAATCGGTGAGGGCCGCGATCGTCACCACCGCCAGCCCGGTCTGCCACGTGGCGAGCGTCAGGGGCTTGAGGTTCAGCGGCGTGAGGAAGCGTCGGGCGTAGACGAAGGAGCAGCCGACGCTCGAGGTTCCGGCGAGCATCCACAGGACGCCGGCCAGCGGAATGTCCGCGGACGCGTTCCATGGCTGGGCGCTGAGCACGATGCCGACGAAGCCGAGCGCGACGCCGGCCGCCATCTGCCCGGTCGGGCGATCCTCGCGCAGGAAAAGCGCGGCGCCGAGGAACGTGAAGATCGGGATGGAGCCGCTGAGGAGGCCCGCGACGCTCGTCGGCAGGAGGGCCGTGCCGGCGACGAAGCCGTAGTAGTAGAACGTCGTCGCCATCACCGACATGACGGCGAAATGCGGCAGGTGCCGCAGCTGGGCCCGCGTGATCGCGCCCGTTCTCCACGCCATCAGGCCGAGCGGCAGGAAGCCGAAGAGGACGCGCAGGAATACGGTCTGAGCGGGCGAGATGAGCCCTGTCGCCATCTTCATGGAGATGAAGTTCGTGCCCCAGATGAAGCCGAGGGTGACGAGCGCGGCATAGGCGCGGGCCATGGCAATCCCACCTTTTCGAACGGAGGATCGACCGGCATTGACGCGAGGTGCCGCAACCGGTTGTGACGAAGCCGAAAGACGCTCGCCACCCGATGCCTATCGCATCGATGGGGGAACCGGACTAAGGAGAAGTCCTGTCTCGATGCAGTAGGAAATCTACTGGATGAGGTCCTCGTCCCATCGTCTTCCGCCGCTCAATGCCCTTCGCGCCTTCGAGGCGTCAGCGCGACACCTGAACTTCCGGCTCGCCGCCGAGGAGCTTGGGGTGACGCAGGCCGCCGTGGCCCAGCACGTGCGCGGGCTGGAGGCCGATCTCGGCATCCGACTGTTCGAACGGCTGCCGCGCTCCCTCGCGCTGACGGCACCGGGGCGCAGCTATGCGGCGCAACTGCGCCGGGCGTTCGAGGTGATGAACGAGGCGACAGCGGCGCTACGCCCGGAGCCCGAGCGCCTGACGATCAGCGTCACGCCGACCTTCGCGTCGAAATGGCTTCTGCCGCGACTTCCCGCTTTCGCAGAGGCGCATCCCGGGATCGAACTGCGCATCCTCGCAACGGAAAGCCTGTCGAATTTCCAGAGCGACGGCGTCGACATCGCCGTTCGCCAGAGCCGCACCGGGTTCGGGCCCGGCCTCGTCGCCGACCTTCTGTTCGAGCAGGAGGTGGTGGCCGTGTGCAGCCCCGCGATGCTGGACGACGGGTCGTCCGAAATCCGTGCGTCGAGCCTCGACCGCCTGACCTTCCTCAGCGATGCGCACGACCTCTGGCCGGAGTTCACGGAGCGCGTCCTCGGGCAGGCCTTTCCGGCATCGGCCCGGCAGATGCGGTTCAGCCAGACGTCGCTCGCGATCGATGCCGCGGCCGCCGGTCAGGGTATCGCCGTCGCCAGCCGCTTCCTGGTGACGAGCGACATCGAGGCCGGGCGCCTGGTTCAGGCGTTCCCCGACACGATGGACGGTGGGCTGAACGCCTACGTCGTCACGCTGCGCAGGCCCCGTCGCCCCGTACCCACCGCGGCCGTGCGGGAGTGGCTCCTCGACGCGCGCCGACCATGAATGTGCCCCTCACCGTCTGACCGGCCGGCCGAGGTCGGCAGGTTCCAACCTTGAACTTCGTTCCGAGGCGACGCCTTCCGCCCTTCGCTCCGAAGGGTCGTCCGCTATATCGCTCAAGGCATCGATCGCGGAGGCGCGATTGTCGATCCATCCGGAGCGGCGCGACGGCTGCGGGGCATGCAGTCCGGCGGTGTCCCCCGTGCCCTGTCGAGGACCAGAGCGATCGAGACCTTCATCGCCCAATACGGCCTGCCCGCCATCTTCCTCGGAGCGGGGCTCGAGGGCGAAACCGTCGCCATCCTCGCCGGCGTCATCGCGCATTCGGGAACGCTCGGGTTCTGGCCGGTCGTCCTCGCGGTGGCGCTTGGATCCTTCGTCGCCGATCAGGTCTGGTTCGCCTGCGGCCGCCATTTCCGCAGCTCCCGCTTCGTGCGACGCGTCAGCGCCCGCCCCTTCTTCGCCAAGGCGCTGAAGGCTTTCGAGGAGCGGCCTGTCCTCTTCACCTTCGGCTTTCGCTTCGTCTACGGGTTCCGGACGGTCAGTCCGATCGCGATCGGCACGACCCGGCTTTCGACATCGCGCTTCGTCCTGATCAATGCCGCGGCGGCGGCGACATGGGCGCTCGTCTTCGTGTCCGCGGGATACTGGTTCGGGCATGCCATCGAAGCGGCCTTCGGCGCGCTGCGCGCGAACCACCGTCTCCTCCTCGGAGCGGCCGGGGCACTCCTCCTGGTCGGCGCCCTTGCCTTCTGGACGCGCCGCAGGTGGATGCCGGAAGGGCTGACCTCCCCTCCGCCGGTCGGCGCGGATCGCGTCAACCCGGACGCATGAAACCCCTCGCGGGTGCGAACCATGCGCGCTACGAGAGGGGCTTGGAATGCCCCAGCGAGCGCGCCCGATGATCGACCCCTCTCCCCTCGCCCCAACCCCGTGCCGCCGCGACCCGCCCGAAGGGAACCGCCGGTGATCCCCTGGGAAGCGCTCGGCACCGCAGCCATCCCGAACGGCGGCGAACTGCGCCTCATGCGGCGCGGCACGGAATATTCCATTATGATCGGTGGGACGGAGTTGATGAACAGCCGCCTCAGCGGATCGGAGGAAGCGCTGGCGACGATCGCGGCCGAGCGGATCGGAGCGCGGCCGGCTGCGCGCATCCTGATCGGCGGTCTCGGCCTGGGGTTCACGCTGCGCGCCGCCCTGGCGAGCCTTGCGCCGGATGCGGCAGTGACGGTCGCCGAGCTGGTGCCGGGCGTCGTCGCGTGGGCAAAAGGACCGATGGCCGAGGTCTTCGGCACCTCGCTGTCCGACCCGCGCGTGACCGTGGTCGTGGAAGACGTGGCCGAGACGATCGGCCGCGCGAGCAACGCCTTTGATGCCATCCTGCTCGATGTCGACAACGGACCCGGCGGCCTGACGCGAGACAGCAACGATCGCCTTTACGGACCGGCGAGCCTCGGCGCGTCTCGCCGGGCACTGACGCCGGGCGGCATCCTCGGCATCTGGTCGCAAGGAGCAGACCCGGCCTTCACCGCTCGGCTCGGGCGCTCCGGTTTCGAGGTGGAGGAGATGCGCGTCAAGGCCGGACGCGGGCGCGGAACGAAGCACGTGCTCTGGTTCGCCGCGAAGCCGGATCGTTAGGCACCGAGGTCGGCGACGCGGCGCGCGTCGCTCAGTCGATAGGCTCGCCCGCATGTCCCGAAGCATCGGCCTCGCGGAATGCACGCAAGTGCCGCTTCATGTCCGCGACCCGTTCCTTGTGGCTGGGGGCGCGCGTCATCGCGACGCTCGTCGACAGGATGTCGATGACGACCAGTGCGGCGATCCGAGACGTGGTCGGCGTGAAGGCATTGGTGTTGTCGTGGGTGCGCACGACGAGGGCGACATCGCAACACTCGACGAGCGGCGAGTCCGCTCCGACCAGCCCGATGACCTTCGCGCCGGCCGTGCGGGCGGTCTCGGCCACGCGCAGGATCGCCTGCGTCCGCCCGGTATTCGAGATCACGAAGGCCACGTCGTCCGGCCCCATCATGGAAGCGGCGATGAACTGCTGGTGCGGATCGACCTGCGCGCCGCAGGGCACACCGAACAGCGGAAACTTCTGCTGCGCGTCGCGCGCGACGATGCCGGAGGCGCCGAGGCCGAAGAACTCGATCGAGCGCGCGCGGCCGAGCAGCCTGACGCTCTCGTTGAGGGCAGCGCGGTCGAGATGGGTGCGCGCCCAGTCGAGGCTGGTCATCGTATAGTCGAAGATCTTCTCCGCCACCGCCTCCGGCGGATCGCTGTCGAGCAGCACCGAATGCGTCGCGGGCACGCCGAGCGCCAGCGCCTGCGCCAGCCTCAGCTTGAAGTCCGAGAAGCCGTCGCAGCCGACCGCGGTCGAAAAGCGCACCACGGTCGGCTGGCTCACCGAGGCCAGGGCTGAAAGCTCCGCGATCGTCGCGCCGAGGACCGAGCGCGGATCGGACAGGACGGCGTCGGCGACCTTGCGCTCCGACTTGCGCAGATCGGGACGCGCGGCGCGCACGACCTCGATGATGTTGGCGGCCGACACCTCCCGCGTCTCCCTGCGATCCTCGCGCTGCATCGCCATCCCACCTGCCGCCCCCGATCGCCGGCCCCCGAAAGCTGCCGTCCCGGCGAACAGTCTCGCCCCGCCTTAGGCCTTCGCCGCCCGGATCGCGATATCGGAGATGGCGTCGAAGCCCGCGCCCGACGTCGGGATCGGCGTCTCGAACACTTCGGCGATCACCTGCGTCCAGCCGTGGAGGAAATAGGTCCATCCGTCCTCGACGCGCAAGGCGCGCTCGGCCGCCTGCCGCCGCGCCTGCTCGAGGAAGACGAGGTCGCCCCGATAGTTGAGGTCCCAGGCGATCGCCTCGTGGGGGAAGAGCGCCCGGTCGGTGAGCGGCGAGCCCGGCGCATCCTTGCCAAGGCCCGTGGCGTTGACGACGAACGAGCCCGGTTTCAAGGCTCGCAAGACCTCGTCGTTGGTGGTCGACGTGTCGACCAGCACGTACTCGACCGGCATCGCGGGCGCCATCTGCCGGTGAACCGCGCGGATCTCGTCGAGGCGATGGGCACTGCGGTCGGAGACCACGACGCGCGAGGGCACGTCCCGGCCCCGGTCGGCGCGCATCAGGTGCCATGTCATGGCGATCGTGGAGCCGCCTGTCCCCATCGCGAAGAACTCCGCCCCCGTGCGGGCGAAATGGCCGGGCTCGAGAAAGCCGTCGATGGCGAGCCCCGACGAGATCGGATCCTTGGCATGGCAGACGAGCTTGCCGTCCCGCTTCGAGATGCAACTCGTCTCGCCCATCAGGCTCGCATGCGGATCGACGACGTCGAAGAGGTCCCGCGCGGCCTGGAACAGGTCGATCTTGTGCGTCGTGACCAGCGCGCCGAGCGAAAGCGGATCGTCGCGGATGAACTCGACGGCATCCCGGTAGGCGGACGCCTCGGCATGAGGCGGGAAATCGATGCCCCGGATCGCCGCGTCGCGAAGGCCGAGATGCGCGGCCCAGGCCGGAAACACCTTAATGATCGAGCTCTGGCCCGTCGTGACGCCGATGAAGTGGAGCGTGGGCCGGGTCGCGGGTGCGTAGGTCATGCCGCGGCCCCCATCAGGGCCTGGACCTCCGACGGCGTCCGCGGTCGATACGCCGCGTTCTCCGCGAGGCGCCAGCCGCCGCCTTCGCCACGCAGCACCCGGTGGCGCATTCCGCCGGATCGCTCGATGATGCCGTAGTCCTGCCCGGCATCTGCGGGATAGGCGAACATCATCACGAAATCCCCCTCGCCCGTATTGATCGAGCGGTGGATCCAAAACGGCGGGACGTAGCAGATCGTCTGGGGTCCGATCTCGACGATGCGCGTCTCGCCCTCCGGCGACTCCAGTTGCATCAGTCCTTGGCCCGCCTGGCCGTAGTAGATTTCGGGACGGTCGGCCTTTGCGTGGATGTGGCCGCGGGTCAGAAAGAATTCCTCGCCGACCAACCCGGGGGACATCCGGGTCAGGCCAAAGATCATGTCGCCGGCCGCGGCGGACGGGCGGAAATCTCCCACGTCGTAGACCACGGCATCGCCAGTGCGCGTCACAAGGTCACGATGGGCGTCGGCGTCGAGATACAGGCCCGTGAGGTCGCTTAGCCGCTTCTGGTAACGTCCGCCCGCCCCGCCCATCGTCCCGGCAGCGAGGTCGACATGACAGCTTGCAGGCTCGGTCAGCATGGATACTGCTCCTCAATGTCGGCATCGTATAAGAGGTAATTTTGCTACATAGACGATGATCAAGGGCATACGCAACGGGGCAAAACTACAGGCGATCATGGGTTCCGTAGCCCTCTTGGGCCAACGGCTGGCGGTTGACCGCCCAGTTTTCAGTACCTAAGCTACACAGCTTGGAGGCCGATCATGCACATCAACCTCGCCGCAGCTGTCGCAGGAATGCTTGGCGACGTCTCATGCTTCCGCGCTTCCGGTCGATCCCGCATGACGCGCCGAGACTGAGGCACGCTCATGCGCAGCGACGATCTCATCCTTGCCATCGACGTCGGAACCGGCAGCGTCCGGGCCGCGCTGGTCGACGCCTCGGGTCACATCGTCTCGATCGTCGCGCGCGAGCATGATCAGATCGTGCCGCAGTTCGGCTGGTCGGAGCAGCGGCCCGCCGACTGGTGGGAGGGTGTCGTCACGGCCGTCCGCGGCGTTCTCTCCGCCGTCCCGGACGCCGCCGGTCGCATTGAGGCGATCTGCGCCTGCGGCCAGATGCATGGCACCGTCCTCGTCGATGCCGACGGACAACCGACGCGCGACACCGTCCCCCTGTGGAACGACAAGCGCACGGCCGGTCTCGTCGGCGCATTCGAGGAGGCCAACGCGGCGCAGACCTATCTTGCCCGCACCGGCAACCCGCCGACGCCCGCCTGGCCCGCCTTCAAGCTGCAATGGATCCGGGATGCCGATCCCGACGCCTACCGGCGCGCCGCTGCCGTGATCATGCCGAAGGACTACGTCAACTTCCGCCTGACCGGCGAGATCGAGATGGATCGGACGGAAGCGGCCTGCTCCTTCCTGATGGACCCACGCACCGGCGACTGGTCGCCCGAAATGGTGGATCGGCTCGGCCTCGACCTCCAGAAGCTCGTGCCGATCCGCGGGGCGATGGAGGTGCTGGGGCGCGTCACACGCCAAGCCGCCATGCAGACGGGACTGCGCGAGGGAACGCCGGTGCTGGTCGGCGGCGGCGACTATCCCGTGGCCCTCGCCGGATCCGGCGTCCTCGCGCCGGGGCTGGGCTCCGAGATGATCGGCACCTCCTGCATCGTCACGACGATTGCCGACCGGCCGATCCTCGCCCCCGAAATCTCGAATGTCGGGACGGTGGACGGCGCGTGGGGCGCATTCATGCTGCTGGAAAGCGGCGGCGACGCGATGCGCTGGGCGCGCCGGGCACTGCACGAAGGCACAGTCTCCTACGAGACCATCGTCGAGCGAGCGGCGGAAGCGCCGCCCGGTTCCGACCGGCTGTTCTTCGTCCCGTACCTCACCGGCGAGCGCTTCGGCCGCCATCGCAACGCCCGTGCGCAGTTCTTCGGGCTCGCCGCCGGCCACGGCCTCACGCACCTCCACCGCGCCGTCCTCGAGGGCGTCGCCTTCGCGGTCAAGCGGCACATCGACGTCATGGAGGCGAACGGCGGGCCGCGCGTGGAACGGCTCGTCGCCTCCGGAGGCGGCGCGCGCACCGACCTGTGGCTGCGGATCAAGGCCAGCTGCTACGGCATCCCGATCCTCGTGCCGCAGGAAGCCGAATGCGGGATCGTCGGTTGCGCCGCCATGGCCGCAACGGCGATGGGTCGGTTTCCCAGCCTCACCAATGCGGCCGCAGCCTACGTTTCCTTCGAGCGCGAGGTGAGCCCCGAGCCGCGCTGGGCGGAGACCTACCAGCGCATGCAGCCGGTGTTCGAACGCCTCTACCATCATTCGCAGGCGCTCTACGACGACCTCGACGCGCTCGCCTGATGGCAAGCGCCGCGAGATGGGTCGCAGTGCCCCGCCTGCCTGACGGGCGTCAGGCTCGACGACGCGCGTCGCTCGGGAAGGAAGGGCTTGCGCCGAGCCGTTGATCCGTCGGCGCGATCGCCTCACGGAAGCGCGCGAGCGGCATCGGCTTGCCGAAGAGATAGCCCTGCCCCTCGCTCATGCGATCGCGGAGATAATCCGCCTGCGCCTGCGTCTCGATGCCCTCCGCGATGACGTCGAGATCGCATCCGCGTGCCATTCGAACGACGGCGTCGACGATGCCCTGATCCTTCCCGTCGATCGTGATGTCGCGCACGAAGGACCGGTCGATCTTCAGGCGCGTGATGTCGAGCTGCTTCAGGAAGGTCAGTGAAGCGTAGCCCGTTCCGAAATCGTCGAAGGCAATGCCGACATTCATGCGGCGCAGACGCGCAAGGTGATTGGCGATCGTGCGCTCGTTGCGCAGGACCGTGTTCTCGGTGATCTCGAGCTCCAGCGCCTCGGCGGGCAGCCCGCTCGCCCGCAGCGCCTCCTCGACGCGCTCCACGAGATCGGGTGCGCGAAGCTGCGCGGCGAAGAGGTTCACCCCGATGCGGAAGTCGCCATGCCCGGCCCGCCGGATCGCCACCGCATCCTGGCAGGCCTTCGACAGGATCCAGTCGCCGACGGGCAGCGTCAGCGGACCCGCTTCGAGCACCGGAAGGAAGGATACGGGCGACAGGACGCCGAGATAGGCGTGGTTCCAGCGGATCAGTGCCTCGGCACCGACGACACGATCGTCGGCGAGGCGGACCTGCGGCTGGTAGTAGAGTTCGAAATTGCGCTCCTCCCATGCCTCGCGCAGATCCTCGGCGACGCTGAGGCGGTCCTTGGCGGCCTTTCGAAGCTCGGGCGTGAAGAGGCGGAGCCGCGCGCGGCCGTTGGCCTTCGCGTCGAACAGCGCAAGATCCGCGGCGAGCATGAGTTCGTCCGCCGACATGGCCTGCAACTGGGAAGGCATCAGCCCGCCGCTGGCGGACAGGTGCACGATCTCGTCACCGAGGGCGATCGGAAGCTCGGTCGCCTCGATCAGCCGTTGGCCGAGCCGCGAGACCTCGATCGGATCGGCGGTTCCCCGCACGACCACCGCGAACTCGTCACCGCCAAGACGGGCGACGAGGTGATCGGCACCGACGACCTCGCGCATGCGCCGCGCTACGACCCGCAGAACCTCGTCGCCGCCCGCATGCCCGAAGGCGTCGTTGACGTCCTTGAAGCCGTCGAGATCGAACAGCATCAGGCTGAAGGGGGTGCGCGCCTTGCCATGCTCCTCGATGCAGGTCGCGATGGCCTCCTGGAACCGGGCCCGGTTCGACAGGCCCGTCAGGGTATCGGTGTAGGCGAGCGTTCGAATGCGCTCCTCGGCGGACAGGCGCTCGCTCTGGTCACGAAAGGCGATGACCGTCTGGAGGCTGCCGGCGAGGCGCACGTCGCTGCGCAAAACGCGCACCGGCACGAACGGCCCGAGGCGCGTGGCCAGCCTGGCGTCGATCTCCTCGCGCTCCGGCAGGGCGGCGAGGTCGAGGCCCGGCAGCAGCTCGGACAACTCGCGCCCCGCAAGGTCGTCGCGCGACAGGCCGGTCAGGCGCGCCAGGCTGTCGTTCGCGGTGACGATCCGGCTTCCTTCGCAGATCGCGAGCCCCTCCAGCCCGAGATTGGCCAGTTCGCCGAGACGCCGCCGCTCGTAGCGCAGCTTCGCCTTGGCCGCGATCGTGAGCCGGAGGCCGATGACCGCGATGATTGCCAGCCCCGACGACATCGTGGCGACGAGCGGCGCGAGAAGTTCGGGCGGCACCGTCCAGGCCGGAAGCTGCACGCGCGGATCGAACTCCAGCGTCATCGCGACCATGCCGCCGATATGCAGGATGCCGATGGCCAAAACGAGAAGCGGGGCGCCGGTCAGGTTGATCCACCGTGTCCGCTCGACGGAGGCCAGCGTCGCGAGACCGAAGAGCGGGAGGCTGGCGAGGATGGTGGTCCAGACGATCGCAAGGTCCCAGTGGACGTGGCCGCGCACCACATAGGCGGCCTGCCCGACATAATGCAGCACGGCAACGCCGAGGCCGATCACCACGCCGCCGACGAACCGCCTCCAGCGCTCGCGCCGTCCGAGCGTCAGCATCAGGCCGGCGCCGATCCCGACGATTGCCAGGAGAAGCGAGAGCGCCGTCGTGACGGGCTCGAAACCCGCCTCCATTCCCGGACGGAAGGCGAGCAGTGCGACCATATGGGTGGCCCAGGCGGTGCAACCGGCGGTGACCAGCGACAGGATCGCCCATTGCCGCCGGGCCGCGCCGTCGCGTCGACCGGCATGCCGCGCGACGGAAAACGAGCCGTAGACGCCGATCAGGCACACCAGGGCCGCCAGCGTCAGCAGCTTTGGATCGTTCAGGACACCGAGGCAGGTCAGCAGGACGTTCATCGCTCCTCCTGCCTTGAGCGGTAGAGTCGGGACGTTAATGACCGTGCATCACCGGCCCGTGAAATCCGATGTTTTGCCAATGGAACCGCTGCGGTTTCAGTAGCTGACCACCAGACGATCCCGGCCCGGTCTGTGCCAGCGGTCGTGCCGCAAGTCTTCGCGGAAAGGGTTTGCTGCGCGGACTTCTGTTCATCGAGCGTAATGCCAGGAGTCACACGCGAGCAAACCTCAACCTCGGGTTGACAACAAAATCAACCTGCAACGTTTATTACCTGGGAACTGAAGACCTACCAGGCCGTATAGCCGCCGTCCGCCAGAACGATGGAGCCCGTCAGGAGGCTGGCCGCATCGGAGGCGAGAAAGAGCACGGTGGCGGCGATCTCGTCCGTCCGGCCCATGCGGCCCATGGGCGTACCGCCGATCCAGTGCTTCATCATCTCCGGGTCGTCGTAGACGAAGCTGGTCAGCGCGGTCTCGATATAGGTCGGCGCCACCGCGTTGACCCGCACGCCCCGGCCGCCCCACTCGGCGGCGAGCGACTTGGTCAGGTGATGCACCGCCGCCTTGGATGCATTGTACTGGGCCTGCTCCTGCGGCCGGTTGACGACGAAGCCCGACATCGAGCCGACATTGACGATGGCGCCCTGCCCGCGCTCCAGCATGGATTTGCCGAAGGCACGGCAGCACCAGAAGACACCGTTGAGGTTGACGTCGAGAACCTTCAGCCACACCGCGTCGGACATGGTTTCCGCCGGCTCGTTGCTGATCGCGATGCCGGCATTGTTGACGAGGACGTCGAGCCGGCCGTGCCGGGCGAGAACGTCGTCGCGCAGGGCGTCGACCGCTTGGGGCGACGTCACGTCGAGCCGGACACCCTCCGCGCTGCGGCCGTCGGCCATCAGGCGCTCGGCCGCCTCCTCGGCCTTCTCGACCGCAAGATCGGCGAGGATGACGTGGGCGCCGGCCTCGGTCAGGGCTTCGGCCGTCGAGAATCCGATCCCCTGTGCAGCACCCGTGACGAGGGCGATGCGGCCGTCGAGGCGGAAGCGTTCAAGATACATGGTGGTCTCCCAATTGGACCCGAGGCGTCAGGACAGGATGTCGTGCGGCGGCTCGCCGCGAGGGCGCAGGCGCCCTACTCCGCCGCCATCGCGCATCAGCACAGGCTCGACGCGGAAGAAACGTGAGATCGGCACAAGCGGACCAAGAGCTCGCATGTCTGGACCCGACGCGGAATGGAAGGCGACCCGGCACGAGCAAACGGTCCCTGAGGCCTGGATGCCATGCTCCGCCGTTCGGCTTGGCACTCTTCGCGTTTTCTGAGAGCATCGAAAGCATTTACGTAGCAAAACTATTCCAAGACAGCTTTCGATAGCGGCGCGCGGGTCGACGCGCAAGCGCGCGCCGAAAGCCGAATCAAGTCGTCGCACATAGACTTGCGCAGCATTCGCTCGAGGAGCTTGGCATTGGCAGTCCGCGCCTGACCAAGGAAGTCCTGATTTCCCGCTTGCGGTATCTAGTATTGCTATATTAGATCGGATCGAAGGTGGCCGGCTGCGGCGTGGGCCGCCGGACACGGTGCCAGGACGTCCCATGCTTGCAGCCTACGATTCCCAGCTCTTCATTGCCGGCCAGTGGCAACGCGGCTCCGGCCGCGCGCTTCCCGTCGAGAACCCGGCGACCGGCGAGGTCATCGGCCACATCGCGGCGGCGACCGCGGGAGAAGTGGACGCCGCCGTCGCCGCCGCCCGCAGGGCCTTTCGCCCTTGGGCGCGCCTCGCCCCCAAGGAGCGCGGTGCCGCGCTCCACCGCCTCGGTGACGCGATCTCGGCCCGAGCCGATGCCATGGCGCGCATCATGACGAGCGAACAGGGCAAGCCGCTCAATGAGGCGCGCGGCGAAATCCTGAAGCTTGCGGAGGCCTGCCATTTCTACGCCGAGGAAGCCGAGCGCGTGCATGGCGAGATCGTGCCGGGAGCGACCACCGACCATGAGAGCATGGTGGTGCGTGAGCCGATCGGCGTCGTCGGGGCGATCACGCCCTGGAACTATCCGGCCGAGCTGATCGGCTGGAAGCTCTGCGGTGCGCTGGCCGCGGGCTGCACCATCGTCATCAAGCCGGCGGAACTGACGCCCTTCACGGCGCTCGCGATCGCCGAAGCCTGCATGGAGGCGAAGATCCCCGCTGGCGTCGTCAATATCGTCACCGGCAAGGGGTCCGAGGTCGGTCAGGCGCTGGTCGAGCATCGCGACATCGACAAGATCGCCTTCACGGGCTCCAGCGCGGTCGGTCTTCACATTCAGCGCACGACGCCGATCGTGCGCCGCATGTCGCTGGAGCTCGGCGGCAACTGCCCGCTGATCGTCGCCCCGTCGGCCGACCTCGACGCCGCGGCCAAGGGCGCGGCGCGTCGCGGGTTCCGCAACATGGGCCAGATCTGCATCGCGGTGAACCGCATCTACGTCGCGCGCCCGCATTACGAGAGCTTCCTCGACAGGCTGAAGGGCGCGGTCGAGAGGCTCACCATCGCCAACGGATTGGAGCGGCCCGATGCCGATCTCGGCGCCATGGCCTCGGCCGAGCCGCTGGAGAAGACCAAGGCGCACCTCGCAGACGCTTTGGACAAGGGCGCGCGGCTCGTCGCGGGCGGCTCGGCGCCGGAGGGCGAAACCTTCGCGCGCGGGCACTTCTTCCGCCCGACCGTCGTCGCCGACTGCACGCACGAGATGAAGGTGATGACGGAGGAGACCTTCGGCCCGCTGGTCGGCGTCGCGCCCTTCGACACGCTGGACGAGGCGGCGGACCTTGCCAACGACACGCCCTATGGGCTCGCCTCCTATGTCTACGCCCGCGACCTGAACGAGGTGCGCGCCCTGTCGCAAAGGCTCGACTACGGCAACGTGGCGGTCAACAACGTCGACGCCGGCGTGATGAACGCCCCCTACGGTGGGCGCAAGCAGAGCGGCGTCGGCTACGAGCACGGCCGCGAGGGAATGCTCGAATACCTGAACTTCAAGCACATCCGCATCCGCTACGACGAGGCGCGGTGATCCCATGACCGAGTGCCTTCTCGGGATCGACATCGGCACCTCCGGCTGCAAGGCGCTTCTCGCCGGGCTGGACGGAACGGTACTCGCGAGCCGGACCGAAACCTATCCCCTGTCCCAGCCGCGCCCCGGCTGGAGCGAGCAGGATCCGGCGGACTGGGTGGACGCGACGCGCCGCGCGGTCGGAGCGTTGCAGGCCGAACGTCCCGGTCTCGTCGTAAAGGCGATCGGCCTGTCCGGCCAGATGCATGGCCTGACGCCGCTCGACGCGGCCCATCGCGTGTTACGCCCAGCGATCCTCTGGAACGATCAGCGCAACGGGCCGGAATGCGCCGAGGCGACGGAGCGGGCCGGCGGCGAGGAGGCTCTCCTTGCGCTCACCAACAACCGGATGCTGGTCGGCTATACCGGCGGCAAGATTCTCTGGATGCGTCGGCACGAGCCCGAACTCTTCACCCGCCTCGCCCACGTCCTGAACCCCAAGGACTATCTGCGCCTCGTCCTCACCGGCGAGCGCGCGAGCGAGGTGTCGGATGCCTCCGGCACTGGCCTTTTCGACACGCGCGCGCGACGCTGGTCGGACGAGCTGCTGCGCCGGCTCGACCTTTCGCCGGACCTCCTGCCGCCGGTCCATGAATCCGCCGAGATCACGGGCCGCCTCAGCGCATCCGGCGCAGCGCTCCTCGGCCTTCCCGAAGGCGTGCCGGTCGTCGGCGGCGGCGGCGACGCGGTGATCCAGACGCTCGGCTCGGGCGTCATCGCACCGGGCGAGATCCAGACCACGATCGGCACCGCCGGGATCGTCGCCTGCGCGCTCGATCGCCCGAGCGACAATCCGGGCGGCCGGCTCCAAGTCTTCTGCAACGTCGATCCCGCCAAGTGGCACTGCATGGGCGTTTCGCTCAACGCGGGCGGCGCCATGAGCTGGTTCCGCGGCCTTGCGGCCGACTTCGCGGGCGGCGACGCTCCATCCTTCGACGCGCTGGTGGCGCGGGCGGAGGCAAGCCCGGCCGGGGCGCGCGGCCTTCTGTTCCTGCCCTACCTCTTCGGCGAGCGCTGCCCGCATCCCGATCCCGCCGCGCGCGGCGCCTTCGTCGGGCTGACCGCCCGCCATGGCGCGGCCGACCTCACAAGGGCGGTGATGGAGGGGGTCGCCCACGGACTGCGCGACATCTTCGCCGTCATGGAAGAGGCCGGCATCGCACCCGGCATCGTGAAGGCGTCGGGCGGCGGCGCGCGCTCGCGCCTGTGGCGGCAGATGCAGGCCGACCTTTTCGGCTGCGACGTCGTCACCACCGAGGGTGCGGCCGAGGGCGGAGCCTACGGGGCCGCGCTTCTCGCTGGCGTCGGCATCGGCGTCTGGCCGGATGCCGCGACCGCTGCCACCGTCTGTCGCCCGGTGACGCGCGAGACGCCGGATCCGGAAGCCGGTGCCGTCCTCGGGGCGGCCAACCGCATCTATCGCACCCTTCATTCCGCCCTCGCGCAGGCCTCGGCCGATCTCGGCCACCCGCGGCTGGACCCATGACATTCTTCGGGAGTGCCCTGCCGATGTCCGCATCGCCCAACACCGCCGATGTCCTGATCTTCGATCTCGACGGCACGCTGATCGACAGCGCCCACGACATCGCGGCGGCGGTGAACGAATACCTCGCGTCCAAGGGGTGGCCGGAACAGGACCCGGCCTTCGTCGAGGGCTTCATCGGCAATGGTCCGCGCCGGCTGTTGCTCGACCTCCTGCTGGCGGTCGGCCTGCCGCACGACGACGCGACGGTCGACGAGGCCGTGCCCACCTATATCGCCAACTACGAGCGCAGCCCGGCGCGTCACACGCGCTTCTACGCGCATGTGAAGGAGGACCTGCACCGCCTCCGCGAAGCCGGATTCCGGCTGGGGCTGTGCACCAACAAGCCGCACGCGCTGACGTTGAAGGTCCTTGATCTCCTCGGCATCGCCCCGCTCTTCGAGGCCGTGGTCGGCGCCGACGCCGCGCCGGCCTGCAAGCCCGACCCCGCCCATCTCCTGGCGGTCTGCGAGCGCATGGGCGCGCCGCCCGCGAGCGTCGCCTATGTCGGCGACACGGCCGTCGATCAGGCGACGGCGGCGGCAGCCGGGATTTCCTTTCACGTCGTGCCCTGGGGCGGCGGATCGCTGCTGAAGGTCGACGAGGCCTTCCGGCTCGACCGGCTGGCCGACCTGATGGCGCTGAAGCCCGCTGCCGCGCGCCGGACCGCCTGACGCCGATGACCACGAGCCTTCTGCAGCGCATTCTGTCGGAGCGCGAGGCCATGGGCGCGGCGGAGCGGCGCGTCGCCGACGTGGTGGCCACCGATCCGGGCGCGGTGATCCACATGAGCATGGCCTCGCTCTCGCAGAAGTCGGGCGTCAGCGATCCGACGATCATGCGCTTCTGCCGACGCTTCGGCTTCGAGGGCTACGGCGACTTCAAGCTCTTCCTGGCGCAGAGCCTCGTCCCGTCCGCGCCCTTCGCCTACGAGCAGATCATTTCGGGCGACTCCATCGCCAACATCGTGCGCAAGACCGCGCGCAACTCGCTGAACGCCATCCAGCGCGCGCTGGAGGACCTCGAGCCGCCGCAACTGGAAGAGGCCGCAAGGCGCCTTCAGGCCGCGACCTGGATCGGCATCTATGCCTCCGGCATCTCGGAGATCACGGCACTCGACGCCGAGCACAAGTTCCAGCGCCTCGGGATCCGCTGCGAGGCGCTGATCGGGCGCAAGAAGCAGTGGCTGCACGCCGAGACCTCGCGGCCCGGCGAGGTCGCGCTGATCTTCTCGCAGTCCGGCCACACCAAGCAGATGGTCGATATCGCGACGGCGGCGCGCGCGGGCGGCGCACAGGTCGTCTCCGTCACGGCAGCGGACAGCCCGCTCTCGGCCGTCACCGACGCGCTCGTCGCCGTCGTGCCCTACGACCGGACCGAGCTTCTGACGCCGCTCGCCTCGCGGCTCAATCACCATCTCGTCGTCAACATGCTCGTCACCTCGATCGCGATGATCGGTGGCAGCGAGTTCCCGGACCAGTTGCCGGCGCTCGATTCCTGGCAGACCGAAAAGATCTGACGGCGGACACCCCCTTTCCGCGCCGCGGCAGAAGGCCCGCGAGCGCAAACAGCTGACGCGCATGGAGGATCTACGATGAGCGCACAGGACGAAGCGAAGCGGGTGGCCGGGCGCCGCGTCATCGAGGAATTCGTGCGGGACGGGATGAAGCTCGGACTGGGCTCCGGCACCACGTCGCACTTCTTCGTCCGCGAGCTCGGCAAGCACGTCGCCGACGGGATGCGCCTCACCTGCACCACGACCTCGCGCGCCACCAATCAGGTGGCGCAGGAATCCGGCATCAAGCTGACCGATCCCAACGAGATCGGCGAGCTCGACCTGACGATCGACGGGCCGGACGAGATCGATCGCCAGTTCAACATGATCAAGGGCGGCGGCGCCTGCCTTCTCTGGGAGAAGATCATCGCCCACGCTTCGAAGCGGATGATCACGATCTGCGACGAGACCAAGATCGTTGATCGCCTCGGCAGCTTCCCGCTGCCGGTCGAGGTCGTCCAGTTCGCCTGGAAGCAGACGCAGCGCATGGTGGAGGCGACGCTCGGCCACCACGGCATCGGGAACGCGGTGATCGAGCGACGTATGCGCGACGGCCAGCCCGTCGTCACCGACAGCGGAAACTTCATCCTGGATTGCCGGTGCGGCCCCGTGCTCGACGAGCCGGCGCCTCTCGAGATCGCCCTGAACCGCATCCCCGGCGTCGTCGAGAACGGCCTCTTCACGCGCGAGTCGTCCGGGATGGTGATCGGCAAGTTCGACGGCACGTCCGACGTGCATCTGCGCAAAATCTAGTAAAGCAAGATTTTCGGTCGCCCGCTGCGATCTCGGGCATTGCCGGAAAAATCGACCGGCCTATCCGCCGAACCGCCCTTATCGACAAGCCTTTTGGGATTTCCACCCCCAACCACGGGACTGCTTGACGGCCCGCCGAAACGGCTAGTATTACTACATTCATCGCTCTGGGAGGAGAGAAGAGCCCATGCCACAGATCAATCGACGCCATCTCTTGCAGGCCGGCGCGGCGCTCGGCGCCACGGCCCTCGTCGGCGGCCGGGCCGCCTTCGCGCAGGAAGGGCTCTTCGTGCCCTACAGCAACAAGAGCCTCGACTACTATTTCTTCGTGATCCAGGAAGAGGCGGTGAAGCGGGCGGTCGAGGCGCAGAAGTGGCGCTTCCAGGCGACCAACGCGAGCTTCGACAACACGCGCCAGCTCGAGCAGTGGCAGAGCCTGATGCTGAGCCAGCCGAGCGCCATCGTCTCCGATCCGATCGACAGCCAGGCCATCGTCAGCGCCATCCGCCGCTACAACGGGCGCAAGATCCCCGTCGCCATCATCGACACGCCGGCCGACGGCGGCGATGTCGCGATCACCGTCTCCTTCGACAACAAGCTCGGCGGCGTCATGGCGGCGCAGGAGATCATCAAGCGCCTGACCGAAAAGCACGGTAGCCCGAAGGGCACGGTGCTGAACTGCTTCGGCGCGCTGCAGAGCGTCGCCTGGCGCCAGCGCAAGGAGGGCATGGACGAGGAGTTCGCCAAGTATCCCGACATCAAGTACCTCGCCCGCCCGACCGAGGGCGCGCTGGACCAGATGCTGGCGGTCACCCTCTCGACCTTGTCCGAATTCCCCGATCTCGACGCGGTCCATGCGCCGAGCGACTCGCCCTCGCGCGGCATTGTCACCGCCCTTCAGCAGCGCGATCGCTGGAAGAAGGTCGGCGAGGAAGGCCACGTGATCTTCGTCAACATCGATGGCGAGCCCATCGCGCTGAAGTGGATCCAGGACGGCTACATGGACGCCTGCGTCTCGCAGGACCCGATCGCCTACGGCGAGATCGCGGTCGAGATGCTGCAGAAGCATGCCATTCCCGGCGAGGCGGTGCCGCTCGGCGCCTACGAGAACGCCAAGTACTTCTGGGAGAAGGGCGAGATCGTGAACGGGGCGACGGGCCCGACGCTCATCATCCCGCCCTTCGTGATCGACGGCTCCAACGCCAACGATAAGCGCCACTGGGGCGCGATTGCCGAGAAGGACTGGGGCATCCCCTACTCCTGATGTGAGTCATGTGCGATCGCGGCGCGGGGACCAGGACGTCCCCGCGCCGCCGCCAGTTTCCGGCGGAGGACACGATGACGACCCTTCTTCAGCCTCGGCCCGAGACGCACGCGCCCGCCGAGGTCGTGCTGCGCACCGATCGTCTGGAAAAGCGCTACGGCGGCGTCCTGGCGCTCGACGGTGTGTCGATCGAGATCCGGCGCGGCACGATCCATGGACTGCTCGGCGAGAACGGCGCGGGCAAGTCGACGCTCGTCGGCCTGATCTCCGGCCAGCGCCAGCCGACCTCCGGCACGATCTATCTCGACGGGGCGCCCGTCGACCATGCCGACGTGAAGGCCATGGAGAAGGCCGGCGTCTTCCTGGTGACCCAGGAGCCGATGATCGTCGACCACATGAGCGCGGCCGAGAACCTGATGCTCGGCATCTGGCCGAGCCGTCACTTCGGCTTCGTCGCCTGGAAGCGCCTGCGGGAGGACGCAGCGCGCATGCTGGACGGGTCCGGCATCGACCCCGCCGCCGCCGCCGGCAAGCTCGACGCGGTCGCCCGCCGCAAGCTCAACATCCTGCGGGCCATGTTCAGCGGCGGCAAGGTCATCATCCTCGACGAGCCCACCGCTGCGCTCAACGTCGACGACCGCGCCCAGCTCTTCGACTTCATGCGCAAGCTGAAGAGCGAAGGCGTGACCTTTGTCTTCATTTCGCACTACAACGACGAGATCCTCGAGATCTGCGACGCATGTTCGGTGTTGCGGGACGGCCGGCTGGCCGGCGGGACGCAGGACGTGCGCTCGCTCACCTCCGAGGCGCTGTCCGAGCTCGTGCTCGGCCGCGGGCTCGCCCTGTTCCAGCGCCAGCGTCGCAGCTTTCCGGAGGCAAGTCCCGCGCTTCGCCTGCGCGACATCCGTGCCGCCGCACTCGACGTTCCCGCACTCGATATCCGGCCGGGCGAGATCCTCGGCTTCACCGGCCTGCCAGGCGCGGGCGCCAAGGAACTGGCCCGCGCGATCTTCGGCCTCCTTCCCGTGCGGTCCGGCACGATCGCCTTTTCCGGCGAGATCGACGCCCCGCAGCCGTTGCCGCGCGATCCGCGCGACGCCTTCGACCGGGGCATCGCCTTCCTGTCGGACGACCGTCGCCGCGACGGCTCGGTCGGCGGCATGTCGATCGCCGCCAACCTGTCGCTCTCTTCGCTGCAGAGCGTCTCCAGCGGCGGCTTCTTCCGGCGTGGCGCCGAAGGCGCTCTGTCGGACCGCTATTTCGCGGCCATGGGCATCAAGGCTGCCGGCCCCCATGCCGCGGTCGACACCTTGAGCGGCGGCAACCAGCAGAAGGTCTGCCTCGGCCGCGTGCTCGCCACGCAGCCCCGCCTCCTGATCCTCGACGAGCCGACGCGCGGCATCGACGTCGGCGTCAAGCAGGACGTCCTGCGCATCATCGACGCGCTGACCCGGGACGGCGTGTCCGTGATCGTCGTCTCCACCGACACCGACGAGATGGTGCGCATCGCCGACCGGGTCTGCCTCTTCGAGAAGGGGCGGATCACCCGCGAACTCGTCGGCTCCGCCATCACGACCGAACGGCTGCGCGGCCTTGCCGAAGGCTGACAGCGCCCGCCCCATGCCACAGGACACGCCCATGAAGCCCGCAGCCGCCAGCCTTCCCGCCTCGCAGGGCGCCGCCGCGACGCCGCAGTCGACCGCGCCGGCGCGGCCAGCCGGGCGTTCCGTCACCGGCTGGATCCTGCACAACGTCGTGTGGATCTGGCTGATCGCGCTCGTCGTCCTGTTCGGGGTGTTCAACCCCTACTTCTTCACCCTGTTCAATCTGCAGAACATCATGGTGCAGGCGACCGTGCTCGGCATGATCGGCCTTGCGGTCTCCCTGCCGCTCCTCGTCGCCGAGATCGACCTCTCGTTGCCGGCCAATCTCGGCTTCTCGTCCGCCATCGGCGCGCTGGCCTATTCCAACCTCGAACTGCCCTGGTTCGTGGCCATGCTCGCCGGCGTCGGCGTCGCGACCTTCATCGGCTTCTTCAACGGCCTGTGCATCACCAAGCTGCGCATGGTCTCGCTGATCGAGACGCTGGCGATGATGATCATTCTCGAAGGCTCGCTCCTGGCGCTGACGCAGGGGCGCACGATCACCAACATGTCGGACGGCTATATCTGGATCGGACAGGCGACGGTCGGCGGCTGGCCGGTCATGCCGGCGATCTTCGTCGTCGCGCTGGTCGCCATGTCCGTCCTTCTCAACCGCACGATTCTCGGCCGCAGCATCTACGCGGTCGGGGGCAACGCGGTGGCGTCCAACTCGGCCGGCATCCGCGTCGACCGCATCAAGATCGCGACCTATACGATCGCCGGCTTCCTCGCCGGCGTCGCGGGCTTCCTGCTGGCGTCCTGGCAGATGGCGATCACCTCCAACCAGGGATCGAGCTACCTTCTCTACGCCATCGCCGCACCGATCATCGGCGGCGTCAGCGTCTTCGGCGGACGCGGCAACGTCGTTGGGGTGCTGGGCGGCGTGCTGCTCCTCACCGTGATCCAGGTGGGCCTGGCCATCGTCAATGTGCCCTCCTTCTATGTCGGCATGATCGGCGGCTTCATGATCTTCATCGCCGTGGCGATCGACGCCTTGCGGGTGCGCTACTTCAACTGATGGGGCGACGAAATCGCCCCTCCACGTTCGGCGGAGAGCCCGAGGAGGAATGACGCGAAGGCGACCGGCCGAAGACGTCCGGTCGCGGCGGAACACTTTTTTGTGCGCTTCGTTTGATCGGGACACGTTGTGCACTGACTGTGCAGTCCGGATCCCGCGCTATGCTTGATGAATCCCGCCTCCCATGGGCCAAAGGCGATGCCGACGGCTCCATCGCGATCAATCCGGACGGGCGTGCGGGCGAGCGCGAGCAGCACCCGACGGAAAGCCGCGAGTCCGACAAGCGCGAGGCCAAGTCCAAGCCATCGGACGAACAATCCGAGAAGGGGCGCGCGGCCGCAGAGGGCGAGGAGAAGGTCGGCGAGACGACCAAGCGCCCCTCGATCCTGCGCCGCCATCCCTTCATCGTCCTTCTCGTGCTTGTGGCGATCGTCGCGGCAGCGGTCGGCGGCTACGTCTACTGGCAGACGGCGATCTACCCGTACGAATCGACCGACGACGCCTTCATCGATTCCCGTCAGTTCGCGATCTCGCCGCAGGTCGCAGGCTATGTCGCGGAGGTGCCGGTGTCCGACAACCAGCATGTTGAGGCGGGCGCTGTCATCCTGCGCATCGATCCGCGCGACTATCAGGCCGCCGTCGACGAGGCCGACGCCCGCATCGCGGCCGCGCAGGCCGCGATCAGCGGCGCGGACGCGCAGATCGCAGCCCAGCAGGCCCAGGTCGTCGAGGCGCAGGCCGCCGTCGCGCAGAACGAGGCGAGCGTCCAGTTCGCGCAGGAAGAGGCCGCTCGCGCGCAGCAGCTCGTCCGCTCCGGCGCCGGCACGGTGCAGACCGCGCAGCAGCAGACCTCGAACCTGCGTCAGGCCCAAGCCGAGCTGAACCGCTCGCGCGCGGCGGTCACCGCCGCGGAAAAGCAGGTCGGCTCGCTTCAGGCGCAGCGCGCCACCTCGGTCGCGGATCTTCGCGAGGCCAACGCCCAGGCCGCCCAGGCCCGCCTCAACCTGTCCTACGTCACCGTCACCGCCGCCCAGCCGGGCCGCGTCGTCAAGCTCACCGGTGCGGTCGGCCAGTATGTCCAGACCGGGCAGAGCGTCGCCATGTTCGTGCCCGACGACATCTGGGTCACCGCCAACTTCAAGGAAACGCAGATCACCGACATGCGGCCGGGCCAGCCCGTCGATATCCGGATCGACGCCTATCCGGACCACAAGATCAGCGGCCATGTCGATTCCATCCAGCCCGGCTCGGGCACCGCCTTCTCGCTGCTGCCGGCCGAGAACGCGACCGGCAACTACGTGAAGGTCGTGCAGCGCGTGCCGGTGAAGATCGTGGCCGACGGCTGGCCGCAGGACGTCTCGATCGGCCCGGGCATGTCGGTCGTGCCGACCGTCACCGTGCACCCGGCGAAGGACTGAGGCCCATGCCCGCTGCGACCGCCGCCCCCGCCAAGACGGCGGGTGCCGGCAATCCATGGGTGATCGCGATCGTCGTATCGATCGCGACCTTCATGGAGGTGCTGGACACCACGATCGCCAACGTCGCGCTGCGCTACATCTCGGGCGGCCTCGGCGTCTCCTCGGACGAGGCCTCATGGGTGGTGACGACCTATCTCGTCTCCAACGCCATCACGCTGACGGCCTCCTCGTTCATCGCCAAGCGCTACGGGCGCAAGCGGTTCTATCTCGCCTGCCTTGCCGTCTTCACCATCTCCTCGGTCCTGTGCGGTCTTGCCTGGAACATCGAGTCCCTCCTGTTCTTCCGCATCCTTCAGGGGTTTGCCGGCGGCGGCATGGTGCCGATCTCGCAGTCGATCCTCGCCGACTCGTTTCCGCCGGAGAAACGCGGCCAGGCCTTCGCTCTGTTCGGCGTTGCCGTGGTCGTCGCGCCGGTCGTCGGGCCGACACTCGGCGGCTGGCTTTCGGACAACGTCTCTTGGCACTGGTGCTTCCTGATCAACGGTCCGGTCGGCGTCCTCGCCTTCGCGCTGGTCTGGTTCCTCGTCACCGAGTCAGACGAGGCGCGGCAGGAGCGCGAGACGATCCGGAAAAAGGGCATCCGCTTCGACCTCGTCGGCTTCCTCGCCGTCGCGACCTTCCTCGGCGCTTTGGAACTGGTGCTTGACCGCGGCCAGACGGAAGACTGGTTCGGCTCGAACTTCATCATCATCTCGGCGACCGTCTGCGTCCTCGCCTTCCTGTTCATGATCCCCTGGGAGCTCCGCCACGAGAACCCGGTGGTGGATCTGCGCATGATCGCCAGCCGGCAGTTCGGCTCGTGCTTCCTCGTGATGATGGCGACCGGCGCGATCCTGATCGCCACGACCCAGTTCGTGCCCGAACTCCTGCAGAGCTTCTACGGCTACACGGCGACCTGGGCTGGCCTTGCCCTGTCGCCGGGCGGCATCGTCACCATGACCATGATGTTCGTGGTCGGCCGGGTGACCGCGGTCGTTCAGCCGAAATACCTGATCGCGCTCGGAGCCGCGATCGTGGCCGCCGCGATGTGGGACCTCACGCGGCTCTCGCCGGACGTCAATTTCGGCTACTTCGTCTGGTCGCGCATCTTCGTCGGCCTCGGCCTACCGCTGATCTTCATCCCCATCACCACGGCCTCCTACGACGGCATTCCAAAGAACAAGACCGATCAGGCCTCGGCCCTCATCAACGTCGCGCGCAATGTCGGTGGGTCGATCGGCGTGTCGATCGCTCAGAACACGCTGGCCTTCCGCGAGCAGTTCCACCAAAGCCGCCTCGTCGAGCACATCACCCCGTCGAGCCCCGCCTATCACCAGACGATGGAGGCGACGGTCGCGATGCTTCGCGCGCGCGGCCTGTCGGCCTCGGAGGCCGAACAGGGCGCCATCGCGCTGATCGGGCAGACGCTGCAGCAGCAGGTCGGCTATCTCGCCTATATCGACGTCTTCCACGTCCTGATGCTGATCTCCCTCTGCGCTGTGCCGCTGGCCCTGATCCTGCGCAACGTGAAGGGAGGCGGAGGCGCGCCAGCAGGCGCGCACTGAGCCGGAACACCTTGCGGCTAAGGCCCGATCATCACGCGTTCCGCGGCGGCTGGGCAGGATCGTGCTTCCGGCTTTTCGCCAGTTCCTGGCCATTCCCAGGGCACCCGTGGAAGCGGCCTTCGAGGGGCGAAGCCAAGGCTGTGCTCTGAAAGCGAGGCCCCTCCTTACGCCCTCAACCCGCGTCGAGAAGCCCGTCCAGCTGGCGGACGTGTTCCGCCGACAGCTGCAACGATGCCGCCGCGACATTTGCATGGAGATGGGCACGGCGCGATGTGCCGGGGATGACGAGAATGTTGGGGCTGCGCTGGAGAAGCCAGGCCAGGGCGACCGCTTGGGATGTCTCGCCGATCGAGGCGGCAACCGCCGTCAGACGATCCGTCTGAAGCAGCGTGAAACCGCCGAGCGGGAAGTAGGGGACATAGGCGATCCCGTCCGCGGCCAATGCGTCGATCATCGCATCGTCGGTGCGGTGGACGAGGTTGTAGTGGTTCTGTACGCAGACGATCGGCGCGATCTCGCGGGCGATGGCAAGCTGACGCTCGTCCACCGTGCTGATGCCGATATGCTTCAGCAACCCCTCCTGCTGCATCCGGCGCATGGCCTCCATCGGAGCGGCCACGTCGTCTTCGGGGGCGCCCATGCGCAGATTGACGACCGCCATCCGGTCCAGACCGAGGTTGCGCAGGTTGTCCTCGACCGAGCGCCGAAGGAAGTCGGCGTCACGCTGGAGGATCCATCCGCCCGTCTCGTCGCGATAGGCGCCGACCTTGGTGACGATCGCCAGATCGGCGTCGTAGGGATGCAGCGCTTCGCGGATGAGGCGGTTGGTGACGTGCGGCCCGTAGAAGTCGCTGGTATCGATGTGGTCGATGCCGAGCCGGCGCGCTTCCTGAAGGACGGCCCTCGCCTCTTCGGGATCGCGCGGCTCACCGAAGACATGCGGTCCGGCAAGCTGCATGGCGCCGTAGCCCATGCGGTTCACCGAGATCGACGTGCCGGGAAAGGTGAAGCGGCCGGCGGCTGCTGCATTCGGTCGGGTCGTGGCATCGGACATGACAGGTCTCCTTGCTGATGGGCGCAAGGTGCCTGTTCGGCGAGGATTTGATAATCGACGTCCGGGCGAATAGCCTGTTCGCCATGCCGATCAGTGAACGCTCCGCCTCCTTCGACGATCTCCATGTGTTTCTCGCCGTCGTCGAGGCTGCGGGCTTTCGCGTCGCGGCGAGGCGCCTTGGCCTGTCGCCGTCCACGGTCAGCGAGACCATTTCGCGGCTCGAGGCCCAGGTCGGCGTCCCGCTCCTGACGCGAACCACGCGCAGCGTGGTGCCGACCGAAGCGGGTTCTGCCTTCGCGGCGCGGCTGGCGCCGCTCTTCGGCGAAGCCCTTGCAGCCATGCGGGACGTCGCCAACTCGAAGGACGTCGTGCGCGGTCGCCTGAAGCTCAACGTTCCGGGCGCCGTGATGCGGGACATCCTGCCTCCGCTGGTCGACCGCTTCCTTAAGCGCCATCCGGAAGTCCAGGTGGAGATCGTGGTGGAAGACCGGCTGGTCGACATAACGGCCGCCGGCTGCGATGCGGGCATTCGCTACGGGGAACACCTCGAACAGGACATGATCGCGGTGCCGATCGGACCCCGGCATCAGGAAAGCGGCCTTGCGGCTGCCCCGTCCTACCTCGCGCGGCATCCCGTCCCGAAGCATCCGCGAGACCTGCTCGACCACGCGTGCCTGCGCATCCGCTTCGCCGGAGCGGCGTTGAACGCATGGGAGTTCGAGAAGGGCGGCGAGACCATCCGCGTCGATCCGCCCGCGCGGATCATCCTCGGGACGGCCGGCGTCGAGGCCCTCATCCACCATGCGCTGACGGGCCAGGGCGTCCTCTATTCGTTCCGCAACTGGCTCGACCCGCATCTTGCGTCCGGGGCGCTTGTGCCCCTTCTCCGCGACTGGTGGCCGAGATACGACGGGCCGCGTCTCTACTTCTCCAGCCGCTTCATGCCAGCGCCCCTCCGGGCGTTCGTGGACGTGGTCCACGAACAGTCCGCCGCGCCACCGGCATCGGCAGACATTCGAGGACGGCCTCCTGCTACGGGGAAATGACCTGGCCGTCAGATCCGTCTGTCACCCGGGAACGGCAGAACGCTCCGAAGTCTATTGTCTCGACCCTCGTCGACCTCGTCAGGCTTCCGGCCTGTTCATTCGCCGGACCTCTTCGAACACCGCGTCGGCAAGGACCGACGGAGCTCCCCAGTAGTCGTAGACCCCACCGCGCGCTGCGTTGTGGCCGCAGACGACGAAGACGCCGGTGCCGAAGCGTGCCTTGAGATGACTCGCCAACCAGCCGACGAAGCCACTGTTGTCCTGGCCCTCGGGGAAATGGAAGCTGAACAGGCCGAACGTCTCGCGGTCGGCATCGTGCGCCGGGACGAGCTGGCTCCAGCCGTCCTCGTCCCGGATCAAGGCAAGGGCCTCGGGCGATGCGGCCGTTGGAAACTCCGCGAGCGCGAACTCGCGGAAGCACCAACGCCCGTCCACGATATCGAGCGTCGCGTCGGCGATCACGCGTCGAAGGCGAGTCTCGATCTGTTCTGCGGTCTCGACGGAAATATCGACCATCCGGTTTTCTTTCAGTATCGCAAGTGGCCCGTTGCAGGCCGTTGCCGCGGTTTCGCCCGAGCACGATGATCCCATCGACGCATCAGGCCGCAAGGGACAGGCGCCCCCTTCAGGACGACCGCTCGGCCATGAAGTCGGTGCTGCGCGTCACCTCCTCCCAGGCATCCGTTTCCGCTCGCATCGCGTCCAGCTTCTGGCGCAACTGGTCCAGCGCGTCGCCGCCGATCAGGAGATGGACCGGAGGCCGCTCCGCCTCGACCGCCCGGATGATCGCTCGCGCGCCGCGCACGGGGTCGCCGACCTGCTTGCCATGTCCGGCCTGCGTGCCGGCGCGGGCCCGACCGGCGGTCTCGGCATAATCGTCGATGACCCGGGCTGCCTGCCTGATCGAGTCGGGCCCGCGGAAGCCGGTCCGGAAGGCGCCTGGCGCCACGACCGTCACCGCGATGCCAAGCGGCGACAACTCCTTGGCGAGCGTCTCGGACATGGCCTCCACGCCGAACTTGACCATGTGGTAGTAGCCCACACCTGGATAGGTGACGATCCCGCCGATCGAGCTGATGTTGACGATGTGGCCCTTCCGGCGGGCCCGCATCCCGGGCAGGACTGCCTTGATGACGTCGATCGCCCCGAACAGGTTGGTCTCGAAGAGAGCGCGGACGTCCTCGTCCGCTCCCTCCTCGATGGCGCCAAGATATCCGTATCCCGCGTTGTTCACGAGGACATCGATCCGTCCGAAACGCGCCGTCGCCTCCTCGACCGCCGATGCGACCTGCCGCCCGTCGACGACGTCGAGAGCGACGGCCGTTGCCCGGTCGCCGGCTTCGGCCACGATGTCGGCCACATCGGCTGGCCGCCGGGCCGCAAGCACCACCTTGTAACCGGCAGCGAGCACCTCACGCGCAAGGGCACGGCCGAGGCCGCGGGATGCGCCGGTGATCATCCAGACCGCATCGGGATTCAACATGATGGATCTCCATCCGTTCGTTTCGATGCCAACGAACTAGCGATCAGAACGCCGTTCGATTAGACGGTCCGGATCGCAAGGGTCGTTGAACGAGATCGAACGATGCCAGCTTACAGTCTCAACGATCTCGCGGCCTTCGCGACCGTCGCCGGTCAAGGGAGCTACACCCGCGCCGCCGCAGCGCTCGGCACCTCGAAATCCAACCTCAGCCATACGATCCGCCGACTGGAGACGGCCTTGGGGTATCGTCTGCTCCAGCGCACGAGCCGCAGCGTCGCACCGACGGAAGCCGGCGAGGCCCTGCTGGCGACGCTTGCACCGGCGCTCGAGACGATCAGCGCCGTGCTGGACGATCTCGACCGCAACCACGACCAGGTGACGGGAACGCTACGGATCACCGCGACCCGGCAGGCGTACGAGGCCGTGATCCAGCCGATGCTCGCGAATTTCCTGTCCGATCACCCCCGGGCGGTGGTCGAGGTCCTGGTCGACTATGCCTACCGCGATATCGTCGCCGATCGCCTCGATGCCGGCATTCGGCTCGGGGAGAAACTGGAGCAGGACATGGTCGCGCTGCGGGTCGGTCCCGACCTTCGAATGGCGGTCGTGGCGGCGCCCTCCTACCTGACGGCCAAGCGTGCCCCCGTGCGGCATCCGCACGACCTCCTGGCGCACCGCTGCATCAACTATCGCATGGTCCGGGCGGGAACGATCTATGCCTGGGAGTTCGAACAGGCCGGACGGGCCCTCGACGTGCAGGTGCCGGGGCCACTCATCTTCAACGATCCCGAGTTGATGCTTGCGGCCGCCCTCGACGGCCTGGGGGTCGGATACCTCCTCGACCATGAGGTCGCCCCCCATGTGGAGGCCGGTCGCTTGGTTCGGCTGCTTGCCGACTGGACCCCGCCCTTTCCGGGGTTCCACCTTTACTACCCGTCCCGACGACAGATGCGGCCGATCCTGCGTGCCTTCATCGACCGATTGAGACAGGGCCGTCAGGACGGGTCCGCCCCTTCCGGCTGATCGCGGCGACACGCTTTCCGGCGGCCGGACGCGCGAAGTGGTAACGCGATGAATGCGGTTTGCGACGAGCCTTCGGGACGTTGAATGCTCAACTCTCCGCATCCCGATGCGTGGAGGCTCGCATGCCCAAGATTGAATCCAACTCCGTTGCCCTCGGCACCAAGGCGTCGGACTTCTCCTTACCCAGCCTGGGCGGGCGCGAGATCGCCCTGTCCGACTTCGCCGAAAAGGGGGCGCGGTGATCGCGATCAACTCCACGACGCCCGCCGTCGGCGCGTATCGCTAGGTCGCAGTGAAGTTCCTCCGTGAAACTGGAGGACCTTCAACGCCGCGCTCGGCCGCCGGCGCTGGGTCCTTGCTTCGTTTCACCTCCAATCCCCGGGCTCGGATCGGAAAAGGGGACCGCTCCGTAGTGGTGAACGAAGCCGCGACGGACCGCCGTTCGGAATTCATCCTGGACGGCGGCGCTACCCTCATCGCTCTCTCGGCTTCGCCCGTTCGTCCCGACCGCGACTGTGGCGCGAACAACCCGGATACCGTTCGTTACATTTCGTCACGTCGCTGACGCCCTTCGGCCTCAGGCGGGCTCCATCCCTTGGCTCGAACAACGGGAACCCGAGGGACATGAACCAGACGAAAACAGGGCCGCTGCCCTCGCGGGGCGAAGTCGCCTTCCGCTTCCTCGCCTGTACAGGCATCGCGCTCGCTCTCTACTACACGCCGGAGCTGAAGTGGTCGCCGGACGCGGCGACGGTCCAAACCGACGCCACACTCACGGCCCCCGTGCCGGAACCGTCGCTCGAAGCCTGTGCCGGTCGCGACAACCGCGATCTCCTGATCGATGCGGCGATGCGGGCGAACTGAGCGATGGGCGTCGTCGGCAGCTTCCTCCGTCGCCTTCTCGTTCAGGCCCTCGTCTCCGGCACGGTCATGGCGGGCCTCCAGATCGCCGTACGCTTGGGCCCGGAAATGTTCGGGCCGTCGGCGCCGACAGCCGCGATCCAAGAACCGACGGGCATCAACGCGCCCGCCGCCACGCCCACGCCGACGCCCCTTTTCGTGCAGGACCGGACCCATGCCGACGTGAAGGCCGCACGCTTCCCTGTCTGGCAGGAGCGCGAGGCGCGGGTGGCGACGATCCTGTCGCGTCAACCCGCTTCCAGGAAATCGGAGGCGGGACCCGGCGACGTCATGCTGTTCGATCGCTGCCGGCCGGACTGCGAGTCCCGCGATCCCCTGCTGGCATCCAACCGGCGACCCATGACGACACCTGCACCGGCAGTAGCACCAAAGGTGCTGGACGACGTCACGGTGTCGTCCGCTCCGGAAGCGGTGGCATTCGAGGCCGCTCCGAGCGAAGGCATCGTCGCCACGGCGGCGCGCGGCGGCTTGTCGGTCGCCCGACGCCTCGTTGGGACCGCCGGAAGCGTCATCGGCTGGTAGACCGATCACGGCGCGATCGGGAGCCGGACTTCCTGCCGCAGGCCGCCGCCCGCGCGATTGGCCAGGGTGATCCGCCCCCCTTGCCGCTCGATGATCTCGCGGGCGATGGCAAGCCCCAGCCCCGCACCACCGGCCGTCTTCTGCCGAGCTTGGTCGACGCTGAAGAAGGGCTCAAAGACGCGCGTCATCAGATGCGCGGGAATGCCCGGACCGTCGTCCTCGATCACGATCAAGACGGCCTCCGCCTCCATTTCCACGTTGACCCGCGCGCCGCCGCCATGCCGGGCAGCGTTCTCCACGAGGTTGCGCAGGGCCCGCTTGAGGGCCAGCGGCTGCGCCTCGACACTGGCGTCGATCGGACCGGCCACCGACGCCTGCAAGCCGATATCTGCCAGTTCCCCGGCGATCGCCTCGAGCATGGCGTCCAACCCGACACGCTCGAACGAGGACGGGTCCGTCTCCTCCCGGACGAGGCGGATGGCGCTGTCGGCGATCGCGTCGAGTTCGGCGAGGTCGCGCAGCCAGACCGCGCGGTCCGCCTCCGGCAGGAACTCGGCTCGCAGGCGAAGCCGCGTCATCGGCGTGCGCAGGTCGTGGCCCGCCGCCGCGATGAAGCGCATCCGCCCTTCGTACGCGGCGGACAATCGAGCCGACAGGGCGTTGAACGAGCGGGCGATCGACCGCTCTTCCGGCGTCCCGCGCTCCGGGATCGATGCCAGCGTGCCATCGGCGCGCACGCTCGCGATGATGCGCTCCATCAGGCGAACCGGCCGCAGGATGCGCGCGGCGATCGGCACCGCGATCGCCATCGCGCCGAGGATTACGAGAAGGCCGTAGCTCGCGAGCGGCCGGACCGGCGACGGCGGTCCGCTCGGCAGGGTCATACGCGCCCATTCCGTGTCGGTGACGAGAAAGGCCACCTGCCGCGTCCGCTCGCCCGTCGTTTCCGCGACCACGGGCAGCGCGCTCCCGATCGAGCGAAGGGCGTCCGCAATCTCCCGTGTGGTGTCGTCATCGCGCGAGGCAGAGGATGGCGGCGGCGAGAGCTGGAGTCCTGCGCTCCGGGCCCGCTCCGGCGAGCCGTCGACGAGCCGGGCGACGGCGCTCATGGCTTCCGCTATGCTCCGGGCGCGCATACCGTCGTCGGGACCGTCGATGACGAGGGCCGTCACGCCGGCCGCCAGGACCACGACCGCGACGATGGCCGCGACGAGAAGACCGATCAGGCGCGTGCGCAGCGACATCAGCGGTCCCGCATCTCCCGAACCACGCGCGCGGAGAACTGGTAGCCGCCGTTGCGCACGGTCTTGAACAGTTTGAAGACGCCGTTGTCGCCGAACTTGCGGCGAAGGCGGCTCATCGCGACGTCCACCGTGCGATCGAGCGGGTCGGGCGACGCACGCCCGTAGAGATGTTCGGAGACCGTATCGCGCGACAAGAGCCGACCGGGGCGGTCGAGGAAGATGCGCAGGAGGTCGAACTCCGACCCGGTCAACGGGACGTCCCGTCCCTCGGGATCGAGGACGGACCGCGAGACGGTGTCGGCGACATAACCCTCGAAGCGATAGCGCGCGTCCGGTGAGCCTTGGGCGGCGGGCGAAGTCTCCGAGCTGTCGTCCCCGGCCAACCGGCCCTGCCGCCGCAGGACGGCCCGGATGCGGGCGACGAGCTCGCGTGGGTTGAACGGCTTGCCGAGGTAGTCGTCGGCACCGAGCTCGAGGCCGATGATGCGGTCGACGTCTTCCTTCAGGGCCGTCAGCAGGATCACGGGTAGCGACGGCCTGCGGTTTCGCAGGCGACGGCAGACGTCGAGGCCCGAGCCGTCGGGCATCATTACGTCGAGTACGACGAGATCGATGCCGCCGGCGCCCGCGACGCGCTCGCACTCGGAGGCGCCGGACGCGAGCCGGACTTCGAACCCCTGACCTTCGAGATAGCGCCCCAGAAGCTCGCGGATCTCCGCGTCGTCATCGACCACAAGGATGTTCATGCAACCATCCGCATTGCCTTGGAAGGGCGAGCCCGGCTGGAAGAGTATGCTGCCCATGCCGCGAACGTCACTTCCATGCGCACTGGATCAAAACCGGATTGCGGGCGTCTTGCGATCGCCTCATCGCGGCAGACGGATCGCAGCTTCCAGCCCTCGCCCGCCGCTGCGCAAGAGGACGTCGCCGCCATGCTGCCTTGCGATCGCCCGCGCGATCGACAGGCCGAGGCCGACGCCGCCCGTCTCGGTGTTGCGGGACTCCTCGAGGCGCACGAAGGGCGCGAAGACGTCCTCCAGACGATCGGCCGGAATGCCCGGTCCCCGATCGCGAACGCGGATCTCCACGCCGTCCGCCGCCGAAGTCAGCGAGACGTTCGCCTCTCTGCCGTAACGCACCGCGTTCTCGATGAGGTTGCGCAGGGCCCGGCGCAGGCTGTCGGGCCGGCAGCGGCAGGTGATGCGGCCCCCCTCCTCGAACCGTACGTCGTTGCCGACCTCGGCAAGGTCTTCGCAGAGGCTTTCGACGAGGGTCCCGAGATCCACCGTTCGGGTGGGCTCCGTCTCGCTCTCCTGCCGGGCGAGGGCCAGGATCGCTTCGGTCATCGCGCGCATCTCCTCGATCGTGGCGAACATGCGCGCCTGCAGCTCTTCGTCCTCGACGAACTCCGCCCGCAGGCGAAGCGTCGTCAGCGGCGTTCGCAGGTCATGGCCAATCGCACCGAGCATCCGCGTCCGGTCCTGCACGAACCGGTGGAGACGTTCCTGCATCCGGTTGAAAGCCTCCGCCGTGTGGCGGATGTCGTCCGGTCCCGTTTCCGGAAGCGGCTCCAGTACCTCGCCGCGCCCCAGTGTCTCGGCTGCTTGCGTGAGGCGGGCGAGCGGCTCGGCGATGCGCCGGATCACGACGATCGCGACAAGGGCGACGAGCCCTGCCGTCAGCGCGAAGGTCATCGGGAACGGTGTCGAGAGGATCGAACCCGTGAAGTGGTTGTAGTAGGCGGCGTTGAAGGTCGTCCCGTCACCGAGCGGTACGGAGAAGCCGACGCCGAGATCGTCGGAGAAGGCGAGCGCGCGTGCGCCGGTCGGCAGGTTGGCCGGCCAGTTGGCGGGCGGCGACTGCTCGTCCGCGACCTCGGCGGAGGCGAGAGCGGACGCGGCCTCGCCGGGCTCGCGGCCTTCCGCAAGGGCGACGCCCTCGGAGGCCTCGAGGAGGCGGGCCAGGGGCGTCGCGAACTGGGCGCGCATTTCGCCGAGCCAGACCGGGGAGCCAGGCTCCGTTGCCGGCGCGATCCAGAAGCGGGTGCCGTCGGTCGCGCTGGCGCGTGCGATGCGCTCGCGCACATCGGCCGGAAGCGAGGCGACGAGGCGGGCGAGCGACTGGGTCCGGTTGGTGAACTCGGCGCGGTCGCCCGCCTCGAGCACCTGCTTGCGCTCCTGCCAGACGAACAGGAAGGACACCGCCTGCGACAGGAGCAGCGCGCCGAGAAGCGCGGCGACGAGCTGTCCCGACAGGGTCTTGTGCCACCACGACATCATGCGGACACCACCTCGGCGGCCAGCCGATAGCCGCCGCCCCAATGCGTCTGGATCAGAGACGGGTTCTTCGGGTCCGCCTCCACCTTCTTGCGCAGTCGGCTCACCTGATTGTCGATCGAGCGATCGAAGACGTCGCCTTCGCGGCCGGTCGTCAGGTCGAGCAACTGATCGCGTGTCATCACCAGTCCGGGATGCTCCACGAAGACCTTGAGCAGGCGGAATTCGGCAGTCGAGAGCGACACGGTCACCCCGTCCGTCCCCTGCAGCTCGCGACGTCCGAGATCGAGCAGCCAGTCGGCAAAGCGCACCCGCTGGTTTAACGGCAGCTCGCGGTGGGGCGGCACGGCGTTGACGCGCCGGAGCACGGCCTTGATGCGAGCCAGGAGTTCGCGCGCGGAAAACGGCTTCGTCAGGTAGTCGTCCGCGCCGAGTTCCAGCCCGACGATGCGGTCGGTCTCGTCGGCGACGGCCGTGAGGAAGATGATCGGCACGCTGTTGGTGGCGCGCAGTTCGCGGCACACCGTCAGCCCGTCCTCGTCCGGCATCATGATGTCGAGGACGATGAGGTCGAAGCGCTCGATCAGGAGCAGGCGGCGGAGCGCGCGCCCTCCATCCGCCACGCTGACGCGAAAACCCTGCTGGACGAGGTACTTGCGGACGAGATCCCGGATCTCGCGATGGTCGTCGACCACGCAGATGTGGGGAACGGCGGACATGGCGGCTCGGCTTCCTTCGCGAATGGTGCCCCCCGGCTCTACACCGGCGGCGCCGGACGGTGGCGGAAAGTTTGTATCCGAATGTACCGGAGCGGCGTGCCGGGGCCCTCTCGATACAATTTGCGACAAAGCGCCAAGGGGATGACACACCTCGCCGTGCCGCAGCGCGGTATGACCGATGTCAAACTGGCGGGGCCTTGTCCTCGCGCCTCCGATAGGTCCCGATGCTTCCTCCACACCGTACACCCTTTCGCCGTGCCGCGGCGCTGCTGATCGGCCTTGCCGCCCTCTCGTCGCTGGCGGCGTGCAATCAGCCGGAGGCCGCCGCTCCGTCCCGGGCGTCCGCTCCGCCGCCGGAGGTCGGCTTCGTCACGCTCCGACCTCAGCCGGTGACGCTTCAGAGCGACATGGCCGGCCGCGTCGTCGCCTTCCGCACCGCCGAGATCCGCCCGCAGGTCGGCGGGATCGTGGTGGAGCGCGTGTTCGAACCGGGGAGCGCGGTCAAGGCGGGCGACATCCTGTTCCGCCTCGACCGGAAGCCCTTCGAGGCTCAGCTTGCGGCGGCCGAGGCGACGTTGACGAAGGCGCAGGCCGCGCTGCCGAGCGTCCAGGCCAAGGCCGAGCGCTACGCCAACCTGTCGGCCTCGACCGTGATCAGCCAGCAGGACAAGGAGGATGCACAGTCGCTGTTCCTGCAAACGGAGGCGGACATCGCCGTCGCGCAGGCCGCCGTCGAGACGGCCCGCATCAACCTCGGCTATGCGGAGATCCGCGCCCCGATCGACGGCGTGATCGGCACCACGGACATCGACGCCGGCACCCTTCTCACCGCAGGACAGGCCGAGGCGCTCGCGACGATCCGACAACTCGACCCGGTTTATGTCGACCTCACCGAATCCTCCGGAAACCTCATCCGCAACCGGGCCGCCCTCGAGACGGGCGCGTTCCGCTCGGCCTTCGGCGACACAGCCTCACCGCCGAAGATCTCGCTGAGCCTGCCCGACGGCACGCCCTACGCCGCGACCGGAACGCTGGAAGCGCGAGAACGCTTCGTCTCCGAGACGACCAGCAGCTTCACCATCCGCGCGCGCTTCGCGAACCCGCAGGCCTTTCTCCTCCCCGGCCAGTACGTGCGCGCCACGCTCGAGATCGGCTTCGACGACCAGGGCTTTTTGGTGCCGCAGCGCGCCGTCTCGCGCAACAACAAGGGCGAGGCGACGGCGAGTTTCCTGAAGCCCGACAACTCGGTGGAAAGCCGCGTGATCCAGACATCCACCGATCTCGGCGGCAACTGGGTGGTGACGGGAGGCGTCTCGGACGGCGACCGCCTTGTCGTGGATGGTTTCCAGAAGATGCAGCCCGGCAAGCCTGTGACCCCGGTCGAGGTGGCGCTGGACGAGAACGGCGTCGCGCGCCCGGTCGGCGCCGGTGCGACGCAAGGCGCCGATCAGGTCGCCGCTCGCGGTGACGCGGCGACGAAGGCGCAGGACTGAAGCGATGGCCCAGTTCTTCATCCGCCGCCCCGTCTTCGCCTGGGTCATCGCCATCGCCATCATGCTCGGCGGCCTCCTCGGCCTGTACCAGCTTTCCATCTCGCGCTATCCCGACATCGCCCCGCCCAACGTGCGCATCTCGGCGACCTATCCCGGCGCGAGCGCGCAGACGCTCGAGAACTCGGTCACCAAGATCATCGAGCAGAACATGACCGGGCTCGATGGGCTCCTCTACATGGCGTCGAACTCGACCTCGGCGGGATCGGCCTCCATCACCCTCACCTTCCAGAACGGGACCGACCCGGACATCGCGCAGGTCCAGACGCAGAACAAGCTTGCCCAGGTCACCTCTCAGCTTCCCGAAGCCGTGCAGCGGCAGGGGCTGACGGTCTCGAAGTCCTCGTCCGGCATCCTGATGGTGGCCGCCCTCACGTCGGCCAACCCGCGCTACAGTTCGATCGACCTTGCCGACCTCGTATCAACCAACCTCGAGGACGCGATCCGCCGCGTGCCGGGCGTCGGCGACCTGAACCTCTTCGGCTCGGGCTATGCCATGCGCGTCTGGCTGGACCCCGCCAAGCTCGCCCAGTTCCAGCTGACGCCGGGCGACGTGACGTCCGCCATCGGCGCGCAGAACAGCCAGGTCTCTGTCGGCCAGCTGGGCGCCACGCCCTCCGCGCCCGGCGCGCAGATGAACTTCACCATCACCTCGCAAAGCCAGCTCCAGACGCCGGACCAGTTCCGCTCGATCATCCTGAAGACCGCAACGGACGGCTCGCTGGTGACGATCGGCGATGTGGCCCGTGTCGAGATCGGCGCGGAAAGCTACAACACCAGCGCCCGCTACAACGGTCAGCCGGCCGCCGGTTTCGGCGTGAACCTTGCCGCCGGCGCCAACGCGATCGATACGGCGGAAGGCGTCGTGGCCGCGATGGAGCGGCTGAAGGGCTCGCTGCCCTCGGACGTCGAGATCGTCTATCCCAACGACACGACGCCCTTCGTGAAGCTGTCGATCGAGAAGGTCGTCCATACCTTGATTGAGGCGGTCGTCCTCGTCTTCGTCGTGATGCTCCTGTTCCTCCAGAACTGGCGCGCGACGCTGATCCCGACCATCGCCGTGCCCGTCGTCCTCCTTGGCACCCTCGGCGTCCTCGCGGTGGCCGGCTATTCCATCAACACGCTGACGATGTTCGCCATGGTCCTCGCCATTGGCCTCCTCGTCGACGATGCGATCGTCGTCGTGGAGAACGTCGAGCGCGTCATGGAGGAGGAAGGCCTCGGCCCCCGCGAGGCGACCGAGAAGTCGATGCGCGAGATCACGGGAGCGCTCGTCGGCATCGCGCTGGTCCTGTCGGCCGTCTTCCTGCCCATGGCCTTCTTCGGCGGCTCCGTCGGCATCATCTACCAGCAGTTCTCGATCACCATCGTCACGGCGATGCTCCTGTCGGTGGTGGTGGCCGTGGTGCTGACGCCCGCGCTTTGCGCGACGCTCTTGAAGCCGGCGCACGGGGCGAGCAAGAACTGGTTCTTCCGTGGTTTCAACCGCGGCTTCGGCGCGCTGACGAACGGCTACGAACGTGCGACCGGCGGTCTCCTTGCCCGCCCCCTTCGCGTGCTTTTCGTGTTTCTTCTGATCTGCGGCGGCACGGCGTATCTCTTCAACCGCCTGCCCTCGTCGTTCCTGCCGCCGGAGGACCAAGGCGTCCTGATGACGCAGATCGAGCTGCCCGTGGGCGCGACACGGGCGCGCACGATCGAGGTGCTGAGCCAGGTCGAGCAGTACTATCTCACGCAGGAGGCGACCAACGTCGAAGGGGTGTTCGCCACCCAGGGCTTCTCCTTCGGCGGCCAGGGGCAGAACCTTGCGATGGCCTTCGTCCGGCTGAAGCCCTTCGACGAGCGGACGGCCGATGGACAGGATTCCGCGTCGATCGCAGGTCGGGCGATGCGCGCCTTCGCCAAGATCCGGGACGCGCGCGTCGTGGCGCTGTCGCCGCCGGCCCTTCCCGGCCTCGGGCAGTCCGGCGGCTTCGAGCTCTATCTTCAGGACTCGGGCGGCCAGGGGCCGAGCGCGCTGGCCGACGCCGGGCAACGCCTCCTGCAGGCGGCAGGCTCCGACCCGATCCTGACGGGCGTTCGCCGCAACGGAACGCCGACGCAGCCACAGCTGGATGTCGAGATCGACCACCAGATGGCGGGCGCGCTCGGCATCGACGTCGCGGCCGTCAACGACGTCCTGTCGAAGGCCTGGGCCGGCGCCTACGTCAACGACTTCGACAACAACGGTCGCATCAAGCCGGTCTATGTCCAGGCCGATGCGCCCTTCCGCATGCTGCCGAGCGACCTGAACCGTTGGTACGCGCGCAACGACACGGGCGAGATGGTGCCCTTCTCCGCCTTCACGCAGGTCGGCTGGGACCAGGGCCCGGCGCGGCTGGAGCGCTTCAACGGCCTCAGCGCCGTGAACATCCAAGGCCAGGCCGCAAGCGGCACGTCCTCGGGCGAGGCCATGGCGCGAATGGAACAGCTCGTCGCCGATCTCGGACCCGGCTGGACGGTGGACTGGAGCGGCCTGTCCTACCAGGAGCGGCTTTCGGGCTCGCAGGCGCCGCTCCTCTACGCGCTGTCCGTCCTCGTCGTCTTCCTGTGCCTTGCCGCACTCTACGAGAGCTGGACCGTGCCCTTCTCGGTGATCCTCGCCGTTCCGATCGGCGTCTTCGGTGCGCTGGTCGCGGCGAGCATGAGCGGCCTGTCGAACGACATTTATTTCAAGGTCGGCCTGCTGACGACGATCGGCCTGGCCGCCAAGAACGCCATCTTGATCGTCGAGTTCGCGCGCGACCTCCATGCGGCCGGCAAGCCGCTGGTGGAGGCGACGCTGGAGGCGGCGCGCCTGCGCCTGCGCCCTATTCTGATGACGTCGTTCGCCTTCATCCTCGGCGTCCTGCCGCTCGCCATCTCGACGGGCGCGGGTGCGGGCGTCCAGCGGGCGATCGGCATCGGCGTCATGGGCGGCATGATCGCCGCGACCGCGCTCGGCATCTTCTTCGTGCCGCTGTTCTTCGCCGCCGTGATGCGCGTCAGCGCGGGGCTGTCGCGACGCCCTGCGGCACCTCCCCTCGCGCCCGAACCCGCCGAATGATCATCGGTGGGAACTGACGCCCGCACCCTAAAGCACGCCCCCAGCCTCGCCCGCCGGGAGCGTCGCCAAGTGTCGGGACCTTGATCGGACCGCGAAGTTCGCCGTCGGTGGCATGATGGCTGCAACCCTTCAGGCCGGAGAGCAGCCCACGGCATCGGACAGGCGATGGCGGAACGTCGAAGCCTCGCTACGCCGATGGCGGAAGCCACCTGTCCTTCCCCGCGTCTCACTCTCATCACGGCGCGGTCGATGCGGCGGCGATACCGGACGAACCGACCGGCTTCGCGACGCGGCCCCACGAGGATGGACGGCCTCGGCGTCGGGTTCGACATGGCCGTTCCTAACCATCCGCTCTTTCGTCGGAGGCCGTTCCGACACGACATCCGGTCGGCATTCAGCTCACGGACCCATCGGCACCGGCGGTCGTACGTTCCGCGGTTTCTCCGCCGGTATCGAGCGCTGGAGTCACGGCGACACATCCACTTGCCCGGCTTGACGACGATCCCTTCGGGCTCGTGCGTGTTCGATCCTGGCCGAGTGCTCGCCAGAGGCTGGGAAGCTCGGTCCGAGGGTGGGCCACTTCCGAGGCGACAGCCAAGCGGAACGTCCGATCCGGCTTGGGGCCCATCTTGAATGCGGTCTGTGAGGCTGGACAGAGCCCGACGATATAAGAGGCCACCAACCCCAATGAACCTTCTGGGCTCAAGGCAACCGCAGAAGGGAGGGGGAGCCGTCCGCTAAGCCCTTTTCAATGGCGCTACACACCCCTTGGCTCTTTCCAAGTCGCGGAAACAAACCTACAGCTCACCGCAACCACCTGTTAAGCAAGTATTCCTTTCTATTTTAAAGGACTGACACTGCAAGTTATTTTCGATCGTCTCTGTCCTGCAAGCTTGCGCTTGTGACCATGCGTCATTGGAGAGAGACATGAAACGGTATCAGACACGTCTGGCTGCCACGCTCTTCGGTTGTGCAGCATTCATCATCGCAGCGCCGTCCGCACAGGCCCAGTTCGGTGGAGGCCTTGCCGGCGGACTTGGCGGATCGATCGGAGGCAACGGCAGTATCGGCGCCGGCCTCGGGGGGTCCCTTGGCGGCGGCAGCGGGCTCGGGGTCGGCGTCGGCGCCTCGCTCGGCGGCGATCGCGGGATCGGGGCCGGCGCCGGAGCTTCCATCGGCGGCAGCAGGGGCACCAATGTCGGCACGGGAGCGTCGCTGGGCGGCGGGCAAGGCGTGAACGCCGGCGCGGGGGCATCCGTCAGAGGATCGAAAGGTGTCGGGGCTGGCGTCGGGGCGTCGATCGGCGGCGCGTCCGGCGTCGGGGCCGGGGCCGGCGCCTCGGTCGGTGGATCGAAGGGCATCGGGGCTGATGTTGGCGCATCCGTTGGTGGAAGCCGCGGCATAGGAGCCGGGATCGGGGCTTCGGTCGGAGGACGTGATGGCATCAATGCCGGGGTGGGTGCCAATGTGGGCGGCAGTCGTGGGATCGGTGCCGGTGTCGGTGCATCCGTGGGCGGCAGCAACGGCATCGGTGCCGGGGTCGGCGTATCGGTCGGTGGCAATCGCCCGAGCCAACCCGGACGCGGCGACACTGTCGCCAGTCGACCCGAGGGCGGCAGGCCAGGCTCGATCGGCCGACCCACGGCGCCGGAAGGCATCGGTCAGTCCGGTCCGTTGACATCGGCTCCTCCGACCGCCCTGCGGCCGCCCGGAAGCGCCATTCCTCTTACCGGCAACATGAACCGGCGCACGCTTTCCGCGGTTCAAGGCTTCAACGACATGTCGTCGAGCGATCGGCGCAGGCTCCAAAAGCAATGCCGTTCGATCCTGAACGACCCCAACGGCAACGAATGGGATCTCGTGCAGCTCTGCAAGCTCCTGCGGTCCTGAGGGTCTCTAGTGGGTGCCGTCCGAACGTCGGGCGGCACCTGTTCCCCTTCGGTCCTTCACCCGTCGTTTCGCGATTCCCCTCCCGCATGGAGAATACGCATGCCGTCGTTTTCCCCTGCCCCTCGCGCCACCCGCCCCTTTTCGGACCTCAGTTCCCGCCTCAAGCGGGGCCGCATCTGCGAGATGCTGCAGCAACGCAGCTTCCGCGCCGCCTATCAACCGATCTTCGCGATGGCGGATGACAGGCTGGTCGGCGTCGAGGCGCTGACACGGGTCCAGGTTCGTCCGTATCGCTCCCCCGATGCGTGGTTCCGCGATGCCTATGAAGTGGGGCTTGGCCCCGATCTCGAAATCGAGACGCTGGCGACCGCTCTCGGAGGCCTGGACCTCTTCCCGACCCATATGTTTCTCGCCCTCAACGTCTCGCCCGACATCCTTCTCGATCAACGGTTCTCCCCT
>NZ_FOOA01000025.1 GCF_900113065.1 Aureimonas phyllosphaerae
CCAGGCCCCGGATCAGCACTGTAGGTCTGACCAATCGATCCGTCCTTCGTCCTGGTGACGAAGAAAGCTACCGGCACCACCCCGCCACCCGCGCCGAGGGAGAAGGCACCAAGGTTCATGGCGCGGCGCGCCCCGATATGAGCAGGCATGAAGATCTCCGGTCAGCGCGAGCGTGGAAGTGGGGCGGCATCAGCCGCCCCGGGGGCCGTCGTCAGGTCAGTCGCGATCGACTTCGAGGGCGATGGTGAAGGTCTCGGCCGAGGCCGGCGTCACCGCGCCGCGCGCTTCCAGGAGCGCGTAGAGCTTCTGCGTGGCCGCACCCGTCTCGAAGGCGATGTAGGCGCCGGTCACCGGCACGCCGAAGCCCTTCGCGCCGTCGGAGAAGACGCGGTCGGTCGTCACGTCGAAAGCGCCGAGATAGTTCAGGGCACCGTCGGTCGAGATGGCGAGATTGTCGCCGCTCGCGGACTGCACCGTCGGCGCGGCGCGGAACAGATGGATGCGGAATGCACCGCTCTCCGGCTTCGAGCGCGTCAGGCGCGCGCGCGGGATGCGACCCGTGCCGGCGTTCTTCCGCGCCACCGTGAGGTCGACCGGCACAACCGAAGCAGCCGCGACGTTGTTCGCGATGAGATCGCCGAGCACATAGGGTGTGGTGTCGGCCGGGCGGGTGAAGGAGTTACCCGCGATCGCGGTCTCGCCGCCGACCTGACCAAGGTGCGCCTCGCCAGCGGCGAGCACCGGTGCCAGCGCCCAAGCGGCGATCGCCTTCAGGAGCGAGATGACCGAGCGCGCACCGCCAACGTTGCCGGCGTTCGCCGCGGCGTCCGCCATGGCGCCGATCGAGGCGACCTTGCCGTCGGCGACCTGCACCGGGAGGCCGGTGCTTTCCTTCACGTCGAGCTGGGCGCCGCTTGCGTCCTCATAGGTCGGCTGGACGCGCTGGTGCTTTGGACCGTTCGCCCCGCCCACCTGCTTGGCAGCGGAAAGCGACTGGACATAACCGGTCGGGGTGTTGCCGGAGGTCGGCTCGAGGATGGGCACATTGTCGGACATGGATGGGTCCTTCGCGAGGGAGAGGTCGGGTCAGGCCGCGCGGGCGAGCGGCAAGGCGTGGAGAAGGCCGGTCGCGATGCCGATCGGGATCGGCGGGGCGACGACGGGCGCGAGCTCGTAGGCGAGCGGGAAGGTCTCTATGATGGTGCGCAGCCCGTCCGGGCTGACCGCGCGCAGCCGCGCCGACCCGGCGACGGCCAGCGTCTCGACGCGAGCGGCGAGAAGCTTCGTGCCGTCCGGGCTGACAGCGATACGGCCGCCGAACGTCGTCTCGGCCGCGACCGTCCAGCCCACCGGCGCCGAGATCGTCGCGAGCACCGCGTTGACCGCGGCACCGGTCTGGAAGGTGATCGCGGACAGGGCGAGCGAGGGGTAGCCGGTCCCGCCGAAGTAGGCGGCGAGCTGCTCCAGTGTCACCGGCTGCGAGATGCCGCCGCGCGTCAGGATCACGACGTCGCCGCCCTGCACCGGATCGACCGGCGTAATCGGCGGCTGCGTCCCGTCGAGGTAGATGCGCCCGAGCAGAAGGTCGAACCGCGCCTCCTCAGGCGTGAGGTTGACGATCCGGTCGAGCGGCACCGGCGCGCCGGCGACGAACAGGATGCCGGGCACGACAATGTATCGCTGCTTGGCCATCAAGAGCGTCCTTCAGTTCCAGAGATGTGGGTTGGTCAGTTCGGCCGGGACGTCGGCACGGGGACATTGGCGGGCACGGTGCTGGCGGTGGCCGTGCGCGTGTCGCGCCCTGCCCCGTTCTCCGGTTGTTTCACGTCAAGGCTCGTCGTCGAACCACCGCTGCGGTCCGCCTTGTGGGTCACGCCGTCGATCTCGTACTGGCCGTCGATGCCTGGCCGGGCGCCGGTCAGTATCACCTTCGCGCCGGCCTGCGCCGTCGGCTCAAGATCCATATCAATCGTGCCGTTCGCGCCCTCGCGCTCGCTGTCGGACTTGCGCCCCTGTCCGACCGCTTCGGCCTCGTCTTCGTCGGCAGCGGTGAAGCGGCGGAGGTTCGCGGCGTCCGTTCCCTCGGCACCGATCTCGACGTCCTTCACCTTCCAGTCCGCGGCGTCCCGGTCGAAGTAGCGGACCTGCGCCTTGGCGAACTGCCGCCGCCCCTGCGTCGGATCGATCCGCACGGCGATGACGTTCCGACCGATAGCGGCCGTGATCGTCGGCATGGCCGCGCCCGTCGCGGCCAGCCCCTGCCCGCGCTTGGCGAACACGGCGCGGCCGTCGCGGATCTTGAACGTCGCACCCATCTCGCGCGCCAGCTTCTCGCCCCAGGCAAGGAACGAGGCGCCATCCGGCGACCAGTAATCGCGCTGCATGGAGGCGAAGGCCGGATCGACGATCACGTCCGGCACCCCCGCGGCGCGCCCTGCCTTCTTCAACGCGTCGCCGAGGCTGGCGTCGTCGAGGTGCCAGAGCTGCCCCTCCTTCGCCTTCCCGCGCGTGTCGAAGCCCTTGGCGGTCACGCGCAGGATCCGCCCGCCGCCGCGGGTCAGTTCCCACGGCGTCGAATCGACCACGCCCTGGAACACCGGCACGCCGTCGAGCTCGACGGACAGCTTCGAACTCGGGTCCGGGAGCTTCAGCGAGCCGTCGGTGTCGTCGAAGGCGAGAGAGCAACTGTCCGACGACGTTCCCGACCGGTCCACGACGCTGATGTCGGTGAGGTACGGGCGCATGGCGCTCGACACGTTCTCGCCGTTGATCGTGACGCGCCAAGAGACCGACCAGGGCATACGCTCAGTTCCCGAAAATCGACACGACGGGCTTCGTCGAAACGACGGTGGCCGGCCGATCCGGCAGGATCACCGTTCGACCGATGGGCAGGACCGGCCCCGCCTCGGCGAGACCGGGATTGAGGTCGAGGGCGACCGTCAGAAGGTCACGGGCGAGCGCCGCGCCGAACAGCTTAGCGAGAAGCTCGTCGAGGAGGATCGGCTCGCCCTGTATCGTCATCGAGGTCGGCATGGCGTCAGCGTCCCAAGGCGCCGAAGAGAGATAGGAGCGCCGGCACGATCTCGGCGCTCGCGCCCTCAGGTCCGACCTTGATGAGCGTGATCGTGTGCGCGATCGAGAAACCGACGCCGGACCTGTCGAGGTCGACGTGCTTCTCCTGGATCCGAGTGATCGCGAACCAACCCATCATCTTGCCGTCGCCGCGCATGACCGGCAGCTGCCGTCCAGAGCGGCGGAAACCGTGTAGGGTTTCGAGTTCGGTAAGGCCCCCGATCGTCAAGGGCAACAGCTGGCCGGACAGGGCGATCTCATCGTCGCCCTCACCCATGAACTCGCGGCGAGGCCCAGCACCGATGATTGGTTTGACCGCGAAATCGGCCGACGCCGTTCGATCGACGTCGTCCACGTTGAACGGTGCAGTATCAAGGGAGAGAGTGCCGATCTGATAGAGCATCCCTCAGTCCTCGATGTCGGCCTGCGAAGCGCCGTAGTCAGCTCCACCGCCGACACGACCGGCCCGTTCGGCCAGTTGGTTCTGCAACCCGATCGCCGTCTGCAGCTTGCCGATGTAGGCGTTGATCGACCCCTGCGCGATCTGCGGCTCGGCCGTGACGCTGAACGCGTCCGAAATCCGCTGTCCGAGTTCCTGAGCCTTCAGAGCTGCCGCCTCGCCCTCGGCTGCAATTGCTCCCGCAATGTCGGGGCGTGGCGTCGGAACTGGCAGGCCTCGCCGACCGACGTCGGCGAACGTCGGCGCCGGCGCGGGTGCGGGCATGGCCGGAGCGAAGGATCCTGCATCGGCTGACCGGACACGGCCACCACGATCGGCGCGAGGCGTCTGCTCTACAGGAAGGTCGCCCATCGCGAAGGCGTCGAGGCTGTCCGATCGAGCCGCATCAGCTCGCGCGTTCGCTTCGCTCTCCTGAGCAGCCTGCTGGGCGCGAATGCGGTTGCGCATCTCATCGGTCATCGGCTCGATCCCGGCGGCGCGCATCCGCTCCGGATCGACGGATGATTTCTTCATGAAGCCAATGGGATCATTGGCGAAGTCCGCAATATCGCGGATTTCCTTTGCTACCGTTCGCACGGCAGACGCAAACTCGTTGATCTCCTTCGCGAGATCTCCGAAGAAAGCCTCCAGGGACGAGCCCTTTGCGTCGATGCCAAGTATCCGGCCTAAGTCCTCGCCAAGCTTCCCAACTTCATCTCTCGCACCTTGCACCTTGCTCCAGTCGATCTGGACCTCAAGCTGCTTCATCCCTTGGTCGAGTTGTTGAATAAGGTTGGACAAGCCTTGGAGACCGGTCTTCAGGGCGGGGAGCCCCATTGATCCTGCGTTAATGGTCAGCTCGGCCAGAGCGTTCTTGACCAGCTGCCATTGGCTCCAGAAATCGTCGAGCTTCAGCTTGTAGCTGTTGTCGAGCGACCCGAACCAGCTGTCACCAGCCGCATAGGCGAGGTTGCGCTTCAATTCCTCCGAACCCTCGACGAGCTGCGTCATCACGTCGAGATGGTCTTGGCCGAAGAGTTCGACGATGATGCCGGTGCGCTTCTCCTTGTCCATCGCCTTGAGCGCGTCGACGACCTCAACGAAAGCTTCGGAAGCCTTGCCGCTGGCCAGCTGCTTCTTGAACTTCTTGTCGTCTTTTATCAGCTGGTAGTACGCCGTGCGCCCGTCGCTCGACAGGGCATCCGGCGCCATCAAGCGGGTCAGGATCGAGTTCGTCGCGGTCGCGCCCTTCGCAGCCGACACCTTCAGGTTGGCGAGCGCCGCGCCGAGCGCGGCCGTCTCCTGCGCGGAGAACCCGAACGTCTTCGCCATGGCGCCGGCTTGATCGATGTAATCGACGATGCCGCTTTCGTCGGCGATTCCGGCGTCAGCGAGTCCGTTGATCAGATCGAAGTACCGCTGCATCTGATTGAGCGGAACGCCGAGAACCTTGTTGAAGCCGGCAGATGCGTTGCCGACATCGGTCGCCGACATTTCGAACGCATCAGCGGCCTTCGCCGAAAGGGCTGCGAACTGGCGCAGGTCGTCGAGCGGGATACCAGCTGCGGCGCCGCGCTCGTACGCGGCCGCGATCTCCTCGATCGGCACAGCCAGCTCGCCGGACGTCGCCAGCGCCTTAATCTCGTCCCCGAGCTTCGCCGTCTGCGCAGCGGTGGCGCCGGACTTCTTCTGGATGTTCGTCAGCGCCGTCTCGAAGTCGGCTGCTGCAGAGATGATCTGACCGGCGCTGAGCGCACCGGCTACCGGAGCCAGGACACGGGACGCGCCGGCGAGCATCATATTTCGGGCGGTTCCTAGACCGGCCACGTCTTCGGCCGTGGTGCGAGCGCCACGACCGACCTCCTTGCGCTGCTTGTCGAGGCTCCTGAGGCTGCGTTCGACGCCCTTCGCGGGGCCCGACACACGGTCCGTCAGGCTCAGGACGAGTTCACTGGCCAAGCGAGCCATAATCAGACGTCCCCGAGATCGGGCGCGACGGCGCGAGCCAGAAGCGTTGCGATGCGGCTATCGCACCATTTCAGGGCACGCAGCACTTCGACATCGACGCTGGCCATCCGCGCATGAAGTTCCTGCTCGGTGATCCGCCCGTGGACGCGGTCCTCGACATCGGCGAACGAAGGCTCTGCGAAAAACAGATGCTCGATGCGCTGCCCGTTGATGTGGAAAGCGTACCTCAGGCGGTATGCGCTGTAGATCGGACACTCGTCGTAGACGATCACGGGACGATCCACGCTCGTCACGTTCGGAGTCACCTCGCGTTCGCTGGGAGCTGCCTCTTGCAATCGCTCGAGATGAGGAGGCGCCAGCGCGTCAGCGTCAGCGTCGGCGGCAACCCGAAGGCGCTCGAAATGGCCTTCCCGTTCGGCAAGATCGATCATAGGTTGCGCTCCTGAAGTCGAACCGCCCTTCCAAAAAGGACGAACATGCGGACGTTGATACTGACGCTGGCTCTGACGCTCACTGTGCCTGCAATGGCTCTGGCCATGACGTGCAAGGAGTTCGAGACGCGCGTGCAAGCCGCAGATACCAAGGACCTGCTGCGAGAATTCGACGGGACCGAAAGCATCAATCTGCCCGGCCTCATCAACGTCGAGAACATTCCTGGCATCATGCTGGGATTGTCCTGCCCTGACGGCAATTTCGAGGGGCTCGGCGCCACACTTACGGACGGCTCCAAGGCCGGTATCACACGATGGAGCGTCTTCACCGTGAGCGTCCTGCGAGCGCTCGCGCCAGAAGGCGAAGCCCGCCAAATGCCGAAGACTGCCGCCGCCCTGCAGTCGAAGGCAAACGAAGATGCCCAGCGCCGAAAGATCAGGGACGGGGTCGCCATCGGTAGCGCCGAACAGAATATCGGCGTTTGGCAGGCTCGCTTCGAGACAGGACTGAACCAGATCCGTTTCGAGATCAGGCAGTGATAGTCAGGGGCCCTTAGGCTCCCAGCGCCTGCCGTGTTTCCGCGAACAGATCGCTCCCCGCACGCCGAGCGATGCGCTCCCAGAAGTCGAAGTAGATCAGCTCCTTTCCGCCGAGCGTGAACTCGAAGTGCGTCACCTCGCGGAAGGCATGGTTGCAGCCCTTGAACTCGGCCGGGTCGCTTTCGTCGGGCTCCCAGCCGGTGATGGCGCCCTCGATGATTCCGCGAGCCGGCACGGTCCGGCCGGACTGCGTGTCGCGATAGGCGGCCGCGAACGTCCAGGTGTCCTTCACCCCCATGCCGCGGAATACGTCCTCGTCGATGCCCTTGGCCATGAAGGCGGGCTCGAGCGCTTCGATGCGTGGCTGCGTGAAGTTCACCTCCATCACGCCTCCGCCCGGATTGTGCGGCGTCGTGACGAAATTGATCGGCGGGATCGTGAGGGAGGCGATCGTCGTCGCCATGCTCGTGCCGGTTTCGGTCGCCCGGCGAACGTCGACAGCGGTGAGGAGAAGCAGCGGCTTCTGAGCCATGGAATGGATCCTTCGTCGAAGAGGGTCAGGCGACCGTGTTGAGGCGGGCGAAGATGTCGTTGATCAGTCCCTCGACCGCCGTGCGGTAGCGGTGGATCTCGGTGTCCGCGCGCCGGAACAGCGGCGCCGGCTCGATACCGAGGTCGAGCTTGATGCGGCCGAGCCGGATGTTCTCTGGCGAGTTCTGGTCGGGGATGAAGATCTGCCGGTTGTAGCCGAGAATGTCGTCCGCCGCCTTGTGATCGCGCAGCATGAACAGGATCGAGTTGATCAGCGCCTCGGCCATGTCGACCGTGATCTTGCGGCCAAGGAACTGGCGGTAAATCTGGATCAGCTTGACCGTGATGAAGTCGGCGCCGCGAACCTGGTGGATCTGCTTCCAGAGCTCGCCGTTGTCGGTATTGTCGGCGCCGATGAAGGTGAAGCCGCCCTCGGCGATCGCGCCGTCGACGTTGACCTCGCCCGGCACCACGATCGACACCTCAGCGTCGAGCAGCTGCTGGCCCTCGGTCGAGCCGTCGAGCAGCGAGAACGGAATGCGGCGCGAGACACCGGCGATGCCGTAGATCGCGCGGTTGGCGATCGGGTCGAAGGGCTTGCCCTGGTTCTCGTTGTCGACGCGGGCGAAGAGTCCGAGCACGCGCGGGCCCATCGGCCGCGTCACGAGGTTCGTGCCCTCGTAAACGCGGGCTGCGATGCCGACAGGCATCAGGCGCTGCGAGTTCATGGTCTCCCGCGCGTCGATGGCGTTGGCCTTCGAGGTGTCGTCGACGTCGACGGCGGCGATGGCCAGCAGCTTTTCGAGCGCCTCCGGCAGCGCCGCAACGATCGGGTTTGCCGTGTCGGCGTCCGGCCGCCAAGCCGTGCGGCCGCACCACACGAGGCGGGGTGTCCCGCCGACCAGCGCCGGCACCGAGCCGACGAGCGCCAGCGCGGCGACGATGTTGGCGACCGTCGCGGCGACGTTGATGCCCTCGGCGATACGGATCGCGGTGACGTCGGCGCCGACGTTGAGCCCCTGCAGCTGGGAGTTGATGCCGGCGACGGCATCGCGCAGCGGGCCGGTGCCGAGCTTCATCAGCATGTCCGGATCGGACGACGAGAAGCGTACGGCCTGCCCGAGCGGGAACGCCAGCGGGTCGGCGTCCTGCGAGGCCTCGATCAGCAGCATCTTCGAGAAGTCGGCGCCGGTGACCGGCACCGGCTCGTTGTTCGATCGGCTGAAGGTCATGCCGAAGTTCGGAGCGGTCATCTGCGCCTCGGAAAGAAAGGGTCGGAACGGGAAAGGGCCCGGCGGATGCCGAGCCCTCGGAGGGTCGTCAGGGATGCGGCGTCAGCCGCGGCGGCGCTGAAACCAGCCGTAGGCCCGACCGAACAGGATGACGCCGGTCGCCATCACGACGCCCATGCCGGGCCAGATGGCACCGACGCAGCGGCCGAGCTCGAGATGGGCGGCGAGGTCGAGCGCCGACGCATCGTGCGCCGCACAGCAGGCGGACCAGTCGAGACCGAACAGGCGGTCCGGCCAGAGCGAGCAGTGATCGATCGTCATGCGACCGGCTCGCCGACGTAGAGGAAGACGTTGGCGCCGATCGCGAGCGGCGCGAGCCGGATAGCCTTGGCGCCGCCCGTCTTCTTCGTCCGCTTATCGGTGATTGTCTTCGCCGTCAGGCCGGTGAAGACCTGTAGGACGCCGGTCAGCAGCCCACCCTTCCCCATTGTCGCCTCGGCGGTGGCGTCGTCGAACAGGTGATCGTGCTCCGGCAGGTTCTCGATCGTGAGCGTCAGATCGTTCGAGCCCCCGCGGTCCAATACCTTCAGGCGCCCGGCGGCTCCGAGTAGGAGGCAGTCCTTGCCGTCCGGAACCGTGATCGTGGCGGCCGTCACCTCGATCGCCTGGAAGAACGTTGGATAGGCGGCGCGCCGAATGGTGCGCCCGTCGCAGAGGATCCAGCCGTCATGGTCGGATCGGCGGGCCGAATGCTTGAAGTCCCCGATACGGCGCAGGGACGAGTATCCTGCCGGCCGCTGCATCACAGGCTCCGTGCAAAGCGCCAGAAGGCGTCGATTGCTGCGGCGTCCATGTCCTGGCTGGCGCCAAAGATGGCGACGAGCGGGTCGTCACGATTGAACTGCTGGCCGCCGGCGACGAGCATGGTCGCATTGAACTGGGCGTCCGCCGGAAGCCCGTCGATCACATCCTGCATGACGGCCGGAATTTCGCCGGTCTTCACGGCATCGAGCGCCTCTTGCGACGTGATGAGGCCGTAGGGCGGCAGGGCGAGCGCCTGGAAGAACTGCCGGGGCGTGATCGGCAAGAACACCTCGGCATGCGACGGAAGCTCGGGCTCGAGCGGGCGTTCGATCATGACCCAGGTTTCGGCGACCGAGTTCCACACCGCGATCTCGTCGAACGTGTCGTCGGGCTTCGGCGGAGCAAGAGCGAAGCCGCACTCGGCCGCGCTGTCCGGATGGTTGGCGAGATCGGTGCGTAGCTGGCCGTCGGCGGTGAAGGCCTCGAACGGCAGTTCCGCCGGGGCCCCGCCGTTCTGTCGGTAGAGGTCCGGCATCAGACCACCTTCACGTAGGGTTTCAGATTCGGCGTGCTCGGCCGCCGATAGGCTCGCGGCAGACGTAGTTTCGTGCTTCGCCGATAGGACGTCGAGAGAAGCTCGAAGGTGGCGGCGAGGCCGTTGCCGACGAGGACGCGCTTGTCCGAACCGCTGTTGAGATCGGCGCCTGAGATCGCGCGGCGCACGCCGTTCATGACGTAGTTGGAGCCGCCGTCCTGCCGCGTCTCGATCACCTCGTCGCCGACGCGGTGGACGCTGCAACTGACGCCGCCCGTTCCCAGTATCTGCGACGTCGACGCGAGCCCGTCGTCCGAGATCAACGGCGTGGAGGTGCCGCTGCTCGCGCGCGTGCCGACGTAGACGATGCCATCGGCGACGGAGACGGCCGTCGGCGCGCCGTTGAAGTTGACCGTCAGCATAGCGAAGTTGACGCCGTCTCGCGTGGAGATCAGCCTCGAGTTGCTAGCGGACGTCATGACAAGCAGATCGCCGTCCGAGCGGACGTCCCCAACGCTGATCAAGACGCCTGGAACGAAACCGCGCTGCGTCCAGGTCACGAGATCCGGCGAGGACAGGAAGACCGTGTCGCTGTTGCCCGTGTTCACCTGCGTTCGCACGAGCATGAAGAGGCCAGCCACGAATGAGATCATGGTCTGAACGTTGAGGTACGTCGGGTCGGGCGTCGACGCGAGCGTCCACGTCAAACCGTCCGTCGAGCGATACACCTTCAAAGTGGAGGTGAATGCGGCGAAGGTGCCCTTGGCGTAGACGACGCTATTCACATAGCCCGTCTCGTTCGGCAACGTCGCCGTCGTGAAACTCACGAGATCCGTCGTGACGATCAGCTTGCCGCCCTCGCAGCCGAAGACGAACTTCCCTCCGCCGTAGCAGCCGTCGCGGACGCGCAGCGGTAGCGTGCCGACGACGTTTCCGATGGCCGCGCTTGGGAGAAACACGGCGGCGAGCGCGTCGGTACGGTCGATCAGGCGTCCATCGGCCGGAAGCCAATCTCCACCCGGATCGAACTCGAAATAGTCGATGCCGCCGACCGGAACGCCACCCTGTCGCTCGCTGAGAGTCCGGACGCCGCGGCGAACGCCGCCCATCGCGCTCACGCGGTCTTCTCCGCATAGTACTGCTGGACATGGGCAGTGATGTCGCCGGGCGCCGACGCGGACGCCTCGAGCTTGTCGCCGGGCCCCAGCACGAGCCGGCGTGTGGCCATGTCGAGCGCCCGCACCGGATAGTTCAGCGGCAGGAAGGCACGTACACCCTTGCCCGCATCCGCATAGACCACGCGGCAGGCCGTGAGGCTCGCGCTGACCTGGCCGTCGGTGTTGATGAAGGCGACGTCATACCCGCGCACCTCGCCGCTGCCGGCAGGGTTCTCGATGACGGTGCGAACCGTCGTGTCGAGCGGGGTGCCGCCGGGGGCTGCAAGGTTCGCCATGGGTCAGTCCCCGATGAAGAGCGCATAGGCCATCGCCTGACGCTTGGCACGCTGGACGAAAGCGGTGGTGGCGATCCCGTCGCCGTCGTCGATCTCGGCGCGCGTCGGCGCCCGAGCATCGCCGGTCAGCGCGGGGTCCTTCAAACGAGCGACTTTCTCGGCGAAGTCGGGATCGTCGGCGAGCGCCGCGCTGAGGGCGAGGATCGCCGCCTGCGCGCTGGTCGTGTCGGTGAACATGCCGCCGGAGGTGATCTGCACCGACGAGCCGGTGACGATCCCCGCCTGGATTAGCGCCAGCTGCTCCTTAGCCTGCTCGATCGACGCCTTCAGCGCGTCGAAGGCAGCCGCCGTCGACGTCAGGCGCGTCGCCAGCTGTCCCTGCAGCACGGTGTCGAGGTTGCCGTTCGCGACGGCCGTGATGGTCGCTGTGATGTCAGCCTTCAGCGCATCGAGGTCGTCGAGCTCGCCGCACAGGGCGAGGAAGACGGCATTCCAGAGCGCCGCCGAGAACTTGTCGCTCGGCGCGACTTGGAACGCCTCAGATCGGCTTGGCGGAGACAATCGCGTCCTCCCCGTGTTCGGCGATGATCGCGTTCAGCATCTCGCCGGTGAACTCGGTGAGGTCGCGCGGCAAGTACTTGAAGGACCCAACCGTCAGGACGCGCGAGACGCGCGCACGGTAGCTCATGGCCGGGTCGTACGGCTGGGCGGCATCGGCCATGGCTCAGGTCCTCAGAAGGCGTTCAGCTGGATGTCCTGCCCGAAGGGCACGGACACGACGGTGTCGGTGGTCGCATCGAGCCGCCAGCGGGCACGCGTCTGCGGCGAGCCGAAGTTGAAGTTCGCGGTGAACTTCGTCCGGCTCGGCTTCTCCCGGTCGACCACCGGCGTGATCGACGCCGGCGAGACCACCGTCCCGTCGGCGAGGATGATCTTCGGCGTGCAGGTGTGATGCACGCTGTCATAGGCGTCCATGTTCACGACGATCTGCGCTTGGCTCGACGAGAAGCCGAAGGTCAGCTCCTTGCCGATCGCCTGAAGGTCGTTGCGCATGCGCCCCGTCCGCACGCGAGCCCACTGGTCGATCACGATACCCGGCGCGATATCGGCCGTGCCGATCAGGACGGCGCGGATCTGCACCAGCGCCGGCAGGTTCGTCAGCGCGTTCGCCTCGCGTGGGTCGATGGGCACCCACTCGTCCCGACCTTCGGACTTCACCTCGAAGGCGATCTTCGTGCCCGCCGGTAGGAGGTTGTCGAAGAGGAGCGTCAGCTCCGTCATCCCGCCTTCGAGGATCGCGCTCTCAAGCGGCACGGTGACGCGCGAGGCGGCGAAGCGGGCGCCGTTGACCTTGAACAGGAAGTCCTCGGTCGTCGACAGCTGCGACCACACACCGTCGGTGCAGACGAACGCGCTGCCGCCCGAGAAGGCGTTGGCGTCGCTGGTGCCGAACGCATGGTTGCCGGTGGTGACCGTGAACCACGCGTAGCGCTCGCCCTGGTCGAGCAGCGTCGGCGGGATATCGATCTTGTTCCAGGCGTTTGCGACGAGCTCGCCGCGCGGCTTGTTCACCCGCGCGATCACCGAGTTAAAGTCCGGTGCGCCGGCCTCGTTGAGGAGGCAGAGGACGAGGAGGACGTCGCCGGTCGAGCCAACGCGCTTGACGAAGACCTCGATCGAGGTCGCGATCATCACCTGGCTGCTGAGGAACGTCTGCCCGTGGATCGCGCCGTTTAGGCCGAACGTCTCGGTGTTGTAGACCGTGTAGCTCTCCTGCGTCGTCTGCGTGATCACCTCGCGGACGGCGTGGACCTGATGCGCGTCAAACGACTGAGCGCCCTGATACCCGGCATACTGGAAGGTCCGCCCGTTCGCGGCGAAGACCTCCTGCGGGCGGCGCGCCGGCAGCCCGGCCGAGCCCCAGCCCGCCATGTTCTCGCAGACCGTGATCGTCGGGCCGTAGCTGACCTTCGTCACCGGGCGCTGCAGCTGCGTCGCGGTGACCACCGTGTGCACGGTGTTCGAGATGTCCTTCGTTCCCGAGCCGGTGAGGTTGGCGACGCGCGTCACCTCCGACCATGCGGGCAGCACGAGGTTGCCGGATCGCTTGATGTCGGCACTGTCGGGGTTGAGGAGACGGATCTGGGAGTCCCGCTCGTTCTGGTACTGGAAGCGGATGCCCTCGTTGATGCGGAACCGGGCGGCCGCATGGGCGAAGTCCCAGCGGTCTTTCACCAGCGCCTGGTCGAACCAGTAGTTCCGCGCCTCCTCTGGCACGTTGAGGATCTGGTTGTGCCGCGAGATGTCGCGGGAGAACTGCTCGACGAGCTCGCGCGGCGGCACGCGGCGGGCGAGCTCCAGGACGTCGCCGCCGAGCGCCGCGAGATCCGTCGCGATCGTCGTCGTGTCCTGGATGACCTTCACCATCTGGACCTCGAGCGCGACGGTGCGCGTCTCGATCTCGTAGACGGTCTTCACCCGCGCCGGCTCATTGGCGACGATCTCGGCGACGCCCGACGTCGTCAGGCGCACGAAGGCGACGCAGCAGTCGGTCGCCGCAATGACCGGGCGACGCGCGGGCGCGGGCGACGCCATGCCCTGCTGCACCGTGATGCCGAAGACGCGGCTGAAGCGCTTGGCGACCGGCATCACGACCGGCACCGATTCCTGCAGCGGCTCTTCGCCCGTCTCGATCGCGCGGTTCAGCGTGATCTCGTCGGTGCGCGGCCGCAGGACCAGCGCAACCCACGCCTCGTCCGAGGCGGCGATCGGCTTGTAGACCTGCAGGTCGGTCTCGATCGGATCGCCGTTGGCGTAGATTGCACCGACGTTGTGCATCTCGCCGGCCGAGACAATCACGACGGTCGGGGCGCCTGGCTTCGTCGCAACGGTCAGCCGCGACCAGTGCGCCGGCCAACCCAGCGCACCAACCGTCACGCGGTCGGTGCCCGCCAGAGCGTAGCGACCGATATCGGTGACGTCCGGCGCGAGCAGGATCTCCGACTCGTCAAAGCTCAAGCGGTCCATGTCGGCCTCATAGATGCGGGCGCTCGACGGTCGCGGCAAAGGTCGCTGCCCCGTCGAAGGGAAGCTCGTCGCCGAAGGTCGCGGGGCGACGCCAGGCAAACGAGACGAGGTATTCGCTGTGCTTGCCCTTCGCGACCTGCAGCGCGCGCTTGGCCCGCAGGATCGGCTCGAGGTCGACGGCGCGCAGCGCGGCGCGGCCGAGAGCACCCCGGCCGAGCACGAAGGCGTTGGTCGGCGCGCGCAGCGTGACCTTCACGAGGTAGCGCGCCTTGAAGGGCGGATGCTGCAACGGCGTGACGCCGAGCGCGGAGCGGCCGAGCACGAAGCGCGCGGGATAGCTCACCGTGTCGATCACCTCGGCGTCGACGTAGGCGAGGTAGCGCACGACGCCCTCATGCGTGCCCTTCAGCGCGGCGATGCCGTTGCCGGCGTCCGCCACCATCAGGCGCTTGCGCGCCTCCGACCAGTCGTCGAACCACAGGTCGACGCTCTCGCGCGCAGCGAGGAACGGCAGGAAGGCGGCAGGCGTCAGCGTCGGGTCGAGGATCTCGCGCAGGGGCACCGGCAGGGTGTCGATGAACGCGGCGGCGAGCGACCGTTCGAACGGGCCCGCCTCGTCGTAGATGACGGTGTCGACGGCCGTCATGTCCGGACCCGCGTCGTCACCATCGCGCTCGCCATCACCGGCACCGCGTAGAGATCGGGCAGGATCCGCACCGGCGCCTCGTCGACGGCCGAGATGACGTTGCCGTTGCCGTAGGCGACGCCGCGGAAGAACCCGTCGGGGATCTCGCCGCCGATCGTCGTGCGCGCGAGAGCCGCCTTGCGGACCGCGGCGAGAATATCGTCGCGCACCAGCGAAGCGTCGGGGCCCGGCGGGATCTCGACGGTCAACGCGACCGCATACTCGACGCGGCGCGCCGGCAGCACGGCGACAGCGACCGCCTCTGGCTTCACATGCGAGGCGCGACATGCGAGCGAGACAGTGCGCCGCTCGTCCGCTGTCGGCGCCCTGCCCTCTGGCCCGATGATCACGATGTCCGTGTCGCCGCGGCGGCCGTGGACGTCGAAGCCGTTGACCCGCGCGTCCCAGAGGCCGATCGGACGGCCGTCGGCGTCGAGGCCGGAGGGCCAGGCGCTGTGCGCCTCATAGAGGTAGCGGTCCTCCGACCCGGCCGAGCCGCGATCGAAGCTCAGGAGGTAGCGGTTGAGGAGCGACGGGTCGCTCTCCATCACCGCGGGCGCGTCAGCCGTCGCCGGTACGAGGACCTGCCGCTGGATGCCCTGCCGGGCGACGAGCGCGGCGAGGTCGTCGCCCGTGGCCGTCGTCGGAAACAGGGCGCGCAGCACGTCGTTGACGCGCTGGCGGTCGAGCATCCGCAGGAAGGTGAAGGCACGCGCACCGACGGCGACCGGGTTCGCCTCGAGATTGCCGATCGTGTAGGCCGGCAGCGACGGATCGCGCTGGCGCTCCTCGTTCCAGGCGTCGACGAAGCGCGCGGTGAAGGCGGCGCGCATCTCGTCGTAGGCGTAGGGCTGGATCGCCGCCGGCAGCGGGACCAGCGACAGGTCGATCGCCGTGGGCGCCCTCATGCCGTCACCCCGCCACTGCGGCCGAAGTTCACGCCGAACGTGCGCACGCTCTCGATCGTCGGGTCGCCGAGGTGGCCGTTCGGCCGGAAGTCGACCTCGATGCGGAAGCCCGCACGGCCAAGCCGGAGTTCGTCGACGGACCCGCCGGGGATCACCCGGCGGACCCGAAAGCGCGGCTCCCAAAGGTCGATCGCGGCCGCGAGCAGCAGCATGAAGGTAGCGAAGAGGCGCGGCGTCAGGAGACGGCCGAGCAGCTCGCGGGCCCCGGCGCCGAACTCGCGCAGCATGACGTGCTCTCCGATGCGAGAAAAGAACAGGATCTCGACCGACTGCAGCGCGCTCTCGTAGTTCGAGATGCGCGCGCCGGTCCGGCGGTCGAAGTCCATCGGAAACCCTTCGTGTCAGACGGGCCCTTCGGTCAGCGCTCCGCCGACCACGACGCCGGTATGGCGGTGTGTAGAGCCCACGTTCAGATCATCGTGCGTCTTCTGCCCGCCGGCCTGCGCTTCACCCGCACCGGAGAAGGTCCAAGTCACGCCGCCGATGATCAGCCGCAGCTCGCCCCCGCCGATCTCGACGCGCACGCCGGCATCCTCGAAGACGTTGGCGGCCATATCGTCGTTCGGGCTGGCGTTGGCCTCGGAGTATCCGCCGCGGAACATCGCCCCCTGCCGGAGATCGCCGTTGGCGCTCACCACGCCGACGATCTGGCCAACCTTCAACGGTACGGACGTCTTCCCGGTCTCGGGATGCGGGAGCCAGGGCGACAGGAACGGCTGGCCTTCCGCGTCCTGCCCTAGCTTCAGCCGGTAGCCGCGCTTGGCGTCCACGGCGTGCACCGGCCCGACGCGGACCATGTTCGCCATAGCGGAGCGCATGCGCTCCAGTTCGGTCTTCAGCGCGACGCTCATGGTGCGAGCACCACGATAGGTTCGGGCATTCCCTCGACCTCGGCCAGCACTGGCGTTGCGCGGTCCGTGTCCTGTTTAATGGGCCCCAGTCCAATTGCCCGGAGTTCGTCGCGCGTCGCGCCCAGACGGCGCTGTGTAATGTGCCAGTCCGGGGCGACAGGACCGTCGAAGATGGTGCGCAAAGTGCCCGCGATCTTCTGATTGTCCTGATCCTCGCTCTCTGCCAGCCGATCGAGGAAGGCGGTAAAGGGGCTGGCGGGCTCCAGCACATCGCCCAGCACAGGGTCCGGAAGGAGATCGAGCCAGATGCGGGTTTGGCGCCCGGCGAGACGCTGACCATCGTCAGAGGTGCGCTTGGCACCAACTTCAATCTTCACGACGCGGAGCGACAGACTCCTCCAGATCTCGGCCCAGTCGTTGTCCGGGTCGGTTAGCGCGTCGTTGACCTGGCGCTGGACGAACTCGAGCAAAAACTCGAAATGACGATCGCTGGCCGGAACACCTATCCCGACGATCTCGGACTCGCCCTTGTCATTCGTCTGCGTCATGGCGATCGAGACACCCGCCTCTATGACCAGGACGCAGGTTCCGTTGGCGGTGAGGTTCCGACCTTCGATGCCTTCGGCAACCGCATCGTCGGTGAACACAGCAACGAAAGGCCGATCCTCATTGGTGCGCAGCGTGCCGTCGGCCGCGATGTCCAACGCCCCGTTCGGACTGTCGAGAACGTTGTCACCGACCAGCGTTCGCCCTTTGATGGCCTCGACAGCCGCCGTCCGCAAGGCAATTCGAGCGATGCTCATGATGAGTGCGCCTCACACCTCGCCGAGCATCAGCACAAGCCGCGTATCTCCGCGATCGTCTACCCTCAGCACTTCGAACCAGGGCTGGCCGGGCCGCGACACGGCCCGGACCTTATCGCCGGTGTTGAACACGACGCCGGGAAACGCGGAGCGGTCGATATGCAACTCCGCTTTTCCGACCGCAACGCGGGATCGCCACTCCGACGCATAGCCGCCAGCGAGGTTGACCTCGTCGCCGCCGCCCGTTCGCAGCACACCCTGAACTTCAGAGGTTTGCCTCTTTGGATCGGCCCGTCCCTTCGCCATGGGAGCGAGATGGACCCTCTCGGCGAAGGCGCGATCCACAGAGGCGAGAACGGCCGCACGGATGGCCGCGTAGCCGTTCGCGACAGGCACCGATCAGCTCGCGCCGTTGATGGCGGCGACGATGTCGGCCTTCGTGTCGGCCGCCTTTACCGTCACACCCCGCTGCCCCGCCAAGGCGACGAGCTCGTCCCTCGACTTCGTATCGAGGTCGACAGCATCGGCCTCGACCTCGTCGGTGATCGTCTCCGCTTCGGTGCCCTGACCACCCTGATGGAAGCGGCCACCGTAGAAGCCAGGTTTCTTGACCGTGCCCATCTTACTTCGCCTTTCCGGAGATCAGGGTTTCGGGAAGCGTCGCGACCGGCAGCGGGTAGCTGTAGATCTCGACACGGTCCCACGCCTCGCGACCCGACGTGTCGGCGAGAAGCAGACCGTAGTGCTCGCGAGCGCGCTGGTTGAGGTACGGCTTGAACTCGTTCGCCGGCGAGTAGCCGATCTTGAACGCGCCGCGCAGGCCGAGCGGGAAGAAGCGCGCCTCATCGCTCGCGATCGCCAGCGTCGAACCGTCGTCGGTGCCGCGGTAGTTGATGAAGATGACGCCCTCGATCTCGATCTGCGAGTAGCCCTCGATGTTTTCGAGCGTCGCGGCGCGTTCGGTGCCGAGCTTCGTTTCCTTGATCTGCTTGTGGTTCACGAGCAGATCGAAGAACTCGTCGCCGACAAGGCCAGCGATCCGGGCCCCCGGCGTCCAGTTGCCCTTCGCCGCCTTGAGCATCTTCCGCTTGAGATCGCGGATCTTCTTCCGGACGTCGGTCGCCTCCTTGTCGAGTTCGAAGACGATCGGGGTCGGGCGTGTGATACCCCAGAACTTGAACCAATCGACGATCTCGCGCCCCGTAGCGTCGATGACCTTCCCCTGCACCGCGCCGAAGCGCATGTGCTCCATCGTCAGGTCGAGATCCTCGAGGATCAGACGGGTGCGGTCCGCGATCTCGCTGGCCACGTCCCGCGTCTGCATTTCGAACGGCAGCGCCAGCAGCCCGGCCAGCTGCGCCGCGTAGACCGTCGAACCCTTGGCCAGGCGCACCGTGTCGAACTTGCGGATCGAGTCGTCCTCGACCTCGAGTTCGACCGGCGGGGCGCCCATCTCCGAGGTCGGGATAAGCGACATGGTGCCACCGCGCAGCTGCACGGCGATCGTGCGGGTGCGGGCGTAAATCGGCTCGAAGATGTTGAGCCCGCCGAGAAGGGACGGACGGAACACGGTGCGCTCCACGATCTCCTCGTGGAATTCGACCGCGCCCCAACCGTTGGCGTTGAAGATGTCGGTGACCAGTGCCATCGGTGCGGGCCCTCCTTAACGGCCGACGATGCCGAGCGCGGCAAGGCTCGCCATGGCGGCGGTCTTCTGCACATCGGTGGTGCCGGCGGCGAAGATCAGCACGTTGGCGTGCACTTCGCTGTCGCGGGCGGTGATGGTGCGCCGAACATCCTCGGCGGTGGCGTCGCAGCCTTCCCAAAGGATGGCCGCCGCCGTCTGGGTGCCGTCGGTCGCAGCGGGGGCGAACGGCGCAAACTCGCCGGTCGCGGTGATGCGTCCGAGCACGGTGCCCGCGCGCAGTTTGCCCGAACCGCTGGCAATGATAGCCTGCTCGCGGGAGCGGTAGCCATGCGCCTCGGACACGAGGTAGTGGGCCGCACCGGCGTTGCGGTCCTGGTTGAGAACTTCAGCCATGGTGGCGGCCTCCTCAGCGGCGCTTGTTGCGAGCGTCGGCAGCGGCCGACAGGATCGCGCGATCGCCGCGCTGTGCGGTCGGGCCGTCGCTGCCGTTCAGACCTTCGCCGTTGAGGCGACGCTGCGCGTGCTGCTGGGTGCTCGACATGGCGGGGGCGCCGCCACCGTTCGTCCCGGCGCCGCCTTGGCCACCGTTCTTAGGCGAACGGGACAAGGCAGCCTTCACCTTCTCGACGGGGTCATCGGTCTCGTCGGCGAAGTAGCCGGCGAGATCTTCACGCCCCCTGGCTTCGTCGAGCGCCATGATCTCACGGCGGCGCTGGCGATCGGCGGCGACCGCGGTTGCGATGGCGGATGCGTTATCGGGAGCCTGGCCCCCGTTGGTGTTGTCAGCCACGGGGGGCTCCTGGTTCTGGGGTTGGGTGGAAGCGGATGCGGTGGGGGCACCGGTCGACGTTGGCGCGCGCTTGGCCTTGGCCTGCGCCATCGACCAGTTCTTGCGCTTCGCCAAAGCGGCGAGCTTCGGCGGTGCATGCCCGTAGGTGCGGTAGTCGAAGGCGGCGACTGGCTCGCCTTTGCCGGTCCCGGCATCGTCGGCAAAGCCTTCCGCGACCGCTTCGTCCGGCGCGAACCATCGCTCGGCTTTCATGATGGCGCGGCACTCGTCCTCGGACTTGCCGCTCTTCAGGGCGTAGACGCGGGCATAGGCAGTGGCGAGGGCTTCAAGCCCTTCCACCGTCTTGGCGTGATCGTCCACAGTGCCGAAGGTCCAAGACGCCGGATCGTGGATCATCAGGACGGCGCCCGCCGACATGGTGACGACGTCGCCCGCCATGACGATCAGGGACGCGGCAGAGGCTGCGATGCCCTCCACCACGAAGTTCGTGATGCCGGTGCGTCCGGCGAACAGCGCATGGATCGCGGCGCCCTCGGTTGCATAACCACCGCCCGAGTTGATGTGGACATCGAGCGTCGAATCGGCGTCCACCTGCGCAAGTGCCAGAAGCACGTCGGAATAGGTGAAGTGGTCGCCAAAATAGAAGTCGCCAACGTCGCCGGACAGCGTCAGCCGTCCGTCGTTCAGAATGCAGGCCATGAGGCCCTCCGTCAGTAGGGGCGCGCCCGAGCCGGGATCGCGTAGCGGGTGCGGCGAGGCTTTTCGCCCCGGCTTTCAGCGCAGCGCCGAAGAGCCTCGTTGAGGGCGGCGGTGACGTCGGCGAGCGAGGCGGAGGCGAAGCGCGTCATGTCCGCGCCGAACCGTGCTTCCGTCACCATTTCACCGGAAAGGATCGCTTCCTCGACGCGGCGCAGTTTCGCGGCGCGAGCGCACCAATCGACATCCTCAGCCATCATTCCTCCTCGCGCCGCGGCTCTCGGCTGCCTTCCGCCGACATGCCGTTCGGGCCGCCGCCGCCGGTCGATCGTCCAAACGGCAGAGGGATGTTGTGTTCGGTCAGAAGCTGGATCTCGCGCCCGATCTGGATCGCGGTCTCCTCCCAGTCGCGGCCGAGCAGCCCCGCCTCGTCGGCGAGCGAGGAAAGCCCGAGCTCGAGGCGAAGGCGTGCGGCCATCGCACTCTTGGCGTCGTCCGCGGTGGGCTGGGCCGGGCCCTGCCATTCCGCCCAAACGACGCGGTCGCGGTTTGCCAAGAAGGCGCCGTAACCGCCGCGGAACGGAATGCGTCCCTCCGCGATGCTCTCCTCAAGCCAGAACTCGTAGATCGCCTGCGCGAAGGGTGCCGCGATCCGCTCGCGACGTCGCAGGACAATCGGCCAGATGGAAGCGATGCCCATGCGAACGGACGAGTAAGTCGCGCCGGTGTGGTCGCCCGTGAAGCTCTCGACGGTGACACCGAGGCGCCGCGCCATCTCCCGCTTCAGATCCTTCGAGAACGGCAGATACTGCGAGCCCGGCGTCGCCGCCGTATGCATCTCGAACACCTCGCCTGGACCCAGATGGTTGATCTGGGACTGGCTCGTAATCGAGATGCCCTTGTCCTTCAGCGCACCGATACGGGCGCCCCACACATCCACCAAGTCCTGCGCCAGGTCGCCGAGGCCTTCCAGGCCGTCGAGTTCGTCGTCCTCCGCCAGTTTGCGGATCGCATCGAATGCCTGATCGCTCGGCTCCGGGCTCTTGATCGTAGCCGCGAAGATCGTCTGCAGCAACGCCGTCGCCAGCGTAGCGTCGGCCAGCTGGTCGGATTGCGCCAGAACTTTCAGGATCGGCGCCAACACCGAAATGCCGCGCGGGCTCCCCGGATTGTCGCTCCGGTCCATGACGTGAATGACGTCGCGGGCCAGGATGTCCGTGTCGTTCTCGATCCCGCGCGCCCGCTTCCGGAACCGATATGCACGGACCCTGCCCCGGCTGTCATGCCGAATGCCCTGATCGATGCCTTCGAACTCGCTGGAAGTACGCGGTAGACGGTGAGGCGCAACAAGCGAGACTTTGGTGCCGGTGCGAACGCCATAGGTCCGGCGATCCTCAGGCTCGAGGAAGTCGAACACGCCGAACGCCTCGCCATAGACGAGATAGTGACGGATCACCGCATCCAGCATGTCGGCGATCGTCATCTTGCCGGCGAGGTCGCACTCGGACGGGGTCCACGCCCAACGGCGCCATTCCGCCTCGACCAGCCGGCACCAAGCCGCCCGCTGCTTCTCCGTGTAGCCCAGCCTCGTGAGATCGGGTCGGGCGTTGAGCTTTAGTTCGGTGCCGATCGTGTCGGCAATGATCTGATCGGCCGCGCCGGCAAGCCAGCCGGAGTTGTGCAAGAAGTCCAGCGCCAGCGCCGAGGCGCGACCCGCCGCCTCGCGCACGTCGAGATGGGCGTCGCGGGTGACGGCCTGGCGCATGGATAGGATGCGCGCACTGTCCGGGCGCAGGTAGCGCTGGACGGCACGCGTGGCGTTGGCGGGACGCGCGGTCGGGGCGGTATCGACCGAACGCCCCGCGCTCACGCGAACTCGGGGCTTCGTCTCACCCATCGTCGGCTTCCTAGCTGTATCCCTTCCAACGTGTACGCTGGCGGGGTTTGGGTTCACCGGTCTTTCCGTCGTCCTTCTGTCGCTTCTCCCGCGGAGGCTTGCGGCTGGGCTTCACGAACGGGCTCTCGTCGGCGGCATCGAACAGGTCGGCGACCTCTTCGCGGCCATGGACCTCCAACAGAAGGTCGTCCCAGCGCTCGGCTGTCAGACGACGCTTGCGCTCGATGTGCCAGGCCAGCGCCAAGGCATAGACCGTGGCGTCGAACCAATCGTTCTTCCGCCCGACGATCTTGCGCCATACGCGCTGGGCCGATGGGTTGATCAGCCGGCGGCCGCGCTTCGACTGCGCCGAACGAACCTCCTCGTCGGGGTCAACCAAGCGCTCCGCCGTCATCTCCTGCGCGAAGGATTCGTCGCAGAAGTCCGGCGGCATATGCAGCGTGTTGCGCGGCCAGCGCCCGGCCTCGTCCGCCCCTTGTACGAAGTTGGCGAGACCCGCCGTCACCTCCGTCTTCGTGTCGTACAGACCCACCGGATACAGCATCACCTTGGAGACGATGCGCCCGTTCCGGTCCTTCACGTCACGCTTCACGGGCGTGCCGAGCCATGGCAGGTTCGGCTGATGACGGCCGTCCAAGGCGTAGACGTTCGGCCGACCGGAACAGAATCGGTAGACGCGATCCGTCGAGAAGCCCGAGTCGACGCCCGATAGATCAATCGTCTTCTCGGAGCCGCCACCTTCAACCGGATAGGTCCGGGCCAAGGCGTCAGCTAGTGCGATCCACGGCTCGTCGCTTTGGTCGGGCGCACCTTCGAAAATCTCGCGGTCGATCAGCCAGCGCTGGCCGCGTGGCCCAATGGCGTAGACCAGCCACTTGATGCCGTAGCCCTGAACGTCCGCCGCCGACACAAGGATGGCGGCGCTGCGCGGAACGACGCGGGTCGGAAACGGCAGCGCGCGGGCGACCTCGACGATTTTCTCCCAATCGACCGTAATGCCCCCGGGATCGTACGGCTGCGCGAGGTCCTGCTGACAGAACACGCGCATCTTCGTCGTGTCGCCTTCGGCCTCGATCCACCGTGCCCATATGTCGCCGAACCGCTCGCGAGGCGCATAGGCAGCCCACAGGTGGTAGCTTGGCTGCCAGTCGCGGCACCGTCCTTCGCAAGGTGGACAGCGCCAGCGATCAAGTGCAGCGACGTCCATGGCACGCGGCAAGGGTGGGTCGCCCTCCGGCACCCGGGTGGCGATCCACACGCCGCGGCGAAGCATTTCGCCCTTATGACCGTCGAGGATGACACCGTCGCAGGTCACACACCGCATATGCGATGGACGACCTTCGTCGTCGGGCCCGCGCATCTGGTCGAACTCGAGCGCCTGGAAGGCGTCGCAATGCGGACACGGAACAAAGAACTGACGCCGATCCCCCGCGTCATAGTCGGCAGTGATTGGACACTCGCCGGCAACGCCGGGCGTCGAACCCTGCCATTCCTTGGCGAGGTCGCCGTACATCTTCTGTCGGGCACGCGCCTGGTCGCGAGGCGAACCGCGTCCGTCGACGTCGCGTGGGTAACCGGTCACCTCGTCCATAGCGAGATTGCGGATCGAGACCATCTGAAGGCCCTTGGAAGAGCCTGCGTTGACGATCTGCGCGAAGCCGCCGGCGAACCGCTTGAAGCTGGTGGTCGATCCCTGCTCGTCCCGGCTGTTGACCGGCAGCACCTTATGCGCGATCCGCGGGCTCGCCTCGATCGTCGGCTGCAGCTTGACGCGGTTGAACTTGGTCGCTTCCTCCAGCGTCGGAAGGACGATCATCATCGAGCCGGGCGCCTGGTCGACCGTGAAGCCGAACCAGTTTTCGATCGCCGTCGACTTGCCGAGCTGCGCGGCCCATCGCGCCGTCACCCGGCGTGCCGGATGGTCCGGATGGAGGCAGTCCTGCGGCTCGCGCAGATACGGGACCCTGTCGGTCAGGAAGTCACCGGGCCAAGGCGAGCCGGACTCGGCCGACACCTTGCGGTAGCGGTCCGCCCATTCGCTAAGCGTCAACTCCTCGGCGGGCCGGGAGGCCGCCTCTAGCGACCGGAACAGGATCTCGGCGCCGTGCGGCAGCGCGGCGAACTGCTCGCGTACGGGATGCTGCGTCACTGCAGCCCCGCTCCGTTGGCAGCCTCGTCGAGCGCAACGGCATCCCCATCCGCCTCGCGTACCCGGCGCATGGCGTCGAGCCGCTGCAGGATCTCGCGGTGGAACACCTCAACGCCGCGCTTTGAGAACGTCTTGAGGGCCAGGCGCACGGTGCGCTCGTCCCAGCCGTAGCGGACCGACAGGCTGGCCGCTTCACTCTCGACCGCGCGATCGAAGGCGCTCTGCATCAGAGCCAGGGCCTCGCGACCCGCTCGGTCCACCTCGCCCGTCACCGTCAGGTGCCGGCGCCGGTGAGCCAGGTCCATCTCCTTCATCTCGGCATCGGCGTTCGCCTTACGGGCGATACCGTCTGATTGCGACCCGGCGAACCTACGGCTCGGCGCTGGCGGGCGCCCGAGTGCCGAGCCGGTGTGGACCGGATTGCGCAGCCGGATGTTCTCACCGCGATGCGCCATAAGCGCGCCGAGCTCGACCAGATTGGACTGGCCGGCGCGTTTCAGCGGCAGGGCCTCGGCGTGCTGCTTCAGGTATCGCGACAGGGTCGAGCGATCGACCGCATCACCGGTCTCAGCCAGCGCGGCGGCCGCGTCGGTGATCGACACCCACGTTCCTTCCTCGCTCATGTCCGCTCCGTGCATTCGTGCGGCCCGCACGTGTGTGCCGTGTACCGCTTTCGGCCCGGCTCACTGCCGAGAACTCGGGCCCTTTCGAGCCGTGATGGCTTCAGACCGGTCCAAACGGTCCCTGAATGGGGGGGGGTGTCACCCGTCGGCCACACCCCTCTGAAGTCGAGGGGACGGAGTCGTGGCCCCCGGTCGGTCAGGTCACGACGCCCTTGGTCACCCGCGCGATCTCGTGTGCAAGGCGACGAGGCAGCACGTCCGAGACCGTCGAGGTGAAGGCGTCAGCCGTGGCACCCTTGACCATCTCGGCCGGGATCACGACGCCCGAGTCTTCCTCGCGGAACGGCGTGCGCGCCTTGCCGACACGGGCGAAGACCTTGCCGCCGAGGCCAAGCGCCTTGCGGTTCGGGAAGCGCCCGCCCTGCATGAAAGTCCCGGCGAACACCTTGCGCCCGCCGAATGGCGCGGCCGACACGCCCTTGCGCGTCTCGCGTGCCCCGAAGAACCGCAAGCCGACGTCACCGCCCTGCGTTTCCATGACGTAGGTGAGCCCCTCCCAGGAGGAGCGTTTCGTCTTCACGGCACGAACGATGACCTGGCGCTTGAGGCCGGTCTGTTTCGTCAGCGCCCGCACCACCTTCGTGCGCGCCATCTCGCCAGTGCGGTTGATGGCTCGGTTGAGGACCTTGCGACTTTCGTCGTTGCCGAGCGCGCGGACCGCATCGTCGAAGCGGCGGATCGAGGCGACGTCGCTCCACCGAAGGGAAAGCTCCATCGCCACCGCCCACAAAAAACGCCCCGGAAGCGGTGCTTCGGAGCGTCTCGAACCTTTTTCAGTGTGCTTGTCTTAAGTCAAGTTTCCGTCGCAGGTCAACTGGCTTAAGCCGCGCTAAACTCCCGCAAGGGGGCTTTGCACAGGAAGAATACGGGGCCGGAACGTCACGACGCCCTCGTCCTCCCAAGGCCAAGGCCGACGCAGGCTGGGCGCGACACGGTGAGCGACGAGGCATCCGTCGAGATCCGACGAGAGGAACGCCAGCGCCGCGACCCAAGCCTGATAGTCGAGACGCTCGCCGGCAAGCATGGCCGGATGGGGATCGAGATAGTGCTTCTGGAAGGCACCCTCGAACGGTCGACGCCGTCGCGCATCAAACCCATCCATTTCCACCATCACCGGCGCCCGTCCTTCACCCTCGCTCCGCTCCACGAGGCGGTACCATGCGGGTTGACCTTTCGGACCCAACTCCACGCGGCGCTCGACCGGCCCATGCCCCTCCCATGTCGGCGCCCGACCGATCATGGCCACCCGCATCACCAGCGCCGCCAGCTGGTCGCCCTTGGCGCGAGCGATGTCGAAGCCGAGCCGGTTGCTTTCGGCACGCTCGGCATCGGTGATGCCCTCGACGTCGGAGAGGACGTCATAGCCCTCCTCCCACTCGCAGCGCATGTCCGCCAGACGATCGACGCTCGCCGCCACCGCCAAGGCGTCCGCATGCGGCTCCGCCTCGCCGTCGGACCACAGGTCCGGAACGCAGCCGAAGCCGTTGGCCGACACGTCCACCAGCGTGCCCAGTTCGCCGAAGCGCGAGACGGCATCCCAGCCGCCGGCGATGCCAATGCCGCCCGAGCGACTGCCGCCACCAACCTTCGGAAGTTCCTGCCGATATGCCCACTGCAGCAGATGCTCGATGCCGATCAGCTTTTTTCCGGCTTCGCTGGCGTTATGGGTCGGAAGGGAGGCAAGACCGTTCGTCATTTCGTTTCGACCCTTGAAGAAAGCCGTTTAAAAACAATGGGTTTGGAAGCTTGGGAGGATTGGGAGGATGAAATTCGCCTAACGTAAGAAGAGACCTTTCCTTTCGCTGGCCCCTATCCCCACGAAGGCACGCGCGTGAGAAAAGCCGGGATCATCCTCCCAATCCTCCCAAGCTTCCAAACCCGTTGAAATCCCACACCCTTTTCGCAGGGCCGCAAGCCGATGCCGGACGGTCTACCCTCCCAACCGGCCCAAGATCGGGGACGTCGGGCGAGTTGACCCCATCGGCAGGGTGCGCAGAGAAAGGGGAAAGGGTTCGGCATCGCTCAGTCCCGCGGCGCGAAGGGTCGGTCGCCGGTGTCGCTGTGAGTGGCGTTCGGGCCTGGCTGGAAGCGTTCCTTGATGCGGATGCCACGATAGAGTGTTGCCCCGCTCTTGCGCTTCGAGAACATCTGCATCGTGCCGTCGGGGGCCTTCCACGATCGTCGAGTCTGGTCGGGCAATCGCCGGGTGAAGGTCGACTGCGGGAAGGCGTACTGCCCCTCCTGCCGGCAGAAGACCGAGTAGGCGAGATAGAGATCGCCCGGCGATACGGAGTGCAGGTCCTCGCCGGTCACGTCGCAGGCGACGCGAATGAACGCCCCGACCGGGTCGCTTTCCTCCCGGTGCTCCTGCACGGCCGCCAGCACTTCCTTCGGCGGTTCCAGCCCCCCAAGGGATAGGAATTCCAGCGCCCCCGAGATCATCCAGGCGAGGATTCCGTCGCGCTCCGCCAGAAGCCGTTCCGGCAGCGTCTTGTCGCGCTCGGCCGGCGGGATCTGCACGCCCCATTCGAACAGGTGGACGCGACGCCAGATGCCGTCATCGTCGCCGAGGATGCGAGGCTTGTGGTTGCCGGTGATGACGAACTTCGCCTTGATGACGATCTCGACGAAATCCTGATGCAGCTTGCGCACCGCCATCTTGTCGCCGCCGGTCAGGAGCTTGATGAGGCCCTCGCGGAGCTTCGCCCCCTCGTCGCCTTCCGAGGCGAGACAGCCCCTCGCCCCGTTGAGGCGCGCAAGGTCCGGCGTCGCCTCGGCGCCCGAGCGCCGGCTCTCACCGGTGAAGCTGTCGATCGAAAGCGTGACGGCATAGTCGGCGAGGATCTTCGCGATGACGTCGGTGAAGGTCGACTTGCCGTTCGCGCCGATGCCGTAGAAGAAGGCGATCATCTGCTCCGAGGTCAGGCCGGTCAGCATGTACCCGGACAGGCGCTGCAGATAGCGGCGCATCTCGACCTTCGGCTGAACGCGCTGCAGGAACTGGAAGAAGGTCGGCGCCAGGATGCGCGCGGCCTCCTCGAACTGCTCCGCCCCCATCACCGTCGGCCCCGGCGTGAGATAGCCGTCGGCGCACTGGATATGCGCATCGCAGAGCTTCGTGATGAGGTCGTCGCGGTTCCAGTCGTCGAGCCGGACGCCCCACAGGAACACCGGATGGTCAGGATCGGATTCCGGGTCCTCGAGCGCGCGTACGAAGCGCAGCGTTCCAGATCGCGTGTTGAGCGCGAGGTCCTCGCCGTTGAAGAGGTCGACCGTCTTCGAAAGATAGGGCGCCGCCTCCTTCAGCATGTTGTCGAGCTTGCCCGAACCAGCCGTCGACTTGGCGTGCCGGGCGCGGGCCGCGGCGCGGTCCTCAAGCTTGGCGAGAATCCTGTCACGCTCGGCGATCGCCTTTTTGGCGGCCGAGACGCCGGAAGCGTTGCCGGCAGCCTCGATGCTGGGCAGATCGCGCTCCGCATCGCTGCCCGCCTCGACGAGCAATTCCTCGGCGGTCGTCAGGGAAATTTCGCGGCACTCCAGCCGGATTGCCTCGGCGGTTTGATGCGAGAGCGGACGAACCACCGATCCATCCTCGTCTTCGCGCCAGCGCAGGCCGTCGTAGCCGTGCCAGCCGATCTTCGCTGCGAACAGGACGTCGCGGCCGTGCCGATGCTGGAACCGACGGCCGTTGCCGATGTCGGTTTCGGGCTCCGCCGCGCAGAGGGCGAGGAGGGAAACCCCTTCCTGTGACTTGTCGAGCATGCTGTCCCCCGCCTTCAGTCGTCGGACCAAAGGTCGCTGTGATCGTCGAAAAGACCGGCGGCCACGTCGTCCCAATAGGACTGGCAACCTCGGCAGTGTTTTTCGCCGTCCCTCTCCGCCTCGATCGGTGCGGGGCAGGTCTGGCAGGTGATGGAGCGCTCCGAGATCAGCGCCTCGTGCGCTTCGCGCAGGAGAAGTGCTCTCACTCGACTGCCACCGCGCCCTCGGACTGCAGCCGCAGCCCGGTCACGGCCCCCGCCTCGCGTCGGCCGCCGAGCTGCTTCAAGCTGGCGCCGAAATTGGCGCGCACCATCGGCGTCTGGCCGCGTGCGCGGCAGAAGCCGATGTAACGATCGTAGGCGGCCGCGAAGTCGAAGCCGGGGCCGGCGTCGTCGCGCGCCAGGTGGATCTGGGCGAAGACGGTGAAGTTGCGCTCAGCCGGCGTCGGACCCTCCGCGATGCGGAACTCGAGCGGCCGTCGCATCGGCACCACGAGGTCATCCTCGTCCGAGAGCAGTCCGAGCGGCCGGCGCGGCGCATGCCTTTCCTCTAGCAGGCGATCGAGAACGGAGCGCGTCAAGTCGAAGGCCTTCGCCGTCGCCATCAGGACCGCAGCCTCGGACCGGCTTGGGTCCTCGCTGCGCTGGCGTTCGGCAAACAGCAACAGCATTTCCTGCCGCTCGGCTTCATCCAGCGCGGTGAAACCGTCGAGGTCGAATGGTCCGAATAGGTCGCCGCCGATCGTCGGCGGAAGAATGGCGAGTGCCGACACGGGCGCCTCCGGCTTGGCTGTGGAAACGGGGAGAGGGTCAACGATCGTTGTCGGCAGTGCAGGTTCAGGCTGGCAGACCGGAACAGGCTGCGGGTCTGCGGCCGGCTGAGCCGGAATGGGGGGCGGCGGGCTGTAGGCGGCCACCGATGCCGCCTCGCGGTAGAAGCCGTGGTGCCGCGCCAGCGCGATGATACGATTGGCGGGATCGGCGCAGGCAGGCTCCACGCCCAACGCCTCGCACCACCGCTGATAGGCTCGCCCGGCATGCAGCACGGTCGTGTGGTCGCGATCGAAGATGCGCCCGATCTCGGGCAGTGATCCGCCGCCGCGCGGCAACCCGCTTCGATCGTTCAGCAGGATACCGATAGCCGTCTGCCGAGCCTTGACGATGCGGGGAATGCGCAGCTGCGACAGCAGCTCGCCGCGCGTGACTCCGAACGCCTCAGACACAGCGTCAAGGAACTGGTTTAGGCGCGCTCGCGCCGTCGGACCGATAGCGTTCATGCCGCGATCTCCTTGTCGTTAGCGGCCAAGCGCGCGCCTATAGCCGCAAAGGCACGTAGCGTTGCCGCAAGCAGCGCGTTGGCCGGGTCGACGGCGTAGCCGGTGAAGGGCGAAGCGGTGCCAGGAAGGATGAGCGTCGCACCGAACGCGAACGAGGCGCCCGCCTGACGCTTGCCGATCGTCCAGCGCGCTGCGGGAAAGAGATCGTCGAGCATGCGGAAGGCGCCGGACAGATCGCCGACGAGGCCGCGCGTGTGCCGAAGCCAGATCTCCGACTGGCCCATGCCAGCATGCTCAGCCAGCCAGTGCAGAAGGTCCGCGTCGAGGTCGAGATCGCGGGACCCCGACAATTCGAGCCGATGCACGAGGATCGCCGTCATGCAGCCTCCATTTCAGGTTCGAGCGCGGCCGCGACGTCCGCCCAGTCGCCGCCGACGGGCGCGAACAGCGCGCGGACGGTGCGGCCCTCGCGCGCGTGCCGGGCACAGCCGCGCTTCAGCGCCGCGCGCGTCATCACCGGTTCGCTGTCGCCGTCGCCGAGCAGCACGAGTTCGTCGATCCATGCAGGCACCGGCACCGCGTCCGACCCCATGTCCGGCTCGAGGCCGGGCACGAAGTGAGGCTTCATCACTCCGTTGGTCGCTCGACGCTTGATCGTCGGATGGCGAATTCGGCTGCCCGGCTCGTCGCGCCCACTGCGGGCCTTGCCGGCGAGATTTCCGAGATCGCCGGCGGCGCAATAGAACGTGTCTGCGCGAAACCCGTCGAAGCGGGCGAAGCCGAGGACCGTCTCGATCCCTTCGCCCACCACCATGCGGGTCGCCGACGACAGGAGCCCGAGGACCGGGATCACCCCGCCCGCTTTCGAGCCGCGCATCTTCTTCGACGGCAACGGCTCACCGTCGACCGGCGAGACGAGCGTCGGCCTGAACTTGGGCGCAGCGTCGAGATCGATCCAAGTCGCATGCAGCCCGATCGACATCCAGCGGAAGCCCGAAGCCGATCCGGCATCTGGAACCAGCCTGCAGAACAACCCGAGCTGCGCCGGGCCGTGGTGAATCGCGACCTTTGCGCCCTTCCCGTCCTCGGCGAAGAAACCGAGACGCGGATGCGTCCGCAGATAGGCGCCGTCGAGGCGCGAGACGTCGAGCCGGCGCGCGGCAAGGTAGGCTTTTGCCGAAGCGCTATTGCAATCGAACGCGGCCGCCTCGCGCCAGAGGGCGCGACAACGATCCCACTCGCGGGCGCGGTACTGGTTCTGTTGCGCTTCGCGCTCGACCTCTTCGCGAGCCGCGCGCTCGCGCTGCTCCGCAAGCCGGTGCTCGGCCGCCTCGCGCCGTGCGGCGCGCTCGGCATCGTCGCCCCCGTCGCGGCTCGGACGGTCGCGGCCGTTCAGAAGCTCGCACGCGTCGAGAAAGTCGAGCCCTGTCAGGTGCTTCACCAGCCCGATCGCGTCGCCGCCCTCGGCGCCGCGGCAGTTGAAGACGCTCTTCTGCGAGTTCAGAGAGAAACGATCCTTGCCGCCGCAGGACGGGCACGGTCCAACATGCTCAGGGCCTGACGAGCGCAACGACCGCAGCGAGAACCCGCAACGCTCGAACGCCTGCAGGACGGACACCGCGCGCGCATCCTCGACGAACGCATCCATCTCGAACGTGCGGGCGCCGGTCATGCGAGCGCCCAACAGATCATGCGCTGATAAACGGTTTGGACGCGCTTGACCTTCCCGGCCTTTTCCAAACGCTCAAGCTCACGCCGCACGGTGGCCGTCGAGATGCCGGGGCGTCGGGTGTGAGTGTCACGATCGCGCGGAGTCGAGCGGAGTACGTTGGCCACGTAGTACGTCATTCCGCCGGCGGAGTTGCGTACGCGTAGGACGCCGAGGATATCGTCGGCCAAGGTTGCAGTGCGGGCGCCGGTCATGCCGAAGCTTCCACCTTGGCGCGGATCGCGGCGGCCATGCGCTCGACGTCGGCGAGCTCGGCAAGGATCGCCTCGCGGTCCTTCCGGCAGATGGTGCCGTCGTCGAGCGCCGCGAACATCGTGTCCTGCAGGTCGGCGAACTCGCGCGTGAGGTTCCGGATGTCGGAATGGCCGAAGACGCCCGCCGACGCGGAGCGCTCGAGCAGGCGCAACTCGTAGCCCTGCGCGGCGGCCAGCGCGCGGGCATGCAGCGGCTCGCCCGCGAGGAAATCGAGATCGAGCGCCACGTCGAGCGCCACGAACCGCTCCTCGTGATCCACGTGCGGCGAGCACGCGAACGACAGAGCCGCTTCGCCGACCCGAACCAGCCTCTCTCGCACCAGCGCGGCCGCACCGCCCGCGGCGGTCAGCGACAGCCGCGTGGCGAGCTTCAACCCGTTGCGCATGGTCTCGGACGACGGGCGACGGCTCACGACACGGCCCTCACGGGTGAAGCCGACGCCGCCGGGTTTACATGACACACCGGCGCATCCGCCCCATTCTTGCCATCATCAGACGAGGGGGCGGCCATGGAAGGCGCGAAGAAATCGGAATACGTGAGATCAACGCCACGGCTCTCGGCCTCGGCAATCAATTTCGGCACATGCCAATGCGGCACCGAACCGCCAGTGCCGCCCTTGTCTTTCGACAGGCGCCACTTCGTGACGGTGTGCACGTTGACGTCGACGATCGAAGCCACCTCGCGGATGCCTCCGAATTTCGCGATGATCGTAGCGGCGGGTTCATGATGCATGCGCAGATATTCGATAATCGAACAGAGCAAGTCAATCGATCATGTTCGATTTTAGCTCAGGACGAGCTTTCGCATCGTGTGCGAAAAACGAACATGCGCAACAATCCGTATCACGATTGGTTCGTCGAGCAGCTGGCCAAGTCAGGAAAGAGCCAGTCCGAGCTCGCGCGTCACATGGGCTTGAAGCCGTCCATGGTGAACAAGATCGTTCACGGGACGAGAAAGCTCTCCAGCTCAGAGGTAGCAGACGCTGCGTCATTCTTCGGCCAATCTGCTCCGAGCTTCGACGAAGTCCGGGAGAGTGGGGGACTGCGGTCCGTCGTCGTAGTGGGCCGGGTTGAGGCTGGAGCGTTCCGCGAAGTCGACGATATGATCGATGACAGCGAGCGTGAAGAGATCGCGCTACCCGCCGATAATCTCTTCCCGAACGCTCGCATCATGGCGTTCGACGTCATTGGGGACTCGATGAATGCTCTCAAGCCGCGCCCCATTTTGGAAGGCGACCGGGTGATTGCCGTCGCTTACGAGGACATCGCGCATCTCAAGCCCTTGCGGGATGGCCTCGTTGTAGTGGTAGAGCGGTCTCACAATAGCGGGATGATGCGCGAGTGGTCGGTCAAGCAGCTTGAGATCTTCGACGACCATTACGAGTTTCATCCGCGGTCGAGCAATCGGAAGCACAAGCCGATCCTTGTGGAACGCGACCTCAGCGCCGACGACGGCACGACCGTCGAGATCATTGCCGTCGTTCGACGCGTCGTGAACGACATCCAGTTCAACTAAGCTGCGATTGCACCGAGCACCTTGACGGCAACGATGGTCCCGACCGGGCTATCGCACTCTCGGCATATGAAGCGCTGTCTATCCAACAGTCCACTTTCAACCAACTCGTCCACGGTCGTCGGCGAATCGTCGCAAGCCTCTGGCGTAAGCGTCCGTCTCACGTCCTTTTTGCAGTTGAAACAACGGATGTGAACGCGGAACGAAGTGGGTAGGGGAACGTCTGCCGTCACGTTTGTTCTCCTCTTGTTCTCCTTCCCTTGTGCCGCCTTTGCAGGCCGAGAGTCCACCCGTCATCGTTGTGAATAGCTGTGCATAAGCCGGTTTGTTCTTTTTTCGAATAAAGGCGCTTGACGAGTATCTGTTCGATATTCGAATATGCCTCCATCCTCATTGGATCGGAGCATCCCATGCCCCTCCCCCTTCTGCAGACCGCCGAGCCGACCGCTGCCTCCCACGGTCGGCTCGGCGCCGACGCGCGCCCTACCGTTCCCCCCGTGCCGGCAGGGCGCGCGTCGGAAACCTATGATCAGGCTGATGCCTGGTCGGAGGACGTCGTCCGCCGCGAGTTCGGCGATCCGTCGGGGCTCGGCTTCGGCTTCGCCGATCCAGGCGAAATGGAACGCCGTGGCCGCGAGGAGTTCTGGCCGGAAGCCAGCCGCCTTGACCCGGCGACGATGCTGGCGATCGCTGCCTACTCGGCCTGCGTCGTGATCGCCGCCATCGTCGCCTACCCGTTCGTTTCGGACTGGCTCCGCTGATGCGCGCCTATCTCCGCGAACTCTGCTCGCTGGCGGCCGTCGGCCTGTTCATGGTCGGCTTCGTCGCACTCAGCGCCATCGTCGTCGAAGGCCGCGACGTGGCGCACGGCGTCGCGCTCGCCGAGGCCCGGCCATGACCGACTTCCGTGTCGAGGCCCATTCCGGTCGCGTGATGCTCTTCAAGATGAAGTCGGCCGAGGACGAACGCGATCGGCACGTCGCCACGATGACGCCCGGTGAAAGTGTGGCCCTCGGGTCCGGCCTGATCGAGCTCGCCGCCATCGCCCGCACGCAGTCCGCGGACAAGGATCAGGCGCGACGCGCCCAGCTGTCCTACGACATCGCCGACACCGAGACGAAGCTCGCCACGCTTCGTCGCGAGCTTTCGAGCATGGACGGAGGATCCCTGTGACCGCCGCCCTCACATCGGAGCAGCGCGTCCAGGCGCGCTCGGCGCTCGGCCTTGGCTTTGCGCCGAAGGTCTCTCAGCGCAACGAGGCACGCCCCCAACTCGGCGCGCACAGCTACGACGTCTGGCTCGGCATGGTCGCCGCCGGGCTCGCGGTCGAGTGCGAGACCACCGCGTTCTGGACGATCTTCCGCCTGACCCGTGCCGGCGCCGATGCCGCACTCGAGGCCGGCGAGAGCCTCGATCCGCGTCATTTCCCGCCGATCGGCGCGCACTGATGCCGACCTTCCGCGTCCACTTCGACACCGGCGAGGTCTTCGTCGTCGAGGCAGAAAGCCCCGAAGACGCACGCCGGAAGGCGCAAAACCGCAGCGAGCCGCGCCTCAGCGACCGCGAGCGGATCACCAGCATCAAGCTGGACCGCACGGCCCGGCATCAGTCCCGCCGCGAAACGCGGCTCACCCGCTTCCGCTGAAAGGAACCGACCGATGACCGAAGGTCAGCACATCATCGCGCGCGCCAAGGCATTCGCCGCCCACCACGCCGCTCTCGCCATCCCCTCCAAGGTGGAGCGCCCTGTCGCTGACGGGCCCTCGCCCGTCGCCCGGCGCATCGCCGACGACATGCTCGACATCGCCGGCACCTCCGCCTGCGTCGTCGAGGAGGACCTCCTCCTCCGCGGCTGGAACCGCGAGGATCTTCGCGTGCACGGCGCCGAGGCCCGCGAGATCGCCAACGCTGTCGCCGAGCGGAGCGCCCAGTGAGCGCCGCCGCCTGGAACCCGGTCGTGCAGTGGACGCCAAAGCATCTGGTGGACGAGGTCACGCCGCCGCCGCGCGATAGCCCCAGCGCTTGGATCGTCGGCCTCGCGCCCGCGAGCACGCTCTACGTCATCGCCGGCTTCGACGACGACGCGGAACTCGGCGAGACGGCGACGACCTGCGCCGTTGGCGAGACGATGATGTTTAAGCCCTACCGCGAGTTCAACTCGATCTACGTGACCGTCCAGCCCGACGGCTCGTGGGACACAAGTGACCCGATCCGCGCGGAAGCTGATCACTTTGCCGACGAGAACGGCGACTTCATTGGCGGATCGGTCTCTGAGGTCATCAGTCATTTCCAGAGCGCCGACGAGCGCCGCAACGAAGTCGCGGAGTTTCGCATCCATTCCTACCACTGGGGTAATGCGAAGCCGTTCCGTCTCGAAATATCTGCCGACACCGGCAAGGCGCACTTCAACCCGGTCGACGCCGGATGACCGCTTGGGCGCAGACACTGACGGGCCGTGCGCTCGACTTCGCCGAGCCGACGATCGCGCGCGAGCATCTGTTCGGCGAGGTGGCGCACGGTCTGGCGACGGTGAACCGCTACGCCGGGCAGCTGGCGATGCCGCTCTCGGTGGCGCAGCACTCGGTGATGATGGCCGAGGCGGCGTTCGACGAGACCGACGACGTCGAGCTCGCCGCGTTCTGCCTGCTCCACGATGCGCACGAGGCCTACTTCGGCGACTGGCCGAGCCCGGCGCAGGAGGCCGTCGGCGAGGCGATGGCGCGTCAGGCGGTCTCGGCAGGCATCAACGCGCTCGCGGCCGAAGCCCTGCGCATTCGCCATCGCCGCGGCATCGCCGAGGTCAAAGCGACGCTCGACCGGGCCGTGATGGAGGCTGCCGGCCTCTCCTACACGCGCTTCCAGATGCGAGGTGCGGAGGTTCATGAGTTCGACGTCCGCATGCTGCGCACGGAGCGTGACGCCCTGATGCCGCGCCCGCCGCGCGCTTGGGCGGCTGTCATCGAGGGCGCACGGCGCCTCGTCGTCCGCTCCAACCCCCGCTTCAAGTGCTGGGCCTGGCCGGAAGCCGAGGACCGCTTCCGCGGAGCCCTCGCCCGTCTCTGCCCCCTCACCGAACCCGCCGCGCTGACGGCCTGACAGGAGGAAGTCCATGAAGATCGTCCGCGAGCCGCAGGTGTTGCTCGGAATGCTGGAAGGCGGCGAGTTCGTCGGCAAGCTGCAGCATGAACTGTCCGACACGCTGCGCGCACTGGCTGAGAGTGCCGGCCCGAAGGGCAAGGCGTCCGGCCACGTTACGGTGAAGATGGCGCTGAAGGTCGAGGCCGGCATGGTGACGATCACGCCCGAACTCACCTCGAAGAAGCCCAAGGAGGAGTTCGGCCCGTCCACCTTCTGGGTGACCGAGGACGGCGAGCTTTCTACCCAGCATCCCCGTCAGACCGACATGTTCTCCGGCCCCCGCGACGCCAGCGACCGCGAGTTCGGCTGACCCCTTCCCGCCTGCCAACCTGAGAGGAGGCCACCATGGCCGAGACCACCACGCCCACGCCGATGAACGAACCGATCGTCGGCGAAGCCCTGCGGCTGGAGACCATCCGCATCGACGGCGACGCGGTCGAGAAGCTCGCATCGCTCGGCAGTCGCGCCACGGGTGTCGAGATCGAATGGATCGACACCCCCGCCGAGCTGCTGGGCCTGCCTGACAGCTTCCCCGTGGCCGTCGTTCACGGCGACAAGCCCGAGGTACGCAGCATCAAGGCGCTCGCCGACGAGTACCGCCTCTATCCCGAGTTCCGCCGAGGCGTGGCTCAGGTCGGCGACGTCGCAAGCCTGATCGACCTCCTCAACCGGCAGAAGCTGGAATCGTCCGTCGTCTTCGCGATCTCGGACTGGAAGAAGCCTTCGCTGACGGCCGTCGTCGACTATCACGACCTGGCGCGGCGCGACGGCCGTGGTGACGCCAACTGGGGCAAGCACCGCCTGCACTACGCCTTCCCCTTCTCCGACGAGTGGAGGACCTGGCTCGCGCACGACGGCAAGCCGATGGACCAGGCCGAGTTCGCCGAGTTCGTCGAGGAGCGCGCGCCCGACATGATCGCGCTCGTCGAGGCCGAGAACGCGCACCACGCCCGCGAACTCCAGGTCGACCGCATCGGCTCGCCCATCCAGATATTCGAACTCGCCCGCGGCCTCGAAATCAACGTCGGCGGCAAGGTGAAGCAAAACATCAAGCTTCAGTCGGGCGAGGCGAAGATCAGCTTCGAGGAAAGTCACACCGGTCGAGACGGCGCGCCCATCACCGTGCCGGGCGCCTTCGCCCTGTCGATCCCGCTTTTCTACAACGAAGAGCCGATCACGATCCCCGTCCGCCTGCGCTATCGCCTCATCGGCGGCGCGATCGTCTGGACCTACAAGCTCTTCCGCGTCGATCGCCTCGTCGCCGAAGCGGTGAAGCTCGCGAAGGACGAGGTCCGCGAGAAGACCGGCCTGCCGGTTTACGAGGGCGCCCCCGAGATGTTGGCCGACGGCCGCATCCTGACCGGCGCCGGCGGAGCCTGATCGATGTCCGTCGCCTTCACCGTTCCCCAAGACGTTCTTCTCCGCCTCGTCTCGCGCGTCGAGCTCGTGATCGAGAAGCGCAACACGATCCCCATCCTGTCCAACGTCCTGGTTTCGGCGAACGGCGACGGCTCGCTCTCCGTCGAAGGCACCGACCTCGATATCTGGATCCGGATGGAAGCCGATCCCGGTGCGGCCGACGTGTCGGTCCCCGGATCGACCACCGTTCCCGCCGGGCTGCTGAAGGACATCCTCCGCAAGCTCGGCAAGGGCGACGTGCGCTTCGCCAACGACGGACGCTTCGCGACCATCACCAGCGGCAAGGCGCGATTCAACCTCAACGAGCTGCCGCCGGAGGACTTCCCCGACATCACCGGCGTGAATGCCAAGCAGGCGTCCGAGTTCGAGGTCTGGCCGGGTTCGCTCACCGCGATCCTGTCGGACGTCGGCTTCGCGACGTCGACCGAGGAGACCCGCTACTACCTCAACGGCGTCTATCTGCACCCGGTCGAGGTCGACGGCGTCCACAAGCTCGCGGCCGTTGCGACCGATGGGCATCGCCTGTCGAAGCTCGTGCAGGGCGTCGAGGGCGAGATCGCCGAGATGAAAGGCGTGATCGTCCACAACAAAACGCTTCGCCTGTTCAAGTCGATGGCCGAGTGGTGCCCGGAGGGCGAGCGCGTCGCGATCACCTGCGACGAGTTCAAGGTGATGTTCTCCGCCGGCGGATTCCGCCTGGTGTCGAAGCTGATCGACGGCACCTTTCCGGACTACACGCGCGTCATCCCGGGCGGCAACCCGAACAGCTTCATTGTATCGCCTGCCGCGCTGCGCGCCGCGGTCGACCGTGTGTCCACTGTGTCGTCGGAGCGCGGCCGCGCCGCGACCTTCGGCATCGACAACGAGCGGCTCGACCTCACCGTCCGCTCACCCGACGCCGGCGAGGCGCGCGAGGAACTCACGATCCAGTCCGCCGGGGACTTCGCGCTCGAGATCGGCTTCAACGCGAAATACGTCGTCGACGTGCTCGCGACCTTCGAGGCCGAGACTCTCCGCTTCGCCCTCGGCGACGCCGGCTCCCCCGCGCTGATCACCAACCCCGCCGACGCGAGCCGCCTCGTCGTGCTGATGCCGATGAGGGTGTGACGATGAGCGCCACGCCCGTTCTCGACCGAATCCGCCGTATCGAAGACGCCCTTGCCGAAGCTCTGCGCCAGCAGGGCGCCGACGTCGAGAACTATCACGGCGATCTCATTGCCTTCATCGACTTCGAAGGACTGATGCTCGCGAACCGCCCAGCGGTCGACGTCACACGCTTGGCGAAAGACGTGGAGCGGGCGCTGTCATGACCCGCCACCTCACCGAGCGCCAGCGCGCCGAGCAGGTTATCTTCATCGACCAGCTCGCCCACGTCGTCGAGGTCGGCGCCAGCGACCCGACCGACGCGGAGGTCAGGGTCGTCCTCGCACGGTTGGCCGAGGCGCGTCGCGACACGATCGCGGGCTTGCTCTGGTCCGAACAGCAGCAGCTGTCGCGCCGCGTCTTGCGTGCCGATATTGAGGCCTTCGCGCCGGCGCGCCGGGTCAATGCACCCGTCGCCGGCTTCGGCCTTGCCCTTTACTGCCTGCTGCGTCGGCTGATCGACGCGGCTTACCTTGTGATCGGCGACGGCTCGCCGCTGGACCAGGCAACGACGACGATCCTCGTCTCGCTGGAAGATTACGCCAGCCGGCCAGGCGCGATGGATCGGGCCGAGCGCGACGCTGATGCCATCGCCGCAACGCTGCGCGCCAGCGGCTACCTGCAGGGCCTCGACGCCCCAACGGACGCCTGACCAATGCGTGCGGCCGAACAGATCCCGCTCTTCGACCTCGGGGCCCCGCCTGTGACGGCGCAGATGCGAAAGGATCTCGCCAAGCTCGAGGCCGCGCGCCCGTGGGGCATGCCCCGTTTCAAGAACGACTGGCGCACCCCGGCCGCGCGCATCACCGGCCAGAACGCCGCCATCCTCCGCCTGCACGGCCTCGCTCGAACCGACTACGAGCCCCGCACCCCCGCCCTGAAAATCACCCCTGCCGGCCGCCGCATCGTGGCCGCGATGGAAACCAACTGATGCTGCACGTTGTATCCGTCTCCGGCGGCAAAGACAGCACTGCCACCTACTGCCGGGCGATCGAGCGAGGCGTGCCGTTTCGCGCAGTAGCAGCTGACACCGGCAACGAGCACCCGGCGACTTATGAGGCCGTGAACCGACTGCACGAGAAGACAGGCGGTCCGCCAGTTGAATGGGTTAAGGCCAACTTCGCCGACCGGATCGCAGGCAAGCGCCGCTTCATCGAACGCAACTGGGCAGCTCACGGCGTTCCCGAGGATCTGGTCGCACGCGCGCTTGCCGTGCTGCATCCGACCGGCAATCCCTTTCTCGACCTATGCCTCTGGAAGGGCCGCTTCCCAAGCCGGAAGGCCCAGTTCTGCACGTTCGAGCTGAAGGTGCAGCCGATCGACCGGCATGTGACCCGTCCGATGTTGGCCACCGGTGAGACGGTGATCTCCTGGCAGGGCGTGCGCGCAGCGGAGAGCATCGTCCGGCGGGGGTTGCCGCCCCTCCAGAGACTGAACGCGCATGAGGATCTACCGGGGCGCCTGTTCGTCTATCGGCCACTCCTGCGCGTCGCGAGCGTCGAAGAGGTGTTCGCCATCGCAAGACGGCACGGCGTCGAGCCGAACCCGCTCTACGGCTGGGGCCTGAGCCGCGTCGGATGCTTCCCGTGCATCAACTGCACGAAGGGCGAGCTGGCGCTCGTGGATCGTGTCTTTCCCGAGCAGATTGATCGGCTTGAAGAATGGGAAGGCCTCGTCTCCGAAGCCTCAAAACGTGGATACGCTGGGTTTTTCGCCCTCGTGAACGATCCAGTCATGTTGGCGGAGTTCAACATGATCTCCGTCGAAGCTGGCCAGCCGGCACACCATGTTAGCCATACCGATTTCATCAAGCGCTTCGGCGTCCGCCGCATGGTCGAGTGGGCGAAGACGGATCGCGGCGGGCGCCAGTACAGCCTTCTTGCCCGCGACATTGGCACGGCCTGCAACGAGTGGGGGCTTTGCGGATGACGGAGAAGCTGTTCCTCGACGATCGTGAGATCGCCATGCGCCTCGGCGTGAAGCCGAATCTCTTTTCAGCGATCGCCAAGACGCTAGAGAAGTCTGGCTTCCCCCAGCCCGACCCTCTCTTTGAGGACAAGCGCTACTGGCCTGCCTGCCGGTCCTTCCTCGACCGCCGCCACAATGTCCATCAGGATGCCGGGGGGGGCGATGCCCCGTTGCAGCTTGATGGAAAGGAAAACTGGTGAAGCAAGACATTCCCGGCCTGCAGCGCAGGAAGCGGGCGAACGGCCAAGCGCTCTATTGGGTCGCCCGCGCGATCTCGCGCCGATCGGAGGGTTACCAGACGCCAACGATCCGCATCCATGCCACCGACGAAACCGAGATCGCCGCGCTGTGCGCCCGGTACACGGCCGAGTTCTTGGAGTGGTTGAGCGACAAGGACGACCCACGCCCCTGCCGCTTCGAGGGCACGATCAAGGCGCTGACGACGCTCTATCGCAAGAACCCCGACAGCCCGTACCACGACCTCAAACCGAACTCGCGTGCCATGTACGATGAGTCGCTCGATCTCCTGGAGAAGACGGTCGGCGATCGACAGCTCGCGCGCTTGAACGGAAACGACTTCCGCCGCTGGTACAAGAAGCTGCGCGAGCCGGCGCCACCGAAGAAGGACGGCGATCCGGTCGGCCCCGAGCGCATCCGGCGCGCCTTCAAGGCGATGCAGCTCTTACGCATCGCGGTGAAATTCGGCGTGACGGTCGACGTGAAGGAATGCGTCCGCCTCGCGACGATACTGAGCAACATGCGCTTCGAATCGCCGGGCGCGCGTGAGGTCTTTGTGACCTTCGAGCAGTCGGCCGCGATAATCGCCAAGGCGATCGAGCTCGGGCGGCCCAGCATCGCCATCGCCCAAGCCCTCCAATTCGACCTGACCCTTCGGCAGATCGACGTGATCGGGAGATGGGATAAGTGCGAGCGTGGAGCCAGCGGCATCATCAGCCGCGGACGTCGCTGGTCGGGCGGCCTCGTTTGGAGCGAGATCGACGCCGAGGGCATTCTCCGGAAGAAGACCACGAAGACCGGCCAGGAAGCCGTTCACGACACGAAGGCCTATCCGCTCGTCGCGCAGTGCCTCGACCTTGTTGCGGCCGACAAGCGAATCGGCCCGGTCATCATCAACGAGACTACTGGGCTGCCCTACCGCTATCGAAACTTCTACCAGATGTGGCGAGCCATCGCGACGAAGGCGGGCGTGCCGGTTACGGTTTGGAACCGCGACAGCCGCGCCGGCGGGGTGACAGAAGGGTCCGACGCAGGCGTTGACCTGGAGACGCTTCGCCATCATGCGAATCACTCTCAGGCCTCGACGACGGCGATCTACAGCCGGAAAACGCTGGAGAAAACACGCACCGTTGCGGCAATCCGAGTCGCTGCCCGGAACAAGCCAGAAACGCCCGCGTAACAACGCCGTCGCAACACCGTCGCAACGCACCGGGCAGTCAGCAGACTAAAACACTGAATTCGTTGGCGATCTCAGTAGGATTCGAACCTACGACCCCCAGATTAGGAAT
>NZ_FOOA01000026.1 GCF_900113065.1 Aureimonas phyllosphaerae
AGCGCGTTCGAGGTGGAGTGCGGCGGCGAGGCGGTGGCGCAGGTCACGGTCTCCGCTGCGCAGAATGGGCGGCAACGTACCTCTGCAGTGGTCAGCGCCTGTCGGACGGGTGGGCTTACAAACAGGACCCTAAGGACATTTGAAATCGCCATCGCCACTTATGAAGCGCGTGCAGAGCAAGGCGACTCTGCATAAAGCGTGGCGTGTCATTCAAGAAAATGCCCAGACATCCACCTCGCTCGATGTGCGCGAGGAGGTCGATAAGTTTGCGGCCGATCCCCAAAAGAACATCAATCAGCTGAGCGGTCAGCTGTCCGCCGGCAGCTTCCGATTTCCTGAAGCCAAGGGCATTCCGGTCGCCAAAAAGAACGCGGATGGCACCAAAAGCGCTAAATTTCGCCCCTTGGTGCTGGCGTCTCTACGCTCACGCATCGTCCAGCGTGCCGTGCTCGAAGCGCTGGATACGGTTTCCGGTCTAAAGCCGTACTTCCATAATCCTCACAGCTTTGGTGGCATTCAGAAGCAGAAGGATGGTTTGGCAGCAGTGCCTGCAGCGGTCCAGGCGGTGCTGACCGCGATCGGCAACGGTGCCACCCATGTGGCTTTTGCCGATATCCGGGCCTTCTTCACGAAGATCCCCAAACCGCACGTGACCGAGATCATTGCGACGGTCACAGGCGATCCGGAGTTCATGGCGCTGTTCGCTGACGCCATCAAACTCGAGTTGTCGAACATGGCCGAGCTGAAGGAGAAGGCGCAAGCCTTCCCGATCGAGTCCATCGGCGTGGCGCAAGGCAACTCCCTGTCACCCCTGTTGGGCAATATCCTGCTGCACGATTTCGACCGGCAGATGAACGAAGGCGATTGCGTCTGCATTCGCTACATCGATGATTTCATCATTCTGGCGCCGTCCGCTGCGGCTGCAAAAGCTCGCATGAAGCTGGCAATCGGCATCTTGGCCAAGTTCGGCATGACGCTGTCCGAGGAGAAATCGACAACCGAGCCCCTGCGTGTGTCCGATCAGTTCGACTGGCTAGGGATCGAGTTCAATAACGGCCTGCTCCGCCCGTCTAAAAAGGCCATCTCCAAGCTCGAGCTGAACGTCCAGAAGCGTTTCAATGAGAGCGCAAAGGGCATGCGGGAGACCAAACCCGGAGGGCCTATTGCCCGGAAACATTCCTTGGTTGCAACTCTGAACCGGACTGACAGCATCATCCGAGGCTGGGGCAAACACTATCGGTTCTGTAACGACGAGGCCCTGTTTGCACGGATTGATGCGAAGATGGCCCGGCTGGTTGGGGCCTTCCTGGGCGAGTACCGCGATATCAAAAACCGCCGAGACGCGAAGGATGCAGCCTCACTGTTGGGCATTGACGAGCTAGCACGTCAGAAGCGCCAACCTCTGATATGGCCGTCCCAGGGTAAGAAGCCGCAGGCTGGCTATACCCTGCCCTCCGCTTCGATCACCGCAGCACCACTGCCCATCACGGGCGCTATCTGGGACGAGATCATTGCCGAGGCATTGACCGCCGATGTAGCGGACCCAGATGCCCCCCGTTGGGAATAGGACCACCTACCCGGACGATGACCCCTCAGATCCCTGGAACCATGGTTCTGTGTTCCCATGGGAGCATAACCATGACCTCACCTAGGAAGGTGCCTATGACGGGAAAGGCTGAAAGGGGGGTGTAGAAACAAACATGCCCCGGAGGTATGCAGAGCAGGGACCATCCGGGGCTTACACATGCTATATGGGGACAGGCCCCACCAAAAAGCAAGTGAAACCTGACATAGTGCCCACCTTCGTTGATGCCCTCTCCTCCGACCGGTTCCACACCTACCAGCAGTGGGCCCAGGGCGACGACGTACTGGCCCGGCGCCTCTACACCTTCAATGTTCAGCTCAGCGCCGCCCTTTATGGCCCCCTGCATATGTTCGAAGTGGCCCTGCGCAACGTCACCGACAGGAAGATGGTCGCGGACCATGGCCCCGACTGGCTGGATGACCAAGCCCTAATGACACCCTATGGAATAGGCCAGGTGCAGAAGGCTAGGGACACCCTCAACCGGCAGCGCAAGGCGGGCACCCATGCCCAGCTGGTGGCAGAGCTTAACTTGGGCTTCTGGATCGGGCTCTACAGCCGCCAGTCCCAGCACCTATGGCATGGCCTCCGTCCTGTCTTTCAGGCTCGAGGCATCCAGCGCCCTGCCCTTCATGGTCAGCTCGACGCACTGCGAAGCCTTCGCAACCGCATTGCCCATTACGAGCCAATTATCCACCTTCCCCTCGCCCAGCTCTACGGCAATCTCACGAGCATCACCGGCTGGCTGTCCCCCTCGGCTGCTGCCTGGACTCAGGCCACGTCCACCTGGGCCGCCATTTACCCCGGCGTACCCATCCTTGTGCCGGTGCCTGGCAGCAAGGCGCTTCAGCTGGACGCCCAAGCTATCCCTACCCTTCCAACCATTTAGCGCAGCATTCTAAAATCGCTGGATCCCGCAAATTATACCTGATCGACATAGCCTTCGTCTTGGCAGCTACGCGGACGTCCCATAACTACAGCATATCGGCACGAGCTTCCGATACGCGATCATAAGGGACCAACTCATGACCGATGAGCGTGACTACCACCGCGACATCTTCGATCAGACGATGCAAATGATCCAGAGAGGCGAAGAGTTGGCGGATACACTAACCAAAGCGCCGCCCAGCGACATGCGCGATCGGCTGCTCGCCTCAACACAGAAGCATTTGGTCCAGCTCAAATCTGAAGCTGAAGAGCTTGAAGCACTTGGCTGGGATAGCGGGAACGCATGAAACCATACGATCAGGCCTTCGGGCCTGCTCTTATGCCGTAGGCGTCCGCTTTTCGTTGGTCGTTCGTGCGGCCTATGATAAGTTCCAGACGTGAAAAATCCCATCTCGAGCCCGCACCACATCATCAGGCATCGAGCTAAAAGCGGCTGCTTCGTGCTGCCTCAGGTCATGGGTGAAATGATCAGTGCTGTCGAGGGAATGTCCCTGACGCCGCGCATGCGCACGGCCGTTAAGGCAGCCCGCGGGCGTTCCCTTACATCGGAACAACGGCGTGACCTGATCAAAAAGACCCTACGCCAGAAGTAGATCCTCATCGCGTGGACGGTGGGGGCTGCTTGTGCCTATATTCTTGCTCGCCGTATCTACGGCGATACGGCGATACGGCGGACCGCATTTGCGGCGTTCCGGTCAGCCGCGGTCTTTCCATATCCGGCGCAGCGTCACCACAAGGTCATCGACCATATGTCCCTGATCCAAGCTCAAAGCCGCCCGCGGCTTGGCCGCCGGGGACAGGATCGCCGGCACTTTATCCTGCCCATAGCCTCCCAGGCCCATGGGGTAGCTATTGGGGCTTTGATCCTGCTCAGCCTGCGTACGCCAGACCACGTGTTCGGTCTCAGCCAGGGTAACCGCTGGAACTAGGTGTGTCAGCCGCTGGGTGCTGTCGATACGCTCAAGCACCTGCACCGCGAAGGCCATGGCGCCGGCAAGCGTTGTGCGCACGTTTTCTTCAATGACGACCATACCGTGCGGACCTTCGGCCAACGGTAGATGGAACAGCATGTCGCCGGTCGGCGACACGCGAAAGCGGGCGAAGCCATCCCCTTGTGTCAGCACAAGCGCATCACCCTCGAGGGCGTGTTCCGTCCCGCGTTTGCGATCGAAGATGCGAGCGCGGCCGAACAGGCTTTCTTGCGTAAGGTTGTCGATCAGCTCCGGGTTTTCGACCTCAGCTGGCCGCAGAATGGTCTGTCTGGGACCGAAGGCCAACGACACCACCAGGGGTTTGCCCTGCCCGCGGTGATAACTGCTGTAGCCGTTGCGTTTGACAGGCAGCTGGGCCAGCGCGCGGGCCTGCAACTCGGCTTCGTCCATCGGCCTGGCGGCATTGGCCAACTGCCACTCATGGATGGCTCGCGTCACCAGAGCGCGCAGTTCGTCCGGGGTCTTGAAGGCGCCCCGGAACAGGCCCCCTTCCCACCCCTGCACCTCGTCAATGAATGCCTTCTGTTCAGGCTCGGGCGTCACGCCCTGCTGGACAAAGGCCGCCACCGGAATACGGCCGCGCGCCTCGCGGTATTCCTCATGGGTGGGTGAGATGCCTGACCGCCCAGCGTAGCCGTAGCGTTCCCCCATCACCAGAAGCACCAAGGCGGCCTGCCTCAAGCCTGCTAGACAGGCCACCTGTGGCGAATTGGGCTGCGGCGGAAAATCCTCGGCCATAACCGGCTCGTGGCCGAGTTGAACAACGGCTTCACGCGCCGCCGCACGGAATGGCTCGAACCCGCCGATCAGGGAGCTGATGAAGATCTTCATGGGAGGAAACGCACCCGTACCGGTAGAACTATCGTTGGCCAAAAACGCAGGCATTCATGTTCTGTTCCGGTAGCTTCTTGCCGTATCCACGGCGCGCCGTAACGCCGTATTTGGCTCAAATTCGCTGTGGCGGCGCTGCCGCAGGGCTTTCGTTCATATTGGCGCAAGGGATTGCCGGCACCTTAAAGCCGTATCACCGTAAAACCATGATCGCCGCATTTACGGCGCACCGCAGAACCGTAAGAAAGGCCAGCCATGATCATCGGCGTGCTCAACCAGAAGGGCGGGGTCGGCAAAACGACCCTCAGCCTCAATCTCGCGGCAGCCTATGCCACGTCCGGATATCGCGTCCTGCTGGTCGATGCCGACCCGCAGGGCAGCAGCCTGCGCTGGTCGAGCGCCCGCGCCGAGGACGTGAAGCCGCTGTTCCCGGTGGTCGGCATGGCCAAGCCATCGATCAGACGTGAGCTGCCCGAGCTGGCCAAGGACTATGACGTGGTGGTGATCGACGGGGCCCCGCGGGTCACCGACTTGGGCCGCGCTGCGATCATGGCGAGCGACGTGATCCTGATGCCGGTGCAGCCGTCGCCTTTCGATATCTGGGCGACCGAGGACACCGTGCAGCTGATCCGCGAGGCGCAGCAGTTCAAGCCAAGCCTGAAAGCCGCTTTTGCGATTAACCGCAAAATCGCAAATACGGCGATTGGGCGTGATGTGGTGGATGCCTTCACCGAAGCGGCGTTCCCCGTGCTTGACAGCCAGGTCTGCCAGCGCGTGGTCTACGCCGAAAGCGCCGTCCAGGGCCTGAGCGTGGTGGAGGCGGCACCGACCAGCGAGGCCGCCCGAGAGATCAAGGCGCTGGCCGAGAGCGTGATCAAGTTCAACAAACCGGAAAGGAAGGCGGCATGAGCAAGAAGGTCGCGTTCAGTCGTATCAGCAGCACGCCACCGGCGACCGCCGATGAGTGGATCGCCCAGGGCGCCGAAAGCGAGGGCAGGGCCCTTCACGTGGTCCCGGATACGCCCAAGGCCGACGAGCCGCAGGCTGAGGCTGCCAAGGAAGCCCCGCGCAAAATGGTGCGCTTCACCCTCGACGTCGATGCCGAGCTGCACCAGCGCATCAAGGTTGCCTGCGCCATGCGCGGCGAGAAGATGTCGGACGTGCTGCGCCGGGTCTTTGAAAAGGAATTCCCTGCCGCGTAAAGCCGTATTGCCGTGTGCACGGTGATACGCTTTTACGGCGATACGCCCACACAATCTCTCGCAAACTCGCTGCGCCGGTTTTCTGCTACCCAAACGGGCAGTCGAATTCCTATGCCGGCCGAATCAACGTAAAACTCTGCCTGTGAACCCGCCAAACGTCCGCGATCCCGATCTGCTCGAAAAGCTCGCTGAGGCTCAGACCTACAGCGCGCGCTACCGCGAGATTCAGGTCCGGAACATCGAGGGCATGCAGGCCGATCGCGACAAGCTCGCGGCCGAAGCCGAGGCCAAGAGGACGGCTCTGGCAGCGCTGCCGCGCGAAGCGCGCCGCCGCACGATCATCCGGGAAGTGATCGAGACCGAAGGTCCGTCACCCGACAATCTCCGGTTCCTGCCGACGCCGCTGGCCATCTGCGGCCTGCCTTACCGTCGCCTCCCGACCGAGCGGCGCGAGTTCGAGCGTCGCCAGGGTCGAATGTCGGTGGTGGTCTCGGCCGGTTGGCTGATGGACCCCAATGGGAACCGCATTCACCAGCCGATCCCCTGGGGGCCGAAAGCGCGCCTGATCATGGCGCACCTGTCAACCGAGGCTCTGCGCAACAACAGCCCTGTGGTCGAAACCGCCGACACCCTGACCGGCTTCATGCACGACATGGGTTTCACGGTCACGGGCGGGGAACGCGGTTCGCTGGCGCCGTTCAAGGAACAGTTGCGCGCCCTGGCCGCCTGCCGCATGGAATTTAGTGCCTGGGACGGCAGCCGGTCCGCCATGGTGGACGTCAAGCCGCTCGAGAAGGTTGAGCTGTGGTTTGGCGAAGATCCGGCCCAGCGCAGCCTGTGGCCGTCCAAGATCGAGTTCTCGCACCGGTATTTCGAGGAGCTGCAGAAGCACGCGCTGCCGATCGACAAACGCGCGCTCAAGGCATTTTCCGGATCGGCACGCCGGCTGGACCTGCTGTTCTGGATCACCTTCCGGATCACGCGGCTGAACGACCATTTCATTCTCGACTGGAAACCGCTCAAGGAGCAGTTCGGCGAGGGCTTTGCCCGCGACCGTGACTTCCGTGCGCACCTGGTCGAGGATCTGGCCAGCATCAAAGAGCTGTTCCCCAAGCTGCCGGTGAAGCTCACTGCCCGCGGCCTGGAAATGGACGCCGCCGACAGCACCGCGCTGGCGATCCCCAAACGCACCCTCGTCACCAAGAAAGCCTGAGAAAATCTAGGAAAACCTAGGTTTTGCAGTGGCATAGCCGCGCTGAATTGGTCGCGCCCGTTTTCGGCCGGGCATGCCGCTCGATGCCGGTTTTCGCTACGCAGAGTTGGTCGCGCCCCTGGCCGGAACTTTCAGAACGGAATCATGGGGTTAAAAATCAGCCACGCAGAGTTGGTCGCGCATCCACGCAGAGTTGGTCGCGCCCCGTGCCGTTTCCACGCAGAGTTGGTCGCGCCCGCACGCAGAGTTGGTCGCGCTTTCCACGCAGAGTTGGTCGCGCCCTCTATATAGAACAGAAAGGATTCAGAAACGTCTCACAGAAAGCTCTCTCAGAAACCCTATTCAGAATTTCAGAAAAAGCGCGTGCGCGATCAATTTTTTTGATGGAAGATTGAAAAGGGGAGGGGGCCGAAGCACTTGGCTCCGGTCCCTGGGCAGTAGGTCCATAAGCGGAGCACGACAGGATGGCCACAGGCAGCCCATGAGCGCGTTTTCCATCCCGTAACGCCTCATTGACCATACCGCAGCTGAAAACGCTTCCACGGGCCTCCTATTACGTTTGGCGGGGTCCTGCTTTTGCGGGGGGAGAGGCCAGAATGTCCGGCCCCTATAGCTGCCAAAATGCCGTACTTCGTTCCGCGCTGTTTTGCCAAAATCGGTTTGCCGCGCGGGACGTCCGTTCAGCTGTCCAGCCGGATGCCCGGTTCCAGCTGCCGCTCAACAGGCGCAGGAGGTACAAGCCCGTCCGGGGTCTCATCCGACAGGAGCGGCGGGGCTTCGATGTCCTGCGTCACCATCGCGCCTGCCAGCAGCGGGAGCAGACCAATGTGCGACCCGCTATTCAGCGCCGCGCAACGCTGCTCGAGGGTCGGGTGCGTGGACAGCATGGACGTGCCGGCCCGCCCGCGAAACATCACGCGCAGGTTGCGCTTTTCGTAATCGGTGAAGGTGTCCACGTTGTGGATCTTCTCGAGCGCGGAAATCATCGCCGCCGGGCTCGTCACCGCCGCCCCGATGGCGTCCGCCCAATACTCGCGAGACCGCGAGAGCCGCAGCACATAAAGCTCGGACGCCCAGGACAGCAGCCAGCGGGCGCCATGCTGCAAGTGGTACGAAAAGCCCAGATACCAGGTCAAAGCGTTCTGGAACGAGCGGGCATAGACCATCCGCCGCATGTCGTTGTTGGCGATGTGGCCGAGTTCATGGCCGATGATCGCACGCAGTTCGTCGCGTGAGAGGCTGTCGATCAGCGGCTGGCCGATCACCACCAGCGACTTGTCCGGCCGCGACCCCATCGCATAGGCGTTGCAGGCATCCATCACGCCGACCAACGGCCGCGCCGGCATCCCCAGCCGGTCAGCAACCGCGTAAACTTCCTGCGTCAGCGGATCGTCGGACGGTCGCAGCGTTAGCCAGCTGGCCGATTGGGCCGAGCCGAAGGACCGGCTGAGACCGACACGACCCCAGACGCTGCCCCAGAGCGGCACCAGCAGCCAGCCGCCGACGAGCCCAAAGCCCAAGACACCAAAACCAACGCCAGCCATGGGCAGCGACACCATGCCGGCCCAGATCAAGGCGACCCAGCTCCCAATCACCAGGCCCAGCCAGGTCCCGAAGGTGCCCTTCTGCAATCCGTCGTATTGGACGACGGGAGGATTCTGATCTGCCATGCCTGCCCCCTCTGTGTTTTGCGTGCCGTCGCCCTCAGACGTCCGATTGCCGCAGCGCCCCGGTCCGCGCCGTAAAAAACCCGCCCCAGCTCGGGTGCTGGTAGCCGTACATCTCGACGTCGGCCCACACGTTGTGCTCGCTGATGCGGACGTAGCCGCCCCGGTGATCCTCGCCCTTCCAGGGCGCCAGGTCGCGGGCGACTTCCTCCGGCGTGCGCAGCGGCCGTCCGGTGAACTGGATGGACTCGGTGGTCGAAGATCCGTAGTTGCCCTGGCCCTGATCCCAGCCGATCGGCGCGCCCAGGCTGCCGCTTTCGCTGGTCGAGCGGTAAGCCACCGTCCGGTTGCTCAGCTCGCGGGACAGCTCCTGCTGTGACAAGGATTCGTTGATCCCGAAAAACTGCCGGACCGCGGTGTCGAAGAACGTGCGCCAGGCGGTGCCGGGGTAGTTTTCCTGAATGCCGCTGAAATTCTGGATGAAGAACCAGAACCGCACACCCGCGCCGCCGTGCGAGTTGATGGCGGCCCGGTACGTCGGAAAGCCGCCGATCGCCAGAAACTCATCGAGCAGGAACAGCACGTGCCGCTCAGGGATGCGCCGGTTGGCGACCATGGCATCCAGGGCGTTCTGCAGGATCACCTGAAGCACTGGGGCGTACGGGCCCATCTGGTGGAACGGCACGTCGATGTAGACGGTGGCCACCTCGTCCTTCAGCGTCGTGAAATCGACGTCGCTGCCCGCCAGCATGGTCTGCACGCTGGGTGCGCGCCAAATCGCCAGTTCAGTCGCCAGGGTTTCCCGCAGGACGGCAAAGCCACTCAGTGGGTCGCGCGCATTGCGGCCCGACTTGCTCAGCACCGCTTCAGCCGCGGCCCGGACCGTGGGGTCGGCCCATTGGGACATCGGTACCAGCGTGTCGTCGTGAAACTCCTGCGGCGTGCCGCCCAATAACTCGAGCACGGCGACCATGGAGCGCAGCTGCGGATGGTCGAAGCGCTGCACGACATACAGGATCAGGCCGGTCAGAAACGCCACGGCATCGTCGTTGAAGAACTCCGGCGACTTCGGGTCCTTCGGCATGATCGCCTGCGCGAACGTGCGCGCCTCGATCTCGGACGTGATCCGGGTGAGGGGGTTAAACCCGTGCCGCAGCCAGTCGGCGGTGTCGGGGTTGGACCCATCGTCGAGGGGCGCCAGCCGGTAGACCTTGCCAAAGGTGCGGCGGTGCTTCGACGTCAGGGCATAAAGCTCGCCCTTCGGGTCGAGCACGATGCAGCTGCCCTGATAGCGCAGCAGGTTGGGAATGATCGCCGAATGGCCCTTGCCGGTACGGGTCGAAGCAACCGTCAGCAGGTGGCCGCCGCGGCCGTCCCAATGCAGCTGCCCGAGATCGCGGCCCTGGTCCCGGACCGTCCCCAGGATCAGCGAGGTGGGATGGTCTAGACCCTCCCGGCCACGGATCATCGGCGCGAGATCGGCCACCGGCGTAAAGCTGGCGGAACCATGCAGCGGGGGCGGGGAAGCCAGCAGGCGCTCACGCTCGGCCCGCTCGCGGGCCAGCCGGTCGGCACGCTCGAAGATCGGCCCGGGGTCACGGCGGTTGAGCACCGCCTTGTGGACCTGCTCGGCCACTTCCGCGCCGTAGACGGGGAGGGCGTCCTTGTAGGCCTGATTGGCCTTCCAACGCAGCAGAAGGCCGCCCGCCACCTTGACGCCGTCGATCAGCGTCCGGTCGAGATCCTTCGGCACCATCGGACCGCTGTTTTTGAAAATGTCACCCAGATCGGGTGCCCACTTCTTCGGATTGTATCCCACTGTCCGCCCCCACGGCTCCGTCGCGTCAAGGTTGCTGATCGGGGGATCTTCCGCAAGGGGAGGTGGCGGTCTGAAAAGACTGATCTAACAGCGCACTTACGCATTGGCCGGAAATTCTTCCGACGCGTACGCGTTCGCCAATGCGCGCTCGCTTTCGCCACAGATCTGTGGCCAGATCTGGCGAAAGCGGCGGTGCGCCAGGGAGACCCTGGACCCCATTCGTGCCGAGGAGAGGCCGTGGCCATCTTCCATCTGCATGTGAAGAACATCAGCCGGGGTGGCCGGGGCAGGGACGGTGCGCGCCCGCGCTCGGCGCTGGCGGCGGCGGCGTACCGGGCCGGGGAAAGCCTCTGGAACGAAGCCGAGGAAAAAGAGACCAAATTCGGCGGCCGACGGGACGTCGTGCATGCCGAGATCCGGGTGCCCGAGGGGGCGCCGGCCTGGATGCGTACGCGTGCCAGCCTCTGGAATGGCGCCGAGGCCGCCGAGAAGCGCAAAGACGCGCGCCTGGCCAAGGAGATCGAGTTTGCGCTGCCGCGCGAGCTGACGCGTGACACCTGGCTGCGGATCACCCGCGAAATCGCCGATGCGTACGTGTCGAAGGGTCTGGTGGTGGACCTGGCCATTCACGAGGACGGGCGCGGCCATAATCCGCATGCCCACCTAATGCTGACGACCCGTGAAATCACCCCGGATGGGTTCGGTCCCAAGCTCCGCTGGATGGACACGGACACGTTCGTCAACCAGGCGCGGGCGCAGTGGGAACGCATCGCCAATGCGTCCCTGGCGAGCGCTGGCCTGTCGCCCATCGACGCCCGCAGCCATGCCGTCCGGGATTTGCAGGAGCAGCCTGGTCAGCACCGGGGTCCCAATGCCGAGGAACGTCGCGACAACCGGGAGACCGCCGCCATGATGCGTACGCAAAGCATGCTGACGGACATGATCACGCGGCTGGATGACCGCCTGCACGCCTATGAGATCGACGCCGCCCTGGGCCGGCAGACCGACAAGCTGCGGGCTGAATTCGGCGAGCTGAAGCTCGAAATGCAGGCCCTCATGGACCAGCTGGTCGATACGCTGGTCGACGCGGGGATTTTGAAGCGGGACGCAGCGGCGGCCTATCTGGCCATGCAGCGGCGGGTCATGGATCATGAGGACTACACCCGCGCGCGCCAAAACGCGCTGGGGATCGAATTCTACAGTGGTGAGCCGCGCTATACGCCCACGCGCGCCGATCAGCGCACGCTTGAGGCGTACGAGCGCAGTGTGCAGCAGGAGGAATGGGACGCGCTGGACCGGTCGTATGCCGCCGAAGCGGGATATGGATCGCCCAGTACCGCGCCCAATGGGATCCCCGCAGGCGACCCGGTGCCGGACCCCGATGGCAATCCGATCTCCCCGTCGGAGCGGGACGAGGCCGAGGACAGGATGCTTGCGGATCAGCAGCGTCCGGTCCGCGACTTGCCAGCGGACAAGTTGCCGGACGGCGTGGAGCGCGAGGCCGCCCGGGCCGAGCTAGACCGTATCAATGCGGTCCCGGTGCCAGCCGCTCATGCGTACGGATACCGGTTGCCCAGTCCCGGTGAGCGTCTGTCGCTGGATCAGATCCGGGCCGCCGTAAAGGCGCCCCGGACCCATCCCGAGGAGGACCGGATCGTGGCGAGAACGGCATGGGACGATCCCGAACGCGCGCCACCGAACCCGGATGACGAGCGGGAGGACCGGCCGCGCGCCTGAGCGGTCCGGCGACCGCAGGAAACAGTTGCCGGTATTCAGATACCGTTTTAGATTTTCGGGGTGAACGACCTCGACCTCGACCTGCATTTCCACGCCAAAACCTGCTTCACTGACGAGGAGGTGGCGGCCATGCAGAAAGAGCTGCTGGACGTGGAGACCGAGCTGGTCGGCCTGCGTGCCAATGTTGCGCGGTGGCAGGGTTGGTGCGACCGTTGCCGCAACGAGCCGGAGCTGGATCGAACCGCCTGTGCGGAAGCCGCAGAATGGTTGAAGCTGGCGGAAGGCGATGTGGCAGCCAGCGAGAGGCTGCGGGATCTGCTCATCGACACCTTGCGCTGGCAGGCGGAAATCAACCGCCGGCGGGCGCCCGTCAACTAGCCAAGGAGGTTCGCATGCGCGAGCCCATGACACCGGATGATGCCCTGTTGGAGGCGTTGCGCGAAGGCCTAGACCGCATCGACAACCGGATGGTGAGCTACGAGAACGCCTTGATCCGGGGCCAGATGGCGCCGGACGCGTTCGTGTGGGTGTACCGGGATTGCATTGAGGACCGCGACCACGTCATCCGCAAAATCGCCCTGCACGAAGCGCGTGAGCCAGGTCGTGAACGGGCGCACGATGCACCGACACGTACGCAAGCAGAAGAGCGCACAGTTGACCGCCTCGTACGCGCATCCGACGCTGCCGGTCAGGACCGGGATCGGACGGCGCCATCGACGCAGGACACCCTGTCACCGGCTGATATCCGGGCGGCCGTCCGGCAAAGCCAGCAAAGTGAGCGTCCGTCGACCGCCGATCAGGACCTGCGTGCGCCCAATGAGCGCGACCGCACGCCGGATGACGACCGGGCATGGTCGGAGCGATCCAGGCGCTAGATGCGCGTCAGGACCGGTCCACGCTCAGGCGTCCGCCATCCCAGCGGATCAGCAGATCGTGCGCCGTGCCGCCGGTGCCTGGCGTGGTCGCCGGGATCACACGCGGCTGCCAGTCGTAATCCAGTTGCTCGTTGTCGAGCCAGGCCATCAGTCTGATCGCGGCCTGGGTGTGACGCAGGTTGACCGGACCAGGCGCCGCCAGCGTCCACTCGTGCAGGCCGCGACCCGCAGCCGTCGTCAGCGCCTGCTTGACCGCGAGCGCGGCAAACAGCGTCTCGGCCATGCCTTCCAGGGCTTCCTGTGTGGCGGCTGCCAGAATGGCCTTCATGGGCTGTTTGGGCGACTTCATCGCTTGGCCTTTCCGGCCCAGCGCCCGCCCAGATAAGCGTCGGTGACGTCGAGGCGGCCATGACCAAGTTCGGCACTGACCGCCATGCGGACCGCGTCGAGGCGGTCGCGCTCAGCCGCCGAAAGTCCGTCATGGCAGGGTCCCCCGGCCGCCGGCGCCAGCACGCCGCCCGACAGCGTGCGGTAGCGCCATTGGGCGTACCAATGCCTGAGACTGTGCTTGTTGGCGATGCCGGCCTTGAGGCTGGCGTGATCGAGCCGCTTGCGGAACTGGATGAAATCGAGGTGGTCGGGGATCAGGGAGCCCTCGCCGCAGACGCGGCGGACCTCCTCGAGCAGCGCCCGCTGGCTGGCGGTCACGACCGGTATGGTGCGAAACCGGCCGCCCTTGGTCCAGCTGGGACGAAGCGCCAGAAAGCCGCCCTTGTCCGCTTCGCTGACGATGAATTTGCAGCTTTCCTCGACCCGCAGACCGAACGCCCGCTGCAGGCGGATCGCCAGCTGCATGCGTGGATCCGGTACGGCCTTCCAGGCGTCGAGCGCGATCACGTTCGCCCGGTCGCCCTTGAAGGTGGTTTTGGTGGCAACGCCGAGATCAGCGCTTTCGCGCGGGATCAGTCCCGGCTTGTTGACCTTCATGGCCCACCACCGGAGCCAGGCCAGCCGGTTTTTGATGGTGCCGGGTTCGAGACCAGCCGCCTGCCATTCGCGGACCAGGCGGTTGACGTGCTTAGGCTTGAGCGATTGGGCGTCCGGCAGCCGGAAGCCGTAGCGGCGCAGCTCCTCGGCTAGCAGGCCCAGCCCCCGTGCGCGTTGCGCCTGGGTCATACGCGACCCGTCAGCGTTGTGCTGACACATGGTTTTCAGGCTGAAGGCGAGGGCGTCCACGCCGGGGTCTTTCGTTGGGTTGAAACTGGTAAGTGTTGATGGCCTGCCGGGGTCCCCTCAGGGAGCGTCGGCGCGTCCTTCTGGACGCAGGAGCCGGTCTACCGGGGGTCATGAGCCCCTTTTGATCGCCTGCCTCGCCTGCAATCGGACTCCGCGCGATCCTTGCGCGGCCGTCCTGTCATTACGGTCTCTGCGCGTGGTCGTGGGTGCGGTTCTCGTGGTCGCGTGCCTCTCGTGGGCTACCTCTGCCGTGCCCGTGGGGCCGTGCGGTTGGTCGGGATCCGGACTGTGCCGGTGCGGTTCTGATGCCTCATGGCTGTGTTCTCTCCTTGGGAAACGGGGGCGCCTGTCAGGGCTGATGTCCTCATCCGGGGTCGGTCCCGCGTGTTGGGAAACACCCGGGCATCACTCACATGACACGTGAGCTTAGCCGCCGCTGACAGCGGCGCCGGTGGCTTCGTTGTTCACCGTTTGCTGAGGGTTCTGGCCGAGTATGGCGCCCAGCCGATGGGACGTTCCCGCGTACGGCCGCCGCCGTCACTTCCCGGGTAACCCCGGAGAAGTGACGGCTGGCTGGCGCCTTCGCCGGTCTTGGCCTGCCGGCCACAGGGAGGCGGCCGCCTCCCTCGGACCCTCCGCCCGATCATGTCCGACGCAACCGGAGCCCCCATAGCGAAGGGCGCGGCGGACGGGCCGCAACGCTGGTCCGGACAGCGCCGGACGTACGTGGCATTGCGTTCGGGCCGAGCTGGACCCGGACCGGTCCTCCCTGCGCCTCGTGGCGGGCTTCGGTCCGGCCGGTCCTGCCGTAGACGTGATTCGCAACCGTTGATGGCTGCGGGGGTGTTGATATCACCGCCTGATGATGTGATCGGCCAAACCAAGGGTGATGGCTTCGTCCGGACTTGGGAACCAGTCGGAGCCATCCTCTATTTTCGCCTTCCAGAAATCGACGGTCTGACCGGTGAGGCGTGCAACCTCCTCAGCCAGGCACGTCAGGCGGGCCTCCATTTCTCGGGTGTACGTGCGCAGCTCCTTGAGCGACATGTTCTCAACATTGGCCGCCCGTGTCGGGACGCCGGCGCCATGCAGGATCAGCATGGACCCCTCGACAATGCTGCGATGTCCCGGCGTGCCTGCCGCCAGGATATAAACCGCCGCGCTGGCGATGTAGCCGGTCCCGATCGTCCGCACGGTTTTCCGGCAGGTCCGCATGGCCTGACAAATCGAAAGCGTCGCCGCGTTGGCGCCACCGGTCGATGATACATGTACGGTGATGGTCTCGATATCGTCCCGGGCATCCATCTCACGCAGGGTTGCCAAGAATGGCACGGTGTTCGGGCCTGTTACATCCCATTCCACATGGATGATACCGGACTCAAGATTGACATACGACATAGCCGCAATAGTAAACACGTAATGAAATATCGTAAACATACTTGCGATCAGCCGATCGTTGCATGACCTGACATACATGACATTGATCGTCAGATGTTCTGCCGCTGCGCATCATGTCTGCGGCCGCTTCGACGCGCCGAAGGTGCGGGGCATGCGCGTTCGGCCTTGGCTGGACCAGACCGGTCCTCCCTGCGCCTCGTAGCGGGCTTCGGTCCGACCGGTCCTGACCAAAGCTGCAGGGTCTCCCAAACCGCCTGTGCTAGAAAAACTGCTGCTCAAAATCCCCCTCAAGCCAGTCTTGCGCCGCATAACTTACCTTTTGGTATGTATAACACTAAAAGGTGGGTTCTTGCTGTGTCGACTAGCAACCGCTAATTTCGGTTTCAAACGAACCAATAGTGGAGATGAGGGTAATAATGCTTACAGGTCGCGAGCCCAATATACCGATATGGGAAAAGAGCCTTCCCACGATCGTCGCTGAAACATGGTTCACGGTCACGAAGGACCTGGCGCCCCTCGGCGGGGTCAAGGATCGGGTTATTCTCGAAGGGCCGAGGTTTGATAAGCAGGGCAACCTGATTTTCGTTGATTGCATGACCGGGCGTGTCCTGCGGCTTTCCCCGGACCGTGAATTGACCGCCGTTCTGACTGAAAACACCGCCGGAGCCGCGGGCCTCGATTTCGATGGGGACGGTCGCATTGTTGTCGCCGGTTTCACGACCATTCACAGCGGCGGCACGGTGTTCGCGATCAAGCCGGACGGCTCGGACAAGCAGATCATCATCGATCCCCAGGTCGGCCACGTCCCGGACGACCTCGTCTACGACCAGCATGGTGGCTTCTACTTCACCGACATGCAGGGCAACAACGCCAACCCCACGGGCGGGGTTTACTATGTCGCCCCGGATTTGAAGACGATCACGCCGATCCTTCCGAACCTGTCCCTGCCCAACGGGATCGGGCTCAGCCCGGATGAAAAGATCTTGTGGGCCACCGAGACCGGACGCGGGCTGCTTCACCGGATCGAACTCGCCGGACCGACGACGATCGCCGACTATGGATTGACGATCGCGTACAGGTTCACGGGCGCGAAGGTGGACTCGCTGCGCACGGACGCGAATGGCAACGTTTACGTCGCGCTTTATACCGAAGGGCGCCTGCTGGTGTTCGATTGGCGCGGTGTCCCGATCGCGCAGGTCTTGATCCCGGAACGGAAGCAGGGAGGGTTTCTCGGGACCACCAGTCTCGCGGTGCATCCCGACACCGGTGAAATCTTCATCACAACCAACGATGATATAGGCGGCACGGCCGCGATTTACCGCGCCGACGCGCTCAGCGCGAAGGTTCTCGGGACCGCAGCTTGATCGACCAGGTGCGATCGCACCTGGCCTGAGCGCCGACTCCTTTCCCCTGCGAAGAGAGCCTGCGCTCGGTTCGATGCCCATGGTCGGCATGCAGGCAAGAACTGGTTTGGGGGGAAATCTCCCAAGCCGGCTTGCCGATTGCCCCGGTTCTCACTTCGGCCGGGGTTCGAGCGTTTCCGTTGGAGGTGAAAGCTGCCGTCCCACAACGGCCCCGGTGGCGGCATCCACCTGCTGCGGCGTTCCCCCGCTCATCTCGCACTTGAGGAAGGCCCAGTTGATCAGCGACTCGATGGAGGGTCCGAGCGCGCGACCCAGCTCGGTCAGCGCATATTCCACCTTCGGCGGGACCTGCGGATAGACCGTCCGCGCCACGATCCCGTCCTTTTCCAGCTCCTTCAATTGCTGGATCAGCATCTTCTGGTTCACGCCCACGACCCTCTTTTCCAGCTCCGAGAAGCGCACCGGTGCCTTGGCTGCGAAGAGCTGGACGATGATGACGATCTTCCACTTCCCTTCCAGCACCCGCAGGGTTTCGCAGGTCGCCGTCGCCCAGAACAGCTGCTGTTCGGGATTCCCGTTTCGCCAATCTCTTTTCATCTAACTTACCTTTTGGTGTGTACCACACCAGAAGGTGTGTTCTTGCGCTGATTAATAGCTACCGCTAATTTTTGGTTCACGCAAATATTCGGTGAGACGCGCGCTCGGCCAACGATCCTGTTGGTTGCGGGAACGACACCGCCATGCCGATCAAAAGGAAGACTGAGACGATGAAGACTGTGCGGTGGACGTCCGGGGACAAGCCAGGCCTCGCGTTGCATGACGAGGCGATGCCGAACCCTGGCCCGCACGAGGTCGTGGTCAGGGTTCACGCGGCGTCCCTGAACTTCCGCGACCAGGCGATCCTCGACGGCGCGTATGGCGGTCCAACCAAGCCCAATGGCGTGCCTTTGTCGGACGGGGCCGGTGAAGTGATCGCGATCGGTCGCAGCGTCAGTCGCGCGAAGGTCGGCGACCGGGTGTCGGCATCCTGCTGCCAGCACTGGATCGGCGGCCCCAACCGTCCGGAGTATCATGCCGACAGTCTGGGCATGACGACCGACGGATGGCTGGCCGAGACCATTCTGCTGCACGAGAACGCCATCGTGCATCTGCCGGACTACATCTCCTACGCGGAGGCGGCGTCCCTGCCCTGTGCCGCCGTCACGGCCTGGACCGGTCTGAACCTGTCGTCGCCCCTGCAGGCAGGCGAGACGGTGCTGGTGCAGGGCACCGGCGGCGTGGCGCTGTTCTCGCTGCAGGTCGCCAAGATGTTCGGCGCGAAGGTCTATGCGATCACCTCGTCGGACGAGAAGGCTGAACGGCTCAAGGCGCTGGGCGCCGCGGCGGTCGTTAACTACCGGTCCCATCCCGCCTGGGACCAGGAGATCCTGACGCTCACGGATGGACGCGGCGTCGACAAGACCATCGACATCGCCGGCGAGAAGACCATCGTGCAGTCGGCCGCCGCGACCCGGAACGGGGGCGACATCTCGCTGGTCGGGTTCACCAGCGGCTTCGGCGGCGGTCTGCCGCCGATCGACATTCTTGCCAAGTCGCTCCACGTCGCCGGCACGTCGATCGGATCGCGAGCGACCTTCGAGGCGCTGTTGCGCGCCATGGCCCTGCACGAGATGCACCCCGTCCTCGATCAGGTTTTCCCGTTCGCGGACTACGAGGCCGCCTATCAGCGCCTCAAAAGCGGCAACCATGTCGGCAAGGTCGTCATCGAGGGGGTCCCCGCACGATGATACCCCTGTCCGTTCTGGAACTGGGACGCGTGCACCAGGGATCCGATCGCCGCACGGCGTTGGATGATGCCCGTGCGCTCGCCCAGCATGCCGAGCGGCTGGGTTTTCAACGTATCTGGGTCGCCGAGCATCACAACTCGCCGGCGGTCACCACGGCGGCGACGTCGGTCGTGGTGGCGCATATCGCGGGCGGTACCACGACGATCCGCGTCGGCGCTGGTGGCGTCATGCTGCCCAACCACGCTCCGTACGTCATCGCGGAACAGTTCGGCACGCTGGAAACGCTCTTTCCCGGCCGTATCGATCTGGGACTCGGGCGCGCCCCCGGCACCGACCAGATGGCCTTGCGGGCGCTGCGGCGGGATCCCGGCAACGCGGACAACTTCCCCCAGGACGTCCAGGAGCTGCAGGCGTTTCTCGCCCCCAAGGGCGAAGGGCAGCGGATCGAGGCGGTCCCAGGCTCAGGAACCAACGTGCCGTTGTGGATCCTGGGATCCAGTCTGTTCGGGGCACATCTCGCCGCCGCGCTTGGCCTGCCCTACGCCTTCGGCTCCCAGTTTTCCCCGCAGGCGCTGTATCAGGCGCTGGACGTCTACCGCGCCAATTTCCAGCCCTCGGAGCAGCTGCAGCAGCCCTACGCGATGATCGGGGTCAACGTGATCGCCGCAGACACGGACGCCGAGGCCCGCGTGCTGGCGACCTCCCAGCAGATGACCTTCGCCGACATGTTCCGGGGCATGCCGAGCCTGCTCAAGCCGCCCGTGGACGACATCGAGGCCTACTGGACGCCGCGGGAGAAGGCGCAAACCGAGCAGATGCTGAGCTGCAGCGTGGTGGGCAGCGCCGAGACGGTCCGCGCAGGGCTCGACCAGCTCGTCGCCGACACCAAGGCCGACGAGCTGATGATCGTCACCGACGTCTTCGACTTCGGCCAGCGCGTGCGCTCGCTCGAGATCACCGCCCAGGCGGCAACCTAACGAAAGACCCTCGCGATGTACGCGCAGATCACGCAATTCACCAAGATGCTCCGCACCCTCTCCCGGCTTCTGGACAAGGCGCAGCAGCACGCTGCGGCGAACAACCTGGCGCCGGACGCGCTGCTGAACGCCCGTCTGGCACCCGACATGCGGCCGCTCACGAGCCAGGTTCAGATGGCCTGTGACACGGCGAGACTCGCAGCCTCGGTCCTGAGCGGCAAACCGATCCCGGTCTACGAGGACACCGAGACGACGATCCCGGAGCTCAAGACCCTGATCGAAAAAACGGTCGCGTATGTCGCATCGATCGAGGAAAGCGACTTCGCCGGCTGGGAAGAGCGGATCGTGGCGCCTCCAGGCTGGTCCGGCGCCTTTCTGGGAAAGGACTACTTCTACCAGCACGGCGTCCCGAACTTCTACTTCCACACGGTCACGGCCTATGACATCCTGCGGCACAAGGGCGTCCGGATCGGAAAGATGGACTACATCGGGCAGCTGCCGTTCCTGCAACGATAGTCGAACACGCGCGGTCGCCACCCTACCCATTCCATATGAAATCATCCGAGATGACATCCCAAGCCAACGCGCATGGCGAAAGTCCCACGTCGTTCAGAAAGGAGGCGCTGATACTGGGACTGGTGTCGCTCGCGGGTCCTCTCGCGATGAACATGTACGTGCCCGCCTTTCCCGAAATGGCCAAGGCGCTGGGTACGACCAGCGCCACGATCCAACTCAGCCTGACGAGCTATCTGGCGGCCCTCGCCGTCGGACAAAACATCTTCGGTCCGGTCTCCGACCGGTTCGGGAGAAAGCCGGCGCTCTACGCGGGGCTGCTGCTCTTCATCGTCTCGTCGATCGGGGCAAGCCTGGCCGCCGCCGCCGAGGCACTGATCGTATGGCGGTTCCTACAGGGGATCGGGGCCTGCGCCGCCATGGCCGTACCGCGAGCGCTGATCAGGGACCGCTACACCGGGTCGACCGCCGCGCGAATGATGTCGCTCATGGTCCTCGTCATCTCGATCGGGCCCCTGATCTCGCCGCTGGCGGGCACGGCTCTCGTCGAGGTCTACGGATGGACATCGATCTTCTGGTTCCTGACCGCCGCAGGTGTGGTCGCGCTCGCGCTCGTCGTCACGCAGGTCCCGGAAACGCTCCCAGTGGCTAGCCGCGTCTCGGGAATGGCCACCCTGCGGGGCTACGGCTTGCTTCTACGAGACCGAAGCTTCATCTGCGCCGCTTTGATGATCGGCTTAGCCCAGGCCACGTTCTTCGCATACGTTTCGGGGGCACCGTTCGTCTTCATGACGATCTATGAACTGACCCCGCTGCAATTCAGCATGGTCTTCGGATTTTCGGCCGTCATGTGGTCCGGTTCGGCACAGTTGTCCGGTCCGTTCATGGACCGGTTCGGAGCCGCGCGCCTGCTCGGCTACTGCGTCGGCGCGAATGCCGTTCTGACGTCTGCGCTTCTTGTCGTTGGTCTGCTCGACCTCGGTGGCATGCTGGTGCTGATCCTCGGCGTCGCCATGGTCTTGTTCTCAATGGGTATTCTGGTGCCTGTCGGCACGGTCATGGCCCTGCATGCCCACGGCGCGGCCGCAGGCTCCGCCTCCGCGATCCTGGGAACGGCGGGTTTCGCGGCGGGCGCTCTGGCAAGCTTCGTGGTGGCTGCAGCCGCAGACGGCACCGCGCTGCCGATGCTCGGAACCATGACCGCCTGCGCGCTGCTCTCAGCCGCCGCGGCGAGCGTTGCTTTAAAGTTCCGTCCCGCCGATCTCGGATGACCGGCGGCTCGCCCGTTCGGCTTCATAGCCGCCTTTGATCGACGCAGACGATCTGGTTTCCATCCGTTTGTGCCGTCCGTCATAAGCTGGCATGTCCCGCATTGACCCCCAGCTGACGCAACGCGGCTTCGCTGCCGAGCGGAGCTTCCGAGACTGGCTGGACGCATCGGTGGTGCCCCATCTGTACGTCGAGCAATCACCTGTGACGGTGCCGGCGCCCCTCAGAGGCCAGATCAAGCGGCCGGATTACCTGGTCGGTCTCCCCGGCGTCGGCCTGGTGGCCTTCGACGTGAAATCCAAGGAGCTGTTCAACGGCACCTTCCTGTTCGATCTCGACGAGGTGCGCCGGCTCGAAACCTTCGCCCGCCTGTTCCACCTCACCGTAATCTTCGCCTGTCTGCCGCCCTACGGAGGCGACCGCGCGTACTGGGTCCGGCTGGCGGACCTGCTGGCCCTTCCGGTCGAAAAGCGCGGCCTGACGCCCGTGGTGGCGTTGCCGCTCGCGCAAGCGGTCCCGGTGGATCTGACCCAGCCCTTCCACGCCGCGCTGGTGCAGCTGATAGCCCTGGCCTGAGGCTTCGGCCGTCATTCCGCTCAAACGCAACCACAGGCCCGTCTCGGCCTGCTGTGGGGTGTGTCGGTTGTCTCCCACTGTGCCGGCAGCCCCCGCGACCTGGTGTCGGGTGGTGATGCGACGGGTTCGGCGCCGGTCAAGCGGCGGCCCGCTCCTTCGCTGGCGCTCCCGTGTGGCCGCCTGACCACCGGCGGCTGACGCCTCCTCATACCGTCCCCTGGCCCTCCCGAACCGGTCGCGATGGTCGCGCCGGAACAACCAAAGGGAGACCGCCCAATGACAAACCCCAAGAGCAACACCCGGCCAAGCCACGCCGTCTACGTGATCGAGGGTGACGGCCCCAGCGCCTTCTGGACCAAGGTCGGCAGCGCCTGGGCGCACAACGATGGTGACGGGTTCAATATCCAACTGACCGCCCTGCCCCTCACCGGCCGCCTCGCCGTCCGCAAGGCCAAGCCGCAGAGCGACACGGAGGGCCGCTAGCGTGGCCATCCGCAAATCCTACCGCGTGTTCATCCACGAATGGTTTGTCTACAGCGCCGTGATCGAGGCTGAGAGCCTGGAAGCGGCGATCAAGATCGCCGACGCCCAGTTCGAGGCCGAAGGCTCGGAAAGTTTCAAGTACTGGAATAGCGGTCGTGACGACAGCCATGGCGACGAGGCCGGGGAGGCAGGCCAATGAGTACCGCCCGGATCCGGGCGCTCAACGACGCCCTGCGCCAGTCGATCCCGTTCCAGCCTGCGAAACCCGACATGATCATCATCACCGCTGGGGTCAGCGCCCTCGACAACCTCACCCAGCTGGCGGTGATGTTCCGGGTCCGTGAGTTCGACGCCTTCACTCCCGACAACGACCCTCACGAGGAGCACGATTTCGGCAGCTTCGAGCTGTGCGGCACGCGCTACTTCTGGAAGATCGACTATTACGACCTGGCGCGCGAGATGCACTCGCCCGACGCCGCCGATCCGTCGGTCACCAGCCGGGTACTGACCGTCATGCTCGCCAGCGAATACTGAACGATCCTGGGCCGCTCATGGCGGCCCGTCGTTTGCTTCGCGCAGAACGACCCGCGGGCCGGTCAGCAGGCCGACCGTGGCGAACGCCACGATGGCCCCGCAGCCGACGAACGCAGCGATCAGCAGGCCGCCCTGCGTGCCCAACCCGTCCGCCGCCAGAGCGAACGCGAACGGCGCAATTGAGCCGACCACCAGCCGGATCGAAGTCACCCGCCCTTGCAGCGCGCCGTAGCCATCGGCGCCGAACAGAGCGAGCGGCAGCGTGCCCCCAACAATGCTGTAAAGCCCATTGCCGAGGCCAAACAGGGCCGCGAACACGGCGGCCCCGGCGGTCGACGGGGCCGTGGCGGCCAGCAGCACCAGCGATGCCGGCAGCAGCGCGGCCGAGATCACGGCCAGCGCCAGCGGCGACAGATCGCGGCCGAACACCATCAGTGTGAACCGTCCGGCGACCTGGGCGGGACCGAATACGGCACTGACCATCACGCCTGCGAGCCCGAGACCCAACGCGGTCAGGATCGGCAGCATGTGGATCAGGACCGAGGACACCACCAGGCTCTGACAGGCAAAGCCTAGGCCCATCAGCAGGAACGCCCGCCCCCGCAGTGCCGGCGGGATAAGCCCCTTCACAGGTACAGGCGGCGCCAGCGGTTTCGCCGCGTCGGGTGTTAACGGCATCGTTTTGGGCCGCCTTGCCAGCCACAGGTGGATCGGCAGGCAGATCACCAGGTTCAGTGCGGCAAACACCAGATAGACCGCCTGCCACGACAGCGCCGCATGCAGCCATGTGGTCAGCGGCCAGAACAGGGTCGAGGCGAACCCGGCGATCAGGGTCAGGTACAGGATGCTGCGCTGGGCCGTGGCCGGGTGCCTCTGGACCAGCAGCGGAAAGGCCGCCCCATACTGCACAAAGGTCGAGGCGACCTCGATGGCGACCAGCGCCAGCACGAACGCCGGAGCTGCCGGAGCCAGAGCTGCCGCCACCAACGCCGTTGCGGCGGCCAGCGATCCCACCGCCATGACGCGACCGGCGCCGAAACGGTCGAGCCAGCGCCCGGTCCAGGGCGCGACCAGCCCCCCGGCCAGCAGCGCGGCCGACAGGGCGCCAAACACCCATTCGACCGGCCAGCCCACGTCGTGCGCCATGGCGGGCGCCAGAGTGCCGAAGCTGTAATAGAGGGTGCCGTAGCCGACGATCTGGCTTACGCCGAGGGCGGCAATGTCCGCCCAGGCGCCGCGCGGCGCGCTCATTGGGCCGAAACGAGCGGCAGCCACGCCCACAGCGCCAGCAGCGTGACCAGCAGCACCGGCGGCGTCAGCACCAGGCCAACCTTCATGTATTGGCCCCAGGTGATCCGCTGACCCTTCCCGGCCAGGACATGCAGCCACAGCAGGGTTGCCAGCGAACCGATCGGTGTGAACTTTGGCCCGAGGTCATTCCCGATGACGTTGGCATAGACCATCAGCTCCTGCGTGAGCGGTGCCACGTCGGCCCGGTCGATCGCGAGAGCGCCCACGAGCGTTGCCGGCATGTTGTTCATGACCGAGGCCAGCAGGGCGACCAGCAGGCCAGTGCCCACCGTGGCGATCATGGACCCCTGCCCTGCCAGCCAGACCAGCACCCCAGCGGCCAGATCGGTCAGCCCGGCATTACCCAGGCCGTAAACCACCAGATACATGCCGATCGAGAACAGGACGATCTGCCAGGGCGCATCACGCAGCACCTTGGGCACCGACACGATGGCCCCCCGCCCACCGGTAAACCAACGTCCGGCAATGGCGACCAGAACCAACGCCGCCGCGCCGGTCACGAAGGCGATCGGCACGCCCAATGGGCCGGTGACGAAGTAGGCGACCAGCAGCAGCCCGAGCAGCGGAAAGGCTGCCCGGAACACCTGCGGATCGCGGATGGCCGCCTGCGGGGCTTCCAGGCTGGCCAGGTCATAGGACGCGGGCACGTCGCGCCGGAAATACAGCCACAGTACCGTGAGCGTGGCGGCCAGTGAGACCAGGTTGACCGGCACCATGACGGCGGCGTAGCGGCCGAACGAGACGCCGAAGTAGTTGGCGGTGACGATGTTGACCAGGTTGGAAATGATCAGCGGCAGGCTGGTGGTGTCGGCCACGAAGCCGCACGCGACGATGAAGGCCAGCGCCCCAGCAGGCGGGAAGTTTAGGCGCAACAGGATGGCCAGCACGATCGGCGTCAGCAGCAGCGCGGCGCCATCGTTGGCGAAAAAGGCCGCGATGACCGCGCCCAGGACCACGATCAGCGGGAACAGCCGGCGGCCATTGCCGCCGCCCCAGCGGGCGACGTGCAGCGCCGCCCAGGCGAAAAACCCGGCTTCATCCAGGATCAGCGAGATGACGATCAGCGCCACGAACGTGAACGTGGCATCCCACACGATATGCCAGACGGTGCCCACGTCGGCCCAGCCGACCACCCCGGCCGCGAGCGCGACCGCCGCCCCACCAAGGGCCGACCAGCCGATGCCCAGCCCCTTCGGCTGCCAGATGACGAGAACGAGGGTGGCGACGAAGATCGCAAGGGCGAGCATAGGGATTAGGGCTTTCAGAGGGTCTTTTGGTTGACGCGCTTGGACAATTCTTCGGCGGTCTCGACCCGCTCGGAATAGCGGTCGGTGAGGTAGCTCGAGCGCCCGCGCACCAGGTACGTGAACTTGACCAGCTCCTCGCAGACATCGACCACGCGCAGGTAGTAGCTGGACGGCTTCATGCGGCCCGCCTCGTCGAACTCGAGGAAGGCCTTAGCGACCGACGACTGGTTGGGAATGGTGACCATGCGCATCCAGCGGCCGAGAATGCGCATCTGATTGACCGCGTTGAACGACTGCGAGCCGCCGGACACTTCCATGACGGCGAGCGTTTTGCCCTGGGTCGGCCGCTTGGCGCCCAATGCTAGCGGTATCCAGTCGATTTGGGCCTTCATGATGCCGGTCATGGCGCCGTGGCGCTCAGGACTGACCCAGACCATGCCCTCGGACCAGTCGGCCAGGTCGCGCAGCTCGCGCACCTTGGGATGATCCGGCTCGACCGCATCGGGCAGCGGCAGGCCGCGCGGGTCGAAGGTACGGACCTCGCAGCCGTACCAGCGCAGCAGGCGGCCCGCTTCCTCGGACAGCAGCCGGGAATAGGACCGCTCGCGCACCGACCCGTACAGGACCAGGATGCGGGGTGCGTGGCGCGGCCCGTCCGGCCCCGCCAGCGCGTCCACGTCGATCGGCGCCAACAGCGACAGGTCGATGTTGGGCAGGTCCAGGGCCTGCGGGTCGGTCATGCGCTGGTCCCCGGTGCCGCGACCACTTCGCCATCTTCCTTGGTGAAGGTGGCGACCGGGCTGGCCAGCAGCGGCAGCACGGCTTCCGATGGCCGACACAGGGCCGCGCCCTTGTCGGTGACGACGATCGGGCGATTGATCAGAATGGGATGCGCCATCATGGCATCGAGCAGCTGGTCATCGCACAAGCTGGGATCGGCTAGCCCCAGCTCAGCGTAGGGCGTGCCCTTCTCGCGCAGCAGCTGGCGCGGGCTCAGACCCATCAGGCCCAATAGCTCGACCAGGCGCGCGCGCGTCGGCGGGTTTTGCAGGTACTCGATGACCTCCGGTTCCTCACCGGAGGCCCGGATCATCGCCAGAGTGTTGCGCGAGGTGCCGCAGGCCGGGTTGTGATAGATGGTGACGCTCATGCGACCTCCGCACGAGGCGACGAGGCACCTTCCATCTGACCGATTTCACGGACTTTGGCGGTCAGGCTCGACTGCGCGAGCGTGGCGATCGGCAGGGCCGTAAACGCCTCGATGCGGTTCTGCATGTAGCGGAGCGCCTGCGTGAACGCAGCGCGCTTCCACATGTCGCCCCGGTCCTCAAGGCTCGGGTCCTCGATACCCCAATGGCCGGTGACCGGCTGCCCCGGCCATATCGGGCAGGCTTCACCCGCCGCCTGGTCACAGACCGTGAACACAAAATCCATGCGCGGCGCGCCAGGCACTGCGAACTCGTCCCAGGATTTCGAGCGCATGCCGTCGTTCGGAAAACCGAACTCCGCAAGCACGTCCAGGGCCATCGGGTTCACTACGCCCTTGGGCTGGCTTCCCGCCGAAAAGGCCTGGAAGCGACCGGCACCGACCTTGCGCAGGATACCCTCGGCCAGGATCGAGCGGGCTGAATTGCCCGTGCACAGAAACAGCACGTTGTAGACGTGATCAGTCATGACGAACCTCCTTCGGTGGGCAGCAGGGGATGAGATTGGCCACCAGCGGCGCGCAGATTTCCGGATGACCGGCGCAGCAATCCTTGAGCAGGAAGCCGACCACCTCACGCAGGTGATCCAGAGCCGCGCGGTAGACGATCGAGCGAATGTGCCGCTCGGACTGCACCAGGCCCGCCCGTGTCAGCACCGCGAGGTGCGTGGACATGGTGTTGTGCGGCACGTCGAGCAGGCGCGCGATTTCACCAGCGGGCAGACCATCCGGCTCATGCATCACCAGTGTGCGGAAGGCGTCCAGCCGGGTCGGCTGGGCCAGCGCCGCCAGGGCGTCAATGGTTTCTATCTTGTCCATATGTCGAGATATACCGACATATGGAATGCTGGCAAGGGTTTCTGGCGCCGCTCGCGCATAGGCCGTGCAAAACTGCCTCACCCTTGGGCACAACCTTGGCCGCACCTCTGGAACCTTCGCCGTTCCTATGGTTTCTGTAACAGAAATCAAAAGGAGGGTTGCACGATGGAACGGGGCGAACGACGGGGCGGACCGCGCATCAATTCCGGGCGGCCCAAGGGTGCCGGCACCCGCGTTGTGCGCCTGAAGGTGCCCATTGCGCAGATCGCCAGGCGCATGAATGAGCGCGGGTTTCGCGCGGGCGACGTGAACGCCTTTCTGGACGTGGACCCCCGTTCGGCGCTGGCCATCCCTCTCATGAGTTCCAGGGCGTCGTGCGGGTTTCCCTCCCCGGCCGACGACTACATGGAGGACCCGATCGACTTCAATCAGCTGATCGTGAGCAACCCGGCCGCCACCTTCGCGGTGGTCGTGGCCGGTGAGAGCATGACCGGCGCCGGCATCTTTCCGAACGATATCGCCGTGATCGACCGCTCGCGTGGGCCGACGCATGGGTGTGTGGTGCTGGCCTGCTACAACGGTGAGTTCACAATCAAGCGGTACCTGGTCCGCGAGGGTGTCATCACGCTCAAGGCGGAAAACCCCGCGTTTCCCAACATCACGATCGGCGATGACTGCGAGTTCGAGGTGTGGGGCGTCCTGACCCGCTCCGTGCGCTCATTCTAGGGCCATGGAAGCCCCTAAGAGCGCGTCCTGCCTGTTTGCCCTGGTGGACTGCAACAACTTCTACGCCTCGTGCGAGCGGCTGTTTCAGCTTGAGCTACGCGGCAAGCCGGTGGTGGTGCTGTCCAACAACGACGGGTGCGTGATCGCCCGCTCGAATGAGGCCAAGGCCCTAGGGATCGTCATGGGCGACCCCTGGCACCTGCGGCGCAAGGATTTCGAGAAATGGGGCGTGATCGTGCGCTCGAGCAATTACACCCTGTATGGCGACATCAGCGGGCGCGTCATGCGCACCCTGTCCAATTTCACGCCCGAGCTGGAGATCTACAGCATCGACGAGGCGTTTTTGAACCTCGCCGGCTTTGCCGATCCCGAGGAACACAGCCGCGTCATGCGGGCCACGGTGCTGCAATGGACTGGCATTCCCGTGTCGGTCGGGATCGCTCCCACAAAGGTGCTGGCCAAGGTGGCCAACCGTCTCTCGAAGAAGGACCCCGCCAGCGGCGGCGTCATGATGCTGGCCGACGAGGCCGCGCAGACGGCCGCGCTGGCCAAGATCGAGCTAACGGACGTGTGGGGCATCGCCACGCGCATGGCCGCCCGCCTGAATGAGCTGGGCATCCGCACGCCGCTAGAGCTGCGGGCGGCCGACCCGAAAAAGGTACGGTCGAGTTTTGGCGTGGTCATGGAGCGGATGGTCTACGAGCTGCGGGGCGTCTCGTGCCTGTCGCTTGAGGAGCATTCGCCCGACCGGCAGAACATCATGGCGTCCCGGTCCTTCGGCCGCCCGGTCGAGGACCTGGACGAAATGCGCGAGGCCGTGGCGGCCTATATGAGCCGCGCGGCCGAGAAGATGCGCCGGCAAGGGCTGGTGACGGCCGCTATCACCGTGTTCGTCAACACGAACCGTTTCCGGGTCGAGGACGCCCAATACTACGGGACGCAGACCGTCCGCCTGCCCGTGGCAACGGCAGACACCGCGAAGTTGATCCGGGCGGCCGACCAGGGCCTCCGGCGCATTTGGCGGCCCGGTTTCAGCTACAAGAAAGCCGGCGTTATGTGTCTGGACCTGCACCGGGCCGATACCCTGCAGAACAGCCTGTTTCACCAGCCCGACGATCCCGGCCGGGTCGAGCTGATGCGGCTGATGGACGGGCTGAACAAGCGGTTCGGGCGGGGCAAGGTGCATTTCGCGGCGACCGGCACCAAGCAGGAATGGAAGCTGCGGGCCGAGCATATGTCGGCCCGTTACACCACCAATCTCAAAGAGCTTTTACGGGTGTAACAGAAAGGCCCAATAGCAGCACATTATGCAGCAGGGGGGTTGGTGATCATTCTGAATACATCAAAGACACCACCAAAGGCGCTTCGATCAAAGTTTGATGACAACTCTGCATTATGGATAATATGAGTTACGAATAGAGCTTTTGAGAGAGCGACAGGCTCACCCTCACCGTTCTTAATGTCATTGACATTACTGTCATGGACTTTCTTTTCTAGTTCTTCTTCTGCAATAGGAGCAGCAAGCGCCTTAAAAGAGGCTTTGTTGGTCGTAAGGCTTACGGCCTTCTCAACTTCATTTGTAAACCACAAGCGCTTTCCAGTAGCCGGATCAACTGTCCTTAAGTCATCATCGGTGTAATAGAACTCAATAGATATGTTTTTGTATTCGGTTCTGTGTGGCGGGACAGGCAAGCAAAGGGAATATACACGGTTACCTTGACTTTTAAATAGGTCCGGAGCACCAGACATTGTTTCGATTATTTCCTTTTTATCCCTATCAAAAACAAATATGAGATCCCGCTTTTGCGGCAGTAGCGCAATGCTGTCGCACATTTGCTTGAGCTTTGTATCTCCCATGGTTATTGGGTCTTCAAACTCGAAGAATTCAACATCTACGTCAGCATAATTCCCGTTTGTGTGAGCTATTTCCAAAGCATTTTTTATATGCTGCCAGTCAGTCTTACCCTCAGTAATGACAATAGGCTTGCCATCTTCGGAAATTGCTTTCGTAAGTTCCTCATACCGATCCTTAAATTGTGCGTTCTTCTCGATAAATACGTTATAACTTTCCTGAAACTCGATAAAATCTTCTGGTGCAATCTTATTACCGATTGGCAGGCTGATAATGTCAGTTACACCAGTTTCCTGCATTCCCAGCACAAAGAATGGCGAATGCGTAGTGACTATGAACTGGACTTTTGGGAAACGACGTATAATCGCCGGCAAAACCGATTTTTGAAAACTGATGTGCAAGTGCAGGTCGATTTCATCGATAAGCACAATTCCAGTTACGTCGTTCAGTGAGGCGGGCGGGGCACCCTTCACCATTTCAAAGACACGTATGATCTCGGTCGCTAATGCAATAGTCATCAGTTCTCCTGAAGACATCATACCGATATCGGGAGCGACGGTAGTTTCCTGTTCTCCTTCTCGTGTTACAAATACACCTATGTTCCTATCTCCTTTTGTGCCAATTCCCAGCCTAGCGCCAATAAGAGTAGGGTCTTTTGCCTTCATCATTTCAAAAAGTATTTGATTGACCAGCTCAAATAGCTTCGCATTTGGGCCACTATACCCCAGAAATACGTTAATCGTGCCTTGGCCTTGATTTTGTAGCCCAAGAGATTGGTATGGAAGCGACACAAGCTGCTTATCGTATAATTCACGATCTAGAAGGACATTCAGTATCCATTTTCGAGTTTCCTCAATGATACTTGTCCTTACGGGGCTTACCGCCGAGTACCCGTGATAGTTGGTCTCACGAGAAAAGTCTATTTTAGCGGTCTCTGCGAGCCATGCAGCCTTCTCATACCTAAAATAGGGAAAGTACAAAAAGTTTTCTGACGCGACATCTTTTTTCAGAGCTTCAGGAACTTGAGCCTGCTTATAAAAGCCGCCCTCACTCCACCCTTGGTCACCACCGACAATGGCCGCAACATTCGGAAATTCTGCCTGAATTTGTGCAGCGTCGCCAACTCCGATCACTTCTCGGAATGTTGTCTCAGCCTCATTAGCGGCCATAATCACTTCTGAAATACTATATTTGAAGCCGTGCCTTACATACCTCCTTGCAGATAGTTTTAAATATCCGTCACCTTCGACTTCAGGGATCTTATTGAAGACCCCTCTTCGCATTTCTGTTATCGCGTCTATGACGATAGAAAGCGTGAGAGATTTACCGGCTCCATTCTGGCCGACGAGTACCAGAGGTACCGGGCTGCCCTCCTCGGTAAACCGAGGCTCAAGCTTCAACTCAGCAAGCGGGCCGACATTTTGGGCATAGATGCGTTTTACGTACATGCCAGCAGCATCAACCACAGCGTGTCGGCGAGCAATGCCTAATTTGGTCCGCTTCGGCGAAAATCGAAGGATTGAGCGACCCAAGCTCTGTTGCGTAACTCATGAATTATGGACTAGTGCCAACGCTCTGATTTCGCGTCGATTTCTTGGTTCATATGTCCGGTGAATCAAAGGGCTCCTAGGCCAATCATTCTGAATGGTGATATCCATCACCCTATGAACGACGATCTCGAAAAGCTGATGCGCGGTGGCGCTAGGTCAGAACTCGAAAGGCTGTATCAGCAGCAGCTAGAGAGCCGTCAACTTCTCGAGCAGCACTACCAGCCCTTGTCACGTGAGGCCTTGGGTTTGGGCAACATGGATCGTCTCAGCGAAGCCCTCGCGGGCGCTCGTGCCACGCTTCAACCACCTGGCTTCATAGAGGCCATCAGAGCGATGAATGACCGCCAGAACCAGATGTTGGAAGGCATCAGGGGCATTCACGAGCTGGGCAGGTACAGCTTACCCAAGGTTCCAGATCTGGCCGGCATTATGCCGAAGATCCCCGACCTCAAACATCTCTACCCCAACCCATTTCCAGGCAGTCAGCTGCGTGAGGCCATGGAGCGGATGACGACGCCTTGGGCAGACCAGCATCGTCTGCTCGAGTCTGTTACTGGCTTCGCGCGCCTGCAGGGGATCGGGCATGCGATCAATGGCCTGCAGCCGTTCCACCGGGACCTTACGTCCGCTCTGCGCCGTGATTTAGGCGACTGGCGCGACCCCATCACTTGGCCGTCGGTTCTAGCCGTGCCGGAGCGAAGGCTTGAACTGTACGTCGAGCGGGGCTTCGACCCAGCGCTGACGGACTTTTCCCCGGAGGCCTTCACCGAAAGTGCCGTGATCGCCGGACTGGGCCACGTGGAGGTCCGTCGTGCAAGGGATATGGAGGTCGTCGCCGAAGATGCTGACGATGCGGATGACGAAGATCAGCTGCGTACCGAAACAGCCTTCCAGCATCTGCACCGCATGGAAGTGAAGCTGCGACGGTTCATTGAAAACGTCATGGCGGCCGCGCATGGACCTGATTGGCCACGACACCGACTGGCCCCGCAGACGCTCGAGGCCTGGGAATTCAAAAAGCAGAAGGCTGAGGATGAGGGTGGACCTGTTTACCCGCTGATTTTCTATGCCGACTTCATGGACTACCAGGCCATCATCTGCCGATCAGACGACTGGAAGAACATTTTCGCGCCGATTTTTAAGCGTAAGGAGAGTGTGCGCGAGACGTTTCAACGCCTGCATCCCGTGCGACTTGCAACCATGCACGCGCGCTTCGTCACGCCTGACGATGCGTTGTTTCTGATGGCTGAAACGCTGAGGATCATGCGGGCAATCAGCCGATAGATACCCCTCGCTTAGCCGCTCGAGAGTTACACTGATTGTGGAAAACCGGGCTGAAATTTTTCAAAGCCTAGGTTGGGCACAATCACACATAGCACTGTCTGCTTCTGCCGGTTATTGTGAGGAATGGCTCGAGTACAAAACCCCACTCTATTTTCTGCGTATTTTGGAGTGCCCGCAGCAGCACTGAAAGCTGCTGGCTTGGTGGATCCATTCCTTGACGCCGATGTTCCCTTATTCATAGACCCAGTTCTTCTGGAAAAATCTAGCAACGCGAAAATATCAATTAACGCTATTGCGCGGTTCAGGACTCATTTCCAGATTTTGGTGAGGATGCTCAGCCTCTCGAAATCTGAAAATGATGCCCCTTGGAAAGCTGCCCGCCGTCAGCTCAATCTTAATGAGCCGCCCGAAAACGGATTGGGCTATGGAGGAAGTGGGCGATCGGGAAGTTCCCGTCCTCATGATATTCGTGAGACGATCCTGCGCACCAGCAAAGAGATTATAACCCTTGGTGCAAGTGATCCAGAAATGATCTCGCTAATGGGCTTCTTCGAAGAGGACGTTGGGCCTGACACAATCAGCGATCTCACTACTAATGTAATTATTGAAGATCTCGCCGCGATCACTGAGGCGTTTTGCCTTGCCAACGGAATCTCTGTCTCGGAAAACCAGATCAGCGACAAACACAAGCTACCATTTTTTCAAAAGTCGGCCAGTCGTTCGGCTCCCGTCATACTTGTCCCTGAAGACATTGTTCGAGAGCTGCCTATTGCTAATGATTGGTCAGATATCGAGCGTGCTGCCATGGAAAATGTGCGCATCCGCGATCGCGTCAATCAGTTCTTGGGGACGATCGTCCGACCAACTGTTGGTGACCGTAAGCATGCTTTGCGGAATGCAGCACTAGGATCCCCGGAAGAGTTCGATTTCTTCCTTGCGGCTGTGAAAGAGAACGTAAGTAGCTACGATCCGAACTTGGACGCCCTTGGGTATTATCGTCTCAAGGGAATCATTTCTGAAGGCTTCGGTAATCTCAAGCAATCGTCGCCCTATGATCTCAAATTAGGACCTCATGAAATTATGCGGGTCGTTGGCGAGACAATCGCTCAATTCAAGCGCCACGTAGAAGACGGCAACCTTTGGGAAGAACTGTGGCTAGCCGACAAGCCAAAAAAAGAACGCGCATCTCAGCTTATCTATTATGCTATTGCTGATGCCTTCTGCAAAGCGAATGATCTAGACCTATCGCCAGAGGCTAACATGGGCGGCGGGCCGATCGACTTTAAATTTTCAAGCGGCTACGCATCGCGGGTGCTTGTCGAAATGAAACGATCTGGTGGCACTGTTGTGCACGGGTACGAAAAGCAACTAGAATTCTATAAGGCTGCGTCGCAAACAGATTTTGCGATATTCGTCGTGATTGATTACGGCGACATGGGCGGCAAACTGCAAGAAATCCAACGGATCCGCGATGCACGACTAGCTGCAGGCGAGCGGGCGTCAGAAATTATCGTCATCGATGCCACTCGAAAAGCCTCCGCCAGCAAGCGGCATTAATTATCCTTTAAACGTACGTTTGCGGGAACGTATTAAGTGGGAAGGCTTGCCCACGCATCCACAAGCTTGCGCTATTCCCGTAATATGTTCTTTTAATCTACGTTCCCTTGTGGTACATTTCCACGAGAAATGGGAACGCAATCACACCTTATCGGCTACGCTCGGGTCTCGACCCTGGATCAGAAGCCGGAACTGCAGCTCGATGCCCTCAAGGCAGCGGGCTGCACAAAGGTGTTCGTTGAGAAGGCGTCCGGCGCCAAGACCGAGCGCCCCCAGCTGCAGGCGGCGCTCGACTACATGCGCCCAGGCGACACGCTGGTGGTCTGGAAGCTCGATCGCCTCGCGCGCTCGCTCAAGCAGCTGATCGAGGTCGTCGGGGATCTGCGCGCCAAGGATATGGGGTTCCGATCGGTGACCGAGGCGATCGACACCACCACTGCCGCCGGCGAGCTGTTTTTCCATATCTTCGGCGCGCTGGCGCAGTTCGAGCGGTCGATCATCCGTGAGCGCACCAATGCCGGCCTCAAAGCCGCGCTGGCCAGGGGTCGCAAGGGTGGCCGTCGGCCGACCATCAAGGAGGATGACATCAAAGCAGCTGAAGCGCTGCTGCGGGATCCGGAGATCTCGGTGCGCAAGGCGGCCGAGAAGCTGGGCCTTAGCGTGTCGGCACTTTATCGGCATGCGCCCGGTCTGCGTGGCCGCGTGAAGGATCAGGGTTGATGCCTATCCGCCGCCACCTCAAGAACCTCTATCCGATCGACTGGGACCAGCTGTCCGACTGGGTGCGCTTCGTCCGTGCCGGTGGGCGCTGTGACCGCTGCAAGCGCCCGCACGGCCAGACCGTCAGCCATTTGGGCGACGGCCGCTGGTGGGACGAAACAGACCAGCTCTGGCGCGACGGACGCGGCCGTCCCCTGCCTCACCAAGCCGCGCTCACCTGCGAAGTGGTGGTCAAGACAACCAAGGTCTACCTGGCCGCAGCGCACCTCAACCATGACCGCAGCGACAGCCGGCCGAAGAACCTGCGCGCCTTCTGCCAGCGTTGCCATATGCTGCACGACAAGCCCGAGCACCTGCGTCAGCGGCAGATCACCTACCTAAAACGCCGCGCATTGGGCGACCTGTTCGATGGCCGGTATTTCTAAGTGGCCAGTGCGGCAGCACTCTTCAAACGTGTGGATTGCCGCCATTTTGAATTAAGAACACTTGGCGAACATCGACCGTCTGTGAGATAGTTGCCGCCTGAGCATTCGCCTTCATGTCGGCGGCTGGATTATCCAGCGCGTTCGAGGTGGAGTGCGGCGGCGAGGCGGTGGCGCAGGTCACGGTCTCCGCTGCGCA
>NZ_FOOA01000038.1 GCF_900113065.1 Aureimonas phyllosphaerae
AGCCACAGCAAGAAGCAGGATCGTCAGCGGCTCTTTGTCCAGGGGCAGCCAGGGCGAGCCTGAACCCGTGTTCGGTGCGTTCATGTCCTCGGTCAGCTCGGCAAACTCCGCACTGCGGTCCCTCCAAAAGGCCGTCGCGGCGCTGAACACTACACAGTCGCGTCTGTCGACGGGTCTCAAGATCGAGGGGGCCAGAGACAACGCCGCCTACTGGTCCATCTCGACAGGGATGCGATCTGAGGGAAAATCCTTGTCGGCGGTCAAGGACACGCTGAACCTTGGCGCTGCGACGGTGGCAACGGCCTATCAAGGGCTCAACAGCGCGCGCGAGGTGCTCGACACGCTGAAAGCCAAGCTGACAGCGGCGGGGCAGCCGGGTGCCGACGGCGGCGCGCTGCAAAGCGAGATCGCCGCCCTTCAGCAGCAGCTTCGCGCCATCGCCGGCACCGCCACGATGTCGGGCGAGAACTGGCTGGCCGTGAACTCGTCATCGGCAACGTACGCCTCGACCCGGGAGATCGTCGCTTCGGTTGGGCGGGACGCGAACGGGGCGGTCACGATCAGTGCGATCAAGGTGGATGCCGGCAACCTAGCGCTGTTCGACCGTGCGCAGCCGAGCGGGGGCGGTCTGCTGGGCGGCGGCAGGACCTTGGTGGGGGCGGACGGCAAGGCGCTGGCGATCGGCGGGCAGCACGAGACACGGGGCAATCAGACAGATGCCGGACTGACCGCGACGACCGGCACATCGGCCGGTGCGTCCGGAGAGCTCGGCGCCATGAACGCCACTGTCGTCATAGGGGCAGCACCGTCACTTCCTCTTGAAGGAAGCCCGGGCAGTTTGGGTCTCGAAACCCAAAGCCAATCGCTCTCCAATCCAGTGATAATTCCAACCCAAAGTGGGTACGAAGTGAGGGTGACTATATACTTTACGAGCGGTCGTGAAGCTAACCTCCACTCCGGTTTGGGAAGGGGTGCTGACTACGATAGATACGTTTCCGGTCTAAACAGAGGATCGATAGAAAACAATTACAACGTTCAGTTTGAGAGAGCTGGTGACAGAATCATAGCAAATTATCTTCCCAGCGAAGTTTCAAGAATAGAAATGTGGAGACCGAGGAATGGTGATTTCGTCGTCCAGTCAACTGGAGGTCGTGTCCCAACAAGCGGGGAGTTGACTGCCAGCCTTGATGGATCCCATCTCTCGAACGGCGACGTCATCACCGTCAGCTACCGCCTCGGCCCGTCCGGTGCGGTGCAGACGCGCGACGTCACGGTGGCCGATGCCGCGACCTTCGACAAGGCGGCCTTCGCCTCCGCCTGGGGCACCGTGCCGGACGTCACGGTCGCGGCGGGCTCGGGCTCGGACGTCGCCTTCACCCATAGCGGCGTGACCGGCTCGGCCTCGCAGTTCACAATCACCGACGTCGTCGTGCGCTCGTCCGCCGCGACGGGAAGCGTCATCAGGAACGTCGATCCGCTCAGTGGCATCAACGGCTCGAAGGCCGCCTCGGTCAAGACCGGCGTCCTCACCTGGCCGGGCGGGCTCGCCGCCACCGACCGCGTGTCGGTGAAGCTCGTGGGGGTGGCGAGCCCCTACACGGTCGCGGCCGGCGCCTCGCTCGACGCCTTCGTCGCCAACCTCAACACCGCCTTCGCCGGGGCCTACGCCGCCTCGCGCACGGGCGCGGGCGAATTGGTGCTGACCGCTGGCACCACGGGCGCGGGATCGAGTGTCGCGGTCGAATCGATCGCCTTCTCGGACGCGGCGGGCGCGGCGAAGGTCGTTACGACGACGGGCCTCGGCCTCGTCACGCAGCCGCCGCGCCTTGCGGGCGGCGCCTTCAGCGCCTTCACGCTGGATGGGAACGACACGCTCGGCTTCACCGTCCGGTCGGGGTCGGGCGCGGCGCGCGCGGTCTCGATCGACCGGGCGCTCGTCGAGACGGTGCTGGGGCCGCAGGCCGGGGGCGCGGTGGCGTCCGCCGCCGACTACAAGCGCGTGGTCGACGCCGCGCTGGCGAGAGCCGGCGTGACGGGCGTCACCACCGCCCTCGGCTCGACGCCGGCCGACGCCGACAAGCTGAGCTTCTTCGGGCAGCTGGGTCAGCCCCTGACGATTGGTGAAGTCGCCGTCTCGCAGGGCGGCCCCACCATGTCGGTCGATCGTCTCGACGTGTCCGACACGGCGCTTGCCGCGCTCGGCGTCGCCAGCGGAGAGGACCGCAACAAGGTGCTCGCCGCCTATCTTGGTGTCGTCAACTCGGCCATCAGTGGGGTCACAGCCTCGGCTGCCTACCTCGGCACGGTCGCCGCGCGCATCGACGCGCAGAAGTCCTTCACGGACACGCTGATGGACTCGATCGACGAGGGCGTTGGCGCCCTGGTCGATGCCGATATGGATGCCGAGTCCACGAGGCTCCAGGCGCTTCAGGTCCAGCAGCAGCTCGGCGTCCAGGCGCTTTCAATGATCAACCGCTCGGCCAGGGACGTGTTGCGGCTGTTCCGGTAGCGGGACGCCCATGCGGGCTGACACGGACGTGTTCGAACGGTTTGGCGGTCGAGCGACAATAGCTCTTGCAAGAGCGGCTTGCCCCACTAGAAATCGCGCACGACCATTAGCCGTAACACGATCGTCGCTGCCAGCCGTGAGCATGACTGCGCCATTCGAGAACCGCTTCGCCCCCGCAGAGGAGCCCTCGGCGTTGTGGTACGAGTGGAGCGGGCATGTCGCGCCGTTCTTCGACCTCAGCCGTCGCGACGAAACGGACCTGTCCAAGATCCCTGGCATGAACAGCTACCATCTCGGCGCCCTCCTGACGGGCGACGTGAAGGCGCCGGCGCAAAACCTCGATCGCTCGGCGTCGAAGATCGCGGACCAGGGCGTCGATCACATCCTCATTCAGTTCTACGCTACCGGACGCAGCCGGACGAGGACGGAGCGCGGGGTCTCAATGACCCGGCCAGGGCAGGCCCTCGTCTACGATCTGTCGCAGCCCGTCGCGGTGGCTTCCGATCAGGCGGTGGATGCGGTGAACATCGTGCTGCCCCGCGCGCTTCTCCTGCCGCGAGCCGACGATCTCAGCGATCTGCATGGGACAAGCTTCGACTATCAACGGGACGCCGCCTCCCGGATCTTCTTCGGCTTCGTGCGCGAGCTCGTCGGCAGCCTGCGCGAGCTTCCCCCCGGCGACATGAGCGAGATCGCACAGGTTGCCGCGACGCTGTGTTCTGCCAGCCTGCCGAGTTCGCAGGACCGGCCGACGCCCAAGGCGGCACGCGACATCCGAACCGGGCTCGACATCCGTGACTTCATCCGCCGCAACTTCGCGGCTCCAGGTCTCGATGCCGACGCCATTGCCGCCCGCTTCGGCCTGTCGCGCTCGGCGCTCTACCGCCAGTTTGCCAGCGAGGGCGGGGTTCACGCCCATATCCGCGAGCGGCGGCTGCGCCACGCCATGCGACTGATGACGATGCCGGGCGCCAGGCCGCGTGTGTCCAGCGTCGCCTATCAATGCGGCTTTGCCGACGAGAAGAGCTTCAGCCGCGCTTTCAGGGCCCGGTTCGGCCTTCTGCCAAGCGAGGCGGCAGCGGGCTTTGCGCGACCGGAGGCGCCCAGCATGGGGAGCACATTGGCGGCGTGGATCTTGAGTTTGGAGGACTGAAGTCCGCTCCACCTAACCGGCTGCCTTCCTGCGGAGTGTCCGCTTCGGAGCGTGCTCAGGTACCCGCCTAGCGTCTTGGAAGGGTCGAAAGCGGATGGGCCGCTTTCAGGCGTCCGCTTTCCCGGCGTTGATCGTCTCGGCTGGGTGGACAGCCGACGGTCCGGTTTGGGGCTTCGAAGATCAGAAGCAGACACTAGGTCCTGTTGACATAGTCCTTGAGCCAGATGCGTGAGGCGGCCAGGCAGAGGAAGGCCATGAAGGAGGCCGCCGTCTTATCCTAGCGTGTGGCGATGCGGCGGGCCTGCTTCAGGCGGTTGAACATGCGCTCGATGCGGTTGCGATCGCGATACTGGCGGAAGTCGCAGGCAGCCGGTGTTCGACGGTTGGCCTTGGGCGGGATCACCGGCATGACGCCCCTCATCAGCAACGACTGACGCACCTCGTCCCCGTCATAGCCCTTATCGGCCAGCATGAGGCGCGGCTTTGCAACCGGCATTGCGAGAAGGGCAGGAACGGCCCTGTAGTCCGAGACTTCGCCGCCCGTCAGCACGAAGCCAAGAGGGCGCCCCTGACCGTCTGCGCGGGCGTGGACCTTCGTCGTAAAGCCGCCGCGGCTTCGACCAAAGCCCTGCGAACAGATCCCCCTTTAGCGCCCGCGGCCTGCGAATGGCCGCGAACCGTGGTGGAGTCGATCATGTGCTGCCAGTCGCCGGTCAGCCCCAACTCGACCAGCGTTTCCAATAGCGCGTCCCAGATGCCCTGTTCGGCCCAGCGACGAAACCGGACGTAGACCGAATTCCACTTGCCGTAGCGCTCGTGCATGTCGCGCCATGGGCACCCGGCCCGCAAGACAAACAACATACCGTCGAGAAATTGCCGATTGTCGTGGGACGGGCGAGCCTTGCGACCTCGCTCGCTCGGCAAAAGCACACCGATCACCGACCATTCCGCGTCCGTCAGGTCGCCTCGCGCCAAAGCTGCCTCCAAAAGGCAGCCTTGAATCAGACCTCAGCCCATCCTTGAACCCACTATGTCAACAGGACCTAGTTTGCCCGATGACAAATCCGACGCTGGACCGTGCTCCAGGGCCACGATCGTCTCGAGACGCAACTGTGCAGCCTTGGCACAGTTGTCGAGCGAAGGCATGAGGTCAGCTGGAGTGCATTGCAGGCGGATCAGCATCGTCCGCACATCGGCAATTAGGTCGAAGCCATCTACCACAAGCTTGTACAGGATCGGGTCTTCAGAGCGCTTGTAGGCGTCCTCCAAAGTCGGGAATTTCCCGTTGATGCCATAATGATGGCCTGGGTCCAGCATCGTGATGAACAGCCCCTCCTGCGCAAATATGTTGCGATTGGAGGAGTATGGCGCAATGTACTTAGACCATTTATTGTCATCTTCGAGAAAATTTCCGTCGTTTTTCGTCTTCAGATCGACATACGGCATTTCATTGATGTTTAGGGCGAATACCGCAACCTGATGGATGTCCCTTTGCATCCCGTAGATCGCAAATGACAGCGCCTTCATGGGGTTGAATGAAAAGTCCAGAAGGCGGGTCGCGATGTCGTAGTGCTGGGCGATGGAGAGCGTAGCGAGATACTCCCCTAGATCGTCGCCCATCTTTCTAAGCTCTCCGCCAATGGCAAGTGCGTCGGCCGGATCGGAATTGTGATGCCAGCGCGATGTCTCGAGGAGGCCCAGCTGCGACGCATGTCGGGCGAAATAGGCCGACAGGCGATATTCGAGGAAGTAGGCAAAGTGCTGCATATGCGCGTCGTGGGAGAATTCGAAGAGCGGTGAAGGCAAGTACCGGTCGATGACACCCTGAATGTTGCCGCGGATCTCCTCCTGCTTCTGGAGATAGTCAGCTCGCCAAGCCTTCGGTTGCATGGTCCACGAAGGATCGCCATGCCCCCGAAAAACCCAATGCCTCCGAATGTCGCCACGCCAGGTCGGAGCGTTGTCGCGTCCCGCCTGAGCCGCCGTCGGGCCGAACTGCATCGCCAGCAGAACTTCCTCAGTCGATTTCAGAGGAATCTCGATTATGGGCATGGGGGCCTCACGGTTAGGGTTCGTGTCAACTTGCACAACTCGCGAGTGAAATTATAGAGCCCATCCTCTGTCTCGCCGCCGCCCTCGATTGGGTCAGGCGATTACCGGCCCTAGTCGCTTCCTGAAAACGAAGGTTATTGCGACAAACGCTGAGTTGATATCGGCAGGGTCCTACGCGGCCGCAGTCGTATCGAGGTTGGATACGATGCGTTGCAGCTTGAGGCCGCCCGCACCGAGCGCCTTTCGGGCAACCTCGATAAGATGCTCGTGGTGACTGAACACAATGACCTGAGTATGCGCAGCAGCGGCCGCAAGGACTTCGAACAGGCAGGCGGCTCGTGCGTCGTCAGCAGTGATTAGGAGATCGTCGCAGATCACTGGCAGCGTCGCTGCTCCGGACCGGCCTTCGATCGTCCCAAGGCGCAGCGCTAGGTACAGCTGATCGCGGGTGCCTTCGCTCAAGGCCTCTACACCGACTTCAGCACCATCGGCGCGTCGGGCGAGGATGACTGGCCTGTCGTCCGCGGCGTAGCCAACACCGAGACCTACGAAGGCTCCGCCGGTGACTTTGGCAAAAAGGGCACCAGCCCGCGCAATGAGGGGGGCCTGATTGGTGGCCCGATGGCGATCGAGCATCCACCGCAAGAGGGCGGCGGCCGAAGCTGTCCGCACATGCTCCTCCGCCACTTCGGCAAGCTGATGAGCCGCTTCCGTCGCCTCTTGCTGCGCGTTGGCGGCAGCGCTGTCGCTAGCGGCACGCTCCATTTCTTCTTCTACAGCGTTGAGGGCACGCCCAACCTCTTCGCGCTCGCTGGCCAGATTCGGTCGGCGATCCTGGATGCGGCTGCGGGCCGCCGCTTCTTCCTCGACGGACAGTTCGGCGATCTCGACAGCTAGCGCATCGAGTCCTGCATTGTTGTCAGCACCGGCAAGTTCCACGAGCGCTTCGCGCTCGACCGTTCGCAGGAAGGCCCGGCGATCGGCCTTTGCGATCGTTTGATCAAGGGCCGTTTCGTCGGCGACCCCCGCTTTTCGCATCAGCGCGCCGATCACAGTTTCGGCGGCGTCGAGTTGGGCCTTCGTCTGCGCGAACTCCTCTGTGAGCCGCGTGCGTTCACCGATTTGCGTGTCCCACTCCTCGGTGTCGCGAATAGCATCGTCGAGCCCAGCGGCAAGCGTCTGCACCTGGTCCACCGCCCTCCCTTTCCGAGCTTGCCTGAGCGCGCCGAGCACGGTGTCGAGATCCGCCTCGAACGCGATCCGGTCGCGCTCGATGCCGACGATCTGGCGAGCCACGCCTTCACGTGTCGCGGTCTCCTCGGCGATCCCTTCGAGCGCAGCCAGAGCGTCCACCAGCGCGATTTCGCCGCTCGTCTCCGCAAGACCCGCCTCCTCCGCGAGGGCACCGATTTCTGTATCGAGAGCCATACGCTCCTCGTCGATGACTTTCTCTTCCAGTTCGAGTTCCACCCCAGCGCGATCGATCACCACCATCTCACGAACGATACGTTCTCGCGCGGTGGCTCGCTCGCTCGAAAGCGCGGCAAAACGGCGAGCTCGTTCGATGAGCCCAGGATCATCCGTCGCCACTCCGCCGCCACCGGCTTCTGCCAGCGCTTGCCGGATCCGGCTTCGAGAGCGCTCGGTCGCGGCTCGCAACTCTTGCAGCGTCTCGAGCGCTTCCGCCGCTTCGCGCCCAGCTTCGAGGGCCGCCGTCCGCTGCATCAGCCAGTTTGCAAAATCAGCGGCAACGATCGGTCTCTCGAACCCCAGCGCGCCGAGCCGAGCGGCCCACTCAGCCTCGGCCCGTTCTAACTCGGCGGTCCACACGCTCCGTCGCGTTTCCGCTGCGGCGCGGAATTCCTCGGCCTCGGCAAGGGCCACGACGGCGAGCCCGTGTTCGGCGATACGCGTGGCTTCACCATCCCGTCGATCTGCGAGGCGGTCGGCCTCGGCGACCGCCTCCCTCAGCGCGTGTCCAGTAGCCTCGTCGTCGGTGCGGCGCTCGGACGCAAGACGTTCACGCACTGCATCGACCACCCGGTCGCGGGAGGCACGCTGTGCCGCAATTGCATCTGGTGTCGGCAGCGTATCGCCGGCTCCGATCGTCGCCAACTTGCTCTTCTCGCGGATCGCGGTCGTTTCCGCAGCCTCTGCTTCCTTGCGCGCAGCGAAAGCCTCGTTTCGCGCCGTATCGATCGTTCTCTGCGCTTCACCAGCTTCCGCGGCGCTCGGCAGCTCCAGCCTCGCAAGCACCGCCGCCGTGCCCGCCCATGGACGAAGGCCCTCCAGATGGCCGTTCGCGCGTATGTGCCTCCGCGCGGCATCCTTCTCCGCCTGTCCGAGCCTCTTCTCAGCGTCCATCGGCAAAGTGGCCAAGGCTTCGTTCACGGCTCCCGCATCGAGGAAATCGCCCAGTCGAGCGAGTTCGGTCGCGCCCTCCGCGCGAGCGACCGCAATTCTAGCTCGCTCCTTGCCTGCAATCGTCTCGCGTTGGCGCAGATCGCGGCGCGCGTCCAAATGCGTGACCGCGCGACGGCGCCAGCCGGCCGTCGGGAGCGCAACTCCGTCCCTGAGGTGCGCCTCGGCGCGTGCACTGGCAATCTGCGCGTCTATACGCTCCAGTTCGGCGCGTCGGCGCTCTAGGTCCATTGCTGCCGTGGCGATCACCGGGCGGCGCTCATCCAACGCTTCGATCGCCGCGCGTTCGGCAATGAGAGGACCCGGCACTTCAATGGCGTCGATCACAGCCGCGACACGCGCGATATCGGCCTCGACCCGCGTCACCAGCGCAGCGAGCGTGCCGCGCTCGGCCTTCGCCGTGGCGAAGCGCTCGCCGGCGTCCGGGGCCATGTCCGGAACAATACGCAGCTCGTCCAGTTCGCGTCGCGCTTCCTTCAGCCGAGCGAAGGGGGCGCGCGCCCGCGCGATGCGATCAAGCCGCGCCTGCTCGCGGCTCATCGCTTCCGCTTCCTCGATCAGCGCCTGGCGCCGCATTTCGGCATCCGTCCGGCGTTGGCGCACCTTCGTCCAGTCGGCATCGCCAATGGAAGATTGGCGGACCCGACCCAACGCCTCGGTGCGCTCGCGCAGCAAGCGGTTGACGGGTGGGTTCTGACCCGCCGGCTTGAACAGCGCGACCGCGGCCTCTTCGAGCTTCTTCAGCTCGGTTCCGATATGCGAAAGGCCGGTACCGGCTTCGAGCGTGATCCGTGCGGCGTCATCTCGGCCGCTGAGGATCCCCTCGCCGCCGCGGCGAAGTTTCGTGTGGTCGAGACCGAACATCCGCTCGAATGCCGTCCGGTCCAAACCGCCGAGAAGCGCGGCTAGTGGGTCTGCCGTGTAGGGCGTTCCATCTGCTTGCAACAGCGTGTCCCGGTTGCCCTTGCGCCGCGTCACGTCGATCGTTTCGCCGTCGTGCTCGATCAGCGCGCGCAATCTGAGCTGGGAATAGTCGTAGCGCCAGTTCTGGCTGCTTTGACCGGGAATTCCGAACAGAAGATCGCCGATCGCGGCAAGCGCGGTGGATTTGCCGGCCTCGTTGGGTCCCACCACCAAATGCAGATCCGGCCCGCCCTCACCGAAGTCGAAGACGCGATCGGCAAAGCCCCCGTAGCGGATGAGTTCGAGCTTCCGGAAACGCATCAGTCCGTGGCTCCCCCAAGCCGAGCCTCTATGAGGCTGCGTGCAGCCCCGGCGATGGCCTCGCCGTTCCCGGTCCTAGCGAAGGCGATGAGTGGCGTAGTCTCAGCGTCCCCAATTTCCATCGGAAGCTTTCCGATGAGCGGCGCGATAGCGGCCTCGATCGCGCGGCGACAGTCCGGGTCGGTCATCGCCTGGTTGAGGAGATCGCGAAGTTCCGCCGGCAGACCATCGGTGCCCGCTTCTGCACGCGCCGCTACCTTCACCCGTTCGATGCAGAGCGTGTCGGAAACGCCTGCGGCGTGGCCCCGCACTTCCGTTTCGAAGAAGGACGGATCAGCGTGGAGTCGCCTTGCGAGTGCTGCATTGACGACGACGGAAACGCGCGCCGCGACCGGGCGTCTCTCGGCTGCTGCTACGATCGGGCGAAGTTCACCCTGGATCGCGGTAAGGGCTTCGATCGTATCACCCGCGCCGCTAGCATCGACCCGCAGATTTGCCCAACGGATCTCGTCGGTCGCCCGATGCTCGACGTTGGTGATCGCTCCATCCACAGCGCGCACCACGACGACGCCTTTCGGACCGGTTTCGCGAACGTGCCGTCCTTGCGTGTTGCCGGCGAAGACGACATGCGGATGCGTCGAGCGCACGACATGGTCGTGGACGTGGCCAAGCGCCCAGTAGTCATGTCCTGCCGCCTGAAGCTCGGCAAGTGAGCAGGGCGCGTAGTTCGCGTGGCCCTCATGCCCATCGAGCGCGGTATGGAGCATAGCGACGTTAAGCAATCCTTTTATTGGTGGGCAATAGGTAGCTGCGATGTTCTCCGTGGTGGCAGCCTGCTTGTAGGAGCGGCCGTGAATGGCAACGCCGAGATCATCGAAAAGCACAGTCTCGCACCTTGCATTCGCCAACATGTAGACGCCTTCGGGCGGCGTCAGATGCCGGGTGACGCGGCTTTCGGCGTCATGGTTGCCAAAGGAGATGACCGCACGGATACCGGAACGCGTCAGCCGAGCGAGCTGCGCGACCGCAAACTGGCCGGTAGACTGATCCTTCCAGGCGCCGTCATAGAGATCGCCGGCGATCACCACGAAGGCAGCGCCCTCTTCAATGGCGAGGTCAACGACCCTGGCAAACGCAGTTCGCGTCGCCCCACGTACGAGCTGCGAGAATGCCTCGTCCTTGCGCGACAGACCATGCAGGGGACTGTCGAGATGGATGTCGGCGGCGTGAATGAAGGTCAGGGGCGATAGCATAGCGCACAACGTTAGCGCGACTTCAGCTAGCGTGCTACAGCCCACATGACCTAAAGTCGGCTGGAGCACGGGGCGATGCCGACTTGGTGGCTTTCACGCTTATAGGAATTCAGCCGTTAGCGGAGCAGCGATACGCAGACGACGCTGGCGAGGACTGAGGGGACCATATGCCGAATATCTGCTAGCCGCGATCAGAGACGGTGACAGATCTATCTTGATGAGCTGTGATGCCATCGCCACGCAAGCATTACATCCGAGCGCCCAATAATGCATCTCCATTCGTATCGTTTGAAGAATTTTCGCCGGCTTCGCGACGCGCATATCGAGTTAGCATCGGACATCTCAATCTTTGTCGGTTCCAACAACAGTGGCAAAACGTCGGCCACCCAAGCCGTAATGATGTTCCTGTCAGGCTCGAAGGACCGATTCACGCTATTTGACTTCAGTTCACACACCTGGAAGCAGCTCAACGCTTTTGAGGCGGCTGACCCTGCCGGTGACGCTACTGCCGAAATTCCATCCATCGTGTTGGATTTATGGTTCGAGGTGAACGCAGAGGATCTGTACCTTGTGATGCCGATACTGCCGAGCACGGCATGGGAAGGCAGCATGGTTGGCATGCGGGTGGAGCTGGCTGCGCGCTCTTCGTCGGAACTGCTGAAGCGTTTCAGGGAGCGCAAGGCCGCGGTGACGGAAAAGGCTGCTGCGCTGCCGAACGAGGCTGGCGACTACAAGCCCTGGCCGAAGTCGCTGACTGATTACCTCGAGAAGGAACTCCACCACGAGTTCGAGTTTCGCTACAGCGTATTGGATCGCGCGCGGTTCGACCCCGCTTTGGTGCAAGAAATCGGCTACAGCCCCGCTCCCCTGGCTGGCGAGGTAAGCGGAGCTGCTGTGCTCAAGTCGCTCGTTAGGGTCGATTGTTTGAACGCCCAACGCCATCTCGCCGATCCGGCGTCGAGAACCGAAGGCGGTTCGGGCCGGTCCGAGGACCTTTCCCGCCGGCTGAGCCGGTTCTACGAACGCAACCTTACCCAAAGGGAGGAAGACCACACCGCTCTCAGGGCGCTTTTCAATTCCGAGGTGGGGCTTAACGACCACCTCAAGGACGTGTTCAAGGACACGCTCGACCGTATTGCCACTCTCGGCTATCCTGGGCTCAACAATCCACGGCTCGAGATCAAGTCAGCGCTCAACCCCGCAACGGTAATGAGCCAAGACGCCAAGATCCATTACGTGCTCGGCGACGGCGACGACGCCGCGCGGTTGCCCGACAGCTACAATGGGCTGGGTTTTAAGAACTTGATCTACATGGTGGTCGAGATTCTCGACATTCACGGGAAGTGGAAGGCCGAGGAGGAGAAGCGCGCACCGCTACACCTGATCTTCATCGAGGAGCCCGAGGCGCACCTGCATGCCCAATTGCAGCAGGTCTTCATCCGGAACGTGCTAAGCCTTGTTAAGGAGGACGGAGAAAGCGCCCACAACAGCCAGGTTGTGATGACGACCCATTCGCCGCACATCCTCTACGAGCGAGGCTTCGCTCCGATCCGATATTTTCGGCGGCACGCTGATGGCGAGCAAACCACACATGTCCTTAATCTCTCAGCATTTCAGGCTGGGGAGGCACCTAGGGACCGACATTTTCTGCAGCGCTATCTGAAGCTCACTCATTGCGACCTGTTCTTTGCAGATGCTGCCGTCTTGGTGGAAGGTAACGTAGAACGGCTCCTCATGCCCATCATGATCGAGCGAGAAGCGCCGACGCTTCGGTCCGCATCGCTTTGCATCCTTGAAGTCAGTGGCGCTTTTGGCCATCGATTCAAAGAACTGATTGAATTCCTTGGCATCACAACACTGATTGTTACGGACATCGACAGCGTGACCGCCAAGCTGATCCCAGATCCAGTCGACGAGGATGCGGAGGAGGACGAGGAGGTCGAGTTCGAGGTTCCCGACGATGAGGAGGGAAAGCCAGCGAAGAAGCGATACGGCAAGGCCTGCCTGCCCTCAGTGGAAAACGCTGAGACCTCGAACCAGACCTTGATCAAGTGGCTGCCCAAGAAACGGCTCATAGGCGATCTGCTGAAAGCGGACGCAGCCGAGAAAACAGCTCATATCATCGGGTCCGAACCGGCGAAGGTTCTGGTGGCATACCAAGTTGCCACCGACGTCGCCTGGGGTGGCGCGACGATCTCGGTGTGCGGTCGCACGCTCGAAGAGGCTTTTGGTCTCGAGAACGCTGAATGGTGCCAAGCCATCGAGCGCAAGGACGTGGGCCTGAAGCTCAAGAAGGCTCCCAAAGACGTTGCGGCACTTGCGGAAGGCCTACACAAGCGAGTTGGTGGCAAGCACTTCGACAAGACAAAGTTCGCGCTGGAAATCATGGCCTCCGGCACGGAGGGCTGGACGACTCCGAAGTACATCAGGGATGGTCTTAGCTGGTTGGCCGAACAGGTTGATCTTGAGGTGGTGCAGGAGGCCGAGGCCATCGTCGGTGCGGTAGAGGCCGTCGAGGGCGAAGCTGAATGAGCGGTGGGCGGATCGACAAGCCGGACACCGAGGCCGACAAGCACGTCAAGGCCAGCCTCGCTGGCAAGGAGAAGCGTGGCTTCGTCATGGTAGCGGGAGCCGGTTCAGGCAAGACCACGTCTTTGGTCAAGGCGCTGGCCACCGCCATCCAAATGCGAGGCCAGGAGCTCAAGCGCAGCCGCAGACGGATCGCCTGCATCACCTATACGGAGGTAGCTGCCGCCGAACTTTGGGCCGATGTAGGCAACAATCCGCTGCTGCACGTCTCGACCATCCATAGCTTTCTGTGGTCGATCACGCGCTCCTTCCAGACGGATATCAAAGCCTGGGTGATCCGTCGGATCGATGAGCGCATCGCGGAACTCGAGGCGACGGCTGCCAATTTCGGACCTCGTGTCCAGGAGCGTACGCGCCTCAAGAACCGCAACGACCTTGACCGGTACGCCGCCTCGATCCCTATTGTCGAGAAGGTGGCGACGTTCAACTATGGGACGGGAAGCGATTATCCCCGTGGCGTACTTGGCCATGACGACATCATCCGCATGGCCGCCTATTTTATGGTGGAGCGCCCACTGTTCCGGACCTTGGTTTCCCAGCAGTTCCCAATTGTCTTTGTTGACGAAAGCCAGGACACCCAGCCGATCGTCGTGGAGGCTCTCAAAGCGGTAGCGGCACAGGCTGGGGCCGATTTCTGCCTCGGCTTTTTCGGCGACCCCATGCAACGCATATACGCCACTGGCATCGGTGACATCTCGCTCGAGGAAGGCTGGGAGGCGATTGCCAAGGAAGAGAACTTCCGGTGTCCAACGAAAGTGCTAGCCGTGGCAAATGCCATTCGGCGCGACGGTGACGACCTCGTGCAGACTGGAGGGCGCGTGGTGCAGAACCCGGCCGGAGGAGCGCCCCTTCCTGTCGAAGGCTCGGCGCGCATCTTCGTGCTGCCGGCAGATGGCAATCGAGATGAGAGAATTGCCGCTGTCCGACGTCTGGTCTCGAACGAGGAGGGCGATCCCTGCTGGGCGGACGGCCCCGATGCTGACTTCAAGTTGTTGGTCATCGTGCATCGAATGGCGGCCAACCGCTTGGGTTTCGGCCAACTTTATGCCGCTATGAACGACAAGGCGCCGAGCGCGTTTAGCGACGGCTTCCTCGAAGCAACTTCATGGCCACTTAAGCCCTTCGTCAATTTCGTTCTGCCTGTCGTTGAGGCCATGGAGGTCGGCAACGAATTCGAGACGATATCGCTTTTGCGCAGGTCGTGCCCCCGGCTACAGCGCGAAGCGCTGTCCAAGTCGAAAGTCGCCGACCTTCTCGCTTCGCTGCGCGCTGCGATTGCGGAACTCGTGGCTATGATGTCCGACGACAAAGCCACAGTTCGTGACGTCCTCATCCATTTGGCGCAGAACGACCTCACAACATTCGATCCACGTATCTCGGCGTTCATCGGCGAAGCACTTCCTAGGAAGGAGGACGTCGCAGAGGATGCGGAGCAGAAAGAGGAAGGCGAGGACGAAGAGTCGGCTTCGCTAGAGATCGATGCCATGGACCGCTACCTAGCATGCCCAGCTCGCCAGTTCCGCGGGTACAGGACATACATCAGGCAATCGTCTCCCTTCTCGACGCAGCAAGGGATTAAAGGCGCTGAGTTCGAGCGCGTGCTAGTTGTCCTCGACGACGATGAAGGGACCCATGTGCAGTTCTCCTACGATAAGTATTTTGGCGTCAAACCCCTATCCAAGCGAGATCTTGAGAACATTGCCGAGCAAAAACCGACCGCAGTCGATCGGACAAGGCGTCTCTTCTACGTCTGCTGCACGAGAGCCCTTAAGGATTTGGTTGTCGTTTATTTCTCTGACGATCCAGCCTTGGCAGAGGAGCGCGTCCGCGCTTCAAACATTTTCCCTCACGAAGCAATTCTCACGGACGAAGCGCTCGCATAAAATAAAGCGTATTTCGAACGCCCGCTCAGTTTGTTATTGCAGAAGCTGTACAAGGCTTTTCGTCGTTACAGACGGCTGGTGGGGGGCGAGCGCTTTGCCCTTCACAGCTTCTGATGCGGAACTGGGTTGAGTCCGGCAGTAGCAATCTCGGGCAGCGCAACGGTCGGTGTTGAGCTTCCAGTCAGAATGGGTGGCTCAGAACGCGATCGGCACCTCGTAGCCCATAGCGCTGTAATCTTCTCTCTGCTCGGATGGCGGGCGGTCTGCCACTCAAAATCAACCCGGGAATCATCAAGAAATGGCCCGCCGATCGACGTTTGAGGATCATCTCTTCGCGCTGAACCTACCGTTCAAACGTAAGAAGCGCACCCGAGCGGAGGAGCTTCGGGAACTCGTTCATGAGGCAATCGAAGAACTCGACCTTCTCGATCATAGAGGAAAGCTTCGAGATTTCGGAGTGACATTCGATCGTATGCCAAACCGCCATTTCGACTATTGGCTATTCGATGAGCTTCTAGTCCAACTCGGCGCTGGTGCCGGGCGGCGTGGAATACGCAAGCCATTAAACCAGCTTCGCGTGGTTTCATGGAGAAAGAGTGCAGCCGACCTATCGACCGCGATCCGCATTGTTTGCAGGAACTATGACGAACTCAAGTTCAGCCGCATGCTTGTATTCCCTCTTGAAGGCGACCAAGCCGGATGCCGATTAACGAAGGGACTGTACCGAGCCTAAGCGAGGAGTTTTGTAACTCAGCCGGCCTTTTTCTACGAGTTGGTCATCAATCTTAGGCCGGCAAAAAGCGCAGCGCGTCCCGTTCCATGTCGTGCAGAAGGGTGGCGATGTGGGCGTTCGCGGTTAGAAGGCGGCCGCGAATGTCGGCGAGCGTGGCGGCAAGATCGTTCACGTCGATCGGGATGCGTCCGCAGTAAAGTTTCAGGAACAGGATCGGCGACAACCGGATCTGATCGTCCACGAAGACGATTGCCGGTAGGCGCCTCTCGATATTGCCGAACGGTGCATTGGAGGTCGCCTCCACCGGAAACAGCTTGACCCAGGTATGCGGCAGGTGAAGCAGTCTTGCACGGTTGATGACATGATCGGCATGGACGCCGATCATGTCGGAGCCGGCGATGTTAAAGCCAGATTGCGACAACTCCTTCATAGCTGATGCGTAGGACCGGTAGGAAGCGCGAGCCCAGAGCTGATCGTAAGGAAGCAGCGTGTTGAGACCGCTGTTGAGGCATCTGTAATAGCCTCGGATCCTGACGACCGACGTCAGCCGCCTGTTCCCAACACGCTGGATCGCCATGTCATGTTGGTTCTTCCAGGCGGTCAAGCTCTTAAAATCCCGGAACAGCACCGGCGGCATGACGCCATCGTTCTCTATGATCGTCGACAGGTCGAGGCACTGGGAGACAATGAAATCCGCAGCGCCCCCATGGATGTAATGTCTGGGCATAACGACGATACTCTCCGATTCGCTGTCTGCAGAGCAAGCACTCAAAAATGCTGCCAGGGGTACGCTTCGTCCCAGGCGCATTTGATCGTCAGGCGGCCGACGACGTGCTCCCGAGCCACTACCAATATCGACGCCATCTCCCTCGTAGATCGGCGAGGGGTTTCGGCGCCGATCGGCGCGGCAAGCCATTGGTTGTGATGAGCTGACGGGGCATAGCGTGGTGCCATAGAGCAGGCTATGGCGCTACTTGATCCTGTTGCCTTGCTCCGTCACGGGTCCGCTGGATCGTCAGGCGGCTCACCGCGAACTCCCGGGCCAAGGCGGAAATTGAAGCCCCCTCCCCGATCCGCTCGACCACCATGCGCTTCTGCTCAGCCGTCAGCTTGGCGGGGCGCCCCAGCACCTTGCCCTGCTCCTTGGCCCGGATCAGACCAGCCTGGGTTCGCTCGATCAAGAGGTCACGCTCGAACTCGGCTACCGCGTTGATGACACTCATCGTCATCCGGCCTGTGGAACTCGTCAGGTCCACCCCGCCCAGCGCCAAGCAATGGACCTTGACGCCCATGCCAGCCAAGAGTTCGACCGTCGCCCGAACGTCCATGGCGTTGCGGCCGAGGCGATCCATCTTGGTAACGACGAGAACGTCGCCCTCCTCCATGCGATCGAGAAGCTTGGCGAAGCCTTCCCGATCTTTCGCGGCGAGCGACCCCGACACGGTTTCCGAGACGACGCGGCGCGCATGCACCTCGAAGCCGGCGCCGCGGATTTCGCCGATCTGGTTTTCGGTGGTCTGGCCGTTGGTGGAGACGCGGACATAGGCAAACACGCGGGACATCGGACCTCGAAACCGCTCGGAAACGTACGAAAATTATAGAGCATGCTCGATACGCACGACAGCCTATTTTCGAGCATGTCGCTCTGCCCCTGCTCATAACCGTTCGAATTGGCGCAGGGTCGAAAACGACCGCCAACGCCTCAGGCTTCCAACCGGTCCAGGCAGACGGGTTTGAGCGCAGCGAGCCATTCAACACCCTATTGCGGCTGCTAGGTCTAAACATATACATTGGGTATCATTGAACATTGCGGGTGCCTATTCATTCACAGGGTTCCATCGATCGTTCGCAGTCTTTAGTTGGAGGCGGCATTGAAGGTGTACGAGCTACCCATGCAGGAGAACGGGCGCGTCATCCTGCCTTCCGAGTTGCGTCGGGCTCTTGGGCTTCAGAAGGGCGATCGGGTCATCATCGAAGCCGAGGGCGACCAGATCACGTTGACCACGGCGCAGCTCCGGCGCAAACGCGCCCAGGCTATCGCCAAGCGATATGCGAAACCCGGCGTCAGTGTCGTGGATGAGTTCCTGGCCGAGAAGCGGGTCGAGGCGCAGCAGGAGATCGAGCGGATCACTCCGGACGCCGAGGATGCAGCCTAGTGAGCGCCTGCGTCATCGATACGTCCGCGATCCTGGCCTACGCCTTTTCCGAGCGGGGTGCCGCGAAGGTAGAGCGTTGGATCGATCAAGGGGCCGCGGCTTCGGCTCTCACGATCCAAGAGACGGTTTCAAAGCTCTGCCAGACGGGCATGTCGCAGGACGAGGCGCGGGAGCTGGTCCTGGCCCTTGGGCTGCGCATCCATGCGCTCGACGTCGACCTAGCGGTTTCTGCCGGTGGCATGTTCGCGGTCACGAAAGCCTTTGGGCTCAGCCACGGAGACCGCGCCTGTCTGGCGCTCGGACTGAAGCTCGCGGTGCCGGTCGTCACGGCCGACAAAGCTTGGTCCAGGGTTGCCGGCGAGCTTGGGCTGAAGGTGGAGCAATTCCGCTAAGGGTGGTTTCCCGACCGTCGGCTTTCTGAGGACGTGTGCGAGAAGCGGACGAACTGCAAACCCTGACGAGACTATTCGGTCGGTGTTCCAGCAGGGCGTGGATCAATCCGCTTGCGCATGAACACGCGACGGAAGCCGTCCTGTTCGGCACGATCGTATTCCTCCCATCCGAGCTTTGTGTAGATGGCAAGGTTCTCGTGCATCAGCTCGTTGGTGTAGAGGCGTAGCTGGTCGAGGTTGCCTT
>NZ_FOOA01000029.1 GCF_900113065.1 Aureimonas phyllosphaerae
CCGGATCGAAGCATCTTGCTCAAGGATCGACATCTCATGATCAAATCAGCGTTGCTCGCAACGGCTTTTGCCGTCGGGCTCACCTCGTTCGCGGCGGCGCAGAGTGCGCCGTCGCCCGATGCTCCGCCCCCACAGCCGGCCGCTGCGGCCATGCCCGGACCGGACGGCAACGCCCGTCCCGCACCGGCCGACTTGCCGCCTCCGCCCCCTCCGGGCGAGGCGCCGCGTCCCGGCGATCACCGCGGACCGCCACCCCCGCCGCCGATGGGCAAGGGCGTGGAAATCCGGCTCGGCCGCGATGCGGGTATCCGGATCAACTGCGGCGATGAGCCTATGGACGCCTGCATCGCAGCGGCCAAGCCGCTGACCGATCGCATTCCCGATCTCACGCTGCCGCCGGCGCCGCCCGCGGCGAACGGGGCGCCGATGCCCTCGGCGAACTAAGGTCTACAGGCCGGACGGCGGGAAACTGCCGCCCGGTTTTCACGCTCGGCAACACGATCGTCAGCCTCAGCTCTGCCTTCGGAGCCGACGACGCGCAGGGCGATTATTCGGAGTTATCGGACCATATTGGTTCAGCGGATGTCAGATGGTGACGAAGCCGATTCCGATCGTTCCGCTGATCACCGAGCCGCTGGCCATCCCGTAGATTGGCGAGATGGCAGAGATAGATCAGGCGTCAGCCTTCGCGCGGGCCTTCACGGGCCGCTTGCCCTTCAGCTTCGCGGTGGGCTCGGGTGCGGCCGCTGCTTCGGACGCAGCAGCTTCGTCTGCTGAAGCCTCCGCCGATGCAACGCGTTTGCGCCCCAAGCCCAACGCCTTGGCCACTTCGGCACGGCGCTTCGAATAGTTCGGCGCGACCATCGGATAATCTGCCTTCAGCCCGTATCGCTCGCGATAGGTTCCAGGCGTCAATCCGTTCGCGGCGAGATGACGGCGAAGCGCCTTGTAGGGCTTTCCATCGATCATGCTGATGATGATCTCAGGATCTGCCAAGCTCTTTCGCGCACTGACGGCGCCCTGGTAGTCCTCCGGAGCCTCCGGCGGGGTAGCGGACGCTTCGACAGGCGGATCGATCATGCCGACGAGAGCGGCGTGACTGTTCTTCAGAAAGGTATGAACGTCCTCTGGGGCTACCCGCGTGTTTGGATTCGAGAGCCACGCAGTCGTGATCTCGACGGCCAACTCAACTGCGTTAGATTTCTCTCCCACAACAATTCTCCACAACCTGAAAGCGACAGGCTGCAGGTAGGGTTGAATCAGTGTTCTGCAGCGCCACGGCAGGTGATAAATTATAGACCAAGCATGGGGCCAGCGCGAATATTGTTAAAGGGGCAGACCATAGGGCCTGACGTAGAATTGCTGGGACGACATTGCAGCACCGCTGCGCAGGTGGCGCGATGATTTGAACCGAGAGGCGAGGTCGTGTTTGCGGGGCCAAGTTTCTTCGTCGCTTAAGACCGAACGGGGTGGAAACCCGACCGTCCGGTTTCGAGCGGCGTCGCATTGATAGCCGCCATGCCGTCGCAAGCTGTCTGGCGTCACAGCCGGCTGACCGGTGGCGAGATGCGGGTTTCGTACCTCATGCCCGCTCACCATCCAGCTCAGGCTGGAACTCGTCGTCGGCATCTCGCCAGTCCGGGATGGCTGCCACCAACTCACGCCATGCTGCCGACTCCGGTCTGTCGCGCTCGCGTTCGCCGAAGAACTGGACGATCATTTCACGTTTCGCGTCATAGACTTCGATCGATGTCAGGAGCCCGTCTTTCGTCGGCTTACGCACCTCGAACGCTTCGGCGACGAGGTCCTGGCGCAGATGGAGGTCGAAGCCGGGATCGAGCACGTTGATCCAGGGCCCCATCGCCTTGATGTTGGTCACTCGGCCGGTGAAGATCTGGATGCAGCCCCGGTTGCCGACAAAGCACATGATCGGAGTGCCGCTTGCGCTGGCCGCATGCAGGAGCGCTGCCGCCGCGTCGGGCGCGAGGCGGCGCACATGCGCCTCACCCAATGCTTCCAGGGAACCGCGCCGGTCAAGCCCGTGCCGGCGCAGCATGGGCGCGAACTCGTGCACGTCGCGCATGGCACCGAATTCGTCGCGGAAGGCGTCGAGGTCGCCGCACTCCAGGGGCGCTTCGACCGGATAGGGCGACACCGCGAAGGGTACTGCTGCCTCGTCGGTGAAACGGGCCCGGATCGCCTCGAACGCGGCTGCATCGGACGCCGAGCGGAGGTGGACCTTGATCACCGCGTCGCCGGCCGCGTCGAAGACTTGTATCGAGCGGCGCGCACCCGTCTCGTTCGGGATGTCCACCGCGAAGACGCTGACCCAATGCTTCAAGATGAGCCGCAGATCGAGCGGTGGGTTGAGGACGAGGCCCATCAGGCCGTTGAGATGGATTGCGCCGAAGGTGCCGACGATCTCGTGCACCGCCGCCTCGTTGCGCGTCAGCGATAGGACCTCGCCGAGGTTTGGCAGCGCCTCGACGATCGCCGGGATCTCGGCGCGCAGCCGCACGACCTCGGGCCCGTCGTGCCGGTCGAGAAGCTCGGCTTCCGAGAGACCGAGGTCGCGCGCGAGGTCCCGCGGTCGCTTCGCAGACGCAAAGAAGGGGAGTGGGGCCGTGTTCGCGGTCTCGAAGGTGTCCATGTCGGGTCCGTTGGTCAGGCTGCGGTCTGGGGCAGGATGAAGGGGATGCCGGCGGCCGGCAGCGCACCGACGCGCAGGGGCAGCCCGAAGGCACGCTCGATCAGTTCGTCGGTCAGGACGTCCGGCGGCGAGCCGTCGCCGAGGACGCGGCCGCCGGCGACGACGAGAATGCGATCGGCAAACGCGGCGGCGAGGTTGAGGTCGTGCAGGACCGCGAGCACGCCGCCGCCCTCGTGGGCGAAGCGGCGGGCGATGCGGAGCACGCCGATCTGGTGGCGGATGTCGAGCGAGGAGATCGGCTCGTCCAGGAACAGGTAGCGCGGCTGGCCGGCCTCCACCGGCGCGCCGATCTGGCAGAGGACGCGGGCGAGATGCACCCGCTGCTGCTCGCCGCCCGAGAGCTCCTGGTAGAAGCGCCCGGAGAACCCCGCGAGATCGACGCGCGCCAGGGCCGCGAGGATCGCGTCCGGCCCGCCCGCATGGCCGCCGGCTTCCAGGCCGAGGCGCACCACTTCGGCGACCGTGAACGGAAACGCGAGCGCGGAGGACTGCGGCAGCACCGCACGGCGACGGGCGAGCACGCGCGCCGGGAACGCGGCGAGCGCCGTGCCGTCGAGGCGGACATGGCCGCCTTGCGACGCCTGCTCGCCCGTCATGACCTTCAGCAAGGTCGACTTCCCCGCGCCATTCGGCCCGACCACGATCGTGAACGTCCCCGGCGCGATGTCGAGCGAGGTCGGATGCAGGGCGGTGCGGCCGCGATAGGCGACGGTGGCGTCTTCCAGCGTGATCATGGCTCAGAGGTCCGCGACGCCGCGGCGGCGCAGGAGGATCCAGAGGAAGACCGGCGCGCCGATCCCCGCCGTGAGAATGCCGATCGGCAGTTCCGCCGGCGCGACCACCAGCCTCGCGACCATGTCGGCGCAAAGGAGAAGGCAGGCACCAGCGAGGATCGAGGCCGGAAGAAGGTGGCGGTGGTCGGGCCCGAGCCAAAGGCGCAGGAGGTGCGGCACCACGATCCCGACGAAGCCAATCGTCCCGGACACAGCGACCGCGGCGCCGGTGGCCAGCGCCACGACCACGACCGTCAGACGCTTCAGGGCCTGGACCCGAACGCCCATGTGGAAGGCCTCCGCCTCGCCGAGGACGATCGCGTTGAGGCCGCGCGCGAGGACGGGCGCGCAGAGGAGCGCTCCGAGCATCATTGGGCCGGCGGCCGCCAGCTTCGTCCAGTTGGCGCCCCCTAAGCCCCCAAGACTCCAGAAGGTAAGGTCGCGCAGTTGCGCATCGTTGCTCATATAGACCAGGAAACCCGTACCCGCCGCCGCCAGCGCGCCCAGCGCGATCCCCGCGAGCAGCATCAGCGCCATGGAGGACCGCCCGGCCAGCGTGCCGATGCGGTAGATCAGGAGCGTCGCGACGAGGCCGCCGCCGAACGCCGCCAGCGGCAAGGCGTAGATGCCGACAAGCGCGTGGTAGGGAGCGAGCACGCCGCCGGACAGGACGATCGCCGCGACGGCGGCGAAGGCGGCACCCGACGAAACGCCGACCAGCCCCGGATCGGCCAGCGGGTTGCGGAACAACCCCTGCATCATCGCGCCGACGGCTGCGAGCGACGCACCGACCAGCGCACCGAGGAGCACCCGCGGCAGGCGGATCTGCCATACGATCAGGGTGTCGGCGAGCGAGGCCGCCTGGCCTTGCGGTCCGGCCAGAAGCACCCGTGTCACGGTGGCCGGACGCAGCATGGCGGGGCCGACCCCGAGCGCGAGCACCGCGGTCGCGAGCGTCAGCGCGGCGAGGGCGCAAAGAGCCAGTCGCGCCCGCGACGCCCGGTCGCCGGGGAGAGCCAAGCGCCGCGTCATCGGCAGCACGTCAGCGACCATCGGTGCCCGGTCCTGCAAGGTCGAGTTCGGGATAGAGCCGGGCCGCGAGCTCGCGGACCGCGCCGGGCGTGCGCGGGCCGAAGCCGAGAAGGTGCAGGGCGTCCATACGGATCACGGTGCCGGAGCGGCCGGCGGGCGTGGCAGTGAGGGCCGGGATGCTGAAGGGATCGATGTCGGGGGAGCCGGCCCGCGTCACCATCAGAATCGCGTCCGGTTGGAGCGCCGCGAGCGCTTCCGTCGACAGCGTCTTGTAGCCTTCGATCGTGCCGAACACGTTTTCTGCCCCCGCAAGCCGGATGACTGCGTCGGCGCCGGTCCCGGTGCCGGCGGCGTTCGGCCGGCCGTCCACCAGCGACAGGATGAAGAGCACCTTCTTCCGGGCCGGCACCGAGGCGAGCTGCGCCTCGAGGGCGGCGAGGTCGGCCCGGATGGTCTCGGCCATCGCCGCGCCCTCGGGTCCCTTGCCGACGGTATCCGCGACGAGGCGGACCTTCCGGTCGAGATCGTCGACCGTAAAGCCCGTCGGCACGTGGGTCACGGGGACGCCGGCCGCGTCGAGGAGGTCCACCGCGGGCTTCGGCCCGGCACCTTCGTCCAGGAGGATCAGGTCGGGCGAGAGCGACAGGACGCCCTCGGCGGAAAGCTGGCGCATGTAGCCGACATTGGGTTTGCGGGTGAGCGCTTCGGGCGGATGGAGGCTCGTGGTGTCCACGGCCGCGATGCGCTCGTCCTCGCCCAGCGCATAGAGGATCTCCGTGATCGCCCCGCCGATCGAGACGATGCGCTGCGGCTCCGCCGCACGCGTGGCGATCGGGGCTGAGAAGGTCAGCGAAGCGGCGAGGGCGGTGGCGATCAGGCGCATGGGCGGTCGCGTCTCCGTGGCGGCCGCGTCGATCGGCGACCCGGCGGCTTGGCATGATGGTGCTTTGCGTCTCGCAGGACGGCCCCATCCGTCAAGTAAAAACCGCGAAAATTCTCGGATATTTTCAATATAGACCCATTCTAAATTGGAATATCTCCAATTTAGAGCGAATCAAATGCAGTTGCGCCCGCATGAATCAATTTGACTCCATAATAAAATAGCAATTATGCCTCGTGCCGGGGCAGGGGCTCCGTGGCTGAAATGATGGAAGTATTCCAAGAAGGACGCGACGTCTTGCCGACATCGCGTGAGGGGTCATGACGATGCGCCGATTGGTTCAGACGATGACGACGGGGGCGGCGCTTGGTGCTCTCCTGGCGACGGGGGCGGGAGCTCAGACGGAGACAGCCGAGGGTGAAAGCCTCGTCCTCGACACCGTGGTCGTCGAGGGCGCCACCGAGGGCGCCATGGGGGCTGCCGGCACGGCGACGACCACACGGACGACACGCACCACGATCGACGACAAGCTGATCGACTCGATCGACGACCTCGGCCGTACGGAAGAGGCCGGCGTCACGTTCAATCGCCAGACCAACAGCATCAACATTCGAGGTCTCGAAGGGCCTCGCGTCCTCACGACGATCGATGGCATCCGCGTGCCCTACCTCAACGACGTCACGCGCGGTGCCGAAGGGGGCGCGAACGCCTTCGACTTCTCGACGCTCTCCTCCCTGGACCTGACGCGCGGCGCCGACCCGCTGCTCGGCTCGGGCGCGCTCGGCGGCGTCCTCGCCCTGCGTACGCTCGACCCGGAGGACCTGCTTCTTGGCGGGCGCAAGGTCGGTGTGCTCACGAAGAACGGCTACGATTCCACCGACAGGAGCTGGTTCACGGCCAATGCCGCGGCCATGCGCGTCGGCGACACCAGCGTACTCATCCAGGGCGGCTATCGCGGCGGCCATCAGGTGGACAGCCAAGGCGACATCGACACGTTCGGCCCCACCCGCACCGCGCCGAACCCGCTCGACTACGACCAGTACAACCTCCTCGCAAAGGTCCATCAGAATGTCGGTGAGGGCCACCGGTTCGGCATCACCGGCGAGATCTTCAGCCGGGATGAGGACATCGACACGCGGACCTCGCAAGGCATCGGCGCGCGCGACAACTACCGCCCCGGCAACTACGCCTCGGGCGAGGGGATCGACCGCGAGCGCGTATCGCTGACCTACGACTACGAGACGCCCGAACTTGGATCGGCTCTCGTCGATGAGGCGTCGGCAGTCCTCTACTACCAGGCCGTGGAACGCCACTCGACGATCGACGCCTACCGGTCCGTGTCGGTTATCGGCCCCTACGGACGCGACAACAGTTTCGAGGAAGCGTCGGTCGGCTTCACCGGCTTTGCCGCCCGAACCTTCCTCACGGGCGAGATCAGCCACAAGCTGACACTCGGCACCGAGCTGCGCAAAGCGACCACGACACAGTATTCCGCCGGCTACGACAATTGCCGCCGGCCCTATACCGGCGCCTTCGCCACCTGCAACAACCTGCACACCAACCAGGCCGACACGCCCGAGGTCGAGGGCGGCGCCATCGGCGTCTTCGCCGAGGATCAGATCGACCTTGCCAGCGGCCGCTTGCGGGTGACCCCGGGCCTGCGCTTCGACTGGTACGAGGAGGCGCCGCAGCTCACCGATGACTACGCGCGCAGCGCCGCCTATCCGGGCTCCCTGCCGCCCTCGTCGAACGACACGGCCCTCTCGCCCAAGCTTCTGGCGGAATACGATCTCATTCCGGGCCTGACGGCCTACGGCCAGTGGTCGATGGGCTTCCGCGCCCCGACGGTGGGCGAGCTTTATTCGCGCTTCGGCGCAGTCGGCACCTATCTGCGCGAGGGCAACCCGAACCTCGAAGCGGAGACGAGCAACGGTTTCGATGTCGGCCTGAAGCTCGAACGCGACACCTTCGGCGCCCATATCAATGTCTTTCACACCGATTACGAGAACTTCATCGACGTGGTGCAGCGCAGCCCATCCTGCTTCGTCGACCGCGTGAACTGCGACCCGCTCTATCCGCAGGGCGGCGTCTCCAGTTACCGCAACATTCCGGATGCTCGTATCTCCGGCGTCGAGTTCGGGGCCCATGTCCGCTTCGCCGACTTCTGGACGGCCCGCGGCTCGCTCTCCTACATCGACGGACGAAACCGCACCGACGACGTCTATCTCGACTCGATCCCGCCGCTGACGGCCATCGTCGGTCTCGGCTACGACCGCAAGGAATGGGGAGGTGAGGTCAGCACGAAGCTCGCTTCCCGCCGGGACAAGGTCAACCAGGGCTTCGAATCGCCGGGCTATGGCGTCGTCGACTTCACAGCCTGGTACGCGCCCGATCAGGTGCCAGGGCTGAAAGTGGCGGGCGGCGTCTTCAACCTCTTCGACAAGACCTACTTCGACGCCGTCAACGTACCGCTCAGCCCGTCGCAGCCGGACCTCTACTATTCGGAGCCGGGCCGCACCTTCAAGGCGAACGTCACGTATCAGTTCTGAACATTGGAGCGGCGGACATGAAGCCGGGTAGCATGGGTCGCTCGGACGGTCGGGAAAGACCTGGGCCAGGGCAGGCGCGGGTTGGCGTCAGCCTCTCTGGCCTTCATCGGTTCAACAGGGTGGTTTGCGGACCGTCCACTGTCGGACTGGGCTTCGTTGAAGCGGACTTTCCAGCTCTCACTTCCGGTCCGTGGGACCGCAACTCAGTCCTCCTGCATCTGGAACCGCTCGAGCCCCTTGAGGACGAACGGCGCCAGGAGGGCCAGGGCAGTGATGCCGAGGAGCGTCGCCGAACCCGGGTTCTCCAGGAGGATCATCGGGTCGCCGAGGCTCATCTGAAGCGAGCGGCGGAGTTGCGCGTCGGCCATGGGGCCGAGGATCAGGCCGACGACGGCCGGCGCGATCGGATAGTCGTAGCGCCGCATAAAGAAGCCGATGAAGCCGAACACGACAAGGATCGCGAGCTCGACCGCCGACGGGTTGGAGGCGACCGTGCCCATGGCGGCGAAGACGAGGATGCCCGCGTAGAGCCAGGGCATGGGAATGGCGAGGAGCCGCACCCAAAGGCCGATCAGTGGCAGGTTCAGGATCACCAGCATGACGTTGGCGATGAAGAGGCTGGCGATGAGGCCCCAGACGAGGTCGGGCGAGTTCGCGAAGAGGAGCGGGCCGGGCTGAAGGCCGTACTGCTGGAAGCCGGCGAGCATGATCGCGGCCGTGGCCGAGGTTGGCAGGCCGAGCGTCAGGAGCGGCACCAGCGTGCCTGCGGCCGACGCGTTGTTGGCGGCCTCCGGGCCCGCGACGCCCTCGATCGCACCGCGGCCGAACTCCTCCGGATGCTTGGAGAGCTTCCGCTCCGTGGCGTAGGACAGGAAGGTCGGGATCTCCGCGCCGCCGGCCGGCAGGGCGCCGATCGGGAAGCCAAAGCCGACGCCGCGCAGCCAGGGCTTCCACGACCGCTTCCAGTCCTCGCGCGTCATCCAGAGCGAGCCCTTGATGGGGATCGGCTTCTCGGGGTTGTGGAGGTGGCGCGAGGCGACGTAGAGCGCCTCGCCGATGGCGAAGAGGCCGACGGCGAGCGTCGTCACCTCGATGCCGTCGAGGAGCTGCGGCACGCCGAAGGTCATGCGCGCCTGGCCCGTAAGCTGGTCGATGCCCATGAGGCCGAGGAGGAGGCCGAAGGCGAGGCTGGTGAGACCGCGCAGCGGCGAGGAGCCGAAGGTCGCAGCCACCGTCACGAAGGCTAGCACCATCAGGCCGAAGTAGTCCCAGGGACCGAAGCCGACGGCGATCTTGACGAGGAGCGGCGCGAGGAACGCGAGGCCGATCGTCGCGATCGTGCCGGCGACGAAGGAGCCGATGGCTGCCGTCGCCAGCGCCGGGCCGCCGCGGCCCGATCGCGCCATCTTGTTGCCCTCCAGCGCCGTGACGACGGAGGCGCTCTCGCCGGGCGTGTTGAGGAGGATCGAGGTCGTCGAGCCGCCGTACATGCCGCCGTAGTAGATGCCGGCGAACATGATGATGGAGCCGCCCGGGTCGAGCTTGAAGGTGACGGGTAGGAGGAGGGCGACGGTGAGCGCCGGCCCGATGCCGGGCAGGACGCCGACGAGGGTGCCGAGCAGCACGCCGACGGTGGCGAAGAGGAGGTTGGATGGCTCAAGCGCGACGAGGAAGCCGTGACCGAGGGCGAAGAAGGAATCCATCGCGGTCGTCCTAGAGCAGGCGCTCGAGCGGGCCCTGGGGCAGGGTCAGCGAGAGGAGGTTGTTGAACAGGAGGAAGACGAGGAAGCCGATCACGAAACCGATCAGGACGTCCTTCAGGAAGGCCCGGCGGCCGAAGGCACGCGCGGTCATCGCGAAGAGCAGCGTCGCACCCAGGATGAAGCCGCCGCCCGCCGCCACCGAGGCGATCAGGGCGAGGAGGGCGCCGGACACCCAGGCGAAGGCCGACCAATCGGCTTCGTCGGGCTTCGGCAACCCGTCCCGGAAGGCGACGACGAAGTGAGCGAGGCCGAGCCCGGCGAAGAAGATAGCGAGGACGTTCGGGAACGCGGTCGGACCGATGCCGTAGACGGCGCCCTTGGACATGCGGCTCGCGTCGAAGGCTGTCACGGCGGCAACGGCCAGGAGCAGGGCGCCGACCACGGCGGCCGGGCGGTCGAAGGACCGAAGCTTGGACGATGGCATGAATCCCTCCCGTGCGGTGACGGCAGAGCGCGAGGTCTCCGCCGCCTGGACCGCTCTGTGCCTGGTCAGTCGGCGAGGCCGATGGACTTCAGGACGTCGTGGACGCGCGTGTTCTCGGAGGCGACGAAAGCGGTGAACTCGTCGGACGGGGCGTAGTAGTCGCTCCAGCCGCGTGCCTTGAGGACCTCCGCCCACTCGGGCGACTTCACCGTCTTCTCGACGGCGCCCGCGAGCTTGGCCTTGTCGTCGGCCGAGATGTTCGGGCCGGCGAAGATGCCACGCCAGTTGACGACCTCGACGTCCATGCCCTGTTCCTTCAGCGTCGCCACGTCGACGCCGGGCAGGCGCTCGGGCGAGGAGAGGGCGAGGGCCCGGAGGTCACCCGACTTGATCTGCCCCTCGAACTCGCCGTAGCCGGAGATGCCCGCGGTCACGCGGCCGCCCAGCATGGCGGCCAACGCCTCGCCGCCGCCGGAGAAGGCGACGTAGTTGATCTCAGCGGGGTTGGCGCCCGCGGCTTTGGCGAAGAGGGCTGCCAGGATGTGGTCGGCGCCGCCCGCCGAGCCGCCGGCCCAGAGGGTCGAGGCGGTGTTCTCCTTCACCGCCTTGGCGAGGTCCTGGACCGTCTTCAGTTCCGAGTCCTTCGGCACCACGATCACCAGCGGATCGCCCGTCAGGCGGGCGAGCGGGGTGATCTGGGACAGGTTGACAGGCGCCTTGTTGGAGATGATCGCGCCGACCATGGTGATGCCGCCGACCATGGTCTGGTCCGCGCTGCCGTCGGCGTCGTTGACGAACTGCGCGAGCCCAACGGTGCCGCCGGCGCCGGTTACGTTGGTGACCTGGACGCTGCCGACCGCTCCGACCTTGGTCATCACCTGCTGGAGCGAGCGGGCGGCCGAGTCCCAGCCGCCGCCGGCCCCGGCGGGGGCCATGATCTTCAGCTCGGGCAGCGCGTCCTGCGCGACGGCCGGAAACGGCAGCGTCGCCGCGAGCGCGACGGCACCCATGGCGGCGACAAGGTGGCGGCGGGTGAACAGGGTCATGCAGATCTCCCAAGGATGGAGCGAGCCGACCTCCCGTCGGCACCGTTCGGGCTCGAGGCGCTTGGCGCCATCGCTTCCCTCGGGCGGCACGATTGCATTATATAAATCGTAAAAGCAACAGACTTGCGAAATTCTTATTCGCTCGCGAAAGTGTGCTAGCCAAAGTGCCAAACGAATGCCGGAGGACGACATGGCGAGGCCGAGCCTCTCCTCGCAGACGACGACGAGGATCCTGTCCCATATCTGCGAACGGGGCCTCCCCGAAGGACACCACCTTCCCGCGCAGGGGCTCGCCGACGCGCTTCGCGTGTCGCGGGCGCCCGTCAGCGCCGCGCTCAAGCAGATGGCGGCCGACGGCATCGTGCGCCTGGAGCCGAACCGCGGCTACTTCCTCGCCAGGGACGCGGCCGACCTCGCCGAGGTGAGCCAAGCGGCACCGCCCGCCGTCGAGCCGGAGGACGCCTTCTACGCCGCGCTGGTCGAGGGATGCCTGTCGGGCGAGCTGCCGGACAAGGTCAGCGAGAGCGAACTGATGCGCCTCTACGACGTTCCGCGAACCCGGGTCGTCAAGACGCTGAACCGCGTCCAGAACGAGGGATGGGCGGCCCGGCGGCCGGGCAACGGCTGGGAGTTCCTGCCCCGCCTGATGTCGAGGGAGAGCTACGAGGAGGCCTACCAGTTCCGGGCGGCGATCGAGTCGCAGAGCCTTTTGCTGCCGACCTTCCGCATCGACGCCGCCGCCTTCGCGAAGGCGCGCGCCGAACAGGAGGAGATCCTCGCCGGAGGCTTCGAGCGGATGTCGCGCGCGCACCTGTTCGAGCTGAACTCTCACTTCCACGAGATGCTGGTCGGCTGCGGCCACAACGCCTTCTTCGTCGACGCCCTGGCGCGGGTGAACCGCCTGCGGCGCCTCCTCGAGTACCGCATCACCACGGACCGCAGCCGCCTGCCGCTCCAGTCCAAGGAACACCTCCTGATCCTCGACATCGTCGAGGCGGGCGACCGCCCCCGGGCTTCGGAGTTCCTGCGGGCCCACATCCTCGGCGCCAGCGCGATCAAGAGCCCCTCCGTCGGGGCATGATAGGTGAGGCTATATTGCATTTTATTATCTGACATGTAACTTGCGGCCGAACGGGCTCCGCGCCCTCCCGATGTCCTCCGCCGACGCCGAACCAGGCGCTGTGCCCGGCGTCCCGGTGGGACCGGCCGACCTCCGCAGGAGCTCCCATGTCGAACGTCTCCCGCCTGGATCTCGATGGGCGCTCCCTCCAGATCGTCGATCTCGCAGCGGCCGCCGAAGGTCGGCTGGAGCGGCTCCCCCACATCCTGCGCATCCTGCTCGAGAACGTGACGCGGACCGCGGGCGAGGACGCCGAGCGGTCGCGCAGCGCGATCCTGCGCTGGCTGGAGACCGGCCGGAGCGAGGAGGAGATACCCTTCCTTCCCGTGCGCGTCCTGATGCACGACACGACCTGCGGTCCGGCTCTCGTCGACATCGCCGGCATGCGGGCCTCGCTGGCCGAGATTGGCGGCGACCCCGCGACGCTCAACCCCGTCCTGCCCGTCGACGTCTCGACCGACCATTCGCTGTCCGTTGACGTGTTCGCGCAAGCTGGCGCCGTCCGGCGCAACATGGCGAGCGAGATGCGCCGCAACGGCGAGCGCTACCGCTTCATGAAGTGGGCGACCAACACGCTCTCGCGATTCCGCGTCCATCCGCCGGGCACCGGCATCATGCACACGCTCAACCTCGAGCGGCTCGCCACCGTGGTGGCGGAAGGCGAGGGCGACTGGGCTGGCTGGGCGATCCCCGACGCGATGATCGGCACCGACAGCCACACGCCGATGGTCAACGGCATCGGGGTTCTCGCCTGGGGCGTCGGAGGGCTGGAGGCCGAGAGCGTCATGTTCGGCATGCCCTCCATGATGCGCGTGCCCGACGTCGTCGGCGTGCGCCTGACCGGGCGCCTGCGCGCAGGCGTGACCTCCACCGACCTGGCGCTCCTCGTGACCGAGAGGCTGCGCCGCATCGACCTCGCCGACCGGTTCGTGGAGTTCTTCGGGGACGGGGTCTCGACCCTTTCGGCCGGCGACCGTTGCGTCGTCGCGAACATGACACCGGAGTTCGGCGCGAACTCGGGCTACTTCCCGATCGACGACGAGACGATCCGCTACCTCCGCGACACGGGGCGTAGTCCAGCCGCAATCGCTTTGGTCGAAGCCTACGCGAGGCGGCAAGGCCTGTGGTTCGACCCGGCCGCCGAGCCGCGTTACACGGACGTGGTTGAGGTCGACCTCGGGGGCGTCGAGGTCAGCCTGGCTGGCCCACAACGGCCACAGGACCGCATCCCCGCAAGCGACACGGTGCGCGCCATGGCCCCGCTCTACGCCGCCCGCACGCAAGCGAGGGCAGGCGAGGGACCCGGCGACGGCGCGGTGGCGATCGCCGCGATCACGAGTTGCACCAACACTTCCGATCCGCGCCTCCTCGTCGCCGCCGGGCTGCTCGCCCGGAAGGCACGAGCGCTCGGGCTCGTGCCGAAGCCATGGGTGAAAACCTCCCTGGCGCCGGGTTCCCCGACGGCCGAACGCTACCTGCGCCGCGCCGGGCTGCTCGCTGACCTCGAGGCGGTGGGCTTCGGCATCGTCGGCTACGGTTGCACCACCTGCATCGGCAACTCGGGACCGCTGCCGCCCGCCATCGTGGACGCGATGACGGATCGGAAGATCCTTCCGGTTGCGGTGCTCTCGGGCAACCGCAATTTCCCGGGGCGCGTGCATCCGCAACTGGAGGCGGGGTTCCTCGCCTCGCCGCCGCTCGTCGTCGCGTTCGCGCTGGCGGGCGACGTGAACCGCGACATCCTCGTCGACCCGCTCGCCCGGTCCGCCGAAGGGCGGGACGTGTTCCTCGCCGACCTCTGGCCGAGCGGGGACGAGATCGATGCGGCGCTCGCCGACGCACGGGCCGTTACGGACTTTGGCGAGGCCTATGCTGAGGCCGAGGCCAGCGCCGACTGGGCCGCGCTCGACGCGCCGGCGACGCCGCTCTTCCCGTTCGATCCCGCCTCAACCTACATCCGCCGGCCGCCCTTCGCCGCGCCGGGCAAGGGCACGAGGCTCGGACGCTACGCCGCCCACCCCATCCTCGTTGTCGGGGACGACGTCACGACGGACCACATCTCGCCGGCCAGCGCCGTGCTGCCCGGTAGCGAGACGGCGCGCTATCTCGTCGAGCGCGGCGAGGACCCGAAGGATCTCAACGTCTACGCCTCGCGCCGCGGCAACTGGGAAGCCATGCTGCGCGGGCTCTTCGCGGCCAAGGCTGTGCGCAACCTCCTCGGGCCCGGCATCGCGCCGGGCTCGACGATCCACGCGGGCTCCGGCGAGGAAATGCCGCTTTGGCGAGCCGCGGCGCGCTACGAGGCGGAGGGTGCCAGCGTCGTCATCGTCGCGGGCGAGCGCTATGGCATGGGTTCGTCCCGCGACTGGGCGGCGAAAGGGGCGGCCTTGCTTGGCACGCGCGCCGTGCTCGCCGTTGGGTTCGAGCGGATCCACCGCTCCAACCTCATCAACATGGGCGTCCTGCCGCTACGCCTTCCGGAAGGTACAACTCCTGAAACGCTCGGCCTCCGACCGGGCGATCTCATCGACGTGGATGCCGAACCCGGTCGTCTTACATCGCGTTCGTTGATCCCTGTCCAAGTCAGCCGAAGCGGGACGGGAGTCGCCCGGTTCGATACCGTCGCTGCGATCGAGACAACGCTGGAGGTTTGTGTCCTGAAGGCCGGCGGCCTGCTGCCGCTGATTTTGGCGGATGCTCTTGGCCGATCCGACATCGCCGCCTAGACCGGCCCGCTGGCGTCGAAGACTGATAGGCCGCTTTTGCGAAACCTTTCGCCAGTTGCGTCCATCGACCATTCTGATTCGGGACAGGTTGTCTCGCCTTCAAGCGGGTCGCTCGCCCCTTACATGAAAAGGGCGCGGGCGATCCGGACGACCGTTTCCGCGTCGGGAGACGCCCGTTCGCCGACCCGTTCGGCGAACACCTGTGCGGATAGATCGCGACGCTTGGGCAGCCGCTCGCGCTCCGCCGACGCCAGCGCCGACCCCATCTCCTCGAGGGTGAGGTCGGTGATGTAGACGGGTGAGCCAGGCTGCTGCCGCCAGGAGTCGGCGAGCGTGCCCGCGTCGAACCCGTCGAAGCCCGTGTCGTCCACTAGCGCCATGGCGACCTCGCGATCACGGCTCCGGTCGCCCGAGACGGGAAGCGCGATACGACCCGGCTCGCCGTTCGGGCGCCCCTTGGTCTCGAAGGACACCATCCCGATCGAGTTCCAGGCCTTGGCAATGGGCCGCCCGAAAAAGTCGCGGGCCCACTCGCTCTCAGCCTTGGTGCCGTCCAGCTCGGGGTTCACAGGGTCGCGGCCGGGGAAGTAGTTGGAGATGTCGATCACCACCACATCCTCGGACAGTCCGGCGATGAGTGGGCGGATCTTCTCGAACCCGGGATGGGGCATGGCCAGGATGGCGACGTCCACGTCTCGCACCGCGTCCTCGGCAGTTGCAGCTCGAGCGCCCATCTCGAGCGCTTCCGCCGGGATCGTCTCCGGCCCGCGCGAGTTGGCGGCCTTCACGTCGTGGCCTGCGGCGGCAAGCTTGCGGGCGAGGTGCTTGCCCATAAAGCCTGTTCCGAGAATGCCGATCTTCATGACGGGGTGTTCCTTTCTATTCCGGTGTGTTCGGTCGTCGCCTGGAGTGGCGCGCCGGTACAGGTCGAGCCGGGCTCAGTGAGCAGGCAACGGCACACCGCCGGGGATGGGCCGGCGCGGCAGGAAGAGCGCGGTGACAAGGGACAGAATTACGAACACGCAGCCGACGAGGTAGGCCTGCTGTGCGCCGTGGGCCATCGCCTGACCGACCGCCTCGCCGCCGGCCACGAGCGCCTCGCTAGTCGTGCTCATGATCGAGAACATGATCGCGATGCCGGCCGCCCCGGCAAGTTGCTGAAGCGTGTTGACGATGGCGCTGCCGTGCGGGAGCAGGTGCTTGTCGAGGACACCGAGCGAGGCCGCGAACAGCGGCGTCCACATCATGGCCTGCCCGACGATGGTGACTAGGAACGCCCCTACCAGGAACCCCATCGGGGTGCCGGGCGCCAGCGTCGACAGGGCATACAATCCGGCGGCGTCGACGACCGCTCCCGTGACCACGAGCGGGCGCGCCCCGACGCGGTCGTAGACGCGTCCTACCACGGCAGAGACGATTGCGATGGTGGCACCGCCCGGCACCATGAACAGGCCTGCCTGAACCGCGGTGAAGCCGTAGGAGGTCTGAAGGATGACGGGCATCAGGGTCATCATTCCGAAGCAGGCGATCATGAAGCAGAGCATCGTGAAGGCGGACACGCTGAAGGTGCGCGCCGCGAACGGGCGCATGTCGAGCTGAGCACGATCCGCCTTCTGGAGATGGAGCTGCCGTACCACGAACGTGGCTACCACGACGGCTCCGACCAACATCGACAGCCACGGGGACACCACGGCATGCCCTGCGCTTTCGCCGAGCGAGGCGAGACCGTAGACGAGGCCAGCGAAGCCGACGGCGGACAGCGCGATGGAGAGGGGGTCCAGGCTGACCTTCCGCAAGACGCTCGCCACGCGGATCATGCTGTTGCCGAGGATCAGGGTGCCGACTGCCAAGGGCAGGATGGCGATGAAGAGCCAGGGCCAGTCGAAACGCGACAGGATCAAGCCGGAGAAGACCGGGCCGAGGGCCGGCGCGGCCGACGTCGCGACGATGTTCATCGCCATCACGCTGCCGCGCCGGGACGCCGGAACGAGCGAGCTCATGGCCGTGTAGGACAGGGGCAGGACGATCGCGGTGCCGACGGCTTGGATGATACGGCCCACGAGGAGGGCGCCGAACCCCGGAGCGATGATCGCGACCGTTGTCCCGACCGTGAAGAGCGTCATGGCCAACGTGAAGACCGTGTGCATTTGGTAGCGCTCGGTCAGGAACCCTGTCGCCGGGATGACGATCGCCATCGTCAGCATGTAGGCGGTCGTCAGCCACTGCGCGGTCGAGGCGGGAACGTCGAGGTCCACCATGACGCGCGGCAGGGCCACGGCCATCATCATCTCGTTGAGGATCACGGTGAAGGTCGAGACGACCAAGACTGAGATCGTCACTACGGCTTCCCGGGAGAGCGGCTCGCGCCCGGTTCCTGTCGATGAGGTCATTGCCTCTAGCTTCCTATGTTCTAGCGCACTAGAGAAATGCGCCTGCATAAGGGCGCCGGACGAGACGTTCAGCGGCTGCGGGGATGGCCGAACGCCAGGAGGGTGTCGCGCAGGTCGACGAGACCCTTGTCGTCGAGCTGGCAGGCAGCCTTGATCTGGCCTGTGATCGCCCAGACGTCGTCTCGCTTGGCCGCCCCCTCGGGGGTCAGCGCTATGAGGACGCGGCGTTCGTCCTTCGGGTCCCGGGTCCGGGTGACGAGGCCCAACGCTTCCATCCGCTTGAGCATCGGCGTGATGGTCCCCGTGTCCATGTCGAGGGTGGCCCCGAGCTCGCCGACGGTCTGCAGCTCCCGGCTGAACAGTTCGAGCATGACGAGATACTGCGGGAACGTCAGACCGAGCGGTTCGAGGAGGGGCTTGTGCAGGCGCGCCACACGGTTGGCCGCGCCGTAGATGGCGAACGACAACTGCATGCCGACCTCTTGAGCCGAACCCTTCTTCACCACTGTCGAGCGCCCTTCGTTCCGGTCGTTGAAAGTAATCTAGCACACCGTAATCTAGTTGCCTATATCCTAGTGCACTAGATAATTTGTGGGGCCGGGGAACGTTCGGTCCATCTGCGTCCGCTGCGGGCCCAGCCAGGTCGCGCCGGTCGCCGTCACCCGGGAACACAAACCATGCAGGGGACAGAAACGATGGCGGAACCGAAGGTATGGTTCATCACGGGCGCCGGGCGCGGGATCGGCAGTGACGTTGTCACTGCCGCACTGATGGCGGGACACTTCGTCGTCGCCACCGCCTGCGACGCCGCAGCGGTTACGGACGAGGTGGGCGAGCACGATCGGCTGCTGGCGCTGGCGATGGATGTCACCGACCAAGCTGCTGTCGACGGCGCCGTTCGCTTGGCGGTCGACCGCTTCGGGCGAATCGACGTGCTCGTGAACAACGCCGGACGCTTCCATACGGGCTTCTTCGAGACGCTGTCGCCCGAGCAGGTGCGAGCCCAGATGGAGGTCAACTTCTTCGGCACGCTCAACGTCACTCGGGCGATCCTTCCCGTGATGCGGGCTCAGCGTCGGGGACATGTGGTGACCGTCAGCGCCCTTCTTGGCATCATCGGCGCCCCGTTCGTCTCGATGTTCTCAGCCTCGAAGTTCGCGCTGGAGGGCTGGATGGAGTCGATCGCGTCCGAGTTGGAGCCGTTCGGCATCGCCACCACCATCGTCGAACCTGGCGCCTTCCGCACCAAACCTCTCAAGGACCGCGGCCGGACCGTCTTTCCCGACTTCGCCATCGAGGACTATGCGGAAGCCACCGAGCGGCATACGGCGAGCGTCAAGGCGTTCAACGGACACGAGCCGGGTCACCGCCAGAAGCTGGCATCCGCGTTCGTCACCGTCGTCGACATGGAGCCTCCGCCCAAGCGCTGGGTCGCCGGACAGGACGCCGTCGACGGGATCATTGCCAAAGGGTCATCGGCTCGTCGCCGACGCTACCGCGTTTGCCAAGCTATCGACTGGCCTCGGGCATGACGATTGAACCGACAGAGGTGCAGAACGTACCTGTTCCCATGCTCCCAGCTCCGCGCTGGACGAACGACCGCTTGCGGGAAGGCGGTTGCGGCATCGGAAGGTCTCTGCTGGGTCGAAAGCCGTCGGGCCCAGCTGGGACCGACGGCTTTCCCTTCTACAAGATGCCGTAGCTCAATTGCCGAACGCTTTGGTCAGCGCCGCGACCGCCATATCCGTCGCTTCCTTGGCCTGCGGCACGACCGCCGCCATGCCGAAGAACTCGTGGGTCACCCCGTCGTAGGTCTTCTGCTCGGTCACGACGCCCGCCGCCGTCAGCTTCTCGGCCAGCATCTCGCCTTCCGAGCGCAGCGGGTCGATCTGCGCGTTGATGATCGTGGTCGGCGGCAGGCCGGCGAGGTCGGTCCGGTTGACGAGGTCGAGGCGCGGGTCGGCAGCCTGCTCCTTGCTTTCGAAGACGTTGGAGACGAACCATTCCATCGCCTGCTTCGACAGCGGCATGGCATCGGCGTTCTCGACATAGGACGGTGTCGTCATGTCCTTGCCGGCGACGGGGTAGACGAGCACCTCGGCGAGCGGTGCGGTCAGCTTCTGGTCGCGTGCCGTAATGGCGACGTTGGCCGCCAGGTTGCCGCCCGCGCTTTCACCAACGAGGGCGATCTTCGTCGCATCACCGTTGAACGAGCCGGAGTTCTCCACGACCCATTTGTAGGCCGCATTCGCGTCATCGTGCGCGGCTGGGAACTTGTGCTCGGGCGCATGGCGGTAGTCGGCAGAGACGACGATGGCCTTGGCTCCGGCCGCGATGCCACGGGCCGACGCATCGTAGGTGTCGATGTCCGCGATCACCCAGCCGCCGCCGTGGAAGTAGACGACGACCGGGAAGGGGCCCGTTCCCTCCGGCATGTAGATCCGGATCGGAATCTCGCTGGCGGCGCCCGGGATCATCATGTCCTTTGTCTTCACGGCCGCGACCGCGGCATCCGGCTGGATGCCCTTGTCCTTCATCACCGCCATTGCGGCATCGGCCGGGGTCGGACCCTTGCGCGTCTCCTCGACGGACTGGGTGCCGATGGGCTTGGCGCCAAGCTCCTGGAGCTTGTCGAGAACGGCCTTCATTTCCGGAGCCGGCTGCGCCATCGCGGGCTTGGCCGCCTCGGTTGCGGGCGAGGGCGTCGGGGTAGCAGTCTGGGCGAGTGCTGCGGTCGACAGGACGGTCGCGGCGGCAAGGCTCGCGGTTACGGCAAGGGCGAACTTCATGATCATTCCTTCAAGGGAGAGATCATTGAAGTGCCGGGAGTCCACGAATGTTCCGACGCGATATAGACGCTCCCGATCATCCCGATCTGCGATCGGTTGCCGAGGGATATGCCGATCTGTCCTTCGCCTAGGGCCAACCATGCGGCCTGCGAGCCTGGACGGTCCTGTCAGTCGCGCTGACTGGACCCTTTCGCCCAAGCCCGGAGGTCGTCGATGAGGAGATTGGGCGCCTCGAGCGCGGCAAAGTGGCCTCCGCGGGGCATCTCGGTCCAGCGCGTGATCTCGGCGTAGCCCTTCTCGGCTATGCTGCGGGGTGGCCACAGATGCAGCGGGTCGGGGAACCGGGCGAACGCCGTCGGCACCTTGATGCGCAGCCCCTCCGGCAGGTTCCGCAACTTCGCCTCCTGCGCCGCCGAGTAGTAGCGGATCGAGGAGTGGAACGCCCCGGTCATCACGTAGATCATGATGGTGTCGAGGAGTTCGTCCCGGTCGAACACGTCCTCGAAGCGGCGATCCCGGTGGTCGCACCAGTCGTGGTAGCGCTCGAGGATCCAGGCCGCCTGCGCAACGGGGTTGTCGCCGACCACCCAAGACAGGCTCTGCGGCTTCGAACCCTGGAGGTGTCGGTAGCCGCCCTTCTCCTTCTCGATCGACGCCATCTCCTTCGCCCAGGCCTGCTCCTCCGGTGTGTCCGGCTCCGCGGACGGGGCGGGGAACATCATGGTGAGGTGGATGGCGTGCAGGCTCGAGGGCCGCTCCAGCGCGAGGAGGCCCGTGACCAGCGCGCCCCAGTCGCCGCCATGGGCGTGGTACCGCGCGTAGCCGAGAACCTCGCGCATCAGGCGATCAAAGAGATGCGCGGTCTGGCGCTGGTCGATGGTTTTCGTAGGCTTCCCCGAGAACCCGAAGTTCGGAAGCGACGGCACGACGACGTCGAACGCGTCCTCAGCCCGCTCTCCGAAGCGCGACGGGAAGGCCAACGGCTCGATCACCTTCCAGAACTCGCGATGCGACCCCGGCCAACCGTGCGACAGGAGAAGGGGGCGCTTCCCCTCCGTCTCGCCGACGACATGGACGAAGTGGATGTCGACACCGTCGATCTCCGCGATGAACTGGGGAAAACGGTTGAGCCGCTCGACGGCGGACCGCCAGTCGTAGGCTTCGGTCCAGTAGCCGCAGAAGTCTTGCAGGTAGGTGACATCGCAGCCGTACCGCCAACCCTCGCCTTCTGGAACCGGGGGGAAGCGATAGGCACGTACGCGCTCCAGCACCGCTTCGATGTCCGCTTCCGACCAGTTCACCTCGAACGGCTTCATGAGTCTATTCCTTGTGCTTCTGGGCGGGGCTTGGCGAACGGCGACAGGCGTCAGCGACGGCTGAAGAGCCTGGCGCCCGCCGCGGTCGCGAGACCGAACAGGAGATGGTTCGCCGTGTGCATGCCGATCGTCGCGGGATCAGCCTGCCATTCCGGCTTCTTCACCCCGAGAAGCGGGCCGACGATCCAGTGCATGGCGGCGTAGAAGGACAGACCGAACAGGATCCCGGACGAGAGGACACCTGAGTCCTCGTCGGTGACGGCCGCATAGGTCGCACCCGCGGCGACTGAGAGGAGGAGATGGCCTCCCTGAATCACCGCCTGTTCGCCAGGACCCGGAAGCGCACCATGATCCCGAACCCGCAAACCGAGCCGGGCCTCGGCGGCACGTTCCAGATCGGCGAGCTCGGACGGCCGACCGCTCTTGCGCTCGCCTGCTACCAGCAGTGCCGTGATGCAGATCCCGGCGGTCATACCGCCTGCGACGGCGCCGAGGAGGCGCAATCCGTTCATGCGCCCGTCCTCGTCGACGGCTCGTGGATCGGGCAGCCGTTGAACCGCTCGCGGAACTTTGCGGAGTGTTCGTAGGGAGCCTTGCGGGCGCGGTTGATGTTGCCAAGCGGCTGGTGGGCCGCGAGCCCGGTCCAGATGCCGAAGCGCATCTCCTCGTCAACCGCCTGGACGCGCTCGGGAGCCCAACTGTCCTGCGGCTCGACCGTGATCGTCGCCACGGTTTGGAAGGGCGCCTCGTCCTCCTTCCACTCTACCGTCGGGTCTTCGACCGGTTGCTTCTCAAGGTCGCGGCAAAGCTGGACGCGCAACTCCCAGCGACCACGGATGGTCCCCATCTCGGCCCGGACGGTGTCGCGGATGGCGGTCTCGTTGTCGCTGGCGTCGATCTCGCGACCCGTCAGCTCGGTGAGGTCAGGCGACACGGGGACGACAGAGAACTTGGCGATGTAGTCGCCGTACCGAAACGGCGTGACGCTGTAGTATGTCTCGCCGAGCGGATCGACGTTGGGCGCGCCACCCATGGACTGAAGCGTTGGGCTCTCGACGCCGACGGATTCCAACGCTTTGTTCACGCCGCGCAGGACCGAGGACATGACCGTCTTTGTGCCTTCCAGCCTGTCGGTGGTCTTGGCCAGCATCTTCAGACTGCCATGGAAGTCGGCTGCGGTCTTGGCCTGGAACACCGGGCCGTTGACCATGATGAAGTCCTGCGTCGTTCCCTCCGCGCCCGGAAGGCGCTCGCCCTCGACGTCAAGAACCTTCATGGCAAGCCCACGAGGTAGCGAGATCGCGTCCGGGAGGATGTCCCCGGCGTTGGTGGAGAGCCGCATGTAGACCGTGTGCTCACCGGGCTTGGCGAACAGACCCTGTGCAAGTTCAGTCGGGAGATCGTCGGCGATCCGGAGCCTCCCTTCGAGGATCCCGTGCGCCTTGGCATGAACCGAACGGACCGCATGGCCGTAGTCCTTTGCCGTCGTCTCCAGGATCGTATCGAACGTGTCGTTCAGTCCAGCGATGGTTTCCTGCTCGTCAGGCTGGATGTCTTCGACGGACGGGGAAAAGCGAACGGGCGCAGCGAGTGTCATGGTGTGGAACCTCTCTAAACTCGAGAGGAAGAAGGGTTGGTTGCCTTCCAAGTTCCTGGCTGCACGAATGATTTGTGCGGCCGTTATCCGTTGAGGTCGATAGAGGGCAGGAACTGGCAAGAGCCGGCCCCCGCCCAACTCAGTATGTCAGCTCAGCGCAGGCTGGCCATTCGATGCCGAAAGACCGCCGTCGACCGGAAGGTTCACGCCCGTCACGTAACGGGCGTCCTCCGTTGCAAGGAACGCGATCACGCCCGAGATGTCGTCGACCTCGGCGCCCCGGCCCATGGGGATGCGCTCCTCGAACTTCGCGATGAGGTCCGGCTGGTCCTTCATTCCTTCCGTGAACGGGGTATAGGTCAGCGACGGGTTCACCGCGTTCACCCGCACGCCGTTCTTGGCCTCGTCCATCGCGAACGCCCGCGTAAAGTTGGTGACGGCGCCCTTGGCCGCGCAGTAGGCGGCGTGGTTCCAATCGCCCCCAAGGCCGGACGCGGAGGATAAGTTGATCACCGCGCCCTTCGTCTTCCGGAGTTCGGCGATCGCGGCCCGGCTCATATGGACGACACCGTAGAGATCCGTCTCGATCACCTTCGTGAAGTCCGAAAACGGACCCTCGTCGATCCGGCTAAGGTGGTCGACCCCGGCGTCGTTGACGAGGACGTCGATCCGACCGAACCGTTCCACCGCGAAGGCGACGAGCGCCTCGCAGGCAGCACCGTCCGAAACGTCGGTCTCGTGAAGCACGGCGCGTTCGCCGATCTCGCCTGCCACCCGCTTCAGGCCTTCCGCATCCTTGTCGGCGAGCACGACTGACGCACCCTCGGCGGCGAAGCGCTTGGCCGCCGCCTCGCCGATGCCGGACGCTGCGCCCGTCACCACCACGACCTTGCCCTCGAACCTCGACATGGTGCCGGCCATCAGGCGCTCCTCGCCTGGGCCGGGTGACGGCCTTCCTCGAACTCCTCGACGATCTTGGCGCAGAAGGCCGGCAGGTCGTCGGGATTGCGGCTGGTCACGAGGCCCTGGTCGGTGACGACCTCCTGGTCGACGAACGTGCCGCCCGCGTTCTCGATGTCGGTCTTCAGCGTCGGGTAGGCAGTTAGCGTTCGGCCCTTGACGACGTCGGCCTCCACGAGGACACACGGCCCGTGGCAGATGACGCCGACGGGCTTGCCAGCCGCGAAGAAGTCCCGGACGAACGAGACGACCTTGGCATCGCCTCGTAGCGTGTCCGCGCCGACGCAACCGCCCGGTACGACCAGTCCGTCGAAGTCGGCCGCCGACACCTCGTCGATCGTCTTGTCGACGGTGTAGCTGGAGCCTGGGTCCAGGTCGTTGTTCACAGTCCGAGCATCATCCTTCTTCAGGCTGATGACCGTGACGGTCGCGCCTGCGGCTTCCACGGCCGACTTGGGCTTGGCGAACTCGGGATCCTCGGTTCCACGCGGCGAGATAAGGATGGCGATCCTGCGATTGGATAGGGTCATCGATGGTCCTGTGGGGGCTTTGCGGCACTGACACGGATGTGAGAGGCGCACGGACCCGATGAACGATGCGTATCTGGGCAGGTTCCAGGAGGGGAGGCGTTGTCGCAGGGATGCCGGGCGATGATGGCGACGCCATTCGAAAGGAACGGCGGCGCCAACGATCTGATACCGTCAGGCTGGGACCGCCTCGATCGTTGCCGGGTTTTCTTCCGGAATTCCGTTCTCGCGGTGCCGGAACTCGGACAGCGCCTGGTAGACCTGGAGCCGGGCCCGCATCACCGAGCCGAGCGGCCGATGCGCAGCAAGGCTGTGAGCCGGGCGGAAGGTCATCGCTTCGTCGAAGTACCGCTGACGGGCCGCGCTGTAGGCATCCTGCGCCGGCAAGCGGATCCTGGCGACGGTAACAAACGGGCTGACGTTCTCAGGCCATTCCACCGAGGCATCCTCGATCGGCTGGCTGTCCGCGTCGCGCCAGAGCTGGGCGCGCAATTCGAACACGACCTCGTTCGCCCGAAAGTGGGCAACCGTCGCATGGCGGAAGCCGTCCTCGTCCTCCTTCGGGTCGAGCCGCCAGTCCACCAGCGCGTCCTGTGCCAGCGAGACCGGGAAGGCGCAGAGCTTGGCGACATAGTCGCCGAATCGGATCGGCGCCTGGCTGTAGTAGGGCTCGGCCAGCGGATGCGAGAACGGGTGACCGAAGAAGTCGGCCTTCGAGCTCTCCATGCCGAAGGCGTGCAGCGCCTTGTTGAAGTTACGCGCGAGCGAGGACACCGCGCTTTTGGCGCCTTCCGGCAACCCCGTGGCCTTGCCGATCACCGTGCCGTCGCGCAGGAAGCCCTCCGCGGTGCCGGAGGGAAAGGTCGGGCCGCTGGCGAGGACGAAGTCCTGCGTTTCGGTGGTGTGGCCGGGCAGCTTTTCGCCGGGCACGTCGAAGACCTTGATCGACATGCCGCGATGGGTGGACACCCGGTCGCCGAGGCGCTCGCCGGGCCCTTGCGCGAAACGCACCGCTACGGGATGGATGCCGGGACGGGCGAAGAGGCCTTGCGCCAGTTCGGCAGGCAGCCCCTCTGGGATCTCCAGCATTCCCACGGCAAGGGCGGTCGACTTCGCATGGCTGGCGCGCACGGCATGGTGCTCGCGCTTCTCCACCGTCTCGGACTGCTCCGTCATACCCTGGATAATGCCGTCGATCGTCTTCTGCTCGCCCTCGCTCGGCTGCTCGACGTCGGGGCTGAAGGGAAGAGGCGGACGGACCATCGCGTCATCTCCGGTTTTGCGCCGCTGACGCTCTTTGCGGCGCGGCCTGCTGGAGTTACAAGGGCAAGTACTCGGAAGGGTTCCAAAGAGCGCGGGAACCAATGCCCGCGCACGAGATGGCCGGTCACGCGAGAGAGGGCGCTTCGCACGCGGATGAGGAGATCCGCCGGCGAGGCCAAGCACCGAGACTATGGCCCGCCGCAGTCATTCAGTTCGGCATTGGCGCGCAGTTTGCCATGGGCGAAGCGCAGGCATTGCTCGCAGATGTCGACCTCGTAACCGCCCACGAGCGGGATCACTGCGACGGTCGGCGAATGGTCAAGGCAGACATCGCACTTGGCAACATGGGCGTCTGTCCCGTGCTCGACGCGGATCAACTCGGATCGGACCCGATCCGTTAAAGGGCGAATATCTGGCATACGATATAGTTGGGGCGCTATTACGTGATTGCCGCCTCCGCTTCCAAGACTGAGAGCCACGCCCCGGCCATCTGGGTGTTCATGTAAACACCGAGCCGTAGCAAACTCGTGGCAACAATGTCCGCTCCTGAGGAGCGATCGGACTGACATGTATGACGTAGAAGGGTCGAAAGCGGAGGGACCGCTTCCGAGCGTCCGCGCACTCCAAGCCCAGTCAGCCCGATGGGGTGAAATCAGACGGTGGCTCTGGTAACGGATGCGATGGCGGCGAGCACTTCCCGTTCCGAGTACGGCTTGCCCACGAAGCCGATCGGCTTCCACGCAACCGCCAGAGCACGGGTTTTCTCGTCGAGGTTCCCGCTGACGAAAAGCGACGGAATGTTCCACTGCTGCCGCAGCGCCGCGGCCGTCTCCACCCCGTTGGAACCACGGGCGAGGTTGACGTCCATGATGGCGACGTCGATCCGCCCCTCGCAACGCTCGGCGAGAACGAGCGCCTCATTCATGTCCGAGGCCTGCCCGGCAACGGTGTGTCCGGCATCCAACAGGATGTCCTCGAGATCCAACGCGAGCAGCATCTCGTCCTCGACGATCATGATGCAAAGGCTCATGCTCCAATATCGCCGGGAAAGACCACCGCAGCTCGGTAGCCGCGCTCTGCCGGCAGGGTCTCGACGCGCCCGCCGATCTGTGCGGCCATCGTCTTCACCAGCCGCGTGCCCAGCCCCTGCGACGTCGTCTCGCCGGAAAAACCGACGCCTTCGTCGGCGACGCTGAGCTCCAGCATGCCGCCCGCGACCTTCTTCAACGACAGGACGATCGGGCCGGAAGTTCCTTCCGGGTAGGCATACTTCATGGCGTTGGTCACGTGCTCGTTGACGATGAGGGCGATCGGTATCGCCCGTTCCGTCTTCAGAAGGAGAGGCTCGACATCAACCTGAAGTAGGTCTAGAAGTTCCGAGTTGGCGCCGAGATCAGCACAGAGACCTGTCAGGTAGTCGCCCATCTCCACGACAAGCGGGTTGTCGGTCCGGTAGAGGCGCTCGTGAACTGACGTGATGGCGCGGACCCGGGAAATCGCTTGTTCGAAGGCTTACTTCGTCGACGGATCCGTCAGACGCCGTGCCTGTAGGCTGAGAGCGCTGACCACGAGCTGAAGGCTGTTCTTGACCCGGTGGTTCACCTCAGCGAGCAGCACGTCCTTCTGGGCGAGCAGGCTCTCCTGCGCTTTCAGCGCATCGGACAGCGCGGCCTCGCGGAGGCGGTCGGTGGAGACATCCATCATGACGCCGATCAGCCGCGGCTTGCCCGTCGACGTCCGAAGGACCTCGCCACGAGACGTGATGTACCTGATGGCGCCGGTCGCGGGATCGACGATCCGGTAGTCGAAGTGAAGCACCGTCTGGTCGGGGCTCTGGAGCGCACCCTGCACGGCGCTCAAGACCGTCGGCAGATCGTCGGGATGCATCCTGGCAAAAAAGGGCGCGGCGACGGGACCACCTTCTCCGGGGCCGAAGCCGAAGATCGCATCGACCGTCGCGCTGCGCCGCCAGATGTCGGTGTCCGGTTCGTACTCCCACGACCCGAGATCGGCGGCATGAAGAGCGACCCGCAGGCGGGCGTCGGCTTCCCGCGTTCGCCTGACGCTCTCCGTCACGTCCATCGGGTTCTGGACGATGTAGCGGACGGACCCGTCCGCGTCCTTCACAGGCGTGTGGACTGGGGTCCAGAAACGCTGGTAGAAGCCACCACCCTCGCTTGCAGGGCGCGGGATGTCGTACTGAATGACCGCCATCTCATGCGGCTCGCCGGTCCTCAGAACGTGACGGAGCGACACCTCCAGGGGGCCCTGTTCGACGGTTCCAGCCGCTTCGGGATTCTCGGGGAACGCTTCGAGAATGTGCCGGCCGACGATGTCCTCACGCGTCCGATCCGTGGTTCGGAGATAGGCGTCCGTCGCGGCCACGATCGTTAGATCGGCGTCGAGCACGAGGTAGGGCTGCGGGATGCCCGCCAGGATCGCAGGATGATCGGTGCTGACGTCGGTTGCTGTCATGCGTCGCGGCACCTTCGCCTATCGGACGGCCGGCACTCGGCAATCGCTCAACGCCGTCCAAGCACATGGTTCAAGGAGTGTCGATGGCCTTGAACATCCAATTCAAGTGACGCGACGAGGTATCAGCGGTCCCCCCGGACGTAGATGTCCGGTCCGATGCCGCCTTACAAGCTGGTCAATGCGACCCGCTCTGATGCTGCACCGTCGGGTGTCCGCGACCGATCAGTTCATCTCGTATTCGCCGTCCGCTTTCGGGCGTACCCTTTGTAGCCTGCAAGGTTGGCCTTCCCCCTGAAAAGTGGCCCTCCGTGAAGTAGGCTTTTGAGCCGCTGGAGGACACGAGAATGGGACAGAAGAAGCACAAGCCGGAAGAGATCGTCGCCAAGCTGAGGCAGGTCGACGTGTTGCTGTCGCAAGGCCGCCCGGTTGCGGAAGCGATCCGTACGATCAGCGTGACGCCGTTCACCTACTACCGGTGGCGCAAGGAGTTCGGTGGGCTGAAGTCCGACCAGGTGAAGCGTTTGAAGGACCTCGAGAAGGAGAACGAGCGCCTGCGCAAGGCCGTGTCGGACCTGACGCTGGAGAAGCTGATCTTGAAAGAGGCCGCCTCGGGAAACTGGTGAGCCC
>NZ_FOOA01000039.1 GCF_900113065.1 Aureimonas phyllosphaerae
CGTTCCGATCGCGATGGAAGAGAAGCTGCGCTTCGCCATCCGCGAGGGCGGCCGCACCGTCGGCGCCGGTATCGTCGCATCGATCGTCGAGTAAGTTCGACACAAACGTTGGAATGCGAGCGGGCCCTTCGGGGCCCGTTTTCGTTTGGCGGGCGCCCGCGACATTGGAGGCGTTCTTGCTTGTCGCCGACCGGGCGCGGTTCTAGAAGCGTCGACGAACGGAAGAGGAAGTGTCCATGGCTGCCGAAATCGCGCGAGTCTTCGTCGGGTTCGATTCGAAGGAGGTCGTGGCCTATCACGTCCTCGCGCAGAGCATCATCGAGCACGCCTCGATGCCGGTGATGTTCTGCCCGATCGTGCTGCCGCACCTCGAAGGCACCTTCACGCGCGAGCGCAACGCGCTGCAGTCCACCGAATTCTCGTTTTCGCGGTTCCTGGTTCCGTATCTCTCGCACTACGAGGGATGGAGCCTCTTCATGGACTGCGACATGCTGATGCGCGCCGACATCGCCGAACTCTGGGCGCTGCGCGACGAGAACGCGTCGGTGATGTGCATCAAGCATGACTACCAGCCCAAGGTCGAGACCAAGTTCCTCGGCCAGGTGCAGACCAAGTACGAGAAGAAGAACTGGTCGAGCGTCATGCTCTTCAACAATGCCAAGTGTCGCGCTCTTTCGCCGGAGTTCGTCAACACGGCGACCGGGCTGGAGCTTCACCAGTTCAAGTGGCTCGCCAACGACGGTCAGATCGGCGAACTGCCGACCGCCTGGAACTGGCTGGTCAACGAATACGATCACGACCCCGCCGCGAAGAACGTCCACTTCACCGACGGCGGTCCGTATTTCGACGAGTATCGCAACGACGACTACGCGGACGAGTGGTTCGCCATGCGCGACCGTGTGCTGCATGTGACGCAGCGCGCGCCGAAGGACTGACGAGTTGACGGGCGTCCTCCCGCTCGCGGACGAACCCGGCGCGAACGAGCGCTGGGCGGCCTTCTTCGGAGCTTACGCGACGATCGTCCTCGTCGCCAACAGCGACGCCGTCGACATCGCGTCCTTGCGCGCACGCTACGGCGCGAGCGCGCTCTTCGTCTTCTTCAATAAGGTCTACAAGGTGCTCGACGCGCCGTTCGACGGCGAATGCCTTCTGGTCGCGCGCTCCAGCCGGGCGGGCGCCAACATCGTCTATCGACGCGAGGTCGAGGACGTCCTGAGGCTGGTCCGCTCCGAGCGGTTCCGGGGCATCTGCAACCTGCGCGCCGGTCGGCACGAGCGGTTCAGCGCACCGGCCGAATTCGGCGCCGGCATCGCCGTCGGCCAACTCGACACGGCCGCCAGCATGGACGGGTTCTATCCTTCCGATCAGGTGGCGACCAGCGGCTTCGCCCTCGCGCTTTTCCTGGCCGAGCGATGCGCGGGTAGCCGAATCGTCCTTGCCGGCTTCACCGCGCGACGCTCGAAGCGCTGGAAGCTCTTCACCGACCACGATTGGACCTTCGAGCAGATCGTTCAGCGCCTGCTAGTCCGCGCGCGACGCCTCGAAACCGCTGGCGTTGCGACGGACGACCTGTTCGGCGCGATCGCGCAGCGCTTCCCGGGCATCTCGTCTGCGGATGTCGCGCTCGTTGGTGCGGAGGTTCTGGCCGAGCGCCTCGACGGGGCGAATGCCGCGATCGACGACCTCCTTCGCACCACGCGCCCCCAGCGGCGCGTTTCGGACTGGCTGCGCCGGTTGAAGCCGAAAACACGCAAGGCGAAGATTGCCGAACAGGATGCGGCCGCGGAGCGGGGATAAGGCTTGCCAAAACGGCGCGGCCGCATTATTCGAAAATCCGCTTCGGCACACAGGGGTATAGCTCAGTTGGTAGAGCGGCGGTCTCCAAAACCGCAGGTCGTAGGTTCGAGCCCTACTGCCCCTGCCATGGATCTCATGCGCAAATTGTCCACCCCCGGCCCTTGTGAATCACGGTGGCTCCGGTTATGTAGAGCTTAACAGACACGTGGCGCGTGGGGCTGGCCATCCAGCTTTTGCGCGCCCGCAGTCGTGAGCGGTACATGGCCACCAAGACTAACCCATTCACGTTCATCCAGCAGGTTCGGTCCGAGGTCGCGAAGGTGACCTGGCCGACCCGGCGCGAGACGCTCATCTCGACGGTCATGGTCTTCATCATGGTCGCCTTCGCCGCCACGTTCCTCTTCGTGTCGGATCAGCTGATCGCCTATGCGATCGGCTACATCATGGGCACCGGCCGCTGATCGCTGGACAGAAGCAGGAATTACATGACCGCTCGCTGGTACATCGTCCACGCCTACTCGAACTTCGAGAGGAAAGTCGCTGAGTCGATCGAAGAGCAGGCCCGCCAGAAGGGGCTGACCGAGAAGTTCGAAAAGATTCTCGTGCCGACCGAAAAGGTGGTCGAGGTTCGGCGCGGCCGGAAGGTCGATTCGGAGCGCAAGTTTTTTCCGGGCTACGTGCTGGTGAAGGCAGAACTGACGGATCAGGTCTTCTCTCTGATCAAGAACACGCCGAAGGTGACGGGCTTCCTCGGGCCGGACAACCGCCCGGTCCCGATCTCCGAGTCGGAGGCCAATCGCATCCTGAATCAGGTTCAGGAGGGCGTGGAGCGTCCGAAGGCGACCGTCCTGTTCGACGTCGGCGAGCAGGTCCGCGTGTCCGACGGACCGTTCGCCTCGTTCAACGGCGTGGTCCAGGAAGTCGATCAGGAGCGCGCCCGCCTGAAGGTGGAGGTCTCCATCTTCGGCCGCGCGACGCCGGTCGATCTCGAATTCGGTCAGGTCGAAAAGGTCTGACCGTTCCGGGTGGCGATGCCGCCCGAACCCCGTGCGGAAGGCGGGTGGGGCTGAAGCCGGCCTCATCGAAACCGTACCGCACTCCTGCGTGGTCGCTCCGGCGGCCGAACGGCCGGTTCGCCGGTCCAACATGAAGGCAGAAGCTTATGGCTAAGAAAGTAGCGGGCCAGCTCAAGCTGCAGGTCAAGGCCGGCTCGGCGACCCCGTCGCCGCCGATCGGTCCTGCGCTGGGTCAGCGCGGCATCAACATCATGGAGTTCTGCAAGGCGTTCAACGCGCAGACCCAGGAGATGGAAAAGGGATCGCCCGTTCCGGTCGTGATCACCTACTACGTCGACAAGTCGTTCACCTTCCAGATGAAGACGGCTCCCGTGAGCTTCTTCCTCAAGAAGGCGGCGGGCCTGACCAGCGGCTCGAAGGAGCCGGGCAAGGTCAAGGCTGGCTCGGTGACGACCGCGCAGGTGCGCGAGATCGCCGAGAAGAAGATGAAGGACCTGAACGCGAACGACGTCGATGCGGCGATGGCGATGGTGATGGGCTCCGCCCGTTCCATGGGCCTGGAAGTGGTGGGCTGAAGACCATGGCGAAGATTGGCAAGCGCATCACCAAGGCCCGCGAGGGCATCGACCGCGAGAAGCTCTACGACCTGTCGGAGGCCGTCTCGCTTCTGAAGGATCGTGCGTCGGCGAAGTTCGACGAGACGATCGAGGTCGCGATGAACCTCGGCGTCGATCCGCGTCACGCTGACCAGATGGTCCGCGGCGTCGTCAACCTGCCGAACGGCACGGGCCGCACGGTCCGCGTCGCGGTGTTCGCGCGTGGCGACAAGGCCGAAGAGGCCAAGGCTGCCGGTGCGGATATCGTTGGCGCCGAGGATCTCGTCGAGAAGGTCCAGGGCGGCCAGATCGACTTCGACCGCGCCATCGCGACCCCGGACATGATGGGTCTCGTCGGACGCCTCGGTAAGGTGCTCGGCCCGCGCGGCCTGATGCCGAACCCGCGCGTCGGCACCGTGACGCCGGATGTCGCCGCAGCCGTCAAGGCTTCGAAGGGCGGCGCCGTCGAGTTCCGCGTCGAGAAGGCCGGTATCGTCCATGCCGGTATCGGCAAGGCGAGCTTCGGTGCCGAGGCGCTGCTCGAGAACATCCGCGCCTTCGCGGATGCCGTGCAGAAGGCGAAGCCCACGGGCGCCAAGGGCAACTACGTCCAGCGCGTCGCGGTGTCCTCGACCATGGGTCCGGGCATCAAGATCGACCCGGCCACCGTCCGCGCGGCCGAGTAGTTTGAATTCGGGGAGCTGCCGACCTATCTCGGCGGCTTCCTTTGAAAGTTTCCTCGCGGCCCCGGTCGCGCGGAAAGGGGCGGGGCTTCCTAACCCTCGCCTTCCTGTCCGAGATTGCGGGCGACGGAGCGGTTCTCCAACCGTTCCATCTTAATCGCCAAGCCCGCATGAGACGGGGAAAGATCCGAATTCGTCGGCCTTGCCGATACCTTCGGTTCGAACCTCTGAATGCCTTGCTGCGACTGCCGGTTCCATTGCGGATCCCAGAAGCCAAGGGGACAGGATCCTCGAGCGTCGTCCGGTTCGCCGGGCGGCAAACGGCAACCGGAGTGCAGCCGCAAGGGTGCGCTCCAACTGGAGAGTGGCAGTGGACAGAGCGGAAAAGCGCGAGTTCGTCACGGAGCTGAACGAGACCTTCAAGGGCTCGGGCGCGATCGTGGTGGCTCGTTACGCCGGTCTCACCGTCGCGCAGATGAACGACCTCCGGTCGAAGATGCGCGCGCAGGGTGGCACCGTCAAAGTCGCGAAGAACCGCCTCGCCCAAATCGCTCTTCAAGGCACGGACGCCGAGAAGATCCAGGGATTGTTTCAGGGTCAGACCCTGATCGCCTATTCCACGGATCCGATCGCGGCGCCGAAGGTGGCCAACGACTTCGCCAAGGGTAACGACAAGCTCGTGATCCTCGGCGGTGCGATGGGCACCACCGCTCTCGATGCGGAAGGGGTCAAGGCTTTGGCCGCCCTTCCGTCGCTCGACGAACTGCGTGGCAAGCTGCTGGGTATGATCCAGACCCCGGCGACCCGCATCGCAGGCGTCGTTGCAGCGCCCGCGGCTCAGCTCGCGCGCGTTTTCGCGGCGTATGCCAAGAAGGACGAAGCGGCGTGAGGCTCGTTCCTCAGCTAATTCAGAACATTCGAACCGTAAAGGAAGACTACCATGGCTGATCTCGCCAAGATCGTTGAAGACCTGTCGGCCCTGACCGTCCTCGAGGCCGCCGAGCTCTCGAAGATGCTCGAAGAGAAGTGGGGCGTCTCCGCCGCCGCTCCGGTCGCCGTTGCTGCCGCTGGCGGCGCTGGCGCCCCCGCCGCCGAGGTCGAGGAGAAGACCGAGTTCGACGTGATCCTCGCCGACGCCGGCGCGAACAAGATCAACGTCATCAAGGAAGTCCGTGCGATCACGGGCCTCGGCCTCAAGGAAGCCAAGGACCTCGTCGACGGCGCTCCGAAGCCGGTCAAGGAAGGCGCGTCGAAGGACGAGGCCGCCAAGATCAAGGACCAGCTCGAGAAGGCTGGCGCGAAGGTCGACGTCAAGTAAGACCGCCATCTGGCGTCTTGCGTCTGAAACTGGCGGGCGGGACGGCATGTTTGCCGTTCCGCCTTCCGTGCTCGGATCGAACACAAGGCCATGACGGCCCCGATCGATCCAACGTCCACGTGCTCCGAGCCCTCCGCCGCGGTGGGTTCGGATGACGCGGGCGGGCCGCTCCGGCGGCACTGACGGCCCGGCCCGTCCCGCGAGGGGCGGGCGATCGGCTCTCCGACGGGAGGGCACGAGATTCGAGCCCTTCGGTCAGGGGCGATGACGAGAGCAAGGAGCGACGATGTCTCAGACGACGACGTTTAGCGGTCGCAGGCGGGTGCGCAAATTCTTCGGGTCGATTCCCGAAGTCGCCGAAATGCCGAACCTCATCGAGGTTCAGAAGGCCTCCTACGATCAGTTCCTGATGGTCGACGAGCCGGAAGGCGGGCGCCCCGACGAGGGCCTGCAGTCCGTCTTCCGCTCCGTGTTCCCGATTTCCGACTTCGCCGGCAACTCGATGCTGGAATTCGTCAAGTACGAGTTCGAGCAGCCGAAGTTCGACGTCGACGAGTGTCGACAGCGCGACCTGACCTTCGCCGCGCCGCTCAAGGTGACGCTGCGCCTCATCGTGTTCGATGTCGACGAGGATACGGGCTCGAAGTCGATCAAGGACATCAAGGAGCAGGACGTCTACATGGGCGACATGCCGCTCATGACGTCCAACGGTACGTTCATCGTGAACGGCACCGAACGCGTGATCGTGTCTCAGATGCACCGTTCGCCCGGCGTGTTCTTCGACCACGACAAGGGCAAGTCGCACTCGTCGGGCAAACTCCTGTTCGCCGCGCGCGTGATCCCGTATCGCGGTTCCTGGCTCGACATCGAGTTCGACGCCAAGGACATCGTGTTCGCCCGCATCGACCGTCGCCGCAAGATCCCCGTCTCGAGCCTTCTCATGGCGCTCGGCATGGACGGCGAGGAGATCCTGTCGACGTTCTACAACGTCATCCAGTTCCAGAAGGACAAGAACGGCTGGCGCGTGCCGTTCTCGGTCGAGCGCGTGCGCGGCCAGAAGGCGCTGACGGACCTGATCGACGCCGACAGCGGCGAGGTCCTGGTCGAGGCTGGCAAGAAGATCACCGCCCGCCAGGCGCGCCAGATCAAGGAAAAGGGCGTCGTCGCCCTTCGCGCCACCGAGGAGGACCTGTACGGGAACTACCTCGCCGAGGACATCGTCAATTACCAGACGGGCGAGATCTATCTCGAGGCCGGCGACGAGATCGACGAGAAGACGCTCAAGGTCCTGCTCGACGCGGGCCATGAGGAGATCCAGGTCCTCGACATCGACCACGTGACGGTGGGTGCGTACATCCGCAACACCCTGGCGGCCGACAAGAACGAGAACCGTCAGGACGCCCTGTTCGACATCTACCGCGTCATGCGTCCGGGCGAGCCCCCGACCATGGAAACCGCGGAGGCGATGTTCCAGTCGCTGTTCTTCGACGCGGAGCGCTATGACCTCTCGGCCGTCGGCCGCGTGAAGATGAACATGCGTCTCGACGTCAATGCCGAGGACACCGTGCGCGTGCTGCGCAAGGAGGACATCCTCGCGGTCGTGAAGACGCTGGTCGACCTGCGCGACGGCAAGGGCGAGATCGACGACATCGACAACCTCGGCAACCGCCGGGTGCGCTCGGTCGGCGAGCTCATGGAGAACCAGTACCGCGTCGGCCTCCTTCGCATGGAGCGCGCGATCAAGGAGCGCATGTCCTCGGTCGAGATCGACACGGTCATGCCGCAGGACCTGATCAACGCGAAGCCGGCGGCTGCCGCCGTGCGCGAGTTCTTCGGCTCGTCGCAGCTCTCGCAGTTCATGGACCAGACGAACCCGCTCTCCGAGATCACGCACAAGCGTCGTCTCTCGGCGCTCGGCCCCGGTGGTCTGACCCGCGAGCGCGCCGGCTTCGAGGTGCGCGACGTGCACCCGACGCACTACGGCCGTATCTGCCCGATCGAGACGCCGGAAGGCCCGAACATCGGTCTGATCAACTCGCTGGCGACGTTCGCGCGCGTCAACAAGTACGGTTTCATCGAGAGCCCCTACCGCCGCATCGTCGACGGCAAGGTGACGCAGGACGTCGTCTATCTCTCCGCCATGGAAGAGGCCAAGCACCACGTCGCGCAGGCGAACGCGGTGCTCACCGAGGACGGCAGCTTCGCCGAGGACCTCGTCATCTGCCGTCACTCAGGCGACGTCATCATGACGCCGCGCGAGAACGTCGACCTGATGGACGTGTCGCCGAAGCAGCTCGTGTCCGTCGCCGCGGCGCTGATCCCGTTCCTCGAGAACGACGACGCCAACCGCGCGCTCATGGGCTCGAATATGCAGCGTCAGGCCGTGCCGCTGGTGCGCGCCGAAGCGCCGTTCGTCGGCACGGGCATGGAGCCGATCGTCGCCCGTGACTCGGGCGCGGCCATCGCCGCGCGCCGGACCGGCATCGTGGATCAGGTGGACGCCACACGTATCGTCATCCGCGCGACCGAGGATCTCGAGTCCGGTCGCTCGGGCGTCGACATCTACCGACTGATGAAGTTCCAGCGCTCCAACCAGTCGACCTGCATCAACCAGCGTCCGCTGGTGAAGATGGGCGACCGGGTGCGCAAGGGCGACATCATCGCCGACGGTCCGTCGACCGATCTCGGTGATCTGGCGCTCGGCCGGAACGTGCTCGTCGCGTTCATGCCGTGGAACGGCTACAACTACGAGGACTCGATCCTCCTCTCCGAGCGCATCGTCGCCGACGACGTCTTCACCTCGATCCATATCGAGGAGTTCGAGGTCATGGCGCGCGATACCAAGCTCGGACCCGAGGAGATCACGCGCGACATCCCGAACGTCTCGGAAGAAGCGCTGCGCAACCTCGACGAGGCGGGCATCGTCTACATCGGTGCCGAAGTGCAGCCGGGCGACATCCTGGTCGGCAAGATCACGCCGAAGGGCGAATCGCCGATGACGCCGGAGGAGAAGCTCCTCCGCGCCATCTTCGGCGAGAAGGCCTCGGACGTTCGTGACACGTCGAACCGCATGCCTCCGGGCACCTACGGCACGGTGGTGGAAGTGCGCGTCTTCAACCGACACGGCGTCGAGAAGGACGAGCGTGCCATGGCGATCGAGCGCGAGGAGATCGAGCGCCTCGCCAAGGACCGCGACGACGAGCAGGCCATCCTCGACCGCAACGTCTACGGGCGTCTCGTCGAGATGCTGTCCGGCAAGGTCGCCATCGCCGGGCCGAAGGGCTTCCGCAAGGGAGCCGAGCTGTCGGCCGAGGTGATGAACGAGTACTCGCGTTCGCAGTGGTGGATGTTCGCCGTCGAGGACGAGCGTCTGCAGGGCGAGCTCGAGGCGCTGCGTCAGGTCTATGACGACTCCAAGAAGCTGCTTGAAGCCCGCTTCATGGACAAGGTCGAGAAGGTCCAGCGCGGTGACGAGCTGCCTCCGGGCGTCATGAAGCAGGTGAAGGTCTTCGTCGCCGTCAAGCGCAAGATCCAGCCGGGCGACAAGATGGCCGGCCGTCACGGCAACAAGGGTGTCGTCTCGCGCATCGTGCCGGTCGAGGACATGCCGTTCAACGCGGACGGCACGCATGTCGACATCGTTCTGAACCCGCTCGGTGTGCCCTCGCGCATGAACGTCGGTCAGATCCTGGAGACGCATCTCGGCTGGGCCTGTGCCGGCATGGGGCGCAAGATCGGCGAGATGCTGGAAGCCTACCAGCAGTCGCACGATGTCCAGCCGCTTCGGCAGGAGATCGCGGGCCTTTTGGGCGATAGCGACCGGAACGAGCGAGTGGCCAATTACGACGACGAGTCGGTGCTGACCCTCGCCAAGCAGATGAAGCGCGGCGTCTCGATCGCGACCCCCGTTTTCGACGGTGCGGTCGAGCCGGACATCGTCGCCATGCTGGAGAAGGCTGGTCTCAACGGTTCGGGTCAGGTCACGCTCTACGACGGGCGTACCGGCGAGCCGTTCGATCGCCAGGTCACGGTCGGCTACATCTACATGCTGAAGCTGCACCACCTGGTGGACGACAAGATCCACGCCCGCTCGATCGGCCCGTACTCGCTGGTCACCCAGCAGCCGCTCGGCGGCAAGGCGCAGTTCGGCGGACAGCGCTTCGGCGAGATGGAGGTCTGGGCGCTCGAGGCATACGGCGCGGCCTACACGCTGCAGGAAATGCTGACGGTGAAGTCGGACGACGTCGCGGGCCGCACCAAGGTCTACGAGTCGATCGTGCGCGGCGACGATGCGTTCGAGTCGGGCATTCCGGAGAGCTTCAACGTGCTCGTCAAGGAAATGCGCTCGCTCGGTCTCGACGTCGATCTGTCGCAGTCCGTGCCTGACCAGCTTCCGTCGAGCGCCGGCCCGCTGCAGGGCCTCCCCGACGCGGCCGAATAGGCCGCCACGCAAAGGTCGCCTTGTGCGGCCATGGTCGGCGCCACAGCCAAAGGGCGCCGATCGGACTTTGCGGATGATCTTGGCGCCGGCTCCGCCCGGCGCGTGGCGGGGCACGAGGCCCTGAAAAGGAGACAGCACCATGAATCAAGAGGTCATGAATCTCTTCAATCCTCAGGTGCAGGCGCAGACGTTCGATTCGATCCGGATCTCGCTGGCGAGCCCGGAGAAAATTCTTTCGTGGTCGTTCGGCGAGATCAAGAAGCCGGAGACGATCAACTACCGCACGTTCAAGCCGGAGCGCGACGGCCTGTTCTGCGCGCGCATCTTCGGCCCGATCAAGGACTACGAGTGCTTGTGCGGCAAGTACAAGCGCATGAAGTACAAGGGCATCATCTGCGAGAAGTGCGGCGTCGAGGTCACCCTCTCGCGCGTGCGACGCGAGCGCATGGGCCACATCGAGTTGGCCGCCCCGGTCGCGCACATCTGGTTCCTGAAGTCGCTCCCGAGCCGCATCGGCACGCTGCTCGACATGACGCTGAAGGACATCGAGCGCGTCCTCTACTTCGAGAACTACATCGTCACCGAGCCCGGCCTCACCGCCCTGAAGGAGCATCAGCTCCTGACGGAAGAGGAGTACATGATCGCCGTCGACGAATACGGCGAGGATTCGTTCACGGCCCTGATTGGCGCCGAGGCGATCCAGGAGCTCCTCGGCTCCATGGAACTCGAGCGCATCGCGGGCGACCTGCGTGAGGAACTGGCGACCACCACGTCGGATCTGAAGCAGAAGAAGCTGATGAAGCGGCTGAAGATCGTCGAGAACTTCCTTGAGTCGGGCAACCGACCCGAGTGGATGATCATGCGCGTCGTTCCGGTGATCCCGCCGGACCTGCGCCCGCTCGTGCCGCTGGACGGCGGCCGCTTCGCGACGTCGGATCTGAACGATCTCTACCGCCGCGTCATCAACCGCAACAACCGCCTGAAGCGGCTGATCGAGTTGCGCGCGCCGGGCATCATCATCCGCAACGAGAAGCGTATGCTTCAGGAGGCGGTCGACGCGCTGTTCGACAACGGCCGTCGCGGCCGCGTCATCACGGGCGCCAACAAGCGCCCGCTGAAGTCGCTGTCCGACATGCTGAAGGGCAAGCAGGGCCGCTTCCGCCAGAACCTCCTCGGCAAGCGCGTCGACTATTCCGGCCGTTCGGTCATCGTGACGGGTCCCGAGCTCAAGCTGCATCAGTGCGGCCTGCCGAAGAAGATGGCGCTTGAGCTCTTCAAGCCCTTCATCTACGCGCGCCTCGACGCCAAGGGCTTCTCCTCCACGGTGAAGCAGGCGAAGAAGCTCGTCGAGAAAGAGCGTCCGGAGGTCTGGGATATCCTTGACGAGGTGATCCGCGAGCATCCGGTTCTCCTCAACCGTGCGCCGACGCTCCACCGTCTCGGCATCCAGGCGTTCGAGCCGATCCTGATCGAGGGCAAGGCGATCCAGCTTCACCCGCTGGTCTGCACGGCCTTCAACGCGGACTTCGACGGCGACCAGATGGCGGTGCACGTGCCGCTCTCCATCGAGGCGCAGCTGGAAGCGCGCGTCCTGATGATGTCGACCAACAACATCCTGCATCCGGCGAACGGCGCACCGATCATCGTGCCGTCGCAGGACATGGTGCTGGGTCTCTACTACCTCTCGATCATGAACGAGAACGAGCCGGGCGAAGGCATGGCGTTCTCCGACATCGGCGAGATGGAGCAGGCGCTCTTCACCAAGGCGATCACGCTTCACACGAAGATCAAGGGCCGCTTCAAGACGGTCGACGCCGAAGGCAAGCCCGTCTCGAAGATCTACGAGACCACGCCGGGTCGCATGCTCATCGCGCAGCTTCTGCCGAAGACGCACAAGATCCCCTTCGACATCGCCAACGACCTGATGACGAAGAAGAACATCTCGCGTCTGATCGACCAGGTGTATCGTCACTGCGGTCAGAAGGACACGGTGATCTTCTGCGACCGCATCATGCAGCTGGGCTTCAAGCACGCCTGCATCGCCGGCATCTCCTTCGGCAAGGATGACATGGTCATCCCCGAGACGAAGCCGAAGCTGATCGGCGAGACGCAGGCGCTCGCGAAGGAATACGAGCAGCAGTACAACGACGGCCTGATCACGCAGGGCGAGAAGTACAACAAGGTGGTCGACGCCTGGGCCAAGTGCACGGACAAGATTGCCGAAGAGATGATGGGCCGCATCAAGGCGGTCGAGTTCAACCCGGAGACGGGCCGGCAGAAGCCGATGAACTCGATCTACATGATGTCGCACTCCGGTGCGCGCGGCTCGCCCACGCAGATGCGCCAGCTCGGCGCCATGCGCGGCCTGATGACCAAGCCGTCCGGCGAGATCATCGAGACGCCGATCATCTCGAACTTCAAGGAAGGCCTCACGGTTCTCGAGTACTTCAACTCGACCCACGGCGCCCGCAAGGGCCTCGCGGATACGGCGCTGAAGACCGCGAACTCGGGCTACCTGACCCGCCGTCTCGTCGACGTGGCGCAGGACTGCATCATCACGCAGGCCGATTGCGGCACCGAGAACGGTCTGACCATGCAGCCCATCGTGGATGCCGGTCAGGTCGTGGCGACGCTCGGTCAGCGTATCCTCGGCCGTACCGCGCTCGAGGACATCGTGAACCCGGCCACCGGCGAAGTGCTGGTAAAGGGCGGCACGACGGTCGAAGAGCGTGACGTCGAGGTGATCGAGAAGGCGGGCGTCCAGTCCGTGAAGATCCGTTCGGCGCTGACCTGCGAGGTTCGCACCGGCATCTGCGCGATCTGCTACGGTCGCGATCTCGCTCGCGGCACGCCTGTCAACATGGGCGAGGCCGTCGGCGTCATCGCGGCGCAGTCGATCGGCGAGCCGGGCACGCAGCTCACGATGCGTACGTTCCACATGGGCGGCACGGCGCAGGTCGTCGACTCGTCGTTCCTGGAAGCCTCGTACGAGGGCACGGTCCAGATCCGCAACCGCAACGTCGTGCGCGACTCAGACGGTCGTCTCGTGGCGATGGGCCGCAACATGGCGGTCCTGATCCTCGACCCGTCCGGCAAGGAGCGTGCGTCGCACCGTATCACCTACGGTTCGCGCATCTTCGTCGACGACGGCGATCAGGTGCGTCGCGGCCAGCGTATCGCAGAGTGGGATCCGTACACCCGTCCGGTTCTCACCGAGCTCGACGGCACGGTGGAGTTCGAGGATCTGGTCGAGGGCCTGTCGGTCTCCGAGCAGGCGGACGAGTCGACCGGCATCACCAAGCGTCAGGTCATCGACTGGCGGGCCAACCCGCGCGGCGCCGATCTGAAGCCTGCGATGGTCATCCGCGCCAAGGACGGCTCGGTCGCCAAGCTCGCTCGCGGCACGGATGCCCGCTACTTCCTCTCGGTCGACGCCATTCTGTCGGTCGAGCCGGGGGCGACGGTGCGCGCCGGTGACGTTCTCTCGCGTATTCCGATGGAGTCCGCGAAGACCAAGGACATCACGGGCGGTCTGCCGCGCGTGGCCGAGCTGTTCGAGGCCCGCAAGCCGAAGGACAACGCGGTCATCGCCGAGATCGACGGCACGGTGCGTTTCGGACGCGACTACAAGAACAAGCGCCGCATCATCATCGAGCCGCACGAGGATGGCGTCGAGCCGGTCGAGTACCTGATCCCGAAGGGCAAGCCGTTCCACCTGCAGGAAGGGGACGTCATCGAGAAGGGCGACCACATCCTCGACGGCAACCCGGCACCGCACGACATCCTGGCCATCCGGGGCGTCGAGGCGCTGGCGAGCTACCTCGTGAACGAGATCCAGGAGGTCTATCGTCTCCAGGGCGTCGTGATCAACGACAAGCACATCGAGGTGATCGTTCGCCAGATGCTGCAGAAGGTCGAGATCGTGGAGTCCGGCGACTCGGGCCTCATTCCGGGCGACCATGTCGACCGGATCGAGCTCGCCGAGATGAATGAGCGCCTGGAGGAGGAGGGCAAGAAGCCCGCGTCCGGTAACCCGGTGCTGCTCGGCATCACCAAGGCCTCGCTGCAGACGCCGAGCTTCATCTCGGCGGCATCCTTCCAGGAGACCACGCGCGTCCTCACCGAGGCGGCGGTCGCCGGCAAGATGGACACGCTGCAGGGTCTCAAGGAGAACGTCATCGTCGGCCGTCTCATCCCGGCCGGCACCGGCGGCATGATGACTCAGGTCCGTCGCATCGCGACCTCGCGCGACGACCTGATCCTCGACGACCGTCGCAAGTCGTCGAATGCGGCGGAAGCCGATCGCATGCTGACGAAGCTCACGGACGCCGCCGAATAAGGCGACCGTCCGGCACGAGACAGGGAAGGGGGCGTTCCGATCGGGCGGCCCCTTTTCATTTTCACATCGCGCCCCAACGAGGCCCGCACAGGGTTGACGGTCGGGGACGGAATCGTTAAACACCCGCCAACAGAGCCGATGTGAGGCATCGCTTTCCTGACGACACGTCGGGAACCAGCGCTTCAAACAAGGCTTCGTTCAACGAGACGTACCATTGCTGGACGCACGATTGCGGTTTCGCCCGTGATCCTCTGCTTCAATGCCGGGCAGACCTCTTACTAGGTGAGGTCGATGCCCGGTTTCGCGCATGAGCCGATGGCTTCTCGCGTCGTGGTGCCGAACGTTCCGAACCGGGATTTGAAGAGAAGGAAGGTTGGAATGCCGACCATCAACCAGTTGATCCGGAAGCCGCGCGTTCGCCCCAGCGAACGCAACACCGTTCCGGCGCTCCAGGCCAATCCGCAGAAGCGCGGCGTTTGCACCCGCGTCTACACCACGACCCCGAAGAAGCCGAACTCGGCTCTCCGTAAGGTCGCCAAGGTCCGTCTGGTCAATGGCTTCGAAGTCATCGGCTATATCCCGGGCGAGGGGCACAACCTTCAGGAGCACTCCGTGGTGATGATCCGCGGCGGCCGCGTGAAGGATCTTCCCGGCGTTCGCTACCACATCATCCGCGGCGTGCTTGACACGCAGGGTGTCAAGGACCGTCGTCAGCGTCGTTCGAAGTACGGCGCGAAGCGTCCGAAGTAAGCCCGAACGACCGTCCGAGATTGAGAGACTAGAATATGTCCCGTCGTCACTCTGCCGAGAAGCGTGAGATCAACCCGGATCCGAAGTTCGGCGATCTGGTTGTCACGAAGTTCATGAACGCCGTCATGTACGACGGCAAGAAGTCGGTCGCCGAAACCATCGTTTACGGCGCCTTCGACGTCGTAAACCAGAAGACCCGCCAGGACGCGATCGCGATCTTCCATCAGGCGCTCGACAACGTTGCGCCGCATGTGGAAGTCCGTTCGCGCCGCGTCGGCGGCGCCACCTACCAGGTCCCGGTCGACGTCCGTCCGGAGCGCCGTCAGGCCCTCGCCATCCGCTGGCTCATTACCGCTGCCCGCAACCGCAACGAGACCACGATGGTGGATCGTCTGTCGGGCGAGCTGATGGATGCTGCCAACAACCGCGGCACCGCCGTGAAGAAGCGCGAAGACACGCACCGCATGGCGGAAGCCAACCGCGCCTTCTCGCACTACCGCTGGTAAGCCACTCTACTCTTCGAAAGGCGACGCCCCATGGCCCGCGAATATAAGATCGAAGACTACCGCAATTTCGGCATCATGGCCCACATCGATGCCGGCAAGACGACGACGACCGAGCGTATCCTCTACTATACCGGCAAGTCCCACAAGATCGGCGAAGTCCACGACGGCGCCGCGACCATGGACTGGATGGAGCAGGAGCAGGAGCGCGGCATCACGATCACGTCCGCTGCGACCACGACCTTCTGGGAAGGCCGCGACGGCAAGAAGCGCCGCTTCAACATCATCGACACCCCGGGACACGTCGACTTCACGATCGAGGTCGAGCGTTCTCTGCGCGTGCTCGACGGCGCGATCGCGCTGCTGGACGCCAATGCCGGCGTGGAGCCGCAGACCGAGACGGTCTGGCGCCAGGCCGACAAGTACAACGTCCCGCGCATGATGTTCGTCAACAAGATGGACAAGACCGGCGCGGATTTCTACCGCTGCGTCGAGATGGTCAAGACGCGCCTCGGCGCGAAGGCCATCGTCGTCCAGCTGCCGATCGGTGCCGAGAACGAGTTCAAGGGCGTCGTCGATCTGATCGAGATGAACGCCCTCATCTGGCGCGACGAGTCGCTCGGCGCCCAGTGGGACGTCGTTGAGATCCCGGACGATCTCAAGGACAAGGCGGCCGAGTATCGCGAGCTCATGATCGAGACCGCTGTCGAGGTCGACGAGGCCGCGATGGAAGCCTATCTCGAGGGCAACATGCCTTCGAATGAGCAGCTGCGCGCGCTGATCCGCAAGGGCACCTGTGAGGTGACCTTCACGCCGATCTTCTGCGGCTCGGCCTTCAAGAACAAGGGCGTCCAGCCGCTTCTCGACGGCGTCGTCGAGTTCCTGCCGTCGCCGGTCGACGTGCCCGCCATCAAGGGCATCGATCCGAAGACCGAGGCCGAGACGAGCCGCGTTTCGTCGGATGAAGAGCCGCTCTCGATGCTGGCCTTCAAGATCATGAACGACCCGTTCGTCGGTTCGCTCACCTTCTGCCGCATCTACTCCGGCAAGCTCACCAAGGGCACCGGCGTCCAGAACACGGTGAAGGAGAAGAAAGAGCGCATCGGGCGTATGCTGCAGATGCACTCCAACTCGCGTGAAGACATCGAAGAGGCGTATGCCGGCGACATCGTCGCCCTGGCCGGTCTCAAGGAAGTCACCACGGGCGACACGCTCTGCGATCCGCTGAAGCCGGTCATCCTCGAGCGCATGGAATTCCCCGATCCGGTCATCGAGATCGCGATCGAGCCGAAGACCAAGGGCGACCAGGAGAAGATGGGTCTCGCGCTCAACCGTCTTGCGGCCGAGGATCCGTCCTTCCGCGTCAAGACGGACGAGGAGTCGGGGCAGACGATCATCGCCGGCATGGGCGAGCTTCATCTCGACATCCTCGTCGACCGCATGAAGCGCGAGTTCAAGGTCGAGGCGAACATCGGCGCCCCGCAGGTGGCCTACCGCGAGACGATCACCCGCGCCGCGGATGTGGACTACACGCACAAGAAGCAGACCGGTGGTACCGGCCAGTTCGCCCGCGTGAAGCTGCATATCGAGCCGGGCGAGCCGACCACGGGCTTCGTGTTCGAGTCGAAGATCATCGGCGGTGCGGTTCCGAAGGAATACGTGCCGGGCGTCCAGAAGGGTATCGCTTCGGTGATGACCTCGGGTCCGCTTGCGGGCTTCCCGATGGTCGACATCAAGGCCGAGCTGATGGACGGTGCCTACCACGACGTCGACTCGTCGGTGCTGGCCTTCGAAATCGCCTCGCGCGCCGGCTTCCGCGAAGCCATCGCCAAGGCGGGTCCGAAGCTTCTCGAGCCGATCATGAAGGTCGAGGTCGTGACGCCGGAAGACTACGTCGGTGACGTTATCGGCGATCTGAACTCCCGCCGTGGCCAGATCCAGGGCACCGAGGCTCGCGGCATCGCGACCGTGGTGAACGCGATGGTGCCGCTGGCCAACATGTTCGGCTACGTCAACACGCTCCGCTCGATGTCGCAGGGCCGTGCGCAGTACACGATGCAGTTCGACCACTACGAGCAGGTGCCGAACCAGGTCGCCGAAGAAATCCAGAAGAAGTACGCCTGAGGCCTCCGGCCTCGGCGACAACCCTCTGAAGCCCTCACGGGCGCATGAATTGGAGAGCCTCAAATGGCGAAGAGCAAATTCGAGCGTAACAAGCCGCATGTGAACATCGGGACGATTGGTCACGTTGATCACGGGAAGACGTCGCTGACGGCGGCGAT
>NZ_FOOA01000032.1 GCF_900113065.1 Aureimonas phyllosphaerae
CACCGTCGCAACGCACCGGGCAGTCAGCAGACTAAAACACTGAATTCGTTGGCGATCTCAGTAGGATTCGAACCTACGACCCCCAGATTAGGAATCTGGTGCTCTATCCTGCTGAGCTATGAGACCGACCGGGACGAAGCTTATACGAACGGTCCGCCGAGGGCCAGCCTTGCCGCAAGACGTCAGCGCCGCGCGGGATCGGCCTGCAGCAGGAAAACGGCTCGCCCATCTGCGAGGTCGATCGTCACCTCCTGGCCAATCGCCTCGTTGCTCTGTGTCAGGATCGACGAGAACGCGATATCGGCGCGATCCAGCGGGAAGCGTGCGCCTTCGATCGTCAGGCCGCGAAGGTCGGAGAACTTGAGGATCGAGAACTGCGCGCCGGGCTCGGACGCGAAGGCCTGTCGCCCTGCCGCGAGGGGAAAGGCCCATTCGCGGCCGTCGAACATCGTCACGGGGCGCCCCGCCGCGCTTTCGCGCAGGGCCACGACAAGATGCGAGAAGACATGATCCGTTCGCCCGCCGAAGGCACCGACGAGAAGCACGGAGCTGGCGCCCCGCTCGAAGGCCTCGGAGATCGCGATCTCGCCGTCGGTCCGATCCTTGTCGCGCGGCCATTCGTGGCGCGGCACGTCGACGGGGTCTTCGCCCTCGTGCGAGTCGAAATCGCCGACCCAGAGTTCCGGGCTGAGCGCCAGGGTCGCGGCATGCGCGATGCCGGCATCGGCCGCGATCGTACGCGTACCGCGCACCTCGGCCAGAAGGCGCGCCGACGCGTGGATCGGACCGGCGAGAAGGATCGTGAAGCGGCTCATCGCGCCAGCGCATAGCGTATTGCCGCGCGGCTGGGGAGAGTTGCACGTCGCGGGCCACCAACCCCTTGCTCTCCCGGCGTGATCCGGGCAACGTTGCGGCCGCTCACACGGGGTGCCCTTGTCGGGGCTGAGAGGCTGTCCGCCAACCCGCTGAACCTGATCCGGCTCGTACCGGCGGAGGGATGGGGGGCTTCCGCGGCAAGTGGTCGAGGGAGCGCGCATCGAACTCCGGCAAGAGGAGTTCCATTCATGCGCCTGGCCCTTTCCGCGTTCTGCGCCGCCGCCGCCGTCCTGCCGTCGATCGCTCTTGCGCAAGACGCCGACCGGCCGGTGCTCACCGTCTACACCTACGAGAGCTTCACGCCGGACTGGGGGCCGGGCCCGCGCATCGAGAAGGCGTTCGAGGCGCAGTGCGACTGCGATCTCCGCTTCGTCGGCCTCGAGGACGGTGTCGCCATCCTCAACCGGCTGAAGCTCGAGGGAGAGGGCACGCAGGCCGATATCGCGCTAGGGATGACCGCCGAGCTCGTGCCCGAACTGAAGGCGACGGGCCTGTTCGCTCCGTCCGGCGTCGACCTTAAGCCACTGACGATCCCCGGTGGTTTTTCCGACGATACGTTCGTGCCCTTCGACTATTCCTATCTCGCCTTCGTCTATGATTCCGAGAGCATCGCCGACCCGCCGAAGAGCCTTGCCGAACTCGTCTCCGGCGATCCCGACCAGAAGATCGCGATCCAGGATGCGCGCACCTCGACGCCGGGCCTCGGGCTGCTGCTCTGGATGAAGGCGGTCTTCGGCGACCAAGCGGAGGCGAAGTGGGCCGAGCTGTCCCGCCGCGTCCTCACCGTGACGCCCGGCTGGAGCGAGGCCTACGGCCTCTTCACCAAGGGCGAGGTGCCGATCGTCCTGTCCTATACGACCTCGCCGGCCTACCACCAGATCGAGGAGGGAACGGACCGCTACAAGGCCGCCGCCTTCTCGGAAGGGCACTACCTCCAAGTGGAACTTGCGGGGATGCTGCGGACCTCGCGCCAGCCCGAGCTCGCGCGCCGCTTCCTCGCCTTCATGCTGATGCCGGAATTCCAGTCGATCATCCCGACCGGTAACTGGTCGCTGCCCGCCGCCCCGACCGGCGAGCCGCTTCCCGCCGCCTTCGACACCCTCGTCCAGCCGTCGCGTCCGCTGGAGATTCCAGCTGCCGACGTCGCCACCCATCGCGCCGAATGGACGGCGGAATGGCTGCGGGGTCTCGGGCGCTGAGGACGGGCGAACGACCGGGCGCGCGCATCGGGGACGATGCCCGGCGCCGGCGCCGGGCCGGAATGCTGGCGGCCGCTTTCGTGCTCGCCTTCTGCCTCCTGCCCCTCGCGCTCTTGCCGCTCCTCGCCGGCATCCTGCCGGTCTCGCCCGTCGCCCTTCTCGCCGATCCCTATCTGCGCACGGTCTTCGGCTTCACGCTTCTGCAGGCGGTCCTGTCGACCCTCCTCTCGGTCGCGTTCGGCATCCCCCTGGCGATGGCGCTGGATCGCCTCCGCTTTCCCGGCCGTGCCCTGCTCCTGCGCCTCTTCTTCCTCCCGCAGGCGCTGCCCGTCCTCGTCGGCGCACTGGGGCTCATCACCGTGTTCGGCCGCAACGGGGTCGTCGCCGACGCCTTCGTGCTCGCGGGCCTCCCGCGCCCCTCGATCTACGGCCTCACCGGCATCCTCGTCGCGCACGTCTTCTTCAACATGCCGCTCGTCGCCCGGCTGACCCTCGGCGGCCTCTCCGGCGTGCCGGCGGAAAGCTGGAAGATCGCCGGGCAGCTGTCGCTGTCGCGCTGGGCGACATTCCGCATCGTCGAATGGCCGGTGGTCCGGCGCACGCTCGGTCCCGCCGCTGGCCTCGTGTTCATGCTGTGCGTCACGAGCTTTACGCTCGTGCTCGTGCTGGGCGGCGGGCCGGGTGCGACGACGCTCGAGGTCGCGATCTACCAGTCGCTGCGCTACGACTTCGATCCGGCGCGCGCCCTCACGCTGTCGCTCGTCCAGGTCGGGCTGGTAGCGCTGCTCCTCCTGCCGACGACGGGCTGGACCGGTGGCGTGGACGCAGGGTTCGGCCTCGCGCAGGCCAGTCGACGCTTCGATCGCCGGTCGGTGCCGGCCTTCGCCTGGGACGCCACAGTGGTCGCGACGGCAACCGCGTTTCTTCTTGCGCCACTTCTGGCGATCCTCGTGGCGGGCCTGCAGGCCGATCTCCCGCGGATCGTCGCCGATCCGGCGTTTCTTGCCGCGCTTTCGCGCAGCCTTGCCATCGCGGTCGCAGCCTCGATTCTCGGACTGGTCCTTTCCGCGGCCCTCGCATTCGGCACCAGCGGCGCGGGTCGCGGCGGTGGCATCCTCCTGTCGCTATCCAGCAGCCTCGTCCTCGTCGTGCCGCCGATCGTCGTCGGTGCCGGCTGGTTCCTCACCTTGCGCGAAATCGGCGACGTCGCCCGGTTCGCGCCGGCCATCGTCGTGATCGGCAACGCGATCCTCGTCGTTCCCTATGCGACACGCATCCTCGCCCCCGAAGTCGCCGCAGTCGTGCGACGGCATGGTCGCCTCGCCGATCATCTCGGCCTCAGAGGCTTCGCCCGGTTGCGGCATGTCGAATGGCCGGCGCTGCGTCGTCCGCTGGCGCTGGCCGGCGCCTTCGGCATGGCGGTTTCGCTCGGCGATCTCGGGGTGGTCGCCCTCTTCGGCAATTCCGACCTCGTCACCCTCCCCTATCTCCTGCTCCAGCGCATGGGCAGCTATCGCTCGACCGATGCGGAAGGTATCGCGCTTCTTCTGGCGCTCCTGTGCCTCGGACTGATTCTCCTCGCCGAGCGCGGTCTCGGCGGCCGAAAGACACCCGAATGAACGCCATCGAACTCGACGCCGTCACCTTCGCGCACGAGACGAGCGGGATGCGCTTCGACCTCAACGTCGCGCCGGGCGAGTGGTTGGCGGTGATCGGTCCGTCGGGCGCGGGGAAATCGACCCTGCTCGACATCCTCACCGGTTTCCTGAAGCCCGAATCCGGCACGGTACGTCTCGAAGGGCGCGATGTGACGGACCGCTCGCCGGCCGAGCGTCCGATCAGCGTGGTGTTCCAGGACGACAACCTCTTCCCGCACCTGTCGGCCGAGCGAAACGTCGCGCTCGGCATCAGCCCGACCTGGCGGCTGCCCGAAGCCGCCCTCGCCCGGGCGCGCGATGCGCTGGCCCGCGTCGGGCTCGGTGCCCTCGCCGGGCGGTTGCCGGGCGAACTGTCCGGCGGCGAGCGCCAGCGCGTGGCGCTGGCCCGCGCGTTCCTGCGCGAGCGACCGATCCTTGCGCTGGACGAACCCTTCGCAGCCCTCGGGCCGGCTCTGCGCAAGGAGATGCTGGACCTCATCGACCGCCTGCGGGTCGAGGCCCCGCGGCCGCCCGCGATCGTCATGGTCACGCATCATCCGGGCGACGCGCTCGGACACGCCGACCGTGTGGCGTTTCTGGAGGCGGGACGGATCGTCCTCAGCGGCACGCCGGACGAGGTCCTTTCGGGGCGCCATCCCCGCGTTGCCGCCTATCTCGGCGCGACGCGCGGATCCGAACCCTAATTTGGTCCCTTTCCTCTCTCATGGGGCAGCGTGCGGGCGAGGCGTTTCATGGCATCCTGTGACGCGCCGGCCCTTCCACGGCTCGGCCCTGATCGGCTAGACCGGAAGACGATCCGAACGGATCGGCATGTGTGGGGACATTCTGGAATGCGGCAACGGGCGCGGCCAGCGGGAACGGAGCGGGCGGGAAACGGCATGGGCCGGGCCCTGCGCACAGGTTTCGCACTGCCCTTCGCGCTGTGGCTGGCTGGATGCACCACGCTGACCGGCGGCCTGGAGGACGTGGCGAGCGGCGCGGGCACGGAATCGAGCCTCGTCGCCCCGGTCAACCGCGCGCCGGTGTCGTTCGAGGCGGTGCAGTCGAACGATCCCCAGTCGCCCATCGGCAAGTCGCAGCACCCGCGCATCCTCGCGGCCTATGGCGGCGCCTATTCCGACCCGAAGCTCGAGCGCATGCTGGCCGGCATCGTCGGCAAGCTGAACGCCGTATCGAGCGATCCCGGCCGCGCCTATTCGATCACGGTCCTCAACTCGCCCAACATCAACGCCTTCGCCCTGCCCGGCGGCTACCTCTATGTGACGCGCGGCCTTCTGGCGCTCGCCAACGATTCGGCCGAGGTCGCGGCGGTGCTCGCCCATGAGATGGGTCACGTGAAGGCGAACCACGGCATCGAGCGCCAGCAGCGCGAGGAGGCTGCCGAGCTTGCGGGCCGCGTGGTGACCGAGGTTCTGGCGACCGACACGACGGCTGCGCGCGCGGCACTGGCACGCGGCCGGCTGAACCTCGCCAGCTTCTCGCGCAATCAGGAACTGCAGGCCGATGCGATGGGGATCAAGCAGACCGGCGACGCCGGCTATGATCCCTATGCCGCCGCGCGCTTCCTGAAGGCGATGGACTCGTTCTCCTCGTTCCGCAACGCGTTCCAGGCCAGCAACCCGAACCTCGACTTCCTCGCCTCGCACCCCGCCGCGCCCCAGCGCGTCGAACTCGCGCGCCGCCATGCGAGCGCGTTCGGCCCCCCCGGCACCGGCGTCACCGACCGCGACCGCTATCTCGCCGGGATCGACGGCATGCTGTTCGGCGACACCGCGTCGGAAGGCTACGTGCGCGGACGGACCTTCTACCATCCGGGCCTTGGCATCACCTTCGGCGTGCCGGACGGTTTCGTGATCGACAACACGGCCGAGGCGGTGCTAGCGACCGGTCCCGGCGACACGGCGATCCGCTTCGACGGCGTCGCCCTGCCGCCCTCGACGACGCTTGCGGACTACATCCAGAGCGGTTGGGTCGGCGGTCTCGACGCCTCGACGATCCGGCCGATCCGCATCGGCGATCTCGAAGCCGTCTCGGCACAGGCCGTCGGCGGGTCCTACGTCTTCAACGTCACGGTCATCCGCGTCGGGAGCCAGGTCTACCGGTTCCTGACAGCGCTCCCGGCGGACGCCGCCGCGCGCCTTCCGCAGATCGCCGACAGCGTCGCCGGGTCGTTCCGCGTGCTGCGGCCGGAAGAGCGCGAGCAGTTGAAGCCGCTGCGCGTTCGCATCGTCACCGCGCGAGCCGGCGACACCGAACGCTCGATCGCCGACCGCATCCAGGGCGTCGATCGCAAGGTCGAGATGTTCCGTCTCCTGAACGATCTGGAGGACGGGTCGGGCGTGCGCACGGGCGAGCGCTACAAGATCATCGCGGAATAGCCCCAAGCGACTCCGGAAACGAAGAAGGCCGCCTCGAGGGCGGCCTTCTTCGTTTCCACGGACTTTCAGTGAGGGTCAGGCGATGAACGCCGCCTCGTCCGGGTTGGCCTGGAGAAGCGCCACGCGCAGCTTTTCCATGGCACGCGTCTCGATCTGGCGCACGCGCTCCTTGGAGATGCCGAGCTTCGAGCCCAGCGCTTCCAGCGTCGCGCCATCGTCCTGCAGACGGCGCTCGCGGATGATCTTGAGCTCGCGCTCGGACAGGACGCCGAGCGCCGAACGAAGCCAGATCACGCGACGCTCGTCGTCGATTGAGGCGGACACCATCTCGTCCGGCAGCGGATCGTTCGAAACCAGGAAATCCTGGCGATCGGCGGAGCCCGATTCGTCTTCCATCAGGGGTGCGTTGAGCGAGCTGTCGGGGCCCGACAGGCGCGAGTCCATCAGCGCCACGTCGCCTTCCGAAACTTTCAGCGCCGTCGCGATCTCGCGATACATCTCGGTGCTCGAAATCTTCTCGGTGCCCTGGTTCAGGCGCGCACGAAGACGACGGAGGTTGAAGAACAGGGCTTTTTGCGCCGACGACGTGCCGCCGCGCACGATCGACCAGTTGCGCAGGATATAGTCCTGAATGGAGGCGCGGATCCACCACGTCGCATAGGTCGAGAAGCGCACCTCGCGCTCTGGCTCGAAGCGGGCCGCAGCTTCCAGAAGGCCGACATGGCCCTCCTGAATCAGGTCGTTCATGGCGAGGCCAAAGTGGCGGAACTTCGACGCCATCGAGATGACGAGACGCATGTGTGCCGAGGTGATCTTGTGAAGGGCGGCCTGGTCCTGATGCTCCTTCCAACGCACCGCCAGTTCGTATTCCTCTTCCCGCTGCAGATAGGGGGCGGCCATGGCGGCTTGGATGAGGTGACGACGCGTCGATTGGGATTTCATGGGCCCGGACCTTCCATGTCACGCTGGAAACGCGATGAACTCGGCGCGTCGTGCCCCTTGGGACACTGCGCTACTAGTTTGGAAACGGGCGGCATCGCGGAACGTTCCCGGTAGGGGAAAGTTTTTTTCGCGAAATAGCGGGGTGCGGCAAAGAGGGAAGAGCCGGCGGAAAAAAGTGAGGAATCGGCGGGAGATAGGTCTCGACCGCTTGATCTTCTCTAGCACTGCCGCAGCGTAAAGAAAAGCCGGCCGCTGGTGTCAGCGGCCGGCCGGAATGTCGCAAAGCGTGGGACCGGAAAGGTCAGGCAGCCTGCTCGGCCTCGACTTCCACGTCGTCCTCGTCCTCGGCGTCGGCATCCGCCTCGTCGACGACCTTGGCGCCGCGCTTCGGACCCTTGTTCAGGTTCACCTCGATCAGCTGGACCGCTTCGGTCTCGCTGATCTCGTTGACAGCGGCCAGCTCGCGCGCCATGCGGCCGAGGGCGGCCTCATAAAGCTGACGCTCGGAATAGGACTGCTCGGGCTGCGACTCGGCGCGGTAGAGGTCGCGCACCACCTCGGCGATCGAGATGAGATCACCCGAATTGATCTTCGCGTCGTATTCCTGCGCGCGGCGGCTCCACATCGTCCGCTTCACGCGGGCACGGCCCTGCACCACCTTGAGGGCGCGCTCGACGAAATCCGTCTCGGACAGCTTGCGCATGCCGACGGCTTCGGCCTTCGCGACCGGCACCTTCAGGCGCATCTTGTCCTTCTCGAAGTCGATGACGAAGAGTTCGAGCTTCATGCCCGCGACCACCTGCTCCTCGATCGCAACGATCTGGCCGACGCCGTGGGCCGGATAGACGATGCTCTCGCCGGTCTTGAAACCCTGGCGCTGGGAGGTCTTCTTCTGACTGCTCATACGCTTCATAAACTCCCTGTTGTGCAGAGCGGGGAAGATCGCTATGCACGAAACGACCCGAGGGCCGCGGATTGAGCATCCCGGTTCGGTGGCCGGCCGCAGTCCGGAACTTCGGGAAACTCCTTCGCAAGCCCCAAAGGCGCCCGGAACGGACGCTCAAGTGAGGGGACGGGCGGGAGGAAAGCCTTTCAGAAGCACCTGGACGCCGGAACGGGTCTCATGACCCTTCATCCGACGTCCGACTGTTGCACAAATAATACCCTATCAGTCTGGAAATTTCAACCGACTTGCGCATATGGCGCGCCCGGCCGCGCAACCCCTGCATCGCAACGGGTTGAGACCGGTATTGTGATGTCGGCAACTCAGAGCGCGACAGGATTTCCCTGCACGCGCAAAGGCATAAGTGGGGAAAGCTTTGGGCTCAGTCGCCCTGGCCGGGCTCTGCGGAGAAGAACTTCTCGAACTTGCCCTCGACACCGTCCATCGCCTTGGCGTCGGCGGGCGCGTCGCGCTTCACGGTAATGTTGGGCCATTTCTCGGCATACTCGGCGTTGATCTTCAGCCAGTTGTCGAGATTCGGCTCGGTATCGGGCTTGATCGCCTCGGCCGGGCATTCCGGTTCGCAGACGCCGCAGTCGATGCACTCGTCCGGGTGGATGACGAGCATGTTGTCACCCTCGTAGAAGCAGTCCACCGGACACACTTCGACGCAGTCCATGTACTTGCAGCGGATGCAATTGTCGGTGACGACGTAGGTCATGGCGAATTCCCGGAACGGTTGGCCCGCAACGCCGAAACGGACGGATCGTTGCGGATCGGAGCGGCCGCGCGGCCCGTTCGGGTCGCGAAGCGCTCCATCGGCGGAGGTACCGTCTCGTCTCGCCGCTTGCAAGAGCGAGCCGTTCCACGGGCGGCCCCGGCGACGGAATGTCCTTCCCCGCCGATGGCCCGTCCGTCAGCCGTCGTCCTGCGCGACGGCGGGCTCGGCGTCGGCCCTTGCGGGCGTCAGGTCCTGGAACAGGAGCGCGGCCTCGGGAGCGGGTCCCCGGCGGTCGCCGGGATCGAGGATCTTGAGGATCCGCACGCGATCGTGGATCGAGATCGTCAGCACGTCGCCCGGCCGGACGAGCCGGGCGGCGTGGGAGATCTTTTCGCGGTTGACGCGGACGGCGCCCGAGATGGCGAGCTTCTGGGCGAGGCTGCGCGATTTGACGACACGCGCGAAGAACAGCCACTTGTCGATGCGCTGCTCGCCTGCCGCCATGCTCGCCTGCCCCTACTTGCCCAGCTTGTCCTTGAGCGCGGCGAGCTTGGCGAACGGCGAATCGGGATCGATCGGCTTGTTCGCGCGCTCGGGCCGCCGGGTCTCGGCAGCGGGTCGCGACGCCTCGCGGTCCTTGCCGAAGGCGGGACGACCGCCCCGGCCCTGACCGCCGCGATCCTCGCGCCGATCCTCGCCCTGCCCGTCGCGTCGTCCCTGCCCCGGCTTGCCACCGTCGCGGCGCGGGAAGCGGCGCTCGCCGCCCTCCCCGTCCTCGCGCCGACCGTTGCCGCGTCCCGGACGACCGGGCGCGCGATCGCCGCCGGTCTCGGCCGGGCTCGCATCGCCACCGCGCGCGTTCTGGCTGCGACCCTGCGGACGGTTGTTGCCGCGTCCCTGCTGCGGGCGACCCCGGCCTTCGCCGCGCGAGGGCTTCCAGAGGAGCACCATCTTGACCGGCTCGGCCTCGGCGGCAGCCTCGCTGGCCGGAGCGTCAGTGACCGGCGCGTCCGAAGCAAGCGACTCGGCGGTCGCATCGCCTTCGGACGAAGCCGCTACCGGCTCCGCGATGTCCGCGACTGCAGGCTCATCGGCCGTTTCGGCTGTCGCATCGGTGACGACCGAATCGCCACCGCTCACGTCGGCGCCAGCCTCACCGTCGATCGAGGCGTCGGCGGCATCCATCGGAGCCTCCTCCTCAGCGGCCGAGGCCACGGTGTCAGAAGCGGGTGCCGTCTCGGTGGTCGCAGTCTTGGCGGCCTGCGCCTCGTCCTGGCGACGGAGTTCGGCGTCGACCTCGGGCTGTGGCACGGCATGCGAGCGATAGCCGAGGCCCTTCAGGATCTCGTCCATGTCGTCGGCGGTGGCGCCGAGGATCGACATCATGGCCGGGGTCACGATGAATTCGCGCCCGTTGTAGGCGCCGTCCGGCCGCTTGGCGGCCCCAGGAGCCCAGGCGAGCGCCGGACGGATGAGGTCGGCCAGACGCTCCAGAATGTCGACGCGCACGGCGCGGCGCCCGAGCGGGCGGTAGCCGGACAGCGCGTAGAACACCGGATCGAAGGTCGGATCGGGTGCCACCGAGGTGCGCCCGGTCGCCAGAAGCTGCGTGACCTCGCCGAAGCCCGGCTTGTCGCGCCCGTCCTTGGCGATGCCCCAGAGAAGGGTCATCAGCGCCGCGGGTGCAGGCTTCACCAGCGCCGGCACGAAGATGTGGTAGGCGCCGAAGCGCACGCCGAGGCGACGGAGCGCCGCGCGCGCATCCTGGTCGAGCCCACGGACCTCGTCCGCGATGTCGCGACGCTGCAGCAGGCCGAAATTCTCGTAGAGGCGATAGGCGATGCCCCGCGCCGCACCGTCGACGCCCTCGGCATCGCGCAGGTCTGCGAGCGGCTTGAGGATCGTCGAGACCTGATAGGTGACGAAGCGCTCGGTGCGCTGGACGACCTTGTCGCGGGCCGGACCGGCAAGCTGCTCGTCGGCCAGAAGCACGACGCGCGGCTTCAAGGGATCGTCGCCCGAGACGAGCGAGGCCACCGGAGCCCCCAGCCAGCGCACCAGGGCGTCGGAACCAATGGCCAGATCGCCGTTCGGGGCGTTGGCGTAGCGCTCGGCGCGCTTGTCGTATTCGCCGCCGAGCGCCTTCTGGGCGGCGGCGCGAACGGCCTTGGCATCCGGGCCGTCGGACTTGGTGTCCGGCGTGAACCTGAACCCCTGCAGCTCCCCGACCTCGTGGCCTTCAACGCGCACGGTGCCGTCGCTGCCGATTTCAGCTTCCATGAATGCGCTCTCTCTCAGCCGCCTCATAAGGACGCTTGTCCTGCGATCTACGAAGCGTTTCGTCAACCGCTCGTGTAGCGCGTCGGACAGACGGTCCTCGATTGCCTTGGTCTTTTCCTGCCAGTGTGTCGGATCGGCCAGCCAACCGGGACGATGGGAAATATACGTCCAGGTGCGGATTTCGGCGATGCGCTGGGACAGGGTGTCGATGTCGCCTTCCGTGAGGTCGGCCCGCCGCACCTGCTCGGCCATGTAGTCCTCGGCCACGTGTCCGCGCCGGACGAGGTCGCCGTAGATCGAGGCGATGATTTCGGCGTGCTGGGCGGGCGCGATGCGCCGGTAGTCCGGCAGCTTGCAGGCTTCCCATAGAAGCTCGACGTTGCGCGCGCCGTTCGCCCGCGCCATCACCGCGTCGTCGCGCGACAGGAATTCCAGCGCACGCTGGTCGACGGCCGGCAGCGAGCGGGCGAGCTCCGGGCTCGGCGGGAGCGCATCGAGGCTCGCCTTCAGCGCGTCGACGGAGGCGAAGTCGAGCTTGCGCGAGCGCCACTGGAGGACCTTCACGGAGGCGAAGTCGTGGGCCTCGATCGCCTCGGCGAGATCCTGGTCGAGCGGATCGACGCGGCCCGTCACGCCGAACGTGCCGTCGCGCACGTGTCGCCCGGCCCGGCCCGCGATCTGTCCGTATTCGGCCGGCGTCAGCTGGCGATACTGGAACCCGTCATATTTCCAGTCCTGCGCGAAGGCGACGTGGTCGACGTCGAGGTTCAACCCCATGCCGATCGCATCGGTCGCCACGAGGAACTCGACCTCGCCGTTCTGGTAGAGTTCGACCTGCGCGTTGCGGGTGCGCGGGCTGAGCGCTCCGAGCACGACGGCCGCCCCGCCGCGCTGGCGGCGGATGAGTTCGGCGATCGCATAGACCTCCTCGGTCGAGAAGGCGACGATCGCGGAGCGCCGCGGCAGGCGGGTGATCTTCTTCGATCCGGCGTAGAGAAGCTGCGACATGCGCGGCCGGGTGACGCACTGGATGCCCGGCAGGAGGCGCTCCAGCGCGCCGCGCATCGTCGAGGAGCCGAGAAGCAGCGTCTCCTCGCGCCCGCGGGCATGGAGGATGCGGTCGGTGAAGACATGGCCGCGCTCGAGATCGGCGGCCAGCTGCACCTCGTCGATCGCCACGAAGGCGGCGCCCGGTTCGCGCGGCATCGCCTCGACCGTGCAGACCTGATAGCGCGCGTTCGGCGGCTTGATCTTCTCCTCGCCGGTGATCAGCGAGACGGCGCCGACACCGACGCGCTCGACGACGCGCTGGTAGACCTCGCGAGCCAGAAGCCGCAACGGCAGGCCGATGACGCCGGACGAATGGGCGACCATCCGCTCGATCGCCAGAAAGGTCTTGCCCGTGTTGGTCGGTCCGAGAACGGCGGTGACGCCACGCCCGCCCGCTCCGGCTTCGGAGCGGCGCGTCGGCTGGGCGGGGAAGTGGCTGTCCATCATGATCGCACCATAGGTGGGTCGAAATGGACGAAACGCAAACGCCCCCGCCTGGAAGCTTCTCAGCGAACGTCGATCACGTCGCCTGTGCGGGCATCGATGATGACGGTCATGTCGTCGCCGCGACGGTCGGCGCCCTCGATGCGAATCGTCCGGCGCTGGCGAAACACGTCGTTGATCTCGCGCATGCCTTCCGAGCGCGCGATGCGCACGGCCTGCCGCTCGCTGATGCCCGGTGGTCCGCGGCGCTCGGGCGGACGGTCGTAGCCGTAGTCCGGTCCGCGCCGGTCGTTGGGCACGATCTGCAGGCCGTTCGGCCCGAACTCGAGGCTCTGGGACAGGGCGGGCGCGGTCGCCGCAAGAAGCGTGGCGGCGAGGGCAAGCGAGAAACGCAGGGGCTTCGACATGGCGGTTCCGTAAGAGAGGATGTCCCTAGCCGGCAAATTTGCGGGAACCCGTGGCGGCTTCAAGACCGGCGAAGGGCCGCACGAAAAAAAGGCGGGCCGCCGGAGCGACCCGCCTTTCCTGTCCCATTGATGCCGGTATTAGCGGACGCCGATGACGTCGCCGCTGCGGCGGTCGATATCGACTTGGATGTCGTCGCCGCGGCGATCGGTGCCGATCACGCGGTAGGAGCGGCTGGTGCGACGGACGTCGTCCACCTCGCGCACGCCCTCGGCGCGGGCGATACGGACCGCGTCACGCTCGCCGATCTCGCGGCCACGACGATCGTCGCGGCGCATGTCATCACGACGCATGTCGTCGCGGTTGGGGTCGACGAGACGAACGCCGTCACGGCCGATCTCGATGCCCTGCGCCATGGCCGGAGCGGCGCTGGCGATGGTGGCAGCCGCTAGGACGGCAATGGTCAGATGCTTGCGGATCATAAGAAATCCTCCACGAACAAGGAGGGCGCCATGGGTTCGAAACAATCGCGCGCCCGATATCGCGGGAAAGAACACGGGAGAACCGGTTCGGTTCCTCCCGTGTTGCCGACCATCGAAAACGGAGGTCAGTGGAAGTACTGGCCGCCGTTGATCGTCAGCGTCGATCCGGTGATGAACCCGGCGTCCTCGGCCACTAGGTAGAGGACGCTGCGGGCCACTTCCTCCGGCTCGCCGAGGCGACCGACCGGAATGTGCGGCAAAATGCGCTCGGCCAGCACCTTCTCGTCGATCGCGCGCACCATCTCCGTGCCGATATAGCCGGGGCAGATCGCGTTGACCGTGATCCCGGCGCGCGCGCCCTCCTGCGCCAGCGCCTTGGTGAAACCGATGTCGCCGGCCTTGGCGGCGGAATAGTTCGCCTGCCCCGCCTGACCCTTCTGGCCGTTGATCGAGGAGATATTGACGATACGGCCGAACTTGCGCGAGCGCATGCCGTCCCAGACCTGACGCGTCATGTTGAAGACGCCGGTGAGGTTGGTCCCGATGACCTGGTTCCACTGCTCGGGCGTCATCTTGTGGAACATCGCGTCGCGCGTGATGCCGGCATTGTTGACGAGGATGTCGACCGGCCCGAGCGCGGCTTCCACGGCCGCGATGCCCTCGCCGCAGGAGGTGTAGTCCGAGACGTCCCACTTGAAGACGTCGATGCCGGTCTCGGCCTTGAAGGCGTTCGCCGCCTCGTCATTGCCCGCATAGTTGGCGGCCACCTTGTAGCCCGCCGCTTTCAGCGCCTTGGATACCGCCGCGCCGATACCGCGCGAGCCTCCCGTGACGATCGCAACCCTGCTCATGCCATTCCTCCCTTTTCACGTGACGATGCGATGGCCCTCCCCCGCCCGGACAGGTCGGACGGGAGACGCACGACGACCCGCCGCGCCTTCCGGGAAGGCGCGTGCCGGCTGTCGGATGCGATTGTCGAAGAGACGCCGGCCCGCTAAGCGGCGAGCCGGCCGGCGTTCAGAGCCGCGTCAGCCGCGCTCGAAGCACATGGCGACGCCCATGCCGCCGCCGATGCAGAGCGTGGCGAGCCCCCGCTTGGCATCGCGGCGCGCCATCTCGAAGAGGAGCGTGTTGAGGACGCGCGCGCCCGACGCGCCGATCGGGTGACCGATCGCGATGGCGCCGCCGTTGACGTTGACGATGTCGGGGTTCCAGCCAAGGTCCTTGTTCACCGCGCAGGCCTGCGCCGCGAAGGCCTCGTTGGCTTCCACGAGATCGAGATCGTCGAGCGACCAGCCGGCCTTCTCCAGCGCCTTGCGCGAAGCCGGGATCGGCCCGGTGCCCATCACGGCGGGGTCGACGCCGACGGTCGCCCAGGAGACGATGCGCGCGAGCGGCGTCAGACCGCGGCGCGAGGCTTCCGCCTCGCTCATCAGGACGGCGACGGCCGCGCCGTCGTTGATGCCGGAGGCATTGGCCGCGGTCACGGTGCCTTCCTTGTCGAAGGCGGGCTTCAGCTTCTGCACCTTGTCGAGCGTCGTGCCGGCCTTGATGTACTCGTCGTCCGACACGACGACGTCGCCCTTGCGGCTCTTCACCGTGAAGGGCGCGATCTCGTCCTTGAAGCGGCCGGCCTTCTGGGCCTCCTCCGCCTTGTTCTGCGAGCGGACGGCGAACTCGTCCTGCTCGTCGCGGGTGATCTGCCACTGGCGCGCGACGTTCTCGGCCGTGTTGCCCATGTGATAGCCGTGGAAGGCGTCGATCAGGCCATCCTTCAGCATGGAATCGACGAGCTTCATGTCGCCCATCTTGGTGCCCGAGCGCAGATGCGCGACGTGCGGAGCCATGGACATGGACTCCTGCCCGCCGGCGACCACGATGCGCGCGTCGCCGCCCGCGATCTGCTGCAGGCCGAGCGCCACGGCGCGAAGCCCGGAGCCGCAGAGCTGGTTGAGACCCCAGGCGGTCGCCTCCTTCGGCACGCCCGCCGCCATCGCGGCCTGACGAGCCGGGTTCTGCCCCTCGCCGGCGCTGAGCACCTGGCCGAGGATCACCTCGTCGACCTCGCCCGGATCGACGCCCGCGCGCTGCAGGGCCGCGGTGATGGCGGCAGCCCCCAGTTCATGCGCCGGGACGGTGGCGAAGGCCCCGTTGAAGGCGCCCACAGGGGTGCGCGCCGCACCGACGATGACGATGGACTGTCCAGAAGAGCTCATGGAATGCCTTTCCTCCCGCAGGATGCTCGCGGCCCTGCCGCCGCGTCAGCCGTTGCTATCTCGCAGACGGGTTCGCCGGCTGTCAAACGTTGCAGCCTGAGATTGCGTTGCAACCGCGGCCCGGTCCGCCGCGCGTGCAGGCGCAGGGGAGCCGATGCCGCGCGGCATCCCGTCGAAAGGTCTGCGGACAAACGGCTCTGTGCGCTGCGGAACGTTTGGAAACGCCGCAAAACTGTGGTCAAGTCTTCGCAGGGGCAGCACGGCCGCGAGGCCGCCCCCGGGCCAGCATGTGGGAGAGAGCGGATGGCACGCAGCAACGAACCGACGGTGATCAAGAAGTACGCCAACCGGCGGCTCTACAACACCGGCACGTCCATGTACGTCACGCTCGAGAACCTTGCGGCCATGGTCAAGGGCAACGAGGACTTCGTGGTGCAGGACGCCAAGACCGGCGAGGACATCACCCATTCCGTCCTGACCCAGATCATCTTCGAGCAGGAGAACAAGGGCGGGCAGACCCTAATGCCCATCACCTTCCTGCGCCAGCTCATCCGCTTCTACGGCGACCAGATGCAGATGGTGGTGCCGGCCTATCTCGAGCAGTCGATGGCCGCCTTCCAGCGCGAGCAGGAGAGCTTCCGCGCGACCTCGGCCAACCCGCTGCAGATGATGGAGACGCAGGTCCGCCGCAACACCGAGATGTTCCGCGAGGCGATGGCGGTGTTCAACCCGTTCATGGCGAATGCTTTGGGCACCGCCGCCGAGGCCGCGAAGGGCGCGAGCGCGCCGCCCAAGCCGACCGCTCCGCCGGCCCCGACGCAGGACGACCTCTCGGCGATGCGCGACCAGCTGGCCGAGATGCAGCGCCGCATCGAGGCGCTGGACGCCAAGAAGAACTGATCGCGGAGCCGGCGGCGCTGAGCCGCCGCCGCGCCCATTCAACGAAAAAGGGCCGGCGCTCGAAGCGACCGGCCCTTTGTCATGTCGGCGATGCCCGCCCGGGGCATCGGCCGGAACGGATCAGGCGTTTTCCTTGACCGTCAGAATCTGCTTGCCGCGGTACATGCCCGTCTTCAGGTCGATGTGGTGCGGACGGCGCAGCTCGCCGGAGTTCTTGTCCTCAATGTAGGTCGGCGCGGTAAGCGCGTCGGCCGAGCGGCGCATGCCGCGCTTGGAGGGGGAAGTCTTTCGCTTGGGGACGGCCATCGGTCTCTCCGTTCAGGTCGCCGGCGCGAATTCCCGAAGGAGCGTCGCGCCGTTCAAGTGGTTCATCTCTGGCGAGCCGGCAGCGCACCGTGCGCCCGGCCCTTCCCGAACCGACGACCGGCGGCCGACCCTTGACGAGGATCGATCCTGCCCTTCGCACTGACGGGAAATCGAGGGTCGCATAGCAAACCCGGTCCGGTTTGCAAAGGGGAGGCTACCGAAATCGCGGCTCACACCCCGCCGATGCAGCCGATATAGTCGCCCGACGCGCGCGCCCGCGCCTCCACGGTGCCCGCCAGCCGGCGCAGTCCGGCCGACGGATTGGCTGGGTCGCGCGTCAGCGGCGAGGGCAGCGCGACGGCGAGCAGCGCCGCCTGCCGGGCGCTCAGTTCGGAGGCCGGCTTGTTGAAGTAGTAGCGCGAGGCGGCGCCCACCCCGTAGATGCCGTTCCCCCACTCGGCGATGTTGAGATAGAGTTCCATCGTCCGGCTCTTCGACCAGATCAGGTCGGCATAGAGCGCGAGCGGCAGCTCCAGCCCCTTTCGCAGGTAGGACCGACCGTTCCACAGGAAGAGGTTCTTCACCGTCTGCATCGGGATCGTCGAGGCGCCGCGACTCGCCTCCCCGTCGCCGATCGCCTGGTCGACGACGCTGCGCATCGCGTTCCAGTCCACCCCGCCGTGGAAGCAGTACTGGCCATCCTCCGACATCATCACCGAACGCACGAGGACAGGCGAGATTTTCTCCAGCGGCGTCCACTCCCGCTCGAACGGCTGGAAGCTGAAATGCTCGGCCAGCATCAGCGTCGAGACGGGGCGCACGAACGGCAGGGCGTAGATCGGCACCAGCACCAGTGGGATGGCGGCGAGGAGCACGATCGCGAACGCGGCGGCATGGAGCATGCGTCGGATCATTCGCGTCCTGTCTTGGTGCCGAGGTCGAGATCCCCCCTTGGGCTCGCGTCCCCTCTTAGCAAAGGCTGGGAAAGCGCGGCAACAAGTCCGCTTTCCCCTTGCCGCCACGGGCGAGGATGGGCACACACGTCCTCGCGAGCGACAGGAGACTTGTGAGATGAGCCAGAGCGTGGACCCCGCCTTCGAGGCGCGCCTCGGCCAGGCCGCCGCCCGCATGGAAGAGGGCCTTACCGCAGCGCTTTCCGGCACGTCCCCCCTTCTCGCCGGCGCGCCCGAGCGGCTCCTGGCGGCCATGCGGCACGGGTCGCTCGACGGCGGCAAGCGCCTCCGCCCCTTTCTTGTGGAAGAATCGGCTGCCCTCTTCGGCGCGGATGACGCAACGGCCGGGCCGGTGGCGCAGGCGCTGGAATGCGTCCACTGCTACTCGCTGATCCATGACGACCTTCCGGCGATGGACGACGACGACCTTCGTCGCGGCCGTCCCACCGTTCACAAGGCCTACGACGAGGCGACCGCGATTCTCGCGGGCGACGCCCTCCTGACGCTCGCCTTCGGGCTGGTGGCGGAGGGCGATGGCGGGATCGAGCCCGCCGCGCGCCTCGCGCTGATCCGCCTTCTGTCGCGCGAGGCGGGCGCCGCCGGCATGGCGGGCGGTCAGGCGCTGGATCTCGCCGCCGAGACCACGACCCTCGACGAGGCCGAGATCGCCCGCATGCAGGCGATGAAGACCGGCGCGTTGATCGCCTTTGCGACCGAGGCCGGCGCGATCCTCGCCGGCGCCTCGCCGGCCGACCGCCGCGTGATGCGCCGCTACGGCGAGGTCGTCGGGCTCGCGTTCCAGCTTGCCGACGATCTTCTCGACGAGACGGCGGATGCCGCGACGCTCGGCAAGGCGGCGGGCAAGGACGCGGCACGCGGCAAGAAGACTCTGCCCGCGCTCCGCGGCATCGCGTGGACGCGCGCCGAACTCGAACGGCTCGTCGCCGAGGCGGAGGGTCTGCTCGAACCCTTCGGCGAGCGTGCGGAGACGCTGCGGGCCACAGCGCGTTTCGTCGCCCGGCGCAGCAAATGACCCTCGAGGCGCAGCGCGGCGAGGTCGCGGCGGCCCTCTCCGAGGTCCTGCCTGTCCTGATCGCCATCGTGCCGTTCGGCATGGTGTTCGGCGCGCTGGCGATCGACGCCGGGCTGACGGCCTTCCAGGCGATGGGCTTCTCGGCGGCGATCTATGCCGGCGCCTCGCAGCTCGTCATCCTCCAGCTCGTGGCGCTCGGCACGCCGCTCTGGTCGATCCTCGTTGCCGTCGTCGCGCTCAACTTCCGCCACGTCCTCTATTCGGCTTCGGTCGGCCGCAAGCTCGGACGCTTCAACACGGGCGAGAAGGCGCTCGCCTTCTATCTCCTCGTCGACCCGACCTTCGCGGCGGCCGAGGAGCGCGCCGCGCATCGTACCCTCACCAAGCGCTTCTACTTCACCTATGCCGCGGTGCTCTACGTCGTCTGGCTCGCCTCGACCTATGGCGGCATCGTCTTCGGCAAGCTGATCGGGGACCAGCGGGCGATCGGGCTCGACGTACTTCTGCCGATCTACTTCCTCGCCCTGACGCTCGGCTTCCGTCGACGCGACGGCTTCCTCACGGTCTTTGCCGTTTCGGCCATCACCTCGGTCGCGGTCTACCTGACGCTCGGCTCCCCTTGGCACGTGACGCTCGGCGGCCTTGCCGGCATTCTCTCCGCCGTGTTGCGAGCGCCCTCCGAACGGCCCGCGCCATGAACGACATCTGGCTTCTCGCCCTTCTCGCCGCCGTTCTCACCTATGGAACGCGCGTCGCCGGCCATCTCGTGCTGTCGCGCTTCGAGCGCATTCCCCCGCGCGTCGAGGCCGCGCTCGACGCGGTGCCGCCGGCGATGCTCATCACCATCGTCACGCCCGTCTTCGTCGACGGCGGCTGGCTGGAGCGGCTGGTGATCGTCGCGGCCGGACTCCTGTCGCTCCGCCTCTCGGTGCTGGCGAGCGTCACCATCGGCGTCGTCGCGATGGCGCTCCTGCGCCAGTTCGGGCTCTAGGCGCCGGGCCGCCAACCGTAGACGACGATCGGATCGCCAAAGCGCGGATGGATCTCGCGCCTCAGGATCTGCAACCCGGCCGCCTCGTAGAAGCGGCAGGCGCGCGGATTGGTCGGCCGGGTGAAGAGCGTGAAACCGCTGGGCATCTCGCGCTTCACCGCGTCGAGAAGGCATCGTCCCACCCCGCTGCCGAGGAGACCGGGACGGACGAACAACTGGTCGAGCACCCGCTCCCCAAGCTTCATCGCGGCAAAGCCCGCGGCCTCGCCGCCCTGCTCGGCGACGATGATGCGGCAAGCCGGCATGAGTTCGTGCTCGAAACGCCAGCGCATCGCCTCGCGCGACGGCAGCACCGGGGGACCGACACCGGGGAGGCTCGCGCTCGCATGCCAGATGTCCGCGAGCCCGCCGACGTCGTTCGGCCGCAGATCGCGCAGACCGATCATCCCCATGCCGGCTAGCGGTTCCGGGTGACGACGCACGAGCCGCCGACGCCGCGATACTTGTTGCAGAAGCTTTCCGCCTCGCGCCGCGAATCGGCGCCGATGCGCACCGCGGTGATCCGGCGCGGGCCGGAGATCGGGCGCGCCCGCATCACGATCGGCTCGACGCCGCCGAGAACGGCGGGATACTGGTCCTGAAGCTTGCGATAGATGCGCACCGCGATCGCCTCGTTGGGGTGGCCCGCCACCTGCGCGCCCCAGGGGCGCATCGGCGCGCTTTCGGCCACCGCGAACACGGCGCGCGTCGGCAGGATCGGCAGGCGGCGGCAGGCGAGCGCGAACTCGAGATCGGCGACCAGAGGCTTCACCTCCGCCTCGCGCTTCTCCTCGCGAAACCAGGCCGCCGGCTGGGCCGTGATCGACAGAACGTAGTCTTCGGTCTCGTAGGGAAGCCGCCCGCCCGACACCATCCAGCGCTTCACGCGGTTGATGCCGCCGTTGTAGGCGGCCGCCGCGAGTCCCCAGGAGCCGAGTTCGGCGCGCAGGTCACGCAGATATTCGGCCGAGTGCCGCAGCGCCTGTTCCTTGTCGTAAGGGTCGGAGAGACCCCGCTCGCGGGCGGTATAAGGCATGAACTGGGCGATGCCCTGCGCGCCGACCGGCGAGCGCGCGCCCTCGTCGAAGCGCGATTCCTTCCAGATCAGCCGGGCGAAGAAGTCGGGGGCCATGCCGACCGCCGCCGCGTTCTCGGCGATGAGATCGCAGATGCGGCCGACGCGCGGGTCCGCCTTCGGCTCGGCCGCCCCGGCCGGGGCAAGAGCGAAGACGACCGCGACGAGAGCGAGAGCCAGGCGGCGGATCATTCCGCCGCGGCAGGCCGACCGAAGCGGCGGTCGATATAGGCGAGCACCATCTCGTGGAAGTCCCGCGCGATATTGGGTCCGCGCAGCGTCGCGACCTTTTCGCCGTCCATGTAGACCGGCGCCGAGGGGACTTCCGCCGTGCCGGGCAGCGAGATGCCGATGTCGGCGTGCTTGGATTCGCCGGGACCGTTGACGATGCAGCCCATGACCGCGACCGACAGCGCCTCGACGCCGGGATAGCGCTCGCGCCACACCGGCATGTTGACCCGGATGTCGGTCTGGATCGTCTCGGCGAGCTCCTGGAACAGCGTCGACGTCGTACGCCCGCAGCCGGGGCAGGCCGCGACGATCGGAATGAACTGCCGGAAGCCCATAGTCTGCAGGATTTCCTGCGCGACCTGCACCTCCTTGGTGCGGTCACCGCCGGGCTCGGGCGTCAGCGACACGCGGATCGTGTCGCCGATGCCCTCCTGCAGGAGGATGCCGAGCGCGGCCGAGGAGGCCACAATGCCCTTCGAACCCATGCCAGCCTCGGTCAGGCCGAGATGCAGGGCGTGGGTCGTGCGGCGCGACAGGTCGCGATAGACGGCGATGAGGTCCTGAACGTTCGAGACCTTGGCCGAGAGGATGATCTTCTCGCGGGCGAGGCCCGTCTCTTCGGCGAGTGCTGCCGAATGGAGCGCCGACTGGATGATCGATTCGCGCATCACGGCGCGCGCGCCGAGCGGCTGGGCGAGCTTTGAGTTCTCGTCCATCAGGCGCGTCAGGAGTTCCTGGTCGAGCGAGCCCCAGTTGACGCCGATGCGCACCGGCTTGTCGTGCCGGATCGCCATCTCGATGATCTCGACGAACTGCCGGTCCTTCTTGTCCTTGAAGCCCACATTGCCGGGATTGATGCGGTACTTGGCGAGCGCCGCCGCACAATCCGGGTGATCGGCGAGAAGCTTGTGCCCGATGTAATGGAAGTCGCCGACGAGGGGCACGTCGATCCCGAGCCGCTCCAGGCGGTCGCGGATGCGCGGCACGGCGGCGGCCGACTCGTTGCGGTCCACCGTGATGCGCACGATCTCGGACCCCGCCTTGGCGAGCTGCGCCACCTGCGCCACGGTCGCGTCGATGTCGGCCGTGTCGGTGTTGGTCATCGACTGGACGACGACCGGGGCCGGACCGCCGACGACCACGCCGCCGACGGACACGCCCACGGTGCGGCGGCGCGGGAGGGGATCGGCCAGAACCGGTTCGACGGGGGCTTGGAGCGTCATCGGGGGCTCGTCTCGCGGATCGTCAGGAATGGCCGGGCGTCTCCGCCTCGGCAGGGGTCGAGAGCTATATCGCCGTTCGGCGATGCCATGAAAAGAGGATCATCGTGTCGCGACCGTGACAGCGGCGTCGCAAAGGCTTGCGATGGCGCCGGCCGCCCCGTATCCCGACGCCGAGTTGCCTCCCGCGATGGAACCCACATGACGCCCGGCGCCGCCCTCGCCCTCTTCGCGCTCCTGATGTTCGCCGCGCTCGTTCCGGTCTGGCCGTGGTCGCGCGGCTGGAGCTGGCGTCCGGCGATCGCCTTCGGCGTGCTGTTCACGGCAGCGGTGATGGTGTGGGTGACAGTGCTGATCTGAATCGTGACGACGGCGTGACGAAACCATGGAACGGGTGGGGCGATGACGCCGTTGTGATCGCGTATTGTCACGCGTCATGGAGTCGCACATGTCTCTCGGCACCATCCTCCTCATCATCCTGATTCTGCTTCTCATCGGCGCCTTTCCGGGTTGGGGCTACTCCCGGTCGTGGGGCTACGGGCCGAGCGGCATCCTCGGCTTCCTTCTCGTGGTCGTCCTGATCCTGCTTCTGCTCGGGCGGATCTGACGCACGCCTGAATACTCGCCGACGTCCGTCAGGACGTCGGCGGACCATCGGCGCCTTTGGTCAGCGGCGACAGAGCAAGGATGCCGACAAGGCAGAGGCTGAGGCCGAGAAACACGGCCTGGAAGCCGAAGCGTTCGGCGAGATAGCCGATCGCCGACGGGGCGATCAGAATGCCGGAATAGCCGATCGTCGTCGCCATGGAGATGCCGACGCCGGGCTTCAGGCCCGGCACGTTCCCAGCCGCCGAGAAGGCGATCGGGGCGATGTTGGAGAGCCCGATCCCGAGAAGCGCGAAGCCGAGGATCGCGACGCCGAGATTGGGCGCGAGACCGACGACGAGAAGCGCGCCGATGGCCGCGACCGCCGACAGTCGCAGGGTGCGCACGGCGCCGAGCCGGTCGCGGATGCCGTCGCCGAGAAAGCGGAACAGCGCCATGACCGCCGAGAAGGCGGCGAAAGCGAAGCCCGACATGGCGACATCGGCCCCCAGTTCGGAGCGAAGGTATATCGCGCTCCAGTCGATCGTCGCCCCTTCCGGCACCATGCCGAACAGGGCGCAGATGCCGATGCCGAGAACGGCAAGGCGTGCCGCGGACGGCGCCGCATGCCCCTCCCCTTCCGCGCCGGTGGGCGCCGAGACGCCAGTGAGGTCGCGGTCCTCGAGCATCGCGCGGCCGATCGGCCAGAGCGTGGCGAGAAGCAACGCCGACACGAAGAGGAAATGCCCGACCGGCCCGAGCGAGACGATGAGGAAACCGCCCGTCGCAGCCCCGATGAAACCGCCGACCGACCAGAAGCCGTGGCAGGACGACATGATGGCGCGCGGACGCTGGCGCTCGACCGACACCGCATTGGCGTTCATTGCGACGTCCATGCCGCCCATCGACGCCCCGAAGAGGAGAATAGCGAGCGCCGCGACCGGAACGTTCGGCGACAGCACGAGGAGCGGCAACGACAGGGCAAGGATGGCGTGCATCACGAGCGTCGCGCGGCGGGAGCCGAAGCGAGCGGTGGCCGCTCCCAGAAGCGGCATGGCGACGACAGCCCCGATGCCGAAGGCAAGGATCATGAGCCCGAGATGGGCTTCCGACAGGCCGAGCCGCTGCTGGAAGAGCGGGATCTGCGGCGTCCAGTTGCCGAGCGCGAAGCCGTTGGCAAGAAAGGCGCCGGAGACGGCCAGCCGCTCGCGCGGCCAGGCATCGCGCCACGAGGCGGGGCGGGACAGGGCGTCGGCGGTCATCGAACGGTCCTTGCCGGAATGCGCGAGCCCGGGGCGGCCGCGCGGGTGATCGGGATGTCCAAGCCCTCGAAGGGCGCAAGGGCCTCGGCCGGACAATCGTGCTCGACGAACAGGCGCACGCGCCGGTCGATCGGGGCGACGAAGAAGGATGCCGCGGTGCCGATCTTCTCGTTGGTGGCGGCCAGCACGATCTCGCCGGCCCGCGATGCGAGGAGCGACTTCAGATCGGCCTCCTCCAGATCGTGCGAGGTCACGCCGGCCTCCGCGTCGACGCCGCAGACGCCGAGCACCAGCACGGACGGGCGCATGCGCTCGGCCTCGCGCAGCGTCTGGCTCCCAAGGCAGGCGCCGCTGCCGGGGTCGAGCCGTCCGCCGAGCAGCACCACCGACAGGCCGGACTTGTCCTGCAAGGCGCAGGCGATCGACGGGGCGTTGGTGATGACGGTCATGCCCGAGTCCGGCGGCAGCGCCTCCGCGACCGCGAGGTTGGTCGAGCCGGCATCGATGAAGACGGACGAACCCGGCACGAGCGTGCGCGCGATCGCATGACCCAGCAAGGCCTTGCGGTCCTGCGCCTGCATCCGCCGCGTGTTCAGCGACCCGTCGAGCGGCGCGGGAGGCAGGGCGCCGCCATAGACACGCCGGCATTCGTCGCGCCCGGCAAGCTCGCGGAGGTCACGTCGGACTGTGTCCTCCGAGACGCCGAAATTGGCCGCAAGCTGCGCGGCAAGCACGCGCCCGTCCCGCTTCAGCCATTCGCGGATCACGGCCTGACGCTGCTCGGCCATGAGATGGGGCAGGACTTCGGTCATGCGGCCTCCTTACTGAGGAGCCTCATGCACGATCATGCACGGTTCGTCAAACAGGCAGAACCCGGCGTGAGCGCCGGGACTGCTTGTGATGGCGCTAGCCGGCGGCGAATACGACGAGCAGGTCCTTGGCGTCGATCTGGTCGCCGGCCTTGACGTGGACGGCTTCCACCGTGCCGTCGGCTTCGGCGTGGAGCGCGG
>NZ_FOOA01000018.1 GCF_900113065.1 Aureimonas phyllosphaerae
TCGATCTCGGCCATCGCCGCCACCGCGCGGCCGACGATCTCGCCGCCCCGCTCGGCCTCGCGGCAGGCGGTGGACGCCGACTGGCGGGCGGCATCGGCCCGGGCCGCCGTCTCGCCGACGCCGCGCGTCACCTCTCCGAGCGCTGCCACCGTCTCCTCGAGGCCCGCCGCCTGCTGCTCGGTGCGCTGGGAGAGATCGCCCGCCGCGACCGTGATCTCCGACAGGCCTGAGCGCATCGCGCCGACCGCCTGGACGACGTCGCCGATGGTCGCCTCGAGCTGGGCCACCGACTGGTTGAACTGGGCGCGGATCGGCTCGAACTCGGGCGCCACGGCCTCGCCCATGCGTACCGTCAGGTCGCCCGCCGACAGGCGCGCGAAGCCCGCCTCCACCGCATGCACGAAGGCGCGAAGATCGTCGGCCTTCGCGTTGTCGATCGCCTGCTGGCGCTGGAGGCTCTCGCGCTCGCGGCTTTGTCGCTCGCTTGCCGCTTCCGCCTCGCTGCTCGCCCTGGCGGTGAGGAAGGTCTGGAAGTCGCGAACGGCGCGCACGATCTCGCCGACCTCGTCGCGACGGTCCGCGCCATGGAGGCGCACGTCCAGATCTCCGCCGGCCAGAGCGCGCATGTTGCTGGACAGGACGCGGATCGGGCGGGAGACGGCGAACGCGACAAAGGCGGCAAGGCCCGCCGAGAACAGGAGCCCGACGCCCATCAGCGCCAGAAAGATGCGCTGGCTGAGCGACTGGATGCCGTCGGCCTTCTGGTTCTCTCGAACGACCATCCCGTCGATCGCGTTGGAGGCGGCTTCCATGCGTTCGGCGAGCACGTCGAACCGGTGCACGAAGTCGTCGAGAACGGGCTGCGCGACCGTTTCGCCGCGCCCGATACGGTCGATGATCGTGCTGGCCGCCGCGCTGTAGTCCTGCAACGGTGCGGTCAGGGCGTCGAGGACGCCGCGGATTTCGGCTGCGGTGGCAAGTTGGCGGTTGCGTTCGATGGCTGCTTGAAAGTCGGCCACGTGTTCCGCGGTCTCCGCGCGCACCTTCGCCAGGTCGATCTTGTACTCGCCTGTCTGCCCGACGATCGCGGACAGGACGTCGGCGCGCAAGGCGTCGTGCATCATGTCGGCCTGCATATGGTTCTGCATGATATCGCCAGCCGTATCCGACGCATCGAGCGCGGCGCCGAGCCGACCCGTCGACCAGAGCCCCAGACCCATGCCCCCGACGATGAGGAACAGCACCGCAACGCTGATCGCCAAGAGCTTCTGCCGAACGGTCCGTAGCATTGCCATCCCCGAGACGTGTGGAAGATCATTCCAATCGTCGCACGATAAACTTAAGACTTTAGCCAACTGAAAAGTGCGCCCGAGGTGTTGCGCGGTAGATCGGACGTTTGCCGGAGAGGCAGCGGGGCGGCACCCGAGAGAAACCGTCGCGCGATCATCTTGGACGTTGCACGGCAGGTGCGTCTGGACGCCTTCGGTGGCGAGAAAGGCGAGGCGGGCGCCTCGATCCTTCGACTTGCCGAAGGCGAGCCCTGCGTCCGCTCGCCCGCCGGACGCGGCAGCCGAAGCGCTGCGCGCGGCATCCTTCGCTGCCTTCGATCAGGCGGTCCCGGCCGTCATCACCCTTGCGGTCGAGCCAACGCTGGCGACCGCAGCCGCGATCGGCATCCCGGGACGAGAGGAGAGGGCGGAGACCCGCGCGGCGCCGGGCCCGACGTCGGCTGAGCGGCTTCGCCGTCTGCGAGGTGCGTCTCGTCCTTCGGCCAGCGCTGGACGTTGCGGCTAAATGGGCGTCCGGCGGAGGTATCCGTTCAGGAAGACGTCGACGCGTTCCGCCGTCGTGGCCACGTCCTCGTCGGTGACATGGTTCGGCTCGACGCCGAAGTTTGCGGTCCTCATGCGTTCCATGACGGTGAAGCCGAGGAAGTGCTCGGCGACCTTGTGCGGATCGGCTTCCCGGATCTCGCCCCGCGCTTGCGCTTCGGCGATGAAGGGCACGATGAGATCGGCGGCCGATCGACGCGCGCCCTCGTAGGTCTTGATCAGGCCGGGAAACTTCGGCGTTGCCGCGATCATCAGGCGGTCCAGCGCGACCACATCCGCGCGGATGGCGTAGGACAGGAGGTCCAACGCGACGCGTGTCAGGTAATCGTGGAGATTCTCGTCGGGGCGCCTTCCGACCTTCGAGCGAGCGTCGAGGATGATTTCGTTGACGAGAACGCCGACGACCGCGCGGAAGAGATCCTGTTTCTCCCCGAAGCGGGCGTAGAACGTCTTCTTCGACATTTTGCCGATGGCGCAGATCTCGTCGATGCTGGTCTCCTCGAAGCCCTTCTCGATGAAGAGGCGCCGCGCGATCGACAGGATCAGTTCAGTCAGCTGCTGGGCTTCCTGCGGTGAGGGCCGTCCGCGCGTCCTCGATCCGACCTTCATCGGCGGTGGCGGGGTTCGGTCGGCATCTGCCGGTTGCTTGCTGTGCGGCATTGGGACGCGTCGTGGATGCTGGAAGGCGGGTGGGCTCTGTCGCTGCGGGTGCGCGACGAAGGCGCGGGGGGCGGGATTCGGAACGGGTCTAGCCGACTTAGGGCAGTTTATCGAACGGTCGCGTATCAATCCTGTTGGCTGAAAGACGAAACGGGGGAACAGATTGCCGCGAGAGGGCGCGTGGTTTGTCGTCTGGCCCGTCACCCCGCTCCATTGAAAAGGAACGGAGACGTAGCATATGACCGCGCTCAATGGGGGGCCGGCGGCGGCGGGCCGGGGTCGAGCGGAACGAGCGTCGCTGGCCCCGTCTCGCCCCGTGGGGGCATCGTCATGTCTTGGGGGCCGATGCGGATGGGCATGCCGCTACGTTTGATCACGGGCTATCGACTGCGCCGGGCGATGCTCGGGGCGGTGGTGCTCGGTGCGCTGACAGCCTGTGTTGACAAGGCACCCGCACCGGAACAGAAGCCGGAGCGGGTCGCGACCGAGGTCGTCAGTTTCGAGCCGACCGCGGCGGATCTGTCGCTGACGGGGTCGGTCGCGGCACGCGTCGAAAGCCAGCTGTCGTTCCAGATCAACGGCCGCGTCGTCGAGCGCTTCGTCGATGTCAGCGACCGCGTGCGCGCCGGGGATCTCTTGGCCCGCCTCGATCCGGCCCAGCAGCAGGCGGACGTCGAGGCGGCGCAGGCCAGTGTCGCCTCGGCGGAGGCGACGTTCGATCAGGCCCGCACCACTTTCCAGCGCCAGCAGCAGCTCCTCGAGAGCGGGTCCACCACGCGAAGCAGTTTCGAGAACGCGCGCGAGGACCTTCGCAATGCGGAAGGCAGCCTGAACAGCGCGCGCGCCTCGCTGGGCAACGCGCGCGAGCAGCTGACCTTCACGGAGCTCAGGGCGGATGCCGACGGCATCATCACCGAGCGGCGCACCGAAACCGGTCAGGTCGCCGCGGCGGCCCAGCCCGTCTTCACCCTGGCCCACGACGGCGAGCGCGAGGCCGTGTTCGACGTCTACGAGGCGCTTCTCCTGGACGAGCCTTCGCCGTCGACCGAACTGACGGTGCGGCTGGTGAGCGATCCCGCCGTCGAGGCGAAGGCGCGGGTCCGTGAGATCTCGCCGACATTCGACGATCGGACCGGAACGGTTCGCGTGCGCCTGACGCTTCTGAACCCGCCGCCGCAGATGGGGCTGGGTGCGGCCGTCGTCGGGGTCGGGCAGGGACGCCGGCAGGATCTTGCGATGCTGTCGTGGAGGGCGCTGACGGCTGACGCCAAGGGGCCGGCCGTGTGGGTCGTCGACGAGACGACGCGCGCGGTCTCGCTGCGCTCCATCGAGGTCGACAGCTACCGGACGGGCTACATTCTCGTCAAAGCGGGCCTGAAGCCGGGGGAGCGGGTCGTGACGGCCGGATCCCAGCTCCTGCGCGAAGGCCAGGTCGTCGACGTGGCGCAGGACGCTTCCGCATGATCCGGCTCCGACATCTCGCCCTTGCGCTGGCGGTCGCCGCACTTTCGGCCTGCAGCGAAGGCGAGGAACAGCCGGCCGCTCCTCCCGTGCGTCCCGTCCTTTCGATCGTCGTGGAGCGGTCGGCGCGGGCCGAGCCGACATTCGCCGGTTCCGTCGAGCCGCGCTATTCGCGCGACCTCGCATTCCGCATCGCCGGACGTGTCGTCAGCCGCGACGTCGACGTCGGCGACACCGTCGAGGCGGGGGAACTCCTCGCCTCCCTCGATCCGCAGGCGCAGGCCCTGTCCGTCCGCTCACTGCAGGGCGAACTCGCCGCGGCCGAGGCGCAGGCGGAGAACGCCCGCAAGACCCGGGACCGGCAGGTCGCGCTGGTGCAGCTGAACGCCAGTCCGCAGGCGCAGCTCGACAGTGCGAACCAGCAGCTGGCGAGCGCCGAGGCCGCTGTCAGCAGTCGCCGCTCCGCCCTCGACAAGGCGAAGCAGGAACTCGGCTACACCCGCCTCCTGTCCGAAACCGATGGGATCGTCACCAGCGTCGCGATCGAGGTCGGCCAGGTCGTGGAAGTCGGCCAGGCCGCGATCACGGTGGCTCAGGCCGATGTCCGCGAGGCGGCCGTCGATGTCCCCGACGAATATGTCGGCTCGCTTGGCGTGGGCCAGCCGTTCCGGGTCTCCCTCCAGATCGATCCACGCCAGGAAGCGGCCGGAAAGGTCCGCGAGATCGCACCGCGGTCGGATTCGGCCACCCGCACGCGGCGCGTCCTGATCACCCTTCTCGATCCGCCACCGTCGTTTCGCGTGGGCACGACGGTCGATGCAAGGCTCGACAGCGGGAGCGAGGGGGAGATGCGGCTGCCGGAGACGGCCCTTCTGAAGGCCGGCGACGGAGCCTTCGTCTGGGTCGTCGACGAAGCGGGGCCGAAGGTCACCCGCCGGCCGGTCACGTTCGAGGCGACCGACGGCGGCGATATCCGCGTCACGTCCGGCCTCGATGCGGGCATGCGCGTCGTCACGGCCGGCGTGAACTCGCTCGAGGAAGGCCAGGCGGTGAAGATCGAACAGGAGCTCGTGCGTTGAAGGGTTTCAACCTGTCGGAATGGGCCCTGCAGCATCGCTCGCTCGCCTGGTACTTCATGATCGTCTTCGCGGTGGCGGGCGCTCTCTCCTACCTCAACCTCGGCCGGGAAGAGGATCCCAACTTCACCATCAAGACGATGATCATCCAGGCGAACTGGCCCGGCGCCAGTCTCGAGGACACGGTCAATCAGGTCACCGAGCGGATCGAGAAGAAGCTCGAGGAGCTTCCGCAGATCGACTACACCAAGAGCCTGACGTCGCCGGGCTCGACCACCGTCTACCTCTATCTGCTCGACACGACGCAGGCCGAGGACGTGCCGCAGCAATGGGTGCGGGCGCGCAACCTCATTCGCGACATCCAGCCCGAGATGCCCTCGGGCGTCCAGGGTCCCTTCTTCAACGACGACTTCGGCGACGTCTACGGCAACATCTACGCCCTCACCGCGGACGGGGTCTCCCCGCGCCAGCTGCGGGACTATGCCGAGGCGGCCCGCGCCAAGATCCTCGGCGTGCCGAATGTCGGGAAGGTCAACCTGATCGGCGCGCAGGACGAGGTGATCTATCTCGAGTTCTCGGTTCGCGAGATCGCGTCCCTCGGCCTCAGCCAGCAGACCATCATCGATGCGCTGGCCGCGCAGAATGCGGTGGTGCCATCCGGAACGATCGATGCCGACGGCGAGCGCATCACGGTGCGCGTCAACGGCCAGTTCGCCTCGGAAGACAGCCTGCGCAACGTCAATCTCTGGATCAACGACCGCTTCTTCCGCCTGTCCGACGTCGCAAGGATCGTGCGCACCTACGAGGACCCGCCGCAGGCGCTGTTCCGCTACAAGGGCGAACCGGCCCTCGGGCTGGCGATCGGCATGAAGGCGGGGGCGAACCTCCTCGAGTTCGGAGAGGCGCTGTCGACCGAGATGCGGGCCGTCGAGGCCGAGCTTCCGATCGGCGTCGGCCTGCATCTGGTCTCCGACCAGCCTCACGTCGTCGAGGAGGCGGTCGGCGGCTTCACGACCGCCCTTGCCGAAGCGATCGTGATCGTTCTGGCAGTGTCCTTCGTCAGCCTCGGCCTGCGCGCCGGATTCATCGTCACCCTGGCGATTCCCCTGACCCTCGCCATTACCTTCATGGTCATGGAGTATGCGGGCATTTCGCTCCAGCGCATTTCGCTCGGCGCCCTCATCATCGCGCTGGGCCTCCTCGTCGACGACGCGATGATTGCCATCGAGATGATGGTGGCACGGCTGGAGGTGGGGGACGACCTCCACAAGGCGGCGACCTACATCTACACCTCGACGGCCTTTCCCATGCTGACGGGAACGCTCGTCACGGTCGCGAGCTTCATGCCCGTCGGGCTCAACAGCAGCGCCGCCGGCGAGTTCACCTTCACGCTCTTCGTCGTGATCGCGGTGTCGCTCATCGTGTCGTGGATCGTCGCCGTCTTCTTCATGCCGGTCCTCGGCGTGACGTTCATGCCCAAGTCGATGAAGAAGCATTCCGAGAAGCGGGGCTGGCTCGGGCGGGTCTTCGCCGGGCTTCTTCGGTTCTGCGTGCGCTTCAAATGGCTGACGATCCTCGTCACGGTCGCGCTCTTCGCCGGCTCGATCTTCGGCATGGGCTTCGTCCAGCAGCAGTTCTTCCCGACCTCGGACCGACCGGAGGTGATCGTCGATTGGACGGCCTCGCAGAACACCTCGATCCACGAGACGCGCGCGCAGATGGACCGCTTCGAGGCGAACCTGCGGGACGATCCGGACGTCACTTACTGGTCGTCCTATGTCGGCCAGGGGGCGGTGCGCTTCGTCCTGTCCTTCGACGTGCAGCCGTCGAGCCCGAACTACGGCCAGATCGTCATCATGACGCCCGACGTCGAGGCGCGAGACCGCGTGATCGCCAAGCTCCGCGACATCGGCGAGCGCGAGTTCGTGGGAACCGACGTCTTCGTCCATACGATGGACCTCGGCCCTCCCGTCGGGCGGCCGATCCAGTACCGCGTCAGCGGTCCGGATCTCGAGGCGGTCCGCGAACGGGCACAGGAGGTGGCCGGCATCGTCAGCGGCAATCCCAACATGGGCCGCGTGACGATGGACTGGAACGAGCCCGCACGCGTGGTCAAGGTGAACGTCCTGCAGGACAAGGCCCGCCAGCTCGGCATTTCCTCACAGGACATCGCCTCGGCGCTCGGCAACGTCGTCGGCGGCACCACGGCCACCCAGATCCGCGATGCGATCTATCTCGTCAACGTCGTCAGCCGGGCGAGCGACGAGGAGCGCAACTCGATCGAGACGCTGCGCAATCTCCAGCTCAACACACAGGACGGCCGTGTCATCCCGCTCGCCGCCGTCGCCACCTTCGACTACGAGATGGAACAGCCCTTCATCTGGCGACGCGACCGCGTGCCGACGATCACCGTCAAGGCGACCGTGATCTCGGACGTGCAGCCTGCCACGATCGACCAGGAACTGGCGCCGCAGATCGAGGCGCTGCGCGCCAAGCTTCCGGCGTCCTACTCGATCGCCGTCGGCGGCGCGGTCGAGGAGAGCGCCAAGGGGCAAGGGCCGATCGCAGGCGTCCTGCCGCTGATGCTCCTGACGATGACGACCATCCTCATGTTCCAGCTGCAGAGCTTCCAGCGGCTCTTCATGGTCGTCGCCGTCGCGCCGCTTGGCCTCATCGGCGTCGTCGCGGCGCTGGTTCCCTCGGGCGCGCCGCTCGGCTTCGTCGCCATCCTCGGCGTGCTCGCGCTGATCGGTATCCTGATCCGCAACTCGGTGATCCTCATCGTGCAGATCGAGGACCATATCCGCGAGGGGTGGGGCCGCTGGGACGCAGTGCTCGATGCCACGGAGCACCGCATGCGGCCCATCCTGCTGACGGCCGCCGCCGCCTCGCTCGCCCTGATCCCGATTTCGCGCGAGATCTTCTGGGGGCCGATGGCCTTTGCCATGATGGGCGGCATCATCGTCGGAACCGTCCTGACGCTCCTGTTTCTTCCTGCGCTCTACGTCGCCTGGTTCCGCATCAAACCGAGCGAGACGGGGCACCCGGACGGACATGGCGAGACGTCGAAGGATCGGTCGCCCGGAGCCGAAGGCGGACACGCCGCGCCGGCGCCGGGCTGAGCGGGCAGCTAGGCGGCAGCTACGGGGAGAGGGGCCAAGCGCCGGCGCTGGGCCACGATCGCCAAGGCCGCTCGGGCGGCCTCGCGCCCCTTCTCGACGAAGTGCTCCCGGAAGATGCCGCGATGGTGGTCGGTTTCCTGGTAGTGATGCGGCGTCAGCGAGACCGACAGCACCGGCACGCCGGTATCGAGCCCCGCGCGCATCAACCCGTCGACCACCGCCTGCGCCACGAAGTCGTGGCGGTAGATGCCGCCATCGACCACGAGCGCGGCGGCCGCCACCGCGTCGTAGCGGCCGGTCGCGGCGAGATCGCGCGCCATCAGCGGCAGTTCGAAGGCGCCGGGAACGTCGAAGACGTCGACCCGGGTGGACGGGATGATCTCGGTGAAGCCGAGAAGCGCACGGTCGACGATGTCGGCGTGCCACTGCGCCTTGACGAAGGCGAAGCGGGATTCGGGCATGGAACGCTCCGTTGGATGGCTGTGACGGCGGGCCTTGGCGCCGTCAGCTCTCGAGGGTGAAACCGATCTTCAGCGTCACCTGGTAATGGGCCACCTTTCCGTCCTCGACATGGCCGCGGGTCTCCACGACCTCGAACCAGCGGATGTGGCGCAGCGACCGGGAGGCGTCGCCGATCGCGTTCGAGATCGCATCCTCGATCGAGACCGGCGAGGAGCCGACCACTTCGACGAGCTTATAGCTGTGTTCCGACATGGGACAATCCTTCGAAGGGGAGACAATCAGCTCCAGGCGTGGAGGGGCGGGTTGACGCCGTTGAGGGCGTATTGGCCGACGATCGCGTATTTCCAGCGCACGGGATCATGCAACGTGTGGGTGCGGGCGTTGCGCCAGTGGCGGTCGAGGCCGTGCTCGGCGAGCGTCGAGCGCGTGCCGGCGAGCTCGAACAACTTGTTGGTCGCCTCGATCGCGATCTCGGTCGACAGGATCTTGGCCTCGGCCGTCGCGACTTGGGCGGCCGCGACACTCTCGGCGGTCGGGTCCGCGACCGCGCGGTCCACCGCGTGGCCGGCCAGGTCCTGCAGCGCCTGCGCGGCGTGGAGGCGCACGGTCAGCGAGCCGACGGCCTGGATCGTGTAGGGATCGTCGGAGGCGCGCTCCAGTCCGGAATCGACCCAGGCGCGCGACTTCGTGCGCACGAAGTCGATCGTGTCCTCGATCGCGGCACGCGCGATGCCGGTGTCGACGGCGACCTGGATGATCTGGAAGATCGCGCCGTCGGCCGTCGGCACTTCGTAGCCCTTGTAGCCCGGCACGAGATGGGTCTTCGGCACCTTCACCCCGTCGAGGATGACCGTTCCCGACAGGGTCGTGCGCTGGCCGAAGGCGGACCAGTCGTCGATCACGGTCAGGCCCTCGGCGTTCCGATCGGCGATGGCGTACCAGGCGCGACCCTCCTCATCGAGCGCCACGATCGGCACGAGATGGGCCAGGAGGGCGCCGCTCGAGTAGAACTTGCGACCCGTCACAACCACGTGGTCGCCGGCATCGACGAACCGCGTCTCGAAGTCGGCGGCGCGCCTGGAGCCGAACTCCGAGAAGGCGTTGCCGAAGCGCACGCCCTTCATGACCTCGGAGAAGAGAAGCGCCTTCTGCGCCTCGTCCGAGACGGTGCGGATCGCGGCCACGACGCCGAGATGGTTCTGCGTGATCTGCCCGATCGAGGGGTCGGAGGCCGAGACGATCTCGATCACCTTGGCGAGCGTCGCGTAGGACACCTCGGGACCGCCGAAGGCTTTGGGCACGTTGATCGACCAGAGGCCGGACTGCGAATAGGCGTCGAGCTCCTCGACCGGCCAGATGCGCTCGGCGTCCCGCCGGGCGGCGCCGGGACGGATGCGCTCGGCGATCGCGTGGGCGACCGCGATGGCCTCCGCGTCGTCCCGGATGATGTGGGCGGGCGTGGTCGGGCGCGGCACGCCCGGAACGGCTTGTCCGGCGGCTTCGATCTTCTGTCCGGCGATCGTCATGGGACGGCTCCTTGTCGTCAAATCAGGGATGGGATGCTTTGGCCGGGGCGGCAGACCCGAGGCCGAGGTAGAAGGCGCGGATGTCGTCTCGGGCGCGAAGCTCGGCGGCGGTGCCGGCCAGGACGGATGCGCCGTGCTCGATGACGACCGCGCGATTGGCGTGGCGTAGCGCGACCGCCGAGTTCTGCTCAGCGACGAGGATCGACAGCCCGTCGCGGCGGTTGAGCTCGGTGAGCGCGTCGAAGATCGTCTCGACGACCTTGGGCGCCAGCCCCATCGACGGCTCGTCGAGGACGAGAAGGCGGGGGCGGCCCATCAGGGCGCGGCCGATCGCCACCATCTGCTGCTCGCCGCCCGACACGAGTCCGGCGGCGAGCCGGCGCTTCTCGGCAAGGCGCGGGAAGGTCGCGTAGACGCGGGCGAGATCCTCGGACGCCTCGGTTCGCGAGGACCCGCGGCCGATCGCACCGGTCACGAGGTTCTCCTCGACGGTGAGCGACTTGAAGCAGTGGCGCCCCTCGAGCACCGGCACGAGGCCGCGGCGCACGAGATTCCCCGGCGAGAGGGACGCGGTGTCCCCGCCTTCGAAGAGGATGCGCCCGTCCGTCAGCCGCCCGCGTTCGGCCTTGAGGAGGCGTGACACCGCCTTCAGGATGGTCGACTTGCCGGCCCCGTTCGAGCCGAGGATCGCGACGATTTCGCCGTGTCCGACGGCGAGCGAGACGCCGGAGAGGGCAAGGATCGACGCATCGTAGACGGCGTGGACTGCCTCAAGCGCAAGGATCGGCGGTGCGGCGACGGACATGCGGGCCTCCGATGGTTCGGAAAAAGGGGCGGGAGCCGCGAAGGGGACGCGGCTCCCTTCGCCGCGCTACTGCGCGGCTGCCTGCTTGCCGCTCGCCACGGTCTCGGCGTCGGCGGCGGTGCGCAGCGTGATGCCCTTCTCGGCGGCATAGGCTTCGGCGGATTTCTCGATGATCGGGCGAAGCAGTGCCCAGTCCGGCGCGATCCAGTCGGAGACGACGTTCCACCTGGCGCCGTCCCATTGCTGGAAGGTCACGTAGCCGTCGCCCTCGTGGTTGTCCCAGGTGACGTTGATCGAATGGAAGAGGTCCTTGGCGCCCAGCGCCTCGACGCGGGCGGGGTCGAGCTGCAGGTGCTCGAAGCCCCAGCGCACCTCGTCGCCCGTCAGCGTGCGCTGGCCGAACTTCGCTTGAGCGATGCGGATGGCCTCGACATTGAGGATGCCGTTGACGATGCCGAGGTTGTGGTAGACCGAGCCGATGCGCTCCTTGTCGGCGAGGTTCCCTTCGCCCTTGTCGTAGAGCGTGCGCACGATCTCCTGCACCACGGGATAGCTGTTGCCCGAGGCCTGCGTCGTGATCGCGGTGTAGCCCTTGGCGGCATCGCCCGCCGGCTTCACGTCCTCCTCCGAATTGGACCAGACGTTGCCGACGATGTGGTCGACGGGAAAGCCCGTCTTCTGGGCCGTCTTCAGCGCCACCGGGTTCATCACGCCCCAGCCGCGCAGGACGACATAGTCGGGCTTGGCGCGCCGGATCGTCAGCCACTGCGCCTGCTGCTCGTTGCCGGGGTGGGGCACCTCGATCTGGGTCAGCGTGAAGCCGTACTTCTCGGCGAGCAGCTCGTATATCGGGATGGTCTCCTTGCCGTAGGGCGAGCCGTGGTAGAGGACGGCGATCTTCTTGCCCTTCAGCTTGTCGAGCCCGCCCTCCTTGGAGGCGATATAGTTCACGATGCCCGACGTCTCGCTGTAGGGGTTGAGGAGAAGCGGGAACACGTAGGGGAACACGCGGCCGTCGGTGCTGTCGGTCCGGCCGTGGTTGATGGTGACGAGCGGCACCTTGTCCTGCGTGATCCGATCGATCATCGCATAGGCGATGCCGACCGAAAGCGGGTTCCAGGCGGCGATGTTCGGCTCGTCCTTCAGGCGCTCGTAGACCTCGACGCCCTTCTCAACCTCGTACTGCGTCTCGCCCTCCGACCAGGTGAGCTTGACGCCGTTCACGCCGCCGTCGCGGGTGTTGATGAGGTTGAGGTAGTCGATGAAGCCGCCGAAGAAGCCGGTGCCGCCGGCGGCATAGGGCCCGACGCGGTAGCTCTGGAGCGGGAAGTACTGCTCGTCGGCGCGCGCCGAACCGGGGACGGCGATGCCGAGGGCGGTGAGGGCGAGCGCGGTGGCGAGGGCCGCGGTGCGCAGGCGTTTCAGGCTTGTCATGGGACAGACTCCAGCTGTGGTCCGAAGCGACACCGCTCCGGCTCCCTTGTTGTTCGGGTTGTCGGTGGGGCGTCAGGCCGCGGGGCGAAGGCGCCGCGTCAGTCGGTCGAGAAGCGCGGCGAGGCCGTTCGGCTCGAGGATCAGGAAGGCGATGATCAGGGCCCCGAGGATCATCCGCTGCGTCATCTCCAGCGCGCCGCTGTCGAAGACGCCGCCGAAGAGGAACTGGCCGGCGCGCGACAGGAGAAGCGGGAAGACGACGATGAGCGCCGCCCCCAGAAAGGCGCCGCGAAGGGTCGCAAGCCCGCCGATGATGACGATGAAGAGGATCTGGAACGAGCGATCGAGGTTGAAGCCGTGTGGCTCCACGGTGCGCAGGTAGGCGAAGGCCCAGAGCGCGCCGGCGACGCCGATCACGAAGGACGACAGGGCGAAGGCGAGGAGCTTGGTGCGCAGCACCGGCACGCCGATGATGCGGGCCGCCGCCTCGTCGTCGCGCACGGCGATGAAATCGCTCCCGGTGGCCGAGTTGACCAACCGCCACGCGAGGGCGGTCAGGCCGGTGACGAGCGTCAGGGCGAAGAGGTAGCGCTCGACGGGCGAGGCGAAGGTGTATCCGGCGACCCGCAGCACCGGCGCGTCGATGACGCCGGAGGCGCTGCCGTTGGAGAACCAGCCGAATTTCGTCAGCGCCCAGGCGACGAAGAACTGCGCGGCCAGCGTCGAGACCGCGAGATAGAAACCGCGCAGGCGAAGGCTCGGCAGCCCGAAGACGAGGCCGACGGCCGAGGCCGAAAGGCCGCCAAGCGCGATCGAGGCGAGGATGGGCAGGCCGGGAACCCGGAGGTCGAAGTTGAACGCGGCGAACGCGCCGACCGCCATGAAGGCCGCCGAGCCGAGCGAGAGCTGCCCGGCATAGCCGGTCAGGAGGTTGAGCCCGAGCGCGGCGAGGCTGAGCGCCAGGAACGGGGTGAGGAGGGCGTCGAAGAGGTAGTCGGTGCCCACGAACGGTACGACGCCGTAGGCGACGATGAGCGAGGCGAGCGGAAGGAGGGGGACCTGCAGGCGGGGTTGGACCGCGGGTTGGCCGATCGCGACGCTAGCTGCAGCGATGGTGGACATGGGTCAATACCTCTCCACCGCCGGCTTGCCGAACAGGCCGCCGGGACGAACCAGAAGGAAGGCGAGGGCGACGACATAAGCGAACCAGCTTTCGATGCCGCCGCCGAAATATTCGCCGAGATAGACCTCCGCGAGCTTCTCGCCGGCGCCGATCAGGAGGCCGCCGACGATGGCGCCGAGGATCGAGTCGAAGCCGCCGAGGACGAGGACGGGCAGGGCCTTCAGCACCACCAGCGACAGCGAGAACTGGACGCCGAGCCGCGCGCCCCAGAGAAGCCCCGCGACGAGGGCGACGACGCCGGCCGCCATCCACACGCTCGCCCAGATCACCGGTAGCTTCAGCCCGACCGCGAGCGCGGCGTAGGTGTCGTCGGCCACGGCCCGGAAGCCGAGCCCGATACGGGTCCAGCGGAAGAAGGCGATGAGGGCGGCGACCAGCGTCGCGGCCGTCCCGGCGGCGAAGAGGTCGAACTGCGAGACGAAGACGCCGCCGACGTCGAAGGGGATGTCCTCGATCCCGAGGTCGAGGGCGTGGACCTGTGTGCCCCAGAGGAGCTGTGCGGCGCCCTCGATCATGTAGGACAGGCCGAGCGTCGCCATGAACAGCGTGATCGGCGGCCGGTTGGTGAGCGGGCGCAGGACCGCGCGCTCGATCGCGAGCCCGAGGAGCGCCATCACGAGGAGCGTGGCGACGAGCGAGAGCGCGAAGGGCACGCCGCGCTCCACGAGGCTGACGAAGGTCAGCGCCGAGAAGAGGAGCATCGCCCCTTGCGCGAAGTTCAGGACGCCCGACGTCTTGTAGATCAGGACGAAGCCGATCGCGACGAGGGCGTACATGACGCCGGACAGGAGCCCGCCGACGAGCACCTCCGTGAAGAACAGCCAGTCGAAACCGTCGGTCATCACGCGGCCTCCGCGTGGACGGTGCCGAGATAGGCGTCGATGACCGCGGGATCGGTCGAGACGGCAGCGGGCGTGCCGTCGGCGATCTTGCGCCCGTAGTCGAGGACGGCGACGCGATCGGACAGGCTCATGACGATGCCGACGTCGTGCTCGATGAGGACGATCGTGCAGCCGAGGCGGGCGTGGGCCGCCCGGATGTCGGCTGCCATCTCGGCCTTTTCCGTCGCGGTCATGCCGGCCATCGGCTCGTCGAGGACTAGCACCCTCGGCCGCGCGACGAGCGCGCGAGCGAGCTCGACCCGCTTCTGGAGGCCGTAGGGCAGGGCGCCGGCCGGCCGATCGGCGATCGCGCCGAGCCGCAGCTCCGCCAGCACCTCGTCCACCGCCCAGGCCACGGCGCGCGCGTCGCGGCGCGCGCCGGGCGTCCCGAGGACGTTGCCGAGCCAGGTGGCGCGTCGGCGGTGGGCAAGGCCGGTGGCGACGTTGTCGCGCACCGACAGGCCGCGGAACAGGGCGAGGTTCTGGAAGGTCCGCGCGAGCCCAAGATGCGCCAGCCGGCTCGGCCTGACGCGGGCGAACCTCTCATCACCGATCCCGATCTCGCCGCGATCGGGCCGGTAGAGGCCGCTGAGGACATTGACCAGCGAACTCTTGCCGGCGCCGTTCGGGCCGATGATCGCGCGGATCTCGCCGGGACGCACTGCGAGGTCGATGCCCGACAGCGCGCTGACGCCGCCGAAGGACAGCGAAACGCCGGACAGGGCGAGCGCCGCACCGCCGCGCTCGAGGTGTGCGACCTGCGGTTCGGCCCGCACGCCGGACTGGTCGGACGGCGCAGCAAAGCCCTGCGCGACATCCAGAAGGAAAGCCGTCATCTCGGTGGTCCTGACGATGGGAGGGGTCGGCCGCCCGTCCGGCGGCCGATGCGGGGCTATTCGGCCGCGATGGCCCGGGCCTCGCCCGCGGCTTCCAGCTCGCGCACGAGCGGGATCACCGTGCGGCCGAAATACTCGACCTCTTCCTTGAAGTGGAGGAAGCCGAGAAGGATCAGGTCGGCCCCCGCCCGCTTGAGGGCCACAATGCGCTCGGCGACCTGGAGCGGCGTGCCGATCAGGTTGGAGCGGAAGCCGTCATTATACTGGACGAGGTCGGCGAAGGTGGACTTCGCCCAGTTGCCCTCGCCCTCGGGAGACGCCTTGCCGGCGTTCTTCACCTCGTGGCCGAAGGCGTTGACGGCCTCCGGGTTCGCCTTGGCGACGATCTCGTCGCGCACCGCCATCGCCTCCTCCTCGGTGTCGCGGACGATCGCGAAGGCGTTGATGCCGACCTTCACCGAACGGCCGTTCTCGGCGGCCTTGGCCCGGATGTCCTGAACCTGCGCGGCGAGCCCTTCCGGCGTGTTGCCGTTGGTGAAGTACCAGTCCGACACGCGAGCGGCCATGTCGCGCGCGGCACGCGACGAGCCGCCCTGGAAGATTTCCGGCTGCGGATCGACGGGTTTGGGCTTCAGCGCGTAGTCGTTGAAGCGGTAGAAGTCGCCGCGGAAGGAGAAGGTGTCCTCGTTCCACACGCCGCGCAGCGAGCGGATGAACTCCTCCGACCGACGATAGCGCTCGTCGTGATCAAGCCAGTGCTCGCCGATCGCGTGGAACTCGCCGCGGAACCAGCCGGACACGATGTTCACGGCAACGCGCCCACCGGTCAGGATGTTGATCGTCGAGAGCTGCTTGGCGGCGAGCGCCGGATTCCACGGGCCGGGAAGGATGGCCGCGATGACCTTCAAGCTCGTGGTGTTCGCCAGGAGGTGGTGGCTGAACGAGACGCTCTCGTGCTGCTCGTCGGCGCCGTAGCCGGCCGTGAAGCGGATCTGGCTGAGGGCGTAGTCGAAGCCCGCCGCCTCGGCGACCTGCGCCAGCTCGACGTTGTATTGCGGATCGTGGCTCGTGCGCTGCTCGATGTTCGAGATCACGAGACCGCCGGACACGTTGGGTACCCAGTAGGCGAACTTCGTGGGCTGGTTGTCGTCGGAATGGCTCATGTCGGTTCTCCCTGGCGGAACGGTTGGATCAACCGCCGATGGCGATCGGGGCGGGGACGGCGGTCGGGGCGCGGCGCTGCGCCGCGATCAGCTGAGCGGCCTCGCGCGCGGCGCGCTCGACGCGGGCGGCGATGGCGGGGTCGGTGAGCGCGAAGCTCTCGAAGTCGGCCTCGGTGGCGTAGAGCGTCGTCGGCAGCGTCAGCGCGCCGAAGAAGGAGAGGAGCGGGCGAAGCTGGTGCTCGGTCACGAGGCCATGCAGCGTGCTGCCTCCGGTCGCCGCGAGCACGACGGGCCGGCCGGAGAGGGCCCGGTGATCGACGAGATCGAAGAGGTGCTTGAGGGCGCCCGTGTAGGAGGCCCGATAGACCGGCGTGCCGACGACCAGCGCATCGGCGGTCTCGATCCGCTGGATCAGGTCGCGGCCGGTCTCGCCGAGGGCATCGCGCTCCAAGGCCGAAAAAAGGTGGGGGGCGGCATCGACGAGTTCGATCACCTCGCCCGTTCCGCCGAGCGCTCGGGCGATGCGATCGGTCAGTTGCGCAACCAGCGTCGTGGTGCGCGATGGGCGGCGGACGCTGCCGGAGATGCCGAGAATGCGGACGGTCATGAGCGGAACCCTTCAGGTCGCTGGATGCCTGAAAGCTTACGCGGCTATTATCTACTTCACAGGTAGATTTTATTGATTTCGATGGCCGGGACGCAAATTTCGGGCGGCCGATCGGATGAACGGGAGCATAAGGCAAGCCGGTCGATGTTGCGGATCGAGGGCCGCACCGTTCTCGTTCGACAGAATAGCTTAAGGCGTCGAGTTCGCGCGTATGCGCGCGGCTCCCGTATGCCCGTGCAGCCGGGGGACCAGATCGAAGCCGGCCGCGCCCGGCCGCCCGCGGCGATCTATCTAAGGCCCTGCTGCGGCGCTCAGGGCGTGCTGCATCCCTCCGGCGCCGAGAGGTTCAGGACGCCGAAAAAGGAATCCGTCCCGTCCGACAGAAACAGAATAATATACTTTGTCGGTAGATATTGAAGGCTTACCCTGATGACATGTTCGACGCCGTCAGCACGGCGCGGGCTGATGCCACCCACCGCAAGCTCGAGCCCGGAACCTATGAAGACGCTTCTTCTCGCCAGCATCGCCACCGCCGTCCTCGGGCTGTCCTCCCTGGCCCATGCCGACGCCCTGAAGGTCGGCGTCACGCCTGGCGCCTATGCCGATTCCGTCGCGGCGGCCGCGGAGGAGGCGAAGGCCGAGGGGCTCGACGTCGAGGTGGTCGAGTTCTCGGACTGGACGACACCCAACATCGCGCTCGCGGCCGGCGACATCGACGTCAACTACTTCCAGCACAAGCCCTTCCTCGACAACGCCGTGGCGGAGCGCGGCTACGAGTTCGCCGAGGTGGGCACCGGCACGCTCGCCAATATCGGGCTCTATTCGTTGAAGCACAAAAGCTTCGACGAGATCCCCGAGAACGGAACGGTCGCCATCGCCAACGATCCGGTGAACCAGGGGCGCGGCCTCCTGCTTCTGGGAAAGGCGGGCCTCATCAAGCTGAAGGACGGCGTCGGCTTCAAGGGCACGCTCGACGACATCGTCGAGAACCCGAAGAACCTCAGCTTCACCGAAGTCGAGGGGCCGCAACTCGTGCGCGTCACCGGCGACGTCGACCTCGCGCTCGGCTATCCGCACTTCATCGTCGCGGCCAAGGCCTTCGATCCGGCGAGCGGCCTCATCTATTCCGGCATCGACGACCGCCAGTTCGCGATCCGCTTCGTGGTCGCCAAGGACCGCGCCGCGGACCCGGACATCGCGAAATTCGTCAAGATCTTCCAGACCTCGCCCAAGGTTCGCGAGGCGATCGGCACGGCGTTCGCCAACGATCCGAAGCTCTACACGATCGCCTGGGAGAACTGAGGCCCCGGCCCGCCGCCCGTGTCCCGGTTCCGATCCGAAGGTAATGTTATGTCCGAACTCGCCCTTCCCCTCGCCCGATCGGGTTTTGCCGCCTCGCTTCCCCCGTTCGCGCGCGAGGCGTCGAGGACGGCGGAGCGCCCGCTCGCAGGTCGTCGCGCCGGTTCGGTGCGTTTTGAGGGCGTCGGCAAGACCTATCGCGCCGCGTCCGGCGACGTCAGGGCGCTCGGCGGCATCGACGTCGAGGTGCCCGAGGGCTCGGTGTTCGGCATCATCGGCCGGTCGGGCGCGGGCAAGTCGAGCCTCCTGCGGCTGGTGAACCGGCTGGAGGAGCCGACCGAAGGCCGCGTCCTCGTCGACGGCGAGGACGTCTCAGCGCTCGGCACCGACGCGCTGGTCGCCTTCCGGCGCCGGGTCGGCATGGTGTTCCAGCACTTCAACCTCCTATCGGCCAAGACCGTGCGCGAGAACGTCGCCCTGCCGCTGCGCGTCGCCGGCGCACCGCGTGCCGAGATCGACCGGCGCGTCGCCGAGGTGCTGGCGCTGGTCGGGCTCGAAGGCAAGGAGGGCGTCTATCCCTCGCGCCTGTCGGGCGGGCAGAAGCAGCGCGTCGGCATCGCGCGGGCGCTGGTGTCCGAGCCGGAGATCCTTCTGTGCGACGAGGCGACCTCGGCGCTCGATCCCGAGACGACGCTGCAGATCCTCTCGCTCCTGAAGGACATCAACCGCACGCTCGGCCTCACGGTCATCCTGATCACCCACGAGATGAGCGTGATCCGCGAGATCTGCGACCGCGTTCTCGTGCTCGACCGCGGCGAGGTCGCGGAGACCGGGCCGGTCTGGCAGGTGTTTGGTCGGCCGGCTCATCCGGCGACGAAGGCGCTGCTCGCACCGCTGACGCGGGGCCTGCCCGACGATCTCGCAGCGCGCCTGTCGCTGGAAGCGCGCGGCACGGACGACGAGGAGGCGCTGGTCGAACTTCGCTATCTCGGCACGTCGGAGCCCGACCTCGCGCTCCTCGCCGCGCGCTTCCCCGGCGGCCTGCGCCTCGTCGACGCCGCGATCGAGCGGATCGGCGGTCATACGCAGGGGCGCCTCCTCCTGGCAGTCAGGCTCGGGTCCGAAGGGCTCAAGGTGAACGCCATCCCGAACACGCAGGCGAAGGTTCTCGGCTATGTCTGACGCGATGATCGCGCGCCTCCAGCAGGCGCTTCTCGACACGCTCTCGATGGTCGGCATCTCGGCGGGGATCGCGCTTCTGGCCGGCGTTCCGCTGGCGCTCTTCCTCGTCCTCTCGTCGCCGGGCGGCATCGTGGCGGCGCCCGTGGCGCACCGCGTCCTGTCGGCGATCGTCAACGGCTTCCGCGCGACGCCCTTCATCGTACTTCTCGTCGCGCTCCTGCCGCTCACACGGTTTCTGACCGGCACCACGATCGGCGTCTGGGCGGCGATCGTCCCGCTGTCGATCTCGGCGACGCCCTTCTTCGCGCGCATCGCGGAAGTCTCGCTGCGCGAGGTGAACGGCGGCCTGATCGAAGCGGCGCAGGCGATGGGATGCCGGCGGCGGCACATCATCCGCCACGTCCTCCTGCCCGAAGCGCTGCCGGGCCTAGTCGGCGGCTTCACGGTGACGCTCGTCACCATGATCGGCGCCTCGGCCATGGCCGGGGCGGTGGGGGCCGGAGGGCTCGGGGATCTGGCGATCCGCTACGGCTACCAGCGCTTCGACACGACGTTGATGTTGGTCGTCATCGTCATCCTGGTGGCGCTGGTCTCGGTGGTGCAATTTGCGGGCGATTTCGCCGTCCGCCGCCTGCGCGCTCGCTGACCGGGAAAACGGCGATGAACCGCTTCCACCCGCTCGTGCCTGTCGCGGCGACCCTCTTCCCGGCCTCTCGACGTGGCGGAAGAGCGCCCGCGACCATACCTTCCCTGCGCACCGTTGCCCGTCGCGCCGCGGCGCGACCCGAGGAGCACACGGCATGACGGCCCGCAAAGAGATCCTTCTGAACGCGTTCACGATGAACTGCGTCGGCCACATCAACCACGGCCTGTGGACGCATCCGCGCGACCGGTCGCAGGACTACACGACGATCGGCTACTGGACCGAACTCGCCCGCACGCTGGAGGCCGGTCTCTTCGACGCCGTGTTCATCGCCGATATCGTCGGCGTCTACGACGTCTATGGCGGCTCGATCGACCTGACGGCGCGTGAAGCGATCCAGTTGCCGGTGAACGACCCGACGCTGCTGGTGCCTGCGATGGCCGCCGTGACCGAGCATCTCGGCTTCGGCGTCACGGTCAACACGGCGGTCGAACATCCCTACACCTTCGCGCGCCGCTTCTCGACGCTCGATCACCTGACGGACGGGCGGATCGGCTGGAATATCGTCACCGGCTATCTCGACAGCGCAGCCCGAGCCGTCGGGCGCGATGCCATGGCCGAGCACGACGAGCGCTACGATCGGGCGGACGACTATCTCGACTTCCTCTACAAGCTCTGGGAAACGAGCTGGGACGAGGACGCCGTGCGCCGCGACAAGGACGCGCGCGTCTTCGCCGACCCCGCCGCGATCCACGAGATCCGGCATGACGGTCCGTACTACCAGGGGCGGGGTTATCACCTGTCGGAGCCCTCGCCGCAGCGCACGCCCGTCCTGTTTCAGGCCGGCACCTCGGGCCGGGGGCAGCGCTTTGCCGCGCGCCATGCCGAATGCGTGTTCATCTCGGCTTCCGACCCGGAGGCCGCGCGCCGCACCGCGCGCGAGCTTCGTGCGGCCGTCGTCGCTGCCGGGCGTCAGGCCGACGACATCCGCATCTTCGTGGGTCTCAGCGTCGTCACCGGCGCGACGGACGCCGAGGCCGAGGAGCGACTTCTCGACTATGTCGCCCATGCCAGCCCGGAGGCAGGTCTTGCGCATTTTGCGGCCGGCAGCGGCATCGATTTCTCGCGCTACGGCCCCGACGACGAGATCGCCTACGGCCCGACCAACGCCATCCAGTCGACCACCGCCGCGGCACGCCGCAAGGGCCTGTCGAAGCGCCAGCTCCTCGACGGGCTGAAGCTCGGCGGCCGCTATCCGCTCCTCGTCGGTTCCGGCGACACGGTGGCGGCCGAAATGGCGCGCTGGGTGGACGAGGGCGAGATCGACGGGTTCAACCTGACCCGAACCGTCGTGCCGGAATGTTGGCACGATGTCACCCGCTTCGTGGTTCCCGCCCTGCAGGCGAGGGGCCGCTACAAGACCGCCTACGCCGAAGGCACGCTGCGCCGCCGCCTTTTGGGCGAGGGTGATCGCCTAGCCCCGCGCCATGCCGGCGCGTCCGCCCATCTGTCTGCGCGCACGGCGTCTGCCGCCGCGCCTGCCTCCCATCTGTCGCTCAAGGTCTCGTGATGTCCGTCACCGCTCCCTTCATCCGCAGCCATTTCCACGCCGGCAAGCTGGCCGCGCCCCCGGCCGCGCCCGGCCTCAAGGATGCGATGCGCCACCTCGTCGGCGGTGTCTGCGTCGTCACCGCAGGCACCGGCGCGGATCGGACGGGCGCCACCGTCACCTCGGCCCATTCCCTGTCGATGGAGCCGGAGACCATGCTGGTCTCGCTCAACCTCTCGTCCTCGACGCTTCCGGTGGTCCGTCGCTTCGGCCACTACGGCGTCAACCTCCTGGCGGCACACCAGGAGGGCGTCGCCGACCGCTTCGCCGGACGTGGCGGCGCCAAGGGCGCCGACCGCTATCTCGGTGCCGACTGGACCATCCTCGAGACCGGCGCGAGCCTTCTCGAAGGGGCGCTCGCCGTGGTCGACTGCGAGGTCGAGCGGATCATCGAGCACCATAGCCACGCGCTGGTCTTCGGCGCGGTCAGGGCCGTACGCCTCGGGGCGGGCGATCCGCTCGTCTACAGCCACGGCCGCTACGGCGCCTATCGCGCGGCCGTCTGACGCCCGGCGCATCGATCGAGGAGGTCCCGAGCCCATGCCCCATTCCATTCCCGACGCCATCAACGTCCTCTGGTTCCTGCCGACGCACGGCGACAGCCGCTATCTCGGCACCAGCGAGGGCGGCCGGTCGGTCGATCTCCCGTATCTCAAGCAGATCGCGCAGGGCGCCGATCAGCTCGGCTATTACGGCGCGCTGCTGCCGACCGGCCGCTCCTGCGAGGATTCCTGGGTGATCGCCTCGGCGCTCGCGCCGCTGACGGAGCGGCTGCGCTTCCTGGTGGCCGTGCGTCCGGGCCTCCAGTCCCCGACGCTCGCCGCGCGCATGACGGCGACCCTCGACCGGATCTCCAACGGCCGGCTCCTGATCAACGTGGTGACCGGCGGCGATCCCAAGGAGAACGGTGGCGACGGCATCTTCCTCAGCCATGCCGAGCGCTACGAGGTCACGCGCGAGTTCCTCGACATCTACAAGCGCGTGCTCGCTGGCGAGACGGTCGAGCACGAGGGCAAGCACTTCCGCATCTCGGACGGCCGGCTGCTCTTTCCGCCGGTCCAGACGCCCTATCCGCCGCTTTATTTCGGCGGGTCGTCGGAAGCGGCCAACGACGTCGCGGCCGAACAGATCGACAAGTATCTGACCTGGGGCGAGCCCCCGGCGCTCGTCGCCGAGAAGATCGAGACCGTGCGCGCGCTGGCGGAGAAGAAGGGGCGCGAGGTCTCCTTCGGCATCCGCCTCCACGTGATCGTCCGCGAGACGACGACCAAGGCCTGGGAAGCGGCCGACGACCTGATCAGCCGTCTCGACGACGCGACCATCGCGCAGGCGCAGGAGGTCTTCTCGCGGATGGACTCGGTCGGACAGGCCCGCATGAGCCGCCTCCACGGCGGCCGGCGCGACAAGCTGGAGGTCAGCCCGAACCTGTGGGCGGGCGTCGGCCTCGTGCGTGGCGGCGCGGGCACCGCGCTGGTCGGAGACCCCGACACGGTGGCGGAGCGGATCGACGAGTACCGCCGCCTCGGCATCGACAGCTTCATCCTGTCGGGCTACCCGCATCTCGAGGAAGCCTACCGTTTCGGCGAACTCGTCCTGCCGCGGCTGCCGCTGGCCCATCCGCTGCGCGCGCGCTCGGCGGGGGTCAACACCGGCCCCTTCGGCGAGACGATCGCCGGCGACAGCCGCCCGACGCGGATCGCCAGCCAGTCGTGACGACGCTCGCCATCATCGGCGGCGGTTTCACCGGCGCGGCCGTCGCCTACCATCTCGCGCGGTCCCCGGCGAGGCGGCGGGCGCAGATCGTCGTCGTCGAACCGCGCGAGGTGCTGGGGGCGGGGCTCGCCTATTCGACGCGCGATCCCGCCCACCGCATCAATGTGCCCGCCGACCGGATGAGCCTCGACACGCAGGACCCGGACGCCTTCGCGCGCTGGCTCCGGGCGACCGGCACTATCGCGGACGATCCGGACGCCGTGAGCGCGTCGGGCCAGGCCTTTCCGCAGCGGGGCCTCTTCGGGCGCTACGTCGCCGATGCCCTCGCGCCCTTCGTCGCGAGCGGCCGGATCGTCCACCGCCGCACGGCGGCCGAGGCGATCGCGCGCCGTCCCGACGGGACGTTCGACGTCGCTCTGGCGGACGGGGTGCTCCATGCCGATCTCCTCGTCGTGGCGACGACGCATCCGCCGCCGGCGGTGCCGGCGGCGCTGCGCGCCCTGTCCGGCGATCCGCGCTTCGTCGTCGATCCCGGCGAGCCGGGCGTGCTGGATTCGGTGCCACGCGATGCGCGCGTCCTCGTCGTCGGCAGCGGGCTGACGGCCGCCGACATGGTCGCCTCGCTCGACCGGCGCGGGCATCGCGGCCCGATCCTCATGCTGTCGCGCAACGGCTTGCGCTCGCGCGGCCACGCCCCGTCGGCGGTCGAACCCTTCGGCGACTTCACCTCGGCGCCGGCGCGTACGGTCCGTGAACTGACGCGCAACACCCGCTACGCCATCGACGAGGCGGCCGCGATGGGCATCAGCTGGCACGCGGTGCTCGACGCCCTGCGGACGGGAGGGCCGACGATCTGGAGCGCTCTTCCCGAGCGGGAACGACGCCAGCTCGTGCGTCGGCTGCGCAGCTTCTGGGACGTCCACCGTTTCCGGATCGCGCCGCAGGTGGCCGCGGTCCTCGACCGCGCGCAAGGGGAGGGGCGGCTGCGCCTCGTCGCAGCCTCGCTCGTCTCCTCGCAGTCGGGGCACGCGGGGCTCACCGTGGCCTATCGACCGCGCGGCGGACGGGCGATCGAGAACCGGGACTTCGACATCGTCGTCAACACGACCGGCCCAGCCCATCGCGCCGTCGTGGAGCGAGAGCCGGTTCGCTCGCTCTTCGAGGCGGGTCTCATCGATCTCGACCGTGTGGGTCTCGGCCTGCATGTCGACGCCGAGCACCGTGCCCTGCGCCGGGACGGCTCCGTCGTGCCCGGTCTCTTCATTGCCGGACCGCTGGCTCGCGGCACGTTCGGCGAGTTGATGGGACTGCCGCAGGTCACGGCCCATGCCGAACTCGTCGCCCATATCCTCGGCCAACAGCTGGAAGCCTGCGAAGCGGCTGACCGTCCGCGCATGTCAGGTGCCCGCTCTCGAAGCGGGCCGTAGCGACGGGTGACGACGGCCGCTTCGGCGAGGGCAGGGGCGACGCTTGTCGATCGACGCTCGCTGCGACCTCTTCGGTCTTCGTGGTCCGGACCGTTGGCAAAAGGGATGCCGGCTGTGGCGAGGCGGCACGATCGAACATCCTTCAGACCACCCCGTGTCGAATCACGGCGCGACAACGCACGGGTGGCGTGAGGCTGCGACGGGCAAGCGGCGCGGCCGGACCCTCAGGGCGTCTACGCCAAAGGCCGTTCCACTTTGAAGTTCACTTTGTCGCTCATGTCGAGAACCGCGGTATCGACGGTCGGGGCCGGTCCTTCCGCTTCCATGGTGAGGATCGGCCGATGCTATCGATCGACGACCCCCGCCATGATGCGAACCCGTGCCGGAGCTCGCGTCTAACTGCCGCTTCCGGCCGCGGCTTCCTCGAAGAAGAAGTCCTTCCACGACGCCGCCTCGTTCTTGAGGACGCCCAGCTTGTGCAACTCGCGCGCGTAGACTTCGGTCTTCTCCGGCGTGATGGTGAAGTCGTTCTCGGGGTCGTTGATGATCTCCAACACGAGTTCGGGCGAGAGCTTGGAGTTCTGCTGGCGAATGAAGGTCTCAGCGGCGGCGTCCTTGTTGGCGGCGATCCAGCCGGCAGCCTCGCCGAGGGCCGCGTAGAGCGCCTTGTAGGTCTTCGGGTTCTCGTCGTGGAAAGGCGCGGTGGCATAGAGGACGTTGAACGTCGCCGGCCCTCCGAGGATGTCGTAGGAGCTCAGGACCTTGTGGACCGCGGGGTTGGCGGCGAGCGCCTGGTAATAGAAGGGCGCCGAGGAGAAGTGCGAGTTGATCTCAGTGCCGCCCGCGACCAGGGCGGCCGTCGCGTCCGGATGGGGCAGGCTCACCGAGATGTCGTCGAACTTCTTGAAGTTCTCCGCGCCGAACTGCCGGGCGGTCTCGATCTGCAGCGTGCGCGACTGGAAGCCGACGCCCGCGGCCGGGACGGCGATGCGGTCGTTCGGTCCGAAGTCGGCCAGCGTCTTCACCGCCGGGTTGTTGGTGATGAGGTAGTTCGGCAGCGAGCCCAGCGACGATACCAGCTTCACCTCTTGGCCGCTGCCCTTGGTGCGGTCCCACATCGTGAGCGCCGGCGGAACGCCGGCCGATACGATGTCGAGCGAGCCGGACAGGAGCGCTTCGTTCATGGCCGTCGCGCCGGAGATGCTCGCCCATTCGACCGCGATGTCGATCCCGGCCTCGCGGCCATGCTTCTCGATCAGCTTCTGGTCCCGGACGACGTCAAGGATGAGGTAGGCGATGCCGAACTGCTGGGCGATGCGGATCTTGCCCTCCGCCAGCGCTGCCGAGGGAAGGGCGGCCAGCAGCGCGGCAAAGGTCGTTGCCGCGAGGAGAAGCCTGCGACAGGTGGGGATGCGGTCGGGACGCGAACTCATGGGAGAAGGCCTTCTGCTGATGGGAGATGAGGAAGTGCGTCGGGAGAGGAGGCCGCGTCAGCGCTGCATGCCCCAACGGCGGACGGTGAGGGATTCCAGAAGGCGGAACACAACGCCTTCAACGAGGAGGCCGATGACGATCACCAGCACCAGTCCGGCGAAGACCTTGTCCGTGAAGAGCTCGTTGCGGTTGCGGAAGATGTACCAGCCAAGGCCGCCCTGTCCCGCCGAGACGCCGAACACGAGTTCCGCGGCGATCAGGGTCCGCCAAGCGAAGGCCCACCCGATCTTCAGCCCGTAGATGACGGACGGGAGCGCGGCAGGAACGAGAATGAGCGCGACATAGGCGGGACCTTTGAGGCCGTAGTTCCGCCCGACGAGGCGCTGCGTTTCCGGAACGCCGTCGAAGCCGCCGAGCGTCGCGAGCGAGAAGGGCCAGAGAACGGAATGGACGAGCACGAAGACGAGGCTCGCCTCGCCGAGGCCGAACCACAGCATCGCGAGGGGGAGGATCGCGATGGCGGGCAGCGGGTTGAACATGGAGATGAGCGTACGCAACGCCTCACGGGCGAAGCTGTTGGCGACCGCCAGCGAGACGAGAACGAGCGAAAACGCGACGGCGATCGCATAGCCCTTCATGAGCACGGTGAGCGACCGCCAGGACGAGGCGAGGAGCCCGTCCTCGAGAATGCCGGCAACAAGGGCCCGCATCGTGTCGGTGAAGCTCGGAAGAAGCATCGGCTTGCCGGTCCACAGCGCTGCCCCCTGCCAGAGCGCGGCGAGGAGCGCCAAGATCGCGAGCTTGCGCAGGAAGCTGGTGGACCCGTCCGACAGCCGTGGTCGCGGCAGGGTCGTCGTTGCGATTGCATCAGACATGGACCGGGCTCCGCTCGGGCCTCGCGCCGAAGAGGAGATGGTTCACCTCCCGCACGACGCTCTCGAACCGGGCCCCGCCGCTGTTGCCGAGGCCGAACTCGGACGTGTCGAACGAGGCGATCGTCCGGCCGGGGTGAGGGGACAGGAGATGCAGCTTCGTTCCGATGAGGATCGCCTCCTCGATCGAATGGGTCACGAACAGGAGTGTGAAGCGCTCCGCCTCGGCGAGGGCGAGGAGATCCTCCTGCAACTGCCGCCGGGTGAGCGCGTCGAGTGCTGCGAAGGGTTCGTCCATCAGGAGGACGTCGGCATTCGTGACGAGGGCCCGCGCGATGGCCGCGCGCTGCTTCATGCCGCCGGACAGGGTATGGGGGTAGGCATCGATCACCCGCTCCAGGCCGACCTTGCGCAGGGCTTCGGCCGCAAGCTCCCGGGCTTCGGCCTTCGGAACCCTTCCGCCCGCCCGCGCCGAGACGCGCAAGGGGAAGGCGACGTTCTCGCGCACCGTCTTCCAGGGAAGAAGCTGGTCGAACTCCTGGAAGACCACGATCCTGTCGGGTCCGGGACCCGACACCCGGCGCCCCTTCACCCGGATGTCTCCGGCAACGGGCTGGATGAAGCCTGCGACAGACTTCAGGATCGACGACTTGCCGCAGCCCGAGCGCCCGAGAAGAACGAGACGATCGCCCTCCGCTGCCGAGAAGCTCACGTCGTCGACGGCGCGGACGGTGCTCCCACCAACAGGAAAGTCGATCGTCAGTCCACGCGCCTCGAAGGATATGCCGACATCGACCGCATTGGGGCGAGCCAGCATCAGAACGGCAACCCGGTGGTCGTCGCGGGCACGGCACGTTTGAGATATCGGATCTTGGTGGGCGACATCAGGGGCGTCTCCATGCGGACCGGTCGGCGCCGCAAGCGCGACAGGAGGAGACTAGGACCCGCAGGAAGCGATCGCGAGAAAAAGACTACTCATTCTACCGCCAGAGTGGACAATATCTGACCTCGGTCTTCAAAGGCCGCCGGGCTATCGTTGGCGGACAAGGCGGCGCGGCCTCTCTCCCCTCGCGCAGCGTCCTGCTGCGAGAACGGGAGGTGACAAGCGGTCCGGCGTCGCTGGTCCGATGAGCGGGGCAGCGAAGTTGCCGGGTCGGCTCGGATCGTCGACCGCGTCGATCTCGCCGGATCGGACACGTCATGGGCGGCATGCCGGAAGGGCACGAATGGATTATCTCTGGTACATCCCCAACCAGTCCGTTGCCGGGCATCGCGGCGATACGGCCGAGCCCGGCCACAACAGCCTCGGGACCCTCGTTGCGCAGGCGGAAGCCATCGAGCGCCACGGCTGGAAGGGCGCGTTGCTCGGCGCTGGCTGGGGGCGGCCCGATACGTTCACGGTCGCCGCGGCGCTCGCCGCACGAACCACGAGCTTCGAGCCGCTGATCGCGATCCGGCCGGGCTTCTGGCCACCGGCCCTGGCGGCGTCCGCTCTGGCGACGCTCGACGACCTCACCGGCGGCCGGGTCCGGGTGAACATCGTGTCGGGCATCGACGATCCCGCCGCCTACGGCGACGGCGCCTTCGACAAGGCCGGGCGATACGAGCGGACGCGCGAGTTCATGCAGATCCTGCGCAGGCTCTGGACCGAGGACGACGTTCGTTTCGAAGGGAAGCATTACCAGCTTTCCGGATCGACGCTGCGGCCGCGTCCGCCGAGCCTTCCAGGACGCCCGCACCCGACCCTCTACTTCGGCGGCGCTTCGGACGCCGCGGAGCGCGTCGCCGCGGCGGAAGCCGACGTGCAGCTTTTCTGGGGCGAACCGCTCGCCGACATCGCCGAGCGCATCGCGCGGCTCAAGCGGCTTTCAGGCGAGGTCGGGCGCCGGCATGCGCCCCTGCGCTTCGGTCTGCGCATCACGACGCTCGTGCGCGAGACGAGCGCGCAAGCCTGGCGCGACGCCGAGGCCAAGGTCGCCCGGATGGCCGAGACGGCGGGCGCCGGATGGCACGATCACAAGGGCGAGGTCGCGGTCGGACAGCAGCGGCTTCTCGACCTCCAGGCGCGCGGCGACGTTCTCGACACCAACCTCTACACGGCGCCCGGTCGCTTCGGCGGCGGCGGGGCCGGCACGACCTGGCTCGTCGGCTCGGCCGAGGAGGTCGCAGCGTCGCTCCGGCGCTATCGCGACCTCGGCATTTCGACCTTCATCCTGTCCGACACGCCGTATCTGCGCGAGATCGAGCGGCAAGGGCGGACGCTGCTGCCGCTGCTGCGCGACGAGCCGGTGCCACCGACCCGCTGATGCCCTGACGGGGCGGCGTCGCGGATGGCTCCATCGCGCGCGCAAACTGACCTGTGGGCGAACCGTTTCGTTCGGACTGTCGGCACGCAGGACCGCCATGACCCGACCGGCCACGCCGTATGCTTCCGGTCTGGTGGATGCCCGGAGCCGTCAAAAGACTTCAGGCGCGACGGCGGCAACCCACGGTTGGGTGTCGCGTTGCTGGACCGACACCCGGGTGGCCCGGCCGCCGACGGTCTGCGCGTCCGAACCCGGAGGCAAGGGAGAGCACCATGCCGAACGAGCATACATCCCGTGGTCGCGCCCAGGACCGGGCTCGCGTCGCAGCCGGTCAGGATCACGAGGTCCGCTACGAGGCCGGCAAGGAGGGCGTTTCGAAGGCCGACGTCAAGGATGCGGTGAAGGCGGTCGGCAACAGCCGGCGCAAGGTCGAGGAACGGCTGGAAGACGGGTCCTGACCGGCCGCGCCGGAGGGCTCCTGACCTCGTTTCCCATGACCGGTTTCCGCCGGCCGCATTGCAGGAACGCGGCGGCCACGGCGCACGTTTGTCTGCCATTGTTCGGTTCGGAGTTCTCGCATGGCGCGGCGTCCCATCTGGAAGGGCCAGATCCGCCTGTCCCTCGTCTCCATCCCCGTCGAGATCTTTCCGGCGACCTCCTCGACCGGCACGGTGAGCTTCCACCAGATCGACCGCAAGAGCGGTCAGCGCATCCACTACGACAAGGTCGTCGAGGGGCATAAGCCGGTCTCGCCCGAGGACATCGTGCGCGGCTTCGAAGTGAAGAAGGACCAGTACGTCATCCTCACCGACGAGGAGCTCGACGCGGTGAAGCTGGAGACGAAGAAGACGCTGGAGCTTGTCCAGTTCGTCGAGGCGACGGAAATCCCGCCGCTCTACTTCGACAAACCGTATTACGTGGTGCCGCAGGACGAACTGGCCGAGGATGCCTTCCGTGTGCTGCGCGATGCCCTCAAGGAGGGCGGCAAGACCGGGCTCGGCCAGATGACGATGCGCGGCAAGGAATACCTCGCCGCCGTGCGTCCCTACGGGACGGGGCTGCTTCTCGAGACGCTTCATTACGCGGACGAGATCCGCAAGGCGGACGAGCTCTTCGAGGACATCGCCAAGGGCGAGACCGACGACGATCTCCTCGCGGTCGCGCAGGAGCTGATCGAGCGCAAGACCCATCCGTTCAAGGCCGGGGCCTTCAAGAACCACTATCTTGCGGCCGTGAAGGCGCTGGTCGAGGAGAAGCGCCGCAAGCATGGCGAGGTGGAGATCGAGGACGAGCCGGACGAGGCGCCCAAGGGCAACGCGAAGTCCAACGTCGTCGATCTCATGGCCAGCCTGAAGAAGAGTCTGGAAAGCAGCCGGGGCGAGGGCGGCACGGCACCCGCTCGCAAGTCGGCAGGCAAGGCGAAGCCCGCGCCCAAGCGCAAGCGAGCCTGAGGCTGGGTCGGCCCCGTGGCCTCGCGCGCCGACACGCTTCTGAAGCGCTACCGCGAGAAACGGGACTTCACGCGGACCGCCGAGCCCGAGGGCGGCAGCAACACGGGCGAGCGGCTCGCCTTCACGGTGCAGAAGCACGACGCGCGTCGCCTGCACTACGATTTCCGCATCGAATGGGAGGGCGTCCTCAAGAGCTGGGCGGTGACGCGCGGCCCGAGCCTCGACCCGGCCGACAAGCGGCTGGCGGTACGCGTCGAGGACCATCCGCTGGACTACGGTACGTTCGAGGGAACGATCCCCGCCGGCGAGTACGGTGGCGGCACGGTGATGCTCTGGGATCGGGGCTGGTGGGAGCCGGAAGGCGACCCCAGCGAAGGGTTGGAACGCGGCAATCTCAAGATGCGGCTCCACGGCGAGAAGATGCGTGGCCGCTGGGCGCTGGTGCGCATGAAAGGCAGGGACCGCGGCTCGCGCGAGAACTGGCTCCTCATCAAGGAACGCGACGAGGACGCTGCTCCCGGGGAGGACCTCCTCGCCCTCGACCGGAGCGTCAAGACGGGACGCAGCCTCGATGAGATCGCGAAGGGAAGTCCTGCAAGGAAGGCAGCGCGGCCGGCCGGGGAGGCGTCGGAGCCGGTGGCACGCCCGAAGGCGAGCCGACGCAAGGCGAAGGGGCGGCCGGCTGAGCTTCCCGCCTTCCGTCCCGTGCAACTGGCTCTCCTGACCGACGCCGCGCCCGAAGGCGACGACTGGCTGCACGAGGTGAAGTACGATGGCTACCGTGTCGAGATCGCGCTGGGTGGCGGCGCGGTGCGCTTCTCGACCCGCAACGAGCAGGACTGGACGACGCGCTTTGCAAGCCTGACGGACGCGGCGCTGGCGCTGCCCTGCCGGAGCGCGCTGATCGACGGCGAGGTCGTCGCCTTCGACGCCGACGGGCGCGCCGACTTCTCCACGCTCCAGAAGGCGCTCGGCGACAAATCCCCCCTGTCCTGTTTCTGTTTCGACCTTCTCGAACTCGACGGCAACGACCTGAGCGGCGCGCCGCTCGTCGAGCGCAAAGCGCTCCTGAAGGCGCTGCTCGAGGCGGGTGGGGACGGCGCGCTCCTCTACAGCGAGCACGTGCGCGGCAACGGCCCGTCCGTTTTCCGGGGCATCTGCGAAGCGGGACAGGAGGGCCTCGTCTCCAAACGTGCCGATGCGCCCTACGTGGGCTCACGCAACGGCGACTGGCTGAAGGTGAAATGCACGCGGCGGCAGGAGTTCGTGATCGGCGGCTGGTCGCCGTCGGCCAAGCCCGGGAGGCCCTTCTCCTCGATCCTCGTCGGGGTCATGGAGGAGGGGCGGCTCGTCTATCGCGGCCGCGTCGGATCGGGCTTCGACGCCGAGGCCCTCGAAGACCTCGCCGCCCGCTTCCGGGCGAGCGGGACGAAGGCATCGCCCTTCGCCGACCTGCCGCGACCCGTCGCGCGCAACGCGCGCTTCGTGCGGCCGAACCTCGTCGCCGAGGTGGACTTCGCAGAACTGACGGCCGACCGGCAGGTGCGCCACGGCGTGTTCAAGGGCTTGAGGGCGGACAAGCCGGTCGATGACGTCGTGGACGAGCGTGCCGAGAGGCCCGCGGCCCCACAGGCCGGATCGAAGGCCGCAAGTCTCGTCGTCTCGGGCGTGCGCATCTCGCATCCCGATCGCGTCGTCTATCGCGCAGGCGCCGTCACCAAGGGCGATCTGGCCCGCTACTACGAGCGCGTTGCCGGGCGCATGCTCGCTCATGCCGGCCACCGCCCGCTGAGCCTGAAGCGCTGTCCGTCGGGCATGGCGCGACCCTGCTTCTTCCAGAAGCACGTGGGCGAGGGCTTCCCTGCGGAGATGGGAACGGTCGATCTTCTGGAGCACGATGGCGAGCCGGCGCGCTACATGACGCTTCTCGATCCGTCGAGCCTTGCGGCGGCCGTGCAGATGGGGGCGCTGGAGTTCCACATCTGGGGTTCGCGCAACGAGGCTGTCGAGATCCCCGACCGCCTCGTGTTCGACCTCGATCCCGATCCGTCCGTCGGTTTCGCCGCGGTGCGGGATGCGGCCGAACTGGTGCGCGGCGCGCTGGAGGCGCTGGGCCTGAACGCGTTTGCGATGGTGACCGGTGGCAAGGGCATCCATGTGGTCGCGCCGCTGGCTCCGACGGCAGACTTCGAGGACGTCGCGCGTTTCGCCAAGGGGCTGGCCGGCCGTATCGCCGCGAGCGACCCGGATCATTTCGTCGCCACCATGTCGAAGGCGAAGCGACGCGGTCGCATCTTCATCGACTGGCTCCGCAACGAACGGGGGCAGACGGCGGTCGCCCCCTACTCGACACGGGCGAGGGACGGGGCTCCGGTTGCGACGCCCGTATCCTGGACGGAACTGGCAGATCTCCACGGCGCGAACGGCTTCGGGCCCGGCGACGTTCTCGATCGCCTCGCCGAGCCGGATCCGTGGGCCGGCTTCGAGAAAGCCCGCGCACCGATCGATCGGGCGATGATCGAAGCTGTCGAGCGCCGGGGCTGACGCTGTCCCGCTCGGCCCGCTCCCGGCCGATACAGTCTTTTGCCCCGCTCCTTCCGCCGGTCGGCCGGTCGTGCCGCCGCCCGCCGACCTGTTGCCTTGACAGGCAGCACCGCGTCGGTCGAGTTCACGGTCGCTGGTTCGACCTCGCATTGGGGGGCGGGGCGCTCGCCGGCATGCGGCATCGGTCTTGGGATCGCCGACGAGGGGCGGACCCCGAAGGACGGAAGAAGGAAGACATGGACAACGGCGTGGATGTGCGCGCGCTCGATGTCGCTCCGACCGCGCCCCACATGGGCGGCGAGGCCGGCGCAGGCAGGGCTGGAAACCTCGTCGGGGGCTCATCGTGGCGCGACCGTTGACGAAGTTGACGCGCCGGACGCTGCTGGTCGGCGGCGGCGCGCTTGTCGGGGGTGGGGCGGTCCTGGCTCTCGGAGCGGAGGCGCCGCAGGCCGGTCGCCTCGCGGCCGAGGCGGTTCTTGCTCCGGACAGGATGAACGACGCAAGCGGCCTCAGCCCGGTGACGGTCGCGCGGCATGTGACGATATCCGACACGGGCGACGAAGCGCTCGGCACCCTGCGGCGGGAACTCGCCGAGGCGCGCAGTGCGGGCCGTCCGTTCATCGCGAGCGCGGCGCGCCATTCCATGGGGGCGCACAGCCTTGCGTCCGCCGGCACGGTCGCGACTCTCGACCAGAAGGCGATCGAGATCGATGCCGGGCAGGGCCTCTACCGCGTGCCCGCCGGAGCCCGCTGGATCGATGTCATCCGTGCGCTCGACGCCGCCGGCTGGTCGCCGAGCGTCATGCAGTCCAACAACGATTTCGGCGTCGCGAGCACCTTCTGCGTGAACGCCCACGGCTGGCCGGTCGCCCACGGGCCGTTCGGCTCCACCGTACGCTCGCTGCGGCTCGTGACGGCGACGGGCGATGTCGTGGAGTGCTCGCGCGAACGGGAGCCCGAACTCTTTCGAGCGACGATGGGCGGCTACGGGCTGACGGGCGTGATCCTCGATCTCGACGTGGAGATGACGCGCAACGAACAACTGGAGCCGCGTTTCGAGCGGATGCCGGCGGCCGACTTCGGCACACGCTTCCCGGTGACGGCGAACGAGCCCTCGGTCCACATGGCCTATGGCCACCTGGACGTGACGCTCGGCTCCTTCTTCGAGGAAGCCCTGCTGGTTTCCTACCGTTCGGCCGCCGAGCAGGGCCTCATTCCCGAGGCGGTTGGCTCGGGTTTCCTCAGCCGCGCGTCGCGCATCGTCTTTCGCGAGCAGGTCGGCTCGGATGCGGTGAAGCGGCTGCGCTGGGGGATCGAGACACGGCTCGCGCCGCGCCTCTACGGCGCCGCGACGCGCAACAGCCTTCTCAACGAGCCGGTGGCGACCCTCGATGACCGCGATGCGTCGCGGACCGACATCCTACACGAGTACTTCGTCCCGCCGGACCGGTTCGCCGACTTCGTGGCCGCCTGCCGGGACGTGATCCCGTCGTCTTACCAGGAACTCCTGAACGTGACCCTGCGCTACGTCGCTGAGGACCCGGACAGCGTCCTGCGCTACGCGACAGGCCCGCGCATCGCGGCCGTCATGCTCTTCTCGCAGGAGATGAGCCGGCGCGCCGAAGAGGACATGCAGCGGATGACGCGGGAGCTGATCGAGCGCGTGCTGGCGTGCGGGGGCACCTACTACCTGCCATACCGCCCGCATGCGACGCTTTCGCAGTTTCGACGCGCCTATCCGGATCATGCCCGGTTCGCCGCCTTCAAGCGAAGCGTCGATCCCGGGCCGACGTTCCGCTCTCCCTTCTGGGACCAGTATCTCTCCGATGGAGCCGACGCGTGACGAAGCTTCGCCTGCTCTGCATCGCCTATGCGATCGTTCTTCTGGGCGCTGCCAGCCTCAACTACGTGCCCGGTCTGACCGACGCGGAGGGCCGCGCGTTCGGCATCTTCGCGCTCGATATCTATGACGACCTCCTCCACCTCGCCTCGGCCGTCTGGGCTCTGACCGCCGCCCTTCTGTCGCACCGTGCGGCACGCACGTTCCTGCTTCTGTTCGGTACGCTCTACCTGGCCGACGGACTGCTCGGGCTCGCCACGGGCTCGGGCTATCTCGATCTCGGCATCCTGAACTACGGGATCCAGGACCTGCCGCTCGGCTTCAAGGTACTGGCCAACCTGCCGCATATCGCCCTGGGGGGTATCGCTCTTGCCGCGGCGCTCCTCGACGGGCGCCGGACGCGTCTCGCGTGAGACGGCGCGCCAAGCTCGGCTGGGCGCTGGGCATCCTCTCGCTCGCCGCGATCGCTTGTGTGGCGGCGCCCATCGTTGCGATCGAGACCGCCTGCCGAGGTCCATCCGGCAACGACGCCTATCGACCGGTCATCACGGAGGCCGCCTGGCAGAGGCCGGAGTCCCGAACCTTCCTCACCTATCCCGAATGGCACATGGTCTACGCCTACGAGGATTTCGCGACGGTTCTGGAAACGGGAGACGAGCATGCGTTCGCCTTCTGGCGGAGCGTCGCCTCGTTCTGGACCTCCTATTGCGTCCTCAACCGCCAGGCGGACGCGCACGGCGGCGCCGACGGACCGACCCGGCAGATGATCTATACGATCGGCACGAGCTTCAACCTGGAGATGGCGGCCAAGGCGGCCTACGAAGAGACCATCGGCCGGTTGGCAGCCTGGCTTCGCGGGCCGGTGAAAACGCCGCAGGATCAGGTGGCGGCGACGATGGCGCGCGACTACGGCGCCTTCCTGCACCAGACGCCCTGGTACCGGTTTCCCTTCTCGGAATGGGCGCGGAGGCTTGCGGCAGCGCCGGGAGGCGGGTTTCGCTCCTGGGAGCGCGACCTCGCCCTTGGTGGCGAATGGCGGGTGAAGCAGGCCTATGCCGATCTGATCGCGCGCGCGGTGGCCGCCACGGGACCCGATGAACTGCGCATTCGCAGCGTCGTGCGCGATCTGGCTCCCGATCGGCTCGCCGCCATTCCGGGCATCGCCGTCGTGGCGGCGTTGCCGGACGGCGTTATCATCGAGAGCGACCGCTACGCCGCTTTCACGGCCCTCCTGCGGACGATCGCGACTGCCGGCGGATCGACGTTCGAGGTCGCCGGCAACGACGACATTATGGTGTCCGTCCGATCTGCGCCCGGCGCGAGCCTCCCGGGCGAGACGACAGCACTTCATACGTTCGATACGCCAGCGGACGGCGAAGTCCGCACGCTCGTCCTCACCAAGGTTTCCAACCTGTCGCCGCTTCTGCGCGGCGAGGGGGAGGGCGGCTATCGTGTCGAGCATGTCTTCGACTATTGAACGCCGCGGCCGCGCTGTCGCCCGGACGCTCGCGCTCGCCGGGTTCATCGCTGCGGGGTGGGTCGGCGCGAATGCCGCGATCCTCGCGGCGACGGAACGGGCCGAGGCCGTGCTCGTGATGTTTTCCCGTTCGCCGGAGGCGGTCCGGCTGCCGGAGAGCGTCGCCATCCTCGAGTGGGACGGTCACTTCGCCCGGTTCGTCGGCCGTCGGGAGGGCTATGTCGCCGACCTCTATCGGGCCGGTGCGCTGGCGGTCCTGCCTGCGCGGGGCGGCGGATGCCTTCGGATGGTTCGCCAGACCGGCGGCCAGCCCGGCGTGGCGAAGGGGTGAGGACGAAGTCGCCGATCCGCGCGACGCTTGCGACGCCACCCACGTGCCTGCAGTCGTGGACAGGGCGGTAGAAAAGGATCGCGCCGTTCGCCTGGACACCCCCCAGACGGGAGAGCCATCGGCGATGAGATCGCTCATGCCGATCAACACGCCGCCGGTTTGCGACCGACGGCGCCTGCATGTCGGCTGCAGCGTCGATCAGGCTGAAAGGATGAAGTCGTCGGTGCCGAGGAAGGCGAGCTTCGCGCCGATGAAGGCGATGTCTTCGGCAGCGCCCGCCCCGGTGCCGTCGGCATCGTAGGACAGGATGCCGGTCGCCTTGTTGTAGATCAGCTGCGCGGCGGTGCCGGTGGCCTTGCCGGTCTGCGACAGGACATCGACGAGGCCGTCGCCGTCCCGATCGAGATTGGCGAAGGTCGCCTGCGAGAGCTGGATCTTGTCGTCCTGGTCGAAGTCCCAGATCGAGTCGCGGTTCGCTGCACCCTTTCCGGTGAAGACGAACGTGTCCGCGCCGCCCTTGCCGTAGAGGCTGTCCCGGCCTGCGCCGCCGGCGATCGTGTTGCTCGCGGCATTGCCGGTGATGAGGTTGTTGAGGCCATTGCCGGTGGCGTTGAGGTTCGCGGTCCCCTGGAGGCGCAGGTTCTCGACGAAGGCGAGGTCGTCGCGGCGCAGATCGAGGTCGATTGACGACCAGACGGTGTCGGTACCCCCGGCCGCTGTCTCGCCTTCGGTAATAGTGCCGTCCACCCGGACCGTCTGGATCCTGTCACCGGCGTTGTCGAAGACGTATTGCGTGTCGCCGCGGCCGAGGCCGACGACGTAGGTGTCGGCCCCGCTGCCGCCATCGAGGAAGTCCGAGCCGTCGCCGCCGCTGCCGATGCGGTCGTCGCCGGCACCGCCCCGGATGACGTTGCGACCCGCATCGCCGATCAGCGTGTCGTTGCCGCTGCCGCCGATGATGTTCTCGAAGCCGGTGACGCCGCCGGTCCCGTCCGCCGTGCCCGTCGACAGGTCGACGTTCACGCTGCGGCCGTCCTGGAACACGCGATAGTCGAGCGTATCGATGCCATCGCCGCCCTGGCTGAGACCCTTGATCACCGAGTTGGCGCCGATGAAGAGCGTGTCGTTGCCGGTGCCGAAGGCGATGGCGATGCCGTTCCCGCCGGAGATCGTGCCGTTGTTGGTGATGGAGTCGCCGATCGCGCTGACGATGCGGATGCCGGTTCCCGTCTCGCCGGAAATGGTGCCGCTGTTGACGATCGTGGTCGCGAAGGGGGCGTTCCCTTGCGAGGAGTCGTCGATCAGGATGCCGAGGCCCCGGCCGCGAATGATCGCACCGGCCATGTTGATGATCGATCCGCCACCGGCCGCGATGCCCTCGGACGTGTTCGGCAGGCCGTCGGAGCCGTTGCCGCCGGCCCCGGTTCCCTCGATGACGCCGTAGTTCAGGATCCCGGCCCGGCCGTCGATGTCGATGCCGTCGCCGTCGCCGTCGAAGACGCCGTCCTGCGTGCCGCCGCCGGCGGGGCTGTTGATGTCGACGCCCGGCGTGAAGCCGCCCGAGATCAATCCACGATTGATCACGCTGGCCGCGCCATCGGAACCGACACCGGAACCGTTGCGACCGATCAGGACGCCGTTCGTTCCGTTTTCGACCGAAATGTCGGAGCCCTCGCCGGCGTTGATGCCATGGCGATCGCCGGAGATCGTGCCGGCGTTGATGACGGTGCCGCTCGTGCCGTCCTCGAACTGGACGCCGTCGGCCGAAGCGAAGGCTGTCGCGCTGCGGCCGCCGTCGATGAGACCGGAATTGGTGATGTCGCCGACGCCGCCGATGCGGATGCCGTCGTTCTCGTCGCTCGTGATGCGGCCGTTCGAACCGTTGTTCACCACCGTGGTGAAGCCGCCGGTCCCGCCGGCAAAGTCCACGGCCTGGCCGACCGTCGACTGGACGGTCCCCTGGTTGACGATCTCGACCACGCCGCCGGTGACGGCGCCTGCCTGGATCTGGATCGCATCGTCGGCCGAGCGGATGGTGCCGCCGTTGACGATCGTCGCGTTCAAGGTGACGCCGACGCTTGTCTCGAAGCGGATGGCGCGTCCGCTAGACTGCAGGTTCTCGATCAGCCCGTCATTGTCGATGAGGGCGCCGTTCGTCGGAGCGTTGAACCGCACGCTCTGGGCGTTGGAACCGACCGAAACGGCGCCGCCCGCCTCGACGTCGAGGCGATCGGAGCCGCTGATGTTGATGCGCGAGGAAACGGTCTGGCCCGCAAGGACGGTCGTGGTCGCCATGGTTCACCTCGGGTCCGCGCCGATTAATCGTTACGTTGCCCTTAAGGAAGGCACATGACAACCGCGTGACCGTTTCCTGCTGGATCGGCTACAGCTGCAATGCCATCGCGCCGACAACACAAGCCGATATGCCCGGTAGCGTCGCCCGCCACTCGCGAGCGAAAACCGGCCTCGCATGGGCAACGGATGGTGCTGCGAAGGCTCGGACGAGGCTGCTGCCAGGGTTTCCGCCCCTTTCAGGGCTCCGCGACGATGATCTTGGGTGGCACGGAGATCGATCTGCCGCAAAGTTTGCGCTGCCCTCGGCGGGCGGACGGCACCCCGCATTCTCTGAGGTCTTCAGGGTGATGAGCGCTCCGGCACACGCCATGCCGATCGCTACATCGTCCCGTTGCCGAGCTTGTGGGAAGGCCCGCCTCCTGAGCACCCCGAATCTCCGCCGCGGCTGGTGGTGTCGCGCTCGAAGTCCCTGGCGACGTCCTCGACGGTGACCTGCGAGAACTGTTCGAGCAGGCGGGCCTCGGCCTCGCGAAGGGAGGCGTCGAGCCGGGCGTCGACGGCTCTTTCGACCAAGCATTCGGATGGCTCCGCCCCGGAGCCGATGTTGAAGAGGGGCGGTGCACCGACGGCCTCGTAGACGTCGCGCAGCGTCACGTCCGCGAGCGGCCTGGCGAGTTGCCATCCGCCGCCGTGCCCCTTCTCGGACGAGACGATCCCGCGATCGCGCAAGCCGCCCATCATCCGGCGGACCACGACCGGATTGGTGGAGATCATCCTCGAGATCTCGTCCGAAGTCGCAAGCGGCACGTGGCGATCGAGGTGGATGAGCACGTGCAGGATGCGGGACATGCGCAGGTCGCGTGGCATTGGGGAACCCTTCCTGTCTGCGCGGACGTTGTAGCCGAGATCACGCAACATGCAAAGTGTCATGTCTTGCGTCGAGGCTGTCCGTCATGTAACTCGTCGAGTGTCGTAACGGATCGAAAGGATCGTCCCATGGACCATGACGTCGTCGTCATCGGAGGCAGCTTCGCGGGGCTGTCGGCCGCCATGCAACTGGCAAGGGCGCGACGCACCGTGCTCGTCCTCGACACGAACGCGCCGCGCAACCGCTTCGCCGCGACCTCGCACGGCTTCCCGGGGCAGGACGGACGGGGCCCCGCCGAGATCGGCGCGGCCCTCCGCGCCGAACTTGCAGCCTATCCGACGGTGGCCTTCGCCAGCGAAGGCGCCGTCGAGGCGCGTCGAGAGGGCGACGGGTTCGCGGTCTCGCTGGCCGCCGGGAGCGAAATCACCGCGCGCCGGCTCATCCTTACCTACGGCGTCCGCGACACCCTGCCGGACCTGCCCGGCCTTGCCGAGCGCTGGGGTACGAGCGTCCTGCACTGCCCATACTGCCACGGCTACGAACTCGACCGGCAGCCTGTTGGGGTCCTGGCGCGCAACGAGATGGCCTTCCATCCGGCGATGCTGCTTCCGGACTGGGGACCGACGACGCTGTTCACGCAAGGGGCGTTCGTGCCGATTGGAGATCAGCAGCGGGCGCTCGACGCCCGAGGCGTTAGGGTCGAGAGGACGCCTGTCACAGCGCTCCTCGGTCCTTCCCCGGTGCTCGAGGCGGTGCAGCTTGCCGACGGTCGGACGATCCCGGTCGCGGGCCTGTTCGTCGCCCCCCTGACGCGTCCGTCCAGCGATCTCGCCAATCGGCTCGGCTGCGCGACAAGGGACGGGCCAACGGGACCCTACCTCGAGGTCGATGCCATGCAGGCAACGACGGTCCCGGGCGTCTTCGCCGCCGGCGACCTCGCCAGTCCCATGCCGAACGCCACCCTTGCCGCAGCGGCCGGTTTGATGGCCGGCACAGCCGCGCACCGTTCGCTGGTGTTTGATCCTGACCTCGCGCTGGCCGCCTGAAGGGAGCGGGCGGAGGGCATGGCGGTCTCGGCGGGCCGCACGGCCCTCGGCTTTCCAAATGCGATCAGCGTCGCGGCGAGGCGGCTTGCGATCGGCGGCACACTCGAATTGTCGGCTTCCAGCTTTTGGGTGAGCGGCGAATGCTTCCGGGCATCCGTGTGTCGAAGCGGCTGCCCGGCCGTCGTGCACCGGACCGGTCGTGCGGCCACGGAGGCAGTGTTGCTGGGCGGGGTGATCGGGCTTGCGGCCTTCGGCTTGTCCGCTCTTCCGCATCGTTGTCGCGCGGACGGATAGGACGGCATCGGTGCTGTCCTATCCGTCCGCCTTCGGCCGCCTTCCCGTCGAGAGCCTGCATTGCCGACCAACCGGCATCTCATGTCATTCAGCGTGCAGTCCGGCGCCCGATCAGACCGCCGCGACCCCGCCGTCGACGAAGAGCTCGTGGCCCGCGACGAAGCTGCTCTCGCTCGACGCGAGGTACAGCACGGCAGCCGCGACCTCCTCGAGGTGACCCAGGCGTCCGAGCGGAACCCCACGCACCACTTCGTCCTGGATCCCCGGCGCTGAGTCGAGGAAGCTGCGCAGCAAGCGGGTCTCGGTCGCGCCGGGAGAGACGACGTTCACGCGGATGCCGCGGTCCTTGAGATCAATGGTCCAGCTTCGCGCGAAGGAGCGGACCGCGGCCTTGCTGGCGTTGTAGAGCGACTGTCCGGGATAGGCCTTCGATCCCGCGATCGAGCCGTTGAGGACGATGGAGCCCCCTTGTTCCATCAGCGGCAGCGCCTTCTGCACCGTGAAGAGCAGGCCCTTCACGTTGAGGCCGAAGGTCGCGTCGAAGTGCGTTTCCTCGATCGCCTCGAGCGGGACGGGTTGGTGCATCCCGGCATTGGCGAAGACGACGTCGACCCTGCCGTGGTCACGCCCGACGCGCTCGTAGAGCGACGCAAGGTCGGCAAGGCTCGTGACGTCGCCCCGCACGCCGACCGCGCCGTGACCAATCCGGACGACCGCCTCGTCGAGCAGGTCCTGCCGCCGTCCGGTGATGTAGACGCGGGCGCCTTCCTGCGCGAAGCGCTGCGCGGACGCCAACCCGATCCCGTCGCTTCCGCCGGTGACCACCACGACCTTGTCTTCGAACCGCTTTGCCATCATATCATCCGAGCAAGTGGAGAATGTCTCCACATAGGATATGGAGACACTCTCCACTTTGCAAGCCGGGGAAGGAAGCATGAGCGAAGGTGGGCTGCGCGCCGATGCGGAACGGAACCGCCAACGTATCCTCGTCGCGGCGGAGGAGCTTTTCCTGGAACGGGGGGCGAGCGTGTCGCTGGACGAGGTGGCCAAGCGAGCCAAGGTCGGGGCCGGCACGCTCTACCGCCGGTTCCCGACGCGGGAGGCGCTTCTCGCCGCCACCAGCAACGAACGCTTCACGGCGGTCGCGCAAGCGAGTCGCGCGCGGGATGCGGATCACGAGCCCGAAGACGCGCTCCGTCGTTTCCTCGCAGAACTCGCGCTGAACACGAGCGTCTACCAGAGCCTTGCCGCTTCGCTCGGGACCGTCATCCAGCACGGGACGCCCGGCTGCAACGCGATCACCGAGGAAGGGCATCGGCTTCTCGGACGCGCCAAGGAGGCCGGGGTCGTGCGCGAGGATGCCAGCTTCGACGACGTCATCTGCGTCGTGAGCGCCATCTCCATCGCGGTCGAGCGGGACAGCACACCGGCACCGCGGGTCGACCATCTGGTGGATTTACTCTTCACCGGCATGCGCGTGCGCTGACCGACCCGGCGAACAGTGCGGTTTGCAGCGGAAGAGAATGTGGCCTCCATCGCAGGTCGCGGCGCCCGCGCCTCGGCAGTCCATCCGCTATCGACCCGTCCGGATCCTGTCCGCCGGGGTCGACACGAGCCAGAAGCAGACACCTCCCTCGCAGCTTTCCGATCCGGAGCCGGGACGGTAGACGGTAAACAGCTCTTCCAGCCGAGGATCATGGCTGCATGTCACCCATCGTCCCGCATGAGCGGATCGTCCTTTACGCCTCGCTCACGGCGCTGACCGCCATCAGTATCGATGCGCTTCTGCCGGGGCTTCGCGATATTGCTGGCGAGCTTGGCGCGGCGCCACCTTTGTCCACGCAACAGGTCGTCACGCTGTTCATCTTCGGCATGGTGTTCGGCGAACTGCTCCTCGGACCCATCTCGGATGCGATCGGTCGCAAGCGGGCTCTGGTGGCCGGGCTTGGCGTCTACGCGGTCGGGACGCTGGTTGCCCTGTTCGCGTCCTCGCTGGAAGGCGTGATCCTCGGGCGCATCCTGCAAGGCATCGGCGTGGCGGGTCCGAAGATCGCGACCCGCGCCATGATCCGGGATCAGTTCGAGGGCGAGGCCATGGCGCGTGTCATGTCCTTCCTGTTCTCGCTCTTCATTCTCGTCCCCATGGTCGCGCCTGCCCTTGGTCAGGGCGTGATCGCGCTTGCCGGATGGCGAGGCATGTTCGCGCTCTATTTCATGCTGGCCCTCGGGTTGGGAGCCTGGCTCGTGCTGCGCCAACCCGAAACGCTGCCGCCCGAACGACGCATTTCGCTGCGCCCCCGCACCCTCGTTCGCAACGGCGCCCGCATTCTCGCCAACCGGCGTGTCGCGCTTCTGATCGTGGCGACCGGCTTCGTGTTCGGTGCGCAGCTTCTGTATCTCAGTATCGCCGCCGACCTCTTCGCCGACGTCTACGGCATCAGCGAGACCTTTCCGGTCTACTTCGCCCTCCTGGCAGGCGGGATCGGACTCGCCTCGTACCTCAACGGCCGCCTCGTCGGGCGTTTCGGGATGGACGCCATGGCGCGCGGCGGCTTTCTCGGCCTGACGCTTGCCGGGCTGATGATGCTCGCCGCCTCGATCGGTTTCGATGGCCGACCGCCGCTCGCATTGTTTCTCGGGTCCGGCTTCGCGGCCTTCTTCGCGATCGGCGTCCTGTTCGGCAACCTCAACGCCATGGCGATGCGCGCGCTGGGCGAGTTGGCAGGGCTGGGCGCCTCGCTGATCGCGTCGGGATCGAGCCTGGTCGCGACGCTGTTCGCGATGGGGCTCGGCGCCCTCTACGACGGCACGGTGCTGGTTCTTGCGGGAGGCATCGTCCTGGCGGGAATCGCCTCGCTTCTGCTCAGCGAGTTGTCGGCCCGTGGAAGCGATGGCACCGTCGCCGCGATCCGGTGAACGGTCGCTTCGGTGCGTGTCGGGCGGCTCGGCGCCCCAATCCGCCCGACACGACGTGGTTACGCTTTTGCACCGTCCAAACCCCTGCCGACAAAGACTGGTCCGCGCGGGCGCGGTCGACGTGCCTTCGGGCTCTGCGAACCGTCGGATCCGAAGCTGTGTCGGCTCGAGCCCTGCGGCACCCGTGCGGACCTCAATGACACTCCACGCAGCGCACGCGCCGCGATCTCGCAGGCGAACCTAACCGGCCGAGTTCAGTCTTGCGCCGGCCCGTCGCAGTCGGGAAACCTGCCCGGCGCGTCTGCACACATTGGAACCATCGCGCAACGACCGCATTCTTGACAACGTATTGTCAATTTGGAAGTCTGCTGCGAATGGGCGACCTCGATCCGGACGTGCGCGAACTCGCGCTGGCGATCTTCGAGGCCAATGGTCGTCTGGTGAGTGCGGGTAACGATCTCGTCGCTCACCTGGGGCTCACCAGTGCCTGGTGGCAGGTTCTGGCGGCCCTTCGCTACTCGCCCGTTCCGCTCGCCGTCGCCTCGATCGCGCGCAACATGGGACTGACGCGGCAGGCGGTCCAACGCATCGTCGACCTCCTCGCCGAGCGGGGTTTGGTCGCGTTCAGACCGAACCCGCACCATCGCCGGGCGAAGCTTGCCATCCTGACCCCCGCGGGAGCCGACGCGCTCCTCGGGGCTGAGCGAGCGGTTGCATCGCTCGACCAGGCCATCGTCGATGAGATCGGCGCGGCGCGCATCCGCGAAGCGACAGCGACCATCCAGGCGATGGTGCGCGTCATTTCGGATCGGCTGGACGGCCCGGACGACCACTGAACCCACAACCCAGAAGGACCGACCGACATGATCCTGGTATCTGGCGCGACCGGCGGTATCGGCGGCGAGGTCTGTCGCCTGCTCGAGGCGTCCGGAACGCCGTTCCGCGCGATGGCCCGCAAGCCCGAACAGGTGGAGACCCTCAGGCGGGGCGGCATGGATGCCGTCCTCGGTGACTTCGACAGGCCGGATACGCTCGCGGCCGCGTTGCGGGACTGCGACGTCATGTTCCTCGTCACGCCGCCGACACCGGACCAGTTCGCACAGGAAACGGCGGCCATCGACGCCGCCAAGCGCGCGGGTGTGGGCCGGATCGTGAAGATCTCGGCCTCCGACGGCAACGTGCGCTCTCCCGTGCCGTGGGCACGAACGCATGCCCTCATCGATCATCACCTGCGCTCGGCCGGCATCGGCTGGACGCTCCTCAAGCCCACCGCCTTCATGCAGAACTTCCTATGGTTCAAGGACCCGGTCTCCAGGGGCTTTCTGCCGCAGGTGACGGGGACGGGCTCGGTCTCATGGGTCGATACGCGTGACGTGGCCCGTGTCGCCGCGACGGTTCTTTCCCAGGATGGCCATGAAGGGGCGACCTATTTCCTGACGGGGCCGGAGACCTTGGACATGAAAGGAGCGGCCAGGCACATATCGGAGGTCGTGGAGCACAGGGTCCGCTACCTGAACCTGCCGAAGCCCCTGTTCCGCGCGCTGCTTCGGCTCACGGGCAACTCCCGCTGGATGACCAAGGGTCTGGTCGTGCAGTTTGCGGATGTCGTCGCCGGTCATCACGACATCGACCCGACCTTCGAGATCGAGCGCCTGACGGGCGATCGAGCGCGCAGCTTCGCGGATTTCGTCCGCGATCATCGCGAGGAGTTCGCGAAGGCGAACTCATGACGGATCAAGTCGACGCCTTCGAGCTTCGACAACGCTGACCTCCTCGCGGGCATAACGGGTCTCGTCGGCGGCCAGGCACGTCGTTTGTCGCCCCCCGACGCCCGCGTCGCCCAAGTCGTCGCCCTGACCCGCCGACCGACCGAGCCACACCGGGAGCCGCGCAACGTCGGGGTCGATCCTGCGGACCTTCCGGCCGAGACCTGCTGGTGGAACGTCCACGGTGTCATCGGCACGCTCGGCTTACAGGCCAACGGGCTGTAACCTGCGCTCGGTGCAAGCGACGAGGCGCCCATCCCCGCACGTTTCGAAACGATATGGCACCGAGAGTGCACAGCACCGATCAGCTTATATCGGGTGGTCGGACCGCGACGATCGGGTAGAAGATCGAACCCGGTTTACTGCACGCGTCCCGGACATCGCGAAAGGAGGCGGCATGAGCGACCCATCGCGCGCTAGGTGGACTACATGATCGCGAACCTTTCCATCGCCCCGGTGCCAGCACCCCGCCCATCCAGGGCGATGGTGACGACACCGCATCGACTGGCCAGCGAAGCCGGCCGGCGAGTTCTGGCCAGGGGCGGCAACGCCATCGAAGCCGCCGTCGCGGCGAGCGCGGCGCTCGCTGTCGCCTATCCGCATTTCTGCGGGCTCGGCGGCGACGGCGTCTGGATGCTGGCCGACCGTACGGGTCACTCGGTGTGCCTCCTCGGTATCGGTCAGGCTGCGCAAGAGCTCCCCGATGCCGACCCGATCCCGACGCGCGGCCCCCTGTCGGCGCTGACAAGCGCCGGCCTCGTCGACTCCTGGGGCGCAGCGCTGGACTGGTCGCGCCGGTCTTGGGGCGGGTCTGAGGGGCTCGACGGGCTCGTGGCGGATGCGATCGAACTGGCCGACGGCGGCTTCCCGATGTCCGACTCGCAGCGGTTCTGGATCGACTTCCGCGCATCCGAAAGAAGCGGCTGGCCACGCTTCGACGCGTTGTTCTCCATCGGCGAAGCTTCGAGCCCGTTTCGCCAGCCAGGCATTGCCGCAACCCTTCGCGCCGTGGCTCTCGGTGGGGCGCGGGAGTTCTACGAGGGGGAACTCGGTGCGCGCATCGCCCGAGGCCTCGAGGACGCCGGCTCCCCGCTTCGAGCCACGGATCTGGCGGCGACGCGGACGCGCGAGGCGCCGCCGCTTCGGATGGCGTATCGTGGCTTCGAACTTCTGGCGCCCCCGCCTCCCACGCAGGGCGCGACGACGCTCGCGATCATGGGCATCCTCGGCCGGCTGCCGTCGTTGGCCGGTGTCGACGACCGCAGCGCGGATTTTCTGCACTTGGTCGTCGAGGCGGTGAAGCAGTCCTTTCTCGACCGTGGCGCGATCGCAGATCCGGACTTTGCCGCCGTGCCGCTGGAGCGCATGCTGGACCCGGAGCGTCTCGGTGCGAAGGCGGCCGCCATCGATGCGGGACGGGCGCTCCCCTGGCCGCATGTCGTTCGCACCGGCGACACCGCCTTCATCGGGGTCGTGGACGGCGAAGGGCGCTCGGTCGCACTCCTTCAGAGCCTTTACTACGACTGGGGAAGCGGCGTCGTCGTCGGCGATACTGGGATCCTCTGGCAGAACCGCGGTGCCGCCTTCGATCGCAGTGCCACCGGTCCCAACCGGCTGCAACCGGCCAAACGTCCATTCTATACGCTGAACCCCGGCATCGCCTTGAGAGCCGGCGCGCCGGCGCTTGTCTACGGAACGCAGGGTGCGGACGGCCAACCCCAGACGCTCGCCCTCCTGCTGGCGCGGCTGATCGATTGCGGCCTCGATCCGAAAGCCGCGCTCACGGCGCCCCGTTTCCTGCTCGGGCGCACCTTTTCCGACGCGCGCGACGCACTGAAGCTGGAAGCTTCCGTCGGCGAGACGACCTTCGCAGATCTTCGGCGGCGCGGCCATGAGGTTTCCGCATTGGACGTTCTCAGTCCTCTGGCGGGGCAGGCCGGCGTCATCGCGGTGGACGACGCAGGCAACGTGACCGGGGCGCACGATCCGCGCAGCGACGGCTGCGCGCTGGGTCTGGCCAGGGAGACTTGAGCCGGATGGATCTCGTGCTGCGCAATGCTCGCGTCGTGACGGACGGCGACCTCGTCGATATCGGCGTCAGGAACGGTCGGATCGCCGCGATGGCGCCGAACCTTGGTGCTGCCGCTTCCGAGCGAGACGCGGCGGGACGGCTGGTGTTTCCAGGTTTCGTCGACTGTCATATCCATCTCGACAAAGCCTACATCCTCGACCGCTGCACGATCTGCGAAGGCACGCTGGCGGAGGCCGTGCGCGAGACGGCGCGCGCGAAGGCGGCGTTCACCGAGGAGGATGTCTACGCCCGCGCCGCCCGTCTGGTCGAGCAGGCGATCCTGCACGGGACGATGCTCTTGCGCACGTTCGTCGAGGTCGATCCGCGCGCCGGGCTTCGGTCGCTGGCCGCGATCCGGCGCATCAAGCACGACTACGCCTTCGCCGTCGACATCGAGATCTGCGCCTTCGCCCAGGAAGGGCTGACGCAGGAACCCGAGACGGAGAACCTTCTGTCGCAGGCGCTGGCTGCCGGCGCCGATCTCGTTGGTGGCTGCCCCTACACCGATCCGGATCCCGCGGAGCACGTCCGGCGCATTTTCGATCTTGCGGAACGCTTCGGCACGCCGGTCGACTTCCATGCTGATTTCGATCTCGATCCCGAAGGGTCCGCGCTCCCCCACATCATCGCGGAAACGGAGCGACGCGGTTTTGGTGGGCGCGTTTCGGTCGGCCATGCGACGAAGCTTTCGGCGTTGGAGCCGAATGCGGTGGAAGCGATGGCGCGGCGTCTGGCAGCGACCGGCATCGCCGTGACCGTCCTGCCCGCGACGGATCTCTTCCTCACAGGCCGCGACGCCAGACGCCTCGTGCCGCGCGGTGTGGCACCTGCCCACCTCCTGCGCCAGTTCGGCGTCACCGCGACGATCGCCACGAACAACGTCCTCAACCCGTTCACGCCGTTCGGCGATGCCTCGCTGATCCGCATGGCGAACCTCTACGCCAACGTCGCGCAACTCGCCCGCGACGATGAGATGGACGCCGTCTTTGCGATGGTCTCGGCGGATGCGGCGCGGCTGATGGGGCGCGCCTATGGTCTTCGGATCGGCGGTCCGGCGGACCTTGCCTTGCTGGACGTCGCAAGCTCATCCGCTGCCGTCCGACAAATCGCTGCACCGATCGCATCGTGGAAGAGCGGGCGCTTGGTCATGGAACGGCCGGCCGGCAGGATCTTCCATCCATGAAAGCGTGTCGAGGGTCAAACTCTTCAAATCACGGAACGTCGCGGTTCGTGATAGAGGAGCGTCTCCTTCGTATTCGGCATCGCCCGGCAGCTTCCTCGCCGATCTCGGAGGAGAGATGCCGGTCCGCTTCCGGTCCGGTTGCGTCGTTCCCTTGCGGCGGGACTGGGTAGTCTTCTGATTATCCGCTTCTGGACGAACAACGCGAATAGCAGCCGTCGAATCCCAAGACTTCACTGGCCTCCCTCGCCGGGTCGATCGCCCTCAGCTTGCGCCGGGCGTCGATGGGAAAGTCGACCTCGGTGACTTGTCCGAGCTTCGCTCCCTTCTGACTTCGATGCCGAGCCTGGACGGTAGTGTGCATCGAGGTGCGGTCGACATCCGGGGTCTTGGTATAGAGGTCGACCTCGTCGCCCACATGGAACGGCTTCAGGGACCGCATTGGCTCGATGGCTGCCGTCGCGCCAATGCGAGAGCGCCCGCCACGACCGATCTTCGCAGAACGGAGTGGCGGGCGCGTCGGGTCGTCTATCCGGGCGGATGCGCTGCAAGCTACTCCTGGAACGCTTCGTCGCGGCTCTTGCGCAGGCTCGGCAGGAGCGAGACGACAAGGAGAACAGCGGCGATCACGAGCAGCGAGGCCGAGATCGGACTCTCGACGAAGGTCATCAGGTCGCCGCGCGACATCAGAAGTGCACGGCGGAAGTTTTCTTCCATGAGACGTCCGAGCACGAAACCGAGGAGCAGCGGGGCGGGCTCGAAGCCGAGCTTCGAGATCAGGTAGCCGATGAAGCCGAAGACGGCGATCATCAGCACCTGCACGGGCTCGGAGTTGATCGAGAAGATGCCGATGCAGCAGAACATCAGGATCGCCGGGAACATCAACTGGTAGGGCACCTTCAGGAGCCGCACCCACATGCCGATCATCGGCAGGTTGATGACAAGGAGCAGCAGGTTGCCGATCCACATGGAGGCGATCATGCCCCAGAAGAGATCGGGCGTGTTGGTCATCACCAGCGGCCCCGGCACGATGCCGTGGATGGTCATCGCGCCGACCATCAGGGCCATCACCGCGTTCGGCGGAATGCCGAGGGTCAGGAGCGGGATGAACGAGGTCTGGGCACCCGCATTGTTGGCGCTTTCCGGCCCGGCGACGCCTTCGATCGCGCCCTTGCCGAAGCGGCCTGGCTCCCTGGCGATCTTCTTCTCCAGCGAATAGGCGGCAAACGGCGCAAGCACTGCGCCGTTGCCCGGCAGGATGCCGAGGATGGAGCCGATGAGCGTGCCGCGTGCGATCGGCGCGGCGGACTGCCTGAACTCCTCGCGGCCCGGCAGGAGGCGGCCGATCGTCTGGCGCACCACGTCGCGCGTTTCGACATTGTCGAGATTGCGCAGGATCTCGGCAATGCCAAAGACGCCCATGGCCAGAACAGCGAAATCGATGCCGTCGTAGAGGAAGTCGAGGCCGAGCGTCATGCGCGACTCGCCCGTCTCGATGTCGACGCCGACGCACGAGAGCAGGATCCCGACAAGGATCATGGCGATCGCTTTCAGGATCGAGCCATGCGCCAGCACCACCGCGAAGACGAGGCCCATGACCATCAGGGAGAAGTACTCGGCGGGGCCGAACACGAGGGCGAGACCCGTCAGCGGCTTGGCGAGAGCGGCGATCGTCAGCGTGGCGACCGTGCCCGCGATGAAGGAGCCGATCGCCGCGATGCCGAGCGCCTGTCCGGCACGGCCTTGCCGGGCCATCTGGTGGCCGTCGAGGGTGGTGACGACGGCCGTCGCTTCGCCCGGAATGTTGACCAAGATGGCGGTGGTCGAGCCGCCGTACTGGGCGCCGTAGTAGATGCCGGCCAGCATGATCAGCGCGCCGACCGGGTCGAGGCCGAAGGTGATCGGCAGGAGCATCGAGATCGTGGCGATCGGGCCGACGCCCGGCAGGATGCCGACCAGCGTGCCGACGATGCAGCCGACGAGGCAGAGGCCGATGTTCTTGAGGGTCAGGGCGACGGCGAAACCGAGGCCGAGGTTGGAGATGAGGTCCATCATGGCTCAGATCGTCCCGTCATGGCCGGCGACATCCATCGCCGGAGGCGCCTTGCCGCGGGTTGCCAGGAAAATGAGGGCGGCTGCGGCGAAGAAGACCGCGGAGGTCACGCGAAGCGCGGTCTTGTAGGACCAGCCGGAGAACAGCACGTCGGCAAGCGGGCGCGGCATGATCGGAATCGGCAGGTTCAGCATGTCGCCGAAGAGCAGCATGCAGAACGGCGTGAGGCTGAGCGCGAGGATGGCGAGGTCGCGCAGCCGCGCATGCGGGGAGGCGAAGCCGCCCACGACGATGGCGAGCGGTCCGGCGAACACGAGCCCGAGTTCCACCGTGTCGAAACTGGAGAAGTGCATCGGCTTGATGGTGAGGGCGAAGAGCGCGATGCCAGCCATGACGAAGAACGGCCCGCGCAGCGTCCAGACGACCGGTTCGGCATCCGAACGGCGCGTCGCGCCTGCCACGACGAGCGCCACGCCGCAGATGGCGATCAACACGGCGACGGCCTGCGGCAGCACGGCCGGGCCGACCGAGCGCAGCGTTCCGCGCGAGATGTCCGAGGTCAGCCAGAAGGCCAGCGCGGCAAGGGCGATGAGCACGAGGCCGGCGGCGATGTTTCGCGGATCGGCGCCCGCGCGTGGGTGCGCGTGCGGCACCACCGAACCCTTTGCGGTGTTCATGGGCGTATCTCTCCCTGATCTTGTCGAAGCGCCCCACCGTTCATGCCTCCCGGCTGGACGGCGCCGCAGTCGTTTTCTGCGGAGGCGATCGGCGGCGGTTCCGCCGCGACTGCTCGGAATGCGCCTGCCCCGGCCCGGGCCGGGTCGGGCGCCCGGACGGGTCAGTCGATGCTGATGCCGGCGTCGGTCAGGAAGGACGCCCAGCGCTGGGACTCGGCCTTCATCATGTCGCCGAACTCCTGCGGGGTATCGCCGACGATGACGGCGCCCTCCGCCTCGAGGCGCTCCTTCACGGTCGGGGCGGCGAGGGCCTCGACGGTAGCCGTGCGCAGCTTCTCGATGATCGGGGCCGGCGTGCCCTTGGGGACGGCGAACCCGTACCAGGCGGCCGACACGTAGTCGGGATAGCCGCTCTCGGCGATGGTCGGAACGTCCTTCAGCGAGGCGACACGCTCGGTCGTGGTCACGGCCAGCGGCACCATGTCGCCGCTGTTCATGAGGCCGAGTACGGAGGGAAGGGTGGTGACCATGAAGTCGCCGCGACCGCCCAGCATGTCGTTGAGCGCCGGTCCCGCGCCCTTGTAGGGCACGTGTACCGCTTCGAGGCCGGCCTGCGACAGGAAGAGCTCGGTGGCGAGGTGGCTCGCCGAGCCGTTGCCGGCCGAGCCGTAGGTCAGTTCGCCCGGGTTCGCCTTCCCGTAGGCGACGAGGTCGGCGAAGGACTTGTACGGCGAGTTCTTCGACACCACGAGCACCAGCGGCGACTCGGCGATCAACGTCACCGGATCGAAGGCGGTGAGCGGGTCGAGCTTCATGTTCTTGAACAGGTGCGGGTTCACGACCATCGGGCCCTGGTTGGCCATCAGGACGGTGTAACCGTCGGGATCGGCGTTGGCGGCCTGCTGCGAGGCGACGTTGCCGCCTGCCGAGCCGTTGTTCTCCACCACCATGGACTGGCCGAGCTTCTCGCCGACGCCGTTGGCTACGAGACGGGCGATCGCGTCCGTGCCGCCGCCAGCGGCATAGGGCACGATCAGCTTGACCGGGCGGCTCGGGTAGTCATCCGACTGCGCGAAGGCGGCGGGCGCGGACAGGAGCGAGGTGGCGGCAAGCGCCAGGGCACAGAATAGGCGACGGTTCAGCATTTGAATCCTCCCAAGGATGCGTTGTCTGGTTGTGGTCAGTGAGCTGCCGCAAGCTCCGCGACGGAGTCGGACAGGATGACGTTGCCCTCGAAGATCCGACGGGCGGTCCGGATGAGGCTCGCCCGGCGCACGGTGCCGTCCTCGGCGGTCTCGAGTTCGATGTCGATCTTGCCGCTGGGATGCTCGACGAGGACGGTTCCCGTGCCGTCGACGTCGTCGGCGGCTGCAAGATCGAACGCGATGGTTCCCGGGGTGCGGGCCGCGACGGCCACGCACAGCGCGCCGGTGACGGCGTGCGCCTTGTGGGTGCGGTGGGGCACGAGGTAGCGCGAGGTGATCGTGCCGTCCGTTCGGCGCGGCTCCGACAGGATCCCGATCTTGGGCACGACGGCGTTGGACACGTCGCCAAGACCCATTCGCCGCCCGGCCTCGCGGCGCATGATCTCAAGCCGTCCGAAGAGGTCGCGCCGGGCGTCGAGCTCGTCCGGCGTCTCGTTGCCAGCCAGCCCGAAGTCGGCGGCGCGCACCAGCATCATCGGCATGGCGTAGTCGACGAGGCTCACCTCGATGCCATCGATCGTCTCGCGCCGCTCGCCCGTCGGGAACAGGCCGCTCGTCTTCGAGCCGGTCGCGTCGAGGAACGTCAGCTTGATGGGAGCCGCCGATCCGGCGACGCCGTCGATCTCGGCGACGCCGTCATAGGTCACGGCGCCGCCCGGCGTCTGCACCACCGCGTGGATGCTCTTGGCCGTGTTGCGGTTGAAGATGCGGACCGTGGTCTCGCTCTCTCCGGGTTGGACGAGACCGGCCTCGATCGCGAAGGGACCGACGGCCGACAGCATGTTGCCGCAGTTGGGATTGGTATCGACCACGGCCTGCGTCACGCCGACCTGGGCGAAGAGGTACTCGACGTCGATATCGGGACGCTCGGACGGCGAGATGATCGCGACCTTGCTGGTCAGGGGGTCGCCGCCACCGATGCCGTTCACCTGGAGCGGATCGGGCGAACCCATCATCTCGATCAGCACACGATCGCGGTTGGCGGGATCGGCTGGAAGGTCGCGTTCCAGGATGAACGGACCACGCGACGTTCCACCCCGCATTAGAACGGTGGGAATGCGCTTGCGCGGGAAATGCGACTGGATCGACATGGCTCTTGCGTCCGATGCACCAATGACCTGTATTGATGCGAATACGCCGGACAAGCTGAGACGTTAAATGCAAAGATTCAGAGGTTTGTTGCGACATGAGCATCAATTGTGAAATGCTGGACCTCAGGGCCTTCCTTGCTGTCGTCGAGCTGGAGGGGTTTCACAAGGCCGCGGAGGCGCTCAACCTCTCCCAGCCCGCGTTGACACGGCGGATCCAGAAGCTGGAGGCGGCGGTGGGTGCCTCGCTTCTGGAGCGAACGACCCGCCGCGTGGCGCCGACCGCGGTCGGGCGTGAACTCGTGCCCCTCGTCAAGCGTATGCTCGACGAGTTCGACACCTCGCTCTTCTCGGTGCGCGAGCTCGGGCAGCGGCAGTCGGTGGTGGTGACGATCGCCTGCCTGCCAACGGCGGCCTTCTACTTCCTACCGCGCGTCATCAAGCGGTTCAACGAGCAGTACCCGCAGATCCGTTTCCGGATCCTCGATCTCAGCGCCTCGGACGGACTTGCGAGCGTCGCGCGCGGTGAGGTCGAGTTCGGCATCAACCTGTCGGCCTCGTCCGATCCCGACCTCCAGTTCATGCCGCTGATGGACGATCCGTTCGTATTGGCGTGCCGGAAGGACCATCCGCTGGCCGCAACGGGAGGCCCGATCCGGTGGTCCGAGCTGGAGGGACACCGACTCATCACCGTCGGGCGCACCAGCGGCAACCGGACGCTGCTCGACGCGGCGCTGGCGCGTTCGAACCTGCGCCTGCAGTGGTTCTACGAGGTGACCCATCTGTCGACCTCGCTCGGCCTCGTTGAGGCCGGTCTCGGGGTTTCTGTGCTTCCAAGCTTGGCGACGCCGCAGGACGATCATCCCTACCTCACCACTCGTCCGCTGGTGGAGCCGGACGTGTCGCGGTCGATCGGAGTGGTGCGCCGTCGCCAGAGCCGCTTGTCACCCGCCGCGGGACATTTTCTTGAAATGCTTCTGGGGGAATGGCGCGAAGTCACTGACGACCCAGGCATCCCATCGGTGAGCCGGATGGGTTGAACCAACCCTCAGTCGCCCCTCGTGCCGTAAATATTCCGCCTGAAGCATCAAGGTTAAGCAACGTTGCATTTATCGCAAGTCGAAAAGCATGCCAGTGGTCCTGACCCGTGAAACTGGTCCGGACTGTGTGAGAATTTTCGGGCACGTTTTCTCGACGAGAGGAGAGAGCCGATGCCCAAGAAACGGTTCACGAACGAGCAGATCGCCTTTGCCCTGCGGCCAAGCGGAGAACGGCACGCTGGTTGGCGAGATCTGCCGCAGTTCGAGCGAAGACCGATCGGTCCAGTGGATCGATCGGCGCGAGAACGGGCGTTGCCGAGGCGACGTTCTATCGCTGGAAGAAGGTCTATGCCGGGATGGGCGTTTCGGAGATCCGGCGCCTGAAGCAGCTCGAAGAGGAAAACGCGAAGCTGAAGCGGCTGGTCGCGGATCTCAGCCTGGACAAGACGATGCTGCAGGATGCCCTGCAAAAAAAGTGGTGAAGCCCGTCCGGCGCCGCGAGGCAAGTCCGGCACTTTCAAGCGGCGTTCGCCGTGTCAGAGCGCCGGGCCTGCCAAGCCAGCGGCTTTGGACGGGCCTCCTATCGCTACAAGTCGCGCCGCGATCTTAGCGCCGGCGCTGCGCATGCGGTTGAAGGACTTGGCCGCGAGCCGGGTTCACTATGGGTACAGACGTCTGCACGTCCTGCTCCAGCGGGAGGGCTGGGTGATCAACCACAGCCAAGTCTATCGGCTCTACAGCGAGGAAGGGCTGTCGAGCCGCACGCGCAGCCCGAAGCGCCGTCGGTCATCGCGGTACAGGGTGGGGCGGGCTGCAGCGGAGCATGCCAACAAGGTCTGGTCGATGGACGCGCGTGTCGGACCGGCTGTTCGACGATCGGCCGTTCCGGATCCTGACGATCCTCGACTGCCATACGAGAGAAGCTCTTGCGACCTGTGCGAGGACGAACTTTCGGGCGTATCAGGTCACCGAGGAACTCGACCGGCTGGTCGCCCTTCGCGGCAAGCCGACGAGCATTCGGGTGGACAACGGCCTGGAGTTCGCCGGTCGAATGCTCGACCAGTGGGCCTACCTGAACAAGGTCGAGTTGGACTTCTGGAGGCCTGGAAAGCCGACGGACAACGCCTTCATCGAGGCGTTCAATGCCCGCCTGGGCAGCGAATGCCTCAACGCCTCTTGGTTCCTGTCCATAGCCGATGCCCGGTCTCGGATCGAAGCCTGGCGGAATGACTACAACCACCACCGTCCGCATACGAGCCTGGGCAACTTGACCCCGGCCGAGTTCGTGGATCAACTCAGAAGAGCTTGAGAACTCTCATGACGCCTGGGCCAGAGTCCGGGTCAGGACCGGTGGAAAGCTTCCGGTCCGCTTTCGGACAAGGATTGGCCAGAACTGACATCGGCGATTGTCAGTCGATCCATCAGACCGGGGTGCCGAACACCAGCACGTAAATGAGGATCGAGCCGACCATCCTCAGCATGCCGTCGATCATGTTGGCTTCGAAGATGATGTCCATGTCGCGTGCTACGCCTTCCGGCGACGCAAGGTCAAAGTGACCAGTCACAACACTCACTTGATGAAGGAAATTTTTACCGATAGATCTATGATGAAGATAATCGACATGAGGCCGTGATGGAGCGAGCGATGACAACCGACGCGGAGCGGATCGGATGGCTGATGCGCATGGCCTTCGGCATGACGGAGGCGCGCACCCGCGAGTATCTCGATCACGTCGGGACTGACAGTTTCCTTGTTCTTCGCTCTGGAAAGGAAGTGTCGGCTTGTGCCGCTCTTCTTCCGACACGCCACCGGTTCGGCGGCGGATGGGTGCAAGCTGCCAACATCGCCCACGTCGCCATTGCGCCGGAAGCCCGCGGAGGAGGTCTCGCCAGGCCGTTGGTGAACGGCTTGGCCGAATTCGCCCAGGAGGGCGGGGCCGCCATGGTCACGCTTTTCGCCTCCGCGCGCCCGGTCTACCGCAAGTGCGGCTTCGAGCTGGCGGGAAGTGAGATTGTCTACGAGGCGGAAACACAGGCACTGCCGCTGCGGACCGATCTGGCGTTCGCATCCGTCGCGCTCGATGATCCGAGATTACGCGAGGCGTACGATGCCAAGACGATCATCGAGGCCGGCCTGCTCGATCGAACGCAGGCGCACTGGCATGAGATCATCCGGGAGCCGCGCGACGGCCTATCCGCATTTGTCATCGGGGAGGGGCCACTCTCCGCCTACGTGATCCTCGATGCCTCGGATCCAGGTCTGCTGACGGTACGCGACTGGTACGCCAGCACCGGCCGGGAGGCCGCGGCCCTCCTGACGTTCTTCGGACGCTTTCGTTCCGTCTACCCGCTCGTGAGATGGCACGGCGGGCCACACGACGACCTGGTGGCCGCCATGCCCGACAAGGGGTGGCGGCTTGCGCACCAGGAGGACTGGCTTGCCCGCATCCTGAACCCGAAGGCAGCGCTCGAAGCGCGCGGGTATCTCGTGCGTGAAGCGGTCCTAAACCTGCACATTGCGAACGAAGCGGGGGACGGTTCCGAGATCGCTCTTGAGATCGCAGGGGGGAAAGCCCGGGTCCGGAACGGATCATTGTCCGGCGCCCCATCGCTGACGATCGCGTTGCCTTTCTTTGCCTCGCTCTTCACCGGCTATCGATCCGCATCGCACCTTCGCCGGCAAGGGCATCTCAAAACGGACGAGGAAGGGGTCCGCCTTGCCGATCTCGTCTTCGCCGGTCCTCCTCCATGGCTCGCGGAGCACGTATAGGGTCGCTTCAACGACCACTGGAGACGCATGACATGTCGCAGGCCCTTCTCGCGAAGCTGAGGTCGCTCTCGAGCGACATGACGCCCGCCCTCGCACGCGTGGCGGACGCCGTGCTCGCCCAACCGGAGACGACCCTCTATCAAAGCATCACGGAGCTAGCGGAAACGTCCAACTCCTCCGAAGCCAGCGTCATGCGCTTCTGTCGCGACCAGGGTTTCTCCGGCTTCCAGGACTTCAAGCTCGCGCTCGCCAAGGAACTGGCGACCGACAACCGGGCAGCAGGTGCCGGGGAGCCAACCGACGACATTCAGCGGCTCGTCGAAACGGCGGTTGTGGCGCTGCGTGAGACCGAGCAGTTGATCGTGCGGGCCGACATTGCAACCGCGGCCGAACGCCTCCTGCGGGCGAACCTGGTCGAGAGCTTCGGGGTCGCCGCCTCCGCGATCACGGCGCAGTATCTGGCCTACAAAATGTCCCGCGTCGGTCGCGTCTGCCGGTCACACTGCGACGCCTCGCTCGCCATCATGGCGGCCGGCACGGCGCCCGGGGATACAGTCCAGGTCGTCGTGTCCAGTTCGGGATCGACGATCGACGCGGTACGCGTCGCCGAGGTCGCACGGTCGAGCGGCGCCTTCGTGATCGGCATCACCAACCGGGCGAAGAGCCCGCTGGTCGCGGCATGCGACCTGACCCTCGTGGCGTCCTGGCCCGAGACACCACTCACCGGCGGGGCCTTCCCGTCCAAGATCAGCCAACTGCTCATCGTCGATGCCCTGATCGGGGAAATGGGTCGCCAAGACCCCCGTCGCCTCGCCACGGCTGAGAGAACCGCGGAAGTCGTCAGTGACCGAAGTTTCTAGCCTGCCCGTCCGGGCCATCGACATAGGTGGTACCAAGATCGCGCTCGCCACCGTCGAGGGAACGAGCGTCTCGAACCGACACCAGTTCGCGACGCCGCGCACCGGCCGGGGCATGGATCTCGTCGCAGCGATCGCCGACGCCCTCCGCCGCATGCCCGGAGACGGTCCGGTGGCGGTCGCCACGACGGGAATGGTGGACGAGGGTCGCCTCACGGCGCTCAACCCGAACACGCTACCGATCGAGAATGGCTTCCCTCTCGTGGACATGCTCGCCGAGGCCATCGGGACCGTTCCGCTCCTCGTCAACGACGCCCAAGCCGCGGCCTGGGGCGAGTATCGCTACGGTGCCGGTTGCGGTTGTTCCAACTTCGCGTTCATGACCGTCTCCACGGGCATCGGGGCCGGCATCGTGGTGAACGGTGAGCTTCTTGTCGGACGGCGCGGGCTCGCCGGGCATCTTGGGCACGTCGTGGCCGACCCAAATGGCCGGCGCTGTGGTTGCGGGCGGCAGGGTTGCCTGGAGACGATGGCTTCCGGAACGGCGCTGGCGCGCTTGGGTAGCGACGCGCTCGGGGAGGCGATCGGTGCACCGGAACTCTTCTCCGTCGCGGCGGGCGGAAACGGGATCGCGAACACGGTCATCCGGACTGCTGCGCGCCATGTCGCCAACTCGCTCGGCGACTTGTCCGCTGTCTGCGACGTCGAACGCATCGCGCTTGGTGGCGGTGTGGGGCTCGCGCCGGGCTTCCTTGAACTGGTGCTCGATGCCCTCAAGGAACTTCCGCAGACCTTCCGGCGCGACGTCGTAAGGGCCGAGGCGGGACCCGATGCAGGTCTTGTCGGTGTCGCCGCGCTTGCCCGCCAAATGCGGTGAAGGAAATTTTCATTGAGAAAAAAATATTGACGGAATTATTCTTTTAGCCTTAGCTGTGTTTAGCATCGGCGGAGTCGATCCGCACAAGCGCACGAAGGCTTCTTGTGACTCCGACACAACTCTCCAAACTCTCGAACACGCTTGTCGTCTCCTGCCAGGCCGAGCCCGGCCTACCGCTCGACGCACCGACGCATATCGAGGCGCTGGCCCGTTCCGCCGTGATCGGCGGTGCTTCGGGACTGCGCATCCAAGGGGTTGCCAACATCCGTGCGGTTCGCGCCGCTACCGATCTTCCGCTGATCGGCCTCCTGAAGGTCGATCGACCCGGTACCGACGTCTACATCACGCCAACCGTCGCCGACGTCGAAGCGGTCATCGAGGCTGGGGCCGACATCATCGCATTCGATGCGACCGACCGCGTCCGTCCCGACACAGTCGCCACTCTCTGCAAGACGGTAAAGCACGCCGGTCGCCTGTCCATGGCCGACATCAGCACCGCGGCCGAAGGCGTGGCAGCCATGGAGGCGGGGACGGACATCGTGAGCACGACCATGTCGGGCTACACGCCGCACTCGCGCAAGCTTTTAGGGCCTGACTTCGAGCTGATGCGCGAACTCGCCGTCGCGGGCGTGCCCTTCGCAGCCGAGGGGCGGATATGGACGGGCGAGGAAGCGCGCCACGCCTTCGAGCTCGGTGCCCGTTTCGTCGTGGTCGGCAGCGCGATCACCCGGCCAGACATGATCACGCGGCGCTTCATCGACGAGGCACTGCGCAACCCTTCCCGGATGTTCGAAGGACACGCCGCAGAATGAGCGACACCAAACGCATCGCCGTCATCGGCGCGGGCTTCATGGGCTCCATGCACGCCTCGATCTTCGCCCGCCTGCGCGGTTGCGAACTCGCCGCCATCGTCGATCCGAACACCGCGCTGGCAACAGGTGTCGCCGAGAAGCTCGGCGGAGCGAAGCCTGGCACTGCCAAGGTCTACGCCTCGCATGACGAACTTCTCGCTAACGAGCGGCTCGACCTGATCAGCATCTGCACGCCCGACAACCTTCATCTCGCACCCGCACTCGCCGCGGCCGAGAAAGGTGTAAACCTCTTCATCGAGAAGCCCATCGCGTCCTCGCTGGACGAGGCGAGGCAGATCGTCGAGGCCTGCCGCAAAGCCGGCACGAAGCTCGGCATCGGCTACCTTCTGCGCTTCGACCCTCGCTATGCCCACGCCAAGGAACTGATCGCGACGGGTCGCACGGGCGCGCCGATCCATCTCTACGCCCGCCGCAACAGCGCTCGGACGGAAGGGCCGAAGCGCTACGCCGGCAAGCTTCCGCTCGCCCTGCACGTCACCGTGCACGACGTAGACCTGGCCCTTTGGATGCTGGAGGGACAGAAGCCCGTCACCGTCTATGCGCAAGAAACAGACCGCCTTCTCGGCCCCATCGGGACACAGGACACGATCGCCGCCATTGTCCGCTTCTCCGACGGCACGGTGGTGAACTTCGAGAGTGCTTGGTCGCTGCCGTCGGGCGCACGGCACATGATCGACGCCCGCCTCGAGTTCATCGGGACCGAGGCCTCCTTCGAGATCCAGTGCGGCGATAGCGGCCTCTACTTCGCCGACAACGAACGCTCCCAAGAGATCGACACCCAGCACTGGCCGATCGTCGGCGGCAGGGTCGAGGGAGACCTGAAGCGCGAGCTCGAAGGGGTCATCGACTGGCTCGATGGCGGCAATTCCCCCGTCGCCACGGGAGAGGAGGCGATCGCCTCGCTCGAACTGACGCTGGCCATGATCCGGTCGGCCGAGACAGGCGAGGTCGTCCGTCTCTCGTAAGTGCAGTCCAGCCACGGGTGGCAGCGCCACTTTCAAGAGGAATTGAAGCATGATCAACAGGCGTAACCTTTTGGCGGCCACCGCGGCGGTCGGTATGCTCGCCGCGTTCCCGGAAGCCTCCGTGGCGCAGGACAAGCCGTTCGACGGCGTGCAGCTTTCGGTGTTGATGGAAGGCCATCCCACGACCGACGCCATCGGCAAGATGCTGCCGGAGTTCACGGAAGCCACGGGCATCGACGTCGCCCTCGAGGTGGTGCCCGAGCAGGACATCACGGCAAAGACCCTTCTCGAGTTCTCCTCGCGTTCCGGCCGCTACGATGTCGTCCAGAACAACATCATCTACGTTCCGGGATTCGTCGCCTCGAAATACATCGTCCCGATGGACGAGACGCTGGCGAAATATCCACAGTATTTCGACAAGGCCGACTTCGTTCCCGGCTACTTCAACACCAACGTCGTCGACGGAAAGACGTACGGGCTTCCCGTGTACGGCGAGAGCACCTTCCTGATGTACCGGAAGGACCTCTTCCAGGAATACGGGCTGTCCGAGCCCAAGAGCTTCGAGGACATGGAGGCCGCGGCCAAGACGGTCTCCGAGGAGACGAACAAGCAGATCGCCGGCATCACCATGCGCGGCCGTCAGGGCATCGAAGGTGTCTACGTTTGGGCCGCCTACCTGTGGGGCTTTGGCGGCTCGTTCCTCGACGCGTCGGGCAAGTCCGCATTGGCGACGCCCGAGGGGATCGCGGCGCTCGACGCCTTCACCAAGGTCCTGCGCGACTACGGCCCGGTGGGCGTCGCCAACTTCGGCTGGGAGGAGAACCGCCTCCTGTTCCAGCAGGGCAAGGCCGCAATGACGCTCGACGCTACCGTGAACGGCGCGTTCAACGAGGACCCCACGATCTCGGCGGTTGCCGGGAAGGTCGGATACGTTCCGGTCCCGATGAAGTCCTCGTCGCCGAAGGGCGGTTCGTCCTCGCTCGCGGTCCACAGCCTCTATGTGAACGCCGACTCCCAGAACCAGGAGGCGGCGGCCGTCTTCGCGGCTTGGGCCACCGCGAAGGAGCAGCAGCTCAAGTCCATGGAGACCGACCCGAACTCCGGCGTTACGTCGCTTGCCGCGCTCAACGGCGAGTCCTTCGGCAAGCGCTACGGGGCCTTCAAGGACGCGATGCTCGCCGCGATCGAGCAGGGCAACCCGCAGTACCTGCCGACGATCGACAAGGCCAACGAGGTGATCAACAACACCGGGATCGCGGTCTCCAAGGCCCTTGCCGGCGCCGAGAGCGCGTCCAACGCCCTCAAGGAAGCCGATACGGCCAACAACGCCGCGCTCGCCCGCTGATCCCGGATCGACGGGGACCGGGACAGGTTCGTCCCGGTTCCCCTCGTCAACGCAAGGTGGCTCCCTTGACGACACTCGCCGATCCGACCCGCTACTTCCACCGGCCGATCGTCGCCGCGCTCGGCGTGGTGTCCGTGATCCTGACGGCCTACGTCGTCTGGCTGACGCTCCGAGACGTCTCCCTGTTGCGGGCGGGCCAGGACACCTTCGTGGGCACGGCCAACTACGCCCGGCTGTGGAACGATCCGCGTGCCATATCGGCGCTGGTCCGGACCGTCTTCTTCACGGTGCTCGCGACAGGCATCGAGGTTGCCCTCGGCTTGGCGATCGTTCTCTTCCTGGACCGCAACTTCGCCTTCAAGCGCCTCGTCCGGGCTCTCCTGCTCGTTCCGATCATCATGACCCCGGTCGTGGTCGGCCTGACGTGGCGGTTCATCTTCGATCCCGCGACTGGCATGGCGAACTACTCGCTGTCCCTGCTGGGCCTCGGTCCGATCGACTGGCTCGGCAGCACCGACGTCGCCCTGTTCTCGGTCCTCATCGCCGACGTTTGGCAGTGGACGCCCTTCGTGGTCCTCCTGGTCATGGCCGGCCTCGAATCCGCGCCGACAGACCCAATGGACGCGGCGCGTGTCGACGGCGCTCGCGAATGGCAGGTGACATGGTACATCCTCCTGCCGATGCTGCGCCGGGTGCTCGCGGTCGTGGCGCTGATCCGGGCGATCGACTCGATTAAGGCCTTCGACCTCTTCTACATCATGACCCGCGGGGGACCGGCGCTGTCCACCGAGACGCTGAACTACTACGGCTACGTCGCCGCCTTCACGAATTTCGACATCTCCTACGCCCTGACGATCGCCCTGGTGCTGACGGTGTTCACCAACGTCGCGCTCCTCACGATGTACGGCGTCCTCTTTCCCAAGTCCGGAGAGCGCTGATGCTGAAGCGCATCCTCTTCTACGTCGCGCTCGCCCTTCTGATGGCGGCCGTCCTGTTCCCGCTTTACTGGGTGGTCGTCACCTCGTTCAAGACGAACCGCGACGCCTTCGCGATCCCGCCCGTCTGGTTCTTCGAACCGACCATGGACAACTACCGAAAGATCCTCGCCAACCGGGGCTTCCTGACGGCCTTCGCCAACAGCTTCGTGGTCTCGATCGTCTCCAGCGCCATCGCGGTGGCGATCGGCGCGGTGGCGGCCTACGGCCTTGCATCCCAGGACGCGCCGTACCGACGGTCCCAGGAGAAGTTCATCCTGACGCTGCGCATCGCACCGGCGCTTCTCTTCGTGATCCCGGTCTACTTCCTCGCCACCCGGATCGGCGCGCTCAACACGCATTGGCTTCTGATCGCGGTCTATGCCTTCATCAACGTACCCTTCGCGATCTCGCTGCTCCTGACCTTCTTCGCCGACGTGCCCAAGGAGCTGCGGGACGCTGCCCGGGTCGACGGGGCCCGCGAGTTCACTGTGTTCGCCCGCGTGTTCCTCCCGGCGGCCAAGGGCGGCATCGTTGCCACGATGATCCTCTGCGTCCTGTTCACCTGGAACGAGTTCTTCATCGCACTCGTCCTGTCTGGCCGCAGCACCCAGACGCTGCCTGTCAGCATCACGTCCTTCCTCACGTTCCAAGGCATCCAATGGGGGGCGCTGACGGCTGCCGGCAGCCTCATCATGCTGCCGATGATCATTCTCGGACTTCTCGTCCAGGGCCAGATCGTCCGTGGCCTGACCCTCGGCAGCGTCAAAGGTTGACGGAACCCATCATGGCCAAGCTCTCGATCCAGTCCGCCCGCAAGTCCTACGGTGAGATTCCGGTCCTTCAGGACGTGTCCATCGATGTCGAGGAGGGCGCGTTCGTCGTCCTGCTCGGACCCTCGGGGTGCGGGAAGTCCACGCTGCTCCATGCCATCGCCGGCCTGCATCCGATCGACTCCGGGCGCATCCTGATCGGCGACAACGACGTGACACGGCTCGCTGCGCGCGACCGCGACGTGGCGATGGTGTTCCAGTCCTATGCGCTCTATCCGACCATGACAGTGGCGGACAATATCGGCTTCCCGCTCAAGATGCGCGGTACGAACAAGGTCGAGGCCCGCCGCCAGGTCGACGAAGTCGCCCGGCTCCTCCAGATCGAGCCGCTGCTTGCCCGCTACCCCCGCGAACTCTCGGGCGGTCAGCGCCAGCGAGTGGCGATCGGCCGGGCGCTCGTGCGCGACCCCAAGCTTTTCCTGTTCGACGAACCCCTGTCGAACCTCGACGCCGCGCTGCGCACCGACCTTCGGGCCGAGATCAAGCGGCTGCACCAGACGATCCGGCGGACGATGGTCTACGTGACCCACGACCAGATCGAGGCGATGACCCTCGCGACCAAGATCGTGATCATGAGTAAGGGCGTCGTTCAGCAGGCCGGCACGCCCGCCGAGATCTACCACGAGCCGGTCAACCTCTTCGTCGCCCGCTTCATTGGGTCACCGGCCATGACGCTTCTGAAGGGTCGCATCGAGCCGCTGACAAGCGGATGCGGCTTCCGCATCGCGAACGGTGACGGCAACGCCTTGTCCGACGCGATCCAGCTTCCGAATTCCGATGCGCTGCGGGCACTTCAGGGACGCGAGCTTCTCGCCGGAGCCCGTCCCGAGAACGTCGACATCTCCGCGTCGTCCGCGGCAGGTCCGACCGCGGTGGTCGACCTCGTTGAGCCGACGGGTCCCGAGGACATCGTCACCCTCAAGATCGGGGGCCAGACCTCGATCGTCCGACGACCGGCCGGGGCGGTGTCGCAGGGACAGACGGTCCGCGTCCACCTTCCCGCAGACAAACTCATGCTGTTCGACCCGACATCCGGTCAGCGTCTGCTCTGATGTCCGCATCCACCGAACAAAGCCCGACGCAGGCGCGATGCCCTTTCCCGGGTCGACGAACGAAGGAATGCCCATGCAGACGCCGACCCTCATGCAACGCGAGGTCGAGGAGACGCCGGAGGCCGTCGCAAGGTTGCTCGCGCAGTCCGGCGACCAGTTGCAGGAAGCTGGAAGGCTCCTGCGCGATCTCGACCCTCGGAGTCTCGCGACGATCGCACGCGGCTCGTCCGATCACGCTGCGACCTTCTTCAAGTATGCGACCGAGATCACCACGGGGCTCCCCCTCGCCTCGCTCGGTCCCTCGCTCGTCTCGGTCTACGGCACCCCTCTGCGGCTTGCGGGTGTAGCGGCCGTCGCGATCTCGCAGTCGGGGCGCAGCCCAGACATCGTCGCCCTTCTGGAGGCAGCCAGGGCAGGGGGCGCCCGGACGTTCGCCTTGGTGAACGTGCCGGACTCGCCCCTGTCCAAGGCTGCCAATCTCGAGATTCCGCTACGGGTCGGACCGGAGCTAAGCGTCGCGGCGACCAAGAGCTTCGTCGCATCGGCGGTCGCAGCCATCGCGGTTCTGGCCCACTGGCGCGAGGACGCGGCGCTTCTGGCGGCGATCGAGGCATTGCCCGACCGATTGGCCGAGGCTCTCGATACGGACTGGTCCGCGGCCCTCGAGCCCTGCCGGACTGCCACCTCGCTCTACACGACCGGACGAGGTCCTGGCTTCGCGATTGCCTCCGAGGCGGCGCTGAAGATGAAGGAGACCTCGATCCTTCATGCCGAGTGCTTCTCGGGTGCCGAGATCGTCCACGGGCCGGTCTCCTTGGTCGGGGAGGGCTTCCCGGCCTTCGCCTTCCTGGTGGACGACGCGGCCCGACCCGGCATGCAGGACCTCTGCCGGCGGCTCGACGGGGCCGGCGCCCGTCTCTTCGCGATCGGCGAGAGCCCGGTCGGGACGAGGTTGCCACATGCCGAGACGGGCCATCCCCTGACCGAGCCCCTGTCCATGATCCTGTCCTTCTACCGCTTCGCCGAGGCCCTCTCGCGGGCTCGGGGGCACGATCCCGACAACCCGCGTGGCTTGCGGAAAGTGACGGAGACGGTCTGATGGATCGCTTCGCCTTGACCGGAGCGGCGGTGTTCGATGGGGAGACGACGGCGGACGGCATGGCTGTCATCGTACGGGACGGCCTCGTTGAGGCCGTCTGCCAAGTCGCCGATATTCCGGATGGGATGTCTCGTGTCGAGCTTGATGCCGGCTTGCTTGTCCCAGGCTTCATCGACATCCAGGTGAACGGCGGCGGTGGGGTTCTTCTGAACGAGACGCCGAGCGTCGAAGGCGTTCACGCAATCTGCGAAGCGCATCGCTGCTTTGGATCAACGGCCCTTCTTCCAACCGTGATCACTGATCGCCCGGAGGTGACCTTCGCCGCGATCGACGCGGTCGCTGCCGCCATGGCGGCGGGCGTGCCCGGCTGCATTGGCATCCATGTCGAGGGACCATTCATCTCAACAGCGCGAAAGGGTGCGCATGACCCTTCGCTGATCCGGAAGATGACCGACAGTGATGTTGATCGACTTGCGGCGACGAGCGTTCGCCCCCTGCTCCTGACCGTTGCGCCAGAGAGTGTCTCGAACGAGCAGATCGCCCGGCTGAGCGGAGCCGGAGTTCTCGTCTCGCTCGGCCACAGCGATGCGGAGTTCGAGAGGGCAACATCCGCGTTCGACGCGGGCGCCCGATGTGGCACCCACCTCTTCAACGCGATGAGCCAGCTTAGCCACCGCAAGCCCGGGCTCGTCGGAGCCGTCCTGGAACGGGACGACGTCTGGTGTGGGATCATCGCCGACGGGCACCACGTCCATCCAGCCGCGATCGGAGTCGCACTGCGCGCCAAGCGCGGCGTCGGTCGCGTTCTGGCGATCACGGACGCGATGCCGACGGTCGGTGTTGCTGACGACGTGTTCTGGCTCAACGGGCGTCGGGCGACGCGTCGCGACGGGAAGCTGACCCTCGACGACGGAACTCTTGCCGGATCGGACCTCACGATGATCGGCGCTGTGCGCTACCTGACCGACGTCGTCGGCGTTCCCTTTGAAGAGTCTCTGCGCATGGCGGCAACCTATCCCGCCCAGTTCCTGCAAGACCATGCACGCGGCCGTATCGAAGCAGGTCGTCGCGCTGATCTTGTCTGGTTGAATTGCAGCGGCGAAGTCGGGGCGACCTGGATCGGAGGCGGAGTTCATCGGGTTTCTGCTTCGTGAGGGTTTAAGCGTCGCCCTCGGACGCTTGAGGCGTGGGTATACGTCGGTCAAAACGGAAGGACTGCTTCCGGGCATCCGCTTCGTCGAGTCCGGTGGGCGGATCTGGTTGGTTTCCAAGCCGTCCGGTCTGGAGTAACCGCTTGAGATAGCGGACCCATGTTCGATTGGTTGGAAGTTGGGCGCTGGCCGAACCAAAGGTTGGTGCCATGCCAGCACCGCTTCGTCGCCGACGTGCTTTGGTGTAGGTCTCTGAATAGACCTCGACTCGTCCGTAGGCGAGAGACCTGTCCATGCGCATCCTCTTGGTTGAAGACGACCCCGACCTTGCCGTCTGGCTGAGCCGGAGCCTTGCGCAACGTGGCTCCGTGGTCGAATGGGAGGAGGACGGACGGCTGGCGGAGTTGCGGCTGAAAACCGATACGTTCGACGCGATCGTCCTCGACCTTGGCCTCCCCTCACTCGACGGTGCCTTGCTCCTACGCAAGTTGCGGGCGGCTGATGACGCCACGCCAACGCTGATCGTCACCGCGCGCGACGACCTTTCGAAGCGGGTGGAGTTGCTTCATGCGGGAGCGGACGACTTCCTTGCCAAGCCCTTCGCGGTTGAAGAGCTGGAAGCCCGGCTTGTGGCGCTGGTTAGGCGGAGTCATGGGCGGGCACGAGGCGTCTACCAATGCGGGGCATTGGCTTTCGACCAAAATGCCCAGCGCTTCACTCTCGATAGAGAGCCATTGGCGCTGGCTCCACGCGAGCACGCCATCCTGCGTGAGCTGATCCAGCGCGTTGGTGAGCCGCTGACCAAGCAGCAGCTTCTGGATCGTCTGGTGTCGACGGACAGCGACCTGCATCTGGAGGCGGTGGAGGTGATGGTCCATCGCCTGCGCCGCAAGCTCGCCGGCGCGAGCGTGCAGATCGTCACGTTGCGGGGCCTCGGCTACTTCCTGGAGGCGACCGAGAGTGGGCCTGCCTGACATGGCCGCGGCAGCGCGGGACGGCACGCGCCCGCTCTGGCTGACGCTCGCCCTGTGGACCGTTCCGGGGCTCGTGTTCCTGCTGGCGGCCGGCCTATGGCTTTCGGCGGCCTCGCTCCACGATCTGTCCGATAGCGCCTACGACCGCTCGCTCGCGGGCGCCATCCGGGCGATCGACCTGAACGTGTCCACCGAGAGTGGCGGCGTCGGGGTGGAATTGCCCTACCCCCTGTTCGAAAGCTTACAGGCGACCGCTTCCGGCGAGGTCTTCTACCGCATCGCGACCGACGACGGGCTGGTGCAGATCGGGGACGCGCTGCTTCCGCCGCCACCGTTCCTGGCGGCCGGCGAGATGCGCTTCTACGATGCGACGTACTTCGATCGGCCCATCCGGGTCGCCGCCTTCAAGCGCTCGCTCGATCGCCCCCTTTATGGCGCCGCAAGCGCGCAGAACATCATCATCGAGGTGGCTGAGACCACGGGCTCGCGTGAAGCGTTCCGCCGAGATCTCATTCGCCGGGCCATCTCGCGCGATGCGCTGGCCGTCCTCGTCGCCGCCGTCCTTCTGGCGCTGGGCGTGCGCTTCGCGCTGGCTCCGCTCACGGCCCTGAAGGATCGCCTCGACCGCCGCGAGCCGGACGATCGCTCGCGCCTCGACGAAGCGGGTCTGCCGCGTGAAGTGCGCCCACTCGTCGGGGCGATGAACGACCTTCTCCAGCGCCATCGCGAGCGGGGCGAGGCCCAGCGGCGCTTCATCGACGACGCCTCGCACCAGCTCAAGACGCCGATCGCCGTCCTTCGATCGCAGGTCGATTTCGCTCTTCGCTCGGCTGATCCCGAAGCGACCCGCCGGACGCTGGAGGCGATGCACCCGGTCATTGACAGGGCCGGGCGCATGACGACGCAGCTCCTGGCCCTTGCGCGAGCGGAGAACGCGCTGCTTCTCGACCCGTCGCAGAAGGCAACAGTGGATCTGCCGAAGCTCCTGCGCGAGGTCGCGTGGCTTCATTTCGCTGAGGCACGGCGCGGCCGCATCGATCTGGAGATCGAAGCCCCCGAAGAGCCCTTAGCGGCGCGTGGATCGGAGCCGCTTCTCTTCGAGGCGTTGAGCAACCTTCTCGACAACGCGCTGCGAGCTTCGCCGCGCGGCGGCCGTGTCGTTCTCCACGTGGCCCGCAGCAAGGGAGACGGATGGATCGATGTCGAGGTGCGGGACGAAGGGTCCGGGATGGACGCCGGCAAGATGGCACGGGCAGGGGATAGGTTCGGGGGTGGCTTGGATGCCAGTGGCGGCGGCATGGCGGAGCGCACGGGGCTGGGGCTTGCCATCGTTACGGCGATCGCACGCGCCCACGGTGGCGACTTGCGCCTTCAAAACAGGCCCGAAGGGGGGCTGGCTGCCGCGCTTCGCCTTCCGACACCGGCCGGCGATGCTGCGCTGCAACTGAAAGCTGGATGAAAGCTAACAACCGCTAAGGAGGCACACGGGCTGGGAGGCCCGCACCATTCCCTGGGAGGAACCCCCGATGAAGACCCTGATCCAGGCGGCGCTCGCCGCGGGCGCCGCTGCCGTGTCCCTTGCCGCCCTGCCGGCCCATGCCGAACCCGCCAAGCCCGAATGCATCGCGCCCGCCCAGCCCGGCGGCGGCTTCGACATCACATGCAAGCTCGCCCAGGCTGCGCTGAAGGAATCCGGCGCGCTGGAGGCGATGCTGCGCGTCTCGTACATGCCGGGCGGCATCGGCGCCGTCGCCTTCAATACGATCGCCGGCCAGCGCCGGGACGAGCCGGGCACGATCGTCGCCTTCTCCGCCGGCTCGCTCCTCAACCTCGCACAGGGCAAGTTCGGTGCCCACACGGCCGCCGACGTGCGCTGGGTCGCCTCGGTCGGCACCGATTACGGCGCGGTCGTGGTCGCGGCAGAATCGCCCTGGACCTCGCTGAAGGACATGATGGAGGCGATCAAGGCCGATCCGTCCAAGGTGATCCTGGGCGCCGGTGGCACGATCGGCAGCCAGGACTGGATGAAGGCGGCGCTGACCGCGCGCGCTGCCGGCATCGACCACAAGACCATGCGCTTCGTCGCCTTCGAGGGCGGTGGCGATTGTGCGACCGCTCTCCAGGGCGGCCACGTGCAGGTCTGCATGAACGATGTCGGCGACAGTCAGGCCGCCATCGACGGCGGCGCGCCGCTGAAGCTCCTCGCGATCTATTCGGCCGATCGCCTCGCCGGCAAGCTCGGTGAGGTGCAGACCGCCAAGGAGCAGGGCTACGACATCGAGTGGCCCATCGTGCGCGGCTTCTATGTCGGTCCGGAGGTTTCCGACGCCGATTACCAATGGTGGTCCGACGCCTTCGCCAAGTCGATGGCCGCGCCCGGCTACGACAAACTGCTCGCCGACCGCAATCTTCTGCCGCTGCCGATGACGGGCGACGCGCTCAAGAGCTTCGTCGACGAGCGCGTGGCGACCTACAAGGAACTCGCCTCCAGCTTCGGCCTCGTCGCGAAGTAAGGGACGGGCGCCATGAGCAACGACAGAACGCTCGGGGGCCTGGCGGTGCTCATGGCCCTCACCCTCGTGATCTTCGGATGGGGGCTCGCCGCCCCCTTCGCCTACGAACCCGTCGGCCCCCGCGCCTTTCCGATGATCACCGCGATCCTAATCGGGGCCTGCGGGATCATCCTTCTCGTGAAAGGGGGCGGGGCGGTCGAGCCGAATGCGGCCGGGGTCAACCGGGGCATCCTCGGCATCGCCGCCGCGCTCCTCGCCTACGCGCTCGTGTTCCAGTCGCTCGGCTTCGTCGTCTCCACCGCCCTGATGAGCGCCGTCGTCGCCCGCATCTTCGGCGCGACCTGGGCGCAGAGCGTGAGCACCGGCGTCGTCCTCTCGGTCGGCTCGTTCCTGCTCTTTGATCACGGGCTCGACGTCGTCCTGCCGACGGGCATCCTCGGAGACCTTCTCTGATGGATACGTTCGGCTTTCTCCTCACCGGCTTCTCGGTCGCCGCGACACCCATGAACCTCGCGCTCGCCGCGCTCGGGGCCATGGTCGGCACGATGGTCGGCGTCCTGCCGGGTCTCGGGCCGGTCAATGCGGTGGCGATGCTCGTGCCGGTGGTCTTCGCGCTCGGCCTGCCGCCGGAATCCTCGATGATCTTGATGGCGTCGATCTATATCGGCTCCGAATATGGCGGGCGCATCAGCGCCATCCTCATCAACGTACCAGGCGAGGCGTCGGCCGTGATGACGGCGCTCGAAGGCTATCCCCTGTCGCGCCAGGGCAAGGCCGGCATCGCCCTGTCGCTTTCGGCCTGGACCTCGTTCGTCGGCTCGATGCTGGCGACCGTCGGGATCGTCGTCGCCGCGCCCATCCTGTCGCGCTGGGCGCTGGCCTTCGGGCCGGTGGAATATGTGGCGCTGATGGTCTTCGCCTTCGCCTCGCTCGCCGGCCTTCTCGCCGACCAGCCGGTCAAGGCGCTGTTGGCTGTGGGCGTCGGGCTGGCGCTCTCCACCGTCGGCATCGATCCGAACTCGGGCGTCTTCCGCTACACGTTCGACATGCCCAACCTCATCGACGGTATCCAGTTCGCCACGATCGTGATCGGCCTCTTCGCGATCTCCGAATTGCTGCTCCTCTACGAGAGCCACCGCGCCGGCATCCCGACCAAGGTCGAAAGCATGGGACGCAGCCTGTTCAACCTCGCCGAGATGCGCCTGACCGGCATGGCGACGCTGCGCGGCTCGGTGATCGGCTTCTTCATCGGCCTCCTGCCGGGGGCCGGGGGCACGGTCGGCTCGGTGCTGGCCTATTCCACCGAGAAGCGCATCGTCGAGCGGCAGGATCCGGCCGGCGCCCGCTTCGGGCGGGGAGACCTTCGCGGCCTCGCCTCGGTGGAGGCAGCCAACAACAGCGCCTCCAACTCCAACTTCATCCCGATGCTGACGCTTGGCATTCCCTCCTCGGGAACGACCGCGATCATGCTGGGTGTGCTGACCCTCTACAACATCACGCCCGGCCCGGTGCTCTTCACGAGCCAGCCGGAACTCGTCTGGGGCCTCATCGCCTCGCTCTTCATCGGCAACGTGATGCTGCTCGCGATGAACATCCCGTTCGTCGGGCTCTTCGCCCGCATGCTCTCGGTTCCTGCCTGGACGCTGGTGCCCTTCATTGTCGTGGTCAGCGCGGTGGGCGTTTATTCCGGCAAGTCGGCGGGCTTCGATCTCGTGCTGATGGTGGTGGTCGGCGTCATCGCCTGGTGGCTGCGCCGACTGTCTGTGCCGATGGCGCCGCTGATTCTCGGCTTCGTACTCGGCAAGATCCTCGAGCAGAACCTGCGCCGCGCCCTGTCGCTGTCGGCGGGCGAGGTGTCGATCCTCTGGTCGAGCTGGATCGCCGTGGTGCTCTGGGCGGCGGCGGCGCTGATGCTTGTGATGCCGATGGTCTTCGCCCGCCTGCGAAAGCCCGACGCGCCGCGAGCGGTCGACGCCCGCCTGCCGCAGGAATGAGGACGGCGCGGCCATGAGCTATCTCAGTGACCTTGTCCAACGCGAGCCGGCCGGTCGCCGGCTCCGGGAACGCCTCCAGCAGCCCGGCATCCTGCGCTTGCCCGGCGCCCATAACGGTCTCGCCGCGCTTCAGGCGCGCGAGGCCGGCTTCCAAGGGCTCTACCTGTCCGGTGCCGCCATGAGCGCCTCGATGGGCTTGCCCGACCTCGGCATCATGACGGCGGCCGACGTCGCCTTCTTCGTCCGGCAGGTGGCGGGCGCCTCGGGGCTGCCCGTGGTGGTCGACGCCGACACCGGTTTCGGCGAGGCGCTCAACGTCATGGCGACGGTCGCCGCGCTGGAGACGGCCGGCGCGGCCGCCGTTCATATCGAGGACCAGATCCTGCCCAAGAAGTGCGGGCATCTCTCCGACAAGCGGCTGGCAAGCCCCGGCGACATGGCCGCAAAGGTCGGGGCGGCAGTCCGGGCCCGGCGAGATATTCTCGTGATCGCGCGGACCGATGCGGCGGCGAGCGAAGGGCTGGAGGCCGCCATCGCCAGAGCCCGCCTCTATCTCGAGGCCGGCGCCGACGCGATCTTCCCGGAGGCCCTGACGAGCGCCGAGATGTTCCGCGCCTTTGCCGACGCCTTTCCGGGCGTGCCGCTCCTTGCCAACATGACCGAGTTCGGCCGCACGCCGCCCTTCACGGCGGCTGAGTTCGAGAGCTTCGGCTATGCCATGGTAATCTGGCCCGTCAGCTCGCTGCGTGTCGCCGCCAAGGCGCAAGAAGAGCTGTATGCCGCGATTGCGCGGGATGGCGCCGCAACCGCCATGCTCCCGCGCATGCAGACGCGGGCCGAACTCTACGAGACGATCGGCTATTTCGATTACGAGGCGCTGGACGGCCTGATCGCCAGGAGTACGATTTCAAAATCGCGGCAATGACCTCACGCTCCGTTTGGCGGCGGTGCGGAAGTCAGGGCGCCGATACTGTGCCAATGTCCGCTTTGGAGGACACGCGAGGCCGCGCTCGGCGGCTTTGAAGGGTCGATATTGGTAGACCACTCTTCGTTCTTTGTAGGGCTATCAACTCGCTCCAGCGGTCAGAAGGCTCCGCTGTTCCTCCAAGTTTTTGATCGCAGGCGAGGCTTGGCTGCCGCATTCTGGGTTTTGGTTCGCGCGTGGCCCAGTTTGCGGTTTCGGCAAGATCTCCGAATAACGTCTTCTGGTTGTTAGATATCAACCGAAAGTTTCGCACACGCCTTGCGAGTGATGATGGTTCGTCAACACGTTTACGAGCTCACTCATGTCACGCATCAGAAAGGCATTCTGGGTCACGACGACACTGGCAACAGGATCCCTTCCTGCCAGTGCCCAGGCCATCACCAACACCGTTACGTTCAACGGCACCGTCACGACGACCTGTGCCATCAACGTCGTCAACGGCACCGGCGTCATGACGACCAACGGCACGCTGAACAATCTCAGCTCCAAGAACGCCGGCGGATCCCCGGCTCAGGTCTCGATCACCACCACAGGTGGTGTGCGCGTCAGCCTCGACGCTGTGACCGCTGCGACGGTGCCGGCCGCTGACACGGGCACGACTACGTGGGCACCGGTCTATTCGTTGACCGGGACGCAGACCGTCGCCGAGACCGGCAACGCGACCCTGATGACAGGGTCGGGTACCAGCAGCATGAACATTCATCTCACAGGGACGAAGCTCAGCACGGACGCCTTCCGGGGCGGCAACTACTCGGCCACGGTGACCGTGCGATGCGAGTGAACCCTGTTGCCATCCCGTCAATCCTGGCGCTGGCCGCCCTACTCGTTGCCGGTGGTGCCCGGGCCCAGTCTCTCACCCCGATGCGCGGCGAAGTCCGCAGCGTCAGCGACGCGTTCGCCGTGCGGGTCTTCCCGTCGAACCCTTACGACCGTCCGATCCGGGTCGAGGTCTACGTCTACGATCAGGACTTCGTGCCCGTTTCGAATGTGCGCGTGTCCGCCAGTCCGCTGATGCTGGCGCCCGAAGCCTCGCGTCCCGTGATCGTCATGGTGCCGTTCGAGGGGCGGGCGACGCGCAAGGTGCGCGTGTGCGCCGAAAGCATTCCTTTCCCCAACTCGCAGACCCAGGTGAGGGCTCAGATATGCGGCAAGTTCCTCGGCAAGCGCTTGTCCTGATCGGCGCGGGGCTGACGGCATTCAGCCTGTCAGGCGTGCTCGCGGCACAGGCGCGGGCGGAAGACCGGTACTACCTCAACCAGAGCCAGAGCGGCTTCAACCTACCGGGCGTCTCGCTGCCGCAGGGCCAGGACGAGGTTCGCGCCGCCGACGGGACCACCTGCCGCTCGGCGGTCGGGGGATCGGGCGCCTATCTCGATGTCGGCGCGATCAACGGCAACGGCAGTGGCAACGAGTATGACAATGGCAACGTCGCGACCTACGGGCGTGTCGTGATCCCGTTGAGCCGCGGCGGCAAGCGGCTGAACTGCACCGAGCTCTACGATCTCGAGATCGCGCGGCTTCGGGCCGAGTTGAAGCTGCTGCAGATGGGGTTGTCGTCCGGTCCCCTGGAAATGGTGTCCTCGACGAATGCACGAGCGCCTAGCGGCGAGGCGAGTGGCAATGGTGCCAACTGGGCGAACGAAGGCTGGAGTGATGGCAAACCGAAGCGCAAGTGACCACCGGCTTGCGCGTGTGTCGAAGCGGCTGGCCCTCGGCGCGACGCTTTTCGCCACTTCGGCCGGGCCGGCTGCAGCGCTGGTCGACGCGACCATCGGCACCTGCACGATCGTCGTCTCGTCGCCGGGGACGCTGACCGCCTCGACGGACCTGAAGTCGCTGTCGTCGACCAACCCGGGCGGCCGGGCGGCGCGCGTCAACGTCACCACCCTTCTGAACGGCGGCGTGCCGCAGTCGACGTGCACCCTTCTGGTTCAGGTCAACTGCTTCCGCGTCAGCTTCGTCCCGCCGACGAGCTTCGCGTTCGCCCCGGCAGGCGCCGACGGCAACGTCCAGTTCACCGGCCAGATGCAGCCGCAGGGCGGCGCATCGCTTCTCGACCTCCTGTCGGCCGTGGTGCTGATGGGGACGCAGAACATTGACCTCACCCTTACAGCCACCAGGACAGCCGGCGTGTTCACGGCCGGAACCTACCAGGCGCAGCCGACGATCCGCTGCGAGTAGGCGACGCGCCCAGACGCTCGCGCATCGAGCCGTGGCGGACAGACAGTCCTCTTCCTCGACCGAACCCAAGGGGCATTATCATGACGCAACCCGATCCGACTGACGTCCACGTTGGCCGCATCATCCGAGCCAGGCGGATGGCCAAGGGGCTCACCCTTGGTCAGCTCGCTCACGGCATCGGTGTATCGCACCAGCAGGTGCACGAGTACGAGAAGGGCGCCAACCGTGTCAGCGCTTCGACGCTCTACCGGATGGCAGGGGTCCTGGGCATCACGCCGGATGCCTTCTTCCATGACCTCAGCACGCCTATGCCTCCTCCCGCTCCACCTGTCGAAAGCCGACCCGGCTGATGACGGTAGTCCGAGCGAAGGATCGACCGAATCGGCGCGCTTATCCGCCCCGCTCGTTGAGCCAGCAAGTCGTCGGTTCCGGTATGCTAGGGCTATCGCTGCACGCGGTTTGGCTCGGCGCAAGGGCTCCTCACGAACCGAAGGGTAGAAGCAATCGCATCAGCTTTGAGGATTGCCATTCGGTGCCTGTTCACCGGTACGCCGGATGGCCAGATACAGACAACGAACTGGCAAGGCCATGATGGTCTGATCCGTGAACGGCAGTTGGGCGAGAGCTTTGAACAATGCAGCAGGTTCGCGAATACGAGCAGGCGGATGGGGTCATCTCGCTGGCCAACCTGCTCGGCGCTTTGAGCTACGCTCTCGATCTCACGGAAGGCCAGCCGGTTGGCCACTGCATTCGCTCGACCTGGATCGGCATGCGCATCGGCCGGGCGATGGGTCTGCCCGACATGCAGCTTTGGGAGCTGTACTACACCGTCATGCTGAAGGACCTCGGCTGCTCCAGCAATGCCGCGCGGATCTGCGAGCTCTACCTCTCCGACGATATCGCCTTCAAACGAGACTCCAAGACGCTGGGCGACAGCTTTCCGAAGGTCCTCGGCTTCATCCTGTCGCATACGGGCCGGCGATCCAAGCTCGGCGATCGCCTGCGCGCCGTTCTCAACATCGTCCAGAACGGCGAGGCGATCGTCGACGATCTCATCCAGACGCGGTGTCACCGCGGCGCCGAGATCGCGGCCAGCCTGCGCTTCCCGCCCTCCGTTTCCGACGGGATCCAGGCGCTCGACGAGCACTGGAACGGCGAAGGACGGCCCGATCGCCTCGCGGGGCCGGCCATTCCGATCTACAGCCGCATCGCGCTTCTCGCGCAGGTCGTCGACGTCTTTCACACGGCCGCCGGCCCGGAGGCGGCGATCAGCGAAGCGCGAGCCCGATCGGGCACCTGGTTCGATCCTCATGCGGTGGCATGCTTCGAGCGCGTCGCGGCCGAGCCGGACGTCTGGGCGACGCTTGCATCCGACGGCGTTGCGGATGCTGTGTTCGCGCTGGAGCCCGGCCGCAGTCTGATCGCCGTCGATGAAGCGTATCTCGACGACATCGCGCGAGCGTTCGCGCAGATCATCGATTCCAAGAGCCCGTTCACTTCCGGTCATTCCGAGCGCGTGTCGATCTACGCCGACATGATCGCTGCCGAGCTGGGATACGCACCCGACCGGAGGCGCTGGCTGCGGCGCGCCGCCCTCCTGCACGACATCGGCAAGCTCGGCGTCTCGAACGCGATTCTCGACAAGAACGGCAAGCTCGACGACGAGGAATGGCGCGAGATGCGTGCCCATGCATCGCTGTCGGAAAGCGTTCTCTCCCGCGTTCCCGTGTTCCAGGAGATGGCGCGGATCGGCGGCGCGCATCATGAGCGACTGGACGGGAAGGGGTATCCGCGGGGCCTTGCGGGAGCGCAGATCGAACTCGACACCCGGATTGTCTCGGTCGCCGACGTCTTCGACGCGCTGACCGCCGATCGGCCGTACCGTGCTGCCATGTCCGTCGAGAAGGCCCTGTCGATCATGCACGCCGATGTCGGCGCAGCCTTCGACACGCTCTGCTTCGAAGCGCTGAAGCGAGCGATCACGGCGATCGGAAGCGATCTCACACGCATTGGGTTTGCGACACAGGGCGACACTGAACTCGCGGCATAGTCCGTTGAGTGGCTGATCCGGATACGACTGGCGTGCGTAGCTGGCCGTCCGCACGCCAGCATGGAGATGTGTCTGCTCTCGGAAGCGACCCCTCGATGCTCGAGTGGCAGTGATGAGTCGAATGGCGTCGCGTGGCATTTGGACGTCCGCTACGCGGGCATGAAGGGGCTCGGTCGGTGACGTGACCCCCAATTTTCATCCAGCGGGAACGAGAGTCCTGTTGTGATCTGAGCCATCGTCGATGGCGGTTGCAAGAGGCCGAAGCGCGGAGCCGTTGTTGAGCGCAGCGTTTCGGCCGGTGGTTTCGGTAATGGTGC
>NZ_FOOA01000012.1 GCF_900113065.1 Aureimonas phyllosphaerae
GAGATCACCTGCGAGTAGACGCCGAAGGCCGGCAGGATCAGGATGTAGACCTCCGGGTGCCCGAACAGCCAGAACAGGTTGGCGAAGTTCATCATGTTGCCGCCCCCGTCGTTAGTGAAGAAGTGGGTGCCGATGTAGCGGTCGAGGGCGAGGAACCCGGTCGCCACGGTCAGCGGCGGCAGGGCGAAGATCATCAGGATGGCGGTGCACAGCGACGTCCAGCAGAAGAGCGGCATGCGGAACGGGTTCATGCCGCCGCACCGCTTCTTGTAGATCGTCACCGCGACGTTGATGCCGGTCATGGTCGAGGCAAGCGACCCGAGTGTCACCGCGAAGATCCAGTAGTCCGGCCCGACGCCCGGGTTGAAGGTCGCATCCGTATAGGGCGGATAGCCGCTCCATCCGCCGGTCGAGAACTTGCCGATGACGAGCGAGACCATCATCAGGCCGGCGCCGCCGGCGGTCAGCCAGAGCGAGATCGAGTTCAGGAGCGGAAACGAGACGTCGCGCGCGCCGAGCTGAAGCGGCAGGGCGAAGTTGATGATCCCCGTCAGGAACGGCATCGCCATGAAGAAGATCATGATCGAGCCGTGGGTCGAGAAGAGCTGGGCGAAGTGCTCGGGCGGAAGATAGCCCGGATTGTCGAACGCGATGGCCTGCTGGGCGCGCATCAGCGAGCCCTCGACGACGGCCCGCGACAGCATCACCATGGCGATCACGACGTACATGATGCCGATCTTCTTGTGGTCGAGGCTGGTCAGCCACTCGCGCCAGAGCCAGCCCCAGCGGCCGAGCCAGGTCAGGAGGGCCGCGACCGCGATCGCCCCCACGACGACCAGCGAGGCCGCGGCCGTCGCGATGCCGCTGTAGAAGGGCAAGGCGTCGTAGGACAGCCGCCCGAAGACGAGCGGCCACCAGCCTTCAATGGTCGGCATGGGCGTGTCCCTCGCTCGGGTGGTTCTCAGCTTCCGCGCGCTCGTGCCGATGGGCGGCATCCGGCCGGTATCTCGCGACAACGGTGGTGAAGAGGTTCGAAACGACGCTCGAGAAGATCAGTCCCATCGCTGGATCGAAGTCGAACCGCGATCGCAGGTCGGCAAGCTTGCCCTTCTGCGACACGATAGCGTAGGCCCCCTCATCGAGCGGGCGACCGACACGTCCGGCGTTCGTGATCCAGCGGTCGAAGTCCGCCTCCGGCATGGCCAGGACGTCGAACTTCTGGTTCTGGAAGCCGAAGCCGTTGAACTGGGTGTTCTGACCGAGAAGCACGCCCGGCCGGTCGGCGAGGAGATTGAGCTCCGTCACCATGCCGGCCATCGCGTAGATTTGGCTGCCGAGCGCCGGGATCATGAAGGATTGCATGACCGTGTCGCTCGTCAACCGGAAGCGCACCGGGCGATCGACGGGCAGCGCCAAGACACCGACGCTCGCGACGTTCTCTTCGGAATAGACGAACAGCCATTTGTAATCGAGGCCGATGACCTCGACCTCGAGCGGCGGCTTGTCGGACGGGATCGCGGCATAGGGATCGAGCGAGCGCGCCTTACCGGCGATCAGCGTCGCCAGGATGCAGACGAGAACGATCGGCACCCCCCAGACGAGAATTTCCAACGGCCAGGAGAACTGCCAGGTTGGGCGGTAGACGGCGTTCCTCGCCGTGCGCCGGAAGCGCCAAGCGACGAACGGCACGAGCGTGATGGCGGGAATCACCACGATCATCATCCAGCCGATGATCTCGAAGAACAGCTCGCGCTGCGTGGCCGCGACGGGTCCGTGAGGATCGAGGAAGCTGATGCCGGATCCGCAGCCCGCCAGAAGCGCAAGCGGGATGAAGGCGGCAAGGCGTGCCGCACTATGCCGAACGGATCGAGCAGTTTGCGGACTAGAGGTCGGCATCGTTGCCTCGCTTCCCGTCGTCGAACCGCTTCAGCGCCAGAACGGCTTGGACCAAGGCCAGATGGCTGAGGGCTTGCGGGTAATTGCCCGCAAGCCGACGGGACCTCGTGTCGTATTCCTCCGACAGGAGCCCGGTGCCGCCGACGACGCCGATCACCGCCTCGATCGTCCTCATCGCGTCCGCGCGGCGCCCAACACCCAGAAGGCACTCGGCCAGCCAGAACGAGCAGGCGAGGAACGCGCCTTCCGGTACGAGAGCCTCCATGCGGTGACGTCGCACGAAGCCGCCCTCGACGAGTTGAGACTCGATCGCCCGCAGCGTTCCCGCCATGCGCGCGTCGCTCATCGGCAGGAAACCGATCTTGGGAAGGAGAAGCAGCGAGGCGTCTACTTCCGACCCGCCGTAGAAGGACGTGAAGCTGTTCAGGCCCACGTCGAAGCCTTCCGCACAGATCGTCGCGTGCATGTGGTCGCGCAGCGCATGAAGTTCCGCGCGGCGCTCCGTCGAAAGTTCCTCGGCGCCCCGACCGTTCAGGAAGCGATCCAGGACAACCCAGGCCATGGCCTTGGAGTAGACGTAATGGCGCGGCTCGCCGCGGCTTTCCCACAGCCCCTGGTCGGGATGCGTCCAGACCCTCGCGACGTGATCCACGACGGCATGCTCGAGGTGCCGCCCTTGGGTCGTCCGCTCCATGCCGGCTCGCTCGGCGATGTGGAGCGCGGACATGAGCTCGCCCCAGACGTCGAGCTGGAGCTGGCCTGCGGCCGCATTGCCGACGCGCACCGGCTTGGCGAAGCGGTAGCCCGGCAGCCAGGGAAGCTCCGCCTCGTCGAGCCGACGGGACCCGTCGGCCCGGTACATGATCTGCATCTTCTCCGGAGCTCCCGCGACCGCGCGCAGGATCCAGTCGCGCCAGTCGCGCGCCTCCTCGACGAACCCGCACTCGACGAAAGCGTCCAGCGTGAAGGCGGCGTCGCGCAGCCAGCAGTAGCGGTAGTCCCAGTTCATGGTGCCGCCTGGCTGCTCCGGCAGCGAGGTCGTGGGCGCTGCGACGAGGCCGCCGGTTGGGCGATGGATCAGGGTCTTCAGCGTCAGCAGCGAGCGCCGAACGGCTTGCGGATAGGCGAGGCCGTCATCCTCAAGCCGTGCGATCCACCTGCGTCCCTCGTCCTCAGCGTCGCAGAGCGCCGCCTCGGCGTCGATCCCGTCACCGACGATCTCGTTGGATCGTCCATAGGCGAGAACGAAGGCCCGGCTCTCACCTTCCGCCAGCATAAGGCGGGACACGACGACGTCGTCCTCCACATCGAGGGGAACGTCGGCATAAAGAGCCAGCTTGTCGGGGCCGACATGCATGGCGAGCCCTATGCCCTCCGGAACGATCCAGGGCGGCATGTTGCCGTAGTCGAACCGGAAGGCGGCGCGCGAGATCACTTCGACGCTTCCCTTGATGGCTCGCGCGATCCGGATCAGAAGCGGCCGCCCGTCCCGTACGGGCATGAAGTCCGTGACAACGAGCGTGCCGGCCTTGCACCGGAACTCAGTGTCGAGAACCATCGTGTCGGGGCGGTAGCTCTGCCGGCTCTCCAGCACCTCCCCTTCCGGGGCAAGACGCCAGAACCCATGCTGCTCGTCGCCGAGAAGCGCAGCGCAACAGGCAGGCGAATCGAACCGCGGCAGGCAGAGCCAATCCACGGATCCATGCTTCGACACGAGGGCGACGGTCTCGCCGTCGCCAATCAGGGCGTAGTCTTCGAGTGGAACGGTCAACGGCTTCGGCTGTCAGACGTCGAAGCGACGCGCAAGGCGATGCAGCCCGAAGAGGGTGATAAGTCCGGCAAGGCCCCAGAACGCCGTGCGATGGCGGTCCGTGAACATCTGGATGCTGCGCGGCTTGGAACGGCTGTCGAAGCGGCCGTGCGAGCCGTAGTCGCCCTTTACGGGCTCGAAGAGATTGCTCGGGGCGTTGTCCGGCTTCGGCTCCTGCGTGAGCTGGCCGGAGTAGCCGCTCCGCGCAAGGTAGCGGTCCAGAAGCCCCGGCGCGATCCGGTTGGCGAGGATCGCCTGCACCGTGGGGTAGCCGACCCAGACATTGCGCCGGTCGTGCTCCGCGGCGAAGCGGATGGCCCGCGCAGGGACCTCGGGCTCGAAGATTGGAGGAACGGGTTGGGCCTGGCGACCCATCTTGTTCAGGGCCCAGTCGAACTGCGGCGTGTTGACCGCGGGCAGGTCCACCATCGTGATCCGCACGTTCAGCCTGTCGTGGATGATCTCGGATCGCAGCGAGTCCGTGAAGCCGCGGATGGCCGCCTTGGCACCGCAGTAGACCGACTGGAGGGGAACAGACCGGTAGGCCAGCGCCGAGCCGACATTCACGATGACGCCGCGATCGCGGGTTCGCATGCGCTTGAGCGCGGACATCATGCCGTGGACCTGTCCGAGGTAGGTGACACGCGTTCCACGCTCGACCTCTTCGGGCGTCAGCTTGGCGACCGGCGAGAACACGGTTGCCATGGCGACGTTGACCCAGACGTCGATGGGCCCGAGTTCACGTTCTGTCCGCTCGGCGGCGGCCTCCACGGCTGCCGCGTCCGCGACGTCGGTCGGGATCGGCAGGGCTCGAACGCCTTGTTGTCGAGCATACCTTGCAGCGTGCTCCAGCCGTTCGGGATCGCGGGATAGGAGAACGACATCGTAGCCGGCCCGGGCGAACTCATCGGCCGTCGCTCGCCCCACCCCGGCGCCAGCGCCCGTTATGACTACGATCTTGTTCACTGGTGCCGTCCCACCTAATCAGTTGTGGACCGCTAAGTTGATGCCCGATCAGGAGCGGCAACGGTCACTCTGCTAATTTAATGTTGCGGCTCGGCTCTCCTCCGCGTTTCGGAAGTTGCATCGGTCGGAAAGCATTAGACCTGTCGCCTTCCGCAAACCTATGTAACTGGGACGGGACACGATTCCACTGCCAACTGGTGCAGCCATTGGTTAGCCAAGCCCGACCCTGACCGGCGAGGCGGACGTTGGCGGTCCAAAGGCAAAGGATCGGTCCGCCGCACGCTCCGGCACAAGGGGGCGTGTGCGACTTCTGCTGTTATGTCCGCTTTGATGCAAAAAGCTATCCGGAAGCGGACAGGCAGCAAACCACCCAGCCGAGCCGATCGGCGCCAGAAAAACGGATGCCTGGAAGCGGTCCATCCGCTATCGACCCATGATTGCCGTTCCAAATCCTCTAGCGGCTTCCCGAAAGCGGTCGTATGGGCGCTCGACGTTACGACCCTCTTTCATAATCGCTGCACGGCCACCCCGACGGCCAGTATTCTGAAGCACGTTTCGAAATGGCGAACTACGGCTCAGAACTACCTCGCGGGTCATCCCGAACGCCTCCGCTTCACGGCGTCGCTCTGGACGCGCCGGCACCTTACCTCCCCATGCCGGCGACCGCATGGGCGAACAGGCGAGCCCTGTCGGGACGCGCGGCAGGACCCTCGATGCCGGCCTCGATGCACAACTGCGTGTAGCCATGCACGAGACCCCAGGCGACAAGCGTCGCGTCTGCGACGGCATCGGCCCCCACGACCCGACCGACGATGGATGACAGGGATGCCAGGGCGGCGGCGGCCTTCGCCTGCACCTCTGGATACCGGCGGAGGTCCACCAGCTCCCGCGCGAACATCAGCCGGAACGTCGCCGGGTGCCCGGTGCCGAACGCGATGTAGGCGTCGGCCGCCGCGACCAGACGATCGAACGGTGCAGCCTCAGCCGTTGCCTCCATGCGGCGTGACAGCTCGGCAAAGCCGTCGCCCACCAACTCGGCCAGCATCGCCTCCTTGTTGGCGAAGTGATTGTAGGGCGCCTGGCGCGAAAGACCGGCAGCTTCCGCGACGCTGCGGAGCGACAGTCTTGCTGCCCCCTCGCTTTCCAGCATAGCCGCAGCCGCGGTGAGCAGCGCCCTGCGGGCGTCCCCATGATGATAGGCCATGAATTTTGCTACCAACGGATATTGACGATGTCAACATTTCGAACAATATTGACACTGTCAACAAAGGAGCGGGTTCATGTACCATGCGATCGTAAGCGGATGGCGCGACGGAACTTCCTACGCGTCAACAATAAGGACTTCAGCGCGCTGCTGGGGGACTGCGCCACCAATATCCATCATCGCTTCGGAGGCCGGCACGCGCTCGGTGGCGAGCGCCACGACAGGGAGACGCTGGCCCGCTGGTTCGACCGCCTCGGCCGGCTCGGGCGACACCTGACGCTGACCGTCGAGGACGTGTGGGTGAAGGGTCTGCCGAACGACACCACCATCATCATCCGCTGGTCGGCCACCGACGAGCTGCCGGACGGCACTCCCTACCGGAATCGCGGCGTCCACATCGTCAGGATGCGCTGGGGCAAGGTGATCGACATCGATGCCCACGAGGACAGTCAGGCGGTCGCCGAAAACCTCGCGCGCCAGGCGGCACTTGGTGTGGCAGAGGCCGCCGTCCACCCGATCCTCAGCTAGGAGCCGCATCGCCATGACCTCCGCCTCCCTCCGGTCCCTCGTGCGCTGGTTCCATATTGGCGTCGCGCTCGTACTGGGAACCTATATCTATTCTCCCCTGCGCATCGATCCGCTTTGGACCGACATCGTCCGGTTCGGCGTCATCCCGCTGGCGACCGTGACGGGCTTGTGTCTCTGGAAGCAGGGACGCATCGCCAAGCTTCTTCGCCGTCGTTCTCCTGCGGAGCGAGCGTGACATGGTCTTCTTGCGGAGCCGTTCGGGCGGCTTGAGCAGGCGGACGACCGTTCTGCTTCTCATTGCGCTCGGGCTGGCGGTTCTCCACCACATCGATCACGCCCTGCGCGTCGATCACAGCGGGTGGCCGTTCCGCGAACGGGTCACGCCCTTCACCTACAGCCTGACCGCCTATCCGATCGTCCTCTTCGCGCTGATGGGACCGGTCCGCGCCTTCTGGCTTCGCTGGGCACTGATCGCGACCGCGACGGCCTTCACAATCTACGCCCACACGGCGATCGAGAGCCCGGGCACGCAGTTCCACATGTGGGTGCACAATCGGAGCGTCCACGACGCCAACCTTCACAACGCCCTGAACATCCGCTCCGTCGGGATGGGAGCCGTTTCCGTTGCGGTGGGCATGGCTCTGAACCTGACGGTCGTGCTCGCTACGCTCTCCATGCTGCGCGATGGTCTCAGCGCAATCAGACGGGATCGCTGACCGGATCGACCTCAAGGCAGACGTCACCCCGGCTCGTCTCCCTCCGCCGTATCGTCCGCGGTCAACCTACTGCGGATCGTTCGCAGAACTTGGACGCTCATGGCCAGTTCCTCCTGCGATAGCCCCGTCGCCAGCTCATCGGCGGCGCGGTACCAGACCTCGACCGCCTGATCGTAGGCTGACTTCCCTGAGGCCGTGAGGACGACGAGTTGCGCGCGCTTGTGCCGAGGGTTGGCCTGGAAGGCGACAAGGTCCTCCTTCTCCAGCTCGTTCACGATCCGCTGTACGTTCTGCCGGTTGGCGCCGAGGTCGCGGGCCAGCCATGCCACGGGGCGGGGCTGGTCGGCATAGGCGATCGCTCCCATGATCTGCCACCGCGCACTCGTCAGCCCGAAAGGCTGCACCAGACGGTCGCCCCGCACCAGCATGGCATTGTTCACTCGGAAGAGGGTGAGAACGAGGTCCGTCAGGGTTTGAGCGGCGGGGGAACTGGTAGGCATTGGACCATCGTCGGCGATTGACATCGTGGTGTCTATTTTCTCATATTGGCACCATGATGTCAAATATGGCTCCTCCGAAGGATCCCTCCATGCTGCTTCCGTTCCAGTTCGTCGCCGTAGCCGGGTCGGCCGTCTTCGCTGGCGTGATGCTCGCCATCGCGCTGATCCTCGGCACCTACTGGCGCAGCTTGCCGCCCGCCGAGTTCCTAGCGTGGTTCGCGGCCAACAGCGGGGTCATCGCTCGAACGATTCCCCTCGTGGTGGCGCCGACGCTGCTCGGTCTCGTGGGGTCGCTCGTTCTATGCTGGTCCGATACCGCCGCGCGCACGCTCTGGTTGGCGGCCCTGGCCTGCATCGTCGCGCTTCTGGCGCTGACGATCGCCTACTTCCTGCCGATCAACGCGACGTTCAACGAGGGTAGCGTCGCACTGCGCGACGTCCCCGAACGCATCGACGCCTGGCTCGCCATGCATTGGGTCCGGATCGCCTTTGCGTTCGCATCGGCCGCTCTCGGCTTCGCCGCGGCGACGCGCTGATCCTCGGCAGTCGAGCGTCGATCCGGATGACAAACCTTCATCCGGCCAGGAAACGGGCGATGCAACGCTCGCGCGTCGTCGCCAGCTTGGCGTTCGCGAGCTTGAGGATCAGCGCGTAGCGCTCAGGTTTGGACATCGCGGCGAAACGCGCGGTGGCCGCCGGGTCGCCGTCGAGCGCGATTTGGAGATCGGGAGGCGGCACGGCGGTACTGGAGGGCGGGTAGGCGGCGTTCCAGCGGCCGTCCCGCTGCGCCGCCAAGATCTCGGCCCAGCCCGCGTCCCGCATCCATCCGGCCTCGATCAGCTCCCGAGCCCGCTGCCGGTTGACCTGCGACCAGCGCCCCTTCGGGCGACGCGGCGTGAAGCGGACGAGGAAGAAGCGCTCGTCCCAGGTGGCGCTCTGCCCGTCGATCCAGCCCTCGCACAGCGCCGCGTCGATCGCGTCCTGTCGGGACAGGCTCGCGGCATCCGTGCCCTTCTTGGCGAACTGGAGCCAAGCGCCCCGCACCGCCCGGTCCGTTATCTCCAGCCACCGCGCAAAGGCGGCTGCGTCCGGGAACAGGAGCACCGGCAGTCCGGCCTTGATGTGGGGCGCGGTCGCGTCGCTCATCCGACCAGGAACAGGACGATGCTGATGAGGATGCTGGCGACCAGGAAGTAGCTTGCGCTCAGGAACCCGTAGGCGAGCGGCCGGAGCACCAGCGGGTTGATCGCCATGTTGACCGCGGTCGAGCCGAGATAGCCGACCCCGACCAACGCGCCGAACCCGATCGCACCGCCCAGCGTCGCGACGCCGATCGCCGGCATCAGGACGGCGCTCGTGACGGTCGTGACGAGCATGCAGAGCGAGGGCCCGGCGATGAAGAGCGGCGGCATCTTGGCGCCCGGCTCGAAGGGTCGCTCGAAGACGCGCGCCTAGGCGCGGGCGAACAGAACCGCGAACCAGACCCATCCGAGCACCATCACCGCAACCGCGGCGGCGAGGATGCCGATCCAACTGATCGGCTGAGAAACGAGGGACACGGGACTCACTCCTTGGGATCGCTGGGGGAAACGGGTTGCGACGGCACCTTTGTCCGGATGCCGAGGGCGGGCAGGACGACATCGTCGAGCATGGCTTCCAGAAAGGCGCGGTCGAAGGCCTGGCGCTGCACGAGCGAGCGGAAGGCGCCGAGCGAGGGGATGACCGTCGCCAGCGTCTCGACCGGCGCCGACGCCCTCGCCTCGCCGCGCGCCACCGCCCGCTCCATGAGGATCCGATTGGCGGCGACCCAGGGCCCGGTCAGCGCGTCCGAGGCGGCGTCGCTCAAGCCCGGCGCGAAGGAGAGCAGCGTCGCGACCCCCGCCACCGCGCGCAGCTTGCGCTCGGTCTCAGTCACCGACTTCGGCCGGAACAGCGCCAGCATGTCGCCGCGGAACGAGCCGGTGTCGGGCAGACGGTCGAGGTCGACCTGATCGCGCTTCGTCTGCGCGACCGCCTCCAGCACCAGCGCCTCCTTGGAGGGCCAGCGCCGGTAGACGGTCGCCTTGCCGGCGCCGGCGCGCGCGGCGACCATGTCCATCGTCATCCGCTCGAAGCCGACCTCGCCCAGCGTGTCGATCGCGGCTTCGAGGATCGCGGCGTCGCGCGAGGCGTCGCGCTTGCGGCCTCCACGGGAGGGGTTCGGGTCCTGATCGGTCATTGACATCCCTTTTCGATACCATTTAGTTCCGGAACCATAAAGTCCGTTTCGTGTTCTGGTCCCATCACGCAGGAGGATCGTCATGCGCTACAATCGTCTCGGCCGCACCGGCCTGTTCGTTTCCGAACTGTGCCTCGGCACCATGACCTTCGGCCAGTCCAAGGGCCGATACGCGGCCGCCAGCGGCGTCGGGCAGGACGCGGTGGACGCCATCCTGCGCCGTGCGATCGACGCGGGCATCAACTTCGTCGACACCGCCGACGTCTACGCCGAGGGGCAGTCGGAGGAGATCCTCGGACGGGCGATCCGCAACCTCGGGATCGCGCGCCGGGACATTGTGCTGGCGACTAAGTTCGAGCACCCGATGGGGGCAGGCCCGAACGATGCGGGCGGCTCGCGCAAGCACATCGTCGACGCGGTGGAGGCCAGCTTGCGACGGCTCGGCACCGACCATATCGACCTCTACCAGATGCACGGTTGGGACCCGGCGACGCCGGTCGAGGAGACAGTCGCAGCCCTCGACGACCTCGTGCGTCGCGGCCTCGTGCGCTACCTCGGGGTATCGAACTGGGCGGCCTGGCAGGTCGCGACCGCGCTTGGGCTCGCCGAGCGGACCAACAATGCCCGGTTCCAGAGCTACCAGGGCTACTACTCGCTCGTCGGCCGCGAGATCGAGCGCGACGTCGTGCCGGCACTCGAGCATCACGGCCTGAGCCTGATCGCGTTCAGCCCGCTCGCCGGCGGCTATCTGACCGGCAAGTACCGCAGCGGCGCCGACGGAGGCCGGCGCAAGACCATCCCCTTCCCGCCCGTGGACGAGACACGTGGGGCCAAGGTGCTCGACGCGATGGAGCCGATCGCGACGGCGCACGAGACCTCGCTGGAGGCGGTCGCGCTCGCCTGGCTGCGCCGGCAACCCGCCGTCGCCAGCATCATCACGGGCATGAAGAGCGTCGAGCAGCTCGACGCCAACCTGAGGGCCGTCGCGGTCGAGCTGACGGACGACGCGATGGAGATGCTCGGCGGGCTCGCGGGGCCGAACCCGGAATACCCCGGCTGGATGCTGACGCAGGGCAGCGCCGCGCGCGCGTCGCTCCTGGCGACCGGCACGCTGCCGAAGGGCGAGTGACATGACAGCATCCTTCGATACCGATGTCATCATTGTCGGCGCGGGGCCCGTCGGCCTCGCCATCGCCTGCGCGTTGGCCCATCACGGCGTGGCGTTCCGCATCTTCGAGCGTGCGCCCGGCATCTCCGGGGCTTCGAAGGGTCACAACGTCATCGCCCGGGCGCAGGAGCTCCTCGCCTCGATCGGCGTGCGCGACACGCTGGCGAAGATCAGCCACATTGCGCCCTACACGCAATACATGCTCGACGGGCGGCCGATCCACCGACAGAGCACGCGCGACCTGCCGTCTCCCTATCCGGACGTCTTGTTCTCCAACCAGGGCACGATCGAGGCGGGGCTTTCCAAGCACCTCGAGGCGGGCGGCCACCGCGTCGAACATGCGCACGAGGTCCGCGACATCCGTCAGGACGCTGACGGCGTGGCCGTGACGGTGGTCCCGGTCGGCGACGACGGCGAAGCCTCCGGCGCGGCGATGGAGCTGCGCTGCCGCTACCTCGTCGGCGCCGATGGCGTGAAGGGCACGGTGCGCAAGGCGGTCGGGCTCGACTTCGAGGCCGAGGATCTGCCGGGCTGGGCGATCCGTCAGATCGACGGGACGCTGACGTGGCGTCGCCCAATCGAGCGCGACACCGCCTTCTTCTTCCTGTTCCGGCATGGCTTCGCCGGGGTGCTGCCGGTGTGGAAGGACCAGTACCGCCTGTTCCTGCTGGAAAGCGGGGAGGCCATGCCCGCGCGCGACCCGACGCGTGAGGAGATGGTGGAGCGTGGGCGCGAGGTGACCGGCGACGCGACCTTCGACATCGCCGACCCGACTTGGGTGTCCCACGGCACGTTCCGTCACGGCGTTGCGCCTGGCTACGGGGCGGGCCGGGTGTTCCTAGCGGGCGATGCAGCGCACGCCAACCTGCCGATCGGCGGGCAGGGCATGAACTCGGGCTTCATCGATGCCGTGTCGCTCGGTTGGCGGCTCGCCATGGTGTTGGCGGACGCCGGGACGCCTACCCTGCTCGACAGCTATGCCGAGGAGCGCCGCGCGGCCAACCGCCGGCTCGACGCGCAGCAGGTGCGCGGCTTCCGGCAGCTCATGGGGCGTGGCCGCGCGGCCGACGCGGTGCTCGGCGCGATCGCGGGCGCCGTGCCGCAGGTCGCCGACTACGTGTTCGGCGGCAGCGACCTAGCGCAGCTCGATCTGAACTACCGCGACAGCCGCTTGAGCGAGGAGCGCTTCGGGCAGCTCGATCCGCGCCTTGCCGGCTCGACCCGCGCGGGCGACCGGGTGCCGGACGCCCCGCTCGTGCTGAACGACGGGCAAGCCACCACGCTGTTCGATCAGATCCGCAATCCCGAGGGGCGGAGCTGGGGTTGGCGCCTCCTTCTGCTCGACGGCGGCGACCGCAAGACCCACCCCCATCTCGCCGCGGCGGCGGACGCCCTGTCGCCACGCGATTGGGTGCGCCCGCTGCTGGTCATCGCCGACCCTGCCTCCAGCGGTGACGAGCCGCTGATGTCGGCGGCATGGGACCTCGATCAGGTCGTCCACCAAGCGCTCGGCCTCGGCGGGACACCCGCCATCCTCTTGGTGCGGCCGGACGGTCACCTGTCGTTTCGTGGCGGTGCCGCCGACCTGCCGGCGCTGGTCGAGCACGTCGCGACGTTCGCCGTCCCGATGCCAACATCGTAGGTCCCGTCCGTATGCTTCACCTCGTCTTCTCGGTGCCATGCCTTTATCTGCTGACCCGCTTCGTGGCACCGCTGCCGTGGCCCCTCCTCTTCAAGCTGGCGCTGGGAGCGGCGATGCTGGTGGCCTCGCAGTATCACCTGTGGAGCAGGCTTTCGTCCGGCTCCGTCTTCGCGCCGGAGTTCCCCCGCCTGATCGTCCTCCTGTTCAACTGGGCTTTCGGCGCGATCCTCCTGCTCGCCGTGCTACAGCTAGCGATCGATCTCGGATCGCTCGTGCTGGCGATGGCGCGCCGGGGCGCCACGACGGTCCCCGCATCCTTGCGCTACGCGGCTGCGGGACTTGCCGCGATGCTGGCCGCAATCGGCATCGCACAGGCGGTGCGAGTGCCGCCCGTACGCGACCTTACCGTCGAGATAGCTGGCCTGCCCGCCGCCTTCGAGGGCTATCGTCTCGTCCAGCTCACCGACCTCCATCTCAGCCGGCTGTTCCCCGAGGGCTGGGCGCGCGACGTGGTGCGCAACACCAACGCGCTGGGGGCCGATCTGATCGTCGTCACCGGCGACTTCATCGATGGAACGCTTGCCGCCCGGCAGCGCGACGTGGCGCCCCTGCGCGATCTCGCGGCGCCCGACGGCGTATGGTTCGTCCCGGGCAACCACGAGTACTTCTTCGGCTACACCGGGTGGATGCAGCATCTCGCCGGCCTCGGCCTGCGCCCGCTCGTCAACGCGCACACCGTGCTCGCCCGTGACGGAGGCCGCCTCGTCCTCGCCGGCGTGACGGATCTCTCCGCATCCGAGACCGGCGACGCGCCTCCGGACCTGGACGCCGCGCTTGCCGGCACGCCGACGGGCGTCCCCGTCATCCTTCTCGACCATCAGCCGAAGAATGCCCGCGAGGCAGCAGGGCGGGGCGTGGCGTTGCAACTCTCCGGCCACGCGCACGGCGGAATGATCCGCGGCCTCGACCGCATCATAGCCCGGGCGAACGGCGGCTACGTCTCGGGGCGCTACGAGGTCGACGGCATGACCCTCTACGCCAACAACGGCACGGCGCTCTGGCCCGGGTTCGCCTTGCGGTTGGGCGTGCCGTCGGAACTCACTCTCGTAATCCTTCGTCGGAAAGAAAACCGGTCGGAAGACAATGTCGGTGCTATTCGCTGACCTTCCGGAAGATCTCCGGTACTCGTGGCGAACGCTTGCGGGGGAGCCAGGGCTCTCCGTCGACGGCAGCTTTCGCCAAACTCGTCCCGAAAGCCGACCGGCAGAAAACCACCCTCAACGGAAGTCCCGCGTCTTCACCCGGATCTCGTCGACGACGTGGCCGTAGGGATCCGCCATCATCTTGGCGGGCGGCATGCGCGGCGGCACAGCCGCGGTCATAGTCGCAGTATCGGCACCACTGTCATCCGCCCGTCCCCGACGCCCGACGCTCGCGAACTCCTGGGACAGATCGCTCAGCGAGTGGGCGATGAGGTGGACGACCTCCCCTTCCCGCTGGATCCTTCCGCGCACGCCCATCATCCCGGCTCCAAGCACCGTCCGGCGGTTCGCCTCGAACACCTTCGTCCAAACAACCAGGTTCGCGACGCCCGTCTCGTCCTCGATCGTGATGAACATGACGCCCTTCGCCGAGCCCGGCCGCTGGCGGACAAGAACGAGGCCGGCGACCTCCACCCAGCGTCGGTCCCGCGACGCCATCGCCTCCGCGCAGGTGATGACGCGCCGCCGGCCCAGTTCGGCCCGGAGGAACGACACCGGATGCTGGCGGAGCGTCAGCCCGACATGGCCGTAGTCCTCGACCACCTCGCCGCCCTCGGGCATCGCACGGAGCCGGACGACCGGCTCAACCTGCTCGGACACAGTCGCCGCCTCCCGGTCGGCAGCCGCGGCAAACAGCGGGAGCGGCTCGTCGCGCAGCGCCTTGATCGCCCATAGCGCGTCCCGGCGACTCACCCCTATGGCGGGACGGAAGGCATCGGCCTCCGCGAGCTCGGTCAGCGCGGCATGCGGAACACGCGCCCGGCGCCAGAGGTCGTCGACGGAAGCGAAAGGCGTGTCCTGCCGGGCTGCGACGAGGCGGGCAGCGTCCGCATTGCTTAAGCCCCGCACCATGCGCAAGCCAAGCCGGACCGCGAACCGTCCGTCGTCAGCATCGGAAAACTCTTCCGCTGCCCGCGGCTCCAGCGTGCAGTCCCAGCGGCTGGCATTGACGCAGACGGGTCGGACCTCGACGCCATGCTCCTGCGCGTCACGAACGATCTGCGCCGGGGCGTAGAAGCCCATCGGCTGGGCGTTCAGGAGCGCCGCGCAGAACGCGTCAGGATGCCAGCACTTCAGCCAGCTTGAGGCGTAGGCGATCAGCGCGAAGGACGCCGCGTGGCTCTCCGGGAAGCCGTAGGATCCGAAGCCCTCAAGCTGGCGGAACGTCCTCTCGGCGAACTCGCGCTCGTAGCCGTTGGCGACCATTCCCTCGACCAGTTTGTCACGGAAGTGGGAGACGCCGCCCGTGAACTTGAACGTCGCCATGGCGCGCCGGAGCTGGTCGGCCTCGCCCGGCGTGAACCCGGCGCACTCGATCGCAACGCGCATCGCCTGCTCCTGGAACAGCGGCACGCCGAGCGTTTTGCCGAGGACGCGCTCGAGTTCGGGCTTCGGGAAGACGACCTTCTCCTTTCCCTCGCGGCGCCGAAGGTACGGGTGAACCATGTCGCCTTGGATCGGCCCGGGGCGGACGATCGCGACCTCGATGACGAGGTCGTAGAAGGTCCTTGGCTTCATCCGCGGCAGCATGGCCATCTGGGCGCGGGACTCGATCTGGAAGGTGCCGAGCGTGTCGGCCCGACGGATCATCGCGTAGGTGCGCGGATCCTCTGCCGGGATGCTAGCAAGGTCGAGGTCGATGCCTTTGTGCTCCCGAAGGAGGTCCAGTCCCCTGCGCATGGCAGACAGCATGCCGAGGGCGAGCACGTCGACCTTCATGAACTTCAGCGCGTCGATGTCGTCCTTGTCCCACTCGATCACCTGCCGGTCGACCATGGCGGCCGGCTCGATGGGGACGAGCTCGTCGAGGCGGTCCCGCGTCAGAACGAAGCCTCCGGGATGTTGAGACAGGTGCCGAGGGAAGCCGACGAGCTGGCCCGCGAGCTCGAGCGCCAGACGCAGGCGCCGGTCCTCGAGGTTCAGGTTGATGCTCTGCGCGTGCTTCTCGTCGATGTCCTCCGACCAGCCCCAGACCTGGGACGACAGGGTCTTCGTCAGGTCCTCGGGCAGGCCGAGCGCCTTGCCGACATCGCGTATCGCGCCCTTGGCCCTGTAGCGGATAACCGTCGAACACAGGGCGGCTCTGTCGCGCCCGTAGGTCTCGTAGACCCACTGGATGACCTCCTCGCGCCGTTCGTGCTCGAAGTCGACGTCGATGTCCGGTGGCTCGCGACGCTCCTCGGAGACGAAGCGTTCGAACAGGAGGTCGTTGCGCGAGGGGTCGATCGAGGTGACGCCGAGGACGTAGCAGACGGCGGAGTTCGCCGCCGAGCCGCGGCCCTGGCATAAGATGCCCTTCGAACGGGCGAAGCGGACGATCGAGTTCACCGTCAGGAAGTACGGCGCGTAATCCAGCCGCTCGATCAGCCGGAGCTCGTGCTCGAGGTTGCGCCGGACGCTGTTTGGTAGGCCTTCAGGATATCGCTCGGCCGCGCCCTCCCAGGTCAGCTTCGCCAGCGCCTCCTGCGGCGTGAGGTCGGGGAACTGCTTCTCCTCCGGGTACTGATAGGCGAGCTCGGACAGGGTGAAGCGGCAGCGGCCGGCGATCTCGACCGTCCGGGCGAGCGCTTCCGGATACCGGGCGAAGAGGCGGTGCATCTCTTCCGGTGGCTTGAGGTAACGGTCGGCATGCCGCTCGCGGCGGAAGCCCGCGTTGTCGATCGTGACGTTGTGGCGGATGCAGGTGACGACGTCCTGAAGGATCCGGCGATCCGGCTCGTGGAACAGGACGTCGTTCGTTACGACGGTCGGCACGCTCATCGCCTGCGCCATGGTCGAGAGCTCGTGCAGGCGGAGCTGATCGTTAGGGCGGCGACGCAGGGTCAGCGCGACGTAGGCCCGGTTGCCGAACGCCTCCCGCAGGCGACGGAGTTGGCGCCCGAGGTTCACGTCAGCCTCATCGGGGACGAGAACGGCGAGCATGCCGTCCCCGTGCACGACGACATCGTCCCAGTGGAGGACGCACCTGCCCTTCCCGCCCCTCGACTTGCCGAGCGACAGGAGTCGGCAGAGGCGGGCATAAGTCGGACGGTCCGTCGGGTAGACGAGGACGGGCAGCGCATCGACGAGATCGAGGCGGCAGCCGACGATGGCGCGGACGCCGGTGGTCTTGGCCGCCTCGTGCGCTCGCACGATCCCGGCAACCGAGTTCCGGTCGACGACGGCGAGCGCCTCCATGCCCATCAGGCTGGCCGTGGCGAACAGCTCCTCGCACGACGAGGCGCCGCGCAGGAAGGAGAAGTGCGAGGTCACCTGGAGCTCGACGTAGCGGTGGCTGCTCATCCGAAGATGCCGTGGAGATACCATTTGTGGGAGCCGGTCTCGGGGTGTTCACCATCGCCGGCTCGGAAGATCCAGTACCGCTCTCCGGCGTCGTCCTCGACGCGGAAGTAGTCTCGCACTTCGGCGGCCTCGGCTTCCCGCTTCCACCATTCGCCGAACACCCGCTCCGGGCCGTCGGCGCGGCGGACGCGTCGGCGCTGCCCCCGCCACGAGAACCAGACGGGTGGGTTGTCGGGAAGGAGGGCCATCGTCTCGACGGGCTCGGGGCGCGGCAGGATGCGGGACGGCCGCGGCCAGTGGTCGTCCCAGGACGCGCCGTCGTCGACGCTCATTGGTTCGACGCGCGCGACGGACCGCTCCGGCACGTCACTGGCGACCGGGGCGAAGCGGTATAGCCTGCGCTCGCCGATCCGGTTCGCCAAAAGGTCTACGAGCCCGGACACATCTGCCTCCGGCTCCTCAACCAGCGAGGAGACGACCTGGGCCGCACCAAGTGGCTCGGCATGGGTCGCCGCGAGCGTCATGACCTCGATCCCGAAGCCCGGGTCGACCTTCTCGATGCGGTCGCAAAGGAGCCGCGTCAGGCGCCGCGCGTCGCGCTCCGCCTTGGCCGTGCCGATGCGGATGGCTTCCCATCTGTTGTCGACGCGACCGAACAGGAGGTCGAGCCGGCGGGCACCGAGGCCGCGCAGTTCAAGCTCGGCGACAAGGGCGACGACGAGCTTGCCGACATACCGCTTGATCGTCTCCGGCGCGCCGATGGGCTCGCCGAACACGCGGCGCACCTCGACGAGGTCCGGCGACCGCACGGGCTCGATCGGTTCGGGAACCGCGCCAAACGCCTGATCGAGCCGCCGGACGAGCTGCGGGCCGAAGCGCTGAACAAGGGGCGCCCGAGGCTGCGCGGCGAGGTCGCCGACCGTCGCGAAGCCGAGGACATGGAGATCGTGCCGCATGCGCTCAGGCAGGCGCAGCGCGGCCAGCGGCATACGTTGGAGGGCATGCTCCGTCCGGCCCGGCTCGACGAGGACCATGGCAGCGCCCGCGTGCCGGGCGGCCGCATGGGCGGCGCCCCATGTGTCCGCGATGGCAACGCGCGCCTCCAGCCCGGACGAGGCAAAGCGCTCGACGATCATGCGGAGCATGGCCTCCTCTCCACCATGCAAGTGATCGGCGCCGGACGTGTCGACGACGAGCCCGTCCGGCGGGTCGGCGGCGACCACGGGCGAGAACCGAAGGGCCCATATGGCCAAGCGGTCGAGCGCGTCCGCGTCCCCGACCGGGTCGGCGTCCAGGATGGCGAGGCCGGGCACCAGCGCTTGCGCCTTAGTCGCTGGCACGCCGACATGGAGCCCAGCCCGCTCCGCCAGTTCGTCCGCAGCCACCACGATACGTCGGCTCCCATCCCGCCCGACGAGCGCCAGCGGAACGTCAGCCGGCGGCGCGGCGTCCGGCGACTTGCGGCGCAGCCGATCGGTCGGCCAGCGTGGAAGGTAGAGCGAGACGACCCTGAGCATCACACGCCTCCACTTCGAAGTCGGCACATTCACCCGCGCGGGACCGGAGGAGTTCGAGAAGCCAGCGTGACCGGCCGACGCCAGGAACGGGCAATGGCCGCGACGGCAAGACGGAGACGCGCCAGCGGGTCACGGACGCGGTCGGCTGGCCGAAGTCGGCGGCCTCGGCTTGGCGCCGCCATCGGCGCACCGCCAGTGCCAGCGTGCCCGACCCCTCGGCGGCGAGCTGGAGCCGGCGCGACGCCGTCATGGAGAGCTTGGCGACCTCGGCGACGACCGCGCCGAGCCCGCCATGGCGGAGACCGTCCTCAAAGCACGCGAGGAGCATCCTCTCGTCCCCGGCCTCGACGAAGATCACCCGGCCAGGTGCGAGGCCGGCTTGGGCGATCGCGGGAGCGAAGAGATCTTGCCGCGTGACGCACCAGAGAACCTTACCCTTCGTGCGAGCGGCAACGCCGGCCGTGAAGAGCGCAGCGGCAGCACCATCGACAGCACCGTTTCCGCCGCCGGCGACCTCATGCAAGGCACCGAGCGCGAGGCCGCCGCCCGGCAAGCGCCCGTCGATCTCCGGCACTCCAAACGGCAAAGCCTTGCGAACCCGCGCGTCCCTGCCCTCGAGACGCTGGACGCGCTCGCGCAGGTCGGCCAGGACGGAGGTGTGGGGCATGCGGGGCATCTGTTTGGACGGGACCGGATTCCTAAGGGCGACTCAGCCGGAGAATATGTTCCCGTTCTGTTCCGAGGCTAGCCCGGGAGTCAATGAACCGCCCGACTGTCCACCGAAGCGCGAGCGCCCTGTGGACAACTTAGCGGGGGGCGTATTCGCAGCCGACGAATCCCCGGGGCTCGGAGACCACCCCCTGACGCTCACATCACGGGTCGGAGAGGATGCTGGCGGTGTCGGCACCGCGCCCAAGGTAAGCGGGACGCATCGCGAAAGGCATCCACCCCATGATCCGCTGGTCCCTCCCCGCCGCCTTGCTCGGCGCCCTTCTGCCTTTGGCGGCCTCGGCACAAACGAGCGCCCCGCACCCTGTCTACGGTCCGCGGCTGGAAGGCTTCGAGTACCCGCATCCCGTCGCCATGCGCACGGTCCGGTCCCAGGGGCAGGATCTCGAAATGGCCTACATGGACGTCGCCCCCGTCGGCGAGGCGAACGGTCGGGCGGTGGTGCTTCTCCACGGCAAGAACTTCTGCGGCGCGACCTGGGAGCGGACCATCGCGGTTCTGACGGAGACCGGGTACCGCGTCCTCGCGCCCGACCAGATCGGCTTCTGCAAGTCGTCGAAGCCCGCAGGTTACCAGTTCAGCTTCCCCGACCTCGCCACCCATACGAACGACCTCGTCGCCGAACTAGGCATCGAGAAGCCTGTCGTCGTCGGGCACTCCATGGGCGGCATGCTGGCGGCACGCTACGCGCTGATGTTCCCGGACGACGTCGGACAGCTCGTGCTGGTGAACCCGATCGGCCTCGAGGACTGGCAGGCGAAGGGCGTGCCGTACCAGACGCTGGACGACGCCTACGAGGGCGAACTGAAGACGAGCTTCGACAGCATCAAGGCCTATCAGCAGCGCATCTACTACAACGGCGCCTGGAAGCCGGACTACGACCGCTGGGTCGAGATGCTGGCCGGGATGTACGCAGGTGACGGCCGGGCGATCGTCGCCCGCAACCAGGCGCAGACCTCGGACATGGTGTTCACCCAGCCAGTGGTGCACGAGTTCGCGCGCATTGCCGTTCCCACCGTCCTGATGATCGGCGGGCTCGACCGGACCGCCCCCGGCGGCAACCGGGCGAGCAAGGACATTGCCGAAACCTTGGGCCAGTATCCCGCGCTCGGCCGGCAGGCGGCGGAGGCGATCCCTGACGCCGCGCTGGTCGAGTTCCCCGAGCTCGGGCACTCGCCACAGGTCGAGGCACCGGAGCCATTCCAAGCAAAACTGCTGGAGGTGCTAGGGTCGGGCAGAGAGTGATGCAGGTTGCGGCGTTCGCAGTTTGCTACCGGAGAGGCCAATGCCCGAGAAGCTCCTGTTCATCGTCCAGCAGTTCGAGCGCATGGGCAAGCGCCTCGTCGCCGGACGGCTGATGGAGTTCAAGACGGCCACGGAAGCACAAAGGCGGGCCGAGCGAGATGTCGCGCGCACCGCCGGTGTCGTCGCGCTCCAGCAGACGGTTGACACCGACACCGGGGAGTCGTCGAGGGCCCGGTCGTGCTGGTCCGTTACGGTGAACTGCCTGCCGAGTTCGACAATGGCTAGCGGCGGGTTTCGACCCACCGTCACTGATAGGAACGCTTCCGCCTTCGCCCCAAACGTGCCGTTCGTTTGAGTCCCGCCGAACCGCAAGACCGGGGCGAATCCCACTGTTGCCGTGCGACCAAAAACGTGGCTATTGAGATACACTTGCGCTGCTTCGCGCAGCAACTGCCTACTGCATTTTATACAGGAAAAAATGGCGACATTGCGGGATCTTGAACTATTCGATCATCAACGCGAAGATGCTGTCGCGATACTCGTCGGACCAAATGGTTCTGGAAAAAGCACGTTCCTAAGGTCTCTGGCAGAGTCCTACCGCCACGAGAACGTTGTTGCTGTGTCGAACACACCGCATGATCGGTTCGCACGAATGCGAGGTATTCGACGTATCTCGGTCGGCCGATCCGATCATAAGCCGCCAAATCTTGTAAAGCGCGCGGTTGCACGCTCGCTAGATGTGGACGATTCCTCCTTCCACCAGATCAGCGCGATCATGGATTATTGCGGCTATGCCCCGCGCTTCGGGTTCCGGATCGAGAAGGCCAGACATTACGGATCAACTTTCGACGACCTAAAGTGGAAGTTGGAAAGCGCCCGAGACGGCGGCGCCGATGAAAATACAGGATGGGGAAGCGAACTGGAGTACAACGAGGAACTGCCTCTTGCGCTCACATTTCTTAGGCGTCACGATCCTAGCGAACTAGTTTGGATCGACGCTTCCAGTTCCGCGCTTGAGTTCAGCGTAGCACGCGAGTTTGTCGCCGTGCTGCGCTGCGAAGCAATTCTCTGTCGCCTCAAGGTTATTAACGATCTCGGGGTCATGCTCAACCGCAATGATCCCGGGGACACAGTGATCGAGATGCATCTGGCTAGGGTCAGGACCCATTGATTTGAGGCGCGCGGTCTGGTTCAGGCTCTGTCTGGGGGACTGGATATGAGCGATCTGTATTGGCTGACGGACGAGCAGATGGAGCGGTTGCGGCCGTTCTTTCCCAAGAGCCACGGCAGACCACGGGTCGACGATCAGCGGGTTTTGAGCGGCATCATCTTCGTCAATCGCAACGGCCTGCGATGGCGCGATGCGCCCAAGGACTATGGGCCCGCGAAGACGCTCTACAACCGTTGGAAGCGTTGGGGTGAAGCGGGCGTCTTTGTCCGGATAATGGAGGGGCTGGCCGCAGCCGGTGCCGATCCCAGGACCGTCATGATCGATGCGACCTACCTGAAGGCGCACCGCACGGCCTCGAGCCTTGCGGTCAAAAAGGGGGCCTTGGCCGCCTGATCGGTCGCACAAAGGGCGGCATGAACACCAAGCTTCATGCCGTGGCTGATGCGAACGGTCGTCCGCTGAGCTTCTTCCTGACCGCTGGGCCGGTCAGTGACTATACCGGCGCGGCAGCCTTGCTTGACGATCTGCAAGGCGCAGTGGCTGCTCGGTGACCGCGGCTACGATGCCGACTGGTTCCGGGACGCCTTGCAAGCAAAGGGCATCAAGCCCTGCATCCCTGGGCGAAGGTCTCGCAACGCGCCCGTCAAACACGACAAGCGCCGCTACAGACGCCGCAACCGCATTGAGATCATGTTCGGCCGCCTCAAGGACTGGCGCCGTGTCGCGACCCGCTACGACCGCTGTCCAACCGTCTTCTTCTCCGCCATCGCACTGGCTGCCACCGTTCTCTTCTGGCTCTGAGCTATGAGTCCTGACCCTAATGGTCGACGGGGCTGTTCCTTGGCGCAAGATGGCGTTCTCGGCCTCGAGCGCCGCTATACGCTCGCGCATTGGCTGGACCGCCTCGGCAATCCCCGCTTCCGTGAAGCGGGGGATGATGTGCTGCGGGCAGTTCCAGTCGAAGGCCGCGAGCCGCACGCGGACGATCCGCTCGATCCGCGCCCGGTAGGAGGGAACAGTGACCTGTTCCAAAAGCTGCGGATCCGCCTCGGGGGCGACGATCTCGACATGCCCATAGATCTTTAGCCGCGCCCGGCGGGCGTAATCCATCAGGAACAGGCAGGCGCGGTCGTCCGCGTTGAAGTTCCCGAGGCTGATATACTGCCGGTTGCCGCTGTAGTCGGCGAAGGAGAGCGAGGTGTCGTCGGCGACCTTGAGGAAGCCGCGCGGGCCGCCGCGATGTTGGACATACGGCCACCCCGTCTCGGAAGCGCTCGCGATGTAGAAGTTGTCGCGCGCGGCGATGAAGTCGGCTTCGTTCGCGGTGAAGCGATCGAAGCCGCGCACCCTTGAAGGCCAGCCAGTGCTGCTCGACGCCCATCTCGGCCTGTGCGGCCCGAACGCTCGGCGTCGCGGCAATGTCCATGAAGCCGTAGGGCATGAAGACCATCCTCGCTGCGCAGGCCGCTCGGGCTCGCCGACCCGAAAGATGCGTTTTTTCATCCGGTGGCTGAATACGGCATGATCGCAAAGCACCTTGCCACTTTTCGGAAGGACGAATGGATCGCCTGGAAGCCATGTCCCTTCTGCGGGAGGCGGTGGACCGCGGCAGCCTGTCGGCCGCCGGTCGCGCCCTGCGCATGCCCGTGCCGACGCTGAGCCGGAAGATCTCGGATCTCGAGGCGAGGATCGGAACCCGGCTTCTCGTGAGAACCACCCGCAGCCTCGCGCTGACCGATGCGGGCATCGCCTATCTCGCCGCGGCCCGGCGCATCCTCCACGATGTCGAGACCGCGGAGCGCGAAGCGGCCGGCGAATATGCCGAACCGAAGGGCCAGCTCGTGATGACCGCGCCGATCCAGTTCGGGCGGCTCCATGTCCTGCCGACGGTCGCCGACTTCCTTACGGCGTTCCCCGAGATCAGCGTCCGACTGCTCCTCAACGATCGCAACGTCCATCTGGTCGAGGACGAGGTCGATATGGCGGTGCGGATCGGGCCGCTGGCGGACAGTTCGATGGTGGCGACGAAGGTCGGCACGATGCGCGTCGTCGCCGCCGCGAGCCCCTCCTTCCTCGACAGGTACGGCGCCCCGGCGACACCGGACGACCTGCGCGATCGGCCCGTCGTCGCGGTGGAGGGCCCGATGGTGGAAACCAGTTGGCGGTTCGCCGCCACGGCGCGCACGGCCGATCGACATCCCGCTGCGGCCGCGCCTCGCGGTGACCACCACCGAGGCGGCGGTCGATGCGGCGGTTCTCGGCACCGGGATCATCCGCCTCCTGCACTATCAGGTGAGCGAGGCGGTCGAGACCGGCCGCTTAAGGCTCGTCCTTGAGGACGCCGAACCGGAGCCCGTGCCCGTCCATCTCGTGCATGCGACCCGCGGGCAGATGCCGCTGAAACTGCGCCGCTTCCTTGATTTCGCCGCCGAACGCCTTCGCGCCAGGCTCCACGAGTTACCCCGAAATCCGAGCTCCCGCGCTACGGGCCCGGGCCTCAATAAAGGGTAAGCGCCGGGACGTAGCTGACGGCGAGCAGCAGGAGCATGGCCATGGCGAAGAACGGCCAGAGCTCCCGCGTCGTCGCGCCCAGCGACGTCTTGGCGATCGACGACGAGATGAACAGCGTCGTGCCGATCGGCGGCGTGTAGAGGCCGATGCCGAGGTTGATCACCATGATCAGGCCGAGTTGCACAGGATCGAGCCCGATCGTGGCGGCCAGCGGCACGAAGATCGGCCCGAGCAGCAGGATCGACGGCGGCAGGTCCAGCGGCATGCCGACGATCAGCATCAGGACGTTCATCATCAGGATGACGAGGATCGGGTTGGACACGTTGGCCGACACCCAGGCCGCGAAGGTCTGCGGCACCTGGTCGAAGGTCAGGATCCAACCGACGGCCGCCGAGCCCATGATCACCAGCATCACGACGCCCGTCGCGACGCCTGCCTCCACCATGTTGTCGCAGAACCGCTTGAGCGTCAGGTCGCGATAGAAGGCGAGGCTGAGCACCAGCGAATAGACGACCGACAGGACCGCAACCTCCGTCGGCGTCGCGAAGCCGAAGCGCAGGCCGAGGATGATGAGGATGGGCAGCAGGATCGCCGGAAAGCTCTTCAGGGCGAGGCGTGCCAGCTCGCGCTTGCGGATGCTGCTAAGGTTTACCGCGTAGCCGCGGCGCCAGGACACGAACCAGCACACGGCGATGAAGCTGACTGCCATGATGATGCCCGGCAGGATGCCGGCGACGAAGAGGTCGGCCACCGACACGCCGCTGACCAGCGCGTAGAGGATCATCGGGATCGAGGGCGGGATCAGGACGTCGATCACCGCCGAGGTGGCGTTGTTGGCCGCGCAGAGCGGGGCCGGGTAGCCCTGACGCTTCTGCCAGGGGATCAGCACCGAGCCGAGGGCCGAGGCGTTGGCGACCGCCGAGCCCGACACGCCGCCGAACACGACGGACGAGACGACCGTGGTCGACAGGGCACCGCCCCGCCAGCGCTGCATGACGTGGCTGGCGAGTTCGAGGAGCTGATTGCCGAGCTTGCCGCCGAGCATCAGGGTGCCCGCCAGCATGAAGAAGGGCAGCGCCAGCATCGGAAAGGACTGGGTCTGGTCGTAGACCTGCTGGGCGACGATCGAGAGCGGCAGGAAGCCGTGCGACAGGATCGCGACGCCCGCCGCGATGATCAGCCCGTAGCCGACGGGGATGGCGAGCAACATCGTGACGAGGAAGACGCCGATCATGATGAGGGTCATAGCGGCAGCTCCTCGGCGCTCGTCTGCGGGCGGGCTTCCCAGCCGAGCCGGGCGACGCGGAAGGTGGCTGTGGCGGTGACGACGGCGACCAAAACCGCCCCGACGGAGACCACGTGGTAGCCGATGCTGTTGGGCAGGCCGAGGATGGGGCTATGCTCGACGCCGGCGATCGCGGCGACGACGCGCGCCTGCCAGGCGAGGACCAGAAAACTCGCGATGACGCACATATGGCTGAACACGAAGAGCATCGCCTTGCCGCGCGCGGCGAAGCGGTCGTAGAGCCACTCCACCGCCATGTGCAGCCCGCCCTGCGCCGCCAGCGTGATACCGGCGACGATGAAGAACGGGAACAGCAGCGTCGGCAACTCCTGCGCGAAGCGGAAGCCACCGGACGAGAGAGCGTAGCGCGCCAACACGTTGGCTGTCATCACGGTGGTGAGCGCGACGCCCGAGCCGATCACGACGAGGCGGCAGAACAGGCCGACCGCCCTGTCGATCCCGTCGGCGACGGCGAATGCGGTGCCGGATGGGCGCGGCGGCCCACCCGGCAGGGCGCCCGGATCCGGGAGGGAGGTCATCCGCGCGCCGCTTCCTCGACCTGGGACACGAAGTCCCCGAAATCCTTCTGCTTCCAGGCTTCCGCCACCGGCTTCGTCGCCTCGACGAAAGCGGCGCGGTCGACCTCGGTGACCGTGATCGCACCGTCGGCCCGGAACTTCGCCAGCGTCTCCTCGGCGGTCTTGGCCGACAGCTCGCGCTGCATCTGGCCGGCCTCGGCAGCCGCAGCCTTGACCGCGTCGAGATCGCCGCCGATGCGGGCCATGGCGATCTGCGACATCAGGAAGGGCGTCGATTCCCACTTGTGGGCGGTCAGCGCGATGAACCTGTTGACCTCGTAGAGCTTGGAGCTCGCGATGTTGGCGAGCGGGTTCTCCTGCCCGTCCACGACGCCCTGCTGGAGCGCCACGTAGAGTTCGCCGAAGGCGATCTGCTCGGTCGAGGCGCCGAGCGCCTGGAAGATGTCGATGGTCATCGGGTCGGCGGGCGTGCGCACCTTAAGGCCCGAGACGTCGCCCGGCGCCTTCACCTCGCGCTTGGAGTTCGACAGGTGGCGGATGCCGTTGTCCCAGTAGCCGAGCGGCACGATGCCGACCGCCTGGAACTTGGCGGCCAGCGCCTCGCCGACCGGCCCGTCCAGCATGGCGATCGCCTTCGACGCGTCGGTGAACAGGAAGGGCAGGCCGAGAACCGCGATCTCCGGCACGATCGCCGAGACCGGCCCCTGGCTGTTGGCGGTGAGGTCGAGCGCGCCGGTACGCAGGCTGGTCAGCATCGCCGCGTCGGAGCCGAGCGTCTCGGAGCCCGCGACGTTGATCGTGATGCGCCCTTCGGTCTTCTCCTTCACCCGCTCCGAGAAGCGCGCCGCCGCCAGCGTGCGCGGATTGCCCGGCGCGGCTCCGTGGCCGAGCGTCAGGACTGTGGCGGCGCGCGCCCGGGTCGGGAAGCTTAGGACCGCCGGGGCGGCGAGAGCGGTGCCGAGGCCCGCCAGCATGGCGCGGCGCGTCAGTTGGATGGTCATGGAAAGTCCTCCCGTTGTTCGTGTCGCGATCCGGGGCGGACGGCTCCTCTTCCGTCCGCACCCCGCGGTGGATGGTCCAATGGTCAGTGAATGAGCATGCCGCCGTTGACGTCGATCGTGGCGCCCGTGACGTAGGACGACAGGTCGGAGGCGAGGAACAGGTAGATCTTTGCCACGTCCGCCGCGTCGCCGAGGCGGTTGAGGGGGATGCCCTTCAGGATGTCGGTGCGCATCTCGTCGGTGAGCTTGCCGCCGGTGATGTCGGTCTGGATGAGGCCGGGCGTCACCGAGTTGATGCGGATGCCGGCCGGGCCGAACTCGCGCGCCATCGCCTTGGCGAGCCCCAGCACTCCGGCCTTGGCGGCCGAATAGTGCGGGCCGCCGAAGATGCCGCCGCCGCGCTGCGCCGAGACCGACGACATGCAGGCGATGGAGCCGCCGCCCTTTTCCTTCATGTGCGGCACGAAGGCCTGGCTGAGCAGGAGGACGCCGGTGAGGTTGACGTCGATCACGCGGCCCCAGTTCTCGAGCGAGATGTCGAGCGTCTTGAGCGGCTGGGTAATGCCGGCATTGTTGATCAGAATGTCGACGCGCCCGAAGGCCTCGATCGCCGACGCCGCCGCTGCCTCGCAGGAGGCCTTGTCCGTCACGTCGCAGGCGATGCCGACATGGCCGGAGCCCGGCAGCGACTTGGCGGCATCGGCGCTGGCGCTCGCATCGAGGTCGAGGATCGCCACGCGCGCCCCGTGCTCGGCGAAAAGTTCGGCGGTTGCCCGACCGATGCCCCGCTGGCTTGCCGCTCCCGAAATGACGGCGGTCTTGTCCTTGAGCAACATGTATTCTGCCTTCTCCCAGGAAGCGGGGTCGGGAGGGCGATGTCGCCGCTCCGATGCCAGACCCCTTGCTTCGTCTCCCCACCCGACGGTTCGCAGACCGTCATGGCGTCCTTCCCGGAATAGAGGCGCCCACCTCCAAGGTCGCAAACGCGAAGTTTACACGATGGGATGAATCTGGTTCAACATGCCATGCTGAACGGCGTTTCCCTCTCGTCCATCCGCACGTTCGAGGCCGCTGCGCGCCACGGTACCTTCCGGGCTGCCGCCAGTGAGCTGAACCTGTCGCCCAGTGCGGTCAGCCACGCGATCGTGAAACTGGAGCGCGACCTCGGCACGCCGTTGTTCGATCGGTCCGCCCGAACCATACGGCTAACGGGCGACGGCGAGATCCTTATGCGGCACGTTTCCGCCGCCTTCGAGGAGTTGCGGCGCGGCGTCGAAAGCGTGTCGGCCCGGCGGTCGCGCCTCCTCAGGCTGCACAGCGCGCCGAGCTTCGCGGCACAGATCCTGTCGCCGCGCCTGCCGACCTTTCTGGCCGCCCATCCCGGCCTCGAGGTGCGTCTCGCGGCCTCGACCGAGTATGCCCGTTTCACCGATGGCGAGTTCGACGCCGACATCGTCTACGGCAAGCCGGTGGGCGAACACCTGACGGTGGAACCGCTGGGTGAGGAACTGGTCACCCCGCTTTGCTCCCCGGAGGTGGCAGAGGGCATTCGCGTGCCGTCCGACCTCCTTCAGCGCATCCTCATCCGCAGCGACAACAAGCGCCTGCGCTGGCCGGACTGGTTCGTGGCCAACGGCTTGGCGGCGCCCTCCACCCAGGCGATGAGCTTCGATCGCTCGTTCCTTGCCATCGCCGCGGCCGCCGACGGGCTCGGCGTTGCCTTGGAATCAACCCGTCTGGCGCAGCGCGAGATCCTGGCCGGCAAGTTGGTCGCGCCTCTTGCCGGACGGACCCGTGACCTTCGCTATGTCGGTCATTACCTGTGCTACCCGAAATCCGGATCTCAAAGACGGCTTGTCGGCGCCTTCGCGGAATGGCTGCGCGAGGAACTGAATGCGCCTGCCCCGTTCATCGACGATACCGATGAATTCGTTTCATCACACGGTTAGATATTCGCGTTTGCCGCGGTGTCCGTCGCCGCCGCATGGTGCCGCCATTCGAGGGAACGATCCGGGGCCGGGAGGGCACCGGCCGCCCTCGTAGCGGCGTCCGTCGCCGCGCCGGAACGGGATTCACCATGGAACGGAGCGACGCAGGGAGGGACACGGCAGTCAATGCCGGGCGCATCGTGTCGGTCTCGGCAGCTCCTTACGACGGATACGAGCCCGCGGAAGCCTTCGACAGTCTGGCGCGCTTGGGTGCGACGCATGTCGAACCCGCTTTCATTGTCGGCTACACCGAGCCGTTCGACGAGGCGGTTTTCACCGACGGGAGAGCGGGTGCGTATCGACGGTTGATCGAGGCGAGCGGCCTCGATTGTTTCGCCATGTCTTCGCATATCGACCTCGGACTGCCGGACGCCGTCGACGTCTTCAGCGGCCGCATGCGCTTCGCCCGGGCGATAGGGGCACGGATCGTAGCCACCAACGCGGCAGCACGCGCGCACGAGCTGGCGTTCCTGCGCAACATGGAGAGCCTCCTCCGCCTCGCGGACGAACTCGACGTCGCGATCGCGCTGGAGAACCCCGGCGACGGCAGCGACAACCTCCTGAACACGGCGGCCGACGGTCTCGCTCTCGTACGCCGCTTCGGCCGCGAGCGGCTGGGCCTGAACTACGACGCAGCCAATACCGCATCCCACCGTCCGGCCCTCGAGGACTTCGCCGCGGACGCGATCGAGGCGATGCCGGCCTGCATCCACATCCACGTCAAGGATCTCGTGCGGGACGACAACGGCTGGCATTTCACTGCCATCGGCGAGGGCACGATCGGCTGCGGACGCATCCTTGACGCTTGCCGCGAGCGGCCCGCCCTGCCTGTCAGCCTCGAATTGCCTCTGCGCCTCCATCGGCGCCCCGACGCGCAGCCCGTGCGGCGCAGCGAGCCTGTTCCCCTGCCCGAGATCGAGACGGCGCTTGCCCGGTCGTTGACCTTCGTACGGGACAAGCTGCATGCCTCGATCTGAAGCTCAGCTAAACTGACGGACGCTCGCTAACGGACGACGTCCCTCGTCGAAGCGCCGGCCGGCCGCGCCCATCTACCATCCGCCGAACTGGAGGATCCATGCCCGAAGACCAACGCCCCCCATCCGCCCTGTCCAACGTTTCCCTCGCCCGCCGCGCCTGGAACATCCGGCGCAAGGCGCTCCTGATGGGCGAGGTTCAAGGCCAAGGCTATATCGGGCAGGCGCTCGGCATCGCCGACGTTCTCGCCGCCTCCTACTTCCACGCGCTGCGCTATGACCCGGCCGACCCGGAATGGGAAGGGCGCGACCGTTTCCTCCTGTCGATCGGCCACTATGCCATCGCGCTCTATGCAGTCCTGATGGAAGCCGGCATCCTGCCCGAGGAGGAGCTCGAGACCTACGGCATGGACGACAGCCGCATGCCGATGTCGGGCATGGCCTCCTACACGCCGGGCATGGAGATCACCGGCGGTTCGCTCGGCCACGGGCTCGGCATCGCCGTCGGCGTGGCGATGGGCCTGAAGCGTAAGGGCAGCGACCGCTTCGTCTACAACCTCATGTCGGACGGCGAACTCGGCGAGGGCTCGACCTGGGAAGCAGCCATGGCGGGCGCTCACCACAAGCTCGACAACCTCATCTGCCTCATCGACTTCAACGACCAGCAGGCGGACGGCAAGTCGACGCAGATGCTTTCGGCCGAGCCTCTCCTCGACAAGTGGACGGCCTTCGGCTGGCATGCCCAACGCGTCGACGGCAATGACCTCGATGCCGTGGTGGCGGCTTTCGACGCCGCACGCAATCACCCGGGCGACCAGCCCCGTGCGATCGTCTTCGACACGTTGATGTGCAAGGGCGTGCCGTTCCTGGAGACCCGCGAGATCACCCATTTCGTCCGCGTCGAGAAGGACGAGTGGGCGAAGGCCCTGGCCGTTCTGGAGGAAGGCAAGCCCGCATGACCCACGCATCCCTCGCCCGCAAGTACCAGCCCCGCCGCGTGATCCCCGAGGGCGAGCGCGTCGCCACCTCCGCGATGATCGCCTCGCTGGCCGCGGAGGGCTATGAGACGGAGAACGCCCCCTTCGGCCACGCGCTGGTGGAGCTCGCCAAGGCCGACGAGCGCGTCGTAGGCCTGTCGGCGGATCTGGCGAAGTACACCGACCTCCACATCCTCGCGCAGGCGATGCCTGAGCGCTTCTACCAGATGGGCATGGCCGAGCAGGTCATGGTCTCGGCGGCTGCCGGGCTGGCGCGCGAGGGCTTCCTGCCGTTCGCCACGACCTACGCCGTCTTCGCCTCGCGCCGCGCCTACGACTTCATCGCCATGGCGATCGCGGAGGAGAACCTCCCCGTCAAGATCGTCTGCGCCCTGCCGGGCCTGACCACCGGCTACGGCCCGAGCCACCAGGCGACGGAGGATCTGGCGATATTCCGGGGCTTGCCGAACATGACGATCATCGACCCGTGCGACGCGGTCGACATCCGCCAGTCCGTAGCCGCGATGGCTGCCCATCCCGGCCCGATCTACTCCCGCCTCCTGCGCGGCAAGGTGCCGGCAGTGCTGAGCCGATGGAAGCCGGACTACCAGTTCGAGATCGGCAAGGCCCAGGTGATCCGCGAGGGCAAGGACGTCCTTGTCATCTCGTCGGGCTTCATGACCATGCGCGCGCTCGATGCCGCCGAGCAGCTTTCGAAGGACGGCGTCGACGTGGCGGTGCTCCACTCGCCGACCATCAAGCCGCTGGACACGCAGACGATCCTGCGCGAGGCCGGGCGCGGTGGGCGCCTCGTCGTCACGGCCGAGAACCACACGGTGGTCGGCGGCCTCGGGGAAGCGGTGGCGTCGACGCTCCTGCGAGCCGGCGTGACCCCGTCCTTCCGCATGATCGGCCTGCCCGACGAGTTCCTGGAAGCGGGCGCGCTGCCGACGCTACATGACATGTACGGCATCTCCGTCGCCAAGATCGCCGAGCAGATCAAGGGCTGGCTCTGACGCCGGACCTCAGGCCCCCGGCAAGAGGTGCGGGCGGGGATCGAGGCAGAAGCGGAAGCCCAGATCGGTCAGGAAGCGCCGCGCGCGCGCCGTGTGTTCCTGGCCGGTCTCTGCGACCCATTCCGTGAACAGGCGCACCGAACGCCGGCTGACGTGCCTGTGCGGGCACACCATCCAGTAGGCCGGGAACTCGATCGCCTCGAAGCACGGTGACAGGGGCACGAGTTGCCCCGACAGGAGCGCGTCGAGGGCGATGGTGGTGCTTTCCAGTGCCACGCCCGCTCCTTCGATCGCCAGTCTCATCGACATGGACGAGCGGTCGAAGCGGTAGGGGAAGCCAGGCTTCGAAGGCGCCACACCATGTCGCGGCAACCATGTGTTCCAGCGGAAATACGCCTTTGCGCTGTCGATCAGCCGCGCCTGGTGCAGTTGTTCGCGCGGATCCTGCGAGATCGCCCGGAGCTCGGCGAGGTAACCCGGGGAGCACATCGGCAGGATCAGGTCGTTGACGACACAGCTCGAATGCAGGCCTGCCCAGCTCCCGTCGCCGTAGCGCAGATCGAGGTCGACCACCTCGGTCGCGAAGTCTGAGAAGTTGGGCGTCGCGTCCACCCGGATCTCCCAACGGGGATTGTGCCGGATGAAATCGGCCAGACGCGGGGCGAGCCAGCAGTCCCCGAAGGAGGGGCTCACGCGCACGCTCAAGTGGAAGCTTTCGCGCTGCCGCATGATGGCGTTGCGCACGTCCCGGATGGATTCGAATGCCGTGGTCGTTGTCTGGAACAGGCGCTCGCCGTCGATGGTCAGCGCCAGCCGGCGCTTCTCCCGATGGAACAGGCTGACGCCGAGCTGCTGCTCCAGCTGGCGGAGCTGCTGGCTGACCGCCGAGACCGACACCTGCATCTCGTCGGCAGCCTTGGCGACGCCGCCCAGCCGAACCACGGCCTCGAAATACGACATGGAATTCAGGTTCACGGGATTACTTCGCGCAACGTCAGTGAAGTTCACCTTCACTAAAGCAGATGAAAACCAAATTGAAAACAGCACCCCGATCCCGCCATCATCAGCAGGACACGGGGGGAGGAAACCCGATGACTTGGGAGACGGCCCGCAAGGCGGGCGGACGGCTGCGTGCGGCCTTGATAACCGAACGCGGGCGCCATGACGGCTGAGCGGTTCGAAGTGTCGCCGCTCTTGGAAGCGACCCACATCGAGAAGAGCTATGGCGCCACGCATGTCCTGAAAGGAACGAACTTTCGGCTGCGTCGCGGAGAGATCCACGCCCTGCTCGGCGGCAACGGCGCCGGCAAGTCGACATTGATCCGCATCGTCACCGGGCTTGCGGCGGCCGATGCCGGGAGGATTCAGCTCCGCTCGGTGCGGGAGGACGGAAAGCCACCCGTGATCGCGGTGGTCCACCAGGAGCTCGCGCTGCTGCCCGAACTCACCGTCGCCGAGAACATCGGGATCGCTCACGCGACGTCCGCCTTCTCGCTTGCGCGCCGTGGGCATACACGGTCGATCGCGGCCGAGGCGCTGCGCCTCATCGATCCGGCCTTGGCCGAACGGATCCTCGACATTCCCGCCCGCACGCTGTCGCTCCACGAGGGACAGGTCGTCGAGATCGCCCGCGCCCTTTCGATCGGCGCCGAGATCCTGCTCCTCGACGAGCCGACGGCCAACCTGACGGCGGGCGAGACGGAGAAACTGTTCTCGCTCCTGAGAAGGCTGGCGCGGGAGAAGGCGATCGGAATCGTTTTCGTTTCGCACCGGATGAAGGAGATCCGGGCGCTCTGCGACACCTGTTCGATCCTGCGCGACGGGCGGACGGTGGTGGACGCCGCGCCGATGACGGAACTCGCCGACGCGGACATCGTGGCCCACATGGGGCAGCCCGCCCATCGGGCGGCGGTCAGCCGCAAGCGAGTGACGGGAAGCGGCGATCAGAAGGGGGCCCTGAGGCTCGATGGGCCGGCGGCCACGCGGCTCGACATACAGCCCGGCACCATTCTCGGTCTCGCAGGTGCGCCTTCGGGTCCCAGCGCACTCATCGCGATGCTCGTCGGTGCAAGGACATCGTCGCCGTGGCGTCTCAGCGGCGACGGCATCGCAGCCCCGTTCCGTTCACCCCGCGAGGCGATCCGCGCCGGCGTCGGCTTCGTGCCGGGAGACCGGGCGGGCAAGGGCGTCCTTTCGAAGCTGCCGATCCTCGACAACGTGGTGGCCGCACGGCGCGTACGGGACGGTCGTGGGTTCGTCAGGCGGGGCGAACGCGATGAATGCTCATCGCTCGTCGCCGCCCTCCAGCTCAAGGCCGGCTCGATCTGGGACCTGCCGGGCTCGCTGTCCGGCGGCAACCAGCAGAAGCTCCTGGTTGCCCGCTGGCTCGATTTGCCCCTGCGCATGGTGGTCCTGGAAGAGCCGACGCGCGGCGTGGATATAGGCACCAAACGGGACATCTACGCCCTGATCCGCCGGATGGCGGAGGCGGGCGCCATCATCGTCTGGTGGTCGACGGAGAACGTCGAGCTCCTCGAGCTCTGCGACGCGATCTTCGCGTTCGACACCGACGGGACACCGAAGGGCTTTCTCGCAGGCGAGCGCTTCGACGAGGACGGGCTCGCCGAGCTCACCGGAATGGCCGCATGAGCGAGGCATCCATGACACTACCCCCCTCCCCCGCAAAGCCTGTCGTCCGAAGCCGCGCCCCGGGGCTGCTTCAGTCCTACCGTACCGAGATCGCCATCGCGGTCGCCATCGTCATGCTGCTGCTGGCCGTCGGCTCGTTCGTGCCCTCCGCCCTCAGCATGGGCAACATGCGCAACATCGCTCAGGCCGCCGCCCCCCTGGTCATCATGGCGCTCGGTGTCTTCCTGGTGGTCGTGACGGGCGGCATCGACCTTTCGGTCGGCTCGGTCTTCTCCCTGACCGGCATGGTCACGGCGTTGGCCATGTCGAACGGATACGGCAACGTCAGCGCGAGCCTTGCGGGCCTTTGCGTTGGCCTCGCCTTCGGGGCGATCAACGGCTTCCTCGTCACCGTCGTGCGCCTCGCGCCCTTCGTCGTGAGCCTCATCACCTTCGCGGTGGCGGGAAGCCTTGCCTTCATCGTGACCAACGGGCGCTCGATGCCGATCGCCGACCCCGACTTCTGGCTGCTCAATTCGGGCGAGTTGGTTCCGGGCTTGCCGAACCATCTCTTGTTCTGCCTCGTCTTCATGGTCGCGATCCAGTTCCTGCTGCAGAAAATCGTCGTAGGGCGCTGGCTGTACGCGGTCGGCACCTCGGCGAACGCGGCTCGGCTCATCGGCATTCCGGTGAAGCGCGTAACCTTCGCGGCCTACGTCGCCTCGGGTCTCCTTGCGTCCTTCTCCGGCATTATGACCGCCAGCTACATCCTGAACGCGGAGGCGACGGCAGGGTCCAGCCTCATGCTCCAGGCGATCGCCGCCGTGGTGATCGGCGGGGCGAGCCTCGCGGGCGGCACGGGAAGCGCGGTCGGTGCCGTGCTTGGGGCGCTCATGATCACCTGCATCCAGAACGGCGTGAATCTCATCGGCGTGAACAGCTTCTGGCAGGGCTCCGTCACCGGCGTCGCCATCCTGCTCGCCGTGCTTATCGACCGCTTCAGCAACAGCGGCCGCATCTGACGTCATCAACGGGAGGAACCAACATGACGATCCTGAAGACCCTTTGTGCCGCTGCGCTTGCCGCAACGGCCCTGGCCGCGCCCGCGCTTGCGCAGGAGAAGAAGACGGTCGCCTACATCGCGCCCTCGCTCGACATCTCCTACTGGCAATGGGTCGGCTATGGCGTGAAGCAGAAGGCGGAGGAACTCGGCATGGACTATGTCGAGTACACGTCCGAGAACTCGCCCGCCAAGCAGATGGACAACGCCCGCGTCGCCGTCACCAAGGGTGTCGACGCCATCGTGATCGGGCCGGTCAGCTCCACCTCCACCCCGCCGCTCCTCAACTACCTCGCGAACGAGAAGATCCCCGTCGCCTTCGCAGGCATCGGGCCGCAGCCTGGCCTCACCAACTTCACCTCCGCCGTCACCGCCAACAACTACGAGACGGGCAAGGCGCAGGGCAAGTTCACCTGCGACCTCGCCAAGGGGCGCGGCGGCAAGGAAGTCGGCGTGCTGTCGCTGCCGCAGGACCGCGAGAACGCTCAGAAGTATCTGAAGGGCGCCGAGGAAGCCTTCGCGGCCGAGGGATGCACGCTCGCCCAGATGCTGGAAACGCGAGGCCTCACCGTCAACGAGGCGGTCACGCAGGCCAACGACATGCTGACCGCCCATCCCGACATCAAGGCGATCTACGGCATGTACGACGAGGCGGGCACGGGTGCCGCCAAGGTCCTTGCGACGCGTGGATTGACGGGCAAGGTCGGCGTCTCCGTCGCCGACGGCTCCCCGACGACGATCGGGCTCCTGAAGCAGGGCGCGATCCAGGGCATCTTCTTCCAGGAGGCGGTCGGCCAGGGCATCGACGGCACGCAGCAGGTGTACAATGCCCTGACCGGAGGCGAGGTCACGCAGAACCTCGCGCTCGTGATGCCGCTCGTGACCGCCGACAAGGTGGAGACGCCGGAAGCCCAGAAGGTGATCGCGCGCGTCTTCCCGCCCAGCAACTGACACAAGAAGGGAAGCCAGCATGGCTTCCCTTCCCCTCCTGTGGCTGAAACTGCACGGCCCGATCACGTTTCCAAGGGAGTTCCAGGCGTTGAGCCAGTCCACATTCTTCGCGACCGGCGTCGGCGCCCCCGAGGGCCCCGTCGCCCTGCCCGACGGCTCGCTCTACGTCACCGAGATGTCCGCGGGTACGCTTCAGGTCACTCATCTCGGGCCGGGGAACAGTCGGCGCGTCGTCCTGCGCACCTGGGGACGGCCGAACGGCTTGGCGATCGACGGCGACGGCATGATCTGGATCGCGGAGGCGGGCCTGCGCGCCCTCATCCGCATCGCGCCGGACGGGCAAGAGCTCCTGCGGATCGAGGGAGACGGGTCGGAGCGCTTCCGCTTTCCCAACGACCTCGCCTTCGGCCCCGACGGGCATCTCTACATGACCGACTCCGGCCTGGCGCTCGACGACTTCCTCGACGGCCAGGACTTCGCCGAGGGGTTCATGGACCTCGACTGGGACGGTCGCGTCTACGAGATCGACCCGAAGGCCGGAAAGGTTGTGCGCGTCATCGACCGGGGCATCCGTTTCACCAACGGCATCGCCTTCGACGCCGAGGGGCGGCTCTACGCCAACGCCTCGTTCCCGGGCGACGTCTACCGCTATGAGGTCCTCGTCGCCGTCGAACCGAAGCGCGAATATTTCGGCCACGTCCTGCAGCCTGACGAGCAGACGGGATTCAAGGGTCCGGACGGGATGAAGTTCGGCTCCGACGGACGCCTCTACTGCACCGTCTACGGCCAGCGGAACGTGACCGTGCTGGCCCGGGACGGTTCCGTCGACGAGCGGCTGATGCTGCAGGGAGCAGCCCCCACCAACTGCGCATTCGCCCGCGACGGACAAACCCTCCTCGTCACCGAAGTCAGCGCCGGACGGGTCGAGGCACTTTCGGTTCCCTGCCGCGGCCTGCCCCTCCATTACCCGACGATCGATTGAGTACGGCGCGTCGGCATGAGCGATGACCCTCGACAAGGCGGACGCGCGAATGTGCGGGCGAATGGAGGGACGACGGCTCCAGTCCGCACGCTGGAAGATTGATCTGCCGCGCGGTGTCAGGCCGAGGGCTGAGACCGTGTCGGCGTTCTTTTCGACGTCGAAACCGTGGTCGACGGGTCGGTCCCATGGTACGTGACGACCGCGTTGATATGAGAGGAAGGCTTCGGCGGACTCCGGTTGTGGATTGACAATGGCGTCCTCCGTACCGACCGCCAGGAGAAGCGGAACCTCATAAAGGTTGATCTCGGCCGCTGGGACGACGCGATAGAGGCTTCGGAAAAAGTCTCCCTTCAACCTGACTTTCGTTCCATTCGCCATCGTCGCCGCGACCGGCGCCTATGTCGCCACCAGTCTCCTGCGCATGCCCCCGAGCCCGAAAATGGTGTCGAAGGCTGCGGGAGCGTTGATTCCCCGGTTCCATAGGACGACGGGTTTCAGGCCGTTGCCCGCCCGGCCCGCGACGGCCGACGAGACGATGCCGCCAAGGCTCTTGCCGGGGACAGCGATCCTTCGACCGTCGACGTCGGCGTTCTCCTTCAGGCAAGCCAGCGCGCCGAGCGCGTCGTCGATGTCGCTCTCGACGGTCATGTCTTCGAACTTGCCTCCGCTGGTTCCGCTTCCGCGGAAATCGATGCGGAGGGCCGCGATGCCCCGTTCCGCCAGGATGTCGGCGGCTTGCGATGAAGCCGCTTCCGCAGATCGCAGCCATCTCGCGGCAAGATGGCTGACTTTCCGGGATGCCGGTCGCCGCGCGAGGCGGCATCGACCCAGACGCATGCGAGGACGTCCATTCTCCCGGCTCTGCGAGAACGGGGTCAGTCGACGATCCGGCATCACGAATGGGTCGGCACCTTCGACGACGACGTCAAGCCAACATCATGTTGACTTTCGTGACGCTGTACGCTTATATTGTGGCCATGCGAACGACTTCGACCAGAACGGGGGAAGCTTGGTACGCCTTGGGCGTCGCGTCCGCGTGGATCGATTTCGCCCTTCCTCCGATACGCTGAACGCAGGCCCCCAACGAGGCTGAAGGACGAGAGGCGACGCCCCGTCCGTGCGGAGCGATCTCATGTTCCAAGATAAATTTGCCGGCGTTTCCGTTCCGACGTTCAAGCGCGGGTCTGACGGCCCGCGCGGTGACGGAACGGGCTATCGCCCCATCCGCTGCCGCGGCGAGGTCACGATGGCATCGGGTCTTGCGGCCGACGTCGCACGCCTTCTCGACGTCGATCCCGAGGTGGACTACTGGCGGTGCCGGGTGGCCGTGGACGGATGCACGCACCCGGCCGATTTCTCTTCTCACGGCGATCGCGGCGTCGAGTACCTGTTCCTCCAACCTGCGGGGCAGCCCCATCCGGCGTCGGAGAACCTGCCGCCGGCCGCCCGCATCGTGACGCCGATCGACGTAGATCAAGTGCGGCTCGAGAACGCGAAGCTGATCCTCCCCTTCGCCCGCTGGCGCGTGACCATCGACGACAGGATCAGATTGCTGGCTGCGCTCGACGAGGATGGCTCCGTCACCCTTGCCGACTGTCTGGCGATCATGCGGCATGCGTCGCGCCCCGTTGCGGCCGTCGCTGCGTTGGCGCTGGCCCGGGTCGTCGACCTCGACCTCGACACCCCGCTCGGTTCCCGGACGAGGGTGATACGCCGCGCCGACTGACTCCGCCCTCCCCCGTCAGTCCTGCGTCGCCCGTTGCGCGACCGTTCGAAGGCAGCCCCATGCCCGTTTTTCTCACCCCGACCACACGGGTGGAGGCGCTCGACCACGAGATCGAGACCGCCGCCGCCCTCCTGCGCGACCTTCGTTACCTGCGCGATCACCACGCGCCGTCCGCCGACATGCGTGCAGGCGCTCCCGTCCTGGCAGGGTGGTCCAACGCGGTGCGCTTGGTTCCCTGCCTCCGGGGAAAGCCCGTCGGACACCCGACCGTTCGCGACGGAAGGGATGCCGTCACGTCGCCCCTGCGCGTGGTTTCCCTCGACGACGGGTACGTCCGTACCGAGAGCCGCTTTTGGTTGCTCGGCTCTCCCGCGACGGGGGTCGGACATGCGTGATCGCTTGGATTTCGAAGACATGCCGAAGTCGCTCGCCGGACGGCTCACGCCCTCCGCAAGGGTTGCGGACGCGCTCGTGCGGCAAACGCTCCGCGACGGCGGTTTGGACCGCTTTCTTGAGGGTGGTCCGTGTCTCGTGGTGATCCGCGGCGTTCGGCCGGACGACGCCGCCGTCCTGTGCGAAGCGGTCCACGACCTCGTGGGCGGCATCGGGAAGAGCATCGTCCAGCTCAACGCGTCCGCCAGCAACTGGACCGACCCATCCGGACAGCGCTCCCAATACATCGAACGCCTGCTCGTCGAGGCGAGCATGTCGACCCATCCCAAAGTCGTCCTCTGCCACAGGCGGACGGAAGTGCCGACTGTCGTTGGCGCGGTGGCCGACGCCGTCGTTCCACTCGTCTGCAGCCGGGAAGCGATCACCGCGATCGTGAGGGAGCACACGGGCTTCCGACCGGATGAGCGGCTCGTATCCCGCCTTGCCCGGCTGCCACTGCCCTTCCTGAACCTCGCGATCCGGCCCGGAATGACCGCCGACCGCATGTGGCTCATCGCAGGGCGATTGGCCAAGCACCGTCTCGATACGCAACGAGAGCCCCGCCCTGCCAAGCTGAGGGAGAAGAAAGCCGAAGTGCCTGCCCGGTCCGCAGCCGAAGGCTCGCGCGCTGTGCCGGAGCGTCTCGAGGACCTTCCCGGCATGGGCGAAGCACAGTCCTGGGGCTTGAACCTTGCCCGCGATCTCGAAGAGTATCGAGCGGGCACGCTGCAGTGGTCGGACATCGAGAGCGGCATGCTGCTTCACGGACCGCCCGGAACGGGGAAAACCTTATTCGCAAGGGCGCTCGCAGGATCCTGCGGAGTCCCGCTGCACGCGCATTCCATCGCCGCATGGCAGGCCCGCGGCCATCTGGGCGACTTGCTGAAAGCCATGCGGGCCGCGTTCGACGAAGCCCGCAAGACAAGCCCCTGCATCCTCTATCTCGACGAGCTGGATTCGGTGGGATCGAGGGACGAGCCCCTGGGCGACAATGCGTCGTACCAACGCCAGGTGGTCAACGGCCTTCTTGAATGCCTCGACGGCGCAGCCCAACGAGCCGGGGTCGTGGTGGTCGGTGCGACCAACAAGCCCGAGGTCGTCGATCCGGCCGTGCTACGGCCAGGCCGTCTCGGGAAGCACATCGAGGTCCGACATCCCGATCTCCCGGGAAGGATCGGGATCTTGAGGCATCACCTCAGGGGAGAGCTCCCCGAAACCGATCTGGCGCCGATCGCGGATGAACTCGGGGAAGCGTCCGGCGCCGTTTTGGCACAGCTCGTGCGCGACGCCCGCGGGGCTGCGCGCAGGCATAGGCGTCCGCTGGCTGAAGCCGACCTTTGGACAGCCCTGCCGCCCGGCGTGCTGCTGTCGGACGCGGCCTACAGACGGACGTGCGTCCACGAGGCCGGTCACGTCGTGGTCGGGCGGGAACTGGCGGAGGTCTCGGGTCTGGTGCCGACGAGAGTCAGGGTCAGGCGCCGGGTCCGTGACGGTGGCGCGAACCTGACGAACTTCGACGTCGCCGAGGGTACGGACCAATCGCGGGAGTGCCTGGAAGCCCAGCTCATCGTCATGTTGGCGGGACTGGCTGCGGAGGAAGTCCTTCTCGGTTCGCGGAGCAGCCTCTCCGGAGGGACGAGCGACGCCGATCTCGTGCGCGCGACGAGGTTGGCAGCGAGCATCGAGTTCAGCCTCGGTTTGGGCGGCGGTCTGCACTCCCTCCCGAACGCTGCGGTGGCAAGGGTGGAGGTGACTCGTGACGGACCGCTCGCACTCGATCGGATCGAACGGTTGCTGGCGAACTGCCTCCGCGAAGCGAAGCTTATCGTCGAACGCCGGCACGACGAGGTGGAGGCGCTGTCTTCGCGGCTGGCCAAGGCCCAAGACGTCGTACTCGCCTGAACCAGAACGCTCGCTGGGTTTCCCGGCGATCCTCGACACGAAGGTGCGCGACCGTCCGTTCGCAAGCGGGGCTCTGCGTGCCATCGGAAAGGAGACGCCTGCGCGCAGCCGTGCTTGGCCACAGGGCTGCTGCGCTAGCCTTCGAGGATGCCGGCGCTGTCGACCCTTCCGGAACGGGCAACGCCGTCATGGCAGGACGAGCAGGGCGCGAAAGTCGTTGACGTTCGTGAGCGTCGGCCCCGTCACGACGAGGTCGCCGAGGCGCGAGAACAGGCTGTAGCTGTCGTGGCCACGCAGCAAGGCCTCGGGGTCGAGCCCTGCGGCACGCGCTCGCGCGATCGTGTCGGGGGTCACGACGGCGCCGGCAGCATCCTCGGTCCCGTCGATTCCGTCGGTATCGGCCGACATGCCGAAGACTTCCGGCTCGCCGCGAAGGGCGATCGCGAGCGAAAGTAGGAATTCCGTGTTGCGACCTCCCCGCCCGACTCGCGCGGAGTGGACGGAGACGGTCGTCTCGCCGCCCGACAGGACGACAGCCGGGGCGGGCAACGGATACCCATGGCGTCGGATGGAGCGAGCGATGCCCGACATCAGGATCCCGATTTCCCGTGCCTCCCCTTCGAGAGCGTCACCGAGAAGAAGGGGCGCGACCCCGTGCCTGCGAGCGGCCTTGGCGGCCGCTTGCAGCGCCATCTGCGGCGTCGCGATCATGCGGTAATCGGTCTCGAAGGACGGTCGCGGCTGGATCCGCGCGACCAGCAGGCGACGGGCGGCTCCGGGAAGGTCGGGACCCAATCGCTCCGCAACCGTCGCCAGATCGACCGCTGCGTCGGGATCGTGCACGGTCGGCCCCGAAGCGATCGACCGCGGATCGTCGCCCGGCACGTCCGAAATGGCTAGAGTCACCAAGCGTGCCGGCCGGATCGCTTCGGCGAGCCGTCCGCCCTTGATGCCCGACAGGCGGCGTCGCACCGCGTTCATCTCGTTGATGCCGAGCCCGGAGGCGAGCAGCAGTCGATTGACATGCCGCTTATGCTCCAGCGAAAGCCCGTCCGCAGGCAGGACCATGAGCGAGGAGCCGCCGCCCGAGATAAGGGCCAGCACGAGGTCTTGGGGACCGAGCCCGTCCACTGCCGCCATGATTCGCCGCGCGGCGTGTTCGCTCGCGGCGTCAGGCACGGGATGGGCAGCTTCCAGGACCTCGATCCGGTCCGTCGCGACGGCGTGACCGTATCGGGTCACGACGACGCCGGACAGGTCGACGTCCGGCCATGCCGTCTCGACGGCCCGTGCCATCACGGCGGCGGACTTCCCCGCGCCGACGACGACGCAGCGGCCAGAAGGTTTTTCGGGCAAGGCGGGCGCGACGACCCGCATCGGGTCAGCCGCGCCCACCGCTGCCGCGAACATGTCGGATAGGACACGACGGGCCCAAGTTTCGTTCGACCCGTCGCCCGCCACAGCGCACTCCACGTCCGGGTTTTCGCTCAGAGAACGATGTTCGAGCCACGTATGGCTTCGCAGACGGCCTCCGTCACCTGCTGGGTGTTGGCCGTACCCCCGACGTCTGGCGTGGTCACGCCGCTTCCGGTCACGGTCTCGACCGCATGCATCAGGCGCCGGGCGGCCTGCGGCTGTCCGAGATGCTCCAGCATCTGCGCCGCCGTCCAGAAGGTGGCGACGGGGTTGGCGATGCCCTTGCCCGTGATGTCGAAGGCCGAGCCGTGGATGGGCTCGAACATCGAGGGAAAGCGCCGCTCCGGGTCGATATTGGCCGTCGGCGCGACGCCGAGACTGCCCGCCAGCGCCCCGGCGAGATCCGACAGGATGTCGGCGTGGAGGTTGGTCGCGACGATCGTGTCGAGGCTCTGCGGCTTCAAGGTCATGCGGACCGTCATCGCATCGACCAGCATCTTGTCCCAGGTCACGTCCGGAAACTCGGCCGAGACCTCAGCCGCGATCTCGTCCCACATCACCATGCCGAAGCGCTGGGCGTTGGACTTGGTGACGACAGTCAGAAACTTGCGCGGGCGCGACTGCGCGAGGCGGAAGGCATAGCGCATGATCCGGGTGACACCGACGCGCGTGAAGATCGCGACCTCCGTGCCGACCTCCTCAGGAAGGCCCCGATGGGCCCGGCCGCCGTGGCCGGAATACTCCCCTTCCGAGTTCTCGCGCACGATCACCCAGTCGAGGTCGCCGGGCTTGACGCCCGCCAGCGGCGAGACGATGCCGGGCAGGATCTTTGTCGGGCGCACGTTGGCATACTGGTCGAAGCCCTGGCAGATCGGCAGGCGAAGGCCCCAGAGCGTGATGTGGTCCGGCACGTCCGGCGCGCCGACGGCGCCGAAGAAGATCGCGTCGAAGCCCTTCAGCTGCTGCGTGCCGTCCGCCGGCATCATCGCGCCGGTCCGCTTGTAGTAGTCCGAGCCCCAGTCGAAATGCGTCACGTCGAGCTTGAACGTGCCCTCACGCCGCTCAAGCGCCTCCAGCGCCTGGAGGCCGGCGGCGATCACTTCGGGGCCGATGCCGTCGGCGGGAATTGCGGCGATCTTGTAGGTCTGCATGACCGAGGTCCTCATCGGGCAAGATGGAAGGCCGGACGGGTCCGCCCGTCCGGCATCGAAGATGTCGACTTACTTTTCCCCGGCGTCGGCGAGGAGCTTGCTCCAGCGCTCGATCTCGGACTGGAAGCGTTCGTCCAGCGCAGCCGGGGTGGCTTGGGCGGCAGCCACGGGAACGGTACCGAGACCCGCGAACCGCTCGATGACGACCGGATCGGTCAATGCCTTCTGCAGCGATGCGGAAAGACGCTGGCGGATCGGTTCCGGCGTGCCGGTCGGCGCCCAGATCGCGTGCCAGGCCGTGATCTCGAAACCATCAAGACCGCTGGACGCGAGCGTCGGCACGTCGGGAAGGATCGCGATGGGCTCCTTCGTCGTGACGCCGTAGGGCTTGATCTCGCCGGCCTTGATCTGGTTCGCGGTGTTGGTGGTTTGGTCGCACATGAGGTCGATCTGGCCGCCGACGAGGTCGGTCATCGCCGGCCCGGTGCCCTTGTAGGGGACGACTGTCAGCTCGACGCCGGACGCCTCGGTCAACAACCGTCCGCAAAGGTCGGAGACCGCGCCGACGCCCGCCGTTCCGAACGTCGCGCCGGCTCCGTCGCCCTTCAGCCAAGTCATGAGCGCGCCGATGTCCGCAGGCTCGAGGTCCTTGCGCCCGACGAGGGTCATCGGCACGTCGGTGACGAGACCGACGGAGGAGAAGGCCTCGCCGGGCTTGTAGGCAAGTTCGGGGTAAAGGGCGCCGAAGGTCGAGGTGGCGACGTGGTAGAGGAGAAGCGTATAACCGTCGGGCGTCGCCTGCGCGACCTGACCGGCGCCGAGCGAGCCGCCCGCACCCCCGACGTTCTCGATCAGCACCTGCTGCCCGAGGTCCCGCGTCATCGCCTCGGCGACCAGGCGCGCGACCGTGTCGCTCGGGCCACCGGCCGCCGCTGGAACGAGGATCGTCACCGGCTTTGAAGGATAGGCATCCTGTGCGAATGCCGGCGCGGCGAATGCGACGGCCGCGGACGCGAGCGCCGCGTTCAGAATCTTCCTCATGTCTTCCTCCCTGTTGTGCAGGCGAGCCGGAACTCCCGAACTCCGTCACCCGCCTGTCGTGAATTTTCGAGCGAACCGTTTTCCGCCACCCGCCCGGCAGTTCGCCTTCGGCCGGCATGTCGTGTCGGCACGTGGACGTTCTCCTGCGCGTTGCGGGCACTTCCAAAGAAGCCCGACGAGGAGACCGATCCCGTGACGTCCTCCAGAGAAACTCGCCGATGCCACTCCGAAGGCATCGGTGATCCACCATTAGACGGCGGCCGAGATGATCCCTATAAGCAACCGATTATATTCTCTCGTGGCATAGTCGGTCATGGACCTGAAGCAGATCAGATGCGTGCTGGCGGCTGCCGAGGAGATGCATTTCGGACGCGCCGCACGCAGTCTGGACATGCTGCCAGCGGGCCTGGGGCGTCAGATCCGCCTGCTTGAAGAGGAACTGGGGATCGCCCTGTTCGCACGAACCACCCGCTCCGTCGTCCTCACCGACGCCGGACGCGACTTCGTTCGCGACGCCCGACCCTTGGTCGACGCGGCCGACGGGATGGTGGAACGCTTCCGCGACCGCGGACGCACGGTGAGCCGCGTGATCCGGCTCGGGGCGATCGACAGCGCCGCGGCCGGCTTGGTGCCCGCGCTGATCCACGACCTTCACGCGATCGACCCGGGGCTCACGATCCAGCTTACGGAGGAGAAGTCGATCCGTCTCGTGCCCAAGCTCCTTTCGGGACGACTTGATCTCGCGATCATCCGTCCGGGAGCGAAGCCGGTCCCGGGCCTTTGCACGCGCTTCCTCCTCCACGAAACGGCTGTGGTCGCGCTTCCCGCGAGTCATGCCCTCGGCAACGGGGCCGTCGTCTCGATTTCCGCACTTGCCGACGTCGCGATGATCATACCCGAGCGCCGCTCCAGGCCGCACAGTCACGACCTGACCATGAAGCTGTTCGAGGAGGAAGGACTGGCGCCGAGGATCGCGCAGGTCGCCGAGGAGAAACAGACGATCCTCAACATGGTGTCGGCTGGCATCGGGGCAGCCATCGTCCCGATGTGGTCGACGCGGCTGGGGGTAACCAACGTCGTCTTCCGACGGCTGGAGGGTCACCCGATGAGGGGCGCCGAGCGGCTGCCCCTGGCCGTCGCATGGCAGGCGCACGTGCGCGATGCCAACCGAGACCTTCTTCTCGGCCTTCTGCAGACCAATCTCGATCGATACGCCGTGCAGGGTTGATCCAAAGCCGAGGCCGCCCTGTCGCGTTCGATTGGCTGAGCCATCGCCGATGGGCTGGCCGACGGGATGCGGTCAAGCGGCCGACTTCCGGAATGGGGGGGGGGAAGCGACCAACCCGACCCACCGCGAAGATATGCGCCCGCTCCCTTCTTCAGCGCACGGATCCCTTCGCGAGAAGGTCGGCTTGGCGCCCGGACGGCGTCGTGCGGACTGCCTAAAGCTTTAACGGCGGGGGTCCCCAGCCTTTAGCGATTGACGGCTAACTTTCCGCTCCGGCCCAGGGAGCGAATCGCAATGGTGACTAAGTCGATCGAGGAGAAGCTCGCGGAGGACCGCCGGGTCGCTAAGCGCCTTCGCAAGCTGAAGGACACGGTGGGCTCGCTCGGCAAGCGCGGCCTGGAGGACATATTCGTCGCCGGGGAGGCGCTCGAGGAGGCAGCGGCCCTGCTTCGGGGCGGCTTCTCGGGATGGGTTCGCAACGAATGCGGCATCGACCCGCGGACGGCACTCAACTTTCGGAAAACGTTTCGCGTCCTCGGCGACCGGAAGGACTGGCTGATCGAGAAGGGCGTCGCACCCAGCGTCGCCGTCACGCTCGCGTCCGCGCCGCCGAAGAGCCGCGAACGTGCGCTGGCCGAGATCGAGGCGGGTCGCAGGCTCACCGCGGCCGACGCCAAGCTTCTCGTCCGGGTCAGCACGGAATTGTCCGCAACACCGCTTTCCGACCTGAAACCCCTGGGTCGCGCGGCCCGGGCATACTGTACCCATGTCGTCGGCGAGGCACGCAGGATCGTTGTGTTGGCCTCCGAGGCGGGAGAGATGGACGGGGCGGCGCTGCACGAGCTCGCTGTCGCGGCACGGGGTCTTCGTCCCCTCGTGGCCGTCCTCGACGGCGAGGACTCGGAAGCGAGCCTCCGCGATTTCTTCGCAGCCCTGGCCGCAGTGGCTTCCGCCGAGGATCCGGACGGCATCCGCTCGGCGGCGGCCGATCTGGTAAGGACCGCCGCGTTCGCGCCGCCGATCCAGTCCGTGGACACCCGTCCCGAGGCGGCGCCCTTCGTCGTTCGAGGACGCGAGCGCGCCGCGTCGACGCGGTCCGGCACGCGCATGGTGTCGTCTGCGTTCAAGCACGGCCTGACGGCGTTCGAGCTGTGCGCCGGCGGCGGCGGACAGGCGGCGGGCCTGGCCAAGGCCGGGTTCCGCCATGTCGGCCTGCTCGAGCGTGAGAAGGCACCCTGCGAAACGCTGCGTGCCGCTTTCGGTGAGGAGCACGTCATCGAGGCCAGCCTGGTCGGGTACGAGCCGGGCGACGTCGGGCCGGTCGACCTCCTCGCGGGAGGGGTGCCCTGCCAGCCGTTCTCGCAGGCCGGCCGGCAGAACGGGGAGCATGACGACCGCGACCTCTTCCCCGAGGCACTCCGGCTGGTGAAGCGGCTTCGTCCCCGTGCCGTCATGCTCGAGAACGTCAGGGGCATCATGTTCTCGGTGAACGACGGTTACCGTGCCCGGATCCTCTCCGAGTTGTCGCGCATGGGGTACCGGTGGGACTGGTGGGAACTGAACTGTGCCGATTTCGGCGTGCCGCAACGGCGCAATCGAGCGATCCTCGTCGCCTTCCGGGAACCTGAAGCTTGGGCCCGCTTCCGGCGGCTGAAATCCGTCGACAACTTCGCCGAGGAACCCGTAACGATGGCGGTGGCGCTCGAGTCCTACCTTCGCTCGCGCGGCTTCGATCCGACGCCGGAGCTGCTCGAGCGGATGCAACGCGTCGCGCCCACGGTGATCGGCGGCAGCCTCCAAAAGCAGAGTTCCGACCTCGGGCAGGAGAAAACCCGGAAGGAGTGGATCAAGATGGGCTTCGTCGGGAAGCGTTGGGGCGTCGCCGCTCCCGGCCACGAACACGTCGGCGACGTCATGCCGACGAACGAGATGATGGCGTTGTTGCAGACCTTCCCGCCCGGCTGGCCGTTCCGGGGCAAGCCGCGCGACGTCAACCGCCAGATCGCCAACGCTTTCCCCACGCCAGTCGCGTTCCGGCTCGGCCTCGCCGTCGCCGAAGCGCTGACCGGCGAGACGTTCGATCCGATCGACCAGGTATGTCACGAGGCGATGCGGTGGAACCATGTCGCCAACGCGCGAGCCAGGTCGTCGGCGCCGGTGCGGGACGCGTCGCCTTCGGCCGTCCCGTCGGAGGGTTCACGCTCGACCATCCCGCTCGCAAAGCTACGCGCGGCGTCGTCGATTGGGATGCCCGAGGGCACGGGCGACGTCGGGGAGGACCACGACATCGACTACGACCTCCTCGGCCTTCGGTTCGGGCCTTGGCCCAAAGACCTCTGGGAGCATCAGCGGAAGCACGGCCTGCTCGGACGCTCGGCACCCGACCAACCTCTCAACTGGACCTGAACTCGGTGCGGCGGATCATTCTGCGGGAGGCGACATCGACGATTTCCCTCCCGCTTGATCCCGGCGTGAAAACGATCGTCCGTGCAGGTGCCGATGGCATCGCGACGAGAAGACGGACCGACCCGCGTGTATCGAACGTTTGCGAGTTCATGCCTCTGACGGGAAAGGCCGACTTCCGCACCGTCGACTGGGCCGTCGTCGCGCGTGCCCACGCCTTGCGTCGGCAGTCGCGCGAAACTTCCCCGATGCGGTCAACCGTACGGTAGGGGTCGACGTTTCGACGGCAGCTGCCATCGGGCGAAGGCGGTATCCAGGCAGCCGATCATGTACGCCAGCGCAGAGACGGCGCCGCGAAGAACTGATCCGTGGAGGTCGTCCCGCGCTCTTCGGCACCCCTTCACCGACTGGGTCGATGCCCCTTTCGGCGGCCCGAACGGCCCGTTTGCAAGGGCCTCGACCCGACGCCAAAGCGGTCCGCCAGCCGCGGCGATCCATTGAACGGATGCCATGCTGGAGAAGGCGCACGACGTATAGACCCTGCTTTCCTGAAGGGCCCAACGGCTTGGAGGTTTCGCAGGATCGTCGGCCAACGAGTCAGAATGCATGAAGCGAAGCGGTCAGACCGCAGCTCCGCGCCTATACGCATGTTGGGGAATCGTGATGAGCCGTTCGAAACCGCCTAAACGAACGTGTTCGCCTTTAGGACGCAACCAACCGGTGCCGTCGCCCCGCGTCCCGAAACGACGTGCCCCGGGGGAACGAGGGGTTGTCGCAAGCATGATCCGAACCGACACTGATGGAGCAGCCGGTCGCTTTCCCGCTCGTTCGAGCGGCAAGGCGAGGTTGGGGAATGTGCAAACAGCGTTGCCAGGCTGTGAGGGAGTGGACCATGGACCGGACGACAGGATCGCAGGCTGACCAGGACCGACGTCTCTTGGCGGAGATCCGGGCAGCTGGCGCGGACCTCGACAAGTCCGTCCTCGCGTTCCGGCGTCACCGCCTCTCGTCCGAGGCCGAAATCCGCGTGCCCGAGTGCGCGGACCTTCCTCGCTTCGTATCCTGCACCGACTGGGACCACCGCTTTCCGGGTACGGAGCGCGAGGTGAAGGTGAGATGGGTGTTCGATCGCCGGCTGTGGTCGGTCGTCGTGCTGCACAGGCGGGAAGCGGGTGGTGTCTGGTCGGCCGCGGGTCCGGACGAGCTGCTCGACGTGACGGAGAGTTTGGTTTTCGCGAACGCCGATGCGCTTTTCGCAACGGAAGACTGGGGTTGCGCGGAGGAACGGTCACTGCCGGGATGGACTGCGGCAATCGAGGCATCGCCTCGAACGTGAGCCGTTCAAAGAAGCACTGCCCCTACTGGCAACGCTGCCCCTCGATCATGCCCTCAGACCGGAAAAATTTTCCGACGAGACACCCGTGGCGAGCGTTTGCCGACAGCTAGGAACGCCAGTTGCCCGACGCGGTCCGGGCGCTCTCTGATTGGATCCGTTTGCCAAATTGTCCGCCAACCGCGGGCTCTTCATCCTCGTTGTTCTCGCTTGCGCCGGCAGTCGGTCAGATGAACCATTCATGGAGCTCACCACACGAGATCGGCGAATGAACGCGATGCCTTCCTTCAGAACCTGCCTTGCAATGTCCCTGGCGCTGGCCGCCGTGCCCAACGCGGCGGCCGCCGGTACCTACGTCTTCAGGTCGAAGGCAGCGGTTATCGGCGCGACGTCGGGAACTGTCCCGCCGGTCACCGAACGGCTTCCACCGCAGGTCGGCGTGAATGGGTATGCGGGGAAGCTGAACGGACGTGACGTCTGGGTGAGTTCGGAAGAAAGGCTCGGGACCTGGGGCTCATTCGGTTCCGAAGGCCCCTTCCACTCCGGCGGTTCGTCCCGTGACGACGGCAAGGCGAACACGGACGCGCAGGCGTCGCATATCAGGGGTGCCGAGGTTCTGGCTGCCCAGTTCTGCAAGTCCCTGGCGCCGATCGACGGACAGCCCTGGCATCTGCCAGCCTTCAACGAGTTGAGGTTCGTGATCGGCGCGATCAGATACGCCTCTTTCCAGTCCGGCCAGCGTTACTGGACATCGAGTGAGCTCGACGCGGCGGCGAACGTCCTGAGCGTGTCCGCAGAAGGTGGCGCCCAGAGCAGCGGAAAGGCAGCGAACGCTACGTATCGAACGAGATGCATCCGTTACGGGGCTTGACCGCCCCACCGTCCTCTTAGCTGCGCGTCCGTCGGGATTCCGGGTTGAGCCGCAGGCCAAGCCCGGACGGCTCCGTATCGCGCACCGCGCGGCCCGGTTCGCGGGGCTCGGGCAGATCGGCCCGAGTCGATCGAATGCCGGGGTCGGGCCGCCCCCCGAGGGCCCGACGAGCCCGGATAGATTGTGGTGGGCGAAGGGTCCCTGCATGAGGACGGCGCACATCCGGAACCCAATCCGACAACCGGGCTGCCAAGTCTCGTTCTCACGACGAGCCGCCAGGCGCTGGGAATGGTGCCGCGGAAGAGGAAGCGCCATGGGCGCCGTAGCTACGATCCGAGTTCTCGTGCATCCATCGGGTCTGGCTCGCCATCACGGCATCGGTCATCTTCCTTGCCACGCTTCCATTGTCGAACCGTCACAGTATGCTGCGAAGCGTGGTTCGTGCCGTTTGACGGGATGCCCGACGATGATGGATGGCAAGGACGTCTACCGCGCTCGCCTCGAGGCGTGTTTGGCCGAGGCGGAGGCTGCGACCCTTCCAAGGGTCAGGGAGCGGCATCTGGCAGCGGCTCGATCGTGGCAGCAACTCCTGAACAACGTCCTCGAGCTGGAGCAGCCCGCCCGCGCAACGGCGGGTTGTGAAACCGGGTCGAACGGATCTGGGGCATGAGCGACGACAACCCGTGGCGCACCTTCCTGGCCCGTCGGATGCACGGGGTCCGAGGCGTTCATGTCCCGACCTCGATCACACCGGAACGGCGTCAGGAAGGCTGGGAGCGCGCCGTGGACCGCTTGGAGCGCGAGTTGCGGCGCCAAGCCGACTCAGGAGAAACGCCCACCCCGCACGACTAACCTGCTTGTCCCGGCAGAAGGTGGAGCCGGAAAAACCGTCCCGCATGCAACCCCAGCCGTCGTTCGCTGGCCGGGCCGTGACCGCCGAAGTGAAGGGCTCGGTGGCGGACGTTCACTCCGGCCCCGTCGGCGGCCCGGATGGATCACATCGCAACTTCCGATTTCGGCGTGCTGCCCGGCTGTGCGGCCCGCCTGCCGGCTGGTTGACCATCGCTGCCTGCTTCAAGTCGGAGCAGGCGCCCAAATCCTTCGAAGGGCGGCATCGCGCAATCCTTGAAGGCCAACTTCGTCCGCGAAGATCCCCGGGAGCGAGCAGCGCGAACCACATATGCGAGTTGGTCGACGTCCTCTCGAACCGAAGGCATCGGCACGTCTGGACTGCCGCGTTCAGGCGTCTTTCTGGTGGCGCCTGATGCTACGGCCGATGCAGGACGTCCTGCCATTCGGGGTGGCGGTCGATCTGCGCCTTCGCGAACGGGCAGAGCGGGATGAGAGCCGTGCCGTCCCGGCGGGCGTCCTCCACAGCTTGGCGCACCAACCGCTCTCCGACCTTTCGACCACGGAGAGCCGCAGGAACCTCGGTGTGATCGATGATCAGCAACCGCTGCCCTGCCCGGCTGTATGTCATCTCGGCTTCGGCCCCGTCGATCACGATCAGGTAGCGGCCTTTGGCGGCTCCGTCCTCACGCACCACCTGCCCGTCATCCGATGGGAGGAAGTTGCCCGCCTTTTCGGCGTCCGCCGCACACACCTGGCGCGGCCGCCCGGGTGCGCATTCCAGAAGGTCACGGTCCCAGCCGCCGAGGTCAGCGGCAGCCTCGTAGGTCGAGACCAGGAAGGCCATCAACGCAGCGTCGGGATCGGCGGCCGAGCGGACGGCGTCGTAGGGCAGGACGAACTCCGACAGGGTCTCGTGCCAGAAGGCTCCCTCCGGCCGCACCGGCGCGGCGCGGAAGCCGTTCGGGGCGGGATAGGCATATGCGTAGAAGGCCGGATAATCGATGCCGCCCCCACCCGGCCAGAAACCGGCGGAGGAGACCTCGCGGTCGTAGGCCTCTCGCGCGACGTCGTCCGGCAGGGTCGGGATGCCAGCGGGATGCAGCGGCGCACGCCGCCCCGAGAAGCGTGTGACGGCGAGGTCGAGCGCACCCCAGAACAGGTGAACGGGGCTCGCCTTGCCGAGGAACGAGGTGCGGAACCGCTTGAACACGCCGTCGACGGCAACCAGCGCCTGGTGGAAGCGCAGCACGGCCTCCCGGTCGTAGGGCCTCTCGCGATGGTCCTCGGCGAAGGGGACGGGAAACGGCACCTCGTTCGGGCTGCCGTTGAAGGTGGGAGAGCCGCCGAGCTCGGCGATCATGCGTACGAAGTCGGCGTGAAACGCCGCTACCGTGCCGGGCCCAAGCGCGATCGAGGACCGGCGGCCGTCGCCGCTGATGCCGACGACCGCGTGGTCTTGAAGATCGAAGAGAATCTCGATCCCGCTGCCATCGGGGATCGGCGAGGAAGCGAGGCCCTGCGGTGTCACGTAGAAGGTGGCGTTCCAGGAATGGTTGAGCCACGGACTGTGCGCCAAGCGGTACTTGCCCGCAATCTGCAGATAGAGGTGCAGGGCGGAGCATGTCTCGCGCCAGCCGAGATAGTCGAAGTCGGGCCAGTCGGTTCTCATCGGATCTCCATCCCTTGTGCCCGCCTGCGCGAGCGCCCTCGTTGCGCGCACCATCCGGCCATGCCGTACCATGCTCGGGCGGACGATGGGTGATCTCGGTCCGCGGTCCAAGCGCCGCTTCCCATGGAAGACGGAGACGTCCGAGACGATGGACCGTGCCGCAGATCGTTGCGCGGCAGAACTGGCAGCGAATGCATCGGTCGCGAAGGAAGCGCGGTGGGGCGGGCGCTTCACTATCGCCTGTGGCTGGCTGCCCCGAGATTGATGAGGAACCCGTCCCGAACCCTCTCGAACCGTTGGGCGCTCCCCCGGAACAAGCCATCGCGAAGGGGAGGCCAATCATCTCCCGCGGCACCTGCCTCGTCGAAGATCTCGGTATAGGCCGGATCCTCGTGCCGCCAGCTGAACATCCCGAGAAGGAGGTACGCCTTCTTGGCCGGATCTTCCGTCCGTTCGAGGTTCAACAGCGCCAGCATGACCTCCAGGCGATCGAAAGCCCTCTCCGGAACCGTGTCCGCCGAAGCGACGAGGGGTCGGAGCGTACGCGACAGGTGGCGGCTCAAGGGCGTGTAGAGGGCTTGGTCGTAAAGTTGCCTCGCGGTATTGTCGTTGAAGTACGCTGCGGAAAGGTCCGGTAGCGCCACCGCGGAACGCCCGTTCGCGCGCACCTTCATGTCACAGAGCTGCTTCAGCAAGGCGAACTTTCCTGAGGACATCGCTCCGGCACACGCGGCGTAGAACGCCAGGATGGCAGGGTACCTCTGCATCTCGATCCATCTGTCGTATCCGCCCGCCCGGTCGGGCGGGACCAGCGAGGCGATGGTGCGCCGAACGATGTCGTGGTGCGGCGGGTCCGCCCATCTCGCCGCGTTGAACAGCATTGCGGCGAGCGCCTCCATGGACGCGTCATAGCCATGGAAGCGTTGCCGGATCGTCGACGTCGTGACCTCGTCTGAGTCCAGTCGCATCCCGTCCGCATGGCGATTCTGGGCCCGCTTCACCTCGTCCCCTAGCAGGTCGTCCAACCTGATGCGGTATCTCGGCTCGGCTACGAACCGCTTCACCGAAGCGACGGCCGCACCGACCGAAAGCGGTCCCGGAGACGCCAGTTCCTCGAGGCTGATGACCTTGTCGCGAAGGTCCGACATGAACTCGTCGGCGCCGGGGATCCGGATGAACCGGGCGTCCCGCAGTTGCATGAGGTTCGCGACGGTTTGGTTCGGTTCCCCCATCCCGGTCCAATAGGTGGCGTAGCGCCGGGACGGACAACGTTCGACGGCAGCTCGAAGCGCGGGATCCCATTCGCCCGACCATCCGCAGACGACCAGGCCGAACTCGTCGAAGACGCGATCGAGGTACGCACTCATCGCGGGGTCGTACGACGCGAGTTCGGCGTCCGTGTTCATGATCCGGTCGTCGAGGTAATCGCCATGGACCTTCAGGACGACGCAGCGCTGGTGGACGAGCGGGGCGGCGCCCCGCACCCCGTCTGCCGTCGAGATCACCGTCGGCACGACCCCCGCGTCGTTCAGCGCCGTTTCCATCAGGCGGTCGAAATTCGTCGTGATCACGACCTTCACGAATCCTGCCGCGACGAGTTCGGCTACCGCCCTGTGGGCCGCCGTCGGCAACTTCAGGCCTTGGTCCCGCTCCTCCTCGGTGGGCTCGAATAGCGAGTGCAGGATCGCCCTGCGTTCCGCGGGCGTCCGCGTCAGAGCGTCCAGCAACGCGGAATACCCGGGCGCGACGCCGTGACGATCCGAATACCACGCGGCCGGGTCCTCGCCAGGGTCCAGCCCCTCCATCGCCGCGACCCGTCGGACGAGACCGAGCGTCACCTCCCATCCGGTCGGGATGCCCGAAGCCCGGGAGACGCCGGATCCGAGGAGGAAGGCCATGGTGCCCTTTGACGATTGGATCGTATGGGCGAGCGCAAGGATTGGGTCGAGCACGGGTCCTCCAACGGTACCGCAGGGACGGGCATGAATCCGAGGGCAGAGCGGACAACGGGGGACCTCGGATTACAAGTCCGAAAGGGCGGCGACGCGTTTCCCGATGCTGACCTTGCGCGCAGCTTGCCGTCGTGACGGCTGCCGGGACCCGCACGTCAGAATTAGCGGCGGCGGTGTATCGAGACCCTGTTTGGCGTCCTCACCCGAATGGTACGGACGAACTCGGCGCGACGGCGTCGAAGGGATTTCGTTTCACGGAACGGGGGCAACGCATGTTCGGGACTTCAAACGCGATCGCGCGGCGGGAAGTCGCCTTCGTCGAAACGAACGTCCCGAACTGGCGGGAGCTGGCCGACAACGTCCGCTCCGGCGTCGAGATCGTGATCCTGGACGCGGGCGAGGACGGTATCGGCGCGATGTCGGACTGGGTCGCCGCACGCTCCGGATACGACGCGATCCACCTGATCTCCCATGGACGCAGCGGCGCCCTCGATCTCGGGAAGACGATACTCGACTGGTCGACCATCGGAAACCACCTCGGCACCCTCGCAAGGATTGGACGTGCGCTCAATCCTGGTGGGGACGTGCTGCTCTACGGTTGCCACGTAGGATCCGGGTCCGCGGGAGAGGCATTCCTGACGGCCTTCGCGGATGCCACCGGCGCCGACGTCGCGGCGTCCGACGACCTGACGGGTCCGAAGTCGCTCGGAGGGAATTGGACCCTCGAGAAGAAGACCGGGACGATCGAGACCGGGTTCGTCGGGAACACTGAATTCTCCGAAATCGCGACGATCCTCGAAACGGTCACCTTCACCGCGGCGGAACTGAACAGCGGCTCGGGCAACTTCAACCGCGTCGTTGGCGGGCAGTCTTTCGGCTTCTCCGGAAAGGACGGCTATTTCTTCGACAACCTCCACGATCAGCGTGTCCCGTACCACGGCTATCTGGTGTCGTCCGATATGGGCGTCGGGCCGGACGCAACGAGCTTCACGATCGCCGCACCGATTGGATACACCTTCGACCTTGGCGGCTTCGCCTACCACACCGCGGTGGTCGACACCGTGACGGTGCGCGTCGAGTAGGCCAACGGCTCGTTCGCCACCGGGACGTTCTCCGCGTCGCCGAACGGCGATCGGACCGTGTCCACCTTCGGTGCATTGGTGGCCATCGATGACGTGACGAAAGTGACCGTCTCCTCGCAGAATGGCACCCATTCGGCCGACTTCGGCACCAACGACTACGTATTCGACGACATCAGGGCCATCGCCGCAGCCGACACCGCCCCGCCGTCGGTCAGCAGCATCGCCTACACTGGTCCGGCTGCCGCGAACGCCTCGGTCATCACCTATCGCGTCGTCTTCGACGAGGCCGTCCGGAACCTCACCGCCGCCGATTTCAGCCTCGTTGCCGCCGGCACGGCCAACGGTACGATTTCCGGACTCGCCCCGGTGGGAGGAAGCGGCGGCACGACCTACGACGTCACCGTCACGGCCGTCGTGGGCACCGGGACCCTCCGTGTCGACCTGAACGCGCTCACCGACGTCACGGACACCACGGGCAACGGCGACGGCACCAACGGACACGTTTCCGCCTACACGGCCGGCGGCACGCATGCCGTGGACCGCGACACCCCTGCCCAGCCCGCGGCGTCGGTCGCTCTCGACACGGGCAGCAGCGGAGCCGACGGCATCACCAACGTCGGCATCGTGAACGTCGGGGGCCTCGAGACCAACGCAACCTGGCAATACTCGGTGAACGGCGGGGCCACGTTTGTTCCGGGATCCGGTTCGACTTTCACCCTCGCAAGCGGAAGTTACGCCGCCGGCGACGTCCAGGTGCGCCAAACCGACCAGGCGGGCAACGTTGGCCCTTCGGTCTCGCTGTCCGCCGTCACGGTCGATGCGACTGCGCCTGGTGCCCCGACTGCTTTGGCCCTGGCTGCCGGGAGCGACAGCGGTGCGTCGGCCACGGACGGCGTGACGGCCGTCAGGACGCCCACGGTCGGCGGACACGCCGAGGCGGGCGCCATCGTCCGGTTGCTCGACCTCGACCGCGGCACGACGCTCGGCACGACGACCGCTGACGGCAACGGCGACTGGTCTCTGGCGACGTCTAGCCTTGGCGACGGTACCTACCGCTTGGTCGCGACGGCACAGGACAGCGCCGGAAACACGAGCACCTCCGCCGTCCCGACGTCCGTCACGGTCGATGCCACCGGACCGTCCGTGGCATCCGTCGCCGTTCCCGCAAACGGGACCTACGGTGCCGGGCAACGGCTCGAGTTCACTGTCGACTTCGACGAGGCCGTGTTCGTCGACACGGTCACCGGGGCTCCGCGCCTCGGCATGGTCCTGAATTCGGGCGGTGCCGTCTCGGCGGATTATGTTTCCGGCTCCGGCAGCGGCAGCCTGCTCTTCCGTTATACGGTCGCGGCCGGGAATGCGGACCCCGACGGCATCGCCATCGGCTCCTTCGCCGTCAACGGTGGCACGATTCGGGACGTCGCGGGCAACGACGCCGTCCTCACACTCAACAACGTCGGCTCGACCTCCGGCGTTCTGGTCGATGCGGGCGCGCCCTCCGTGATGGCCCTGACCGCCGTGACGCCGAGCGGCACCTACGCCGCGGGGAGCGCGATCGACATCCGCGTCACCTTTTCGAAGGCGGTGAACGTGGCGGGGGTGCCGCGCCTCGCGCTGGAGACGGGTACGACCGATCGGTTCGCCGAGTATGTCGGCGGCGCCGGCACGGATACGATCGTCTTCCGTTACGACGTCCAACCCGGCGACGCGGCGGCCGACCTCGACACGGTCGGCACTTCAGCGTTCGACCTGAACGGCGGGACCATTCGGGACACGTCGGGCAACGACGCCGCGCTCGCGCTGCCCGCCCCCGGCGCCCCGGGCTCGCTCGGCGCCAACGCAGCCGTCGTCGTGGACGCCGTCGCGCCGGTCCTCTCCTCGGCGACCGTGAACGGATCCGCGCTGGTGTTGTCCTTCGGCGAGGCGCTGGACACCGCCTCGGCGCTGCCGGGCGCCTTCACCGTCATGGCGAACGGCATGCCCGTCTCCGTGGGCGCGGTATCGACTTCTGGCTCCGCAGCGACATTGACGCTGGCCTCGGCCGTTGCGCCGGGGGCCGCCGTCACGGTCGCCTACGCCGACCCGACACCGGGCGATGACGCCAACGCCGTTCAGGATGTCGCGGGCAACGACTTCGCGTCCCAGGCTGCCACCAACGTCACGAACACGACCGCGCCCCCTCCTTCCACGCCCTCCCCCACACCGCCGACGCCATCTCCTTCCGGACCGACCCCTTTCCCCGACCGTCTCATGGGAACCGCTGCGTCCGAGACAACCGACGGCCTGGATGGCGACGACACGATCGTCGGCGGTTCGGGCAATGACACGCTCCTCGGCGGGGCGGGGTCGGATCAGATCATGGCCACGCCGATCCTCAGGCAAATTGCCTACGTCTACGGCGGGACCGGGCCGAACAACCCCGACGACGGGGCGGATCTCCTGACGATCTCCGGTCGGGGGGCTGCTTCGGTGTGGGGCAACGGCGGTGACGACGTCGTCTCCTACGCCGCCGATGGCGCGGCCACCATTTACGCCGGGGTCGGCGCCGACACGGTCGAGGTCGCCAACGACGCCGCCAACATCATGATCGGCGGAAGCGGCGCGGGCGACGTGTTGACGGTGCGGGGCGACGGGGCCAACACCGTGTTCGGAGGTTCGTCGAACGTCGATCCCCTGGACGGCGCCGACCGCATCCTCGTGGTCGGCAACGGTGCCAACGCCCTGTTCGGCAACGGCGGCGCCGACCGGATCGAGATCCGCGGCTCGGGCAACAACCTTGTCCATGCCGGCTTCGGTGCGGACGAGGTGGTCATCAACGGCTCGGGGTCGAACACCGTCTACGGCGGCACCGGGGCGGGCGACGTCGTCACCATCCGCGGCGACGGCAACAACGTCGTCTACGGGGGCTCGTTCAACGGCGACGCGGCCGATGGAGCGGATCTGATACGCATTGAGGGCAATGGTGCCAACGTGGTCTACGCCAATGGCGGGGACGATCTCGTGGTCATCGCCGGCAGCGGGCGCAACACGGTCTTCGGGGGGTTCGGCAACGACACGATCGTCGGCGGCTCGGGTGGGAACCGCATCGTCGGGGGGCCCGGGGCGAACGTCATGAGCGGCGGCAACGGAGCGGACCGCTTCGTCGTGAACGCGGGCGGGGTCGATTTCATCACCGACTTCAACCTGCTCGAGGGCGACCGCATCGAGACTGGAGGTCAGGCCTACACGGTGTCGCAGACGGCGGAAGGCTACGCCGGCATTTCGTTCGGCAATGGGTCGTACATCGTCCTCCAGGGCGTGGCGGCGGACGCCGTAACGGGAGACTTCTTCGCGTGATCGGCGGGTGGGAGCGGAGGCAGCAGCGGTTGCCTTCCGTTCCCGGCTTCGGACGAAAGCACGCCGACGCAATCCCGAACCCGTGTGCGGAGACCCACCTTCGGCTGCATGCGGGAGCGACGCCTTCCGTTGATCCGAATGCCTACGGACTGGGGGCAGCGAGCTCGTCCGCGTCCATGCCGTATCCTCCCACTGGAAGGTCGGGATCGAGATCCGCGTCCGCGTCAAACCGAAGGAGCCAGCAGTTGCGCTCTCCGGCGAGCTCGGCCGCCGCGATGAACTGAGGTGAAAGACCGGACCCGTTCAGGTCCCGGACGCTGCCGTCGCGCAGGGGACCGGCGATCAGCTTGGCGGTCGAGACCACCCAGCCGTAGTCGTAGCGCATCACGTCGAACGGCAGTTCGGCTCCGTCCAGGAGCGCGACGTCCTCCGCCGTCAGGTGCCCTGTCGAGATGTCCATGAATGCGTAGATTGCCATGCCTCGCCCACTCCCGTGACGAACGGAGGATCGGCCGCCGTCGTGCAAGTCACCAGGGGCACGACGATGGACGATCTGGGCAGTTCGACACGTGGGCAACGTGCAGGGGACGCCGCTAGTTTGGCCGACGGGCAACTCAGCCATACGAGGCCGCCACTCGGAAATAGGCTGATGGCGCTGAAGTTGTCATCGTGCAGCGCGCGCGAACGCGCGCGGGTCCGGACATCAGAACGCGTATCGCACCCCGCAGTAGGGCATGGCCTCGCCGATCCAGCCGAGGAGCTGGTCGAGCCACTGGCGCTTCCAGCCGTGCCTGTAGCGGACGTTCGTCATGCCGTTCTGGCTGACCTTGTCCTCTTGCAGGTCGGGCCGCCAGAGAAAGTTCTCCGCTTTCGGATGCCACGACATGTTCAGATCGTGCAGCCGCTCGTTGTGGGTCAGCATAATAACCTCGCACTTGATCTGGGCCTTCGCCGCGGGCGTCAGCACGTCGTCGATCTCCCGGAATAGGCGCCGCCATTCGACCTGCCAGCCCTCGTGGACCACAACGGGCGAGAAGTTGACGTGGACCTCGTAGCCGGCCTCCACGAAGTCGTTGATCGCGCGGATGCGCTCGCCCATCGGAGAGGTCCGCACGTCAACGACCTTCGCCATCTCGGCAGGCATCAGCGAGAAGCGCACCCGCGTCCGTCCCTGCGGGTCGTAGTCGAGGAGATCGCGGTTCACGAACTTCGTGGCGAACGACCCCTTCGAGTGCGGTATCCCCCGGAAGGCGGTGACGAGGTCGCGCACGTTGTCCGACACCAGTGCGTCGACGGAGAGGTCGCCGTTCTCCCCGAGGTCGTAGACCCATGCGTGCGGATCGACCTGGTTCGGCTCCGCCTTTGGTCCGGTCGCCTCCGCGTGCTTGCGGATCGCCGCCGCCACCTGTTCGACGTTCACGAACAAGCTGATCGGGTTCGCGTAACCCTTGCGCCTCGGAACGTAGCAGTAGGAGCACGCCATGGCGCAGCCGTTGGACGACGACGGCGCGATGAAGTCGGCACTCCGGCCATTCGGACGCATCTGGAGACCCTTCTTGACCCCAAGGACGAGGACCTCGCGCTTCAGGCGCAGCCAGTCCTCGGCCGAGGCGCTGTCGCCGTACAGTTGGGGGATCCTGGTGTGGCTTTTCACCTCGACGCGCTCGGCGTCGGGAAACCGCGCGAGGATCTCGCGGCCGCGCTCGTAGCCGAGGACGGAAGGCTCGAGGTAGATGAGCTTCGGGTCGAGGAGCGCGGAAGGATTGGGCATCCTTACTATGTGGGCCATGCTCCCGCACCCTGCCATGCGATTGCGGCTCATGGACCCAACTTCATCTGCGTTGGTTGAGGGTCAGGGCAGCGCTTACGTCGCACGCGCGTAGCAATTAAAAGTTCCGCGGAGTGCGGAGACGGCCCAAGGAGCGCTGCCTGGCGGGATCAAGCTGCGTGTCGTGCCCTTGATACAGACTGGCAAGCGCGACTTGGCGACGTTCTGGTTCTGTACCGAGCACGTTCGGTGGCGCTCGCGCTTGGTCACCGATCGATCAGATTCCGTCCGACGAACCAATGCTGTCCGCATCGTTAATCGAAACGCTTTGGCAAACAGTCATCGGCCGGGCATTCGGCAACATCCGAAGGTTAGAGGGGGTGATCGGTGCGGTTGCTACTCTTGGACACGTTTTATCCCGCCCCAGCGCTTGTTGCCCCATGCACGCGACGTACGTGCGGGATTGACGGACTTTCGCTACCAGATCGGCCAAGAGACAAACACGAACCAAGCGGAACAAGCCTTGCGCGACTTGGAGAACCAATTAGTCCTCGTCTGACGCATCCTGTAACGTTGCTCGATGCCGTAATTCCGAGCGCTCATCGACCTATGGCAGTTTTTGCATGGCATCGGCGATCATGTTTTTGATCGCATCGTTGTCGGGATGGTCGTCGGCCACAGTGCGAAGCAACGTGATTAGCCGGAGGTCTCCTCCACCATCAATCCGACGCAAGGCCGAATGCCATTGTGACAGACCGTTCCCCGTGACGTTCAGACGGGACAGATCCCCTCCCGAGCGCGACCAGATTTCATCCTGCGTAGGCCCGAGCGGATAAAGGGTTGCAAGAACCTTCTCGCGCTCGCCGCGCTGCGCTGCATTCCCGACTTGGGTCGACTTCGCTCTTCGCGCGATAGGAAAGTTGCCGTCGATGTTTTCTGTACTGAGAACGGGATGTTGATCAGCGTGCCGCGGCACCTCTTCGGCGACATGATGGAAGACATCAAGCAGGCGCACGAAACCGTCCGACCTGTCATGCGCGCGACCTCGCAAGGCGTCGAGGAGGGCGGTGGTGAACAGGCTGTTCCGCGCTCCTGGCAGGACCACGGACACTTCTTCCGCCCGGCAGGAGGACAACAATGCCCGTCCAGCTCCCCGGTTGAGATCATGGGGCATTCCACCGATGCCCGTCGGGGCATGTGCGTCGCCTTTGCCGGCCGCAACGGCCGCGGCGTGGCAGGCGTCCAGCAGGACGACCTGTCGTAGAGAAGGGATGGCGCCAAGCAGGTCCGACAGGTCCGTCGCGTCGAACGCGGAAGCGTCGAGGTCGGACATCGTGCTCTCGTAGGTGAGAAGCCAGCTGCGACTTCCGATCGTCGTAACGTCACGATGACCGTGTCCCGAGAAGAAGAATAGGAAAGGGTCTTTGGCCGGCGCCGAGCTGGATGCGATCAACTCCCGTTGCATCGCATCGGTGGTCGCGGCTTCGTCGACCAGCAGCCTGACGTTCGCCGGCTCGAAGGCGCCGCGTTCTGGATCGACGAGCAGTGCCGCCAAGTCCTCGGCATCTGCTCGGACGGCCGTGGGCAGGGACCGAACGCTCTCGTAGCGTGAGATGCCGACGATCAGGGCACGCCCCCCGTGGGTGCCGCTCATTTCTTGGTCCTGAACATGGGGTCCGACTTCATCCTGTTGAGCGCCCAGTTATGGGGATTGTCCCACGACATCACCTCGATCAAGCGATCGACGTCGATGGCTCCCCTGCCCCGCTCGGCAGCGGAGATCACGATCCTCCAAGCCTCTCGGCCGGTGTCGGCTTTCGGGATGTCCGCTTCTTTGCCCCCGGCACGGGTCCAGAGGCTGTCGGCTCCGGGGCCATAGCCGTAAAGCTCGAACGCGACCTCCTCGAGGATGCGCCATTTGTCCGAGACGCCGGGCGACTCGCCCAGTATGTTCAGGCGCCACCTCGTCAGGAACCCAAGCAGGTCCTTGATGTAGGAAAGGGCCGGACGCAGGTCGTCTCTGCTTCGGTCGTGGACAGCGTCGGCGATATCGACGGCGGCGCTTCTCCAGCCACGTGAAGCCACCAGTCGCCCAAGCCCGTTCGCGCTCTCGCGGTCGACCTGCCCACCCCGATCGACTAGCCGACCGAACCAGTTCCGGAACTCTCCTTCGCGCAACCGCGGAAGGGCTCGGAATGCCGTACAGCCGATTTCGGGCCGGGACAGGGCATGCTCGAGCAAGGGTTCGATCCGGCCGGGCGTCGCGACTGCGGCCGCAAGCTCTTCCTCCAACATTCCGCTGTCGTCGCCGTTTCCGACTGCCGCCACCCAAGCGTCGGCAGTGGCGGCGAGGTAGTCTGCTCTCGCAGTACCGGGCAGATGTCTCCACAACTCCGCTCGCCGTGGGAACCACAGGACGTCGGCCAACGGAGTGGTGGCCAGCAAGTCGATCAACCCGTGCGCATCACCGCCTTGCGACAGCTCCGTCAGCAGACGATCCATCACCCGTCGGGGGTGCGCCGGTCCCTGCCAGGCTTCCTGATTGGCCTGAAGCACGAGGCTCCACAATGACAGCCACCTTGGGTCGCCGGGATCCAGGGATTTCAGAAGGGCAGGTTGTGCAGCCGCCTCCTTCGCGCCCATTCCCGTCAGGGTCTCGTTGTCGTGGCGCAGAGCGGCGGACAGGATTTGCTGTGGCGTGGCCTTGGAGGCCGAGAGCCGCAGGGATTCGACGTTGTATTCTCCGTCCGCCAGATGCCGATCCATGGCATCGTCCGGGGTGAACGCGATCGCACATACCGATGCGTGCAGCTGTGGCATCTTCGCCCTCACGGCAGAGGTGAGAAGAAGCTCCGCCCTGTCCATCTCCAATCGGACAGGCGGTCGCGATGACAGGGTCACGTCCAGTTTCGCGGGGCGCGAGACGGACATGAGGTCCGCGAGCAGGCCCGGCCGTTCCGCGAGCGCGCGCCAAGTGGCAGAAACCACCTCGCTGCCGGGATCGGACCACGCCGCCTTCAGCCCGTCCGCTACGGCCTTTCGCCAGGAAGCAACCGGTGCGTTGGTGGCCGACGACACCGCATCGGCGATCGTAAGGGCCGTCATGGAACCGTCGCGCTCTTTCCAGATCCCGTCCGCTGCCCAGGAGGACAGCCCGGACCAGAACGGGGCAGGATCAGCAAAGGCCGCCAAGTCTAGGTTGCGGGCCATCCTCGCCTCCTGACAGCCCGCTGCCATGAAGGCCGTTGCGGCACGCGTCACCAAGGCTTGTTTGACGTCGGCACCGACCTTCGGATCAGCCGCAAGGCTGGCAGCCATGCGCATGGCATCTATCAGGTCTGTCAGTTCGGTTCCGGAACTTGCAGCGACTGCGACTTCCGCCAATACGGCCGTCGATCGGAGGGAAGCTCCGCCGGCAGCCAAGCTTCCCACCAGCGGACGAATGGACCCGGCGCCGTGCGCCCCCATCAAGATGTCGAGGGCCAGCCTGTTCTCGGGATCGTCACCGTCGCGAGCTATTCGGTAGCCCGACCACCGACCAAGCAATTTCGCGGGAGTGCAAGCGATGTCCGGTGGATCGGAAAGCACGTCCTGTGGTGAGAATGCGAGCCGGAAGGAGAGCTGCGCGCGGGCAGCCGGCCAAAGATTGCGCCAGATCCCCGCAATGGCGTCGCCGAAGCCGTCCTGGCCGGGCCAGACCACCGGACCGTCGGAATCCTTCAGGAGCGCCTGCGAAAGCCCGAGATGGGCCGAAGGTGTGGTACCCTCCGGCCATACGAGGTCGGTCGGCTCGTCTTTGGACCGTCCAAGGGACTCGAGCAACGCAAGGAGCCCCGTGATGTTCTCCTGCTGCGACGCGAGTTCTAGCGGGATCAGGAATGCGCGGGAGAACACCATATGGCGAGGGGCATCAGGATCCTGCGCTGTTCTCGAAAGCACGTAATGTTCGCCATCAGCAAAGCCGCTGAGATATGGCGTCCATTCGGCATAAGGCGGCGGAGACCCTCGCAGGTCCATCTTCGCGGCCAGTCTCCGAGCTCCGACAGCCGCTGGGCTTGCACCCAGCAGGTCGTGTCCGCGATTGCGCTCGCCAAAGATGGCGTGGCCAATGATCGGGGGCAAAGTCACGTAAAGGCTCGGACGGCGAGCGTCAGGTCCGGGTCCTGGCAACCGTCCTCCAAGACGACATAGCCGAAACTCTCCGGCCCGCGATCGATGTAATCCTCGTCCGCCACTTGGTCGCTCAACGGCCTGCCGAGCGCGGACAGGCCCATGACGTGCAACGAGCCGGGCAACCAGTTGGCTTCGACGAAAGCGGATACCATCGGCAGACGCGAGAGCAGAACCTGGCGAGGTGCGGACGCGATCTGAGCCGGGGGTAACTCGTCCCAACACGAGAGCAGCAACAGCAGTATGGGCTCGGCAACCCTAGCCAGAGAGCCTGTCCGCCTTACGAACATCAACCATTGCAAAAGGTCGACGATGCCGGCTTGCTGCGAGATGGAGAACGTCCTTTCGCCCGCGACGTCGCCGCTGGCGGGTCCGAGCGGTCGGCTGAAGACGTCGTCGCTCAACTGGGCGTTGCCGATCCTTATCATCACGATCCAACCGGATGCGGAGTTCACACGTTCGGTCCAGGCACGCGGAAGACGGCGATCGGTCTTGATGGTCGAGAGTTGCTCGCCTCCATAGTCCGGCCAGACGAGATCCATTCGGTTGCCGTCCCGATCGCCGACCGGCCAACAGCTTTCGACATACAGGTCGCGCGAGGTGTGGGGCGCCGACAACCCGCGGTTCAGGCTCGCGACCACCGCCTCGAACGGCTGAAGCGTCGGGGCTGCCCCGACCATGCGCAACGCTCCGGCCTCTTGGTTCAGGCGACCGAGCAACTGGGCGCCGAAGTGACTCTTGCCCACGTCCGATTCACCGAGAAGCAGCACGGATCTCGTCATGTCCGTGCTCCCACCAGGAAAAACGGATCATCGCAGCTGACACCCGAGCGGGGGATGTCGAACCCGCGGGCGGTCCGCTCGAAGCTCCAGCCGAGCAAGTCGAGCATCGACTCGGCTGCGTCATGTCGTATGTCGCCGATGCTGAAGTCGCTGACGCTCGTCCTGAATCGTGCGGCCTCCGGCGCGGCAAGCCTCATCGCTCCCCAGATCGCATCCCGTATCCCCGCAGACACCTCCACGTCCGCCTTCGCCCAGACAAGTGCGACCGGCCTGCCGCGTCTTACTGAACCCAGTCGCCGAATGAGTTGGACAAGATCGTTGCGAGCTTCCCCACGAGACCGGCCCGCCAACGCTTCGCAGTCGGCTACGACCACGAACGCCGAGGCGCGATCGGCCAGCCAGCGCGCCCCCTCCGCATCCGGTGCGTTCTCGTCGACCGCCCACCGGTGAAACCACTCGCCAGGCGCGTCCGCGAACAGGTAGTCGACGGGCATCCGATCGGCTTCGCGGAACGCCAGGTGAAGAAGGCCCGGCCGGCGTCCGGCGCCGGAAGAAGTGTGTGGCGGGAACCCGGGCGCGCCCCCGTTCCAGCGCAACGCGTGAGCGACGGCTTCCCAGCCTTCGAGCGAGTAGCTGCCCGCGAAGAGCGCCTCGCCTGCCCGCCCCGATCTGCCGACCAGCTGATACCATGAACCGAGGATGGTCGTCTTTCCGGCGTTGTGCGGTCCGACCAACGCAACCAGTTTCGGCTCGCCGCGCGAAGCCAGAAATGGAAGATCGGTCGTTCCCAACGCGGCTCCCGACCACGGCAGGCGGGTTTCGTCCTCCCTTGGGGCTGGGCTACGGGCCTTGGGCGCGCCCGCGTCCCTCCAATTCGGGCACTCCTCGAGCTCGAGCTCGCCCATGCGGCAGCTCACCCCGGGCGCGTTGCATTTCGGGTCGGAGCAAGTTTTCATCGTCGAAGGGACTTCACGCGTTTGGCAACTCTGGGCGTCGCGGCGGCGGCCTGCTGCTCCCGAAACAGCCACAGGGCGAACCCAATGGGCGTCATGGACGTGTCCGCCTCCAGCCCCGTGCGCACTGCCAGAACGCCTGCGTCGATCCGAACTTCACCCGCGATCAAAGAGGCCAGCGTGGTGCGTCCCGGAGAGGCGTGCATGGGCGCCATTGCCCCCCTGCACGCCTCTCCGGCAGGACTGGCGTCCGCTTGTACCGCAGCCGCCATCTCGACGAGCGAAAGCGACGTAGTCATTGCGTCAGGATCGATGCGTCGCACCGCCTCCGTGACGAAGTGCTCGGCCATGCGAGGAGCGAATGCTCCCGTCAGTGCGGAGGCATCGACTGACGCCAATGCAGCCGCGATCGCCGGATTCAACTCCCGGTAGGATAGCCCGCTCGACGGCGAGAATAGTGCCTCCTTCCACCAGAGTAGCCGGGATCGGCGTTCGAGGACATGAACGGTGGCCTGGGTCGAATGCGCGAGTCCTTGTGCGAAGTCCTGGAGCGCCGTGCCAATCGAACTCGAAGTTTGAACGGTATCGAGCGTTTTAGCGAACCTAGCCACGACTGCGTCGATCACGTCAGCTATCCCATCCACCGCGATGGGAGTGAATGCATGGGACCATGATTGCCCCGAGTTCGGCCAGTACGGGTTGGCGCCCTTCAGCGCGCTGCCCTCCTCGTCGTTGGGTCCAACCGCGGCGGCCATCTTTCCTTTGAGGAAATCTCGGTTCACGATTGGGACCGCGATCGGTTGATGTTCGGGTACCTGGAACCGCGGGGCCGTCAACCCCTCGGACGGCAGCCCCCACTCCCTCGTCGCCCGTTCTTCGAGACGACTTTCGGCGGCCGAGACGAGTTCGATCCACACGGCCTTGTCGGTCCGGCTTCCCAGATGGGGCAACAGGTTCCGGCTCGTTGCGGAGATTGCAGCCGCCGACCCGTCGTTGCCGACGACGTCAGCGAGGGCTTGCAGGATGATCGCACGGGCGACAGTAGGAAGCTGCTCGTCGGAGAATGCGCCGGCATAGCTCTTCCAGCGCTTCCCAAGTATCGCAACCGCTTCCCTGACGATCGGCTCGTCCGGGCCAACCTCCCGGTCGATTCCGACCATCGTGAAGGATGCGACCCGTTCCGGCGAGGACTTAAGTGTTCCGCTCAGGTCCGTAGCGGCCTCCCGAAGGCGTTCGAGCCGTGCGTCGTCGGCCGACACGTCGAACAGCCGGGCGTTGAGGAAGCTCTGCAATACATTCACTCGTGCATGCCTCGCATGATTTGCTTAACGCCGTGGATCACGCGGCCCGACGACGCATCCGTGGATGGCGTCGTCTGCCCGGTGGCGCCAGTTAATGGGTTTGGTTTCAGTTCTTCGGGTGGACCGAGCCGACCGACCTGCCGCGATGACCGCAACGCATCGGAACGCCTGGGGCGCGGGCCGTCAAGCGGCAAGTTCCCAATATTCACCATCGGTTGCCTTGAGGCGCCGCAATCCCGCCCGACGGCCGGGTTCCAGTTCCGAGACGATCAGCTGGTGGATGTCCATGAGAACGGGGCGACAGCCTGCGACGTATCCGTGCCCCAGATACGACAGGTCGACCTTGCTGACGCTTACGGTGTCGATTCCGGGCTCGATCGTAAGCGGCGGCTCGAAACCTACCCTGGCTGCGGCATGCACGAAGCGAGACGACCGGACCGCCAGATCCTTGGAGGAGACGTAAAGCGTCGTCCGAGCCGCGAGCGAGGGGTAGGCCCTGGACAGCATGGCGAAGGTGCGGCGGTCGACGTCGGGCGCGGCGAGGATGATCTGGCCGAAGGACTTGCCGGACAGTCTCGCGGCATTGGTTGCAATCCGGTCCATAGCCCTGATGAGGCCCCGGTTGCCCATGCTGTGGGCTATGAAGTGGACCCTGCGCGCCCCGGAGCGCGACGCGAACGCCTCCAGAAATTCGGTGATCTGCTTCTCGCTCGCCTCGATAGACGCCTCGTCTGCCGAATACGCATGAACGCGTCCCCGTGACGGCCAGCTGAAGAAGGCCATTACCCCCGGCAGATTGAGGTCGGCCCCGATCTGGGCACAACGGACCGCCGCATCTTCGAAGGACACATTGTATCCGTGCAGGAACACGATCGCGTCGGAGGGTTGGATGCTTCCTTCGACCAGTCGAGCCCGGATGTCCTTCCAGAAGCCCTCGATGTCCATGGCGACGACCGAAGCCAAGGAGAGAGGGCGCTCCCCGAACACGATGCGGCGCCACCACGGCGGCTGGCCCTCCCCGATCCTGTGGGTACGAGGGATCGTCACACCGCATCTGCCCACTGTCGTCGTTGTGCTGGTTTCGCCTGAGAAGCCGAGCACCGCGCCGTTCTCGACGATCGGGGCGCGGTTGGTGCCGAACCATACCTCGTAGACGCGCTCTCCCCCGGCAGTCGTATCGGACGACTTCCTGGAGAAATTGATCAGATCGTCCCGGGCGCGGGTTCGCGCGACGGCCGTACGGAGCCGCTGGATCCCGCGGCGCAGGCTTTCCGTCAGCCGGAGGCGGAGCGGCTCCGAAAGACCGAGATCAGCGGGATCGCCGACCAGGTCGAGCAAATCCTCCTCCCTTTCGATCGCGAACTCCGCCGCGAAGGCCATCCCCCGCTCGGCGGCGACCCTCGCTTCTTCCTCCACGACCGAGTACCCGGTGGTGTCGAGATCGGCACGTCCGAGTTGCTCCCTTAGGGCCTCGTCCGGGTGATCCGAAAGAATCTCGCCGGCCAATTGCGAGCGCTCTTCTGAAAGGGCCCTGAACACCGGAGCGACGAAGCCACGCAAGGATCCCGAAAGGAGTCCGTAACGGTAAGCAGACTCGACAAGATTGTTTATCAGCAGGCGACGCCAAAGCAGAGCCTCGTCCATTCACTGACCCCTTTCGTTGTTAGGATGATAGCCGGCGTCGATCGACCGTCAACGAACACCGCCGGCGGCACAGCTTCTCTTCGACGCACCGCCGGGACGTCAAAGACTGAGCGTCGGGCATTGGTAACGTTCGACCGGGAAAACCGATCGGTGACTGTTGGACGACTCACGGCGACGGCGAGCGGTCCGGCACGTTCCCGGAATGGCTTAGGATGCGAGACCCGCTGACGTGCCTCTCCGAATTTCCGCCACGGATGGATAGAGTCCGCCCAACGACAGAGGACGGCCGCCAACCAGCGCTGGAGACTGGATTTCTCGAGACTGGGAAAGCCTATGGACAATGCCTCCATGAAAGCCCTTAACGCCCGCCTGCGGAGCGAATGCCTCAACGCCTCCTAGTTCCTATCTATGGCCGATGCCCGGTTCCGGATCGGTGCATGGCGGGATGACTACAACCACCACCGTCCGCACACGAGCTTGGGAAGCTCGATCCCGCCGAGGTCGCGGATCAACTCAGAAGAGCCCGAGAGCTCTCAAGACGCCTGGGCCAAACTCCGGGTCAGAACCAACCTCTTCCGGTCGTCTGGAACGAAGTTTCCCGCATCGCTCAGATCCTTCCATTCTTACCACCAGGGCTGCCCGACGTCGTTACCTGTACTCAGTGGACGCCCATTGCGATGAGCGCCTGAACCCTAAGCGAATGGGCAGGCTGGATTTCGGTAGGTCGCGATCGGAAAAATATTCCGCTGCGCGACGCGATGTTTCCGTCGACTTTGCCCTTTTCGATCAGCCGCCGCCGGTCCGCTTGCGGCTGGATCGAAACACGCATGCATGCCTGGTGGGGTGATGGACCATAGAACCGACTTCGCCATCCTCCCTCGACGCAGCAGCAGACAAGGCTGAACGGGTTGCCCTTCTCAGCCATCCCAAACGGAGTGGACTGATGCTTCGGCCAGCGGCTCCGTTCCCGGCCGAGATGACGCGGATCGTGTGACGTTGGTCGCTCCACCTGTGGGCACGGCCGCATTCGGTTGTCTCGTGTCGGAGAAGCCCGTCGGTCGAAAGCCGAGGACGCGTTCAAGATCCCGCTCCAGCGACATCCAATGCGAAGTTCTCGACAGGGTCCAAGGCACCTGGGCCGAATTGCGAGCCGTGGACAACCAGTCCACGACCTTCCAGGCGTCTTCCCGTTTGCGGTCCCGAACGTTTGCGAGCAGCCTCTCCAAGACGATCGTGCGCCGCCTTTCCCTCATGCCCTCCACCATCTGAAGGGCGCGACCAAAGGTTCGTTCCGTGTAGTGCAGGTGGCGGCCGGCGATCATCACGAGATCGCGCTCGTCCGAGGTCACCTCTCCCCTGACAGTCGCTCCGACGACAGTGGCGGCGAAGTTGACCCATGGAACGCTGAGGGGAAGCCAATCGATCTCGGCGGGCCCATGCGCCAAGCAAACCTCCTCGTCGTCATTCAGGCGGCCTGTTTTGTAGTCGTCGTAGATCTCTCCGACCCCATGCATCCCGAACGCGTCACACTCAACGGCCCGAAGCGCGCCCATGCTTGCTCCGCCGCCGACGGCGACCCCCTTTTCGAGCGCGAACAGGATCTCCTTATGCCAGACAGACTGCATAGCCCCGAAGCACCCGTCGACGATCGCTATCGCCGTGGCTCCCTCGATGACCGCCGTTGCGACATTGCCGCGTACGGCCGGATGCCTCAGCACGAAGTCGGGGTGGCGCGTGGCAAGATGCTCGCGTTGGCCGTGGAGGCTGGGGCCGACGAACATGAACTTCATGCCGCGGCTCGCATCATCCTGGCAGCTCGCAAGCCTAGCTGGACGTTCTCACCGCCAATGTCGACCTCCAAGCCGGGCACCACCATCCTGACCACAGAGAGGCCCAAACAGGGATCGCCCATCGGGACAGCTATTGCCTCCTCGATCCCGGCTGCCGAAAGACGGTTCAGCACAGACGCGATCTGGTCCTGCAACGATGCGTCCTGGTCCCCGCTGGGCCGTGGTTCGCTGCTCATCCCTGCGTGGCGTAGGTTCGCGACGACGGTATCGCCGTTCAAGCTGCCGCTCTCGTAGAGGGCGGCGGAAAAATCGTCTCGGCTTCCCGCGATGGCGGTCAACCGCGACTGCGCAGCCTCGACGACGGCGCGTATCGCCGCTCGGGATGCGATAGGGTGGCAGCCGGAACCGCCACAGACCTCGGACAGCGAGTGTTCGGGGCCGCCTTTCGTCAGCTGGGGGACGATGACCGCGCTGTATGAAGGAACGCCGATGTCGGAGGTGATATCCAAAAGGATCAGTTCCACGCCGGCACGTTCGATGCGGGCGACGAGCGTCTGCATGACCGGATCGCGGAATTGTGCCGGATCGATGCGGGCTTGGGCCAATCGCGAGGCCGGCCAAAGCCGCATCAGCGTCCAAGCGTCCCTTTCGATCAACTCGCACAAGCCGTGCAAGACAGCCTCGGCGTGGCAATTCCCCGATGAAAGTCCATCACTGGACTGCTCGAAACCGGGAGGGCGAGGATCGCGATGGTCGACGCCCACCAGCCACCAAGGGACCGCGATCTCGACGCCCCCCATGAGATCCAGCCCCGAGCACCAAGGGATCGCCGCGTCCTCTCCGAACGCCCAAGGGACGCATCGCGCGGTCCTATCCAAGCGTATCGTCCGCCTGCCCTGTGCCCGCATTCCCCTTACCGAACCGACGCGCAGTCCTGCTGGCGGAAGTTCGGCTATGCGCGTCTCGAACGCTTCCATGGCCGCGGACACCATCGAGGCGTCAACGTCCAATCCCTTGCCCTGGAAAACGGATAGCGTGAAGCTGTTGGGTCTGGTCGCAAACGCCACTGGTATGCCGATGACGTCCAGTCCGGTTAGCAACCCCAACCTTGTGATACCCAAATCGGGAAACAGCGGACGGAGCTTCGCGAGGGTTTCGCAGGGCCTCCGGACGCGGTCGCCGTAGACCCCCATCAAGCGATCGGTCCCGACGAGGTCGGCCTCGAGCAGCCTGATGTGATCTGTGGGAAAGCATCCGGAACCCAACGTCACTATGTTGGTCCTTAGCGGAACTTCATGGCGTGGACGACGGAGCCCATGCCGTTGTCGCGCGGGATGACCGAACAGGAGCCGATAGCCTCCCGGGCCTCGGCGGAAAGGTGGACTGGGCAAGCGGCAGGTGCCACCTTGATCGTCGCATTCGCCTTCATGTGCATTCCCTTTCACGGCAGCGAGAAGGGGAATGTTTCGATCGAAGGCCGTCACACGGGCGTCAACGGCCAAGATCAGCCCGTGACGGCTACGAAGCGTCGGCCCTAGTCAAGGCCCGCCAAAAGCAGGCCCTCCATGAGCTTACGCGTATCGTCGGGTCTTCGATCGGGGACAATCTGCCAGACTTGCTCAACCCGAAAGCTTGGATAGTTCTCCCGTACGACCGCCGCAAAGCGGCGGGCGTCGAGGTTGCGCCCTGCCATCGCACAGCTGGCGGCCATCAGTCGGGACGTAGCGGCGACCTCGGAGACGGGTTCGAGCGCGTGGATAGCCCCTACGTAATCCTCCAACTGGTAATGGATGCTCGCCTCGATCCAGCGGTAGTAGTCGGGCGGCAACGGGTTCACGCGCCTCGCCTCGGCCAGCGCTACAAGAGCTTCGTCCGCCTGCCCGTCATGCAGCAGCGCGTCGGCATAGTCCGCGAGGAGATCGCCGTCGTTCGGCATCAGGGACCTGGCTTCCGAGAAGTGCTCGAGACTTTCGGCATGGCGCTTGCGGTACAGGGACACAAAGCCGAGTTCCCTCAGCGCTCGCCCACTATTGGGATCGCAATGCCGGGCACGGTTGGCCATGGCCAAGGATTCGTCGAGCAGCTGGCTTTCCGTCATTCCCCGGACCAGCCATTCCATCGAATAGGTCCGCGACAGTCCGGCGAACGCCGAGGAGAAGCCGTCACACCTGCGCACCGCCGCCTTGAACCATCGCCGGGCCTGCCGTAAGGATTCGAGGCGGGTACCCCCGATGGCCCGGCGACCCTCGAGATACAGTCGGTAGCCCGTCGAATCGTTGTCGTCCACGGGCGTCATGGATTCGGCCCTGTCCATGGCGTCCGCCAGTGTCGAGACCGTCTTGCGCACGACGATGTCGAGCGACTTCTTTAGGTCGGTGGTATCGATGGGTGCCCGGATCGCCCAGATCACTTCCCGGTCAGCCACCCGCGTCAAGCGACAGGACGCACCGAGCTCACCCGATCCGCCTCGAACCGAGATCGTCACCTCGTAGTCGAACTGCGTATCAGGGGACACCACCGACTCCTTTCCGATCCGGGCGAGCTCAAAACTCGTATGGGCCGCGATGATCCGAAAAGACCTGTACTGGCTGAGGCCGACCGTGACGTCCTCGATCAACGCCTTGCCCAGCCTTTCGTAAAGCGGCTCGTCGTCGAGTCCCGTCGGTGGCATCATAATGACACGGGGCACTCCCGCGCCCCCGCGCAAATTGATGGGTACCGACCCACGGGAAGCCCGTGTGGGGCTCCCGAGACCAAGTCGCGTGGCGACGGCGTGCGTCGCGGCATCCGGTGACGAGTTGGCCTCCTCCCTCATTACGACCCGGCATTCATGCCAAGCGCGTCGCGCCAGATACGCCGATCCCGCGTCGGCGTGGGCTTCCATCAGTGCCCGATGGCCGAAACCTTCCGTTGGGTCGATCGCCGTCAACGCTTCCGCAAGCCTGACCCGCATGGCTGGCTCTACCGCCCGCCCGCCATCAGAGAGGAGCCCCGACAGGAGGGCGGCGCGCTTGAGTGAGACCGTCCTCCGAGCCGACTGCAGCCATTCCTCGAAGGCGGGACTTTGCGCATCCACTCCCTCCAGCAGCTCGCCAGACGTAAGCCAGGCCGGCAAGTCGGACGTGAGTTCCACTGCCGCCGTCCCCAACAGGTCTTGGACGTCCACACGCCAGCGCGTCCCAGCAAGACGAAGGGTTTCGCCGCCGGCAACCAAACAGTCGGATAGTTCGGTCAGCTTCGACATCCTCAACAGCAATTGCCGGAGGTTGGCGGATTGACGGCTGGAAGGCACATCGCCCCAGAGTAGTGATTTGACATCTCGCCGCTCGACCGTCCTTCCTGGTGAAAGCAGCAGCAACGCCAGCAGGCAGTATCCCTTCTGAGGGATGGCAAGACCGGTCATGTGGATCCGCGCTTGCGGCCGACCGAGCAGTTCGAGGGTACCGCAAGGAGGGATAGGTCCCCGGACGAACTCCAGCATGCGTGCTTTCCACATGTCTTTCAAACGAGCTGTTTGAAGTCTGCCGGCGGACCGCTTTGGTCACGGGTCCCTCCCGGTCGCTTCCGCTTACCAGATGCTTACCTCGCTGAAAATTACGGTGTGACGCCTCTGTGACGCCAGTGAAGCGATAGACCGCAGTATGGTCCCTGACCGCCTTTCCCCGATCGCCTCGGTAACGGCGATCTTTCGCCGGGTGCCGCAGTGAACGCTGCGTTCCTCCACCGCACGGTTGGGAACGCTCCGCGACCCGGACAGCCAGCCGTTGGAGTGGCCAGCGGCAGTTTCAGAAATTTCTGACTTGCCACGTTGAATATTAGGTATCACGGTGCTACATGAGTGATCACAATCTTGGGGCGGTTGGGTTCGACCCTCTGGAGGTGGAGCGCCTCGCGAAGGAGCGGCTTATTGACGTAAGGGTGAAGCCTCTTGATGACATCTACGGTTTCGGGTTGGATTCCGATGATGTCTGCGATTGGCTTTCTGAATTTAGCGCACATATTGCCCGAAGAGATTGCGCGTTCATCAAGTCCAAGCCGACGGAAAAATACCCGCCGGATACGCTATCTTATTATTATCAAGCGTACGTTGCACCGTGCAGGACGAATATATTCCTGAAATTTGCGGTCTATCAAGGACTTCTCGTGATTACATCCTTCAAGGAATTCAGCAATGACTGATTCTCGAGCCATCTTCTGCCTTGAGTGTGGCAGCGAGAACGTCACGGAAGAGGTTTCGGAGGTCACGGCGAACGTCCGGGGTAGGACAGTAGTGCTTCCCGCCGACCGCCACATGCGCTGCGGCGCCTGCGGGTCCATCAGCCATCCGGGCAAGATGGCTGATCAGCACTTGGAGGCGATTGGCGAACGCATCCGGGAAGAAGATGGCTTGCTGTCGGTAGCCGATCTGAAGGAGATCAGGACCCGCTATGGCCTGCAACAGGAAGAGATGGAAGCGCTTATCGGCACCGGACCCAAAACTTGGGTTCGATGGGAGCGCGGACGTGTCGTGCCTTCTCCTCAGTCGGATAAGGTGATCCGGCGCATCGCCGAGGATCCTAGGTATCTGCTTCAGCTCATGGAAGAAAAGGGCGTGAGCAACGAAACAGCCTTGGGAGTGATCGAAGAGGCGTGCGAACGCGAGGTTCGAACCCACAGCGATGCATTCCGTGCGTCTCCAGCGCCCGAAAGGCAGCCAGTCGAAGTCATTGTGTCTTCTGTGCTCGGAAGGGGTTCGGAAGTCCGGAAGAGGCTCTTCGACGTCCGCAAAGCTTATGTTGATATTGATGCGACAATCGCCCGCCACAAAGAAAGGGTGCCCGTCGACGTCGAGGGATTGGCGAGGGATTTGGGCATTTCGATCGCCCGCGACACGCGAATGACGATGGGCTCGTCGGGAAGCATCACGCGAGAGACACGCCCGACGGGAGCCGCCGGCTTCCTCATTTCCGTAAACGGGCGCGAGCACCCTCACCGTCAGCGGTTCACGATCGCGCATGAGGTCGCGCATTACGTTATGCATCGCGATCGGATTGGCAATGGCATAACCGAGCCAGTACTCAATCGGAACCTCGATGGGCAAGATCCGATCGAGAGGGAAGCCAACGCGATGGCTGCCGAACTCCTCATGCCGGAGAATTCGCTGCGAGAGGCATTCGCCGAGACCAATGACGCCGCGGAGTTGGCGAGACGGTTCAAAGTCTCCCACGAAAGTATGGGATGGCGCCTTTTCGGCCTCGGTCTTACCAAAGTGAGACCACGGCAAAACTGAACCTGCATTGACGTTTTGGTTGCGCCGCGAAGGCATACGCAGCTCGGATCCGCGGCAAAGCGACCGCTCTGATCAAACTACTGCTACAAGCGATCGTACTCCAAGCAGTACCCCGCTCGCCGGGCGTCCTGCGCCAACCACTTGAACAGACCTTTGCCCCACCGCATACGTCCGAATTCGAACATTCGGCCGTTTGTGGTGGGTATTTGCGCTCAACCACCTACGGGCGTACAACGCCGGCTATCTCGACAGTTGGGAGATTAGAATCTCGCTTTGCAGTCGTTCGATGCCTTGTAGATCCTCGGTCTGCGGAGTCGCGATACGGGTGGCCCCGCTGACGAGAGTGGGCAACTCGCTCACGGTCCAGGTGATCCTGTTCAAGAACCGTCTTAGCGTATAAGGCGACGACATCCGTTCATCGAAATTTTTGGCAGCTTCACGTTCGGTCCGGTAAAGTGTGGTCGATTGCGTCACGCTGCGGCCCATCGAGTCCGATACCATCCCGATGCTGAGACTCCCCCCACTCAAATAGGTTCGCAAAAATTCCGCTTCGACGACGAGGACACCATCAACACGCTCTGAGAAGCCGTATCCTTGGTTCGTCACCACGAGCGGCATGACATCCAGCTCAGCGGCATCGGCTTCGACTATCCCAAGCGCATCGGCAAGCACATCCCGACGTCGCTCGAGCTTGCCTGCCTTCCGACTTGCTTGAGAAGCGGCATCGAGAAGCTTTTTGTCGAACCGCTCGCGCTCATGAGGATCCGCAGGCATCAGGAAAAACTTGACCTCGCAGACGAGGCACAGCCCCCCGAACGACAGGACGAGGTCGACTTGCTCATCGAACCGGTTGGATTTCGCGATACCATCCGGCGCATGTCGCGGATTTGCAAAAGCTTTGTTGCTCTCGAGCGCCTTTCGGATCCGGTCCCGAAACAGGACCTCGTAACGGTCTCCGCGAGCAGTGGAAGCATTATCGGAGATGCCGCCTTTCTCCAGCCAAGCCTCCGCTCGTCTAACTGGATTGCTCGTCACCAGAGCAGGCAAAGCCAGCAGCAGCTCATCCGTCTCCGGGACAGCGACCAGCGGCGCTGCCCAAAGCCCTTTGTTGCCTTTTGCCTTCCGTGTTCCACCAGTCTGGAACGAGAACGTCAGGAATGCCACCACACGCTCGGCGGTAACTCTGTCGATCCTGAGTGAGGAGCTGATCGCCTCCACCAGCGTTGATGCTTCCACAGCAAGGGCGAGCCGCCTCGCCTGCGTCGGGCTCAGCGACGTGGGCAACGCTACCCTCTTAGAGAGTAGTCGGGCTATGTCTAAGATCACGTGCCACGCTTCTTGCAGCAAGCCAACGTTCAAATCGCTGTGCAGCGGCATAGGTGTCTTGATAAAGTCAGCCACATAACTGCCCTCCAGCATCCCCTTGTCGTACATGTACGAAGGCATGTGCTTCGAACGGTACGAAATGGCCCGAACCTTCAACTTGAGCTTCTTGCCGTACCCTTCGATCTCCGTGACTGAAAACGTCCTTGCCAGCGTTCGGCGTCGCTCGGGATCAATGCGCATCCAAGCGGCGCGATCGATGCTCGGATAATTCATGAAGTTCGCCTCTTGGCGCACTCTCCACGCATAAACCAATCGCTCGCGGTCGAAATCACGTGGGATCCAGCAAATGCCGCGGGCCTGCTCGTCACGAAGATGCCATCCTTCGATCCAAGCTCTGTTCCAAAGGGTATTGAGGCTTTTTCGAAAGCTGTAGAACATCGTGGCAGCAACCGCCATCGGCGCCAGATCGGCGATGTTCTCGCCTTCCGCGCCCGTGGATTGCGCCGCGTCGTATAACCAGTTCTCCGTAAGGTCCACGCCCACTTCCGCGATGTCGGCAACCGTGAAGTTTTGGTTGGCCAAGCCACGAATACGTTGGTTCGCGGTCGCGTCCAGCGAACGGACGCCGCTCTTTATGGCTTCGGAGAGAGTCTTCCTGCCTAGCTCTGAAGCAGTCCGAAACTCCCGGTTCAGGGCAGCGACCGCCAAAACAGCACCCCATTCGGGCGAAAGCTTAGCGATTTCCGGATGTTGCAAGCTGCTGGCGGCTGCTCCTTCCTGGCCCAGCCAGATCGCAGCATCGTACAATCGACTATCTTCATCCGTGACGGGACCAGCCGTGAATGCCTCCTGCCAATCTGATGCCTCGAACGCGGCAGAACTTGGCGGCTTCAGCTTTTTGACAATCTGGCGGAAACGGGAAGTCTCGGTGCTCATGATTGGATTATCGGCTTTCGCAAAATGGAAGCACGGCAAAGGCGAAAAACATCCCCTGCCAAGTTCTCAGCCGGAGGAAGACTTTCGAACCGTTATGAGAACACAGCTATTTTAAGACAGCATCCCAGAAGCTCAAGCCGAAATAGGCTCCGCGACTCGCCAACACTGGCTTTAGACAGTTACTCGTCCTGTTCGCCAGCCGACTCCGCTCCTACGGATTTTATTGAGGCGCAAGTCTGTCTTTGCATACGATCGCGGGAACGCCACTCACTTGATCGTGCTAGCGAACGATCTCCTGATGTCATCCTTCGAAAACTGTGACAGCGCCATATGCACGAGAATTGTAATGATTTGCGATTTTGAAGGCTTATACTTCTCGACGCCAATCGAATCAGAAATGCTTGACAAAATTTCGACATCTTCGTCGAGCAAGTTCACCTTTAACTGAGCGCTCGCTCCTGGAAGGCTGGGCCGCCCTCCAGTAGATACTAACCTTCGCTCCATCTCTTTCGCGACCTGCCATAAAGAGAACGGACTGTCGTCATCTCCGACGGCACGCCCTTGAACCGCACCGAATGCGAGGGCTACGTCTTCGACGCTTACTTTGCTCGGAAGCTTGTCAGCCTTCAGAACCCTTCGCCCGACCGCTTTTTCCGCTTTCAGCTTCATCTCTTTCTCGCCTAATCGAAATTTGACACCGTGAAGAATGTACCGAGCGACTCCATTCCGACTGAGCCTTGGTTTGTCTCCCGTCCCAAGCGCCTTACGAAATCGATCACTTTATCAATCTCGGCAACGAATTTGTCCGGGTCTACGTACGAATAGACAACTACTGGCTCTTCAAGAATGAGTTGCCCTGTCTGAGGGTTCACCCAGGCTCCTGTGACGGGTGGCATTGCGGTCGCCCCGCCGCCAATGTCGGATAGAAGATACAGAGCCTCGGCAACCCAAGTCTTTTGGTCGACAGGTTCACCGTGCCGGTCCTTGTTCGGAATGTAGATTGCGAAGCGATCACCGAGGGCCTCACCACCAAATGCGTCAATGACGTCGAATTCGTCTTCCATGTCATGCCTTTAGATTTTGACTTTTTGCCCAAAAAGTCAAGGGAAGTTTTTGATCTCGCCGATCGGGCGGGAAGCGGCGCGTGGTGGGTGATCCTTTTGGGAGATCTCGCGTACGGCGCCGACCATCGAACGGTAGCCGTCATTCCGATGCGCAGCTGCAGCCGCAGCTGCGCATCGGGAAAGCCATCGACCGCATTCATGCCCGCCGGTCCAGCTTTGCGGGGCGATCTGCACGAGTGTGTGCAGCCTTGCGGCGAGTCTGGATGACCCGAGATGCACGAAGCCCGCCAGGCTTAGAGTAGCGTCGACTTCAGCCGTCAAACGTTCGCATCAAACTTTCCCAGCAACGGTGGCCATGATTGTGCGGACCATTCCCACCGGGGCGTCACAAGGGCGTCAATCGTGCATGTCTTGATCGAACGACGAGACGAAGGGCCACGTCGATCGTCTGAAGCTCTTCAATCGCTAAAGGTACGGCCGCGGCAAGCGCGACCTTTTCCAAAAGTTCCCCGTCGGAACGCCCGGACCCAAACCGCGCGTGCGTTCAATCCGAAGTCAGGCGCCGTTCGCTTCGGAAGGCAGAGAGAACAAGTGCTGTGGATTGAGGACGACGCAGGCGGATCGGTTAAGAATCCCGAAGGCCCTACCTGTGACGTTGCATCAAGGCTGGGTCGGCTGCTCGGGTCGGCGAACGCGGATCTCGATGCGCCGACGCTCACGGGCATCGCGTGCTGACGACCCGTCGCTGACGGCATCGCCGGGCAGGACCATCTGTCCGCCGGACAGCGGGATCACCGTGACATTCGAAAACCGGGGGTCGGTGCGAAACAGTCTGGCGACCGAAACGGCCCGGGCCATGCCCAACCCGGCATTGTCAGCAGGGGAGAGCGTACCGATGTCGGTCTTTCCCGACAGAACCGGAATGAGGTCCCGGTCGAGGTTGGATTCCCGCTTTCCCATCGCTTGCTCGTCGGTATGGCCGATCACCTCGACGACGCCCGCGTCGTACCGACCCATGATCTTGACGACCTCTTCCGCGATCTTTGATCTGAGGCGTTCGGCGAACTCCGGCGTGAGGTCGGCACTCCCGACCGCGAAGCTGTAGCCGGCCGCCTCGCTCAAGTTGATGATGGGAGGCCAGTCATGCTCGCCCTTGCCCGACCGCTCGGCAGCCTGCCCGAGGCCTGCAAGGCGCACGAGTTCGGCCGGCGATAGCGTGCTTACGCTTCCCTGCGCCGAAACCGCGTCGGCCAGCGCCTGCGAGGCCGTCACGGCTTGCGCGATTTCCTCTCCCGTCACGCCCCGTTCCAAGAGGGGCTGCACGGTGGCGACGTCGGCCGCCGACGTGACCAGCCGCTCCGGGGACAGCCCGGCCTCGCGCATGCGGCTGACGACCTCGTCGGACGCCACGAGGCGCTGCCATTCCTCGTCGAGCTGCCGTCGCTCGGCAGGGGACCTCCCGCTTTCGACGACCAGCCGCTTCAAACGCACAGCCTCCGCCGTCTGCCGCCGCGCGTCGTCGCGGGCGTCCGCGAGTTCGGCGTCCCGCTGGGTGAGCTGCGTTCGTAGTTCGTCGCGGACCCTGCGGTCTTCTTTGAAGATGACCGCAGCGGCGATCAGGAGGCAGAAGACGAGGAGTAGCATGATCTCCGCCATCGTCAGCCCGAGTACGAGGCCTCGGCGGTACGCGGAGCCGTCACGGTCTATGGATGTCGAGACACGACTCATCGTCTACCTGACTCCACTGAATTCCGGCACGTTCGAGGACGGAACCCCGAACTGGTCTCGAAGATCGTGCTCCAGAGCATCCGCGAATGCGTCGTCTCCGGCGCCGTCGTCGTGCGAGGGCGCAATGACACTCTCGTTTCTGGCCGTTGGCTCGGCGGATGACTGTTCCCCGAAGGCTGCGGCGACGGCGGTCAGCCCGGCGGCGGCATTCGTCAATGCTTGGATCTGACGCGACCGTACAGCGTCGGCTTCGAAATCCCTCGCGCGGTCGGCTTCCAGTTGCTGCAAGAGACGCAATGTCCCCTCCGCCCTTTCGGTCGCCTGACGCTCCGTTTCGGCCAAGGCTTCGACCCGCTTTTCCATGGACCTCGCCAAGCTCGCCAGCGAGCTGGCTTGCTTCTGGTGCTGTGCGCCGGATCGGGTGATCGCGTCGATGACCTCGCGATCGATCTCGTCCTTTCGACGTATCTCGGCGGCAAACCCTTTCATGGTCGCCTCCAATGACGCTGCGATGGGCTGGAATTGGACCGCGATGACCTTGTCCGGCATCTGCATGTCCGCCAGCCTTGCGGTCGTCGTGCGAAGGGCCTTGGTCAGTTCGGCAGTCCCAGTCGCCAGCTTCTCGTTCTCCTCCGCCAGTCGGCGAGCGGACCCGTCGAGGCTGTCGCTGATCCGTTGGGCGAGCGTCGAGAGGACGACGCCAGAACTCTCGGAGGCCGCCTCGAATGGACCGGACGCCTTCCTCGTCATGTCCTCAAACGTCGACAGAATGCGCCCCGACACCTCCTCCATGTTCACCCGGACGTGCTCGAAGCCTTCAGCAACCTGCTGCTGGGCCGAACGGCGGAAATGGGCGAGCTCCACCACGGTCTCGTCCAGCTCCCGCCGCATCCGCCTCGCGGCTTCCGAGAGCTCGAGCCTCGCTGCATGCTCGACGTCGCTTGGGTCTCGGCGCATCTGGTTGAAGACGACGCGCAGCGCCACCCCGGCGATCGTGGAGGCGACCGCGATGCCGAAGTTGTGGACGATCTCCTCGGCCGGCCCGTCGGCCCGGAACTGGTAGAGCGACACGCCGAGGCTCGTCAGGGTGTAGAGAAAACCGAGGTAGTAGAGGTTGTCACCCGCCTGGTCGTCCCGCAGGCGCACGAAGGGGACGAACTTCACGCAACCCGCATAGGCCAGCATGACGAGGACCGGGACGGACGTCACGGCGACCGGGGGCAATCCCGCGAACTTCGACATCACGATGTACGCGCATCCAAGTGCCATGAAGACGAAAAACAGGATGGAGTTCGCGTGTGCCGCAGCGGCCGAGGCGTCCTGGTCCCGTGCCATTATCCCGCTCCCTGCACCTTCTCGACGTCCCTCACCCTGCCCCGGTTCGCCTCGAACCACTCCTGCCAGAAGGCGACCTGCCCGTTCGCGTCGAACTTCGCGGAAGCGCGCTGGATGAGCCGGATCGAGACGTCGGCGCCATGCAGGTCCGTGGCGAAGGCGCGGCTGGCGGCCGACTTGGAGAACGCTGCAAAGGACACGCCCTCCTTGTACTGCGAGTAGATCGGACCGTGCTCGATCATGTCCGACACTACGACCAGCCTCTTGTCGACGTCCTCGACGCTTCGTCCGTCGAAACGCTCCACGGCGATCCGCTGGATCGTCTCCATGATGGGCGAGGACTCCGAGGCGGACGGAGCCATGCCTTGGTCGAGGGCGGCGCGCAGCGGAGCCTGGAACGTCTCCGTCCATCGGCGGCGGACCGCGGCAGGGTTGGCGACGAGCTGGCTGAGGTTTGCGCCGTTGCCGGGATTGCACTTGGAGAATACGGTCCGCCCGCCGTCGACGGAGGGATCCAGCAAGCGAAGCTCGAGCAAGCCGTAGTCCGGGAGTTCGTCTGCGAGGTCGCCAAGATAGGTGGCGAGCTGACGACGACCTACGGCCGGAATGTCGTCGGAGGTGTCCAGAAGCACAACCGTCACGGATCGTGGCCCGTCCACCGGACACAGGGTCTCGGCAACGAGTTCGGGCCGCTTCTCAGCCGTGAGCTTGAACCAGGCGAAGCCACCGATGATGGCAAGGCACGCCACCCCCAGAAGCGAGGCAGCGAGCACCTGCGTGCCGGATCCTCCGGAACGCCTCCCCCTACGCCGGCTGCGCGCCATCGATCTGCCTTTCGTCGGGAACGAGGTCGTCGAGGCTGCGGTACTGGCGCACGGCGTTCTCGAACTCTGCGTGAATCGCCACGACCTCCGTGGTCAGGAGCTCCTGCGTTTCGGAAATGCGCTGCCGAAGTTCGCTGGGATCCCACTCAGCGGACGTGTTCGCGAACACGCTTACGCGCTCCATCTTGTAGGGAACGGCAAACCTCTTGGGCGCCTTGGTCTGGCGTGCGCGGACGTTGGCCTCCCGGTAGATCCCGAGGAGCGTGTTGCCGGCCCGCTCCAGTTGGGTCTGGTGCTGATCGAAGAGCTGGACCATCCGGGAGCGGTTGGTCAGGACGACGTCGTGCTCGCCGCGGCGAACCGAGAGATCGCGGTTCAACTCCTTCATCTCGTCCTGGTAGCGGTCGCGGATGTCACTGAGCCCGTCGATGAGCTCGCTCGCCATCCCGGAATACTCCTCCCGCTTCTCTGTCAACCGCTTCTGAACGCCCGCGAAACCGGGGTAAGGGTCCGTCATCGACAGGCTGTCTGCAAAGGCGATCACCGAGAACAGGATGCCGATGCCAAAGAAGACCCACGAGTTGAAGTCGGCCAGTCCGGCAGGATCGGAACGCAACCGATCCATTACCAGCCGACCGGCGCCTGAATCGACAGTCGTCTTGATCTCTCGATAGTGCGCGAGAGCCAAGTTCAGCGCTACGGCCAACGCTACGTAAGCGACGCCCGAAGCCAGCCCCACCACCTTCCTGAGTATGGAGCGGTGGGAGAGTTGGCCTGCCAATCGCGCCAGCATGAAGGCGGCGCCGATGTTCAGGAACGCGAAACTGAGTGCCTCGGTGACGCCACCCAACAGTCCTTGCTCGTTGCCGACCGACAGAAACGATCCGTTCAACACGGCCTCTATCAGAAGAAGGAAGGCAAGGAGCGCCCACTTCATGGCGTGCCATGCGCCTCCCTTCACCTGCGCCGTCCGCTCCAAACGGTGTTTGCGCCTGAAGGCGTCGTGCTCGTTCTCGGCCTCCCGCAGGTCCCGCCGCCGTCCATGAAGGTCGTTGAGCCCCTTGGCGACTTCGGCTTTGAACTCGCCGATGCAGGCCGGAGCCGCTTGACGGATGCCGCTGAAGCGCTCCTCGAAATCCAGCGCGGCCAAGCGTTCGGCGTAGGTGCGCAACTGGTCCTCGACCAAAGCATGGGACGCCTTGCGTTCGGCCTCCACACGCTCGACGATACGCGCCTCGACCTCGTCCATCGCGACAGACCCGGTCGGCGGCTCCTCTCGGGCACCGCGCTCCGCCGCAAACGCCTCCAGCGACAGCTCGGACGCCACGCGGTTCACGTCTAAGTCGGCGAACGTCTCGATCGAGGGACGCTTGTCGTGGTTCGGACGTCCGACGCCTTCGAGCAGGCGTGACAGGGCACTGGGTTTCAAGGAGAGTCGCCTGAATGGTGATGGAAGCGTCGCGCGTCCCGATGGGCCGAGAGCTGTGATCCCTACGATTAGAGGTAGTGACCGTGGCTGCCAAGAAGGGTGGCGGCGGAATGGGGAGGTTTCACCATCGGTGAAGAGCGCATCCGGAACCAAGCGCCGTCCCCGTCCCGAACCATCGGGAAGCCATGCATCGTGGACTGGAGGCCGTACAGTCGGTCACCGATGGGTTACCCTTCCACGACCTCTGGCAATTCCTTCACGGCACCGGTCGCGTAGGCCTTCGCGGTCGCCCGGATCCGATCGCTGTGGTCGTAGATGTGGTCCAGCGACTCGATCCGGTGCCGCGTCTCGGTCTTGCCGTCAAAGATGCCGATGTACTTAACTGCTCGATTGAAGTGCAGACGCACGAGCGGCTTACGGTTGTTGTTGTCGACGAGGATGGCGCAGTAGCTCTTGCTGTCGCGCATGTGGATTCGGTTCGCCGCGATCGCCTCGCGGGCGATGGCCCGCACGATCATGAAGCCCTCGCGCTCCTCCTCGGTGGTAACGACCTCGTCCTCATCGGCGGGCGCCGCGTCGACCGGGTCCATCTCAACGACGCTCGTCGTTGCCAGCGCCGACGAGATCCGTGACTGCACCATGTCGCGCACCATCTCGCGGAAGGCGTTCTTCACCATCGGCGAGAACTGTTCCTTGATGGTCGCGGTGAACCGCCCTTCGTAGACTTCGGCGATCGCCATGCGGATGAACTCCTCGGTCGGGTCGTCCATCAGGGCGGTCAGCTTGCGCTTGATGCCCGATGTGTACTTCAGGCGGTGCGCCGACTGGAGGACCCCGTCGACGTCGAAGCCCTCCTTCCCGAACTTGGTCAGCTCAGGCAGGAGCGCGGTGTTGAGCTCGCCGAGGTCGAACGTCAGGAAGGGCTTGTCGTCGAGCTTGTTGGGCGCCTCGAGGTCGGTGTGGAATTGGAAGGACCGCCCGTTGGTCAGGATCGCGAACTTGGCGTCGGTGACCGAGAAGTAGCGGTAGAGCTGCGCCAGGTGGATCTTGTCGAGGTTGGTCGTCAGCGGCTTGCACTCGACCAAGATGCGGATCTGCCCGTCGATCTTGATGGCATAGTCGACCTTCTCGCCCTTCTTTCCGACGGCGTCGGCGGTGTACTCGGGCACGACCTCGGCCGGATCGAACACGTCGTAGCCGAGCGCGGCGAGGAACGGCAGGACAACGGAGGTCTTCACGGCCTCCTCGGTCGCCATCGCTGAGGAGTGGTTCTTGATGCGGTCGCTGAGTGCCCGCAGGCGTTCTTCCATGCTCATGCGCGTCGCCTCTCAATTGATTCGAGAGTCGACTGTAGGTTTCAACCCACGAGCGTGGAAGGACCACGTTCGGATCCATGTGGGACGGACCAAGGTCGCCTCGACACCCATCTCAATAAAGGAACAGGTCCTGATCATGCCAGGCATCCGTCGAACCAAAGGAGTGATGATCGCCGTCGGCTGGGCAGTGTCGGATCCAAAGGCGGCGAGCGACGTGGCGAACCTGGCGCAATCGGGGACGAACGTCGCCATCGCTACTTCACCGTGAGACGAACCATCCCCGTACGGGACGGTCTCCCCTACAGTTCCGTTCACCGATTTTGGTTGTAGTTCCGCACCAAAAGCGCAACCACCGTTGCCAAGGTCGCGGCGCTGTTGTGTGGTGGGCTGTCCCGACTCCGTCCGAGAGACCACGACCCATGCCGACGCTGCGACGCCTCTTTCTGACCCTCGCGCTGTCGACCCTGGCACCTTTCGCCGCCCATGCGGACGGAGGCATCTGTGCACGCGACCCGTCCTGCGATTTCCGCTTTCCAACATCCGGCTTCGAGCGCATTCGACCCGAATGGCTGGCCGACCTGCCATCCCAGACGCTTTGGGAGGCGCGCAACGAAATCATGGCGCGGCACGGCTATGCCTTCGACACGCCTCGCGCCATGCAGGTGTTCGGGTCGAAGGGCTGGTACCGACCGACGACACGCAACGTCGCGCTTTCCGCCGTCGAGAAGGCCAACATCGATCTGATCCGAGCGTTCGAGGAGGGACGAGGCGACGCCTACCTCGGCAGCGTCACCACGCGGGCACCCGACACCGCGACCTATGAAGTCGTCGGTCTCGATGCGAACGGCGACGGCTTCCTGTCGGTGCGCGGCGGGCCGGGAGGCAAGTTTCGCGAGCTCGGTCGCATCTACCAAGCGGACCGCGTGACTGTCATGGAGGCGTCCGGGCGTTGGCTTCACCTTCGCTACGCGGGCGGCGAAGGCTGGTCCCATTCGCGCTACCTGCGCCCAATCCCATCGGCGCCTGCCGCAGTCGCGGTCGCCGGTGCCGCCAGCTCCTCATCCGTCCACATCGAGATCGAAAGCGACGCGTCGCGGACCGACGAACTGCGTGAGGACCTGTCGGTCATTTCGGGCCAGCTTCACGACCTTTCCACTCAGGTCGCGCAGCGCGAGGTCGCGGCCAGCATCCCTCAGCCGTCCCCCGAACGGTCGGCTGCGAAGGAGGAGGTCGAGGCTCTGAAGGAGCGCATCGCGACCCTCGAGGCGCAGCGCAGCGAGACGACCGAAGAGCTGCGCACGTACGAGACGCCCGTGCGCCCGGAGAACAGCAACCTCCAGACCGACGCCCGCCGCTCGTCGGAGCGTTACCAAAAAGTCCCCTACTTCGTGCCCGGAACCAAGACAGTCGGCGAGATGTGGGTCGAGCCCAAGGTCGACGACGCCGGACAGCTTCGCTTCGACGTGAACTTCATCGATCCCGAGGCGGACTACCAGAAGATCGCCATTGCCATCCCCATGACCCCGGACGAGATCGGTCGGCTCGAGACGGCCCTTTCCAGCGTCGAGGACTGGAGCCGGACGGCCACCGAGAAGAAGATCCGCAAGCGCTACGAGAAGGAGGCGGTATGCCTGCCGGCAGCTCGCTGCGAGGGATCGGCAGCACCGACGTCCGGCCTCGTCACGCGGATCCTGTTCCAGATCGACGACGACGGCTCGACGGCGACCCTGTTGCGAACGCGGCAGGGTTCGTTCGAGCGCGCCTACGCCTTCTCGATGGAGAGCACGGCGGTGCTGCGTAAATACCTGCGCCATGTCGCCGACGTCGGCGCCAGCGAGTTCCAGGCGGGATCGGCGACCAAGGAGGATCTCGACGCGCTGTTCCAGTGAGGCGTCGCCGATCTCGCAAGGAATTTGCGGTCTCAATGGAGCGGAAGCTCGTCCAGGCAAACGTTCTCGGAGCCTACCTCCAGGGTGTCGAGTAGGTCGAACTTATCGCCCGTGAAATTGAAGTACTCGCGCTTGCACTTGTTGCCGTCGGACGGGTCCACCCACTGGGCTACGACGAGCGAGCTGTCAATGCGGTGGTGTATCCCGAGGTACATGTTGTCCTCCCCGCCGCGGGGAAACCGCACGAGCCTGCCCGTCTTGTTGTCGCCGACCACAGCGAACACGCAGGCGGTACCGCAGCCGATGACCGTGACGGAGTAGTGGCCCGCAAGATTGGGGCCGGCCTTCATGCCCTCGCGGATGCGGGTCCTGAAGGACGAGAAATCCTTCTCCCGGCGCTGGAAGTCCGGAAATTTCGTGGACGTCGCTTTCGGCACCTGTGCCTGAAAGCCAGCGAACCTGTAGGGCACCTCGGCAGAACCGGACTGCGATGACGTGCCCGCCGTCCAGTCCGTTTGCAGGCAGTCGCCGAAGTTGTTGAGCGCCACGTCGCTCTGGCGGCCGCGGAAGCTCGCGATCTTGGTGCCGTTCGGGTTGAGGACCGTCACGGTCGTCGCTTGCGCGATCATCCCCAGCAGGGCAGCGTATGTCTGCGCTCCCGTGAAGTCGTGATAGTACGAGTTGGGGTCGCGCATTCCCATGAGTTCGGCCGCATAGCTCTCGCCCTTGATGTCGAATTCGATGCTGAACTTGCTTCTCCCTTCGAGAAGCTCCCACGAAGCGTTGTGGACCTCGAGGAACGTGTCGTTCTGGTCCTTGTAGCGAACGATCCGGAACACCGTATCGCCGTCATGGGACTCGAGGGCGCAGAAAAGGCGGTTGCTGCTCTCGTTGCGGTAGAGAACCGCCGACCAGTCCCCGGTCTTTTTTTCCACCTCGGGACGGAGGCTGGCCGCACTTGCCACCACGGTCGATGCAGCCAAAAAGAATGCGACCAATCTCCGCAACACGACGCGCTCCCAAAGTTTCTGTTTGTTTCGAGGTGATCCTGCTCGACCCTGCGGAGTCGAGCAACCTTCCTTGATGCAGCCGCCTCCCGAACCGTTCGGACCGGACTGGCGCCCAACTGCGATCTCGAGCGGGCGGTGAAGGCAGATGCACGTGGCCCCAGCCGCCGAGGCATCGTAAACATACCGAACGCCATCTTCGGCTCGAACGCATGGGCGGCTAGCGACCCGCGGCGAGGCCCTTCTCTTCCGACTGATAGCTCGCGACGACAGAGGCAACCCCCGCGAGGGGCGTGTCAGCTGGGACCGTGTCCATGACGATCAGCATCCCATTGGGGACGCCGACGTCGGCGTCGGGATTCACGATCCCTTCGGAGGACGAGAACTCCCAGAAGTCCCCGTCGCCCAGCGGTTCGAAGAGCTCCTCGACGGTGCCTGCGGCCCGGTACAGCACCCGCGGACTGCCAAGACCGGAGTCGAACACGCACCAAAGGAATTCCTTGCCGTCGGGCGTCATCGTGATCGGGGTGAAGGCGACCCACGACCGCTTCGTGCCCTGACGGACGGTTCGAACCCCGAAGCCCAGCCCCACCTCCCCGTTGTCGAGAAGCTCGCTGCCTTCCTCGAAGTCCCGCATCGCACGCGTCGCGATGCCGTAGCCCGGCAACGCGCTCCGTCTCTGGCGGTGGTACCAGCGGTTGATGCACGCGTTGCGGACCATCGACGGAGTGATCGACGGAAGATTTCTGAACTGGAGGGAGCGGTCGGCATAGTCGATCCAAAGCGAGCGGACGGCGTCGACGGTGTCGACCATGAACGCGGCATTGCGATCGGGCTCGAGCAGGCGTGGCAGTTCGGTCGGCTCGACATAAAGACGGTCGGCGAGTTGGATCAGAAGCGAGATTCCGTCGACCGCTGCCCGGTACGCTTCGCCGACGGTCGCGGACGAGTAGCTCGCCTCCGGGACGTCGAGATAGGGTGCATGAAAGCCCAGCGTCCCGCCCGGCTCTAGGGTGCGGGACGGCGGCTGGTTCGGGATGTCGTCACCCTCGACGCCAACGTCGCGCAACGGTTCCGCGCCGCCGAGGAAGGCGAGCGCACAGGCCGAGTAGCATTCAGCGCCACCCCTCACGACCGTTGCAGCCCCCGCCCTCCTGAACGCCGCGGCGAGGAGCAGGCCCTCCACATAGGAGCCGCCCGGGCTTCTCAGTTCCACGACGACGCGCTCCCCATCCGGCGACGACTTCGACGCCTCCCTCCCGAAACGTTCGACGTCACCGTCGACGATGGCCCCGCCGAGCGTGATGACGAGCGCGGTGGTGCCGATGGGATCCGGGGCGTTGCGCGAACTGAAGTCGGCGGTGTGCGCGGCTCCCGTCCACGCGAGAGCGGCGCCGAGGACCAGGGTGGCGAGGCGCACGGCTATTTCGCGATGCCGGGGCACAGGACCTGGAAAATGCCAAGCGCGGTCGGGTAGCCGGACGCGCTCGAGCCGTCGAGGACCTCTCCGGTGTCGAGACGCTTCACGACGTAGTCAGCCATGGAGTCGCGATCCTTCTGACGGCCGAGGAACGCGAAGCGCTCGCCGTAGAGGTCCGTCCAGGTTCGCTTCCGGCAGTCGGCGGTAACGCGGTCGCGCACCTTCACGCTCGCCATCGTCTTACGGACGCAAGCCATCGAGTTGTCGAGCACGTAATCCACATAAAAGGCCTTCGCGTTCCGCGGGCGGTGCTCGACGCGGATCACGGCCATCGAGGTGCCGATGCCCGCCTTCGACACGGTCGTCACGCTCATCCCGGCACGGGAGCCGTAGTAGATCTCGTCGTCCTCGGCACGGGCAGTTCCGGTTGCCAGGACGACGAAGGCCAGGATCGCGGTTCGGAGCATGTCTTCGATTCTCCCGGGGACCATGGACCGAAATGACGACGAAACGCCCCTCGCTTGCAATCGGGATTTCACGGCGTTCTTGAGGGGCTACGTCCCCTACATGTCGCGACCCCCAGCTTTCCGGAGTTCGGGGAATGCCCGGCATTCTCTGCAACGGCTTATGCGGGCGGAAACCCTGTCGGCAGATGGAGGAAAATCCGGCGTACGCGTTAGGGGTGCAACGACAGACGCCAAGGTAGCACGTCGGTCCTCCTCAACCGGGACACACCGATGCGCAAACCGATTCTCCTCACCCTCGCGACCGTATTCGCCCTTACCCTGACAGGGTGCGCCACATCGAACATGGCCTACGAACGCATCGGCTACGGCCCCGAACTCGAATACGCCAAGGCCGAGTGCGAAATCCGGGCCCTGGGAACGGAGCAGGGTTACGCCGCGTACGGCAGCGCTGCCTTCGTGCTTGGGAGCGCGATCGGGAACGCGATCGACAACGAGGTCCGCAAGTCAGGCTTCATGCGCAATTGCATGACCCTTCAGGGCTGGCGTCAGGTTCCGCGGGAAAGATCCACGGCGGCGACGCAGGAGGGGACGATCGCACCCGCCGTGCAGCAACGCCGTTCGGCACCCCGCATCGATACGTCCGCGCAGGCATTCAACCGACCGGGCTACCGCTCGGGACGATGCTTTGACGCGTGCCTGCGTTGAAGGCGGACATGGACAGGCAACCACAACCCAAGGATGATCCCGACCGACGGGGGGAGAGGGGCGTCCGATGATTCGATGGGTTCGTGGATTGATCGCGGTCGTGATCATTCAGATGTCCGCGTCGCTGGGCGGGATCGCCCTCGCGCGCGAACTCCCGTCGCTCGAGCGCTTGGCGATACTCCGCAACGCCGACGGTGGAACGGGCCGGCAGTCGCATCCCCGCGACGAACGCCATGCCCAGGCCCGGACCTGCAAGGCGGTGTCGAGCTGCGAGGAGGCGGTACGCCTCTGGTGCGGGGGCTACCGCCGGGCTGACGGCGACAACGACGGCATCCCCTGCGAGAACGTCTGCTCGTCCCTATCCGAGGTCGAGGCGATCAAGGCCGAGATCGGATGCTGAGCGTGGTTCGAACGATCCTGGCGGGCATCCTGGCGCTCACGGTCGTCACGCTCGGCGGAATGCCCGCGTCGTCGGCCGAGCCCTCGGCGCTCGCCCCCTTCCGCTTCGATCCAAAACGGCCCGACATCGTGGAACTTGACGGCGCCCTGACGTCTGGCGCGGCGCTCGCCTTCCGCAGGACGCTTCTCGCCGCCCCGAACGCCAGGCTCCTCGTTCTGAACAGTCCGGGCGGCGACGTCGATGCGGGGCTCCTGATCGCCGACGACGTCCATACCCGCAAGCTCGACACGCTGATTCCGGACGGGTCGACCTGCGCCTCGGCCTGCTCCTACATCTTCCTGGCTGGCCACGAGCGGCAGGCGGACGGCCGCCTCGGCGTGCACCAAATGTGGTCGGAACGGCCGAACCTGCAATCGGCGCAGATGTCGGTGGCCGACGTCATCGACACGCTGGACCGCTTCGGCACGCCGACGGGCGTCATCACCATCATGTTCCGCACGCCACCCGACGACATGCACTTCTTCACGCCCGACGAGGTGGCGCGGTTCGGCATCAACAAGACGGCGGGCGCAGCCGTGGCCGACGTGACCGTGGCACCCATGGCACCCTCCCCTTCGCCCGATGCGAACCAAGGCATCACGCCGGCACCCGCCGACGCCGTCAGCATGCCGAACGACGGTACGCAGACCGAGGCCGCGGCACTCGCCGCCCCGTCCCCCGCCATGTCGGACCGCACGGCGGCGGCGCTCTCGACGCTCGAGACCTACACCAAGCAACCGACACGCATGGCGATCTACGCGGGTCTGGACTTCTTCGGCGAGGACGTGGGCAGCACGTTCGTCGCGGACGCTCCGGCCTGCGCTGCCAAGTGCTTCGAGTTGGGCGGCCAGTGCCGGGCCTTCACGTTCAACATGAAGACGCGCCCGGGCCGGGGACCGAACTGCTTCCTTAAGTCGGGACGCGGCGAGGTGGACGGCAACTCGGCGGCCTTCTCGGGCGAACTCCTGTCACGGTCGGATCGCGATCCGTCCCCCATGACGATCCCAGTGATCGATCCGGAGACCGCGCTGTTTCAGAACGTCGACCTCCCAGGCTACGACCTGTCCCGCCGGCCCAACCCGGCCGCGACCCAGTTCGAGTGCCGCCGGGCATGCGTTGCCGATGACCGATGCGTCGCCTTCACCTACGTGAAGCCGAAGAAGCAGTGCTGGTTGAAGGGCGGCGCCGGTTCGCCGCGGGCGATGGCGGGCGCGGTGACCGGGATCAAGAAGGTCGAGAGCTTCTCTGCCCAAACGATCACGCTGGACTGAGGCGAGCTGTACGCCCATGCGCTTCCAGGACCTGACACCAACCCAGCGCCAGGCGATGACGCGCATCGTCGGCTGGGCTTCCGACGGGATCCCGATCGGCGCCTTGGAAGACAGCCTGCCACCCGCGCTCATCGAGGCGGTCGTTGAACTCGAAGGCCTCGGCCTGGCGCACGTCGAGGCAGGGTGGCGCGGGACGCGCTGGTGGCACCTGACCAAACGGGGTCAATTCATCCGTGATCGGGGCGAGGGATGATGGACCGCGACTGGGATCGACGGTTCGGATCGGCCATCCGCGCCGCGGATGGCACCCCGGACGAGGACGGCACGATGCCGGCAACGAAAGATCCACATACGGGCCGATGGGACTTCGCGCGTCCGCACCGCGCCGGCAACGGCGCGATCCTCATGGTTGGCCTCGCCGTCGTCACGGCGCTGGTATGGCTTGCCTACTGACGGCGTCCCTCAGGCGAACGGGTTCCGCACCCGCTTCGGCGCAGGAGCGTCCTGTGTCTCCGTTTCGGACCCCACCCGCTCCGGCAGATCGCCCTTCGCCTTCAATGCCTCAACGATGGCGTTGACCGCGCGCTGCAACGCCTCGGCCGCTTCCAACCCAGCCTGGTCGGGTGCGATGTCGAGCGAGCCGCTCAGCGAGACACGGTCTGTCCCGTTCTCGATGGTCACCCCGCCGATCGTCACTGCGGTCTCGTCATCGGCGAACGGGCGGAATTCTGAGGTCTCCAACGAATTCCCGTCGTCTTCTCCGCCGCCTGCCGTGTTCCTGCGCTTGGCCATCCGTGTCTACTCCGCTCGGCAGCTCTTGGGCTGGGTCAATGCCAGTCGTCCCGTACCCGCGGGCAGCGCGGGGAACGGGTCGATCCCACTGAATGCCCGGAACGCTGGAACCGTCATGATGCGACAGTTGGGAATGTCGGCGTTGTCGGCAACGTAGACCGCGGCACCTTCGCGTTTGGGATCGTAGACCGCTTTCCAGACATGCGTCGGCACAAGGACATCGTTGGCTCCGATCGCTCCGACGTCGCCGCCGATGAAGAGTGGCCCCGTCACGACCCAGGCCTCGCCGTCGAGGGTCGCGACGTCGCGCACTGTCTCCTCGATCCGGCTCCATACTCCCGTGTTCACGCGGTGGTTCTGCGGGACCATGTTGGCGAGGCTGAAGCTGTCGCCTTGGCTCTTGGCATCCGGCATGTTGCCGGACGGGGCCATGTGCCCGCGGTCGAAGCCGGAGCGACGGTAGTCCGACAGCTCGGAACGCTCGCGCCTGGGCAGGCGCCGTTCGGCATGGAAGCGGTCGGTTCGCGACATGGCCTCGGCCGCCCGGACCTGCGCGGTCGTCAGGTGCTCGCCGGCCCACAAGGGCGTCCGCGTAGCACCCGAATGGAGGATGGCGAACTCGGCGTAGCACAGCTCGCGCGCCGGGGTTGCCTGCGCGACGCGCGAGAAGTCCGGCATCTGGCCGCCGAGGTACGAGGCCGGGCAGGTCGAGGGGGCGGCCGGCGCAGCCGTGAAGCCGCAAAGGAGGAGAAACCCTACGAACACGCTTCGTCTTACGCCCCGCATGTCCTTGCTCCCCGCCGCCGGTCTTGCAGAGAGGTTGTGGCGTGCCTGTCGGGCGCGCGCAAGGCCATCTACGGATCCAGTCGGCATGCAGGTTTCCGGGGATAGCGCCCCAAATCGGAGACGCGGCCGGGCCGATTTCGCCTGGCAGTATGCCCAGCCTCGACCGCTACCGCGAGGGGGACGTCTACCCCATTAGATCCCCTGGCTGGAGGAGGTCCTCGTTGCGGTGCCTCCCTTTCCCAGTCCCGGAGGCGTTCCGGGGCCAACCGACCGAGCTCTACGCTGATGGAGCCTACGATTGTCGCCGATGCCGACGCGGCCTGACCATTCCCGCATCGAGCAATCCATCCGCCAACGTGGGCCGAACGCGGCCAGCGTCTCTCAGGACAAACCCAAGTCGCTCGGAGTTCTTCTATCGGAATGGGGCGATGGCGGGATCGACCTCGCCAAACCGAATCTCGACATAGTCGTCGCTGTCGTTCTCGCCGGTCTTGAAGACCTCGATCGACGACGGAAGCCGCCCTTCCGAGAGATTGCGTTCGATCATCGCCTGCGCTCGGTTCGACGTTCCGGAAAGCTTGCGTGCGGCTTCGACATTCTTCGCTCCGTTGTCTGCAAGTGTCCTCAGGCCCGCGAGTATCTCCGTGAACTCGCGAAGGCTGAGACGGACTGAAGATTGCGACATGGTATAGCTTCCGTGATGGCCGAGGTCATAGCCTTCCTCGCGAGCGCGAAGCGCGCCGTTCACTGGCGAGCGTGTCGGCGTCGGGAAGTGCGTCAGCATCTCGTCGAACAGGGCACATAGACGGCTCCTGAGGTTGCTTCCGTCACGAACATGGAGTCCGGCAGCGTTTTGCCGAACGGTCCCGCTTGGTCTCCAGCTCCTTCTGGACTCGGTCACGCCGAGAAGCAGCACGAAATCGACGCGGGTAAATTGTCGGAAAAATTCTCCTACAATGACGTCGGCGGTGACACGGTCCCGGCCGGGCGGCCGCCCGGCGAGAGCTGAGCAGTCGCCATCGCCGACGACGATCCCGACGATCCCTTCCGCGCCTCGAAGCTGCGTCGCCTTTGCCTTGAGCGCGTTGTAGAGCGGGTTGCGGTCTTTTATCTTCGGCACGTCGTAGGCCGCGAAGCCCATGGAGATGTATGGCGATCGATCTGGATCAACGGTGACGTCGATGCCGACGTCCTCGTCGTCGATCGAGACGCGCAGCACACGCTCGCCCGCCTCAATCTGGTTGCGCAGCTGCGGAACGATGCAGTCCCGAACGAACGTATCCAGCTGTTTCTTCGGCGGCAGGAGAAGGACCGTCTGCGTTCCGCGGCTTGTCTTCTTGTGACGGGCGCGAACCTGCAGGTCGAGTCCCCCGATCGGAAGCCCGAGCCTACGCTTGGCTTTTTCAACTTGGTGGCTCAGCTCGAGATAGGGATTGTCGTTGTCCAGGCCGTCGTCCGAGACCGCCGTCACATCGGCGGTGATCAGAAGACCTGACGCTTCGAGCTTTATGTCTGGGCGGCGCCCCGAAGCCAGTTCGACCTCGCTCTCAAGCTTGCCGACATTCGAGAGAGCGTGAAGCACTACCGTCTCCCACATGGCAGCGAGGCGATCCTTCCCGGGACGGTTGAGGCGATGCACCAGTCCATCGACCGCTTTCTCGCCGAGGACATCCCGCAGCTCGTTCAACCGCCGTTGCAGCCCACGCCGCTCATAAATCACGTATACACCCCATTTTCTCTCTCTGATCGGGCGATCGACCAGCCATCACCACCACGTCGTGGCCTCGGGGTTGAAGTTCGCGGTTGGCTGCCGGCCGGTCCTGGGACCCAAAGCCCGCCCGCGCGGTCGAAAACGAGGCAGGCCTCAGAAACAGTTTTTATGTCGGGCACACAGGTGGACGGACACCCGTAAGCGTCGAGCGAAATTGCCCGCATGCCTCCCACTTCGCGATCGCCGATACATGCTGCCCAACGTAGTGCCAACCCTGGCACCGCGACCAAGGGAAAGGCTCGCCGCGTTGCAGACGACTGCGACCGCCAGGGTTGTCATAAAAGACCGGGATGCCCCGGCTGGGCATCGGATGAGCTTCGGTGCGAACGCAACGCGGGAACGAGCGGCACCCCGCGTTCGGGCATCGGAAAACTTTTCGCATCCTTATTGAGCAGCGAAAAGGACGACTCACCGCACGAGCGGGATGCCGTAGGGCCGTTCCCCGTGGAATTCGTCCGCGGCAACTCGATCGACCGGTCTTCCATTGTGTCTGCCGCCAAGGCATCTGCGACAGCCGGACCGAGGAGGCATCTCACCGCAAACCATCGAGCTGCTGCGTGGCGCCCCTCAATATGCTCAGCTGGGCCAAAGCTGCCACAGGAAACGTCCGCTCCATGTCCACGACCAGCCCCATGCCCGGTCTGGCTTCCCTGCCGCTTCTTCGATCCCTCGCACGATCGCTGTGGGGCGAGACGGAACTGCGGGGCGCCGCTCTCATGATCGGCGCAGGCTTCTCGCGCAACGCGGACCTACCGGCGCACGACAGCCGAGGCCCTCCGCTATGGCGCGACCTCGAAGCCGAGATGCGCGCGGAACTTGGTCCGGAGATAGTTTCAGCCCAGTCCGCGCCCGCGCTGGCGGCGCAATACGAGGAGACCTTCGGTCGACCGAGGCTGGAGGGCCTGATCCGCCGCCTCGTTCCGGATGGCAGTTGGCAACCCGGGGACCTACACAGACGGCTGCTCGGCCTTCCTTGGACAGAGGTCCTCACGACGAACTACGATACGCTGCTCGAGCGAGCGGCCGAGCAGATCGTCGAACCCATCTACGAAACGGTTCTGACGCCGACTGACCTCGCCCGGACGAGATCCCCGCGCGTCGTCAAGCTGCACGGATCACTGCCGTCGCACACGCCCTTCATCATCACTGATTCGGACTACCGCACCTATGCGGACAACTTCGGACCCTTCGTGAACCTTGCCCGTCACGTACTCCTGGAGAACGACGTATGCATGCTGGGCTTCTCGGGCGACGACCCAAACTTCCGCAATTGGGTGGATTGGGTCCAAGCCGAGATCGGACAATACGGAAGGACGATCTTCCTCGTCGGCGTGTTCGACGCGGACGATCGGATGCGCTCGTTTTACGATGGACGGGGAGTACGCCTCCTCGATCTCGGCCCGTTCGTTCCCACGGAGACAGGGGACATCGACGAACGCAACGCCGCCGCCGCGCGCCTCTTCCTGGAAACCATCGAGTCCATGAGACCGCTGCCCGTCGATGCATGGCCGTCCCGGACGCCTTGGCCACCCTCGGCCATTCCGCCGATAGACCCGACGGATCCGCACGCACCTTGGCTCGATTTCAGCGATGCGACATTCTGTTTGAACTATCTGGAGACCTGCGCATCCCGCTGGCGCGATGAACGCGCGAGCTATCCGGGTTGGTGTGAGCCGCCTCCATTGGTGCGGCGGCAGGTGGAGCTCAATCTTCCGGACCATGTGGCAGCCGTGCTGTCGGATGCCGCATCGGGACAGGATGATCGACACGCCATGCTGGGCGACGTGTTGTGGCGCCTGGATCTGGTGCATGGCGACATTGCCCCCCACGACCTCGCGCGCATCGAGACCATGCTCGCCGCGCTCGATCTGACAAGGCTCCGGCGACAGGACCGAGCCCCGGTCGGACGATTGATGTTGAGGACCTACCGCGAGGCGAAAAATCGACAGGGCTTCGAGCGATGGATCTCGAGGCTTTCCGCCATCCACACTTCCGACAGGAACCTTTCGGCGCTGGTCGCCTACGAGAGTGCCCTGTGGGCGCGAGATCACGTCGACTTCGAAAGCATCGAAGGTCATTTGACCCACATCGCGGGCGCTGATCCGATCTGGGGACTTCGCCGGGCCTCGCTGCTAGCGGAACTGGGCCGCCACGACGAATTTGCCGAGACAATCTTCGAAACGCTTTCGCGTCTGAAAGGGTTGGTTGCCCGCGATCGAACGTCGCTCTCGCTCAGATCGCGGTTCGCTTGGGCGGCTTTCTTGGCCAACGCCTTGGTGCAGGGAACGCCAGGGGCCCCGTTGAGAGCCGAGGTCATCGAGGAGCGCTTGGACCGGGACGACTGGTACCGTCGGTTCGAGATCGGCCTCTGCAACCCGTGGGATCGCCTGGAGGCGTTGGACGACGCCATCGTGAAGGCGGAACGCGATAGACGCCGCGAACTCCGGGACAGGGGTCCGCATTTCGACGCGGGCATGTTCCGTGCGGCTCCCACGCGTTGGACAAGGGCGCCGGTTGCCTCGATCGAACGCTTCGCCGCCCGCTTTGCAGACCATGTCGGTCTTCCCGCGTCGCTGGGCGGGTTCGTCAACGTCATGGAGAGCCGCTTCGCTTCTGCGCTCGAGGCGACCGCCGATACGTCCGGTCCGGACCCCTCGGCTCTCCTCCTTTGCATATCGCGTGGAGAGGCTGCCCTCCTCGACAGATCATTCGACCGCATCAGCGTGGCCCGATTCGAGCGTAGCGTGATCGACGATCTCACGAGCCGTACAAGACGCGCGATCGAGCATGCGCTGGCAGCGCGTCCCGCGGACATGTTCTGGCGTAACCGACTCGAGGCACTTGTCGGCCTGCTTTCGCGGCTTTGCATCCGGATGTCGCCGTCCGACGCTTCGAGTTGCCTGCGTCTTGCCGCGGACCTCACGAGCGATCCCATCTGGGGGCGGGCCGGCCTCGGTCGGGTGGTCGGTCTTCTCCTGTCTCGATCGATGGAGGCTCTTCCACCCTCCAGCCGATCACCGCACATTCCCGCTCTGATCGCCTTCCCGCTTCCTTCGGATCTCGGACTGCCGCCGACGCCGGGCTGGCCGGATACCGGGAGTCTGATCCGTACCGACGACATCCGCCCCGACGACGACGGAACATGGGGAGTCGCGATCTCGCGGATGCTGGCCCTGTCCCGGGACGGATCCTCCTTCGAGGCATCGTTGGCGATCCTGCGACTGCTGGCTCTCGCTCGAGGGAACCTCCTGCGAGACAGCGAGCTTGCCGCCCTCGACGAAGCATTCCAGTCCAGGCGAAGGCGTGCCGAGGGGCCCGACTATCACGGGAACATCGCGGTCATGGCACTCCTCGACGTGCCATCGAACGACGAGGCCGAACGACGTTCGGTCGTCCGGCGTCTCGTGCTGTCGAGCGTGCACGATTTCGGCCAGCCGTTCGATCCTGTCCGGGGACTGCTTTGCCGGATGGCTACTATGCCCTCGCTCGACATCCGAACGGTCCTCGGATCGGATGATCGTCTCCAAGTGCTCGACGGTTTGGTTCGCTGGCGCCCCCGTGAGGAGGATCGGTCAACGGACCTGCTCGGACTTGCCTTCGAGGAGGTGCGAACGAGCCGGGAGATCGCGTCCGCGTTAGCCGGGACCGTGCTCCCGGCCATGACTGCAGAGACGATGGGCGAGGAACGCTTGGGCGCCATTCGGCAACTCCTGACCGATCCGCGCCTGCCGGACCACCTCACGCTGGTGCCTCAGGCGATCCGGTTGGGTATCGTCGACATAGATGCCGGTACGACCAAATTGAGGGGCGGCTTGCTCTCGAGATGCGACCGCAGGATTTCGGCTGCGCTCACTACGCTCGTCGGCTGGTCGCGCGCACCGAACGACCCTGCCATCGGTCCGCTTCCCGCCACGCTGGTCGACGACGTCGTCGCCCACGTCGCGCTCCGGGTGCAGACGGCTTTGCCGCAGGCCCTGCAGGCGGTTGCGTTGGTCGCGTCGGCCGGAACGCTGTCCCCGACACAGATCGAACGTGTTTCTTTCGCGCTCCACGAACTCCTCGAAGAGACGAATTACGGCGATTGGCGTGGTACGGACGAGGAGAGCGCGCGTCTGACCCTCGTCAGGGCCTCTTGCGTCACCTTGTCGAGGGTCCTGGTCGAACTCGGGGTGTCCTCTGCCGCCGCAGACCGCTGGATCGCTGTGCAAGAAGGCGACGAACTCCCCGAAATCAGGAATGCCCCGATGGTCGTCATAGGCGGCGCCTGAGAAGCCGCTGCGTTTTTAGCGTGGGTTCCGCGCCCCGCGACAGCTTCGAATCACGCAACAAGGGACATCGACAAATCCAATTGACGCAGCTTGAAACTGACAGTTTAGACGGCGGCTTGTTTCTGATCCGCCCCGGGGGCGGTCTAGCGGTCAAACGGCCTGCAAAACTGACGCCTGATCGGCGTCCGAATTTTGGACGCTGATACCTCCGCTGAAAGGCCAAACTTGGGCTCCGGCGCAATCTCGATGCAGGCTGAAGGGTAGAGCTTCCGATAGCCGCATGAGATTATTCGGATTTCCAGTGCATGCCGCTGCGAGAGCCATGGACAAGGTCGCCAACCTGGGTTCACCGAACGTGCGCATCGCTGTTGCAATCGGCGAGCGCGACCGCCGGCCAGTCCCATTAAGGCGGGTATCGCCTGGGAAAACTCGGACGTATGCCGCTTCGGAAGCTTCGAAACTCAACTTCCGCCGTGACCACTCGCGGGCTTCCCTCTTGTGCTGTTTCCCCGCAACGTTGAGGGAAATGAACGGGGAGGCGTCTTTGGAACAACTCAGGCCAACGGCGCCGTCCATACCGTCGACGCCCGTCTCCGGTCTCGCGCTCGCCGGGTCAGGCGAAGCCAACACAATCGCCGTGGATACCTCACATGCCGTTACGCGCGCATCCGCCTTGCAAGACATCCTTCCAACCAGACGCTCCCGCTCGGGAACGGCGAGCTCATCCACATCGGCACGCACCTCGATCGGCGGTCCCACGCCGTCCCGCGAAGACATACAGTGGCTCCGCCGTCTATTCCGCGACCGATGCTTTCGCGCCGACGGCTCGGCCCAAGCGCTTCGCGCACCCTGCGGGACACGAAGTCGTCGGCTTGCGAAAACGGTGCGCGACCGCCTCCTTCGGATGCCGAAGCACCGCCGCGCTCTTATCGAAGCCTTGCTGCTGACCGTGCCCCCGGAAAGCTATCCTGCCGTGGAAGAAGCCATCTACCGCTTGGTCGATGTGGGCCCGGACTGGGACATGCTGCAGGAACTGGCTGCCACTGCGCCTGAACCCTGTCGGTCGAGGGCCAACGGCCTTGTGGTTGCCGAGCAGATTTCGCTGTTTCTCTGCTAGGACTATCCGAAGGGGTTCCAACCTCGCTGCCTCCGAAACCTCAGTTCCTCTTCCGCTCCCTCTGGCTCGTCTTCTGGATCATTGTCGAGGTCGTGCGCCGGCGGCGGCTTCAAGCGACGCTTGGTGATGAACGGTTGGGGTTTGTCCGGTTCGGGTTCGTCAGGTCCGGGGTCGTACAGACTTTCCAGCGTGGCGACGAGCATATCGTTCTCCGTGGTATCGAATGCCACAAGCCGCCGTTGCGTCAAGGGAAGAACCCGTTCCCCTCGGAGTGCTTCTTTGACTTCGTCTAACGTGTCGAAAGTCAGCCAAGCCCCGGAAACCATCGGGTCCAGCAACCGCGAAACGAAGGTCGGTAGATCCCAAGCGTTTCCAAACGGCGAACCCAGCGTGTCCACGCTTTGGAACCGGGGGGGTTCACCCAAGCCCCAGACGTCCTGGAAGACGTCTTCCGCAGAGACGACGGAGGCAAACCGGAAGCGGTCATACTTCTCAGGTGAACTTGCCGGATAGAACAGGTAGAAGCCCATCCCCGTCCCGCGCAGGCCAGTGAGCTGGCGACCGCCGCGCACGCCGATCTTGCCACCGTGGTCCGGCCTCCACTTCGCTTGAAGCAAGCACACCCTATAAACAGGTCTCCCTTCAATCCTCAATCCGACGACGATGGCGAGATCACTGTCGAGCTCGTCTCTCGACGTCTGCATGTTAACCGTGAGGAAGTGCAGAAACATGCCGGGAGGAAGATCGGTCGGCGACATGTTAATCGAATCGAGCAACTCCGCAGCCTCCTTGCCGATCCTGGCAACAAGCGCGTCCGTGAACGTAGGCTCCTTCTTGCCGCCAGCCCATTCCAATTCAGAGGCGAACCCCAACTGTACAGCCGAATGAACGATTCCAGCCGCCGGGTTACCCCAAAGGGAGGGATCGGCAGCCTGCCATTGAGCATAAGCATAAAGATGGTGTTGCTCGAGCTCGACCTGCTCATTCGGATCGATGTCCCAGAGTCCGACCCTACTCAACCACAGCGTTCTGCGGGTATCGTCGAACTCGTATGGAGGAGGACCGGCTCGCTTCAATTCCCTGACCCAAGCACGAAGCGGGGTTTGCGTTGCTGGATCTGCCATGCCCTTCACGAGTCGACGGTAAGCGGCCGCCAAGAAATGTGCCCGCGGGCCTGTCATTACTTTTGGAAGGCGTCCCGCATGCCCGGAGCGATCCATCGCTTGCAGGACATTTTTCGAGCGAGCGCGAAACAAACGCCCAAGATTCTCGTCGACCAACCACGGGCACATGCGAAGTCCCTCGAGTTTGCGCAGCCGCTGAAAGAATCGCTTCGTCCATGGGAGTGTACCACCGCATAGCGAGCAACCTGCCTTCGACACTTGTCGCCGCGAGTAGCTAGAGTTTCTAATTCCGGTGAGGAATTGAGTACCTCAACGTCCGACGAACCGATCCATTAGGTCAGGACCTCCCATCTGACCGCCTTTCAGCAGCAGCAGCATGCCGTCGCGATCGGGTCGGTCGGAGCGCGCTCGGGAGATCGAGACGCCCTTGTCAGCGCGGCCAACGAAACCAAGACCCCAAAAGCCAAGCGCTTGGACGAGATGGCTTGAGGTGTCGCCGCCGGCGGCAAACACGCGACGAACCGGACACTGGGCTAGGATCGCACAGACGAGCTTAGCTCCTTCCGGAGCGAGCGAGGCCTCGGCTGTATCGGGTGTTGAACCATCCAGTGACATCGTGTGAAGGAGAAGATTGTCGCCAACCTGCAGGATCTTCATCGCCTCCGCCAAAAGGTCCTCCCGATAGGCACTGCTGACGCCTAGAGCGATCGGATCGATCTGGAGCCGTCGGTAGCGTCGCGATGCAAGGACTTGCGCACGGGTAGTCGGCGACAGGGATCCAGCTAAGGCCAGCACCTGCGAAACCTCCAGATCGTCGGTTGCCGCGCGTGTCGGTGATTGGCGGGTTTGAAAGAAGGCTTCGGCGATTCCGCTCGCCCCCATTGCCAGAACGGAGCCTTTTTCCGACAGCAGTCTCAAAGCTGTGCCCGCCACGGACACATGCTCCTGCGTCAATGCATCCAAGAGGACCGCTTCGTCCCTCGACGAGGTGAGTCGATCTAGTAGATGCGGTGCGTCATCCATAAGCGGGTAGTGAATCCCCTCGACCGTTTCGAGACCAAGCGTCGCGAAATGCCGTCGCAGGTCCGCCTCGCCCATGGGCGTCGCGGGGTGTCGGCTCATCGTCGGATGCCGATCAAGCCGATGGGTCTCTTCGCCCGCGACGGCGAAGAGGTTGGAGAAAGCGCAATAACGGCCGAGCGAGGGCTGGCCGCCCAAGATCACGGCGGTCGGTTGGTCGACGAAAGGGCGAAGGGTCTCGAGAGCGATCGCGAGATTCCCTACCTCCAGCGCGCTGTCGAAGGTCGAGCAGCATTTGTAATGGACCAAGCGGACGCCGAGCGCGCGAAAAAAACGGCCGGCCGGCTCCACCGCCGCGCGCAGTTCGCCCGACCCCATCGATCGCGTGGCGCTGGCGATGCCGACCGCATCGAGCGGCCCCGCCGCGCGTAGACAAGCCGCATCGGGAACTCCGAGGAACAGGAAGGCGCGGTGTCCCCTTTCGCTGATCGTCGCGAGCGTATCCGTCGCACCCGTGAAGTCGTCACCGAACCAGCCGTAGCGTGGCGCGTCCATCAGCGCGCGCCGAAAAAGTCGAGCGCCTGCGTCAGAACCCGATCGGTACGGGCCGCCTCGCAGAGATCGATTCCGTTCTCGGCCGCAGCCCAAGCAGCCCGGATGCTGGCAACTCCCTCCGCCGGCCCGCCCGGATGGGCCATGATGCCGCCACCCGCCATGAACAGGAGGTCGCTGGTTCCGGCTGCCGCATAGGTCGGCGCCACCGTGCCGGCCCACTGCCCGGAGGAGAAGGCAGGCAGGACACGGTCGTCGTCCCCGGCCAGGGGCGTCAGACAGGCGCGAGCGCTGTCGATGACCTCGTCATCCTCCTGCGCGAACTTTCCCGAAAGACCGTGGACATGCATGTGGTCGACGCCGGCAAGCCGCCAGAGCGTTTGGTAGGCGCGAAAGCCGATCCCTAGCGCCTTGTGCCGCGAAAAGGCGCCGTAGCCGTTGCGATGGCCGTGGAGCACGAGGTCGGTGTGCCGGCGCAGCGTTTCCACCGCGGAGAAGCCGCACCAGTTGAGGCTGACCATCGCGCAGGTGCCGCCCTCTCGGGCGATCAGGTCGGCATGCCGGCGCATGGCGTCGGTTTCGTCGGTGATGTTGAAGGCGACCATCACGGACTTGCCCGTGCGGTCCTCGTGCGCCCTGACCGCCCGCATCACGGCGGGAATGCGCTCGGCGAGCGGCGCGTGGTCGGGATCGGCGGAGATTTCGTCGTCCTTGATGAAGTCGAGCCCGGCGGCGCACAGGCGTGCCGCGAGTTCGCCGGTCTCGGCTGCGGACAGGCCGACATTGGGCTTGATGATCGAGCCGATCATCGCCCCATTGGCGACGCCTGTCAGCCGCCGCGTACCCACGACACCGTGGCGCGGCATGGGAAAGCGACGGCGGTAGGCGGCGGGAACCCGGACATCCTCTAGGCGCAGCCCGGTCGTCTCGCCGAGGTCGAAGAGGTTGCCGGAGACGGTTGCGGCCAGCGTCGAAAGGTTCGCCCCGACATTGGCCACGGGAAACCGGATCACCACCCGGCCCCGACGCGAGGCGCGGGTCTCGCCGCGCCGGCGCAGCCAGGCGCTCGGCGCGGAGGGGTGCGCCACCTCGCCGATGTCCGCGACCGAGACGACGATCGCCCGGGCGCGTTCGCGCAGGGCATCGGTCTCGCCCTCGACGCGGGCGAAGGTGCCGCAGGACTGCTCGCCCGCCATGATCTCCGCCACCGTCTCCAGCGGCAGCGGCGTCTCGACGAGATAGGTCGCCTCGAAGGTCTCGGCGCTCACGGCCTTCAGACCTTCGCCAGATCGGGGAACGGACGCACCGGATCCCGGCCGTTCCAGTTCTCGGACGCCGCGCGGATCATGTCGAACATCCGCCCCTTCGGCCCCGCCACCTCCGACAGCTCGATCACCGTGCCAGGATGGAACTCGGTGTCGAAGTAGACGAAGCGGCCGCGCTCGCCGACCTCGCCGCTCATCACGGGCTCGAACCCTTCCGCGATCAGGCGCGCGAGATCGGCGTCGTAGTCCTGCGTCCAGTACGCGACGTGCTGGAGGCCGCGATGACCCGCCTGGCGGAAGTCGCGATACATGGACGGGGCGTCGTTGCGGGTCTGGATGAGTTCGATCTGCAGGGGACCGGAATTGGCCAGGGCCACCGAGTTGTGCGGCGTGTGGCTTGTCCCGCGATACTGGTAGTTCTCGATCGGTACCCGCTCCTTGTAGAAGAACGGCCCGACGCCGAGCACCCGCGACCAGTGGTCCATGGCCGCTTCGATGTCGTCGACGACATAGCCGGCCTGTTTGATCTCACCGAAGAATCGGCTCATGGAACGCCTTTCGCTGGGGATGGCTGGCGGGCAGCGCCCGCCTTGAAGGAAGGGAATGGGCGGTCAGGGCGGACCGCCCGGCCGGTCAGGCGAGCGTGCCGACGGCGCTTTCGAGGTGGCCCCACGCTTCCTCGCCGAACTTTTCCTTCCACTCGCCGTAGAAACCGGCCTCGCGCAGCTTGGCGCGGAAGCTTTCGGTATCGGCCTCGTTGAACGTCAGGCCCTTGCCCGAGAGGTCCGCCTCGACGGAAGCGTTCAGCGCCTTGATGTCCGCGCGCTGCTGGAGGCCCGCCTCGTTGATGGCGCGCGAGACGATCTCCTTCACGTCGTCGGGCATGTCCGACCACTGCCGGCCGTTGGCGATGAACCAGTAGCCGTCCCAGATGTGGTTGGTGCGCGCGCAGGAGGACTGCACCTCGTAGAGCTTGGCGACCTGGATGATCGGCAGCGGGTTTTCCTGCGCGTCAACGACCTTGGTCTGGAGCGCCGTGTAGACCTCGGAGAACTGAAGGCTGGCCGGCGCGGCGCCGAGCCCCGAGAACATGGAAATGCTGATCGGCGAGACCGGCACGCGGATCTTGAGGCCCGAAAGCGAGGCCGCGGACGTGATGGGCTCGCCGCTCGTGGTCATCTGGCGGAAGCCGTTGTCCCACATCGTTTCCAGCGCATGGAGTCGCGAGCCCTCGATGGCCTTGCGCACGTGAGCGCCGACCGGCCCGTCCATCGCCGCCCAGACCTGGTCGTAGTCGGAAAAGGCGAAACCGACGGCATTGATCGCCGCGACCGGCACCAGGGTCGCGATCACGAGCGCCGACGGCGTGAAGAAGGTCAGCGCGCCGTTGCGGACCTGGGACAGCATGTCCGTGTCGCCGCCGAGCTGGTTCGCCGGGAAGATCTGCATCTCGACGCGGCCGTCGCTCTCCTTGGCGATGCGGTCGGCGGCTTCCTTGGCGCGGATGTTGAGCGGGTGGCTGAGCGGCAGGTTGTTGCCGTAGCGCAGCGTGATCTCGGCGGCATGGGCATAGCGCGGGATCGAGAAGAGCGTGGCGGCGGCCGGAACGGCGGCGAGGCCCTGCAGCAGCGTGCGTCGGGTGAGCGTCATGTCGGTTTTCCTCCCCAGGGATCGATTTGGGCTTCCCTCCATGCAAAATCGATCATACCAATGATTGGGTCAAATCATGATTTTGATGTGAAATGATGTAATTAGATGAGCGTGATCGAAGACGGATCCGTGCGGCGGCGCGCCACCATCACCGACGTGGCCCGGCTCGCCGACGTCTCCACCGCGACGGTGGATCGGGTGCTGAACGGACGCGCCGGCGTCAAGGCGCTCACGACCCGCCGCGTCATGCAGGCGGCGGCCGAGCTCGGCTACGTCGACGAGAGCGACGAGCGCGCGCGCGACGTGGTGCCCAAGGGGCAGATCGTGTTCCTTCTGCCGGAGGGCACCAACCGCTACCTCACGCAGCTCGGCCGGCAGATCACCGAGATGGCGCCCCAGTTCGACCGCCTGTCGCTGCGCCCGACGGTGGAGCACATCCGCTCCTTCAACCCCGAGCTTCTCGCCAAGGCGCTCCAGAAGCACGCCAAGTCCGCCGCCGGCATCGCCTTCATGGGCATCGAGCACCCCGTCGTGCGCGAGGCCGTGACGCGCATCGGCGCGGCCGGCGTGCCCGTTGTCACCCTCATTTCCGATGTCGCGAGCCCCGGTCGAACCGCCTATCTCGGCCTCGACAACCGCGCGGCCGGGCGGATGGCGGCCTATCTCCTCGCCCGCTTCATCACACGGCGCCCCGCCAAGGTCGCGATGATCGCCGGCAGCCTCGGCTACCGTGCCCATGGCGAGCGCGAGATGGGCTTCCTCGACCTCCTGCAGGAGGAGCATCCGGGCATCGAGGTGGTCGGCCTGCGCGAGGGGCAGGACGACGAGGCGTTGAACCATCGGCAGATGCGCATGCTCCTGTCGCAGCATCCCGATCTCGCCGGCATCTATAATATCGGCGGCGGCGCGTCCGGCGTCGGGCGGGCGTTGAAGGACGCGCGACGCGAGCGCGACATCGTCTTCGTCGGCCACGGGCTGACGCCCGACACGCGGGAATACCTGGTGGATGGCACGATGGACGCGGTGATCACCCAAAGCGCCGAGGACACGGTGCGCCGTTGCGCGGCGATCTTCGCCGACATGCGCGCCGGCCGGCCGGCCGAGGCGGCGGGCGCGACCATGCGAATTGAGGTCGTGTTCCGCGAGAACCTGCCTTGAGGGGGGGCAGGGGCGGAGGAGGACCGCCCCGGCGCCGACGAAAATTCAAGCGGCCGAGGGGCCGCATCGACCCATCGGGAGGAGGCCGCGATGTCGCTGGCGCACACGGACGAGACGACCTACGGGGCCCTGGCCGAGGAGATGCTGGAGGTGCGCTCCGGCTCGCCGCTGATGCGGCCCGTGGAAGCGGTCGCCGCGCTTCTGCTCGTCGGCATCATCGGGCTTCTTCTGATGGGCGTCGTGTCGCGCTACGTCTTCTCCATTCCCGTGGTCTGGATCGACGAGGCGGCCTCGATCGCGTTCCTGTGGCTGGCCATGCTGGGCTCCGCGATCGCCATCGACCGGGCCGAGCATCTGCGGCTGACGATCTTTCTCAACATGCTGCCCGAGCGGCTCCGGGGGCTCGCTTCGACGCTCGGCCTGCTGCTCGTCGCAACCTTTCTCGCGGCCCTTCTGGAGCCGGCCATCGAATACGTGGTGGAGGAATCCTATCTCACCTCGGCGGCGCTCAACATCCCGATGGGTTGGCGCGTCGCCGCTCTCCCCGTCGGCATCGGCCTCATGCTGCTTCTTGTTCTGCGCGACGCGTTCCGCTCGGGGACGCCGATGAATGTCGCGGGTTGCCTCGCTGCGATCGGCCTCGTTCTCGCAGCACTCTGGGTCTTTTCCCCCGGCCTCGCATCGTTCGGCTACGGCAACATCCTGGTTTTCCTTGTCGGCTTCGTCGCCGTGTTCCTGGCGCTCGGCGTGCCCATCGCCTTCTGCTTCGGCCTCGGCGCGCTCGCCTTCCTCACCTTCACGACGTCCATTCCGACCATGGTGATGATCGGGCGGATGGACGAGGGCATGTCCGCACTGATCCTGATCTCGGTGCCGATCTTCGTGCTGCTCGGCTGCATCCTCGATGCCACCGGCATGGGCCGCGCGATCGTCGAGTTCCTGGCGTCGCTTCTCGGCCATGTGAAGGCCGGCATGAGTTACGTCCTTCTCGGCTCGTTGTTCCTGGTGTCCGGTATTTCAGGCTCCAAGGTGTCCGACATGGCGACGGTGGCGCCCGCCCTGTTTCCGGAAATGAAGCGGCGCGGCCATAAGCCCAAGGAGATGATCGCGCTGCTCGCCACCGGCGCTGCGATGGCCGACACGGTGCCCCCTTCGATCGTGCTGATCGTGCTCGGATCGGTCGCCGGCGTTTCGATCGCCGGGCTATTCACCTCCGGTTTCGTGATCGCCATGGTACTGCTTGCGGTGCTCGCAATTCTTGCCCGCTGGAAGGCGCGCGGCGAGGCGATGGAGGGCATCCGCCGCGCGCCGATGAGAACGGTCGGCAAGGCCGCCCTCGTTGCGGCGCCGGCGCTCGTCCTGCCCTTCCTGATCCGCTCGGCCGTCGGGAGCGGCGTGGCGACCGCCACGGAAGTCTCGACCATTGCCGTCCTCTACGCGCTGGTGATCGGGGCCGTCCTCTACGGCGGCATCCGTCCCCGGAAAATGTACGCCATGCTGGTCGAGACCGCCGCTTTGTCGGGCGCCATCCTCCTGATCCTCGGCACCGCCTCGGCCATGGCCTGGACCCTGACGCAGACCGGGTTTGCGTTCCACATGGCTGCGCTCGTCACCGATCTCCCCGGCGGCTGGCTCACCTACATGCTGGTCACGATCGCGGTGTTCATGGCGCTTGGATGCGTGCTGGAAGGGCTACCCGCGCTCGTGCTCATGGCTCCGATCATGTTTCCCATCGCCAAGAACCTCGGCATCCACGACATCCACTATTCGATGGTCGTGGTGACGGCCATGAACATCGGCCTCATGGCCCCGCCGATCGGGGTCGGCTTCTATATCGCCTGCAAGATCGGCAGCGTGTCGCCCGACGAGGCGATGGGCGCGATCTGGCCTTACATTGCGGCCCTCTTCGTCGGCCTACTCCTTATCGCCGTGGTGCCTGCGTTCTCGATTGGATACCTTTGAGAGCCGCAAGCTGACAGCCGGCTTTCGGATTTGTCCGGCGGAAAGCCGTCGCTCCGCTTAAGACCCGGCCAGACCGTCGATCGGCGAGACAGCAGACGTGGAACAACGATTCAATCGCGGCGCAGCTTTGATGGCCCGCAGCGTCCAAAGGCAGCCGACTGCTTTGTCTTCCAAAGCTCCCGCATTCTTCGCACAGCGATAGACACAAACCAATGCCAGTCATATGATGACGTGCGGGCCTCTGTTATAGCTCGCTCATGGAGGCCGCCGCATTGTGGCGGAAGCGCATTTGGCTCGAGCACGCGTCGCAACCCAGTCCCGCCCCCTGCGGGAGATCGTCACCGAAGTTTTGCGTCAGCAGATCGAGGACGGCGATTATGCGCCGGGTGATCAACTGCCCACCGAACCGGTCCTCGTGTCCCGCTTCGGCTACAGCCGGACGGTGATCCGGGAAGCGATCGCGGCGCTTCGTGCCGACGGCCTGGTCGACTCGCGGCACGGCGTCGGCGTCTTCGTGATCGGCCCAAAGCGGCCGAGCGCGGAGTTGGAGCTCTTCCGACAGGCGACCGACAAGATCTCGGACATCATCGAGGAACTGGAACTGCGCATCGGGGTCGAGGTCGAAGCCGCCGGCCTTGCGGCTATGCGCTCGTCTCCCGCGCAGGAGGCGGAGATACTGTCGCTCATCGACGAGTTTCGCGAACGGGTGGAACGCGGCGAGCCGACCGACGAGGCCGACTTCGCGTTCCACATGGCCATTGCCAAGGCGACGAACAACACGCGCTTCCAGACCTTTCTGGAGCACATCGGCAAGCGGATCATCCCGCGCGTGAAGTTCCGGACGGTGATGGGCGGCGTTGACCCCCTTCCCAATCGCGACCGCATCATCCTGAAGGAACACGAGGCGGTCGGTGACGCGATCTCGGGTCGCGACCCCGAGGGCGCCAGGGAGGCGATGCGTCATCACCTCCAGGGCGGTATCAAGCGCTACCGCGCGCTGACCCGGACCCGTCCTTCCGAAAAGATAGATTGACCCCGACGCTTTGTCATCATACGACTACCCCATCGAGTCGTATGATGTGAGCTGCAATGTCTCCCGATGACCTCAAGGTCGCCCTGTCCTCCGGCCTCCTGTCCTTCCCCGTCACCCACTTCGACGCCGATGGGGCACTCAGCCTCGACACCTATCGGCGCCACGTCGAATGGCTTTCGGGTTTCGAGGCCAGCGTGCTGTTCGCCGCCGGAGGAACAGGCGAGTTCTTCTCGCTGTCGCCCGAGGAGGTCGGCAACGTCACGCGCGCGGCCAAGGACGCCTCCGGGGCGGTGCCAATCGTCACGGGCTGCGGCTACGGCACGGAGCTGGCCAAGGACGTCGCCCGGCGCGCCGCGGCGGCGGGCGCGGACGGCCTTCTTCTCCTTCCGCACTACCTGATCGGCGCGCCGCAGGAAGGACTCTTCCGCCACATCAAGGCGGTGTGCCAGGCGACGGACCTCGGCGTTGTCGTCTACAACCGTTCCAACTCCGTCGTGAACGCCGACACGCTGGCGCGCCTTGCCGACGCCTGCCCGAACCTCATCGGCTTCAAGGACGGCACGGGCCAGATTTCGCTGGTGCGTGAGATCTCCGCCAAGCTCGGCGACCGGCTCTGCTACATCGGCGGCATGCCGACGCACGAGCTCTTCGCGGAAGCCTTCAACGCGGCGGGCGTGACGACCTATTCCTCGGCCGTGTTCAACTTCGTGCCGGCGCTCGCCGTGCGCTTCTTCAAGGCGATGCGCGCGGGCGACCGCGCCACGATGGAAGCGATCCTGAAGGACTTCTTCTACCCCTTCGCCGCCATCCGCGACCGCCAGACTGGCTATGCCGTCTCGATCATCAAGGCGGGCGCGGCCATCGTCGGCCAAGCGCCCGGTCCGGTGCGCCCACCGCTGACCGACCTCACCGACGAGGAGCGCGGCATGCTGGCCGCCCTGATCGAGCGGAATGCCTGAACCTGAGCGGCCGCGCGGGAGGCGCTGGCCGTCCTGAACCTGACGACACGAACGGGAGGATCATCATGAGGACAACCACGATCGCCGGGATGGCCCTTGCGGCCCTTGCCGGCACGGTCGCCCAGCCCGCCCTCGCGCAAGGGGCGGCCGGCGAGATCACCATCGTCCTGCCGGAGCAGCCGAGCAACCTTGAGCCCTGCGGCTCGATCCTGACCGATGTCGGGCAGGTGCTCAGCCAGAACATCACCGAGACCTTGACGGTGGTGGATCCGGCCGACGGCTCGGTCGATCCCAAGCTTGCGGCGTCCTGGGAACAGGTCGAACCGCTGACCTGGCGCTTCAAACTGCGCGAGGGCGTCAAGTTCCAGGACGGCGAGACCTTCGACGCCGAGGCGGTCAAGTTCTCGATCGACCGCATGACGTCCAAAGCCTTCACCTGCAACAACCTCGCCAAGTTCGGCAACGACACGATCACCGTTGAGGTTGTCGATCCCACCACCGTCGACGTGAAGTCCACGCAGCCGCAGCCGATCCTGCCGACGCTTATCAGCGTGGCGATGATCGTCTCGCCCAAGACTCCGGCCACGCAGGCGACAAACGCGCCGGTCGGCACCGGACCCTATGGGCTGAAGGAGGCGAGCCCCGAGCGCATCGTCCTCGAGCGCTCCGACAGCTATTGGGGCGAGGCGCCGACGGTGACGAAGGCCACCTATGTCTGGCGCGGCGAGTCCTCGCTGCGGATCGCGATGATCCAGACGGGCGAGGCCGACCTGACGCCGACGATCGCGCTCCAGGACGCAACCGACCCCGCCCGTGACGTCTCCTACCTCAACTCGGAGACGACGGCGGTCCGCATCGACATGGACTATCCCCCGCTCGACGACGCGCGCGTGCGCAAGGCGCTCAACATGGCGATCGACTGGGACGGGATGGCAGGCCTCTTCGGCGACGAGGCGTTGCGCGCCTCGCAGATGGTGCCGCCCGGCATCAACGGACACGACAAGGACCTGAAGCCCTGGGCCTTCGATCCCGACGGGGCGGCCAAGCTTCTGAAGGAAGCCCGCGCTGCCGGCGTGCCGGTCGACACCGAGATCAACCTCGTCGGGCGCAATGGCATCTATCCCAACGGCACCGAGGCCATGGAAGCCATGATGGCCATGTGGAACGATGCCGGCTTCAACGTGAAGCTGACCATGCTCGACGTGGCTGACTGGACCCGCTACCTCCAGAAGCCGTTTCCGGCCGAGCGCGGCCCGACGCTTCTCCAGATCCAGCACGACAACAACAAGGGCGACGCCGCCTTCACCGTGCCGCTGCTCTACCGTTCGTCGGGCAGCTACTCAACGCTGAACGACCCGGCGATGGACGCCGAGATCGACACGGCGCTCTCGGCGACCGGCGACGAGCGCGGACAGAAGTTCCGCGCGGTCTTTGGCAAGGTCCACGACGATATCGCCGCCGACGTGCCGATGTTCCACATGATCGGCTACACCGCCGTCGGCCCTCGCATCGACTGGCGTCCGAGCCTCGCCACCAACAGCGAGATCCCGCTCGCGCAGATCCGCTTCAAATAGCTGTAGGTCCCGTGCCGGGGGGCGGCTTTCCGCCCTCCGGTCGACCGTCGCATTTTCAGGACGGACACATCCCATGCTCGGCTTCATCGTCAAGCGCGCCTTCAACAGCGCGGTCTCCATCCTCGGTCTCCTGGTCCTCGTCTTCGTGCTGACGCGCCTGACGGGCGATCCCGCGGCCCTGTTCCTGCCGCTCGACTCCTCGCTGGAGGCGCGCCAGGAATTCAACCGCCTGAACGGCTTCGACCAACCCGTGGTCTCCCAGTTCTTCGCCTATCTCGGCGATCTCCTCCGCCTCGATTTCGGCATGTCGCTCCGGCAGAACCGTCCGGCGATGGAGGTCGCGCTGGAGGCGTTCCCGCGTACGCTTCAACTCGCGTTCTTCGCCATCCTCCTGTCCTTCTCGCTGGCGCTCGTGGTGGGCGCGCTCGCGGCGGCCCGGCCCGGCGGCTGGTTCGATCGCCTGTCGAGCTTCGTCTCGCTGGCAGGCGCCAGCGCCCCGGACTTCTGGGTGGCGATCGTCGGCGTCCTCGTCTTCTCGGTCGGCCTCGGCCTTCTGCCGACGTCGGGCACCGGGGGCCTCGCCTACTGGATCCTGCCGGTGGCCGTCCTGACGCTGCGCCCCTTCGGCCTCCTGGTCCAGGTGGTGCGCGGCACGATGATCGGCGTGCTCGCCCAGCCGCACGTCAAGACCGCCAAGGCCAAGGGCCTTTCCCCCCGTTCGATCCTGCTGCGCCACGGCCTGCGCAACTCGATGCTGCCGGTCGTCACCGTGGCGGGCGATCTGGCCGCCAGCCTCGTCAACGGGGCGGTGGTGGTGGAGACGATCTTCGGCTGGCCCGGCATCGGCAAGCTGATGATCGATTCCATCGTCCAGCGCGACTTCGCCGTGGTCCAGAGCACGATCCTCGTCACCGCCTGCGCGATCTTCCTCCTGAACATCCTGATCGACCTCCTTTACGCCGCGCTCGACCCGCGCATCCGGTACTGACCCCATGAGCGAGATCACCACCACACTCGATCGGCCGGCGTCCCGCACGGCGCGGCTCGGCACCTGGGCCGCATGGCTGCGGCGAGACAAGCTGGCCTTCGCCGCCGTCCTGTTCCTTCTCGTGCTGGCGGTGGCCGCCGTGCTGTCGCCGTTCCTTCTCGACGCGGCAGCCACGCGCCCGGGCCTTCGCCAGCGCAACCTCGCGCCCTTCACGCTCGATGCCGGCTGGCTCTACGTGCTCGGCGCCGACACACTCGGCCGGCCGATGCTCGCGCGCCTTCTCGTCGGTGCCGGCACGACGCTCGGCATCGCGGCGGCAGCGGTCCTCGGCTCGATGGTCCTGGGCGGCTGCCTCGGGCTCGTGGCGGGCTATTCGCGGCGCTGGTTCGCTCAAGGCATCATGCGCGTCGCCGACGTCATCATGAGCTTCCCGTCGCTGCTCCTCGCGCTGATCGTCCTCTATCTCCTCGGCCCGAGCGTCACCAACCTCATCATCGTCCTCGCCGTCACGCGGGTGCCGATCTACCTGCGCACCACGCGCGCGGAGGTGCTGGAGCTGCGTGAGCGCATGTTCGTGCAGGCGGCGCGCTCGATGGGCGCCGGCCACGGGCGCATCCTGTTCCGCCACATCGCGCCGCTTACCATCCCGACGCTCGTCACCATCGGCGCGATCGACTTCGCCGCCGTGATCCTGGCGGAGTCGGCGCTGAGCTTCCTCGGCCTCGGCATCCAGCCGCCGGCCTTCACCTGGGGCGCGATGGTGGCCACCGGGCGCGGCTACCTGCAGACCGCGTGGTGGATCGCCTTCTGGCCGGGCCTCCTGATCATGCTGACGACGCTGTCGCTCAACATCGTCGCGAGCTGGGCGCGCGTCGCCTCCGACCCCCACCAGCGTTGGCGGCTCCAGTCGCTGAGGAGAGCGCCGAAATGACCGCGATCGACCCTCCTGTTCTCGAGATCCGCGACCTGACCGTCGACTTCCTGTCGGACGAAGCGCCGGTGCGCGCGGTGGACGGCGTCAGCCTCCGGGTGCGGCGCGGCGAGACCCTGTGCATCCTCGGCGAGAGCGGCTCGGGCAAGAGCGTCAGCTCCTCCACCGTGCTCGACATCCTCGACACGCCGCCGGCCGAGATCGTCTCGGGGCAGATCCTGTTCGAGGGCCGGGACCTCGCCGCGATGACGCCCGAGGAGCGGCGGCAGATCAACGGCCGCAAGATCGCGATGATCTTCCAGGACCCCCTCGCCCATCTGAACCCGGTCTATACCGTCGGCGCCCAGATCTGCGAGGTGTTCCGCGCCCATCGCGTCTGCGACGGGGCCGAGGCACGGCGGCGCGGCATCGAGCTTTTCGGCCGGGTCGGCATCCCGGACCCCGAGGCGCGCTTCGACCGCTATCCGCACGAGTTCTCGGGTGGGCAGCGCCAGCGCATCATGATCGCGATGGCGATCGCCCTCGGCCCTTCCCTCCTGATCGCCGACGAGCCGACCACCGCGCTCGACGTTTCCGTCCAGGCGCAGATCCTCGAACTTCTGACCGATCTCCAGCGCGAGTTCGGCATGGCGCTGGTGATGATCACCCACGATCTCGAAGTCGCCGCCTCGATGGCCGATCGCGTCATCGTCATGCGGCGCGGGCGCATCGTCGAGGAGGGCGAGGCGCGTGCCGTCTTTACGCGGCCCGGCGACGACTACACGCGCCGGCTGATGGCCGCGATCCCCTCGCACGACGGCGAGGGCGGCCGTCGCTCCAGGGCGCCGGCCGCGGAGACGCTTCTCGACGTCCAAGGGCTCACGAAGGTCTATCAGGTCACCAGCGGGCTCTTCGCCGCGCCGCGAAGCGTGGCGGCGGTGGAGGACGTGTCGTTCCGAGTCGGGCGCGGCGAGACGCTCGGCATCGTCGGCGAGTCTGGATCGGGCAAGTCCAGCGTCGCCAAGATGCTGCTCCGGCTCGTCGACCCGACCGCCGGCCGGGCCCTGTTCCGCGGCGCGGACATCTATGACCTGGAGGGGGCGGAGCTCTTGGCGCTGCGCCGCAAGGTGCAGATGGTCTTTCAGGACCCCTACGGCTCGATGAACCCGCGCATGACCGTCGAGGCGATCATTTCGGAGCCCTGGCGCATTCACGGCGACATCCTGCCGAAGGCGCAGTGGCGCGCCCGCGTGCGAGAGCTCCTCGACCTCGTCGGCCTGAACCCGGACTGGGCGGGCCGTCACCCGCATCAGTTTTCCGGCGGACAGCGCCAGCGCATCGCGATCGCCCGCGCGCTCGCCTGCGATCCCGAACTCATCGTCTGCGACGAAGCCGTCTCCGCGCTCGACGTGTCGGTCCAGATGCAGGTGATCGACCTCCTGGCCGACCTTCGCGACCGCCTGGGCCTCGCCTACGTCTTCATCACCCACGACCTGCCGGTGGTCCGGAACTTCGCCGACCGCATCATCGTCATGCGCGGCGGCAAGGTCGTTGAGGAGGCGGATACCGAAACCTTGTTCGCGAATCCCCGCCACGAGTACACTCGGACGCTTCTGTCATCTTCGCCCAGGCCAAAATGGGAAACGGCAATAGCTGCTTTCGACGGCTATTGAGCCAGCCATCAACCGTGTTTCACATTGGAACCGCTGAAGACTGCTCTTGGCTCGTAAGACAGCGGCTCGAATGAAGTGGCCCAAGCTAGCTGCGCGGCTCGGACGCTAATCGGCAGTGGGGATCGGTTAACGTGCATGATGCTGGCGCTGCTTTTACATGAGGTTCGTCAGCTTCGGGTTCAGACCATCCCGATGCGGACTGTCGCCTCTTCACCCAGCTTTGCCGCCGCAGGACGGCGTGACAGGGCCGGAAGCGAAACGTCGACTGCTGTGCACCTCAAGCGAGAAAGCTGACATTCAACTGTTCGCGTCAGGCAAGCACGCTTATGCAGGGGATGGTGCGGGAAGCCGGTGGAACCAGGCGAGCAGCGAATGGGAACGAGACAACATGGCATTGGGCGTTGACCACGCGGTTGAGAACCCGAACTCGCTGGCTGTCCCGTATCGAGCCTGCCATTGAACGCGCCGGAACAGCGCGCCGAGCACGAGACCCTCGACGCGCTGGGTTGGAGCGCATTCTTTGCGGACCAACTCGGGCCGAACGATGCGGATCTCGAGCCGGTGCGCATCTCTCGGGTTCATCGCTCTCGGCTGACCGCCCTGTCGACGCGCGGGGTCGTCGAGCCGGTGCTTGGGCCAAACATCGAGACCAGTCAGTTCGCCGTCGGCGACTTTGTCCTCCTCGATCCCGTGACGGCGCATCTCTATCGGCGCCTCGAACGCCGGTCAGTGATCGAGCGTCGCGCGTCGGGCGGCAGCGCCCCCCAGCTGGGCGGGGCCAACATCGACACGCTCTTTATCGTCACATCGTGCAACCTCGACTTCAATCCGGCCCGCTTGGAGAGGTATCTGGCATGGTCCAATCAGGCAGGGATCGAACCCATGATCGTCCTGACCAAAGCCGATCTGGCCGACGACCTCTCGTTCTACGAGGACGGGGCCCGTGCCCTGCAACGAGGCCTCGACGTCGTGGCGATCCATCCCAATGCGGCGCAGACCGTCGCCTCGCTCGCGCGCTGGTGCGGACACGGGCAGACGATCGCGCTGGTCGGCTCGTCAGGTGCCGGCAAATCGACGCTCGTGAACACGCTGGTCGGCGCGACCGAGGAGCCGCCACAGGAAACGGGGGCCATCCGGGAGCAGGACGCCAAGGGGCGTCACACGACGACAGCCCGCTCGCTCCACCCCATCCTGGGTGGCGGCTGGGTGATCGATACGCCCGGCATCCGCAGCCTGCAGGTCAGCGACCTCGCCGACGGGTTGGACGTTCTGTTCGCCGAGATCACGGAACTCGCGGCCCGTTGCCGCTTTCGCGACTGTATCCACGCGCATGAGCCCGGCTGCGCGGTGCGGGCGGCCGTGACGGAGGGCAGCATCGATCCTCAGCGCCTGGAGCGCTGGCGTCTTCTCCAGAACGAGACTGTGCAGAACGACCGGACGAAGCCTCGAGGTGCAGGCGGTCAGGCCGGCAGAGGCCGCGGCAAGCAGCGCTGAGAACCCTCCCGAGACTGCCCGTTGCGCGGGCTTTCACGGGGGAAGGTTCGTGCGAGCGTCATCATCGCGCCCGCACGAGCGGCCCCGGCCTCAGAACGCGACGAGTTTCCGCCGGGCGGGGTCCCACAAGGCCAATCCGATGCACTGGAGGCTCTCGCGGATCGTCAAGCGCGACAGCGTTCCGAGCGCCGGCTCGTCGTCGAGGCACGACTGCAGGCGGTAATTGGGGATCCGCGGGTTCAGATGGTGGATGTGGTGGAGCCCGATATTGCCGGTGAACCACTGCAGGACCTTCGGCATCACGTAGTAGGAGCTGCCGCTGAGCGCCGCGCGCTGCAGGGTCCACTCATCCGACGGTTCCCAATGCGTGTCCTCGAACTGGTGCTGCACGAAGAAGAGCCAGCCGCCGACCCAGGATGCGAGAAGGGCCGTTGGTAGCACCGCCAGAGCGACTGCGGCAACGCCGAACGCAGCGACCAGACCGCCGTAGACGAGCAAGAGAGCAAGGTTCAGCCCCATGATGCTGCGCCAGGCATCCTGAACGGGGAGCGCCTGCCCGAAGGGCGAGCGCTGCAACAGGATGAAATAGAGCGGGGGGCCGAGCACGTGGAGAAACAAGGGGTGACGATAGATGCGGTAGCGCAACTTCGCACCGCGCGGCAGCGCCGCGTATTCGTCGACCGTCAAGGTGTCGACATCGCCGATCCCGCGCCGCCCGAGATCGCCCGCCGTCGTATGATGTACGGCGTGCGAGCGGCTCCAGTAGCCGAAGGGCGTCAGGGTGAAGACGCTGAGGAGGCGCCCGACGAGACGGTTGGTGTTCCTGGATGCGAAGAACGAGTTGTGGCCGCAGTCGTGCTGAACGCCGAACAAGCGGACGAGAAATCCACCGGCGGGAAGAAACAGCGCGAGAAGCGCGTAGGCGCCCGATGCCGCTCCATACAGCATCAGTCCCGCCGCTAGAAAGAACAGACCGAGCGTCGTACTGAGCTGGATCCAGGCCATACGGTCGTCGGCATCGCGGTAGCGAAGGCAGTGACGCGACAAGCGGCGGATCTCGGCCTCGTCGAGGCTCAAGGGCGAGCGCTGGACGCTGCGTCCAGGCGCGACATGCGGAAATGACAATCGATCGATCCAAAGGTGAGACCCTGAAGGCGACCGGGTCGGCGTCCTCGTCGCATGGCGACGGGACGCAGGCAATCAACGAGATCGCGAGCCATGTCGCGTCGCCGAGCCCAAACAGGAGGGAACGGCCGTGACCGAAGGGGCGAGGCCCTTTGAAGTTGCACCCTGGGATGGCGGTCTGTAGAGCGACACGCATGCACACTGTCACTTATGCAATCGGGGACATTCACGGTCGCCTCGATCTCCTCGAAGATCTCCTCGGCAAGGTCGAGGGCGACGCGGAGGCCCGTGGCGTACGTGCCAGGATCGTCTTCACCGGCGATTACGTCGATCGCGGAGCGGATTCTCGCGGGGTCATCGAGCGCCTGATGGCAGGTCCGAAGCGTTCGCAGGACGAATTCGTCTGCTTGCGCGGCAATCACGACGATCTGTTCGTCCGAGCCATCACACTGGGCGAAGGGTTGCCGGACTGGGCATGGCTTCTCTACTGGCACACGGTCGTCAGCTATGGGCTCGATCGTCAGTCGGCCCGCGATTCGGATCCAACGCTCAATCGCCATGCGGAATTTCTCGCGGGCCTTCCCCTGACGCACGACGACGGCACGCATCTTTTCGTGCATGCGGGGATCAGGCCGGGGGTCGCGCTCGACCTGCAGGCCGAACAGGATCTCCTCTGGATTCGGCATGAATTTCTCGACTACGACGGACCGCTGCCGCGCCGGGTGGTGCATGGGCACACGATCATCGGCGATCTGCCCATTGTAACTGCGAACCGCATCTCCATCGACACCGGCGCCTTTCAATCGGGCATTCTGACGGCTGCGGTCATCGATGGTCCGGAGATCAGCTTCCTTCAGGCAGTCGGCGAGCCGGACCGCAGTGCCGTCGTGCGGGAGTTTGAGCTGCGGGCCATCGTGCATGGCCGGGTGGCGTCACCGATCGCGCTGCAGGCACAGTGCGATTACCTCGAAGGCCGCATCGGTCTGGCGGACCTCCAACAGCTCAGCGACGTTTGAAGCGGAAGTGGCCGACTGGGGCCTCAAGATCGTATCAGGGTGTGATTTCTCCTCCAACGTCGCTCGGGTGAGTTCTTGCTGGGGCGTAACTCAGGCTGATCTGCGGGCGTATGCCAGTAGATCGACGTTTGCGGGCCGATAGCTGACAGGCAGCTTTCGGACAGACGAGGATGATAGCTGCCATTCCGTTCACAGACCGGACCTCAGCAAATCGCAAGGCTGCCCGACAGTCCGCTGAAGTATGCCTTTCGAGGACCGGGTCGCACCCGGTCTTGTAAGCGCGCTTTGACCGAGTGAAAAGGACCGAACACAAAGAGACGATCCAAAACGGATCAAGCTATGTTCGGGCGCGCCTACCTTCGGGTTTCCGCCTAGCAGCAGGACGAATCACGAGCTCGAGGGGCGCTCGACGGCTTCGCGGCCGAGCGGGGATTGCGCATCGCGGCCCGCTACATTGAGAACGAGAGCGGCGCGAAGCTCGATCGACCTAAGCTGTTCGGTCTCCTCGCCGACTGCGAGCCCGGCGACGTCCTCCTTGTCGAACAGGTCGACCGCTTGTCCCGCCTCACCTCTCCCGACTGGATGAAACTGCGGGCCGAGATCGACGCCAAGCAGGTCCGCATCGTAGCGCTTGATCTGCCGACGTCGTGGAACCTCGCTGCGCCGTAGGACGAGTTCACAAGACGGATGTTTTCGGCGGTGAACAACATAATGCTCGACGTCCTCGCGGCCGTCGCGCGCAAGGACTATGAGGATCGCCGCCGGCGCCAGTCGAAAGGTACTGCCCGGGCGAACGCTGCTGGGCTCTACAATGGCCGCCCCGCGGACTCGTCGCGTAATGCGGCTATCGCGGCTATGCGCCAAGATGGGCGGACCTGGAACCAGGTCGTGAGCGCAACCGGATGCAGTCGGGCCCTTCTCGCGAAGCTTACACGGTAACAGTGCGCTCAAGGTGCTTCGCAAACCGCAGATTAGGAAGCGTCAGCCTGCCTTGTTCTCAGAGCTTATCAGCGTCTCGGTGCTGAGGGCGAGCTGCCGTGCGTACGTCCTAGATGCATCCAGAACGCTGGACTGGCTTACGCCGAAAATGAAAAACATGGCGTGGATGAGTGAGAAAATAGCCAGGAAGACGAGCTTTCCATCACTCAAGCTGGCAAACCCGGGCTCAAGCCAAACGATAGCGGCAGCCAACGCGAATACAAGTATATTTAGGAGTATGCCAATGGGTTTCAGCCCGAGAAGATTGCGTCTAAAGCCATAGCTGACGTTCTCGTGGAACAGTAGCTTGAAACGCTCCGTATCGCGTGTGTTCTCCCGCAGCCAGAAGAAACACTCATCATAGAAATCGCGTGCAGCTTTCGGGTTCTGCCTTTCGTCGTCTTCCGATAGCGGCGCTTGGTTTATTTTACGGGCGATGAAGGTGCGGTAGCGGTCACGCATGCCTTTCACGAGCGTGGAATTGTCATGGCAAAGCTCGGTGTTGTATGGCTTGCCGCCCGTCTCAGCGAAAAGCTGACGCTCTCGTCGTCTACCCATGCGGCGCGCCAAATCCGCCGCCGCGAAGAAAAGAACTGCGATCCCGACCGTAGAGACGATTTCAGAAAGGCCGGGGTCAGTCCAGTTCGTGGCGAGCAGCGCAAGAGCCACTGCAGGGGCAATCGTCAGGATCGCGGGGAAAAGACGGGCTCGAATCGAGTAGGCGTCAAGGAATTCCATTAGCTCCCTCTTCCGTTCCCATGATGCAATGGAAATCCGTTGGCGTGACGATCAGGAGGATGGCGGGAGGAGCCCTTTCATCCGCCAACTGTCGCGCTGTATCGCGATCAAGGTTTGAAGGTCCAACGTCCACGAGATGGCTATGCCATGTGCCGACATCGAGCAGGCCGCCGCCACTGCGTTGATGTCTGTCTCGAATAGCGGCTTGGGCCCCCTCGGTTCCTAGAACGAACTTCGCCGCGCTTCTCGTGCTGTCGGGGGGGGCGGGTAAGGTATCGACGATAGTGATCGTCCTCATGCGAGCACTGCAGCTCCCGATGAGAAGGCCGCCAGTCTCCACATCCGTGTAGGCTGCGGCTTCGGCTCGAATGCGGTCGACCACTTCAACCGTCACCCGAACTCTCCATTCTGCCCCCGTGACCGGTATCTCAATCAAGGGCGGAACGGCCAAGCGCCGCCAGGTGAGGTTTGACGTCGTGCGATCCCGAACGCAAATCGCGACGTGCCCCCCACCCTCACGCTCTTCCCATCGATCCAGAATTTCCTCTGTCGCGATCGCTGTCATTGATGACAAACGAGCATCCGACATAGGCATAGTCAAAGATCCACAACCTTGACCAATCTGAACCTGCGCAAGGCCATGCTCTTCGTCGAACAGCAAAGCACTCTCATGAGGTGCTGCGGCTCCTGTAAGCACGGCCATTAGATCGACCAGGTTCGGGTTTCGCCCCTGCCCTTCGTAAAGGACGAAGCACCCCTCACCACGTCCAAACAGTGCGACTTCAGAAACTCGCGGGGGGAAGCGCTCAATGGACGTAAGGCTGAGTGCCTCACGTACGAGAAGAGATGCGGTGGAATTGATCACCGTCTCAGCATGGCGCGGCGCAACTTCCTTCCAAATGCTGTCGTCCGCGAGACCAACAAGAACATCGCCACGATGGACTGAAGGCGACTGACCAAGGTTTCGGAGGTTCTCGGCTATTACGTCAGCCTTCGGCTGTGGGAGCGGTCCTGCAACGGGTCCATATCGAGCCATGTTGTGCGGTAGAAGGTTGCTCTTGTCGGTCACAGCCGAGACCGGAATTCCGGCCCTCGCGAGGTGCAGCGCAATCTTCGATCCCACACTGCCGCAACCGATCAGGGCGGTCGCAGCCCGCTCGCGCTCGTTGGCCACTTCCCTGAGAAGAGCGGGCGACGTCTTCTCCAAGACTCGTATCGGCGCAGAATGAAGGCCATTCTCCCCGTCGAACAAGGTCGAGCGCCCAACTTTGGGGCGGACTTCGATGGCATATGGCAGGAGTTCGATGGGTGTCCGCCGATCCATCAAATCAAACGGCCGACGGGCGCAGAAGACGATTCCGATTGGGATGGGATAGTCGCAGCTCTGGTCCGCCAACATTCGCTCGAGACCATCAACGAACGATCGAAACTGGCTTCGAAACCCAAATTGGTCCGCTCGAGCTGTTAAATCGGCAATGGAAGTGATTGTTTCCGGGAGGAACTGGGAAGCCACGAGGGACCGACCATCAGGCTGTCGGCCGCTCCAGAAAATGCCGACGACTGTTGTACCATATGACCGTTCAGAAGACGGCGACCACAACTGAACAGGTCGCTTCTTCGTCGCCGCAAAAAGCGCAGTCGGCTCATTCTCAACATCAAAAAAGACTTCCACGTCAGGGCCGAGAACGGCATCCTGCCGACCAAATCGATGGAACCCAGCCTTCAAGGCGGTCCACCCGGCGTCCTTACCAACACGTTGCCGGACATAATCCGTCTCCGCAATAAGGGCGCCGCTAGCCTGGTAGCGAATGGTGGGCTCCCACCCTTGAGCCTCATTCATCAAGGTGCCTTCGGCGGCACGAGCGAGCCAAACGGCTAACTGATCAAATAGATAGACGATCCCCAACTCGAGCATGCCGAACTGGTTGAAGTATTCTCCCGCAGCTCCGTCGACGAGACAGGGTGCAGGCTCATCGTCTGCAGATCCAGGATACAGGTGCGGAAGATTCCTAGGGAAATCTCGCCGGAAGCGGAACGTCGGTTCTCGCCAAGGATAGGCGTTCGTCAGAACGACCCAAACCCGTTCGACTTTGAACACCCCATTCGAACTGACGCCACGCGCCCGTTCGATAAGCGTCATCTCGACATCGACGTCGACGTACAAACGTGCGCTCAGAGCACTGATTTCTTCAATACCCGCAGCAAGACACTGAGGGTGACCGGTTACGACACGCTGGAAATGGTCAGCGTGCCGCTGCAGGTCCGCCGCAGACATTTCTCACCCATGTCCGCGTGCAGTCGTTGAAACCGCGCTAACCCCGGCCGCTGATGCGCCGACCGTGGCCGCGAGCTTCAAGGTGCGCTGCGTACCCCTGTGGCTGATCTTGAACTCCACAGGTCTGTCCTCCTTATCGCGCACCTCTTCCGTGCATAGAAAGCGATCCTTATCCTCGCCAACCATGGAAAGGTATTCGCGTTTGGCCCGCTCATGCGGCGGGTTCGCATCGTCCTTTTTGATGGGCTTGCAACTCGCCACGATGACGGAGCCCTCTCGGCCTTGCCCAAGCGCGTCTCGAGCCTCCGGGCAAACTTTGACTGCCTCACCGAGCTGAGACCAGCGGTCGAAGCTCAACGTCCGCCATGAACAATGATGCGGCGTTTCCATGATGTCGTACTGGAGCCAATCGGTCGTTCCATCGCCCGAATGGCGTTCCCAAAGTCGCTTCCAGATCGCAACGCCAGCATCGCCTCCGGAAAGGAAGAGGCACTTTTCCTTGTAGCCGTCAGCTGAGATGGAAAAACGCGTAATGACGGAGGAGTTGTTCTTCTCGATCTCGTTAAGGAGGGGATCGTCCTCGTCCTCGAAATAAATTGGGGCAAGGAGCCTTCCCTCTAGTTCACCCGACTGCACGCGGTTGACCTGCGTGATGAGCTCTTTGCATTCGATCAGGATATCGCCCAGATCGTCGGTTTTCCCGTCCTTATCTTTGCCGAGGATAAGGATGCGATCTCCATTCTCCGTCGCCAGTCCATCCTCGCGAAACCGTCGAACCCTCCGACGAGCCTCAGAAGCCCACGCCTTGGCTTCCTCGCAAAGCTTATGCTGCGTGCTAGCCCGACGAAACACGATCGGTGACGACCACATTTCACGGATGAGAATGAGGTTCTTGTTCCCGAGGGGAAAATCGTCGGGAGAGCCGAGATGAAAATGCGTACTCAAGCCGGTGACGTGGTCTGCATCAGGGTGGGAGACAAGAAACGCGTCGACATAGAGCCTGCCCTGCTCGTCACGAGGTAGGCGGTCCTTCAGATCCTTCGCGACGTCGTACGTGCTATCGTCCGGGTTGTCCGCTGCCGCCCGGATGTTGATATCGATTAGGACGTTCTGGCCGTTGTCGAGCTGAATCAACGCCATATCGCCGTTCCCGACGGGGAAGAAGGTGAGGTATGCCATTTCATGCCTCCAGCTTTCAGAAGCACATATATGGGGATCGCGGCCAACAGGCACAAGATGTGGGGGGTCTATGTGTAGGATTTTCGATATATGGATTGGCGCCGCGCAACATCTGAGCGGTCGACAAGCGGGATGCTCACCTTCTTCTTCCTGCCTGTAGATCGCCCAAGCGCCCGCGTTGGTGCTTGTCTAGGGGTAAGCTTCGCGCGTCGGATCGGCTCCGCCTCTCTAAGGGTCTGCTTCCAGGCGATAGAAACATGACTCGTAGCGTCTGAGATGGGCGCAGAGCGGAAGTTGAGCGCGCGGGGCGAACGGGCACGCGATCGCCCCGCGTGTTTTTTCTACTGCAGCATCTCCGCCGGCAGGGCGGAGCCGTGAAAGCGCTGGTAGATCTCGTTGAGCTTGCCGTTCTTGAGGTTGGCTGCGACCCATTCGTCGAGCTTGGCCTTCAGTTCGGGCTCGTTCTTGCGAAGTCCGATGGCGAGATCGAAGGTGCGGATCACGAACTTCGGCTCGTAGGCGAGGTCCGGGTTGCGCTGGCCGATCTGGTTCACAAGCGTCGCGGAGGTCGCCACCATCTTGGCTTGGCCGCTGACGGCCGCCGTCACCATCGTGGCGTCGTCGTCGTAGCGGGTGACGGTGAAACCCTTCTCCGAGGCGAGGCCCGTCAGTTCGGTGTCCTGCGTCGTGCCGCGGGTCACCGTGATCGCCTGGCCGCGAACGTCGTCCCAGCCGGCGATGGTCGACGCCTTCGGCG
>NZ_FOOA01000046.1 GCF_900113065.1 Aureimonas phyllosphaerae
CTCTTCCGGCTTGTGCTTCTTCTGTCCCATTCTCGTGTCCTCCAGCGGCTCAAAAGCCTACTTCACGGAGGGCCACTTTTCAGGGGGCAGGCCAGTCGACGCGGCGGCCATCGCACCAAAGGCGAAGTGCGCTACTCGCATCGGACCGTCACCGTTGCCGCATAATTGCCGTCGATGAAGGAGTCGCCGCCAGACTTCGTACCCGTTAGATTGATGTCGACGTTGCGCGTACCGGCTCCGGTCATAAGCGTCGAGACACCGGTCTCGGTAACGGTCTGAGCGCCGCTCATCGAGTAAGTCGGGTTCCAAGCCGTCGTGGTCGTGTCGCTGGCCGGGGTGGTCGCGGACGATACAGCGTCAAGGCTGACGCGCACGCCTCCCGTGGTCGTGATGTCGACCTTGGCTGGCGACCCACCGGGGTTCTTCGAGCTAAGGTTGTTCAGTGCCCCGTTTGTCGTCAGCGTTCCCGTACCGTTGACGACGTTGACCGAGCAGCTTGTGGCGACGGTACCGGTGAAGGTCACGGTCGCAGTCCCCGCATCGGCGTCTTGGGGCAGAACGCTGCCCAAGCCCACAATCACGAAAAGTGCATGCTTGAGGCGGACCATTTTTTCTTCTCGCAAGAATTTGATGCCTGCGCGATTTCTCCGCTTGGTTGCATGTCTGAAACTTGCGGTCGTGCCACCTTACGGTCAGGTACGCTGAGTATTAACAGGCCGAGAAAGCCGGGAAATACAGGCTTCGTAGGACCATATCCTTCGAACTGCGTTGTTCTGACGCATAACGAAAAACATTACGGCCGGTCAAACAACGAAACATGCTCGACAGGCTCAGGTTTCCAGCATCCAAGCTACGACCCTATCGCCAGATGGCACTCCGAGACAGGCGTTAGAATGCCTGCCGAACCGGTAGATCACCGTTTGGAGTATAATTGACACCCCAAGGCGGCTCGATACGTTACTTCAATCGCGCCGATCTCTGCCCGAAGGAAGCGCGAAGACCCGCCCGGTAATTGATACTCCCGGGCGGGTCGCCTGTTCGGGAGGGGTTGACGCTTAGACAGGATGCCCGGACCTTCCTGGGCATCGCGTGGTGCTCCACCTAGCTCGGCGCGAAGGCCCGCTCGGTCGGTGACGACATCACCTCGAGCGGGCCGCCATTTTAGCTGTAGGGGACTCTAGGTCGGCTACCGGCAGCTACCGACCCTTCACAGTCGTACGAGCGGTCTAAGCGGCTTTCTTGGAAGCAGACATCGCGAGCTTCCGCCGATTGCAGGGTCGCCGTTTCAACCCGAGTATCCGCGAATTTTGTCTTAGAATTCGAATTCGCAGTGACGCCCGCCTCAACGCAGGTTGGGGCGGGCGTTCTAGCTTGACAATCGGTTTGCGCGGACCCGATCTCGCGTTTATCTTCAGATCATCGCGAAGTCGGACGTAAGGATCTGGACGTTATCGGCCGAGAACGATGAGACGTTCAGGGTGGTGATCGCCACCGGGCCCTGACCTCCGGAGCCATCGGCATCCCAGAACAGCGTCTTGGACGTCGAGTTGAACAGGAACTGGCCGTGGCCACTGGCGGTCGACGTGTTGGTCGTGCCCGTTACCTGGGTGAACCAGTCCGCCGAGAGCTTGCCGTTGGCATCGATGCCCTGGCCTGATGAAAGCCCGAACTGGGATGCCATGAGGCCGATCTTGTCGCCTTGCGTTGCCGAGAAGTCCGTCACCGCATCGGCGGATGTCGAGCCGCCATTGCCGAACACGAAGATGTCGGCATCGAGACCGCCGGTCAGAACGTCCTTCCCCGCACCGCCAATGAGCGTATCGGCACCGGCACCGCCGATCAACGTGTCCGTGCCGGCTCCCCCGGTCAGCGTGTTGGCTGCGGCATTGCCGGTGAGCTTGTTGGCGAGCTCGTTGCCGGTGCCGTTGATGGCAGCGGTGCCGGTCAGCGTCAGGTTCTCGACAAAGCTGCCGAGCGTGAAGGACACGGACGCGTTGACCTGCTCGGTGCCACCCTCGTCGGTGCCGCTGGAGGTCGCCTCAATGACCTGGTCGCCGACATCGTCCACCGTGTAGGTGTCGCTGCCCGCACCGCCGTAAAGCTTGTCCGCTCCCGTGCCGCCGTCCAGGGCATCGTTGTCCGCGCCGCCGTAGAGCGTGTCGTTCTCGCTGCCGCCATAGAGCTTGTCGGCCCCTGCATCGCCGTAGAGCGTGTCGGCGCCACCGTTGCCGGTCAGGGTATCGGCACCGCCCCCCGCTGTGAGCGTATTGCCTGCCGAGTTGCCGATTAGCTTGTTGGCCAGATCGTTTCCGGTGCCGTCGATCGCCGCGGTGCCGACCAGGGACAGATTCTCCAGAAAGTCACCGAGCGCAGACGACACCGAGGTGTAGACTTGCTCGATGCCTCCCTCGTCGCTGCCGTCGGCTTTGGCCTCGATGACCCGATCGCCCAGATCATCGACCGTGTAGGTGTCATTGCCCGCTCCGCCGTAAAGCATGTCCGCGCCCCAGCCACCGTCCAGCATGTCGTTGTCCGCGCCGCCCTGAAGCAGATCGCTGCCTCCGCCGCCCAGCAAGATGTCGGCACCGCCGCCCCCCGTCAGCGTATTTGCAGCCGCATTGCCGATCAGTTTGTTGGCCAGATCGTTGCCGGTCCCATCGATGGCTGCTGTGCCGGCCAGCGTTAGATTCTCAACGAAGTTGCCGAGCGCGAAGGAGACCGTGGCATTGACCTGATCGATGCCTCCCTCGTCGGAGCCGTCAGCCCGCGCCTCGATGACCCGATCGCCGATATCCTCGACAAAGTAGGTGTCGTTGCCTGCGCCACCGGAGAGTGTATCGGCGCTACCGCCCCCATCCAGCGTATCGGCGCCCGCACCTCCGGACAGGACGTTTGTCGCCGAATTGCCGATTAGCTTGTTGGCGCTGTCGTTGCCCGTGCCGTTTGTCGCCGTCGTGCCCGTCAACGTGAGATTCTCGACAAAGCCTTCGAGGGTGAACGAAACGGAGGCGTTGACCTGATCGATGCCGCCTTCGTCCGAGCCGTCAGGCTTTACCTCGACCGCCCGATCGCCGAGGTCGTCGATCGTATAGGTGTCGTTGCCGGAGCCGCCATAAAGCAGGTCTGCGCCGGCACCGCCATCCATGAGGTCGTTGTCTGCGCCACCGTAGATCGTGTCGTTGTCCGCGCCACCGTAGAGCTTGTCCGCACCGGCATCGCCATGAAGCGTGTCGGCGCCGCTGTTGCCAGATAGGGTGTCGGCGCCGGCTCCGCCGCTTAGCGTGTTGCCCGCTGAGTTGCCCGTGATCCTGTTGGCAAGGTCGTTCCCCGTTCCGTTCAGCGCGTTGTCGCCGAACAGAATCAGTTCTTCGACGCCGTCCGTGAGGGTGTAGGACTTGAGATAGGACAGCGCGAGATCCTTCGTGCCCTCGTTCGCAGCTTCGATCACGACATCGCCGTCGTCCTCCACATAGAAGATATCGTTGCCTGCGCCTCCCAGCATCGTGTCGGCTCCTTCGCCGCCCTGAAACTGGTCATTCCCGTCTCCGCCGAGAAGACGATCATTGCCGTTAAACCCCCAGAGATTGTCGTTACCGCCACCTCCGCGGATCTCGTCGGCCGCAGCGGTGCCGAACAAGCTGTCTCGCCCATCCGTCCCCCCAATCACATTCAACTTCGGTGGGGCGCGCTCGAAGATTCCGGGCGCGATCTCGTTGAACGACCAATCCCCTTCGATCACGATCTGACCCGACGGACCGCCGAGGGTCGGGGACGAGATCGTCAGAACGGTTACGCCGTCCTGGTACTTGGTCGACATGAGACCCTTCAGCGATCCAAAGGCGGAAAGATCGAGCCGATCTTCCGCTTCGAGAACGATGCGCTCCGAAGTCAAAACGGCGGTCCCGCTCTTCGATAGATCGGAATACCCGGCGTAGCGGTAGGTATCGGCTCCGGTGCCGCCGTCCAGACGATCGTCGCCCTTGCCGCCTGTGATCGTGTCGTCACCGGCCCCACCAATAAGCACATCGGAGCCTGCCGATCCGGTCAGGCGATCTGCAAAGCCGCTGCCGACGAGGCCTTCGATATTGTTCAGCGTATCGGTGCCGGCTCCGAACGTGTTCTGGGCACTGCCCTGGATCGAAAGATCAACCGTCACGCCGGACGAGGCGTGCTCGTAGCTCGCAAAATCGCGACCCTGCACAATCGTCCCGTTGACGACCCCATCAATGCCGCCGTCGATGATATCGTCGCCGCCACCACCCTCCAGCGTGTCGTTCCCGGCTTCTCCGTAAAGTCGGTCGGTAAGAGATGTCGCGACCATCTGATCGTCGCCCGCATCAAGCTTGATGTTGACGCCATAGCTGTCCGCGGTCAGAGCGAAGCTTCCCATGTCGATGGTATTGGCTGCCGAGGTCCCATGAAGCGAGGAACCGCCGTAGGAGTCGATCTTCAATGTCTCGAAGCCCATCGCTGCGTCGAGCTGGTCAAGGGTCGCCGCCTTCAGAACCAAGGTGTCATGACCGGCACCGCCCTGAAGGTCCATGGCGCTTGTGCCGTTCAGCGTCACCACATCGTCGCCGTCGCCTGCATCGACACGATGCCGCTCGGTACCCGTGGTGGAATTGGATAGCGAGATCGTGTCGTTCCCGCTGCCGCCGGCAATCGACATCGCAGCGCCGCCGTTCACGATGATCGTATCGTTGTCGTCCCCGCCGTCCACGACACCGCCTGCCGTGGCATTGACCAATTCGATCCGGTCATTGCCCTGTCCACCATAGGCACTGTTCACGCCATCGCCGCCAGCATCGTACAGGGTGTCATTCCCGGCCCCCCCGTCGAGGCGGTCGTTACCGGCTCCGCCCGTCAGCGCGTCGTCACCCATGCCCCCCAGCAGAGTGTCGTGGCCGGCACCCCCGTTCAGGATGTCGCGCGCCGCGGTGCCCGTCACGCTGTCGGCACCGTCACCTGCGTCGACCGTGACGCCGCGGATCTGGCCGGCGCCATCGATGACAGGCTTCAACGCGGTCAAACCGCTGAAATCGAGACGGTTCGCCTCGGCCGTCCCGCTGATCCGAAAGTCGCCGTCGTAGCGCTCGAAGCCGTTGTCGGCCGAAAAGTCCGCGAACGTCGCGACGCGAACACTTAAGGTATCGAGCCCAACTCCGCCCTGCAGTTGCGCGATCGGCCCGCCTTCGTATGTGACAGTGTCGTCACCATCGCCCGCATCGATCTGAGCATTCGATCCAGGAGAGTAGACGGTTATCCGATCAGCACCTGTGCCCCCGAGCAGCGTATCGCTACCCTGGCTGTCCTGAATGACATCGTCGCCGGCTCCCCCATTGACCAGATCGTCTCCGAGCCCGCCGAAGAGCGTATCATTGCCCTCGCCGCCGGAGATCTCGTCGTTGCCTTCGAGACCGTAGATGGAGTCCGCGCCGGTGGTCCCGGTGAGAATGTCGCGATTGGTGGTTCCGTTGATGACGGCCATGGGATCAATCCTTGATTGGTGTACAGGCGTGCGATTGCGCCACGCAGGCAGCAGCGCGTTGAGTCGTTGGGTGGAATGAAAAGGGGCTGGTCGGATCAGGCGCCCGAAGGCGGCCTGCTAACGATCAGGATGGTGGTGGCGTCAAATGCGCTGCACGCCAGCCTTCAAATGCAGCAAAGGTCACATCCCAGCCGGGAAGCACCCTCATCCGAGAAACCCAGGCCATCACCGATGGCCAGGGTGAGAAGTCGAAGGCGATCAAGTCCGCCAAGGTAATGATGGCGACACCCAGGAAGTCGGCGATGGTGAGAACATCTCCCGCGACGAAGGCTTGAGCGGATAGCTGCCGGTCGAGAAGGGTCAAGTCCTTTGCGACATGCGGTCCGGCAAATGCTGCCATCTCCACAGTGGTACCTTCACTAAAGGCCCCAGCAAGGAAGCTGCGCGGATACACCGTCATCACATCGAGAAAAAGATGCAGATCCGTGCTGAACCAGCTGATCATCTCATCGACACGAGCTCGCTCTCGCGGCTCGGACGGATAGAGCGAGGGAGCAAATTGCCCGGCCAGGTAGCGCAGGATGGCGGCGCATTCCGTGAGGACAAAGCCCTCATCGACCTCGAGAGCGGGCACGAGGCCCTTCGGATTGATCGCGAGGTAGTCCTCACTGCGTTGCTCACCGCTCAGGATGTCGATGATCTGCAGTTCGATCGGCATCCTCATCGTCTCCACCATCAGGAGAACGGGACGCGACGTCGTCGAGATCGGATCGTAGTAGAGCTTCATGACAACGTCCTCCGTCAGTCCCGTCAGTCCGTCAGTGGCGTCGACTGGTGGACGCACGTAACGCGGCATGGCATCGTTCATCAAACACCATTCCTGCCGTTGAGTTATGCAAAAAGGGATAAGGCTAGAGGACTGGGATGACCTCCGCTTCGCTCTGTCCGTCGCGCAGGCGGGCACGACGTTGGGTGCCTCAAAGGTACTTCAGACGAGCCAGAGCACGGTCGTACGCCGGATCGCCGGGCTGGAAGCGCATCTCGGCTTCCCGCTGTTTGAGCGACGCGCTTCCGGTTACATTCCGACCGAGCATCTGCAGGCCCTTCTTCCGGCCATCGAAGCGGTGGCCAAGGCGACCCAAACCTTCGAGACCCTTGTCGACACCCGGCAGCGCAGTCTTACTGGAACACTGCGCTTTACTGCTCCGGAAGTTCTGATCTCCTATGTGCTGCCGCAAGTCCTGGCTCGCTTTCGCGAGACCTATCCTGCGGTGGGCTTGGAACTGATTGGAACAGACCGTGCCGTCGACCTCGCCGAGGGTGAAGCGGATGTCGCGCTGCGCGCCGGCTCGATACCCGCTGTCTCCGACCTCTTTGGCCGCCGCCTTGCGTATGACCGCATAGCCGTCGTCGCGAGCCGGGACTACGCGTCCCGTCACGGTCTGCCAGGGTCGGTCGAGGACCTTGCGAGGCATCAGGTGATCTGGGCCTCCTACGTTCCGCCCCGCCATCCCTTGGCGCTGTGGGTCAAAACCGCCGTACCCTCTTCCGCCATCGCGCTTCGGCCCGACACAGCGGTCGCGACCTTCGCAGCTATTCGCGCAGGGCTTGGTCTTGGCTTCTTCCACAGTTTCTTCGTGGATCGTGATCCCGAACTGGTCCGTGCGCCGATGGAGTTGCCGCTTGAGCCGAACGAGCTTTGGATCCTTGCCCACGAGCGGTCGAGGCAAAGCGCTCCGGTCCGGCAGTTCATGGCGTTCGTGTCGGCCTACGTGCTGGGCAGTAGTCCGGCAAATGCGAGGTCAGCCTAGATCGGCCGGTCGCCGATCACTTCACAGCTGGACCAAGGAACTCGATATCATGAGCCCGGCAGGCTGCGATGAGTTCGGCAATCTGCTCTTCGGTCGGCGCCGTTTGGGGTGGCAGTCCTTCCCGCTCCGCGGGTCGCGCCAAGCTGCGCACCATGTCTTCGAAACGGCCAGTGGTGAACGACAGGAAGCGCGCCTCATCTGACACGACGCGGAATGAATGCGGCACGCCCTTGGGAATCGTCAGAGCTTGGCCGGGCCTCATGGTATGGATCTCGTCGCGGATTTGCATCCGAACCTCCCCGTCGACAAAGTAGAAGCTCTCGTCTTCGCCATGGTGAGCATGGAGCGGTACGGCAAAGCCCGCCGCCATGTGATGCTCGATCAGGGTGATACCATCGGCGTTCTGCGTCTTGGACAGATGAATGGTCAGGCGGGCGGTGGTGAACCAGAGCTGGTCGGCCATTGGAGGATCTCATCAGTGCGGCTGCGATGTCCTTAGCTACTGACTGGGATCCGTTATGATAAGATCGATGATAGCGCATCACTGTATGAAAGATCGCTCATATGAAGACGACCGATCCGCTGGCCGGTGTGATGGCCTTCCTGGCGGTCGCCGAGAGTTCGAGCTTCACGAAGGCGGCGGAGAGCCTCGATATAGGACGGGCGACGGTGGGCGCCCAGATCCGCATGCTGGAAGAGCGGCTTGGCGTTCGATTGCTCCAGCGCTCCACCCGAGCCGTTTCGCTGACAGAAGCAGGGAAAGCGTATCGTGAAGCGTTGAATGGCCTGACCGACCAGGTCGGCGAGGCTGAACGGGTCGCAACAAGCCTACAGACGGAGAATGTCGGCCGTCTCAAGATCACGGCCTCACCGGATCTCGGACCGATCCACATCGCTCCGGTCATCGCCCGATACCTGAACGAGAACCCAGGCGTATCGATCGAACTTCAGCTATCCAATGGCATCGCCGACTTGATCGGGAATGGCTATGACTTGGCAATCCGCGGCGCCCTGGCGGTGGAGCCGACACTCATTGCCCGAAAGATCGGTGCGTCCGCGCTCAGTGTTAGCGCGTCACCAGACTATCTGGCGCGGTACGGTGCCCCCATGGATCCAAAGGATCTCATGGTGCATGCTTGCCTCCACTTCTCCGAGGTCCGATGGGGCCGGGTCTGGCGGTTCGAAAAGAATGGTGAAATCGCCAACGTCCCCATTCGGATTGCATTCGAGAACAACTCAGGCTCAACGCTTCTGGCGGCTGCCGTTGCAGGGGCAGGCATCGTGCTGCTGCCAGCATTCGTCGCCGGCCCCGCAATTCGCGATGGCGCTCTGGTACCAGTCCTCGCTGACTGGACACTACCGATCATACCATTGCAGGCTGCCTATCCGGCGAACCGGAACATCGCCCGGAAGGTACGGCGCTTCGTAGAGATGCTAGCGCAGGACTTCGCGTCGCACCTGGACCTAAGGTGAGCGCAGGCGGGTCTCAAACTCGTTCCACTGCACTCGTCCATCACCCGAGTTAGACGGCAGCTTTGCTCTGCTTCAGCCTATAAGCCGACCGTCTGGATACCACCCATCCCCAAATCAAAACGGCCGCCGTGGACACAAGAGCGGCCGTTCTGCATCGACCAACCGCAAGCGCGGCAGCAGCTAGACCTCAGTGCTCTCAGCCAATGTCAGCGCGTCCTCGACATCGACGCCGAGATACCGGACCGTGCTTTCGATCTTCGTATGGCCGAGCAGGATCTGCACCGCTCGCAGATTGCCGGTCGCCTTATAGATGATCGAGGCCTTCGTCCGTCGCAGTGAATGGGTGCCGTAGTCTTCCTTCCGCAGGCCGATCCCCGTCACCCATTCGTCGACGAGGCGAGCATACTGTCGTGTGCTCAAATGCGTTGAATGGTCCGTGCGACTGGGGAAGGCGAAATCATCGACCGTACCGCCTCGCCGCTCGAGCCATGCCTGCAAGCTCGAACGGGCTGCGTCGAGCAGTTCGAACTGGA
>NZ_FOOA01000034.1 GCF_900113065.1 Aureimonas phyllosphaerae
CGGCAGGCGGCGCGATGTCGCGCCGCTTCCGGCTCAGGCGAAGAGTTGCCAGCGTTTTGGCATCACGGTGATGGGTGTTCCGGCCTCGCTCGGGGCGTGGGCGGGCAGTTCGACCTCGATCCGGCGTGCGGGGTCGGCGAGGTTGAACTCGGCCATGCGCGCCCCGCCGACGCGCCGCGTCAGCGCGATCTGGCCGGACAGGCCGCGCGCGCTCGGCGCCAGCACCTCGAAGTCGTGCGGGCGCACGAACATGCGCCAGGACCCGTCGCGCGCGTCGGTGCGCCCGAGCGGCACGCCGCCAAACGCGATCTCGCCGCCGCGCACCTCGACCGGCAGCTCGTTCGACTGGCCGATGAAGGAGAAGACGAACGGGCTCTGCGGCCGGTCGTAGATGTCGTCGGCCGAGCCCACCTGCTCGATCCGGCCCTGGCTCATGACGACGACCCGGTCGGCGAGCTCCACCGCCTCGTCCTGGTCGTGGGTGACGAAGACCGTGGTGTGGCCGGTGCGCTCGTGCAACTCGCGCAGCCAGCGCCGCAGGTCCTTGCGCACCTTGGCGTCGAGCGCGCCGAAGGGCTCGTCGAGAAGCAGCACCTTCGGCTCGATCGCCAGCGCCCGGGCGAGCGCCACGCGCTGGCGCTGGCCGCCCGACAGCTGCATCGGGTAGCGCTTGGCCACGTCGGGCAGCTGGATGAGGTCGAGAAGCTCCTGCACCCGGCGCCGGATCTCCGCGCTCGAAGGCCGCGAGGCGCGCTCGCGCACCGACAGGCCGAAGCCGATGTTGCCCTCCACCGTCATGTGCTTGAACAGGGCATAGTGCTGGAACACGAAGCCGACGTTGCGCTCCTGCACGCTTCTGTTCGAGGCGTCCTCGTCGCCGAAGAGGATCCGGCCCGCGGTCGGGAACTCGAGCCCCGCAATGAGGCGCAGAAGCGTCGTCTTGCCGGAGCCCGACGGCCCGAGCAGCGCGATCAGCTCGCCCGAGCGGATGTCGAGCGAGACGTCGTGGAGCGCGGGATAGCGGTCGAATTCCTTGCGGATGTTGCGCACGCCGATCTTCATCAGTGAGAACCCGTCATGTCAGTGGCCGCCGCGGCTGGCCTTGATGTCGCCGGCATAGCGCCATTCGAGGAAGGTCTTGAGGCAGAGCGTGATGAGCGCCAGCATGGCGAGCAGCGTCGCCACGGCGAAGGCCGCCGAGAAGGCGTACTCGTTGTAGAGGATCTCGACATGGAGCGGCATCGTGTTGGTCTCGCCCCGGATCTTGCCGGAGATCACCGCCACCGCCCCGAACTCGCCCATGGCGCGCGCGTTGCAAAGGAGCACGCCGTAGAGGAGCGCCCACTTCACGTTCGGCAGCGTCACGCGCCGGAAGGTCTGCCAGCCGCCGGCGCCCAGCGAGATCGCCGCCTCCTCGTCGCCCGTCCCCTGTTCCTGCATCAGCGGGATCAACTCGCGCGCGACGAAGGGGAGCGTGACGAACACGGTGGCGAGCACGATGCCCGGCAGCGCGAAGACGATCGGAATGCCGGTCGCCTGCACCATCCAGTGGAAATAGCCCTGCGCGCCGAACAGGAGCACGAAGACGAGGCCCGCGATCACCGGCGAGACCGAGAAGGGCAGGTCGATCAAGGTGGTCAGCAGCGTCTTGCCGCGGAACTCGAACTTGGCGATCGCCCAGGCGGCGCACAGGCCAAAGACGAGGTTCACCGGCACCGCGATCGCCGCGACGGTCAGCGTCAGCCGGATCGCGGCGAGCGCGTCCGGGTCGGTGACGGCTTGGGCGAAGGCGTCGACGCCCCCGCGCAGCGCCTCGACGAACACGGCGACGAGCGGCAGGAAGAGGACCAGCGCCAGGAACAGCATGGCCACCGCGATCAGCGTCCACTTCACCGCCGGGCTCTCGTCGGTCGGCGAGGGTCGGCGCGGGCGCAGGGCTTCCACGCCGGGCGCGGCCGCAAGGGTCGTATCAAGCGCCAAGGCCATACCTCCGGCGGCTCCAGGTCTGGATGACGTTGATCGCAAGCAGGATCGCAAAGGAGATGACCAGCATCAGCGCGGCGACCGCGGTCGCGCCGGCATAGTTGAACTCCTCCAGCCGGATCACGATCAGAAGCGGCGCGATCTCCGACACGTAGGGGATGTTGCCGGCGATGAAGATCACCGAGCCGTATTCGCCGATGGAGCGCGCGAGCGCGAGCGCAAAGCCGGTGAGGAGCGCCGGCGTGATCGTCGGCAGCACGACGCGGAACACGGTCTGGAGGCGGCCCGCGCCCAGCGTCGCGGCGGCCTGCTCGAGCTCCCCGTCCATCTCCTCCAGCACCGGCTGCACGGTGCGCACGACGAAGGGCAGCGACACGAAGGTCAGCGCCACGATGACGCCGAGCGGCGAATAGGCGATGCGAAGCCCCCCCTCGCCGAACAGCGGCGCGAAGAGGCCGCCCGGCGCGAACAGCCGCCCGACCCAGCCGTTCGGCGCGTAGAGCGAGGTCAGCGCGATGCCGGCGACGGCGGTCGGCAGCGCGAAGGGCAGGTCGATCGCCGCGTCCACCAGCCGCTTGCCGGGGAAGCGGTAGCGCACGAGCACCCAGGCCAGCAGCAGGCCGAACACGGCGTTGACGACGGCCGAGACCAGCGAGGCGCCGAACGACAGGGTCAGCGCCGAGACGACGCGCCGGTCGCCGGCCAGCGCCAGGAAATCGGAAAGCCCGAGCCCTGCCGCACGCACCGCCAAGGCCGACAACGGCAGAAGCACGATCAGGCTGAGATAGGCCAGCGTCACTCCGAGCGACAGGCCAAAGCCCGGTACGACACTCGGTTGGCGGAAATGAAAGGCCGGGCGGGCCGATACGGCTTGCCGTATCGTAGGTGCCTCGGCAACCGATCCCGGAGGTCGAACCAACCCGGCGTCGACAGCGGATCGCTCGGCATGAAGGAAAAGACGATCCGAGTGCATGCGCCCCGTCCTCGAGAACTCGGAGAAATGAAGTATTCGCCTGGTCTGCGATAGGAAAGATGCTCTCGTGCTAAAGCACGAGCCATGCGATCAGCAGCGTGATCCAGAGGATGGCCGATAGCGCAAGGCCGACGAAAAGCCCGACCGCCGGCTGGAGCTCCTCGGGGCTCGAGACGTCTTCGTGTCGCTGAGAATTTCCAATGACAAGGGGCGTCGTATGGCTGACCATGCTCGGTCCTTTTTCAAGAGAAATCACTCCCGCGACTATAGCGACAATCGTTCGGCTCGCAGCACCGCCTTTAGGCGGTGGTGGGCGGCACCGGAATCTCATCAGGTCGTCAGGTCTCAGGTTCACGCAGCGTGCCGACGGATATCCACCCTCGTCATGACATCAGGATCGCGAGAACGGGCGAGGTCGCAGCTTCCCGGACCCATGGCCACATCGCGCAAGCCGTGCCCCGAAGCCCTCGTTGCAGCCAGTTGGACGAGCGGGCGGATCGCTCCGTGGCCTGGAGGAGCGGGCGAGAGGGGGCGTAGCCGACGGCTTCCACCACACGCCGTCCAGGGCACCTCGCCCTGTAGGCAGCCGGCGCATTCCGGAGGGCGAGGATCGCGAACCTACCGGCCGCGAGGCTGGGCAACGAAGGGCGAGACGGCGACAGAAGCCGGTCGGCCAGCGATGCCGCTCCAGCGGTTTGATGGTTTTTGGGCGGCGCGGCTCGCCGCACGAACAACTGACGTCTCCAGTGTTCAGACCACGTCGGCGCTGCTGAACCCACCAAGCGTGTTGAGGCCCTTGAGGAGCACGGACTGGTCGGCCACGCCATCGGCATTGCTGTCCCAGAACAGCCAGCCGTTGGATGCCGCTGCGATGAACACCACGCTCTTGCCACCGCCCATGGCGGCCTGCGCGGCGGTGACGGCATCGGCGAAAACGTCCGTCGTGATCGCAGCCTCCGCATAGGCCAGCGGGCTGAGCACTCCGTTGACGACGCCAAGGTCGATCACGTCGAAACCGGTGACGAAGTCGAGGATCGTGTCGTTGGTCGTTGCATTCATGGACGTCTCGCCAAGGCCGAAGGCGAAGGTGTCCGCTTCGGCTCCGCCCGACAGGGTGTCGGTTCCTGTCCCGCCAACCACCGTATCCTGGCCCGACTGACCCGACAGCCTGTCGTTCTGGCTGTCGCCCTGGATGAGGTCGTCACCATCCCCGCCGGCAAGGTCGTCGCTTCCCGTGCCTCCGATGAGCGTGTCCTGCCCCCCGCCCGCGTTCAGGAGGTCGCCCCCGTCGCCGCCTTCCAGGCGGTCGTCGCCCTTGCCGCCGTTCAGCGTGTCGTTGCCCGATCCGCCACGCAGGATGTTGGCGGCGCTGTTCCCGTTCATCAGGTTGGATAGCGTATTGCCGGTCCCGTCGATCGCTCCGCTACCGGTCAACGTCAGGTTCTCGACATTGTCCGCGAGCACGTAGCTCACGCCGGCGTTCACGAGATCGGTCCCCTCGTTTGCGAGTTCCACGACCTGATCGTCGTTGGTCGCCACGCCGTCGTCCGTGAAGACGTCGACGTAGAAGACGTCGTTGCCCGTGCCGCCATACATGGCATCCGCGCCCGCGCCGCCATCGATCGTGTCGTTGCCGGCCAATCCGTAGATCGTATCGCCGTAGATCGTAGGCTGCAGCGCCACGTTGATGGCCGTTGGCCCGATCGTGTTGTTGCCGCTGCTGCCCGTGATCGTGCGCCCTGTCTCGTTCACGTCGGTGATCCGGACCGACAAGGTCTGCTCATCGAACAGCTGTCCGTCCGTCGCCTGCACCGTGACGGAATAGATGTTGTCGCGGTCGGTATCGAGCGGCATCTCGAAGTCCGGCGCGGTACGGAACGACAGGGCGCCGGAAATGCTGTCGATCACGAAGAGGCTCGCATCGCTTCCTCCCGAGATCGCGTAGGTGGGGATGGTGCCGTTAGGGTCGCTCGCCGTCACCGTGACGACGGCGGTGAGGTTCTCCACCAAGGTCAGGGAAGCATTCGCTCCCCCGCCACTCGACGTGATGACCGGCGGATCGCTGTCCGCCTTGTCGATCACGGAGACCGACAGAGCCTGCGCATCGATCCCGCCATACCCGTCGTTCGCCGAGACGACCACGTCATAGACGTTGTTCGCGCCGCTATCGCGCGGCATCTCGAAATCTGGTGCCTCGATGAAGCTGAGGGCACCCGTCAGCCGGTCGATCTGGAACAGGGCGGCGTCCGCGCCACCCGAAATGCGGAAGGAGAGGGTCTGGTTGGGATCGGGATCGGTGGCGGCCACCGTCGTCACGACGACGGTGTTCTCCTCGATGGCAAGGTTCGCTGTGTCGCCACCGCCGTCGGAGGTGATCACCGGAGGCGCATTGGTGGCGCCGATCGAAAGGGTCGTATCGATAAACTCGAGGAACTCGACATTGAGGACAAGGTCGGTCCCGTCCGGCGAGCCGCCCCGAAGGTCCGTCACGAGATAGCCGCCGTTGATCGCTCCCTGGATGTCGTAATCCGAGCGCTGCCCGGAGAACATCACCGTATCGACGTTCGCGCCGCCATCCAGCGTGTCGTTTCCGGATCCCGCGATCAGCCGATCGTCGTCGAGGCCGGCCGCCAGAAAATCGTTGCCGCCTCCACCGTTTAGGAGGTCGCTTCCGCTTCCCCCCGCCAGTTCGTCGTCTCCGCCGCCGCCGTACAACTGATCGTTGCCGGAGCCGCCGTCGAGCTTGTCGTTGCCGCCGAGGCCCGCTTCGTCACCATAGAGCGTGTCGTTGCCGGCTTCGCCCAGGAGGTTGTCGCCGCCGAGCCCACCGTAGAGCACGTCGTCATCGTCCCCACCCTCGAGCCGGTCCGTGCGCGCGCCGCCAAAGAGCGTGTCGTTGCCCGCGCTGCCCCGCAGCGTGTCATCGCCGGCGATGTTGTTGAAGCCGAAGTCGTCGCCGTAGAGGAGGTCGTTTCCCTGACCGCCCGTGAGAAGATCCGCGCCACGGCCGCCGATCAGAAGATCGTTGCCGGTATCCCCGTTGATGGTGTCCTTGCCGGCACCTCCGATGATGGTGTCCTGACCGGTGTCGCCGTTGATCAGAATGGATCGCTCGTAGTCGAAGCCGCCGGGCCGCGCGCTGAAGTCAGCCAGATCGTCGCCACCGCCCAGCGAGAACTGCTCGACGGAATCGAAGCCGCCGAAGCCATCCTTCAGGCTCGCGTCGTTGTAGACGATGAAGTCGTTGAGGTTCGAACCGTAGAGCGTGTCGGATTTGTCGTAACCGAGGAAGACGTCCGCCGAGTACTGGATGTTCAAGGCGGTCAGCGTGAACGTCGTCGTCGCGCTCGTCCTGAGGCCCGTCTGCCAATCCAGCCGAGCCAGCACGCCGTCGGCCAAGGCGTCATCCAGACTGCTCGATGTGGTGAAGGCGAAGAAGCTGTCCTGAAGTGCAGTTCCCGAGATGACCGCGCTTCCCAACGCATTGAACGGCATGCCCCACCCCCGATTAAAACCTTGCGAAACTGACGTCTCGATCTCTCGAATTTTTCGGACGGCATCACATTGCTGAAGGCCGCGGCAGGCTGCCAAGAAGTCCGAATGGATAGGGGGCCGCCACCATTCGACTTACGAAGCGACGAAACCAGGAGCGTTCGATGCTTCGTTCCGTCGACAGCGCACCAGGGACTTGTGCATCCAGATCGGTCAGACCCAGCCCTTCCACTTGGCAGGAACTGGAGCTGGCAGGATGGGAAGACGGACGGGCATCGAGGAAGGGAAGCGCCTGCACGTCGATGGTAACCTGACGCAAGCTGGCAAGTTGCTCCCTTAGAACGGCCGCAGTTGGAGCCGATACGGGCCTGATCAAAGCCACCGGTCGCCGTTCGGCTGTCGTCGTGCTCCCTTGCGGTGAATGCCTCTTCGATCGTCTCGTGACGCCTGCCGTCGGTCTCCAACAAAGCCGCAGCATCGACCTGCAAGCGGCCTACGGACGAGAGCAGCGGCCATGATCGGCTTCGTGAGCGAGGGACTGTCTGACAGCGAAGATACCCGGTTTGGCACCCCCGCTCTCAATCGCAACCGGATCGAATGAACCGCTCGACGGCGAACGAGCCTCGACCCTGACCCGACGCAGGATTGGTGAGGAGAACGATCGTCGGTTCGCCGGTTGGGAGCGTCTCGCGCACAACGATCAGCGTCTGTCGACCGATCTGAGCCTTCACCTCGGGCATCCTGTCGCGAAGGGTCCGAAGAGGGTCGAAGTCCATGGCATCTGCTCCGTCCACACGCGTCGCCCATACCCACCGGCCACCGAGGCGAAATCCGAGAGGTGCAAAGCGGTCGAGGTCCAAGGAGACGATACGCGAAGCCAGGACGCGTTGAACGTCCGGTCGCAGGCAAGCCATATGGATGTGAAGGCGATCCTGGGATCGCTCGAATTCGGAATTGATCCCGAGCGCAAAGCCGTTCGGGGGATCGACCGTGGCGTTCCCTGGCGATAGCAGCCAATGACGTTCGCGCCAGGCATCGGCAAAGAAGTTCGGTGCGTTCGCCGCAATCAATCGCGGATCTTCGATGCCGCTGATGCCGGCCAAGGCAGTCAAGATCGTCCTTTGTCGCGTGCCTGGCTCCCGCAGGATTGCATATCCATCGTCATCCGTTCTGCCGGCATCGACAGCGAGGCAGGGAAGGGGTGACGACAGGAGGGACGCGTTCGCACGACAGGCTGCCACGACCACCCCGAGTGCCGAACGGCTGACGGGTTCGAAGCCAATCGACCACAGGCACAGGGCAACTAAGCCCATTATCAGAATGACCCGACGGCGCACTTGATCTCGCTTGGTGAAGGCGGTGGCCTGCCCCCGGTAGGGGGCTCGAACCGAAATCTAAGGCATGGCGGGCTTGTCGGCGACGACTGGGTGACCGGCGAAGCGGATCGTCGCCACGCCGATCCGCATGTACTCGGCAGAGGACAGCGCCGTTGGCATCTGGCACCACCCGCAACTCGCCCGACCGGCCATGGGCAGAGCGGGCCGCGTCACCGTCGAGGCGACGGCCGTCGCGTTCGTCGTGTGGAACCGCAACGGCTCTGACCCGAACTTTGTGAGGCGTCGCAACCTGGACACCGAGGGCGATCGCGGCCCTTCGGCGAGCCAGCCAGCGGTTGCCGGATTGTCGCCTTCCCGGAGTGCTGTTCGAGGGGTGCATCCAAAGCGGCCTGCCTCAGGCTCCGGTTCTGCCAAGGTTCCGCCGATCCGCACCATCGTCATCCCGAGGTCCCGCGCTTCCAGCATCCCGATCAACGCCGCGGGCGCACGTTCCAGACCATCGACGATGTCCTCGTCGATATGGCCGTCGCCATTTAAACCTGCGCCATGCCGCCGTCGACCGGCAGTTCGGCACCCGTGACGAAGCTTGCGTCGTCGCTGGCGAGGAACAGGGCGGCGGCGGCGACTTCATCCGGCCGCCCCATCCGCCCGAGCGGGATCAGCGCTGACAGCGACGCCCGTATCTCCTCCGACGTCGCGGCGAACATGGCCGTATCGGTCGGGCCGGGGCTGACGACGTTGACGCGTATGCCGCGCGGCGCCAGTTCGTTGGCGAAGGTACGAGCGAACGACCGCACGGCGGCCTTGGTGGCACCATAGGCACCGTAGCCCCTCGTGCCGATCTCGCCCGCGATGGAGCCGACGAGCACGATCGAGCCGCCCTCGCCCATGTGTCGTGCGCCCTCCTTCACCGAGAAGACGAGCGATCGGACGTTGAGGCCGAAGGTCCGGTCGAAATGCTCCTCGCTGATGTCGTCGAGCGGCGCAAACTCGGACAGACCCGCATTCACGACGAGGATGTCGATCCGTCCGGCAGTGGCGACGACGCGGCCGATCGCCGCCCCCATATCGGCGATCCGCGAGGCGTCGGCGGTGATGGCGTGGACGGCCTTGCCAGCTGCCGGCACGCCGGCGTCCCTGGGGTGAGCGGACCGGCTGGTGGCGTAGACCTCGGCGCCTTCCGCCAGCAGACGGTGCGCGATCGCGCCGCCGATGCCTCCCGACCCGCCGATGACGAGGGCGATCTTCCGTTCGAGCTTGGTCATGTCGCATCCATCCAGACAATGATGGAGCGTTTGATATAAGATCTATATCTACGGTCAATTACGCACTACGTATAGCGTAGATATCGAAGGTTATACCGATGCCGCAGACGACGACAGCCTCGCGGCGACCCGCGAAGCGCCAGCATGCCGCCTCCGGCGACCCGGTGCAGGAGGCCCTGATCGATGCCCGCGCGACGCGTCCGATCCTCGAACACATCGCCAACAAGTGGTCCGTGCTGATCCTGACGGTTCTTTGCACGCGCCCCTCGCGCTTCAACGAGATCATGCGCCGGCTCGATGGGATCACGCACAAGGCTCTGGCTGATGCCCTGAAGCGGCTGGAGCGCAACGGGCTCATCAAACGCACCATCCTTCCGACCGCGCCGATCGGCGTGGAGTACACGATCACGCCGCTCGGCCAGTCCCTCCAGCAACCCTTCGAGGCGCTGTATGCCTGGGCTCTCGCGCACGGCCCGGAGCTGGAGCGGGCACAGGCAAGGTTCGACGCCCGCTCCGGCACCCCGTCGGAAGACGGCACCGCTTGAAAGCGGGCCTGCCGCTGACCTCGCCCGTGTTTCGAACCGGTCATGCCGCAGGGCTTTGCGCTGGGCGAAGAAGGGGGAGCAGGCCGATCCGGTCGAGGAACTGCTCGCGCACCCGATCCGTCACGGCGAAGGTGACGACCGCTCCATCGCTGGCGGGATCGACGTGGATTTGCAGCGGACGCCATCCCGGCGGCCGTGACACGACATCGGCGACCGCCCTCCCGATCGCGGCGGGATCGGCCCGGTCGGGAACCGTTCCGGCAAGCGCCTCGCAAACCTGATCCGCAAATCCGTCCGGATAGGCGCGCTCATAGGCTTGCGCCACGTCCCCGTCGTCGGGCGAACCGGCATGGGCGAAATCGTTCGTGCCCGACGTGAAGGCGCCCGGCACGATGATCGACGAGTTGACGCGGACGGGGCGAGCCGCTGGGCCGTGAACGCCTCGCTTGGGCCGGAAATCCTGTGGCTGGCGTTGCGGATGAGCATGTCGATCCGCCCAGGTTCCCTGACGATCCGCTCGACGGCGGTGTGGATCGAGTGGTCATCCTGTCGATCCAGCTCGATCGTGCGCAAATCGACGGCGCCGTTTGGCGAGGAGGCGGCAGTCTCTTTGACCTTCCTCCCGTTCGGCGTGCGATCGAGGCCAATCGACGCGTCTTTGACGGGAAGCCGGACCAGAGGTCCTTGCAGGGCGAGCATCGGAAGGCGGAGCCTGCGCCTCTTGCAACCTCGCAGGCAGCCGGACCGCCGTGAGAGAACCCGTCGGCGCCGTCCGGGCATGGCACGACGGGTCCGAATGGTGCAGGACTTCGAAATGCACGACGACGACATCCACCCCGCGGCGGCGACCGCTCCCGGCTATCTCGCCAACCACGCTGCCCGCGCCTTCAATCGCGTGGTGGATGCGGCCCTGAAGCCGCACGGTCTGACGATGGCGCTGATCGGTCCGCTCCTGCTCCTCAACTGGAAGGGACCTCTCCTCCAGCGCGACATCGTCCGATGGTCGGCGACGCGGCAACCGGCCATGGTGGCGCTCCTCGACAAGCTGGAGACGATGGCACTGATCCGCCGCGCGCCGTCGCCGAGCGACCGGCGGGCGGCCTTCATCGAACTCACCGACGCCGGCCGCGACGCCGCGCGGATCGGGAGCGACGCTTTGATCGCCGGTAACGCCAGAGGGCTCGAGGGCTTCTCGAGCGAGGAAGCCGGGCAGCTCGTCGTTCTCCTCCAGAGGTTGGTCGTCAACCTTGACCGCCCGTGACCGAGATATACATCAGTCATGATGTATTTGACCGTTGAGGGCCCAGGCCATGTCCCTGCGCATTCTCGTCTCCGGTGCCAGCGTCGCCGGCAACACGGCGGCCTGGTGGCTTGGCCGTCTCGGTCATGACGTCACGGTAATCGAGCGCGCGGCCGAGTTCCGCGACGGAGGGCAGAATATCGACGTGCGCGGCGTCGGACGCGAGGTCCTGCGTCGCATGGGGCTCGAAGAGGCTGCGCTCGAACGGGGCACCGGCGAGGAGGGTACGACCTGGATCGACGAAGACGGCGAGGTCGTCGCCCGATTTGCCACCGACGAGATCGACGGCGATGGACCCACGGCCGAGATGGAAATCCTGCGCGGCGATCTGGCGCGCCTCCTGTATGAGCCGGCGCGGGAATACGCCACCTATCGTTTCGGCGAGACGATCGAGCGGATCGCCGACGATAGCGAGCGGGCCCGCGTCACCTTCGTCGGCGGTGCGACCGAGAGTTTCGATCTGGTCGTCGTGGCGGAGGGCGTCGGGTCGCGAACGCGCGAGAGGGTGTTTCCCGGCGAAAACGACCCGCGCTGGATGGACCTGACCATCGCCTACTTCACCATTCCCCGCGCGCCGGACGACAACCGGATATGGCGCTGGTACAACGCGACGGGCGGACGGAGCATCTCGCTGCGGCCGGACCGGCACGGAACGACGCGGGCCAGCCTCACCATCCAGCAGCCGCCGGGCGGCGAGCATGAATGGGACGTGGAACGCCAGAAGGCCTACATGCGCGAGCGCTTCGCGGATGCCGGATGGCAGGCGGACCGTGTGCTGGCCGGCATGCACGATACGCAGGACTTCTATTTCGACGTCCTCCGGCAGGTGCGTCTGAAGCGCTGGTCCAGTGGCCGCGTCGTCCTGACCGGTGACGCCGCCTGGTGCGCGACGCCGCTCGCCGGAATCGGAGCGACGCTCGCAGTGACCGGCGCCTACGTGCTGGCGAGCGAGGTTCATCGCGGCAGTGACGTGACCGCCGCCCTCGCGGCCTACGAGGCGGCGATGCGGCCCATGGTCGAGGACGGGCAGGGCGTTCCGAAGATCACGCCGAGAATGATGCATCCGCGCAGCCGGCTTGGCATCCACCTCCTGCATGGCGCGCTCGGCCTCGCAAGCCGGCCGACGGTGCGTAATCTCGCAGCCAAAGTCTTCGCGTCCGAACCGAAGGCGCCCGATCTGTCGGCCTATCCCGTCGCTGCCGATCCGTGACCCCGCAAGGACTGGACCCTTACCCTCTTCCAACGGCACCTTCGAACCCTGAAGGAACTCAAAGCGGGCGCTATTCGATGCGATCCGTTGAATCGATGCGGGTCACATAAGTTCCGAACGCCTCGACCAGATGTTCGAACACGACCGCGATACGCGGCGTGCGCCTCAGGTCGATATGCGTCACGATCCAGGTGTCGATGGCATGGACCAGCCGATCGGGCAGCACGGCGACGAGATCGGTGTCGGCGTATCCGATCGGGGCCTGCAGAACGCCGATACCCAGCCCCGCTCGGATCGCCGCCGCCTGCGCCGCATGGCTGTCCGTGCGGATCGCAAACCTTGGATGCGGCAGGGACGGCAGCAGCGCTTCCGCGATCGCCAAGTCGCTCGGAGCTCGGTCGGGGCCGATCAGGGCATGATCGGCGAAGTCCTCGACCGTCTGCGGCAAGCCGTTCCGTCCGACATAATCGCGATGGGCGAAGAAGTGCAACGGGACTGCGCCGACATGCTGGGCAAGCAACGCGTCCTGGCGCGGCGGATGCATGCGGACGGCGATGTCGGCCTCCTGATCGAGCAGGTCGGCGGGAAGGTTGCTGAGCGTCATCTCGATCGCCAGGGCGGGAAAGCGCTCGCGAAGCGGCGCCAGCATGGCGGGCAGTACTTCAATGCCGACGAATTCCGAGACGGAGACGCGCACGGTGCCGCCGATGCCATCTCGAGGCGCTGCGGCGGCGCGCACGAAGGCTTCGGATGCCGAGGCCATCGTGCGCGCATAGGAACCGAGCGTCACGGCCTGCTCGGTCGGCACCAGCCCGTTGGGCGAGCGGGTGAAGAGCGCAAGGCCCAATTGCGCCTCAAGGGTCTCGATCCGCCGTCGGACGGTGGGTTGGGCGAGCGCCAGTCTGCGCGCCGCGCCGGAGAGGCTGCCACTCTCCAGTACCGCGAGAAAGGTTCGTTGATCCTCCCACTCGATCCCTCTGCTCATCAAAACATGATGAGCCATGGGCAAGAGATTGGCAATTCCTGGCAGGTTCATCGAGTGGCATGGTGTGCGCATTCACATGGGCATCGGAGAGACCCCAATGAGCGACAGGACAGCCTTAGTACTGGGGGCAACCGGCGGCGTGGGTGGTGCGATCGCGGCCACCCTGGCCAGCCGCGGATGGACCGTACGCGGGCTCGCTCGCGATCCAGGGAAGGCGTCGGCAGGCTGGCCGTCTCATCGCAGGCCGATCGACTGGGTGGGCGGCGATGCCATGAGCCGCGGCGATGTCGTGAAGGCCGCGCAGGGTGCGGCCGCCATTGTGCATGCCGTCAATCCACCGGGCTATCGAAACTGGGAAACGCTCGTGCTGCCAATGATCGACAACAGCATCGCCGCGGCTCGCGCCGCCGGCGGCGCCCGAATCGTACTGCCGGGGACGATCTACAACTTCGATCCGGCGACGACCCCGGTGATCGACGCGCAGAGCCCACAGCGACCGCGCACTCGCAAGGGTCGTGTTCGTGTCGAACTCGAACAGCGAATGGAGGATGCGGCGACCAGCGGGGTCCCGGGTCTGGTGGTCCGGGCCGGCGATTTCTTCGGTGCCGATGCGCGGTCGAGTTGGTTCGGGCAGGTCATGGCGAAATCCGACGGTCCGCTTCGACGGATCATCGATCCAGTCAGGCCGGGGATCGGGCACGCCTGGGCCTATCTGCCCGACCTTGCGGAAGCCATCACGCAACTGATGGAGATGGAGGATCGGCTGCTTCCCTTCGAGCGCGTTCAGTTCGCGGGTTTCTGGGACGGGAACGGAACGGCGATGCCGGCTGCGATCCGGGGGGTGGTCGGACGCCCGGATCTGCCTGTCCGGCGCTTTCCATGGTGGATCGTGAGCCTTCTCTCTCCCTTTGGCGGCTTCCCGCGCGAAGCGGCCGAGATTGAACCTCATTGGCGCTTTCCGGTGCAGCTCGACAATCAACGTCTGGTGGCGCTTCTTGGCGAGGAGCCACGCACGCCGATCGATGTTGCACTGAGGGCAACCCTCGGGATGAAAGCGGAATGATCGGTCGGCGCGCATCTTGCGGAACGAGTCGAACGAGGCCCCTGCCATTCCCGAAAGCCGGGAGACGACCGGGCGTTCGGTTCTTCCAGAATGTCCTCAGGGATATCATTCCGTGTTCTGCCGTTTGAGAACGTCGATGAACGCGCGAAGCGTCGACGGCACGTGGCGGCGACCGGGATAGTAGAGGCAAAATCCCGGATAGGCAGGACACCAGTCGTCCAGGACGCGGACGAGCCGACCGTCGCGCAGGTCCTCCAGTGCGAAGTACTCCGCAACGAACGCGATCCCGAGCCCGCCCACCGCGGCCGCGACCATCAGCCGGTTGTCGTCGAGCGTCAGCGATCCCGGCACATTCATGGCGAGTTCCTGTCCATGCTTCTCGAACTCCCAACGGTAGAGCTTCCCGCTGGGCAGCCGATGGCGGATGCATCGATGGCGGTGCAGGTCGTCGGGAACGAAGGGAGATCCGAACGCCTCGATGTATAGTGGCGCGGCAACGGCCAGGAAGCGAACGTCGCTGCCGAACGGCACCGCGATCATGTCCTGGGGAACGGACTCGCGCAGCCGGACCCCGGCATCGACGATGTCGATCAGGCGTCCGTCGGTGACGAGATCGAGCTCGACGCCTGGATGGAGTTCGGCGAAGGTCTTCGCCGTCGTCTCCAGGAGTATGGCCGCGGCACCGAGGCCGCAGTTGATGCGCAACGTACCGGCAAGATTGCCGGCATCGCTGCGCACCGCATCGAGCGTTTCATCGAGATCGCGCAGGAGCGGGATGAGGCGGCGCAGGAGGGCATCGCCCGCCTCCGTGGCCGAGACACTGCGCGTCGTCCGGTTGAGGAGCCGTGCGCCCAGCTTGCGTTCGAGGGCGATCACGGCGTGACTGAGGGTCGAGCGCGAAACTCCAAGCGCATCGGCGGCCAGGCGAAAGCTGCGATGGCGCGCTGGCCTGCCCCCGTTAGGTGGCCCGGTTCAAATCTAATGCATGGTTGGCTTGACGTGCCCCCGGTTTTTGGACCGCCCGGCTGGAGGATTTCCGGGGGGTGATTGCTCAGGGGGGGGCAGGCTGCCGTCCGAGCGTTTCATCAGATCGATCGGGGTCTTGTGGCCGATCGAGCTGTGTGGGCGAACTTCGTTGTAGTCTCTACGCCAAGCCTCCATCTTGGCCTTCGCGTCGTCAAGGCTTATGAACCAGTGGGTGTTCAGGCACTCGGCTCGGAACTTGCTGTTGAAGGACTCGATGAAGGCGTTGTCGGTCGGTTTGCCAGGCCGCGAGAAGTCGAGGACGACGTCCTTCTGGTAGGCCCAAAGGTCGAGGTCTCGCGAGATGAACTCCGATCCCTGGTCGACCCGGATGGCCTTGGGGTAGCCAACCTCACCGCAGATGCGCTCCAGCGCTCGGACCACGTCTTCGCCTCGGTAGCTGAAGCGCGGATCGATCGCCGGCGAGAACCGCGAGAACGTGTCGACGACCGTCAGGATGCGCAGCTTGCGTCCCGTTGCGAGCTGGTCGTGGACGAAGTCCATGGCCCATGTCTGGTTCACATGGGTCGCCACCGTCCGGTCGTCCCGCAGCTTGGCCTTCACGCGTCGCTTCGGCACCTTGTTCCTGAGCTGCAGGTCCATCTCCTTGTAAAGACGATAGATCCGCTTCGGATTCACCGCCCATCCCTCCTGTCGTAGGAGAACGTGGACACGACGATATCCGTATCGCACCCGCGTCCGCGTGATCTCCTGGATCCGGGTCTTCAGATCGGCCTGATCGCCGCGCCGGGACTTGTAAGTGTAGAGCGAGCGTCCAACCTTCAGAGCCGAACAGGCCCGTCTGATCGACACCTTCCAGGACGCTCGAACCTCGTCCACCAACTGGCGCCGGCGAGCAGGCCTCAGAGCTTTTTTGACAGAACGTCCTGCAGCATGGCCTTGTCCAGCGATAGATCCGCGACAAGCCGCTTCAGCTTCGCGTTCTCCTCCTCGATCTGGCGCAGCTTCCTCATCTCGGACGGCATCATCCCACCGTGCCGCTTGCGCCAGTTATAAAACGTCGCCTCCGATATCCCGGCTTTCCGACAGACCTCGGCAACCGCCGTTCCCTCGTCAGCCTGCTTCAGGACGAACGCGATCTGCGCCTCGGTGAACTTCGACTTCTTCATGGAATTCTCCTCGTCCCGATCCCGGGATCATATTTGGAAAATTCCAGCTCAAAACGGTCCGATTTTCTGGAGGCACGTCAAGCCCTGATGGTCCCGGAAGGGCTCAGTTTCGTCGCTTCATGCACAACGGCCCCGCCGGCCGATGCGCCTATCGGCTCTACGTCCCCGCACGAAAGGGCGAGGGGCCACGTCCGCTCCTGGTGATGTTGCATGGCTGCACGCAAGATCCAGAGGACTTCGCGACGGGCACGCGAATGAACGAGATTGCGGAAGAGGCGAACCTCCTCGTTGCGTATCCAGAGCAGGATCGGTCGGCCAACGCCCACCTTTGCTGGAACTGGTTCGATCCGGCGCATCAGCGCGGCGGCTCGGGCGAGCCGGCGATCCTGGGCGGCATTGTCGAGGACATTGCCCGGAGCCATGCGGTCGACCGCGAGCGGATCTTCGCTGCGGGCCTTTCGGCCGGCGGTGCGATGGCCGCCGTGCTTGGATCGGCCCGGCCCGATCTCTTCGCGGCCGTGGGCATCCATTCGGGACTGCCGTACGCCAGCGCCCGCGATGTGGGCTCGGCGCTCGCCGTCATGCGTAGTGGAAAAGCCGCAGCACGAGGCGGGGTCCCGAGTGTGCCGACCATCGTCTTCCACGGAACGCGAGACACAACCGTGCATCCCGCCAATGGGGATCGGCTCGCCGGTCTCAACCCGGCGGAGCAAACCGGCGGCGACACCATCACCGGTGCGGCGAACGGGCGAGCCTTCACGCGCACCCGTTGCCCCGCTCGGGGATCGAGGCCGGTGGTGGAACATTGGCGTGTCGAAGGACTCGGCCACGCCTGGTCCGGAGGAAACGCGTCTGGATCCTTTGCAGATCCCATCGGTCCTGACGCCTCTCGGGAGATGGTTCGGTTCTTCTTCGAGGTTGCCGGGGGAAATACCTAGCACCTTAACCCATGACACTCGTCACGTTCAGCCGAAAGGAGGTACCAGTCGTTAGTGGTCTCCCGTTCTCTGCTTAGGACAGGAGAGAATCTCGATCACTTGGATCCATCCTTCTTCTCGGCCGCAGTACCGATGGTATGGGCCGGAACTGACCAATCAGGAGCCAGCGGGGCAATGGCAGCTTCGCGCCTATATCGACCAGCCAGCCAGCATGCTGCTACCGACTTCAAGCAGATATGAAACTGCGCGATAAAGAACTGCCAATCGCTATTCCGAAGCGCATTTCGCTCACATCGATAGGCAGCATAGCCTGCCCATGTCGCCATCGAGTTTCGCAACTTTCCCAGTAATCGCTGGCCCGCTCCGACGTTGACAAAAGGAATCACTTATCACTAAGTGGTCTGACCACGGACGGATCACCTGATGAGCAGTGACGTTTCCATCACGCGCGGCGACACCGACACCCTAAGCGGCTACGAGCGCGTCGTCTCGTTCCTGCGCGAGCAGCTTCTGTCGGGCCAGTTGAAGACCGGCGACTGCCTCCTGCCCGAGCGTGAGCTGTCGGCCCGGCTCAACGTCAGCCGCCCCATGCTGCGCGAAGCGCTTCGCGCCCTCGCGATGATCGGCGCCGTCGAGATCCGCCATGGCGTCGGCACGATCGTGAAGCGGCCGGACGTCTCGACCCTCGGCGAGTTCTTCTCCTTCGTGCTGGCGCAGCAGGCCGATGTCATCGACGACATCATGGAAGCGCGCATCGCGATCGAGCACCATGCCGTGCGTCTCGCCTGCCGCCGGGCGACGCAGCCCGATCTCGACCGGATCGCCGACGCCTTGAAGCTGATCGCCGAGACCATTCATCACGTCGAGGCGGGCGGCGCCGCCGACTTCTGCTTCCACGAGGCGATCGTACGTGCCGCCCATTCGCCGACGCTCGTCAGCATCTACGGCTCCCTCTCGGCTCTGATGATGCGCTCGCATCTCGACCGCCGTGAGCAGATCATGCGGATCGAGGGGATCGACGAGTTCCTGATCGACCACCACCGGCTCATCTTCTCCGCGATCGTCGATCGCGACGTACCGAAGGCCGACGACCTCCTCACCCGCCATTTCGAGATCGGTGCCGAGTTCCGGCGCCGGGCGACCATGCTCGAGACCGCACACCGGATGGGGGAGCGCCGAGGCGCAGCCTCGCCTGCCGTCCCATCGAACGACCCGAACGCAAGGACCCATCCATGAAGATCGTCATCGGCAGCGACCACGCCGGCTTTCCGCTGAAGGCTCAGGTGATCGACCATCTGAGGGCCGGGGGGCACGAGATCGAGGACGTGGGAAGCTTCGATCCGAACCCCGTCGACTTCCCCGACATCGCCCGCCTCGTCTGCGACAAGGTGCGCGGCAAGGAGGCCGAGCGCGGCCTTCTCGTCTGCGGCACCGGCGTCGGCGCCGCGATCGCGGCCAACAAGATCCGCGGCATCCGCGCCGCCGTCTGCCACGACGTCCATTCGGCCCACCAGTCGGTGGAGCACGACGACGTCAATGTCATGTGCATCGGGGCCCAAATCGTCGGCCCTTGGCTCGCCAACGACCTCGTCGACGCCTTCTTCGCCGCCGAGTTCGACCGCAACGAGGACTTCGTGCGCCGCGTCGACAAGCTCGCCCAGCTCGAAACCGCGGACTGACCCATCGGACGACGGCTTCGGGAGGAGGTCAGGGATGAACGACACAGACGCGATGCGGGTCGGCTTCGTCGGCCTCGGCACGATGGGCCGCGAGATGGCGCGCATCCTGGTCGAGGCGGGGTATGCAGTCACCGCCCACGACATCGATCCGGCGGCCGTCGAAGCCCTAGCGACGATCGGGGCCCGGCCCGCGTTGAGCGTGGCGGATGTCGGCGCGAGCGCGGACGTCGTCGTCACCATGCTGCCCGATACCCCGCATGTCGAGGAGGTGGCCCTCGGCGTGGGCGGTCTCGTCGAGACGATGCGTCCGGGCACCGTCCTCGTCGACATGAGCACGATCTCGCCGGCCGCGACCCGCACCATGGCGGAACGTCTGGCCGCCTCCGGCATCTCCATGCTCGACGCGCCCGTATCGGGCGGCCCGATCGGTGCGAAGAACGCGACGCTCTCGATCATGGTGGGGGGCGACGCGGAGGCCTTCGAGCGTGTCCGGCCGGTCCTGTCCGCCATGGGCACGACGATTTCGCACGTGGGCGCCAGCGGCGCCGGCCAGACGGTGAAGCTCTGCAACCAGCTCGTCTGCGGCGTGAACCTTCAGGCCATCTGCGAGGCGCTGGCGCTCGGCCGCGCCTGCGGGGTCGATCTCGACCAGATGCGCGACGTGCTCCTAGGCGGCTCGGCCTCGTCCTGGATGCTCGACAAGCTCGGCCCCGCGATGATCGCGGGAGACGCCGGAGCGGGCTTTCGCATCGACCTGATGCTGAAGGACCTGCGCCTGACGCTCGAGATGGCGCAGGCGCGCTCGGTGCCGCTGCCTGCGACCTCGCTCGTCACCACGCAGTATCTCGAGGCCAAGGCGCATGGCGAGGGCGCCAACGGCAACCAGGCCCTGTTCCGCGTCTACGACCGAATGACCGGGCAGCGCGCCGCCGGCGCGCCGGACGGGCGGCCATGAGCCTCGATTTCACCGCCATCTTTGCCCGCTGGCAGATGCTGCAGGACGGTCTGCTCCTCACCATCCAGCTTGCGGCCGTGACGACGCTGACCGGATTTCTGATCGGCACAATCTGCGCGATCGCCCGCCGGTCAAGCCTGAGTTGGGCATCCAGGGCAGCGGGCATCTACATCGAGAGCATCCGCAATACGCCGTTCCTCGTGCAGATCTTCGTCGTCTATTTCGGGCTATCAAGCCTCGGCTTCTCGTTCTCCGCCGTTACCGTCGCGATCATCGCGCTGACCATCAATGTCGGCGCCTACACGGCCGAGATTATGCGCGCCGGCTTCGATTCCGTGCATCGAGGACAGTGGGAGGCGGCCGAGTGCCTTGGCCTGTCGAAGACCAAGGCCTACTGGCACGTCGCACTGCGCCCGGCGATGGAGCGCGTCTACCCCTCGCTCACCAGCCAGTTCATCCTCCTAATGCTGGCCTCTTCCGTCACCTCGCAGATCTCCGTCGAGGAGTTGACGGCCGCCGCCAACTTCATCCAGTCCGAGACCTACCGCCCCTTCGAGACCTTCCTTGTCGCCGCCGTCCTCTACCTCGCGCTGTCGCTCGTGATGCGCCTCGTCTTCTGGCTTTTCGGCCTCCTCATCTTTCCGCGGCTGCGACGCCTCGGAACGGCACTGTAGGGGGACGCGGCCATGAACACCGCCGTCAATCTCGGCCACCTCCAGTTCCTCCTCACCGGCGCCCTGTGGACGCTCGTCCTGTCGCTGATGGCCTTCGTCGGCGGAGCCGTCGTCGGCTTCCTCGTCGCGCTCGGCCGCACTGCGCCCTGGCGTGCCCTGCGGGTCGTCACCGGCGCCTACGTCACGGTGGTGCAGGGCACGCCGCTCCTCATCATCCTCTTCATCACCTATTTCGGTCTGCCGACGCTTGGCTATTCGATCTCACCGCTCTTGGCGGCCGGTCTGTCGCTGACGATCTATGTCGGCGCCTATCTCGGCGAGATCTGGCGCGGCTGCCTCCAGTCGGTGCCGAAAGCCCAGTGGGAAGCGGCCGAATGTCTGGCGCTTTCGAAGACCAGCCGGATGTTCCAGGTGATCCTGCCGCAGGCGATCCGCATCGCGACGCCGCCGACCGTCGGCTTCTGCGTTCAGATCATTAAGAACACCTCGCTCGCCTCCGTGGTCGGCTTCGTGGAACTCGCGCGCGCGGGGCAGCTGATCAACAACTCGATCTTCGAGCCCTTCCTGATCTACGTGATCGTCGCCGCTCTCTACTTCTGCCTCTGCTACCCGGTGTCGCTTCTCAGCCGCCGCCTGGAGCAGCGCGGCGCGGCGCGTCTTCGCACCCTCAAGGCGCTGTCGGCATGACCGCGGCTCCCACCCAGGATACAGCCATGCCCATCGTCGCCCTCAAGGACGTCAGGAAGAGCTTCGGGTCCGTCCAGGTGCTGCACGGCGTCTCGTTCTTTGTCGAGAAGGGCGAGGTTGTCGCGCTGATCGGGGCGAGCGGCTCGGGCAAGTCCACGGCGCTGCGCTGCATCGACCGGCTGGAGGTGATCGACAGCGGCGAGATCGAGGTCTGCGGCCACCGGGTCGACGACCCCAAGCTCGACCTCAGGCGGCTGCGGCAGGACGTCGGCATCGTCTTCCAGAGTTACAACCTCTTCCCGCACCTGACGATCGCCGAGAACATCATGCTGGCGCCCCGCTCGGTGAAGAAGATGTCGAAGGCAGAGGCGCGGGCAGTGGCCGAGGGCGTGCTCGCCAAGGTGGGCCTTGCCGAGAAGGCGGACCAGTATCCCGAGCAGCTGTCGGGCGGCCAGCAGCAGCGCGCCGCGATCGCCCGCTCGCTGGCGATGGAGCCAAAGGTCATGCTCTTCGACGAGGTGACCTCGGCGCTCGACCCCAAGCTCACCGGCGAGGTCCTGCGCGTCATTGAGAGTCTGGCCGCCGGCGGCATGACGATGATCATGGTGACGCACGAGATGAACTTCGCCCGGCGCATCGCCGACCAGGTCGTGTTCATGCACCAGGGTCGCATCCACGAGCACGGGCCGGCCGGGATTCTCGACCGGCCGACAACGCCAGAGCTGCGCGACTTCGTCGCCGAAGAACTGTGACGGCGGGGCGACCCAGAACCCGCCGCATCAAGGGAGGAACTCCATGAAGCTAAAGACGCTCACCGCCGTTGCCGCGGTTCTCGCAACGCTTGCCGCCGGCGTCGCGCCGGCCGCTGCCGATGCGCTTGCCGACATCATGGCCGCCAAGAAGATCCGTATTGCCACCGACATGGCGATCCCGCCGTCAGGGATGCTGGACGCCAACCTCCAGCCGACGGGCTCCGACGTCGAGACGGCAAAGCTCCTCGCCGCCGACTGGGGCCTGGAACTCGAGTTCGTCCAGACCACGGGCGCGACGCGCATCCCGAACCTTCAGACCAACAAGGCCGACATCGTGATCTCGACCCTGTCGGTCACGCCTCAGCGCGCTGAGGTGATCGACTTCTCCAAACCCTATGCCGCGCTCCAGTCGGTGGTCGGCGCGCCGAAGGCGTCGACCATCGCCGGCTGGGACGACGTTCGCGGCCAGGCGATCACGGTGACCCGCGGCACGACGCAGGACACCGAACTGACGGGCCTCGCCTCGGAGAAGGGTTTCACCGTCACCCGCTACGACGACGACGCCACGATGGTGACGGCGGCCGTCAGCGGCCAAGCCAAGATGGTGGCGACCTCCGCGACGCTTGTGAACCAGATCGGCCAGCGCAACCCCGACCTCGCCTACGAGCCGAAGTTCGTGATCCGCACCTTCGATCTCGCCATCGGACTTCGCAAGAACGAGCCCGAACTGAAGGCCAAGCTCGACGAATGGGTCGCAGCCAACCTCAAGAACGGCAAGCTCAACGAGATCTACCAGCGCTTTCACGGCTCCGCCCTGCC
>NZ_FOOA01000033.1 GCF_900113065.1 Aureimonas phyllosphaerae
GTTCGCGAGTGGATCACGGCGGTCGGCGCCAGGACCGCATTCATCGAGCCGGGCAGCCCTTGGGAGAACGGGTACTGCGAGAGCTTCAACTCCAAGCTTCGGGACGAACTCTTGAACGGCGAGATCTTCTACAGCCTTGCGGAGGCGCGCATCGTCATCGAAGGTTGGCGTCAGCACTACAATACCAAACGCCCGCACTCGAGCCTGGGTTACCGCCCGCCGGCACCAGCCGTCGTGCCGTGGCCGGCTGCGCCACCCCAACCCGCTTCGCCGGCCATCTTAAACGTCGCCGGCAAGCCCACCATGCATTAGATTTGAACCGGGCCACCTGTTGGACGCAGGCCAGCTTCAGGCGGCCGTTCTCGTCCTCCAAGCCCTTCAGGCGTCGCGCCTCCGACACGTCGAGGCCGCCGAACTTGGCCTTCCATTTGTAGAACGTGGCCGAGCCGACGCCGTGTCTTCGGCAGACCTCAGCCGTTGCAACGCCCGCCTCCTGTTCCCGCAGGATCGCAATGATCTGCTCTTCCGTGAACTGTGACTTCTTCATCTGTCCGTCCCCTATCGTTGGGCGGACTCTAGCCATCCATGGCTGAAATTCAGGGGGTCACGTCAGCCGCAAAGCAGACATTGCAGAACGACCGCTCCGACACCGGTAGTCAGAACTTGATGCTCGCCTTATTTCCCAGGAAATCGCAAGCCGTCACATTCGCCGGAAGGTTCAGCATAAGCGTGCTGAGTTCCGGCTCGAGGACCAAATCAGCTGCTTCGAGCAAGGACACCCATCTGACCGTGCGCTGATCCCGCTCCTTCCAACGCTTCTTCTGCCGCTTTACCTTTAGCGCATAGACATCCACCCGAGTGAGCCGGAAGTCGATGCGGGTTCGACGCCAGTACGTGTAGGAACCTACGTCGTCAGGGAAGGCGATCCCGACGACCCCGGCTTCCTCCTTCGCCTCGATCCTCGCGGCCTCCGGGTCGGGCAGCCTCTTCATGGGCCATCCCTTTGGAATGATCCAGCGTCCCGTACTCCGCGACGTCACCAGGCAAATTTCCGCGCGGTGCTCTTCGTTCATACGAATGGGCATGGCCGCGACCTGATAGGCGCGGCGGTCGGACTCGATAGCGATCGAAGCCATCCTCAAGCTTCAGCGGGGTGCGATCGGAGCCCAGCCGCTCGTCGGCCGAAGGCTCGGCAGGACGGCCTTCCACCAATGTCCCTGGGAGGGCTGATCGAAGGTTCTCGATATGGCATGGCCCGAAAGCGCGCAGAACAGCAGCGTGCCGACGGCTCCATGGGAAACCACTGCCACGTCACCTTCTCCATGCTGGGCCAGGATTCGAAGCACCGCCTGCCGGACGCGCGTCTGCGCATCGATCGCCCGCTCCCAACCATGGATGCTGGTGTTCGGATTCGCGAAGAAGGCGTCGGCGACCGCTTCGAACTCAGCCGGCGGGAGAAAGCCGGTCGCGCTCCGGTCGTTCTCGCCGAGATCCTTCGAGACCTGGATGCCGAGACCCAGAGCCCCGGCCAAGATACCAGCCGCTTCGATCGCCTTCGTCTCGCCGCTGGCCCACACCGTGCGAACGTCGGCGCACACTGACGAACGCGAGAACGCTCGTATCCGCTCGATGCCTTTATGGCTCAACTGCCAGCGTTCGATCGGCACCGCCGGATCGACGACGACTTCAGGATGGGTGACAAACAGCAGCGATGCCATGGCGAAGGCTCAGCGATGGGACGACCGTTCAGGCGGCGTTCGCTCCGACGATCCGCAGGAGGTCCGCTTTCGTGCCAGGCGAACCCACGATCACCGCTCCGCCCGCGCTCATGCTGCTCCACCCTGACGGATCCACGATCCAGCCGCCAGCTTCCTTGATCAGCACGTAGCCTGCGTAGCAGTCCCAGGCATTCATGTGTGGCTCCCAATAGGCCGCCAGACGGCCCGCGGCCACATAGGCCATCATCAGCGCGCCGGATCCGTTGCGGATGAACATGCCGCCTTCGTCGAGAAGTTGCTGGACGACGCCGGAGACGACCCGGCTGGGAATACGGTGATTGGCGCCGAGGCCGAGGACGCCGGACTGGAGCGTCGCCTCGCTCGAAACATGGATGGGCTGTCCGTTGAGCGTCGCGCCGCCGCCGCGACGCGCGGAATAGAGCTCGTCGGTGGTCGGCGCGTAGATGACGCCGGCCACGATCGCATCGCCCCGCATGATCGCGATCGAGACGCACCAGGCGGGGATGCCGAACACAAAGGGGCTGGTGCCGTCGATCGGGTCCATCACCCATCGGAAGCCGGAGGTGCCCTCTTGCAGGCCGTACTCCTCGCCCAGCAGGCCGTCATCGGGAAAGCTTGCCGCGATCCGCTCGCGCAGGAGCGTCTCCACCTCCTTGTCGGCGATGGAGACGACGTCCTGCCCGCTCGTCTTCTGGTCGATCGTCAAGCGGGAACGATCGCGGAAATAGGCGAGGGCGATACGCCCGCCCTCTCGGGCGATGGCTTCGGCCAACATCTGGCGATCAGCGACAGTGGTGTCGGAGTGTTCGATCGGGTCGGACATGGTTTCTCTCAGGCAGGGATCAGGGCGACGCCGCGCTCGTGCAGGCCGATGCCGATATCGCTGGCAACGGGGCGCACGTTCTCGATGGCGGAGTCGACGACGAAGAGGCGGCCGTGTGTCGTCTCGACCTCGTATTCGATGTGGTCGCCGAGATAGGCGGCGCTCGTGACGCGCCCGTCCAGGCGATCGGGGCCCGGCTCGCCCAACGTGATGGCATTGGGGCGGATCGCGAGCTTGGCGGCGCCTTCACGCGCCGTCGGCATCCGGATCGGATGGCGCAGGCCGCCGAGCCTGGCTTCCAGCCCGCCGTCCGCCCGCCTTGCGACCTCGCAAGGAACGACGTTCGCCTCGCCGATGAAATCGGCGATGAAGGAGGAAGCCGGCGTCTCGTAAAGCTCGCGCGGCGTGCCCGCCTGCGCGATCTCGCCGGCCTGCATGACAATGATGCGGTCAGAGACCGCCAGCGCCTCCTCCTGGTCGTGCGTCACGTAGACGGCTGTGAAGCCGAGGCGTTGCTGAAGCTCCCGGATCTCGGTGCGCACGTGGCGGCGCAGCCGCGCGTCGAGATTGGACAGCGGCTCGTCGAGAAGCAGGACCTGGGGTTCGAGAACGAGCGCGCGGGCCACCGCCACGCGCTGCTGCTGGCCGCCGGACAGTTCGCTCGGCAGGCGCTCGGCAAAGCCTTCGAGGCCGACGAGGGCCAGGCCGTCCTTTCCCCGTTCCATCGCCTCGCGCTTGGAACTGCCGCCCGAGCGCAGGCCGTAGGCGACGTTCTCGCCGACGGTCATGTGCGGGAAGAGGGCGTAGGACTGGAACACCATCGAGACGTCACGCTCGTTGGCGGGCAGGTTGGTGACGTCGCGCCCGCCGATCAGGATGCGCCCCGCCGTCGGCTGCTCGAGGCCCGCCAGCATGCGCAGTGTCGTGGTCTTTCCGCAGCCGGAGGGGCCGAGCAGCGTGACCAGCGTGCCTGGCTCGATGTCGAAGCTCAGCGAGCGGATGGCGACCACCGATCCGAAGCGCTTCTCGACGGCGTCGAAGCGGACGGACCCTTTTTGCACAGGGGCTTGGGTCATGCGGGCGTCTCCTGCGAAAGCGTGGCGGCGGTCGTCGGTGCGGCGGCGGCCGGTGCGGCGTTGCGGGTCTCGCGCCGCAGCGTGCGCTTGCCCACCGCAAGTTGGAACAGCGCGATCACGCAGATCATGACGACGATCAGCACGGTGGAATAGGCGATGGCGACGCCGTACTCGCCGTTCTCGGTGAGGCCGACGATGTATGAGGTCGCCATGTTATACTGGGCGCTGACGAGGAAGATGACGGCGCTGATCGAGGTGATTGAGCGCACGAACGAGTAGACGAGCGCCGCGACGATGGCGGGCTTGAGCAGCGGCAGCACGACCCGCCGCAGCGTCGTGAACGAATTGGCGCCGAGCGTCAGTGAGGCCTCGTCGAGGCTGCGGTCGAGCTGGCTCATGGCCGCGATGCCGCCGCGCACGCCCACCGGCATGTTGCGGAAGACGAAGCAGATCACGAGGATCAGCGCGGTGCCCGTCATTTCGATCGGCGGCAGGTTGAAGGCGAGGACGTAGGATACGCCGATCACCGTTCCGGGAATGGCGAAGGAGAGCATCAGCACGAACTCCAGCGCCTCCCGGCCGGCAAAGTGCTGCCGAACCAGGAGATAGGCCGAAAGGAGGCCGACCAGCGCTGTGAGGGGCGCGGCGATGAGGGCGATCTCCATCGTGGTCCAGAACGAATCCCAGGCGACACCGGTCCACAGAAGGCCGGCGTCCCCAGCCGAGACCGAAAAAGCCTTGGCGTAGTGGTCGAGCGTCAGCGTGTTGTCGAGACCGAGCGTGCGCACGAAGCTGCCGGCGATGATCATCGCATAGACGGTCAGCGTGAAGAGCACCCAGACCGATACGACGGTCACCACCACGGCGCGCAACCTGCGATCGAGCGGCGCGTGGCGTCCCGAATCCCCCTTGCCGGTCACGGTCGTGTAGCTGCGCCCGCGAAGCCATAGGCGCTGAAGAAAGAAGGCCGACAGGGTGAAGCCGAGAAGGACGAGCGCGAGCACGGCCGCGCGGGCAGGGTCGTTCTGCGCGCCGACCACGGCAAAGAAGATCTCGGTCGACAAAACGCCATGGCTGCCGCCGAGCACCAGCGGATTGCCGAAGTCGGCCATGCTCTCGATGAAGCCGACGAGGAAGGCGTTGGCGAGGCCGGGACGCATGAGCGGGAAGGTGACGGTCCAGAACGTGCGCCAGCGGTTGGCCCGCATGGTCTGCGCCGCTTCCTCCATCGCCGGGCTGATGCCCTCCATCACGCCGATCAGCACCATGAAGGCGATCGGCGTGAAGCTCAGCATCTGCGCGATCCAGATGCCGGGCAGGCCGTAGAGCCAGCGGCCGCCGTCGAGGCCCGTCAGGGTCAGGATGCCTTGCGTGACGACGCCCGAGCGTCCGAACAGAAGGATGAGGGCGAGACCGATGACGAAGGGCGGCGTGATGATCGGCAGGATCGTCAGAAGGCGCAGCAGGCGCTTGAAGGGAAAGGCCGTGCGCGTGGCGACGAGCGCGAAGGCGAGTCCGAGGATCGTCGTGCCGAGGCCCGTGCAGATCGCGAGCGTCACGGTGCGCCAGGCGAGGCCGCAACTGCCGGCGCCCGTCAGGCAGGCGAGCGACCAGATCGACGGGTCCTGGATGTTGGCGAGGAAGCTCGTCGCGTCGAACGAGCCGTCGATGGCCTGGAAGGCGCCTGCGAAGAGGCTCGCCAGCGGATAGAGCACGAAGGCGGTGACGAGCGCGACGACGAGCGCGATGGCCGACAGCACGAAGGCGTCGCCGCGCAGGCGCCCGCGCTCGGCAAGACCGAACGAGAGGAAGAGAAGGAAGGCGAGCGCCAGCGCGAAGGCGCCGAGGCCGAACGGTGGTTGGCCGTCGTCCAGCGCGCCGAAGAGGCTTTCCCAGCCGCTCCAGTTCCAGCCGCCGTAGCCGATCGCCAGACCTTCCGAGACGAGAAAGGCGAGGCCGATGCCGCCGACGGCCGTGAGCCAGCGCCCGCGCCGCTCGCCGGGGGGCACGAAGCGCAGGGCGACGGCCGCAGCAAGGAGCGCGGCGAGCGGCACGAGCCAGAGCGCCGAGCGCAGGCCGATCTGCAGGAGACCCGGCGCGGCGTCCGGGGAGAGGGGCCATGCACCGAGCCAGCGAAGCGACCAGAGGCCGCCTTCAATGCCGTACCAGGGCAGAAGGGCGAAGGCGACGAAGGCGAGGGTGAGAGCACCGTCGAGCCGGCGCGCGCGCGAATCCATCGGCTGGATCTCCCGAGGACTGGAGGACGGCGGGCGCCGAGGCGGCGCCCGCCGAGGCCGGATCAGTTGGCGGCGGCGCCGATCTCGCGGTCCCAGCGCTCGAGCAGCGCCTTGCGAGTCTCGGCGTTGCCGTACTTGGCGAAGTCGTAGTCGATGAGCTTGATGTCATCGAGCCTGGGCGCCTCGGGCGGCACGGTCGCGCCCTTGTTCGACGGCAGCTGGAAGCTGTCGGCCTCGGCGGCCTTCGACTGGACCTCGGGCGACAGCGCCCAGTCGTAGAAGACCTTGGCGTTCTCGAGGTTCTTGGCGCCCTTGACGATCGACATCGAGCCGACCTCGAACCCGGTGCCCTCGCACGGCGCCACGGTCTTCACGGGAAAGCCCTGCTTGGTCATGGCGACGGCGTCGTGCATGAAGACGATGCCGATGCCGGTCTCGCCGCGCGCCGCCGCCTTCACCGGGGCCGAGCCCGACTTCGTGTACTGGGTGACGTTGGCGTTCAGCGCCTTCTGATAGGCGAAGGCCTCGTCCTCGCCCATCAGCTGCACGAGCGTGGCGAGCGCGGTGTAGGCCGTGCCCGACGAGTTGGGATTGGCGATCTGGATCTCGCCCTTGTACTTGGCGTCCGTCAGGTCCTTCCAGCAGGCGGGCGCGGCCAGCCCCTTCTTTTCCAGGATCTGCGTGTTGTAGCCCCAACCGAGCGCACCGGAATAGACGCCCACCGTCTTGTAGCCGGACACTTCGGCCTGGCGTTGCGCCCAGGGCTGCAACTGGTCCAGCATCGGCGACTTGTATTCCAGCGTCAGGTTGTCGTCGGCCGCCTGCAGGTGCGGATCGCCCGTGCCGGCCCACCAGACGTCGGTCTTCGGGTTGCGGGCCTCGGCCCGCAGGCGTGCGTACGCCTCGCCGGAGCTCATGCGGACCATGTTCACGTCGATGTCGTGGCTGGCTTCGAACTCCCGTTCCATCAGCTCGCACCATTTGACGTCGGCGGCGCAAACAAGGTTGAGCGTACCCGCCGCGCGGGCAGGCAGGACCGCAGCCATGGCGCCAAACAGGATGGTCGTGACGAGAAGTTTGGTGCGCATGATCGAGCCTCCCAGCATCGTGATGAGCGTTGCACTGCTGTGCAAGCTCAACCGGACACCGTCGATTGTCAACCGGGCATCGTGGTGCCAATGTGATGCATCAAACCGATGCACGGCCATGCAAGGGAAATCGGGTTCTGAGCAAGACGACGCGCAGTCGGGGGACGGGGCCCGCTTTCGCCAGCGCCCAGGAGGTCGCGCGCCTTGCCGGCGTTTCGCGGTCCGCCGTATCCCGCGCGTTCACGCCAGGGGCGAGCATCTCTCCGGACACGCGCGCCAAGGTCGAGGCTGCCGCGGCCGAACTAGGCTACCATGTGAACCATCTGGCACGCGGGCTCATGCGCCAACAGACGGGGATCGTCTGCCTTATCGTTGCCGACATCCAGACGCCGTACCTGTCGCGACTGCTCGAAAACCTGTCGCGATCGCTTCAGGAGGCGGGCAAGGTCGTGATGGTTCTGAACGCGGGCAGGACTTCCGGCAATGTCGAGGGGGCGCTGCGCCAGACCCTGAACTACCGTGCCGACGCGACCGTCGTGCTGTCCGGCACACCCTATCGCTCAATCGCCCAAAGCTGCCTCGACAGCGGTCAGCGCCTCGTGCTTCTCAACCGGAACGATCACCTGCCCGGCACCGTCAATCTCGCGGTCGATAACGCCCGCGCTGCCCGAACGGCCGCGACCCTCTTCCTTCGCGCCGGTTATAAGCGCCTTGCCCTCGTCACCTCGGGGATCGGAACCCCGAGCCTTCTCGCCCGACGAGAGTGCTTCATCGCCGTCGCCATGGAAGCTGGGGCAGATGTTACGGTGTGGGAAGGCGGCGCGACGGCGTACGAGAGCGGGCTGCAAGGGGGGACGGCGCTGTTCTCATCCGATGAGCCGCCTGATGCCGTCTTTGCCGTCACCGACCTTTTGGCCTGCGGCGTGATGGACGCCGTCCGCCACCGCTTCCGTCGCCGCGTCCCGGACGAGGTTGGGGTCATCGGGTTCGACGATATCGAGCAGGCTGGGTGGGCGTCCTACGATCTCACGACCTTCGCGCAACCCGTGGTCGACATTACCGACTGGACCGTACGGATCGTCGCGGGCAGGTTGGTCGAGGAGCCGGCGGATCGCGTGTTCGAGGCACCGCTCGTGTGGCGGTCGTCGGTCGCAAGGGCCGTGTAACCGATCTCTCTCTCCGGCCTAGCAGCGGAATCCTCGGGTCAATACGCCGGCGCCTGCAAAGGGGGAACTTATGTCAATCGCTGCTGTATCGCACTTGAACGTCCGCTGTATCAGCGCATGGGGCCGAAGCAAGTCGTTCGCTAAACCTGGATGCTCAAAGCGGAAGCGGACAATATCGAACCGACGAGGTTGAGAAGGCCTGATCCGGAGGGGCTATACCTGAACGCTACGTGTCCGCAAACGCGTTGCTGACAATCGCAACAGGAACCGAACTGCAATTCCTTGAAGCAAGCCAGCTAAAAGCGCACGGCTTGCGCTTTATGACAGTCAGACGCAGGCTTCTTCGTGCAGTCTGGGTCCGGGAAGCATCCGATCCAGGCAGGAGTGTCGCATGTCCGCCACGCAGATCCTGATCAGCCTTTCCGGCCAGATCGGCCTTCTCCTCTACGGCATTCACATGGTGACGACCGGGGTGCGGCGCGCACTCGGCAGTCGGCTGACCCGGGTCCTGCACATCGGTCTGCAAAACCGAGGCTGTGCGTTGCTGACCGGGATCGGCGTGACCGCTCTTCTTCAAAGCAGCACGGCCACGGCGATGATGGTCACCGCATTCACCGCGGGCGGCGTCGTGGACCTGATGCCTGGACTGGCCGTCATGCTCGGCGCCAACATCGGCACGACGCTGATCGTCCAGCTTGTCTCTTTCGATATCACCGGAATCTTCCCGGCGCTGTTTCTGGCTGGCTGCCTCGCTTACCGCTCCGGCCGCACCTCGGCGGTGCGCGACGCCGGCTCGGCATTGATCGGCCTCGGTCTGATCCTCCTTGCGCTTCATCTGCTCATCGCCACCATGGAACCTCTGGAGCAATCACAAGCGCTCAGTGACCTTCTTCGGTCCGTCACAGCCGACCCGCTGCTGACCATGCTTTTGGCCGCGGGACTGGCTTGGGCTGCTCACTCAAGCGTCGCCGCGATGCTGTTCATCATGTCGCTCGCAGGCACAGGGGTGATTGCTCCCGAGGCAGCGCTCACAATGGTCCTCGGTGCCAATCTCGGCAGCGCCTTCAATCCGCTGATCTCCAGCCTCGGCGACGATCCCGTACGAATGCAGCTGCCCCTCGGCAATCTGATCAACCGCCTCGTCGGTTGTGCTCTTGCCCTGCCGTTCCTCGGACCACTGAGCGAGGCCATGCTGTCGCTCGATGCTTCGCCGGCGCACGCCGCAGCGAACTTCCACGTCGCCTTCAACGTGGGTATGGGGCTCATCTTCATCGCCCTTCTGCCGCAAATGGCGCATTGGCTCGAGAACCTCTTCCCTGCTCGGGCCGCGGCAAGAGATCCCGGCGCGCCGCGCTATCTCGACGAAGCTGCCGTGTCCATCCCATCGGTCGCGCTCGCCAATGCTGGGCGTGAGACCTTGCGCATGGCCGACGTCATCGATCAAATGCTGCGGGCCTCCCAGCAGGCATTCCACGAGGACGACCACGAGAAGATCGCCGCCACGCGAAAAATGGACGACATCCTCGATAGGCTGTTCGCCGCGATCCAGAACTATCTCGGCCTCATCGGTCGGGAGCCGCTCGGCGACGCCGACGCGCGCCGCCTGTCTGATACGCTGGCCTTGGCCATCAACCTTGAGCACATCGGCGACATCATCGATCGCAGCTTGATGGACAATGCCGCCAAACGGATTCGATCCGGCATCGAGTTACCAGAGGATGCCAGACGGCAGATCGACGACATGCATACGCGCCTCCTTGATCACCTCCAGCTCGCAGTTGCCGTCTTTATGTCCGGGGATGTGGAGGCGGCGCACCGGCTGGTGGTTGAGAAGGAGGGGTTTCGCGAACTCGAAAGAGCCACCACACAGCGGCATGTCATTCATATGCGTGGGGGCCGACGCGAGCGGATCGACGCGAGCTCGATGCAACTCGACATCATGCGAGACCTCAAGCGCATCGAATCCCACATCGCTGCGACCGCGTACGGCCTGCTCGAGCTATCCGGGGATCTGCGCTCCAGCCGCCTTCAGCCGAGGGCGTGAGAAACCGTAGGGTGCGCGTCGTAGTGTTGCTGAGGATCGCTAGGCCGATCAATCCGAGCGTCCGCTTTCCAATTCGTGTGAATCAACAACGAGCGACCGTGACGGGTCGCTAGCGGTCCGTAATTATCGCTATGCAATATGCTCGCGCTAGACTTCGCATAGGGTAGTGACGCTGCCGCGCATCTGCGTAGGGGAACATCTGGACCTCTCATACCTTCCGACCTCGACGCGAAGCGATCGCGACGAGACACAGGAAGGCATGATGTTCGGAAGCAGGAAGAAGGTCCGTTACGCTGTGGTCGGCGGGGGACAGATCTCGCAGCAGGCGTTCATGCCCGGCATCGGGCGCACGGGCAACTCGGAACTCGCTGCGCTCGTGACGGGAGACCCCGTAAAGGCCGAGAAGCTGGCAGGGCAGTACGGCATCAAGGCCTGGAGTTACGAGCAGTACGGTGAACTGCTGGCGTCCGGCGAGATCGACGCAGTCTACGTCGCGACGCCGAACTTCCTCCACCGCGACCACGCAGTCCCTGCGCTTGAAGCGGGCATCCACGTTTTGCTCGAGAAGCCGATGGCCTCCAGCGTCGAGGAGGCCGAGGCGATCCTTGTTGCGCAGCGCAGGGGCGGCGCAAAACTGATGATTGCCTACCGCCTCCACCACGAGCCGGGTACGGTCGAGATGATCACACGAGCCCGCAAGGGCGAGTTCGGCGAACTCCGCTATTTCACTTCGACCTTCGCCCAGAACGTGCGCGAGGAGAACTCACGTGGCCACAACGGATACTGGGGCGGCCCGGTGCCGGATATGGGCACCTATCCCCTGAACGCGGTGCGCAACCTCTTCGGGGAGGAGCCGATATCCGTCCACGCGGTCGGCACCAAGACGCCGAGCCGCGGCTTCAACTTCCATGACACGGTGGCAGTGACACTGCGCTTCCCGGGTGAGCGGCTGGCGCAGTTCACCGTCAGCTACGCCACCGCCCCGTCCGAATCCTTCACCCTCGTTGGCCGGAACGCCAGCATCCACGCCTCGCCCTGCTTCATGTTCGGGCCCAAGGTCGGCATCGCCTATGTCGAGAAGACCGAGGATGGGGAGACCGAGCACCGCTTCGACCCGGTCGAGCAGTTCGGCAACGAAACGGAATACTTTTCCGACTGTATCCTCAACGACCGCCACCCGGAAGCCGACGGCGAGGAAGGGCTCCTCGATATGCAAGTCCTCGAGGCGGTCGCACGGTCGTTGGACACGGGCGAGACGGTGATGCTGGAGCCGCGAACCCGCAAGCGATCCGTCGAGCCGGATCAGGCGCTGACGCTGAAGCCTGCAAAGCAGCCAACCGAAGACGACATGATCAACATCATTCCCCAGTCGGCATAGCCACCTGCGCAAATCCACAGCTCATTTTCGGCGGCGCGTCGGTTGCGGCGTGTCGCCGACGCTCCCATGCTTCCCCGTCCGTGCCGGTCCGCTGAAGGGTGATCCTGCGCGCTGGCGCGGCTTTCACGCTTCTATACGATCTGACATCGGTCAGTTTTGCGTCGTGCCGGCAAGGCAAACCCGATGATGAGCCACCGAAAGCGTTCTGGTTGGTGATGCCAAAGGCTGGCCTTGAGGGTCTGACCTATGTGCGGGCTCGGAACCTTCGGATGCGCGCGGCACGCTTCGATCAGCGGCTCCAGATCAGACCATTGCTCGTTGCCTGGCATCTGCGCGCTTCTCCTCATGGGAAAGGCCACGGAGATAGTGCTCGCTTCAGGCCCTAAGCGGCTACGGACGTTCGGCTGCAGGTGCTGCCAGGCACACCCGCTCATCCCTGCGGCTAAACATCCACGCAACAACCCTCTTGTCGCCAATCGGGGCGGGAACTCCAGGTATCGGGCAGTCCGGTTCGCTTTGGGCCCTTCTGTGAAATGCCGGAGCTTTGCTCCAGTCTGGAGTTGCCGATGAGCCTGATGGGTCTGCCAACGCTCCCTGACGCCGCGCGAGCCTACCAGGACGCGTTACCGCCTGGGCGCTTCGTCGGATTTCCACTGCACGATCTCGACCGGACCGGCGTGCGCGCCTGGAAGGTCGCGCTGTTCCTCAACGATGGGGCGGCGCTTCCGGGCAACCTGCCGTCGGGCTACGGATACGGGTTCGACGACGACACGGCATTGATCGGGGCGTTTGCCGAGATCGCCGAAGCGATCCTGCCGACGCTGCGCCTGATCGAGGAGCCGCGCTGGATCGGTAGCTACCGAAGCCTGAAGGCCGAGCGCGGCGCGGCAGGCATCGTCGATCCCCTGACACTGTGCCTGCCGGCCGGCAGTCCGGTCACCCACGATACGCCACTCGCTTGGATCGAGGCGAGGCGACGACGCACCGGCGAGCGGGTGCTCGTTCCCATGGACGTCGCGGCGACGGACTATTTCGAACTCCCCGATGGCTACCAGCCGTTCACGACCTTGATTACCAACGGCTTGGGCGCCGGTCCCGATCTCGACTGGGCCGTCGGGCACGGCCTCCTCGAGCTACTTCAGCGCGACGGCAACGGGCTCGGCTTTCGCGCGCTGGACAAGGGGATCGTGCTCGACGTCGACTCGTCCGATCTCGACTCGCCGACCCGGGATCTTCTTAAGCATCTCGACGCAGCGGGGATCGAGGTGATCCCGAAGTTCGCGAGCGACGCGTTCGGCCTCGCCAATGTCTATGTCGTGGGCTTCGACCGGCCGGGCTTCGGGCCGCGCACGCCGATCATGCTGTCGGCCTGCGGCGAGGCTTGCGATCCCGACCGCGCGACGGCGCTGCGCAAGGCGCTCCTGGAGTTCTGTTCGGCGCGCGTGCGCAAGAGCTACGCCCATGGGCCGATGAGCGAGCCGCGCCGCGTGGCGCCCGAGAGCTTTATCGAGGACTTCCTCGCGCAGGCCATGCCGAGCCTCGTCGGCGGCGAGAGCCGGGCCTTCACCGCCATGCGGGACTGGTCGACGCGCGAGGTGTCAGACCTCAAGGCCGAACTCGACGGGTCGGTCTTCTCGCGCCGCGCAACCAAGGCGTTCCGCGAGCTGCCGGCCCACCCTCTGCCCACAAGTCGCGAACGCGGGCGTTTTGCGGCGGAAGCGCTGGAGGCCGCAGGCTTCGACGTTCTGGTCGTGGACGGCTCGCCTCGCGATGCGAGTGTCGGGGTCGCCAAGGTGATCGTGCCCGGTCTCGAAGTCGAGACGATGAGCTACTACCGGATTGGCGAGCGCAACGCGCGCCGGCTGATGGAGGCGGGGAGCGATTTCATCCGGTTCGGCGCGGAAAGCGACACGCTCCGGCCCATCCGCTTGACGCCGGAGGCTTTGGAGCGGCTCGGTGGTCGCCAGCCTCTTCTCGATACAGCAGCGGTCGATCGCGCGGTCGGGCCGCTCTATCCCCTGTATCGCGAGCCCGAAGCCCTGCATGTCGCCTGGAGCCTCGAAGCGGACGGACGCTAGCGGGTGCGCGCCGGCGAGCCGGTCAGGGCGCTGACGTAGAAGCGCTGAAGAAGGAGAAAGGCGACGATCACCGGGGCGATGGTCACGAGGATCATCGCCTGCTGCAGCGACAGCTGGCTTTCGGTGTCGAAGGCGCCCCGAACCATGTAGATGCCGATGGGCGCGGTCTGGAGTTCCGGTGCGCTCTGCGTGACGGTCAGCGTCCAGGCCACCTCGTTCCAGTGGTAGACGAATACGAAGAGGGCGAGCGTGGCGGCGGCCGGGCGCACGATCGGCAGCACGATCGACCAGAGAATGCGCCATTCGCCCGCCCCGTCCATGCGGGCAGCCTCCAGAAGGTCGTCGGGCACGCCGATCATGAACTGGCGCATCAGGAAGATGCCGTACCACGAGACCGAGAAGGGCAGGATCAGCGCCGCATAGGTGCCGAGAAGGCCCGTCCCGCCCTGGCCGAAGAGGTCGTTGCCTCCCAGAAGCGGCCAGTAGCGCAGGAAGAAGACGAGCGGGATCAGGAACAGGAAGAACGGAAAGAGCTGGGCGACGATCACGAAGCGCAGGATCGCGTCGCGCCCCCAGAACCGGAACTTGGCCAGCGCATAGCCGGCCGAAACGCTGGTCGCGACCTGAAGAAGCGTGATCGAGACCGTGGTGAGGGTGCTGTTGAAGATCCACAGCGCCAGCGGGTAGCGCGAGAACACATCGGTGAAGTTGCGCCAGACGGGCGTTGCCGGAAGATAGGGAGGAGGGCGCATCAGCCGTTCGGCCGGCGTGCGCAGGGCGCCGAGGAAGAGATCGGCGAACGGCACCACCATGGCGAGGGCGCCCAGCGTCAGGACGGCGAAGGCCGCAAGGCGCCAGACGGGATGGCGCCGCACGCGCGCCGGTGTCGCAGCCCCGCTCACCAGGCTTCCAGCCCGCCCCGGCGCATGAGCCGCAGCTGGAGGAGCGCGATCGCGAAGACGATCACGAGGAGGATGTAGGCGCCCGCCGAGGCGAGCCCGAGACGCAGGTCCGAGAAGGCCATGGTGTAGATGTGGAGCGCCGCGACATGCGTGGAGTTGACGGGGCCGCCGCCGGTCAGAACCAGCATCAGCGCGAAGTAGCCGACGCCCTTGATCATGTTGGTCATTGCGACGAGGAGGATCGTCGGCTTCAGGAGCGGCAGGGTCACGTACCAGAACACCCGCAGCGGACCGGCACCGTCCATCTCGGCGGCCTCCTCGCAAGCCTCGTCGATCCCGTCGAGTCCGGAAGCGAGAAGCATCATGTCCTGTCCGACGTGGAACCAGACGAAGACGACCACGAGCGCGGACATCGCGAAGGCCGGATCGGCGAGCCAGGCGGGACCTGCGATGCCGACGAACGCGAGGAGCCGATTCACCAGTCCATACGGGTCCGCCAAAAGGAACTGCCAGATATAGGCGACCGCCACGACGTTGGTGACGGTCGGCAGCCAGAATGCACTGCGCCAAAGACGCTTCAGCCGGCTCCGGCGGAAGGCGAGGGCGAGCGCCAGCGCCAGCGGCACGCCAACGGCGATCGTCGCGCCGACGAACACGGCCGTGTTGCGTAGCGAGGCGTAGAACAGGGGATCGCGCGTCAGGAGGTAGCGATAGTTCGCAAGCCCCGCAAAGCGCGGTGGGGCAAGCGAGTTCCAGGTTGCAAAGCTCAGGCCCAGCGACAGAACGAGCGGCAGGACGAAGAACACCGTCCCGAGGACCAGCGCCGGCGCGAGGAACACATACGGCGCAAGCCGCCTGCCGAGCGTCATGCCCGGCAAGCGCCCCGGGTCCGGCTGACCGAAATGCCCTTCACTGCGGCAGGGCCAAGAGGTTCGTGATCTCGGCGTCCGCCTTGGCGAGTGCGTCGGCGGGGCTCATGCGGCCGAGCCAGGCCTCCTCGATCTGCGTGCGAAGGACACGGTCCATCTCGGCGGTCTGGGCAATGTTGGGATCGCTTATCGCACGCCCCGAACGCAGCGCCTCGACGAAGGGAGCGGTGAAGGCGTCGCCGAAATCAGCCTGCGATGCCGCAAGATCCGCCTTGTTGGCCGTCAGGCTGCCGAGCGAGACCAGCATGTCGCCGACGCAGGACCGTTGCCCTTCGCCCTGCGGGCTGTGCAGCCAGCGCAGAAGCGCCCAAGCCTCCGCCGGATGTGCGCTCTTGGCGTCCACGCTCTGGTAGAAGGAGTACTGGTAGGTCTTCCAGTCCGGACCGCCGGGGATCGGGGCGACGCCGACCGTTTCGTCGAGCTTGTCGCCCAGCCCCTCGCGCATCAGCTGCTTCATCCAGTTGGCGCCTGTGATCATGCCGATCCGTCCTGCCGGAAAGTCGCGGATCTGGTGCGATGCGCTGGTCAGGCCGTCGCGAAAGAGCTGCGCTTGGCCTTCCAGGGCCTCCACCGCGGCCGGCTCTGTCAGGTGGGTGCCCGCGAGGTCGTCGGTCAGGATGCTCGTGCCCTTCGAGAAGAGGAGCGTCCGGAACGGGTGCGCCGCGTTGGCGACGCTCGGCCCGAACGCGTATCCCGCAACCTCGACGCGGCCGAGACTGTCGCGCTTGGCGATCTTGGCCGCCGCATCCATCAGGCTCGGCCAGTCCTTCGGCGGTTCGGCGATGCCGGCCTCGGCGAACAGCTTCTTGTTGTAGATCAGCATGTAGAGGGCGACTTCGGCGGGGATGCCCCAGAGCTTGTCGTCGATCACCGCGGACTGCGCCGTGCTCGCCTCGAAGTTCTGGGCGATGAAGTCGAGGATCTCCTGCGGCGGTTCGGCGAGGATCGCATTGTCGACGAGGCGTTTCCCCCAGATTGAATAGACGTTGTAGATGTCGGGGTTGGCGCCTGCGACCTGCGAGGTCATGACGTTCTGTATGAAGTCCGCGATCGGCGTCTGCCGGTAGGCGATGCGGATGCCGGGGTTCTCGGCCTCGTAGCGACGGAAGCAGGCGGTGAGCGGCGCCATCTCGGTGTCGGTGTAGTGAGCCGCGAAGGTGAGGGTGACCGGCTCCTGCGCCGTGGCCCCCGGCATCATGGCCAGCGTCGAGAGAACCGCGATCGCATACGCCTTCAGTTTCGTCATCGGTCTTAAGCCCCCGTCCTCAACCGGGCTGACCATGCCGCATCGCGAGCCCGGACAATACAGCAGACCCTTCCGCTCCCAGCCTTCAGGACGTTATGTCGCGAGTTCTTTGGCTGGCTTCAAAAGAGGAGGCGCCAGAACGGGAAGTTGCTGGGCCAAGTCGTGGCTCAAGTCGCTGTTGAATACCAACCGTGATGGTCAGTAGCGGTCGAAGCTGTCGAACGGCTTTTGGGTGTCCGCCACTGATTTACCGAGGGCTGGTGTTGGGTGAGAAATCTCCGGTCCGCTAATGGATGACAGATCGCGGAAACGGACAGTGTCAGCCAACCAGCAGCCGAGCTTGTTAGGGCGACGAGCGTCACCGACGGCACAGCCATCGTGTGATAGCGCCGCCGCAGAAACAATCGGCCGTGCCGCAAGCAGTGGACATGCGGCTCGCGAGTTGGCGTCGCTACGCGCGTGACGGGATCTCGCCCGTGGCGATCAGCGTCCGGACGTCTTCGCCGGTCTGGTTCACCGCGCCGATCTGCTCGATGAGCTGAGCCGGGCGACTTCCACGCAGTCCTGCCAGAGTCAGCTCCTTGTCGCGCACATACGTGTAGACCCCGCTGACCGCAAAGCCCGTTGCGTGGGCAACGTCCTGGCCGAGATCTTGCGTGGCGGTTTTGAAGGTGGACGATGCATAGAACTGCCGCCGTTCGAGCGGCGTGGCGAACGCCAGTTCAAGGATCGCAACCAACCCGCGCTCCGGGGGGACGTCGTGCGCGACGTCGGGGGCCGGCGGGGCAGGTTTTGCGTTGTCGTAGCGGTCCGGCAGATGCAACCGTAGCTTCAGTACGACAGCCTCGCCCGCCAGATGCCGGGCCAGCCTCTCGATGCGCGCTCCGAACGCACCCGCATCCTCGTGTGAAGCTCCCAAATGAACGTGGATCCGATCCAGCCCATCGTCTCCGTTGGGTACAGGATCGCGAGAGCGATCGACGAATGTCGTTGATCCCTTGGGCAGCGCGTAGGCGACCGTTGCCGCGAACATGTTCTGCTCGTCGGCGAAGAGAAGGCTACAGGCGTCGTTGAAGATCAATTGATCCTCAGCGCTTGCAAACCCGATCTCCACGCCGCCATCGAGGTCATAATCGCAGAAGCGCTGGATTCCGTCGATCTCTGGCCACAGATGAGCGTCCTGTTCTCGATTGAAGTGGTTCTGAACGTACCAGGCAAGGCCTGGTATACGTGAGCACAAAGGTCCGTGCACATCGCGCCAGTACGTAGCGAACAGCGCATGTGGTACGCGCTCGCGGCGCAACACGGTCGTATACGTGTTGACGGCAATGGTGCGATCGCGCTCGGCGTAGTCCAGTTGGGTCGAGATCAGAGGCAAGTTCGTATCCTTGGCTTGGCTGAGAAACGAACTTGGAAGACGCGTTGCGAATGGCCAGACGGAACCAGACGGGGACATAGGCACCAACTCGTCCCCAATCGAGGCATAAGACCGGCTCGACTGGGTCGAAAGCGGGTGGTCCGCTTCCGGGCTTCCGGGCTTCCGGGCTTCCGGGCTTCCGGGCTTCCGGGCTTCCGGGCTTCCGGGCGTCCGGCGCCCCCGCGCCGATCGGCTCGACCGGGTGGTTTTGAGACGGTCTGCTATCAGAGATAACAGTATGATAGCGGACCTGCACTTGGCGACAGCCTCATATGCGCGCGTCCGGCGTTGGATGCTGCCGCTTCAGTTCCGCCACATAGTCCCGCAGGAGCGCGGCCCGGCGCGGCCGGAAGCTTGACCCGGCCAGGGAGACGGTCCGAAGACGGTCGGCGCGGAACATGCGGAAGTCCTCTCGCAGGCAGCACCACGCGAGCATGGTCTGCGTCCGGTCGGTGTAGACGACGGCGAGAGGCAGGACCATCCGTTCGCTGACCGCGTCGTTCTTGTCGGCATAGGCGATCCGTAGCGCTTCCTCCCGCCAGCACGCCCCGCGCACGATCTCCATGTGAGGCGTCATCTCATAGCGCGGTGTCGGCCGGAAGACCTGTGAGATGGCGTGTAGGAGATACTGCTCGCGGTCGTCGGGCAGCGTAGCGGCGACCTTGGCGAGGACCGATGCCGCCGCCTCGGCCAGCACCGGGTCGCCCATGCTGGCGACCTCCGCCATCCCAAGCGAGATCGCCTCGATCTCAGCACGCTCGAACGTCTGGGGCGGAAGCGCGTAGTCTTCGATCAGGCGGTAGCCGTAGCCTCGCTCGCCCTCGATCCGAGCCCCTGCCGCGCGTAGGGCGTCGATGTCGCGGTAGAGCGATCGCTGCGAGACCTCGGTCGCTTCTGCCAGCCGCGCCGCGGTGATCGGGGCGGGCATCGTGCGCATCGCCTGGAGAAGGCGGAACAACCGATCCGACCGCGCCATGCCATCTCCCCTTCGCCAACTGTCGCGAACTGTCAGTTGGGTCGGTCTACCCTGTTTCTCGTCAAGTGCGAAAGGGAACCGGCATGACCATCAAGACGACCACCCACCTGAACTTCCGCGGGCAAGCTGGCGAGGCGCTCGCCTTCTACCAGTCCGTGTTCGGCGGGCGACAGATGCTCTTCACCTACGCCGACGCTCACGCCGTCACCGATCCGGCGGAAGCCGACCAAGTGATCTGGGGCGAGGTCGCGTCGGAGGACGGCTTCCACGTGATGGCCTTCGACGTGCCGGCCAGTCGTCCTTGGGACCCCGGGACGATCCCGGTCTTCGTCTCGGTACGTGGTGGTGATGCCGCGGAGGTCACGCGGTACTGGGAAGGGCTCTGCGAGGGCGGGGTGGTGCTTCAGCCGCTGGGCCCGGCCGGCTTCTCGCCGCTTTATGGCATGGTCCGTGACCGGTTCGGCATCACTTGGGTGTTGGACGTGCAGGCACCGCAGGTTCGCTCCTAGCCGTCGCGGGCAAGTGCAGGGCGGACGGCGTTCGATCCGGGGAAGGGCTTGATGCCGGCAAGGGAGCTCCGCGAGACGCACGCTGGTTTCGAACGCCCGCTCGCCAATCCCTTAGGGTGCCGTGACACGGGGCCCGAGGCAGCACTTCCGGTGCCGCATTGAGGGCTCAACCGTCGACATAGGTCGCCAGCTCCTCCGGGGTGCCCCGGGGGAATGCCTCTCTCAACAGATCGAGGAAGGCGGACACGCGAGCACTGAGAAGGCGCCGCGAAGGGTAGAGCGCCCACAACGCGATCTCGGATCCCGGTACCTCACCCCAGCCGACCAATCGTCCACCGGCGAGATCGCCACTGACGAGCGAGACGGGTAGGCGCGCCGCCCCGACGCCCACACGCACCGCATCGCGAACCATGACGAGCGACGAAAGGCGCATGACCGGGTCGACAGCCACGCGCATCTGGCCTTCAGCGATCTCGAGCTCCCAGATCGCGTTTGGATCGCCCGATCCGCGAAGCACCACCGGGATGGTGGCGCCTTGGCAGGGACGCGCGAGGGCGGGGCTCGCCACGGTCACTAGTCGATCGTGCAGGAAAGCGCGCCCCACGAGATCGGCGTCCGGCGCCGGGTTCACCCGGATCGCGAGGTCGTACCCTTCCTCGATCATGTCGACCGGGCGATCGTCGGTCGTCACCTCCAGTCGGACGGCCGGATGCCGAAGGGCGAACGCCACCGCCAGGCGTCCCATCGCGGTCTGCGAGAACAGGAGCGGCGCGCTGATCCGGAGCCGGCCGCGGACTGCTTCGCCGCCCGACGCGATCGCCGCGGTGGTCTCCTCGAGTTCGGTCAGGAGGCTGCCCGCCCGCTCGAACAGGGCCCGCCCTTCCTCCGTCAGCTTGAGGTCGCGTCGCCCCCGCTCGAACAGGCGCAGGGACAGAGCGGCTTCGAGTTCGGCTACGCGACGTGACAGCGTTGCCTTGGGTCGTGCGGCCGCTCGGGCGGCCTTTCCGAACCCGCCATGCTTGGCGACGAGCGTGAAGTCGACGAGGGCGAGGAGATCCATACTGTTCCACCAGCGAGACGGCGCGTCCCGATATAGCGGCTATTGGTACGGATGTGGATCGACGATCTTTAGGTCAGCCAAACCGGCTCGAACCGAAAGGAACCCCTCCCATGACCATCCTCGTCACCGGTGCCACCGGCCGCGTCGGCCGCAACGTCGTCGACCAGCTTGTCCAGCGCGGCGCGAGCGTCCGCGTCCTGACCCGCGACCCCGCCAGGACCGCCTTCCCCGACGGCGTCGAGGTGGCGAAGGGCGACCTACTCGACATCGACGCGCTGCGCGTCGCCTTCTCCGGGGTCCGCACGCTCTTCCTCCTGAACGCGGTGACCGGCGACGAATTTACGCAGGCCCTCATTGCGCTCAACATCGCCCGCGAGGCCGGTATCGATCGCATCGTCTACCTGTCGGTGTTCGAGGCCGATCGCGCCGTCAACGTCCCGCACTTCGCGGTGAAGTACGGCGCCGAGCGGATGCTGGAGGCGATGGGCTTCGGCGCCACGATCCTGCGGCCGACCTACTTCATCGACAACGAGGTGATGGTGAAGGACGTGATCGTCCAGCACGGCGTCTACCCGATGCCGATCGGCTCGAAGGGTGTCGCGATGGTGGACGCACGTGACATCGCGGAGGTCGCGGCGCTGGAGCTGATCCGCCGAGACTCGGCGACGGAGAAGCTGCCGATCCGGACCATCAATCTCGTCGGCCCCGACACGCTAACAGGCGACGATGTCGCCGGCATCTGGTCCGAGGCGCTCGGTCGACCCGTCGCCTACGGCGGCGATGACCCGAGCGGGTTCGAGGCGAACATGGCGAGCTTCATGCCCAAGTGGCAGGCCTACGAGATGCGCCTGATGGCCGAGCGCTATGTCAGCGACGGCATGATCCCGGCGGACGGCGACGGCGAGCGTCTAACCAAGATGCTCGGCCGCCCGTTGCATTCCTATCGCGAACTCGCTTCGGCGATCGTCGCCTTAGGCGTTAGCGGTGAGGCATGAGCACTAGGGTGCCTCTGGGTAGTCTCGCAGCACCCTGGTATCATGTGGAATGGATGTCTGCTTCGCGGACGTTTTGGCGGCAGCCCCAGCGGCAATGTGGGTCGGTAGCGGATGGACCGCTTCAAGACGTCCGCTTCCGCAGGGCCGATCGGCTGGACCGGGTGGTTTCGTGCCGGCCTGCTTCGAAGGAGCGTTGGGTCCGAAGCTGACGTCGCTTGCAGGTCGTAAGCCGGGCGGACAGATTGGTGATCGGCATCCGTGCAACGTCAGCTTGGAGTTGAACCCATGCACGTCCTGATCCCCGCCCTGGGCCTTGCTGCCGCAGCCCTGTCAATGTCGACGACGTCCGCAATGGCCGCGGTTCCCTTCATCAACGCTACGTGCCCCGGACGGATCGAGGTCCATGCCGACGAGGGCGGTCCGATCTACGTCGGCGGGCGTGAGGCGACTCTGAAGCGCTTCAACGACAACTACTACGAGGCGCGCTCCGGCGGGGTCACGATCTCGCTGACGAACCGTCCGGACGGCACGCCCGACGTGTCCTATACGGGCAAGGGGCGCGCGAACGGCGTCTGCCAGATCAAGGCGGCGCCCGACGACGGGATGAGCCGGAGCGGTGATGCACGACCGGAGCCCAGAGGCAGACGCTCTGCCGGGGTGTCCATGGGAGCGTTACCCGACCAGTGCCGCCGCGAGGCGACCGAGGAGTTCGACGTGCGGTCGAGCGACGTGACGACCAACATGGCCTTCCGAAGCGGCGAGCGCATCGTGGTCCAGGGCAACTTCCGCGATGGTGGACGCACGACCTTTTTCAACTGTTGGTTCGAAGGCGACGGCAACTTCATATCGGTGAACTGACAAACCGATGAGCGGGCGGCCCGGACGGCCGGCAGCCCTTGTCTCACCGGAAAGGAACGAGCTACCGTACCAGTCCGCCGAACCCACCGCATCCGGCACAATTAGCGCACGCGGCTGGGTCCTCCTGCTCGTTTCTGTCGCTGTCGGCTTCGCGGTCCTTTTGCTGGCACCGCCACGCGTCTTCGACGGCATCCTCTCCGTCGTCTGGGCACTGGCCTTCACAGCGATCCCGCTCGTCACGCTTCATGTCGTGTCCGGTGGCAAGGTCGGGCGCCTGCTCCGCGGATACGGAGTTCGAGCGTTCGGCCTATCCCTCCTGTTCGGCATCGCCACCCTGATGGCCTCGTTGGCGATGGCCTTGGCCATGCGACCGTTCGCGCCGCTGGAGCCGAACCGTGTCGGCGACGTTCTAGCGAACGCCAACGCCCTTGCCGTTAGTATCTTTCTCGTGCGGACCTCCGTCCAACTGGTTGGGGAAGAGGTCGTGATGGTCCTGCCGCTTCTGGCTGTCACATGGTTCTGCACGGCGAGGATGTGCATCGGCCGGCGCGGTGGCCTTGCGATGGGCATCGCGGTCTCGACGCTCCTCTTCTCGGCCATGCATCTTCCGACCTACGACTGGAACGTGGTCCAGTGCTTCGCCGTCATCGGCACGGCACGGCACGGCTGGTGCTGACCGCAGCCTACCTGCGCACCGGGAACCTGTGGGTCTTGTCCGGAGCGCATATCCTCAACGACTGGTCGATCTTCGCCGTCGGCTATGCTGGAAGTCACCTGCCGACCGGCACCTGATCCGGCGAGCGGTGACCTGCGTCAGGCGGGCGCGATGAAGGACGCCATGACCAGCGCGATGAGGACGAAGAGCACGGCGCCGACGAAGATTGTGACGATCACACGAGCCAGTGCCTCGACTAGGCCGACGCCCGCATGCAGCACGAACCACTGTGTCTCTACGGCGACGTACCAGACGAGCCCCCCACCGAACAGAACACCCGAGACGGTCCAGGCCGTAGGATTGGCGTAGCGCGCGCTGGTCATCGCGAGATCGAAGGCCAGGGCGAAGGGCGCCGCCGCGTAGCACTGGCTGAAGAAGGCGGGGCGCAACGTCTCGCGGGTGAGCGGCTGCCCGAGCCTGCGGATCCCTTGCACCGCCATCATCAGCGGGAACAGGCTGAAGAGCACCGCCCGGAACAGAAGGAGGTTGCGTGGATCGGCCATGGCGCCCGTCAGTTCGCGCATCGGCAGGCCGAACCGCAGGTCAATAAGGTGAGCGATGAGCAGGGTCAGGAACAGGAAGATCGGCGGGCTGATGGCGGCGGAGTAGCGGACCTTGGCGTCGGAGCCGAGTTCGGCCTCGGCACAGGCCATCATGCGGATCGGATGACGGATGCATTTCCAGAGCGTCAGGGGGTAGAACAGGAGCCAGGAGACGAGTTCGTAGAGCAACTCCTCGACGGACTTCAGGAGGTTCATGAGGTCCATGCGTGGGTCTCCGTCGGCGCCGGGATGAAGCTCCTTGCCACAACCCTACGATCGGGAACTCATGCTGGCTATGTCTGCTCTTCGGACACGTTGCCCCCTGCGCGAAGGGCGACGTTGAGTTGATAGCCGCCCGATCGCTTTGGGTCGTCCGCTTCCAAGCCGCCGATTGGCGCGACCGGGTGAAACTAGTCGGGCAGCTTCGCGACGCGTATAGGCATAAGCCGACGCTACCGCAGCGATCCTGTTCAAGCGATCGCAGAGTTACAGCGTTCAGGACGGCGGTTCGGCGTCGAAGACTTCAGCTATTGCACCCGACACGCCGGGAGAGCCGCTGCCTGGCCTGCCCCCTGAAAAGTGGCCCTCCGTGAAGTAGGCTTTTGAGCCGCTGGAGGACACGAGAATGGGACAGAAGAAGCACAAGCCGGAAGAGATCGTCGCCAGGCTGAGGCAGGTCGACGTGTTGCTGTCGCAAGGCCGCCCGGTTGCGGAAGCGATCCGTACGATCAGCGTGACGCCGTTCACCTACTACCGGTGGCGCAAGGAGTTCGGTGGGCTGAAGTCCGACCAGGTGAAGCGTTTGAAGGACCTCGAGAAGGAGAACGAGCGCCTGCGCAAGGCCGTGTCGGACCTGACGCTGGAGAAGCTGATCTTGAAAGAGGCCGCCTCGGGAAACTGGTGA
>NZ_FOOA01000021.1 GCF_900113065.1 Aureimonas phyllosphaerae
AAGCCGTCCTCGACCAACACCGCCGTCCACGTCTCTCTTTCTTCCGTTCTCTCTTCAATTCTCAAAGAACCCGGCAAACCACAAAAGTCCGCCGCTCGGGTGACCAACCTGGCCAGCCACCCTTCAAGCATGCCAGAAGCAAACTCGAAAAAACTCGTCCGACACTCACAAGAGGCGCAAAACCGAGCCAGCCAGCCATCCCCTCCCAGATATCCCGGAAGAACACAACCGCTAACCCAACTTCCCGGCAAACCAACCAGACCGCCTCAGCCGTCCAACCCGTCCGCCCCGGCGCCACCGCCGTCGTCGATGAGCGGCTTATAGGGGGAGATACGCAGGAAGGTCAACAGGGAAATGCGGGAAATCGCGAAGAAAATGCAGATCGCCAGCAATTGCAGCAGCTTGCCACCGCGCAAAACCGTCAGACCAGTGTCACGACAACGATATGCAAACGGTACCGCGAGGCGCGGGTCCAAGCGCTCGAAGCGATTGGGTGCTCGATAGACCTATCCGGAAGCGACACTCTGAATGGAGGCGCGACCAGGATGTCGAAGGCGCGGCTTCTGGTTTCCGGCAGCCGCGGCCTCGGGAGGCTTTCAGTCTGTGTATTCGGCCGGAGGCGAAGTGTCCGTCCCCAGCTTCCCCAGGAGCTGAACTGGCCAATTGGTTGACATCTCCTGATCGCCGCCTCTCTATCTCCGGCAACGATCGTCCCTGTGGCCGCCCCGCAACAGAGGACGGTCCGGGGATGCCCCTTGCGCGTCGCCTTCGCTTTTCGGCCGCTTTGTTGAGGCCAGGGGAAGGCGGACCAGCATGAGACCGGAATGAATCACGAGCGATACGCCAAGCCGAACTTCGGGAACCAGCCTGCGCTCGTCGCCGACGTCCGTCGCAAGCCGGACCGCCGCCAGGTCTCGGCCCGCTGGCTCGCCGGCACCCTTCTGACCGGCCTGACGTCGAGCGCGATGATGGGCATCGCGCTCTCGGCCGCCCACGATGGTCGCCGCATGCTGGTCTACCCGGCGGTCGTCGGCGAGATCGCCGCGCCTCAGACCGATATCGTCGAGCGCGGTGAACGGGTGTTCGCGACCCCGATCCCGATCGACCGCAACCGCTCGACCATCGAGGTGCCGACATTGATGCGCGAGGGCGATCGCGAGGTCATCCGCTCCCTCCCCTTCGCCTACGCCTCGATGCTTTTGGGCGCGCGCCATCCGACCACTGTCTCCTATCCCGCCTTCGATGCCATGAACGTCATCGGCAGCGACGACGACGAGCCGGAACCCGCGCAGGCCCCCGAGACCGGACAGATTTACGATGCCAAGGTCGAGGGCGACGTCGATCTCGCCGTCGAGCCGTTCGAGTTCGACGGCGCGACCTATGACGACGCGCCCGATATCGGGACGCGCGAGGCTGAGCTTCTCGTGCGCGAGGCCGTGCCGCGGCTCGCCTCCGCGCCGGTCCAGGTCGCCGCCTATCAGGCCTTCGACACCTCCCGCTTCGGCGGTTCGCTTACGGACGCGTCGGAATATGTGCCCGGCTCGGCCGCGCGCGTGACGGCCGAGAACGTATCGATGTCGCCCGCCGAGGAGCGACAGGAACGGGTCTCCCGATATTTCGAGGAGATCGTGCCGTTCCGCGAAACGCTCGAGATTTCCGGCGCTCTCGCCGAGAACGGGCACGAGGACGGCGAGGCCGCCGCTTCGCGCCTTTCGGCGCTTCTCGGGCGCAGCGCGCTCGACGCCGGCGAGGTGCTGCGTCTGGGTCTCGAGCCGTCCGGCGAGGGATCGCGGATCGTGCGCCTGTCGGCCTATCGGGGCGAACAGCATCTGGCGACCGTGGCGCTCGCCGACGACGGCTCGTTCGAGGAAGGACCGGAGCCCGCGCTCAGCCGCTCCGTCGCCCAAGCCTTCGACGAGAACGCTACAGAGGCGCCGCTGCGCCAGAACATGCCGACCGTCTACGACGGCATCTACCAGGCGGCCCTCGCCTACGGGCTCGACGACCGCCTCTGCCGCAAGCTATTGAAAATCCTCTCGTCGGACGTCGACTTTCAGGCGCGGCTCGATCCGACCGATCGGCTCACACTTCTCTATTCTTTGAAGGAAGGCGAGGAGGAGGCGAGCGCCGACTCGCAGATCCTCTTCGTCGAAGCGAAGTTCGGCGACACCACCAAGCGCTACTACCGCTTCTTCACCTCCGACGACGACCAGACCGACTACTACGACGACGACGGGCGCAGCGCGAAGCAGTTCCTCCTGCGCAACCCGGTGCCCAAGGGCCGGTTCACCTCGCCCTTCGGCTCGCGCCGCCATCCCGTTCTCGGCTACGCCCGCATGCACTGGGGCGTCGACTGGGCGGCGCCGCGCGGCACCCCCATCCTCGCGTCCGGCTCCGGCATCGTGGAGCAGGCGGGCTGGTCGACGGGCTTCGGCCAGCAGACCATCATCCGCCATGCCAACGGCTACGAGACGTCCTATTCGCACCAGAGCAAGATCGCCGGCGGCGTCGTGAAGGGCGCGCGCGTCCGCCAGGGGCAGATCATCGGCTATATCGGCTCGACGGGCCTGTCGACCGGCAACCACCTGCATTACGAGGTCACCGTCAACGGCACGCGCGTCGACCCGATGCGCATCCGTCTCCCGTCGGGCCGGCAGCTTTCCGGCGATCAGCTCGTCGCCTTCCAGCGCGAGCGCGAGCGGATCGACAACCTCTTGAAGGACAGCGTCGACGAGATGCGCGTCGCCGCGCACTAGATCCGAAGAAGGGCGAGCCGCTTCGGCCCGCCCTCCTCTCTTCGGGCGTCAGGCCGGCTGGCGACCGATCGACGACTGCGAGCGCCACAGGTCGATACCGCCTTCGGTGGCCGAGCGGTCGATGGCGGCGAGTTCCTCACCCGAGAACTCGAGATTGTCGAGGGCATCCAGCGAGGAGTCGAGCTGCGCCACCGTGCGTGCGCCGATCAGCGCCGAGGTGACGGCCGGGTTCCGGAGCACCCAGGCGATCGCCATCTGCGCCAGCGACTGGCCGCGCGCCTTGGCGATCTCGTTGAGAGCGCGGATGCGCGCGACGTTCTCATCGTTGACGAGATCGGGCGAGAAGGACTTCGCCTTTGCCGCACGCGACCCTTCCGGCACCCCGCCAAGATACTTGTCGGTCAGGAGACCCTGCGCCAGCGGCGAGAAGGCGATGCAGCCGACGCCGAGCGTGGTCAGCGTGTCGAGGAGTTCCTCCTCCACCCAGCGGTTCAGCATCGAGTAGGACGGCTGGTGGATCAGCATCGGCGTGCCCATGGCCTTCAGCATGGCATGGGCTTCGCGCGTGCGGTCCGGACCGTAGGAGGACACGCCGACATAGAGCGCCTTGCCCGAGCGCACGATCGCATCGAGCGCGCCCATCGTCTCCTCCAGCGGCGTCTTCGGGTCGGGCCGGTGGTGGTAGAAGATGTCGACATAGTCGAGCCCCATGCGCTTCAGGCCCTGGTCGAGCGAAGCGACGAGATACTTGCGCGAACCGAAGTTGCCGTAGGGGCCTGGCCACATGTCCCAGCCCGCCTTGGTCGAGATCACCAGCTCGTCGCGATAGGGGCGGAAGTCGAGGTCCATCCAGCGGCCGAAGTTCTCCTCGGCGGAGCCCGGAGGCGGCCCGTAATTGTTGGCGAGATCGAAGTGGGTGACGCCGCGGTCGAAGGCCCGGCGCAGGATCGCCCGGCCCGTCTCGAACACGTCGGTGCCGCCGAAGTTCTGCCAGAGGCCGAGCGAGATGGCGGGCAGGTCGAGCCCGGAGCGGCCGCAGCGGCGGAAGTTGACGCGGGCATAGCGTTGGTCGTCGGCGGTATAGGGCATGAATCCTCCTCTCGGCCGCCGGAGCCGGCGGCGCGGGCGGACTATAGTCGCAAGCCCTGCGGAGGAAAGACGCGACGGGGGCTCGGCCGGCAAAACGTCCGAGGAATTGCGTGTCTGCCGAACGGGGTCAGCGGCAATAGGTGGCGTCGCCGTTGCGGGCCGCGATGTCGAGGTGAAGATGGGTGCCGTGATCGCTGTCGGTGCCGGGTCCGAGAACCGTGCGGAACGGCCCGCAGGCGGCCCGGCGCACCGCGGCCGCGAACCGGTCGGCCGGCGTTCCCGCCTCCTTCGCCTCCACCGGCTGCGTCGTGCCGTCGGAGAGCTCGAAGCCCGCGATGTCGATGGCGCTGCCGCGCGAATGCTCCGAGATCTTCTGTTCGCTCGCCCGTGCGCGGCAGACATAGGTGGAGGCCTGCGTCAGTGCCTTGACCTTCGCCCCCTTGAACTCGGCCTTGGCGGCGGGCGCCACCCCTTCCGACACCCAGACGTCGAGCGCCAGCGCCGTCCGGCACAACATCACCGTGCCGGGCTCGACGCTCGTGCCGTTGGAGAGCGTCTTCACCGACACCGGGCGCAGCACGCCGCAGTCGCCCTCGGCGATCGTCTCGCCCACGGTGAAATCGGCGCCGCGCGCCTTGAGTTCGCCCTCGCACTGGATGGCATCCTCGACGGCCGCCGCGGCCTCGACGGTTTCGGCCGGCGTCACGGCCATCGGCGGCACGTCCGGCGCGCCGGGCTCGGGCTCGGTGCGGGCCTTCTCGGGAGACACGTAGGCGGGCTGCGGCGCATCACGCGCGGGCGCTGGCGGCGCAGTGGGTGGGGCCTCGGGCTCGGCCGGCGCTGCGGGCGCGGCATCGGCAGGTGCCGCCGCAGCGGCGGCCGGCGCCTCGGGCGGTGCCGGGCGCTCCTCCGGGACTGGCACGCTTGCGGGATCGGGGGTCGCGGCTTCGCTCGCCGGGTTCGACGGCGCGCCCGGCGCCACGTCGGCTGCGGCCGGCCGCTCGCCAGGTGCTTCGGTCGGCACGGGCACGGTCTGCGCCGCGGCGGGTGCGGCGGCAAGGAAGCCCAGCATCGCCAGCTGGAAGATCAACCGGTCTGCCATCCGCGGCCCCCGCTTCATGCCGTTGTCAGTCCACGAACTCGACGGTGACGCCCGGCTTCACCAGCTTGGCGAGTTCGGCTGCGTCCCAGTTGGTCAGTCGCACGCAGCCGTGGCTGTTGGTCTTGCCGATCTTCGAGGGCTCGGGCGTGCCGTGGATGCCGTAGGTCGGCTTCGACAGCGCGATCCAGATCGTGCCCACAGGCCCGTTGGGGCCGGGCGGGATGGTCAGCACCTTGTCGTTGGCGCCCTGCTTGAAGTTGATCTTCGGATTGTAGGTGTAGTTCGGATCGAAGGCGATACGGGCGACCTCCACCGTACCGGAGGGCGAGGGCGTCGAGGTCGAGCCGATCGAGGACGGGTAGGCGGCGACGAGCCGCCCGCTCGCATCGTAGGCGCGCACCTGCTCGCGCCCCTTGTCGGCGATGATCTTGGCGACCTCCTGACCGGTCACGTTCTCGCCGGTCGCCATGACCTTGATCTGCGTGCCCGGACGGGTGAAGTCGGCGCCGGGGTTGATCTCCTTGAGGTAGCCCTCGTCCATGTGGAAGCGCTCGGCGAGCATTTCGGTGACGCGCTCGTAGCTCATCGCCGGCAGCATCGCCTTGTGGGCGTAGTCCTCGGGGATCGCCGCGACATAGGGGCCGCCAACATCCTCGTTGGTGATCTCGTAGGTGACGACGGCGGGACCGCCGGTCGCCATCAGTTCTTCCATCAGCGACTGGGCGTTGGTCGCGTCGATCGAACGGCCGGTCATCTCGGCATAAGCGGCGACCGCCTTGTCGACATTGCCGCCCATGCGCCCGTCGATCACGCCCGGCGAGGCGCCGGCGCGGTCGAGGAGCACCTGCAGCGCCGCGATCTCGATCTTGGCGTTCTTGCCGGTCGGCCCGGCGACCTTCGGCGCCGGGTTCGATTCGATCATGGTCTGGCCTTCGAGGCGGGGACCGGAATTCGGATAGGCGGCCGCGCCTTCACCCGGCGCGATCGAACCGGTGGTGCCCTGGTCGGGCAGTCCGGCCTGATCCCAGGCGCCCGGCGGTGGCAGCGGCTGACTCTCGACCGGCGCATCGCCATAGGTGTCGTAGTCGTCGTAGGGGTTCTGCGGCGCGCCATAGCCATAGTCGGCCGGCGGCACTTCGCCGACCCGGCCTTCCAGCACCACCGGCCCGGAGGGCGCGTTGCCGCGCTGCCCCCGCCGCTGCCGCCGGTCGCCCGGCCGCTCCACCGCGATCACCCGGCCGTAGGAATCCACCGTGACAATGTTGCCGAACTCGTCGCGAAAGCTTTCCGTGCCGGGACCGTAGTCCTCGTAGGCCGGGTCGTAGCCTTGCGCGGCGGCCGGAAGGACGCCGGCCGACAGGCTGGCCAGAACGAGGGCCACCGCCCCCACCGCACCCTTTGCCATGTCCCCTGCCTCCTTCGCTCAAGCCTTGCGGGCGACGCCCGGACGGCGAACGCCTGACAGGCAAATAGGGCGCAATGCTGGTCCGAAGATGGTTAACGAAGCGCAAATGAACCGGGCGTTAACAACGTCGCAACCGTCCCGCACCCAGCCTTTTTCGGAACACGCCGCGGCGCTTGCCGTTTCCCCGGTCACGAGCAACCGAAGGGAGAAGGTACGATGTCCTCCACTCTGGGAACCGGCGCCACGTCCGAGATCGAGGTCGGGGCCGACGCCATCGAGGCGAGCCGCGTCAACGGCACGCGCGTCTACAACACCGACGGCGACAATCTCGGCCACATCTACGACATCGTGATCGGCAAGCGCGACGGGCGCGTCAAATACGCCATCATGTCGTTCGGCGGTTTCCTCGGCATCGGCGAGGAATACCACCCCCTGCCCTGGGAGGTGCTGAAATACGACGAGCGCCAGGGCGGCTACGTCGTCGGCATCACCATCGACCAGTTGAAGGACGCGCCCCGCTTCGGCGCGGCCGAGCGCCCGAACTGGGTCGATGCCGACTATGGCCGGCGCATCAACGACTATTACGGTGTCGCCTACTACTGAGCGGCGACCCGCAGGCAAAAAAGGGGGCGGCTCGGCGGGCCGCCCCCTTTCTCGTTTCCGATCGTCGGGCCGTCAGGCCGCGACCCGGTCTCCCGCCGTGCCGGCCTTCGAACCGACGACGTAGAAGTTGAGCCGGTCGGTGCCGGACGAGATCTTCACCCGGTCCTCGTCCTTCACCTCGCCGAGAAGTATCTTCTCGGCGAGCGGATCCTGCACCTCGCGCTGGATCACCCGCTTCAGGGGACGCGCGCCGTAGGCCGGATCGTAGCCCTTGTCGGCGAGCCACTCGCGCCCGCTCTCGTCGAGCTCCAAGACGATCTTGCGCTCCTCGAGAAGCTTCTCGAGGCGGCCCATCTGGATGTCGACGATCGCCCCCATCTCCGTCCGCTTCAGGCGGTGGAACAGGATGATCTCGTCGACGCGGTTGAGGAACTCCGGCCGGAAGGCCGAGCGCACGACGTCCATCACCTGCGGCCTGGCGCTGGCGACATCCTCGTCGTCGCGGAGCGCCGTCAGGTACTCCGAGCCAAGGTTCGAGGTCATCACAATCAGCGTGTTGCGGAAGTCGACCGTGCGCCCCTGCCCGTCCGTCAGACGCCCGTCGTCGAGCACCTGGAGGAGGACGTTGAAGACGTCGGGGTGGGCCTTCTCGATCTCGTCGAAGAGGATCACCTGGTAGGGCCGCCGCCGCACCGCCTCGGTGAGGACGCCGCCCTCTTCGTAGCCGACATAGCCCGGAGGGGCGCCGATCAGCCGGGCCACGGAGTGCTTCTCCATGAACTCCGACATGTCGATGCGCACCATCGCGGTCTCCTCGTCAAAGAGGAAGCGCGCAAGCGCCTTGGTCAGCTCCGTCTTGCCGACGCCGGTGGGCCCGAGGAAGATGAACGAGCCGATCGGCCGGTTCGGGTCCTGGAGCCCGGCGCGGGCGCGGCGGACGGCACGGCTGACGGCCTGCACCGCCTCGCCCTGGCCGACGACGCGCTTGGCCAGCGCGTCCTCCATCGACAAGAGCTTCTCGCGCTCGCCCTGCATCATCCGGTCGACCGGAATGCCGGTCCAGCGCGAGACGACCTGTGCGACATGGTCGGCCGTCACGGTCTCCTCGACCATCGACGCCTTGCCATCGGAGCCTTCCGCCTCTGCGAGCTCACGCTCCAGCTGCGGGATCTCGCCATAGGCGAGCTCGCCCGCGCGCTGGAACTCGCCGCGGCGCTGCGCGATCGCCAGATCGTTGCGCGCCTCGTCGAGCCGCCGCTTGAGATCGGCGGCTAAGCCCAGCTTCGACTTCTCGGCCTGCCAGGAGGTGGTGAGCCGGTCGCTCTCCTCCTCGAGGTTGGCAAGCTCGGCCTCCAGACGTTCGAGGCGCGAGCGCGCCCCGTCATCGTGTTCCTTCTTCAGGGCCTCGCGCTCGATCTTCAGCTGCACGACGCGCCGGTCGATCTCGTCGAGGGCCTCGGGCTTGGAGTCCACCGCCATGCGCAGGCGCGCGGCGCCCTCGTCCACGAGGTCGATCGCCTTGTCGGGCAGGAAGCGGTCGGTGATGTAGCGGTTCGACAGCTGCGCGGCGGCCACGAGCGCCGAGTCCGAGATGCGCACCTTGTGGTGCTGCTCGTACTTCTCCTTCAGGCCGCGCAGGATCGAGATCGTGTCCTCGACCGTCGGCTCCGACACGAAGACCGGCTGGAAGCGGCGGGCAAGCGCCGGGTCCTTCTCGACATGCTTGCGGTACTCGTCGAGCGTCGTCGCGCCGACGCAGTGCAGTTCGCCGCGGGCGAGCGCGGGCTTCAGAAGGTTGGAGGCGTCCATCGCCCCGTCCGCCTTGCCGGCACCGACCAGCGTGTGCATCTCGTCGATGAAGAGGATGATGCCGCCATCGGCGGACGTCACCTCCGACAGGACGGCCTTCAGCCGCTCCTCGAACTCGCCGCGATACTTCGCACCCGCGATCAGCGCGCCCATGTCGAGCGCCATCAGCTGCTTGTCGCGCAGGGATTCGGGCACGTCGCCGTTGACGAGGCGCAGCGCCAGGCCTTCCGCGATCGCGGTCTTGCCGACGCCCGGCTCGCCGATCAGCACCGGGTTGTTCTTGGTACGGCGGGACAGGACCTGGATCGTGCGGCGGATTTCGTCGTCACGCCCGATCACCGGGTCGAGCTTGCCCTCGCGCGCGTCCTTGGTGAGGTCGCGGGCATATTTCTTGAGCGCGTCATAGCCCTGTTCGGCCGACGCCGTGTCGGCCGTGCGGCCCTTGCGCAAGCTCTCGATCGCCGTGTTGAGGCCCTGCGGGGTGACGCCGGCCTTGGCGAGAATCTCCGACGTCTTGGCGCTCTTCTCCAGCGCGAGGGCGAGCAGCAGCCGCTCGGCGGTGACGTAGCTGTCGCCCGCCTTCTTGGCGATCTCCTCGGCGGTCGCGAAGACCTTGGCGGTCGGAGCGGCGAGATAGATCTGCCCGTTGCCCCCGGACACCTTCGGCAGCGCGTCCAGCGCCGCCTCGACGCCGAGGCGCACGTCCTTCGGCCGGCCGCCGGCGCGCTCGATGAGGCCGGAGGCAAGCCCCTCCGAATCGTCCACCAGCACCTTCAGAAGGTGCTCAGGCACGAACTGCTGGTGGTCGCGCGCCATCGCCGCGGTCTGGGCGGCCTGGATTAAGCCGCGAACCCGGTCGGTGTATTTTTCCATGTCCATTCGTCGTCTCCTTGTCTCGCGCGTCACCCGGCAAACGGCATGCGCGCGAAAAAGCGTGGAGTCGGCCGCCCGAAGGCCGGCCGCTGCGAGGAGATATGGGACGCTTCCGCCTGTGGCAAAAGGGCATCAGGTGGGGGTGCCGAAATTTTTCGCGAGACGCGCGGAGCCCCGGAGTGATGCCCGTTCACCGCACCCGCCGAACAAGTTTGCGTGACGGCTAAGGGCCACGATTGTCCGTTTATGGAAGGTCGTTAATGGTTTGTTAGACAAATCATTCGGATGCTCCCTCACCCCATGCCCGAGTCATTCAGTATCCGACCCCGCAGCGAAAGCGCCGCCGTGGCCGAAGCCGCCTGCCGGCTCGAGGACGAGGTCTGGGGGCATCTCGGATATCTCAATTTCACCGATGCCCATCATCGGCACTACGACACGATCCTGACCCGTTTCGCCGATCTCCAGCTCTGCCTCGTCGACGACGCGACGGGCGAGATGGTGGCGCTCGCCAACTGCACGCCGATCGCCTGGGACGGCGCGGCGCTGCCGGCGAGGGGCTGGGACTGGCTGGTCGAGGAAGGCGCGCGCGACGACGCGCCGGTGCCCAATACGCTCGGGGCGCTCGCGATCTCCGTGCCGCCGCGCCATCGCGGCGCGGGCCACGCACAGCGCATGATCGGCGAGCTGAAGACGCTGTGCGAGCGCCAGGGCTTCTCCTCCCTGATCGCCCCGGTGCGGCCGTCCCGCAAGTTTGGCCACCCGAGCGTGCGCATGCAGGACTATGTCGGCTGGCAGGACCCGCAAGGCCGTTGCTTCGACCCTTGGCTGCGCAGCCATCTTCACCAGGGCGCGCGCCTCGTCGGCGTCTGCGACCGTTCGATGGTGGTAGAGCAGCCGGTGGCCTTCTGGGAGGCCTGGGCCGGCCGCCGCTTCGAGACCTCCGGCCCGTTCGAGATCGAGGGCGGGCTCGTGCCGCTCCAGATCGATCTGGTGCGCGGCGTCGGCCTCTACGAGGAGCCGAACGTCTGGGTGCGCTACGACGGCGTGTCGGGCACTCCGCTCAACTAGTTTCGGCGCGCGCGAAGCGCGCTCGCGGCGCGGCGCCAGGATCGAGGCTCCCTCGCCCATTCCGGCGGCAGCCGTTCCACCTGCGGCAGGGCGCCCTCCGCGAGGCGGCGGCTCATCCAAAGGGCGCGCGCGCAGCGTCCGTTGGCGTGCATGAACGGGGCGAGGTCGCGGAACGCCGCATAGAGCTGCCAGGGCGACAGGTCGGCAGCGAGAAGTTCGTCGATGCCGCAAAGCGTCGAGGCGTCGGGACGCTCCTCGACCGCCGATCGCCCGTCCGGTCCGCTGAGGTGCGCCCGGAGGAGAACGACGTTGCCGGCCCCCACCCGCCGGCGTGCGAAGAAACCGCGATGGGCGGCGATCTCACTGGCTGTCGCAGCTCGCCCGATTCCCGACAGCCGGTTGCTGGCCGTCACGAAGTCGGCGACCCAGGGTTCGAATGCGCATGCCGCCAGATCCAGACCCATGCCGCTTCCCCGACGAGGCGAACGACCGATCCGACGCTTCGTCTCGGCAAATTGCAACAGGAAAGGTGAAGTCTTTCGCAAGACACGCTTGATAGAGTCGTCGTTCAAGCGGCGTTTCTGCCGTGCCTTTGGCTCCGGAGCCGGGTCGGCCATGCAAAACAGGATGGCTCTTCCTCAGTCCCATGCGCGATCGACGGCGATCGCGATCCGCATCCTGATCTTCGCGCTCGGCGTCGCCCTCGTCGGGCTGACGGCCTGGCTCGGCTGGTCGGCCAACCACAACGAGGTCGAGGCGGAGCGCCGGCGCATCGACAATGCGCTCGACCAGACCATCGCCGGTGTCCTCGACCAGCAGCGCAGCGTCGCCTGGTGGGACGACGCGGTGCGCAAGGTCGCCATGGATTACGACGCGGAGTTCACCGCCTCCAACTTCGGTCTGTTCCTGACGGAGACCTACCAGCAGGACGAAGTCTACATCGTCGACGGCATGAACCGCCCGGTCTACACGCATCGGCGCGACGCTTCGGAGACCGAAGCGCCGTCGCCGGCCGAGGTGTCCTCGCGCCTCGCCAGACTGAAGCCCGTCCTCGACGGCGTCCGGCGGGGCGAGCGATCCTTCTCCAGCCGACGCCCCGACCTCTTCCTCGATCGACAGGCCGCCTATCAGAAGCTCGGCGGCGTGCGCACCACGGCCAACTGGTTCAGTGCCGTGATGATGATCGACGACCAGCCCTCGATCGTCACAGCGATCACGATCGGCCCGAACGTCGACATGTCGCTCGTCATGGACCGGCCGTATCTTCTCGTCAGCATCGTCAGGATCACCCCGGAGGTGCTCGAGCAGGTCGGACGCTCGCTCCTGATCTCCGACCTGCGGCTGACCCCGGAGATCGGCGAAGGACCGCTCACCGCCTCCGAGCCTTTCGTCACGGACGAGGGCCACACCGCGGGATATCTGACATGGAAGACGGCGGCCCCCGGCCAGCCGATCCTCTCGGTCATCCTGCCACTCGCCGCGATCCTGTCGATCATCGGCGGCGTCATGGCTGGCCGCATGCTGACGCGCATCGAGGTCGCGACCGACGCGCTGGCCGTGCGCGAGGAAAAGGCCCGTCACGACGCCCGCCACGACGACCTCTCGTCCCTGCCCAACCGGTCGGCCTTCCACGACGAGGCCGGTCACAGGGTGGAGGACGCGCTCGCCTCGTCCGGTCGCCTTCGCATCGGCTATATCGACATCGACCGCTTCAAGGACATCAACGACACGCTCGGCCACCACAAGGGCGACATCCTGATCCGCGAGTTCGGCGCGCGGCTGCGGCGGACCCTGCCGCAGGACATCTTTCTCGCGCGCATCGGCGGCGACGAATTCGCGATGGTAGAAAGCGGCCATGCGGTGGAGCGCAACGACATCGGCGCCCTGATCGCCGAGGCGCTCGCGACGCCGCTGCAGGTCGAGGACCTTGCGGTGACCATCACGTCCTCGGTCGGCATGGCGTCGCTGCCCCAGCACGGCACGACGCTCGACGATCTGACACGCCACGCCGACATCGCGCTCTACGAGGCCAAGCGCCAGGGTCGCAACCGCGCCGTGACGTTCGACGGCTCGATGGCGAAGGATCTGTCCGAGCGCCACCGCATCGAGACCAGCTTGCGCGAGGCGATCCGCACCGAGAGCCTCGAACTCTACTACCAGCCGCTGGTCGACGCGCGGACCGGCCGAATCGAGGAGGCGGAGGCGCTCCTGCGCTGGCATCATCCCGAGCTCGGAACAGTGCCCCCCTCGGTGTTCGTGCCGATCGCCGAAGAGGGTGGCCTGATGCCGGAGCTCGGCGATTTCGTCCTGCGCCGCGCCGTGCGGCAGGCGCGCGACTGGCCCGACCTGTCGATCGCGATCAACCTGTCGCCGCTGCAGTTCCGCCATCGCAACCTGACCGACACGCTCCTGACCCTCACCGATGCCGACGGCGTCGATCCGCGCCGCATCATCCTCGAGGTGACGGAAAGCCTGCTGCTCAACGTCAACACGCAGACCGCCGACACGCTGAAGCGCCTGCGCCGCGCCGGCTTTCGCATCGCGCTCGACGATTTCGGCACGGGCTATTCCAGCCTGCGCTACCTCCTCGACCTGTCCTTCGACCTCATCAAGATCGACCGCTCCTTCGTCAGCGGTACGTCGCAGCAGATGGCCGCCCACACGATCGTCGCCGCGATCGTCGAGATGGGCCACGCGCTCGGCAGCCGCATCGTGGCGGAGGGCGTCGAGACCGAGGAGGAACGCCGGACCATGGCGGCGCTCGGCTGCGACCTCCTGCAGGGCTACCTCTTCGCCAAGCCGCTGCCGGCGCCGGGCCTTGCCGGCTTCGTCGCCTCGTTCAACGCCGACGTCCAGCGGCGTCTAGACGACGGACCGGAGGCGGCGCGGGTGGTCTGAACCCGAAAGGCGTCGTTCGCTCGAGGGCCTCCGGCCTTTCGGTCGTCGGCCGTTCGTGGCAAGAGCGGGCTCAGCGTTTGGGGAACCGCGGCGATGACGAGAGCGAACGGCGCCTACAGCTGGGATCAGTTCGATTCCGAGAGCTACTTCCAGCACTATTACGGCGAGCCGCATGTCGACGACGAGGTGCTGGTCGGGCTGGTGAGCCGGGCCATCGCCCGTGCCGAGCCGGCGGGCCGGGCGCTCGAGACGATCGACATCGGCACCGGTCCGAACCTCTTTCCGCTGCTGTGCGCCCTGCCGCGCGCGAGCCGCCTGACGGCCTGGGAATTCTCGGCAAGCAACGTCGCGTGGCTCGAGGCCGAACTGCGCGCATCGCAGCTTCGGCCCCAGTGGAGCCACTTCTGGCGCGTGGTGGAAGCCTCCGTCGGGGGCGACGTCGCGCTTCCCGCCGATCCGCTCCGTAAGCTCGAGGCGCGCACCACGATCCGCCAGGGCTCGGTCTACGACCTGCCGGAAGCAGGGTGGGATCTCGCCACCATGTTCTTCTGCGCCGAATCGATCACCGGCGACGAGGCCGAGTTCGACCGCGCCTGCGCGCGCTTTGCCGGCTGCGTGCGTCCCGGCGGCACGGTGGTCGGCGCCTTCCTCGTCGGCTCCTCGGACTACGAGGTGGCCGGGCGCCCGTTCCCGATCCTCGACGTGTCGCCCGAGCGCGTGCGCGCCGTGCTGGAGCCAGCGGTGCGCGACCTCCAGTGCGAGACGATCGGGCTCGTCGATCGCGAGATCCGCAGCGGCTATTCCGGCATGCTGTTCGTCTCGGGGGTCCGCCGCGACTGAAGCGCCTGACAGCGCTCGAAATCCTGCCTAGCCGGCCGCCGAAAGGGCGCCCGCACCCTCGATCCGGCCGGGATGGGTGAACACCTCGAACTCCTCACCGCGCACCACGGCAACGAGCGTGACGCCGGCCCGTTCGGCCTCGCCGACCGCCAGCAGCGTCGGCACCGATACGGCAGCGAGCAGGCCGCAGCCCATCATCGCCGCCTTCTGGATCAGTTCCACCGAGACCCGGCTGGTGAGCACCAGGAACCCACCCGCGGGGTCGATGCCCGCGGAGGCGAGGTGCCCCGCGACCTTGTCGAGCGCGTTGTGCCGGCCGACGTCCTCGCGCACCACGACGAGTTCGCCGTTCGCGGTGGCGAAGGCTGCAGCATGAGCCGCCCGCGTGCGCCGGCCAAGGCGCTGCTCGTCCCCCATGGCGTCCATCGCCGCGACTATCACCTCCGGCCCGATCGCCAGTCGCCCGGCCACCGTCGGCAGGGCGCGGGCCGCGAGTTCCAGGCTTTCGACGCCGCAAAGGCCGCAGCCCACCGGCCCGGTCATCTGACGCTTGCGGGCAACATAGCCGGCCGCGCGCTCCGGGGTGAGCCACAACCGGCAGTCGATCCCGACCTCGGTTGCCTCGACGTCGAGCCGCTCGATTTCGGCCGGGTTCGCCGCGATGCCCTCGTTCAGGGCAAGGCCGAGCGCGAGATCGGGAAGGTCGGCGGGCGTCGCCATCATCACGGCATGGGTCGAGCCGTTGACGGAGACTGCGACCGCGACCTCCGCCGGCAGGTCGCGCATGGCCGCCTCGAACCGACCGGCCCGAAACCGTACCGTCGCGGCCGGCCAGGCCTGGCTGTGCGCCGACGTTTCCGGCATTCTCGGCTCCTCCGGCCGCATCCCGCGCCTCAGACGGCGCGCAGCATGCCGTGCCCCACCACGGGCCCGGTGGGCTGGCCGGTGGGCGAGCCGCCCTCCGGCTCCATCGACACGGCGAGCGCCGCGCCCGGCGTGCGCATCATTCCCATGCCGACGCCGGTGCGCGCGCGCAGGTCGACCCGCAGCGGCGCCGAGGGATCGACGAGGCCGAGCGAGATCGGGGTGCCGCCGGCCGGCACCAGCCAGAGTTCCGGCACCCGCCCCTCCTGCGCCTGCAGCGAGACGGGCATCAGCGTGGCGTGGCCGCCGTCCGGATCCACCACGGCCACGAAGAGCGGCGCCCCGCCGTTGGCGGCGATCGACGCCATCATCGGGGCGGCGGCGGGACGGAGGTCGAGCGCAAGTCCGGCAAGGCTCGCGGCGGCGAGCGCCATGGAGCCGATCGCCAGCCACTGCCAGACGGCCGACACGCGACGCCCGCCGGAGCGGGGCGACCTAAGGGCCTGAGCGGACGGCGCGCGACCGGGCGACGCATCCCGAACGTCGCGCCTCGTCGCCGCAGGCCCGAGTTCGGCTTCGATCGCCTGCCAGAGACGCGCGGGCGGCGACACCGCCGGTGTCTCGCCGAGAAGCGGCTGGAGCCGCTCCTCCCAGAGCCCGGTCTCGCGCGAGAGCGCCGGGTCGATGCGCAGCCGCCGCTCGAAGGCGCGGCGCTCGGCCGGCGCCAGGAGGCCGAGCGCATACTCGCCGGCCAGGGCCTCGTCGCCGCCATCCCGTTCGTTGCCCGCGCTCATTCTTCCAGGCATCCCTTCAACCGGATCAGGCCCCGCCGGATCACGCTCTTCATCGTTCCGAGCGGTACGCCCGCTCCCTGCGCCAGGTCCTCGTAGGTCCGCCCCCCGAAGAAGGCGGCCCGGATCGCCTGCGCCGCGCGCGGCTCCAGCCCATCGAGGCAGCCGGCTAGGCGCCGCGCCTCGCCGTCGGCTTCGAGCTGCGACAAGGCGTCGGGCGCCTCGTCCGCCACCTCGTCGGCGGCCTCGAGATCGGTTCCCGCGCGATGGTGCCGGAGCGCCCGCAGGCGGTCGATCGCCCGGTTGCGTGCCAGCGTGCACAGCCAGGTGATCGGGCTGGCGCGCGCGGGGTCGAAGCCGGAGGCCCGGTTCCAGACGGTGACGAAGACGTCCTGGAGGACGTCCTCGGCTTCCGCCTCGTCGTTCAAGATACGCAGCGTGACGCCGAATAGCTTCGCGCTCGTGAGATCGTAGACGGTGCGCAGCGCGTCGCGTTCGCCGTCCGCCACGCGGCCGAGGGCCAGGACAAGGCGCTGGCGCGCGTCTTCGGTCGAGGGGCCGTGCAGCATACGTCTCCGGGGCGTCGAACAGGGAACCGGACGGCAGGCCGCCGGATTGCTCGGAACCAGTCATACCGGCCCTCGAGGAGGAAAGCCATGTCCGCCGTCTCCCAGCCCACCCTGCGCGTCGAGCGCGAGCCGCAGCCCGTGAACGTCACCTTCCACGACACCGTCATCGCCTCGACCACCGAGGCGGTGCGGCTCTACGAGGGCAACCGCGAGCCTGTTCTCTACATCCCGCGCGAGCATGTCGAGATGGCCTATTTCGACGATTCCGACAAACGCACGACCTGCCCGCACAAGGGCGAGGCGCGCTACTGGTCGATCTCGGCGGGCGGCTACGGCGAGACCGACGCCGTCTGGTCTTACGAGGATCCCAAGCCCGCGGCGCGCGAGATCGCCGGCTATCTCGCCTTCTATCCCGACAAGGTGCGGATCATCGTCGGCGAGGGCAAATAGGCGTCGGTGCGGGATGGAACGGATGGACGCCCAGGTTGTTAAGGCGGCCACAGGGACGTTCTTTCAAGGACACACAACCATGCGTCGTTTCATTCTCGCTACCGCTGCCCTTGGCCTGCTGGCCGGTCCGGTCCTCGCCCAGACCACCGTCGTGACCACCACCGAGCCGAAGAGCGAAGGCGAGCAGGCGGCCGGCACGCTGGCCGGCGCCGGCACCGGCGCGGTGGCCGGTGCGCTCGTCGGCGGCCCGGTGGGCGCTGCGATCGGCGGCGTCGCGGGTCTTGCGATCGGCGGTGCGGCCTCCGCGCCGGACGAAGTGCGCCAGTACGTCGTCGCCAACCCGACCCAGCCGGTCGTGGTCGAGGGCGAGATCACGCAAGGGTCGGTCATCCCCGGCTCCGTGACGCTCGTGCCGGTGCCGTCGAACCCGGACTACGAGTATTTCTACACCTCGAACAACCAGCCGGTGATCGTCTCCAAGGCCGACCGCAAGGTCATCTACTACGCCAACTGAGCATCGCTCGGCTGATCGAGAAGGGCCGCCGCGCGTCTCCCGCGCGGTGGCCCTTTTTTCGTGTCAGCGGTCGCTGTGCCCGAGGCTGCGCTCCGGGTCGAGTCGGTCGCGCACGCGCTGCTTCAGCACCTTGGCTTCGGGAAAGCCGCCGTCGGCCTTGCGCTCCCAGATCGTCTCGCCGTCGTAGGCGATCTCGAACGCCCCGCCGGTGCCGGGCAGGAGGGCCACTTCGCCGAGATCCGGCCCGAAGGTCTGCAGGAGTTCCTGCGCGAGCCAGGCGGAGCGCAGGAGCCACTGGCACTGCGTGCAGTAGCGGATGGTGATGCGGGGGGCCGGGTTCGGTTCCATCGGCGTCCTTCCAGCGGCTGTGCCTCGCTCCAGCCTCTAGTGAAAATTGCGCCCCTTGGGCAAGACGGCGCGCATGCCTTTCACCGTCTCCTCGTCGACGTCGCGCGTCGAGGGCAGGACGACACGGGCCGGGCGGCGCACCTCGTCGGCCGAGGCCAGCACCGCGCCGAGCGCTGCGGCAGCCTCGGTCAGGTCGTCGTCCGGCATGGCGGCCGCGTGCCGCGGCTCCGGATGGCGGCGGAGCGGGCTCTTCACGTGGTCGGTCGGCTGCAGGATGCGGGCGCCCTCCAGCCCGCGGTCGGCAAGCCGCGACAGGAGCGGCGTCAGGTCCTCAATCGTCTCGGCGACGAGATGGATCACGCCGCGGTCGGCCTGGACCCGGCCCGAGACGCGCACCAGCCGCGCGCCGAGCACCACCGGGCGGAAGCGTTCGAAGACCTTGGTCCAGACCACGATGTTAGCGACGCCCGTCTCGTCCTCCACCGTCATGAAGATGACGCCCTTGGCCGAACCCGGCCGCTGGCGCACCAGGACGAGCCCGGCCACGCTGGCGCGCCGGCCGGAGCGCACGGTGTCGAGCGTCTGCGCCGGGGCGATGCCGCGCGCCCGAAGGTCCTCGCGCAGGAAGGACACGGGATGCGCCTTCAGGGACAGGGACAGGAAGCGGTAGTCGTTGACCACGGCCTCGCCGAGCGGCATCGCGGGAAGCGTGACCTCGGGCTCGGCCGTCACCTCGCCAAGGCCTTCGAAGAGGGGCAGGCGCTCGGCCGCCGCGCCCTCGCTCAAGGCCCGCGCCGCCCAGAGCGCGTCGCGCCGCGCCAGACCGAGACCCGCAAAGGCGTCGGCGTCGGCCAGCCGCTCCACCGCCTGCCGCGACAGGCCGGTACGCAGCCAAAGTTCGCGCACCGAATCGAACGGACCCGACGTGTCGCGCACCCAGACGAGGCGCCGGATCTCGGTCTCCGACAGGCCCTTCACCTGCCGGAAGCCGAGCCGCACCGCATGGCGCGTGCGGATCGCGGCCGCCGCCTCGCGGTGGCGCGGAAAGACGGCGGCGGGATCGAAGGCGCAGGGCTCCAGCGCCGAGTCCCAAGACGAGGCGTTGACGCAGACGGGGCGCACCTCCACCCCGTGCTCGCGCGCGTCGCGCACCAACTGGGCCGGCGCGTAGAAGCCCATCGGCTGCGCGTTCAGGATCGCGGCGCAGAAGACATCGGGATAGTGGCACTTGATGAAGGCCGAGGCGTAGACGAGGAGCGCGAAGGACGCCGCATGGCTTTCGGGAAAGCCGTATTCGCCAAAGCCCTCGATCTGGCTGAAGCAGCGCTCGGCGAACTCATGCGTGTAACCGTTCCGCAGCATGCCGGAGACCATGCGCTCGCGAAAATCCTTCACCTGCCCCGTACGCCGGAACGTCGCCATGGCGCGGCGTAGCTTGTCGGCCTCCGCCCCGGTGAAGCCGCCCGCCACCATGGCGATGCGCATCGCCTGCTCCTGGAAGAGCGGCACGCCGCAGGTGCGCTCCAGGATCTCGCGCAATTCCTCCTTCGGATAGTCGACGGGCTCGAGCCCCATGCGCCGGCGCAGGTAGGGGTGCACCATGTCGCCCTGGATCGGGCCGGGCCGCACGATCGCGACCTGGATCACGAGGTCGTAGAAGACGTTGGGCTTCAGCTTCGGCAGCATCGTCATCTGCGCTCTGGATTCGATCTGGAACGTGCCGAGCGTGTCGGCGCGATGGGTCATCCGCCAGACCGGCTGGCCCGGCGCCTCCATCGGCAGCGTGTCGAGCGAGGCGGGGCGCCCGTCCAGCGTCGCCTCGCCGGGGTAGAGCGTGTTCAGCATGTCGAAGGCGCGGCGCAGGGCGCTCAGCATGCCGAGCGCCAGGATGTCGATCTTGAGGATCTTCAGCTCGTCGAGATCGTCCTTGTCCCATTCCACGATGATCCGGCCCTTGGAGCCTGTATTGTGGATCGGCACCGTCTCGTCGACGCGCCCGCGCGTCAGCACGAAGCCGCCGACATGCTGCGAGAGATGGCGGGGAAACTCGTTCAGCGCCCGCGCATAGGCGAGGACATTCTGCGTCGTCGGGTCCTCCGCCGACAGGCCGGCGGCATCGGTCTCGCGCGTGCCCATGTCGGCGGGGCCGTAGCCCCAGACCGAGCCCGACAGGGCCGAGACGGCATCCTCCGACAGGCCGAAGGCCTTGCCGACCTCGCGCAATGACGAGCGCGCGCGATAGGAGATGACGGTCGCCGCGATCGCCGCCGAATCGCGCCCGTAGGCGTCGTAGATCCAGTTAATTACCTCGTCGCGGCGCTCGTGCTCGAAGTCGACGTCGATGTCGGGCGGCTCGTCGCGCTCGTCCGACAGGAAGCGGTCGAAGAGGAGGCCGGCCTTTTCCGGGTCCACCTCGGTGATGCCGATGCAGTAGCAGACCGTGGAATTGGCCGCCGACCCGCGCCCCTGGCACAGGATGCCCATCCCGCGCGCGGCCTGGACGATGCGATGGACGGTGAGGAAGTAGGGCTCGTATTTCTTGCGCGCGATGAGCGCGAGCTCGCGCTCGATTTGCGGAAAGATCCGCGCCGGCACGCCGCCGGGATAGCGCCAGTGCGCGCCCTTATAGGCTAGGCGCCGCAGTTCCTCCAGCGGCGAGACGCCGAGGCGCAGCGCCTCGTCGGGATAGTCGTACTGGAGGGTCGCGAGGTCGAAGCGAAGCTCCTCGAAGAAGCGGCGCGCCTCGACGATCGCCGGCTCGAAGCCGCGAAACAGGCGCAGCATCTCGCCCTCGTGCTTCAGCCGCCGCTCGCCATGGGCCGAGAGGATCGCTCGGCCGGCTCCCGCCAGCGGCACGTGCTCGCGGATCGCCGCCACGACGTCGGCGAGCGGGCGCCGCTCGGCCCCGTGGAACAGGGCGTCGTTGGTGGCGAGAAGCGGCGTGCCCCACGTCCTGGCGAGCGCCGCCGCCCGGCCGAGGCGGCGCGCGTCGCCCCCGTCGTGGCGCGGGGCGACAGCGAGGCGGACGGTGCGGGGAAAGGCCGCGCGCAAGGGGCCGAGCGCCGCCTCGAGCCGCTCGGTGGCGCCCGTCCCCGTCGGTCCGTCGCGCCCGAGCCCGTCGGGGGCGAGGACGGCGAGGTTGATCCCCTCGCCCCGTTCCAGAAGATCGGAAAGGTGAAGGATGCAGTCGCCCTTGCGGGCGCGCAGGTTGCCGGTGGTCAGGAGGCGGCAGAGCTGCGCCCAGCCGGCGCGGTCGCGCGGATAGGCGAAGACGTCGGGCGTCGCGTCGGCAAAGACCAGCCGCGCGCCAGGACGGAAAGGGAACCGCTGCACTCGCGCCTGCCCATGCGCGCGCACCACGCCGGCCACCGTGTTGCGGTCGGCAAGGCCGAGCCCGCCGAGCCGCAGCGCCTCGGCCGCGACCACCATCTCGCCGGGCTTGGAGGCGCCGCGCAGGAAGGAGAAGTTCGAGGCCGCCCCGATCTCGCAGAAGCCGGGACCGGGCGCGAGCGGCTCGACCGGCGGCTCGCCGTTCATGCGAAGAGACCGTGCAGGAACCAGCCGGACGGTGCGCCCTCGCCCGCGCCTTGGCGAAACAGCCAGTAGCGCCGACCGGCCTCGTCCTCGACGCGGAAGTAGTCGCGGCTCGCGCCCACATCCCCGAGCCACCATTCCGGCGCGATCCGCTCGGGACCCTCGATCCGGCCGACACGGTAAAAGGCGCGGCGCCAGCGGAACTGGCGGATCGGCCCGTCCGGCACCTCGGCCGTCGCCTCCACCGCTTCCGGCCGGGCGAAGAGGCGCAAGGGGCGCGGCGCGAGATCGGCCTCCACGCCGGAACCGCCCGTCCCGATCGGGGCGACGCGCCGCTGCGCGGCCTCCGGCCGGTGCCGGTCCTCGGGCGCGAAGGCGAACACCGCCGACTCGCCGAGCCGCGTCCCTAGGCGATCGATCAGCGCGCCGAGTTCCTCGGCGGGCCGCGCGCCCGCGTCCTCGAGGTCCTCCTGCCGGTCCGCCATCGCATCCGCCGCCAGAACCGACAGGCGCAGGAGGTCGAAGCCGAAGCCGGCGTCGATCTCGTCCCCGCAGGCCTTCAGCCGCTCGGCGAAGAGACGCGCGATCCGGGCGGGATCGCGCAACGGGGCCCCCGAGCGCACCAGGAGGCGCTCGACATGCCCGTCGACGCGAAACAGCGCGAGCTCCGCCTCGCGCAGGCCCTCGCCGCGCTCGGCCAAGGTCTCGCACAGCCGGGCGGCCAGGTGGGTCGCGATGCGCAGGATGTCTTCGGGCAAGCTCACCGGCTCGAACAGGCGGCGCTCGCGGATGAGGAGCGCGACCGCCCGGCGCGGCTCGATCGGACGGCGGGCGGCGCCCGTCGCCTCGTCCAGCCGGCGGGCGATGTCGGGGCCGAAGCGGCGGTGGAGGGCGGCGCGCGGCAGCGCAAGGAGATCGCGCACCCGGCGAAGGCCGAGCCGGTGGAGCCGTGCGGCGGTCTCCGTGTCGAGCCGCAGGCCGCTTCCCACGGGTAGGCCCTCCACCGCGGCACGCTCGTCTCCGCTCGCCACGAGGCGCGCCGCCCCGGCCACGCCGACGCAGGCGCGCGCCGTGCCGGGATGGGCGGCGACCGCTGCCTCGACCGCAAAGCCCTGGCGCTCCAGCCGAGAGACGAGATCGTCTCGGAGAGCGCCCGCTCCGCCGAAAAGGTGGGACGCGCCCGTCAGATCGAGAACGAGGCCGTCGGCGCCGTCGAGGGCGACGAGCGGCGTGTAGCGGTCGCACCAGTCGGCCACCGCGTCGAGGAGACGCCGGTCGGCCGCCGCGTCGGCCGGCCGGTAGTCCACGTGGGGAAAGCGGGCGCGCGCTTCCGCAAGGCCGAGGCCGGGCACGAGGCCGAGCGCCTCGGCGCGCTCGCACGAGGATACGATCCGCTCGGCCCGGTCCTCGCGGGTGAAGAGCGCGAGCGGCGGGATGTCGGCCTCCGGCATGTCCGCCGCCTGCCCCACGTCAGACGGCTTGTACCCCCTGCCCACGTCCGGCGGGGTGTGTCCCCTGCCCGCGTCCGGCGGGCGATGCCCGTTGCCAGCGCCGAGCGGCACCGGCAGGAGGTCAGGCCGCGCCGAAGCGTCGGTGCGCGGCATCCTCCCCCGCCGCGCCACCGCGAAGGGACCGCAGCGCCACGAGCGCCCCAGTTCCTCGCGCCGGATCCGGTCGCAGGGCAGCCGCGTCAGCCGGAGCGCCAGGAATTCGCCCGGCCGCGCGCCGGAGGGGGTCGTGGTCGAGGAAGCGTCGGTCATGGGGATCCCACTCCAGGCAGAGCGTTCGGGGCGACAGTCCCCGCGCCTTTTCAAGCGACAGGGAAAAACGGGGGCAGCCGATCAAGGGCAGCGATTCCAGCCCCGGCACGGGGGCGGCGCGCACCGGCTCGACCAGCACGCGGACGGGGGCGGCGGTGGCTTCCGGCTCGCCGCCCTGGCGCAGGAGCATCACCGCGCCGCCCGCCTCCCGGGCGCGGGTGTGGAGGCGCCGCGTGCCCTCCAGCCCGAGAAGCGTCGGATTGCCGCGCAATTCGACCACGACCAGCGCGGCGGCGCCCGAACGCGCGGCTTCCTCGCCCGCCCAGGCCGCGTCCACGATGCGGCGTGCGCGCACCACGACCAGAGCGTCGGGGTCGAGGCCGAAATGGGCGAGCCCCTCGCGATAGGGCATGCCGCCTTCGGCGAGCGCATCGGCCGCCGCGATCCAGATCAGCGGACGGCGCGCCGAGGCGCCGAGGCGGATGCCGAGCGCCAGCGCGAAGCCGACGCCCGCGCCGCCGTCGCGCATGGCGAGCGTGCGCGCTTCCACCAGCCCCGCGCGCGGCAGCCCGCCTCCGAGCGCGGCGTCGAAGGCCGGCGCGCCCAGCGCCAGACGATCGTCGTCATTGGGTTTTTCGTCCTCCCCATCCGGCACGCCGCGCGCGAACGGCGCCCCTTCGATCCGCCCAATCGCCTGGCGCAGCGCCGAAAGCGTCGCGGCGCGTGCGCGGTCGGGCTCACCGCCCGGCCCCACCCCAGCGTCCTCTGTCGCGTCGGTTGCGGGACGCCTTTCATCCGGGGTATCTACGGGCTCCAGGCCCGGTCGTCGTCGCGGTCCAGTGGTCCAGGTCATGCCGGTCTCCATCGGCGGATGGGTTCATGGCCGCCTTCGTGTTCCTCATATGTTCTAGGAAATTTCCGAGTCGCCCCCCGGAGTCAAGGAGACGGCGGCCAAGATTATTTTCCTGTTGATAGGGAACGAATTCCGGTGGACGACGGCGGCCGCCTCTTGGGCCCGGCGTCACACTGTCACGATCGCGTCAGGACCAGCGATGCGGCGTTGCGGTGTGGCGTGACCGACAGGCAGGAGGAGCTCTCCACCCGTTGTCACCAATCCGAAGACGCCCGCCCATGCCCCTGACCCGTCGATCCCTCCTTGCCGGCGCGCCGCTGTTTCTGGCCGGCTGCGTGTCAGGACGCCTCGGCGACGTGGCGCCCGCTGCGCCCAGACGTGTCGTCGATCCCTACTATCTTGCCATGTACGCGCCGGTGACAGGCGAGCCCTTCCCGGTTCCCGCTCCCGACCTGACGAAGATCGACCCGCGCTTCTACCGGCAGGAGGTCGCCTACCGGAGCGGCGAAATCCCCGGGACGCTGATCGTCGATACGCCCGCGCGCTTCCTCTACCTTCAGATGGAGGGCGACCGGGCGCTGCGTTACGGGATTGGCGTCGGCAAGGCGGGTCTTGCCTTCGAGGGCGAGGCGCGGGTCCAGTACAAGCGCGCCTGGCCGCGCTGGCGCCCGACCGACGCGATGATGGCGCGCGAGCCCGCCCGCTACGGCCACCTCGGCGCGGGCATGGAGCCGGGGCCTACCAACCCGCTCGGCGCGCGGGCGCTCTACCTCTTCCGGGGCGGCGAGGACACGCTCTACCGCATCCACGGCACCAACGAGGACTGGTCGATCGGCCAGTCCGTCTCGTCGGGCTGCATACGGCTTCTCAACCAGGATGTGATCGACCTCCATCGCCGCGTCCTCGACGGCACCAAGGTCGTGGTGCTCCAGGGCGCGATGGCTTAAGACGCGGGGGGCTACGGATGGGAACCGCCAGGGAGGAGAGCCGCATGGGCCAAAGGGACCAGACCGGCGACTGGGCGCGAAGGCTGTCGCCGAGCCTCGAGGAGATCGAGGCGCTGGCGATCGAGGCCTATGCCGCACTGCCGTCGGAATTCCGCGCCCTGTCGGGCGAGATCCGCTTCCACGTCGCCGACTTTCCCGAGGACGAGGTGGTGGAGGAGATGGGCCTCGAAAGCCCCTTCGACATTCTCGGCCTCTTCGAGGGCCGCGCCGTCGGCGCGCTCGGCACGCCCCAGACCGGCGAGATGCCCAACCGCATCCTCCTGTACCGCCGCCCAATCCTCGACTATTGGGCGGAGCATGAGGAAAGCCTCGGCACGCTGGTCGCCCATGTTCTGATCCACGAGATCGGGCACCATTTCGGCCTGTCGGACGACGACATGGAAGCACTGGAAGCGGCGACCGACTAGGAGCGGCTTCCGGAAGAGGAGGAACGACCGATGCAGGTCTCGACGCTCGCCATCCATCCGGTCAAGGGCGGGCGCGCCCGCCATCCCGCCAGCGTGCGGCTCGAGCCGATGGGGCTCCGGGGCGACCGGCGCTGGATGCTGGTCGATGCCACGGGGCGCTTCCTGTCGCAGCGCGAGAATCCACCGCTCGCGCTCCTCGACGCCGAGCCCGACGCGGACGGGCTGCACCTGTCGTTTCCCGGCATCAAGGGGTCGGACGGTGGCGAGCGCTTCGTGGCGACGCCGGACGGCGAGGAGCGCATGGCGGTCACCGTCTGGAGCGACACGGTGGACGCCGCCGCCGCCGGCGCGGACACGGATGCCGCTCTGTCGCGCTGGCTTGGCCTCCCCGTGCGGCTCGCGCATTTCGACGCGCGCTCGCAGCGCACCGTCTCGCGCGACTGGACCGCCGAGGATCATCCGGTCGGCTTTGCCGACGGCTTCCCGCTGCTGGTCGCCACCACGGCCTCGCTGCGCGATCTCAACCGGCGGATCGTCTCCACCGGCGGCGAGGCCGTACCGATGAGCCGCTTCCGGCCCAACATCGTGATCGACGGCACGGATCCCTTCGCCGAAGACGGCTGGGCCCGGATCGCGGTCGGCGACATGGTGATCGACCTCGTGAAGCCCTGCGCGCGCTGCGCGGTGACGACCGTCGATCAGGACGAGGGCCGGCGCACGGGCAAGGAGCCGCTCGCCGCGCTCGGGCGCTTCCGTCGCTCCGGCGTCCAGCGGGCGCCCGGCGTCCTGTTCGGCTGGAACGCCGTGGCACAGGGCGTCGGCACGGTTCGCGTCGGCGACCCGGTGCGCATCCTGGAGACACGCGAGGGCGGCTGGCCCCTCGCGCTCTGACCGCCGCGAAACGACAAGGCCCGGAACCGGCTGTCCGGTCCCGGGCCATCGTCTCATCTCTCCCTTGTGGAGATCAGGCCTTCGTCAGCCGCACGATCGTCGAGCCGCCGCCGCCCCGCGTCTCGGTCACCGCATAGACCGCCCCGTCCGGACCGACTTTGACGTCGCGGATGCGCGCCTCGAGCGGCACGCGCGCCTCGGTCGCCACCCGACCTTCGCCGTTCATGGACAGCACCACGAGGCCCTGCGTCACCAGACCGCCGACCAGGAAAGCGTTCTCCCACTCGGGGAACTCGGAGCCCTGATAGAGCGCCATGCCGGACGGGCCGATGACCGGATCCCAGTAGTAGGCCGGCTGTTCCATGCCGTCCTTGGCAGTGATGCCCTCGTTCACCTCGGCGCCGCCGTACTCGATGCCGTAGGTGATCACCGGCCAGCCGTAGTTCTTGCCGGCTTCCGGCGCGTTCAGCTCGTCGCCGCCGCGCGGCCCGTGCTCGATCGTCCAGAGACGGCCGTCGGCGTCGAGCGCAGCGGACTGGATGTTGCGGTGACCGTAGCTCCAGATCGCGTCCTGCGCATTGTCCTGGTTGACGAACGGGTTGTCGGCCGGGATCGAACCGTCGGCATTGATCCGGAAGACCTTACCGAGACCCGAATTCAGGTCCTGCGCCTGATCCCGGATCGGGTCGTCGGACCGCTCGCCGACGCCGAGGAAGATCTTGCCCTCGCCATCGAAGACGATGCGCGAGCCGAAGTGCTTGTTGCCCTCGTAGCTCGGCATCTGCTGGAAGATGACCTTGACGTCGTCGAGCTTGGCCGAGCCGTCCGCCGTCGTCAGCTTCGCGCTGGCGAGCGCGGTGCCGTTGCCCTCCGCTCCGCGCGGCTCGGAGAAGGTGAAGTAGATCATGCCGTCCGAGGCGAAGTTTGGCCCGAGCGCCACGTCGAGGAGGCCGCCCTGCTCGCGCGAATCGACTTCGGGCACGCCGGACACCTCGATCGGCTCGCCCTCCTGCCCCATCGCGGGCAGGATCATCAGCTTGCCTTCCTTGGCGGTGACGAGCATGCGCCCGTCCGGCATGAACTCCAGCGCCCAGAGGTTGGGCAGGCCTTCGGCCACCGTCTCGGTGGTCACCTCGGGCTGTTCGGTCGGCTGGGGCGCGCGGGTCTGGCCGGCAAAGGCCGGCTGCTGATCGGGAGCGTTGGCCGCTTCCGTCTCGATCGGCTGGCCGGCGGCCGCCCCTTGCGTCGAGGAGGCGGTGCCGGTGGCCGGCGCGTTGCCGTCCACGTGCGGCAGGCGTTCGCCCTGGCTGTTGGTGTCCTGCGCCAGGGCGCCGGTGGCAAGCAGGGTGCCGGCCAGAAGAAGGCCGAGGCCACCGGATCGAAGGGTCAGTCGCATCGTCGCGTTCCTCGTCGTCGGATGAGATCGAAGACCGGGTCGGTCTTCCCATGGACGGCGAACTAATCGGGTGCGACGAGCGGACAACGCCGCTCCCGTTTAGTTGACGAAACGTGAGCGGCGTTGCAAGGGCGGGTCTCGGCGTTCCTACGCCTGCGGCCACTTGTGGTGGAAGGTCCCCTCGCGATTGAGGCGATGGAAGGTGTGGGCGCCGAAGAGGTCGCGCTGGCCCTGCGTGAGGTTCGTGGTGCCGCGCGCCCGGCGGTAGTCGTCGAAATAGGCGAGGGCTGCCGAGAGCGCCGGCACCGGGATGCCGGCGAGCGAGGCCTTGGCGACGACGCGCCGCAGCGCCTCTTGGGCCCCCTCGATGCGGCTCGTGAAGCTCGGCGCGAGCAGGAGGTTGACGACGTCGCCCGCCTCGTAGGCCCGCGTGATGTCGTCGAGAAAGCGCGAGCGGATGATGCAGCCGGCGCGCCAGATGCGCGCGATCTCGCCAAGCGGCAGGTTCCAGCCGAACTCCTTCGAGGCCTCAGTGAGCGTCGCATAGCCCTGCGCATAGGCGATGATCTTGGCGGCGACGAGCGCGGCCTCGAGTTCCGCCAGCCCCTCGTGATCGGCGTGGAACTCGGCGCGTGCGGTCTTCACGCCGCCGAAGATGCGCGCGGCCTCCGCCCGCTCGGCGCGGCGGGACGAGATGCCGCGTGCCGAGACCGCCGCTTCCAGCGTCGTCGCGCCGACGCCGAGCTTCTGCGCCTCGATCACCGACCAGCGCCCGGTGCCCTTCTGGCCCGCCTCGTCGACGATCTGGTCGACGAGGGCCCCGCCGGTCTCGGGGTCGCGCTCGGCCAGCACCAGCGACGAGATCTCGATGAGGTAGGACTGGAGATCGCGCGTGTTCCAGTCGGCGAAGATGTCGGCCATCTCCTGCGGCCGGAGCCCGACCGCATCGCGCAGGATGCCGTAGACTTCGGCGATCATCTGCATGTCGGCATATTCGATGCCGTTGTGGATCGTCTTGACGAAATGGCCGGCGCCGTCGGGGCCGAGCCAGTCGACGCAGGGCGAGCCGTCGAACTTGGCGGCGATCGGCTCGAGAAGCGGCTTCAGACGCTGCCACACCGCCTGGTCGCCGCCGACCATGATCGAGGGGCCGTTGCGCGCGCCGACCTCGCCGCCCGACACGCCCATGCCGACGAAATGGACGCCGGTCGGCTTGACCGCCTTCTCGCGGCGCACCGTGTCGTTGAAGTCGGCGTTGCCGGCGTCGATCAGGATGTCGCCGGGAGCGAGATGCGGCAGGACGAGCGCCATCTGGTCGTCCACCGGCTTGCCGGCATTGACCATCAGCACCACGACGCGCGGGCTTTTGAGCGTCGAGACGAAGTGCTCGATCGAATCGGTCGGAACGAGTCGCTCGGCCAGCTCGGGGTTGTCGTCGCGCACTCCGTAGGTTTTCTCGGTCGTCCGGTTGCCGAGGGCGACGGTGAAGCCGCCATTGTCGGCGAAGTTGAGCGCCAAGCTCGCGCCCATCGTGCCCATGCCCAAGACGCCGAGATCCGCCTGATTGCCGCTCATCCGATTCGCCCTCCACGTGCCTGTTCGTGCCACGGGTTTAACGGATGACGGGCGGGCGTTCCATCGAAACGGTTGAAACGCCCGCCAACGCGCTTAGCGCTTCAGGCGTTCGGCGTGCCAGGCGATGTGGTCGTCCATGAAGGTCGAGATGAAGTTGTAGGAGTGGTCGTAGCCCTCGCGCATGTTGAGCGTGAGGCGGATGCCCGCCTTGTCGCAGGCCTCCTTCAGGAGCTGCGGGCGGAGGCCGTCGTCGAGATACGGGTCCACTGTCCCCTGATCGACCAGGAACTCCGGGAAGCGATGCCCGTCCTCGATCAGGAGCGTCGCATCGTAGGGCCGCCACGTCGCGCGGTCGCGGCCGAGATACTTCTCGAAGGCCGGGCGCGACCAGTCGGCCGTCGACGGCTGGACGATCGGCGCAAAGGCGGAGGCGCTCTTGTAGGCGTCCGGGTTGCGCAGCGCGGCAATGAGCGCCCCGTGCCCGCCCATGGAATGGCCGAAGATGCCCTGCCGGTTCATGTCCGCCGGAAAATGCGTCGCGACGTAACCCGGCAGCTCGTCGGTGACATAGGAATACATCCGGTAGTTGGCGGCATAGGGGGCCTGCGTCGCGTCGACATAGAAGCCGGCGCCCGAGCCGAACTGCCAGTTGTCCGCCTCGTCCGGCACGCCGGGCCCGCGCGGGCTGGTGTCGGAGAGGACGATCATCACGCCGTGCTCGGCTGCCGCGCGGCGGAATTCGCCCTTGTCCATCGCGTTCTGGTGCGTGCAGGTCAGACCCGACAGGTACCAGAGGACCGGCACCTTGCCGTCCCGCGCCTGCGGCGGGGTGAACACGGCGAAGGTCATCGGCGTGTCGGTGGTGCGGGACTGGTGGCGGTACACCCCTTGCGTGCCACCATGGGCCTTCGCTTCCGAGATCACGTCGAGGGGCATGAGCAGTCCTTTCGGTTGGTCTTACGCCGCCGGCGCGCGACGCATGTCGAGATGGGGGATGCCGTCTTCCAGATAGGCATCCGAGATGGTGACGAACCCATGACGCGCATAGAAGGTTTCCAGATGCGCCTGCGCCGACAGGTCGATCGCGGCCTCCGGCCAGCGCTCCGCGCAGAGCCGGAGCGCTTCAACCATCATCCTGTGGCCGAGGCCGCTGCCGCGGAAGCCGGCTGCGGTCGCGATTCGCCCGATCCGGGCCCGTCCCTCACCGTCCGGCGCGAAGACGCGCAGGACACCGGCGAGGTCGTCGCCCGACAGCGCCCGCAGGTGCAGCGCCTCGCCGTCGCAGCCGTCGATCTCGGCGAAGGCGCAGGCCTGCTCCACCACGAAGACGTCCTGCCGCAGCTTCAGGAGATCGTGGACCTGTACGCCCGTAAGATCGCGGAGCTCCGACCAGTGCCAGCGCGTCTCTGCGATCACGCTCAGTAGACGACGACCGAGCGGATCGACTTGCCCTCGTGCATGAGGTCGAAGGCGGTGTTGATCTCGTCGAGCGGCATCGTGTGGGTGATGAGGTCGTCGATGTTGATCTTGCCGTCCATGTACCAGTCGACGATCTTCGGCACGTCGGTCCGGCCGCGCGCGCCGCCGAACGCCGTGCCGCGCCAGACGCGGCCGGTGACGAGCTGGAACGGGCGGGTCGAGATTTCCTTGCCGGCTTCCGCCACGCCGATGATGATCGATTCGCCCCAGCCGCGATGGCAGCATTCCAGCGCCTGGCGCATGACGTCGGTGTTGCCGGTCGCGTCGAACGAGAAGTCGGCGCCGCCGCCGGTGAGGTCGAGGATCGCCTGGACCACCTTGTCGTTGCCGACCTCGCGCGGGTTGACGAAGTCGGTCATGCCGAACTTCTTCGCCATCTCGACCTTGCCGGGATTGATGTCGACGCCGATGATCTTGTCGGCGCCGACCATGCGCGCGCCCTGGATCACGTTGAGGCCGATGCCGCCTAAGCCGAACACCACGACGTTGGCGCCGGGCCAGACCTTGGCGGTGTAGATCACGGCGCCGATGCCCGTCGTCACGCCGCAGCCGATGTAGCAGATCTTGTCGAAGGGGGCGTCCTCGCGAACCTTGGCCACCGCGATCTCCGGCAGGACGGTGAAGTTCGAGAAGGTCGAGCAGCCCATGTAGTGGAAGACGGTCGTCTCGTCGCAGCGGAAGCGCGAGGAGCCGTCGGGCATGACGCCCTGGCCTTGCGTCGAGCGGATTGCGGTGCAGAGGTTGGTGCGCTGCGACAGGCAGCTCTTACAGTTGCGGCATTCCGGCGTGTAGAGCGGGATGACGTGGTCGCCGGGCTTCACCGACGTGACGCCCGCGCCCACCTCGCGCACGATGCCCGCGCCCTCGTGGCCGAGGATCGCCGGGAACTTGCCTTCGGAATCGAGGCCCGACAGCGTGTATGCGTCGGTGTGGCAGACGCCCGTCGCCATGATCTCGACCAGCACCTCGCCGGCTTGAGGCCCCCGGATGTCGACCGTCTCGATCGTGAGCGGCTTGCCTGCTTCCCAGGCGACGGCGGCGCGTGACTTCATCGGGTCCAGTCCTTGCTGTCGGGCGATTCGGATCGGGCCTGACTATAGGCCGAGGGGGGAGCGGCGCCAGTCTTCGTTCAGCGATCCCCGGCGCCGGGCGGCTCGAGGCCGGCGAGGATCAGCGCGCCGTCGAGCGGATCGCCGAGCGGCTCGTCCAGCGTCTCGGCAAGGCCCTCGGGCAGATAGGGGATCAGTGGAGCCCCGAGCCCGCCGGTCAGCGCCACGCGCTCGCAGCCGGCATCGCGCAGCGTGTCAGCGAGATCGCCGATCGCCTGGGCGGCCGCGCGCAGGATCACGTCGGCCGCGCGGTCGCCGTTTGCTGCCGCCTCGACGACGAGCGGGGCCAGCGCCGCGTAGTCGCTCGCCGAGGCGCCGTCGCACCAGCGCGTCAGCGCGTGCGCCTCGCCGCCGAAGCGCTGCAGAAGGGCGTCGGCGAGGTCGGAGCCCGACAGGCGACCGTCGACCGCCCGGAACGCCGCTTCCACCGCCGCCAGCCCGATGCGGGCGCCCGAGCCCTCGTCGGAGCCGGGAAAGCCGTAGCCGCCGAACCGCAGGAGGCGCCCTTCGAGAAGGCCGAAGCCGATCGACCCGGTGCCCGCCACGACGATGCCGCCGTCCTCGCCGCCGTGGGCCCCGAGGCAGGCGATCGCGCCGTCACCGGAAAAAACGAGGCTGGCGAAGGGATGCGGCCGCGCGGCGAAGGTGTCGGCGACGCCGATCCGTTCGATCCCGGCGACGCCGGCCCCGACATGGAGGCGGGCGAAGTCGAAGGGCCCGAGACCGGCCGCGCGCCACGCCTCGCGGGCCGCGGTCAGCATCGCCTCGAAGCTCGCCTCGACGCCGAGCCGCGCCTGCCCCGGTCCGGCATGCCCCTCGCCGAAGACGAGGCCGGACGCATCCACCAGCCGCGCGCGGCAGGCGGTGCCGCCGGCGTCGAGGCCGAGGAACAGGGGACCCGTCACGTGGCGGCGTCCGTCGGGCGGTCGTCCATCGGGTCCCGGTCCTTCTCCCGCGAATCGGTCGGACCTTCTTCATGCCGGAAAGGGCGCGCCTTCGGAAGCGCCCGCCCCGTCAGTCGCCGCGCCGCGAGTACCAGAGCGCCAGTGCGTCGATCTGCTCCTCGGTGAGGTTGATCGCGATCGTCTCCATGATGTGGGCGAGCGGCGTGCCGCCGCGATGGCGGTCCTTCCACATCTGGAGATGGGTCGCGGTGTACCATTCCGGCAGGCCGTCGAGGCGCGGATAGAGCGGGTTGGTGGCAGCCGCATGGGCGCCGTGGCAGGTCTGGCAGGCGGCGAGCTTCTGGCGCGGCAGGCCCTCTTCGGCGATCCGGCGGCCAAGCTCCATCAGGCCGCTCGTCGAGACGGGGTAGCCGTGGGCGGCTGACGGATCGACCGCCGCCTCCGGGCCCGTCGGCACCGGCTCGTCCGCGGGCGCGTCCGGCCCGATCGAGCCGCGCGGCAGGCGCACGGCGCCCTCGTAGCCGATCGCGACGCCCGCCGGGGGCCCGAGCGGCCCCGCCGGTGCCGGGATCGGCGCCTGCGCGGCATAGTGGGCAGCCAGGCGTCGCAGCGTCGCCTCGTCGTGGATACCGGCGGCGGGCGTCATGATGCCGCTCTGGCGCGTGCCGGACGAGAAGGCCTGGAGCGTGCGGAAGAGATACTCCTCCGACTGGCCGCCGATCGGCGGGAAGCTGCCCGCGGGACCGACGCCACGCCCGTCCTCGCCATGGCAGCGGGCGCAGTCGGCGAGCGCCGTGTCGTCCGCCTGCCCCAGCGCCTGGAGGCCGGGGCGACCCGGCTCGGCGCTCGGCCGTCCATAGGCGAACTCGCGGTAGCGCTCAGGCGTCATGTCGGGCAGCGCGCGCAGGAAGGCGACCAGCGCCCAGACCTCGTCGGGGCGGTCCTGCGTCGACCAGGACGGCATGCCGGAATACTTGATGCCGTGCCGGCCGATCCAGAACAGTTCGCGGTCGCGCCATTCGCCGACCTGGTTCTCAAGACGTGGCACGGGCGGCATCATCGCGCGCGCGACCGGTGTCTGGAGTTCGCCCGGCGCACCGTGGCAAGGCGCGCAGCCGCTGGCGAAGTGGCCGGCGACGCGCTGCACGAGGAGCGGGTCCTCGAGCGACACGTCGTCGGGCTTGGAGATCGGCAGCGACTGTGTGTCGACGGCGCGCTGCAGCGTCCAGTGCAGGAACCACTCGACGGGCGCGAAATGGCCGGTATTGGCGGCGACCGACACGAGGCCCGAGCCGCCGACGAGAAGGGCGGCCCCGACCGCCGCAAAGGGCGCGGCCACGAGGTGCCAGGGGCGGATCGTCAGCGTCCACTTCATGCCGGCACCTGCGCGTCGCGCTTTTCGTTGAGGAGACGGGCGAGCAGCGACAGGCCGCCCACGAGATAGGCCGAGCCGCCGACGATCAGCATCAGGACGCCGCCGAGCTGCTGGTCCTCGAGCGGCGTCAGGATGCTGAGCGGCGAGCAGAGATCGCCGCAGGCATAGAGCGGGCGGGGCGCGAAGAGGAGAAGAGCGCCGAGAAGGGTCATGTGCATCGAGGTCATCAGGAGGGCGGCGACTCCGGCCGCCCGGGCCCCGCGCGCGCCCTCGGCCGTGCCGAAGGCGGCAGTCCAGACGAGGAGGCCCGCCGTCAGGAATGAGGCCTGCTCGATCACGAGCACCCATGTCTCGCGGCGCGCCGCGTCGTGCAGTGCCGGGGCGTGCCAGGACCAGACCAGCACGAACTCGGCGAGGGCGGCGAGGATCGCAAAGCGCGGCGAGATGCGCGCGCCGAGCGCCGGCACCGAGCGCGTCAGCCCGAAGGCGAGGATGGGGGCCGCGACGGCGACGAGGCCCATGTGGAGGATCATGTGCGCGGCGAACGAGGTCTCGGCACGCCCGACCAACGGTCCCGCCCAAAGGAACAGGAGAAGCGCGAGGCCGGCCGCGAGCGGCCCGTGGCGGCTGAGGGCGGGGCTCACCGGCAGTCCGCCACGAGCAGCGCCGGCAGCGCGGTGAAGATGATGGCGAGGAACGACAGGCCCGAGAGGAGCACGGAGGCCAGTTCCATCTGCCGTTCGCGGTCGTCGTCGGTCGGCTTGTCGTGCGGCGGCTTGCCGCCCGCCTGCTTCCACTCGCGCCAGGCCCGGATCCCGGCGAACCAGCAGAAGACGAGGCTGGCGAAGGTCGCCACCGCGATCGCCGCGCGCACGCCGCCGATCGGCTCGAAGATATTGGTGTTGGGCGCGCAGACCACCGCGGCCGCGATGTAGCAGAACAGGAAATGCAGCGCCCACACCGTGGGCGTCGCGATCATGGTGATGAGACTGTCGCGCGTGCCGCGTCGCAGACCGAGCATCAGACGCCTCCACCGGCGACAAGCGGGAAGTAGGCGATGGTGGCCACCGTCACGAGGCCGGTCGCCATGGCGAAGTGCCAGTAGAGCGTCACGTTTGACAGGTCGATGTCGTAGCGCGGCGTGAGGAAGCCCCGGAACGAGCGGGCGAGGCAGTAGCCGACCATCAGCGTTCCGACGAAGGCGTGGATCGCGGTCCAGATGGCGAGGATCCAGACGGTCGCGGGATAGACGTGGGCGGTCGGCTGGAGCCCTGTCGCATGCGGCCCCCAGAGAAGCGCTGCACCCGCGCCGAGCGAGGCGAGGAACGAGAGCCCGAGGAGCGCGCGGGCGCCCATGACGCCGCCGCCCTTCAGGACGCGGTGCGAGACGAGGCAGGCGCCCCAGGCGAGCGCGAAGAGCGCCAGCGAGACGGTCGGCCACAGGACGCCGGGGCCTTGCGTCCCGGCCGGCGGGAAGTCGGCATGGACGGTGAAGAAGAAATAGTAGCCGAAGCACAGCGACAGGAAGGCCGTCGCGTCGCCCAGCATGGTGATGAACATCGCCCACCACGACACCGAATGCGGCCCCGACACGTAGATCGGGAGTTCCAGTCCGAGGCCGACGTATTTCGTCTCCTTCTCCGGGACGACGGCCGTCGCCTTCCAGAGCCAGAACAGGATCACCGCGATCGCGATGACGAGCGCCGCGATCGTCACCGTCCAGAGGTGGAAGGTCGCGGCGATGAAGCAGGAGCCGAGGAAGATCGCCGCCCACATCGGCACGAACGAGGGTCCCGGCACGCGCAGGCACTGGATCGGCTCGGCATCGAGGACGCTGGTCACCAGCGTCTCGCGCTTTCCCTCCTCGGCGTCCGGCAGGTAGAAGCGCCCCTTGTCCATGTCGTCGACGAAGCCCGGCTGATCCCAGAGGGGATAGCGCGACTTGACGATCGGCACCGAGCGCACGCCCCAGGGCTGGTCCGGGATCTCGCCCGACCACTCGATGGTGCCGGCGTTCCAGGGGTTGCGGTCGGCGTAGGGGTCCTTGCGTGGCCGCAGCATGTCGGCGACGACGACGAGGAAGCCGGCGGCGAAGACGAAGGCGCCGACGGTGGAGATGAGGTTCGGGATCTCGAGCCCCAGCGCCGCGGGGTAGGTGTAGACCCGTCGCGGCATGCCGATCATGCCGGAATAGTGCATCGGGAAGAACGCGACGTTGAAGCCGATGAACATCAGCCAGAACGCGATCTTGCCCGCCTTGTCGTGGAGCTTCCGCGAGGAGACGATCGGCCAGTAATAGTAGATGCCGGCGACGATCGGAAAGAGGACACCTCCGAGGATCACGTAGTGGAGGTGGGCCACCACGAAGTAGGTGTCGTGCACCTGCCAGTCGAAAGGCGCCAGCGCCACCATGACGCCGGTGAGGCCGCCGAGCACGAAGATGCCGAGCGCGCCCGACACGAAGAGCATCGGCACGGAATAGATGACGTTGCCGGCAAGGCAGGTGGCGAGGAACACGAAGATCTGGACGCCCGTGGGGATCGCGACGGCCTCGGACGCCGCCGAGAAGAAACCGAGCGAGATCGCCGGAAGGCCCGTCGTGAACATGTGGTGGACCCAGAGCCCGAAGCTCAGGAAGCCGGTGCCGACCGCCGCCAGCACGATCCAGGAATAGCCGAGCAGCGGGCGCCGCGCGAAGGTCGGGATGATCATCGCCAGCAGCGCGATCGCCGGCAGGAAGATGATGTAGACCTCCGGATGGCCGAAGATCCAGAACAGATGCTGCCACAGCATCGGGTCGCCGCCGCGCGTCGGGTCGAAGAAGGGCCAGTCGAACAGGCGCTCCATTTCGAACAGGATGTCGCCGGCGATCAGCGGCGGGAAGGCGAAGAGGATCATCGCCGCGACGACCAGGACGTACCAGGCGTAGAGCGGCATGAGGTTGAGGCGCATGCCCGGCGGGCGGCACTTCAGCGCGCCGACGATGAGCTCCACCGCTGCCGCGATCGAGGCGACCTCGATGAAGGACAGGCCGAGCAGCCAGATGTCGGCGCCGTAGCCCGGCGTGAAACGCGCCTGCGTGGTCAGCGGCGGATACATGAACCAGCCGGAATTGGGCGCCTGTCCGAAGAAGATCGAGCCGCACACGAAGATGCCGCCGATCAGGAAGCACCAGTAGCCGAAGGCTGACAGGCGCGGGAACGGCAGGTCGCGCGCGCCCAGCATCTGCGGCAGGAGGATCACCGCCACCGCCTCGAAGATCGGGACGGCGAAGAGGAACATCATCACCGTGCCGTGCAGCGTGTACACCTGGTTGTACATCGTCGCCGACAGGAAGTCGTTTTCGGGCACCGCCAGCTGCACGCGGATCATCAGGCCGAGGACGCCCGCGAACAGCATGAAGGCGAAGGAGGTGACCGTGTACCAGACGCCGACCGTCGTGTTGTTGACGTCGGACCAGTAGCGCCAGCCGGGCGGGGTGTCCCAGACCTTGATCAGGCGCTCCTGCTGCCCCTTGCGGACGGCCTCGTCCTCCTGATCCGGGTCTCCCGGACGACGCATGGCGTTGAGTTCGACGGCCGCGCTCATTTCAGAGTCTCCAGCCATTCGGCCATGGAACGGGTCTCGGCCTGCGGCAGCGTCGCGAACGACGGCATCTGGACGCCCGGCTTCTCGTGTTCGGTGAGCGCGATGAAGCGCTGGATGTTGTCGACGCTCATCGGCAGGATGCCGGCGCCCAGTGTTTCACGTGAAGCCAGATGCGTGAGGTCGGGGCCGACGAGGCCCACCGAGCCCGTGCCGCGCACCTGATGGCAGGCGCCGCAGCCGTTCGCCTCGAAGGCGGTGCGGCCGGGATGATCGAGGACGGCGGCGGGCGCCCGCTCGGCCTCGACGCGCGCGGCGAAGTCGGCCTCCGAGACGACCTTCACCACGAAGCGCATCTGCGCGTGCGCGTCGCCGCAGAACTCGGCGCAGATGCCGTGGAACGTACCGGTGCGGGTCGGATCGAGGACGATGCGCGTGATGCGGCCGGGGATCGTGTCGACCTTGCCGGCGATGTTGGGCACCCAGAAGGAATGGATGACGTCGGGGCTCGACAGCAGGATCTCGGTGCGCTTGCCGACCGGGATCCAGAGTTCGTTGGCCGAAGGCACGCCCTTGCCCGACAGGAACTTGGCGACGCCCGGCGTGTCGGGCGCCTCGTAGTGCACCCGCCACCAGAAGCGCTCGCCCGAGACCGCGATGCGCGGCCCATCAGCGGGCGCGCGAAAGCCCGGCATCATCTGGAGGCCGAAGACGAGAAGCGCGGTGAGGACGACCACGGGAAAGGCGACGCCGCCCCAAAGGATCAACTTGGTGCCGGTCCGCTCGCTATGCGCCTTGGGATGCGCTTTCGTCGCATAGACCGACAGGCCCATGACGAAGAGCCAGATCAGGACGGCGCCGCCCAGCATCCACCAGAAGAGGTGAAGGACCTCGGCGGATTCGGTGCCCGCCGGATCGAAGGTCGACTGCGGGCCGCGACAGGCGGCAAGCACGAGGGCGGCCCCTGCAAAGGCAACCGATCGGGCGATCCACGCAGATTGGGTGTGCAAGCGTTTCAGGTCGGCCCCCATGCTCGGACCGACGAGGCGCCCCCGCGCCGCGATCCCCCTCGACGGTCGACATGCTCAAGGAGCCGTCGCCCGTCTCTTCGGAACCTATGGCGCGCGACACATCCGGCCAGTGCACAGCTGGCGGCTTCAGGCAGAATGCCGCAAGGCCGACGGATCGCTCCGCCAGCCTCACGAGGACGTGATGAGATAAGGGGTCGTGCGAGCCGTCAGTGGCGCGTTTCGCCCTCGTGACCGGCGTCGTGGGAATGGTCCGCCGGGCGTGCGTTCAGCCCCTGCGACCAACCCTCCATCCATTCGTTGCGCAGTGTCGAGCCGGCCGGATATTCGCAGGCCGACTTCGGCACGTTGTTCTGGAAGGCAAGCTTGCCCTGCTGAAATGCATCGGTTGCCATGGGAAACGGCTCCTCTCCGGTTGCAGTGAAGCAAAACGGACAGAACGCCGCAGCGTTCCCGAGCCGTGCGACAGATCGTCAGATCCGGAGGCCGGTGCCAAGCCCCATCGAGGCGAGGATCAGCGCCGCATCGGGCTCCGCCTCGCCGACCGGAATGCCCAGCCCGTCGCGCACCGCCATCACCGCGATCTCGGCGTCCACCGTGTCGGGCACGTCGAAGATGCGGATGCCGACCTCGCCGAGGTCGTCCTCCTGACGGCAGCGGCGGGCATGGGCGCGCGCGTCCACCACCGAGCGGAAGGCCTGAAACTTGCGGACGTCCTCGTAGTCCATGCGCACAACGAACATTTCTTGGGCCTCCGTTGCTGTTGAGGAAAAGTTAAGCATGGGTTGCGCCGATCGCCAAGCGAAACTCTCATGACACCTATGGGCATCCCCGCGCATGGTGTACGGGGCGCTTGAGAAGCGGCTTGCAACGCCGGGCGGCCGGCCCCACAACCGAAGTGGATCGCCTGGGAGGACTGGCCGAGGACATGACCGCGCAGACCCATCCGACGCCGGGGCGCCTGCCCGCCGGCCAAGCGCCGCGCGTCGCGCTCTTCGTGACCTGCCTCGTCAACGTGATGCGCCCGGCCGTCGCCGAGGCGACGCGCGAGCTGCTGCTCGCGGCCGGCGCCCGCGTCGAGGTGCCCCTCGACCAGACCTGCTGCGGCCAGCCCGCCTTCAACTCCGGCGACGAGGCGGATGGCCAGGCAATGGCCCGCCGCCAGATCGAGGCGCTGGACGGCTACGACTACGTCGTCGCCCCGTCCGGCTCCTGCATCGGCACGATCCGCCACACCTATCCCGAGACCTTCGCGGGCGATGCAGTCTGGGGCCCGCGCGCCGAGCGGCTGGCTGCGCGCGCCTTCGAGATCACGAGCTTCCTCGTCGACGTCCTCGGCTTCCATCCCGAGCCGACCCGTCCGGCCGACGCGCGCGCGACCTATCACGACACCTGCTCGGGCCTGCGCGAACTCGGCGTCCACGACCAGCCGCGCCGGCTCTTGGGAAGCGTTCCGGGACTGGAAATGGTGCCGCTGCCCGATGCCAACGTGTGCTGCGGCTTCGGCGGCACGTTCTGCGTGAAATATCCGGCGATCTCCAACGCCGTGGTCGACGAGAAGGCGCGCGCGATCGAGGGCACCGGGGCCGACATCCTCCTCGGCGGCGATCTCGGCTGCCTCATGAACATGGCCGGGCGCCTCGGCCGGCGTGGCTCGAGCGTCCGGGCCTTCCACACGGTGGAGGCGCTGACCGGACGGCTCGCGACGCCGGCGATCGGCGAGGCGCCCGGCCGGGAGACGAAACGATGAGCGCCACCAGCCAGCGGGCCGAGCTCGATTTTCACGCCCGCACCCGCGAGGCGCTCGCCGACGACTGGCTGAAGGTCGCGATCGACCGCACCACGGGCACCGCCCGCACCAAGCGCGCGGCGATCGTCGGCCAGTGGCCGGACTTCGCGGTGGCGCGCGAGCGCGGTCGCCAGATCAAGGACCACGTCGTCGCCAACCTCGGCCACTACCTCGCCGAGTTCGAGCGGAACGCGACCGCGAACGGGGCGGTCGTCCACTACGCGGCAACCTCGGACGAGGCCTGCCGCATCGTCGTCGATCTCTGCCGCAAGGCGGGGGCGAAAAGTGCGACGCGTTCCAAATCCATGCTCGGCGAGGAGATCGGCCTGCCGCACGCGCTGGAGGCGGCCGGCATCAGCCGGGTCGAGACGGATCTCGCCGAGCATATCGTCCAGCTCGCGGGCGAGCGGCCGAGCCACATCATCTGGCCGGCCATGCACAAGACGCGCGAGCAAATCTCCGAACTCTTCAAGGCGTCCCACGCCGAGCCGCACCGCGAGGAAACGCCGGAAGCCATGGCCGCCTCCGCCAGGCGGCACCTGCGCCGGCGCTTCCTCGCCGCCGAGGTCGGCATCTCCGGCGCCAATTTCCTCGTCGCCGACACGGGCTCGGTCTGCACCGTGACCAACGAGGGCAACGCGGAGATGACGACGACGCCGCCACGCGTCCACATCGTGACGGCCGGCATCGAGAAGCTGGTGCCCTCGATGGGTCATGCGGCGATGATGCTGCGGCTGCTCGTACGCTCGGCGACGGGGGCGGCGCTCACGCAGTACACGACCTTCCACACCGGGCCGAAGCGGGCGGGCGATCTCGACGGGCCGGAGGAGATGCACATCGTCCTCGTCGACAACGGGCGCACGAGGATGCTCGCCGACCACGCGCTGCGCGACATGCTCCGCTGCATCCGCTGCGGCGCCTGCATGAACCATTGCCCGGTCTTCAACCAGATCGGCGGCCACGCCTATGGCGGCACCTATCCCGGCCCGATGGGCGCGGTGCTCACCCCGGTCTTCGACGGGCTGACGGAGAAGACCCGCGATCTTGCCCACGCCTGCACCCTGAACGGACGCTGCCGCGAGGTCTGCCCGGTCGATATTCCGCTGCCGACGCTCATCAAGGGCTGGCGCGAGCGGAGCTGGCGCGAGGGACTGGAGCCGCGCTCGATGCGCTATGGATTGAGCCTCTTCACCCTCGCCGCCACCCGCCCGCGCCTCTATCGCCTCAGCACGGCGATGGCTGGCCGGGTGCTGCGCTTGATAGGCGGCCGGCGCGGCGCGATCGCGAAGCTTCCGGGTCTTGCCGGCGCCTGGACGCTCCACCGCGACATGCCGGCGCCCCCTCCGGGGCCGACCTTCCTAGAGCGGGAGGCCGCGCGGCAGAAGCGCGAGGGCGGACGGTGAGTGCGCGCGATGCGATCTTCAGCGCGATCGGGCGAGCCCTGGGCCAGCCGGCGGACCCCGCCGCCATCCGGGCCGAGGCCGACGCACTGCTGTCAGAGCCCGAGCGCGTGCGCCCGCGTCTGCCGGAAGGCGATCTCGTCACCCTGTTCGAGGCGGCCGTGAAGCGCCTGCCGCCGGGTGCATCCTCCGAGCGCCTCGCAAGCCTCGGCGACGTGCCGGCGGCCTGCGCGCGGCGCCTCGCCGCGCTTGGCATTGCGCCCACGCTGAAAATCCAGCCGCTGCCCGATCTCGAGCGCCTCGACTGGCCGGCGGCCGGCCTTGCCGCCTCCGTCGAGGTCGACGATCGCGTGTCCGTATCGTTGGTGGAGAGGGGAATCGCCGAGACGGCGAGCCTCGTCCTGCGCTCGGGGCCGGAAATGGCGATCCTCGATGCCTTCCTGCCGCTGCATCACATCGCGGTGCTGCGCGCGGGCGACATCGTCGCCTATCTCGAGGATGCGGTGGCCGGGGCGGATCTCGCCCGCTCGCGCAACCTCGTCGTCGTCACCGGCCCGAGCGGCACCACCGACATCGAGGGCAGCCTCGTGATCGGCGTCCACGGACCGGCCACGCTGCACATCCTTCTGGTCGAGGACTAAGGATGCCCGGCGCGGCCACTCAGGCCGCGAGGCTCCCGATCGCCTCGGCGAGGTCGCGGGCTGAATAGGGCTTGCGCAGGACCCCGGTGCGCGGCCCCTCGAGCGCCGCCGCCGACAGGTCGTCGACATTGCCGGTCGCAAACAGAAGCCCGAGATCGGGCTGCAGCGCGCGCAGCGCCTGCGCCAGATCGTCGCCGCGCATGTCTGGCAGCGACAGGTCGAGCACCGCCACGTGGCAGGTCCCGTCGCGGCCAAGGGCACGCAAGGCCTCGCCACCGTTGGCAAATTCCGAGACGGAGTAGCCGGCGTCTTCGATCCACTCGGCGGTGAGCGCGCGGATCATCGGATCGTCCTCGACCAGCATGACCTTGCCCTGCTCCGACAGATTGTGTTCGAAAACGCTCATCACCGCCTTTCCCGTTCGCATCGCGCGAACATGTCTTGCTCGCAAGCCATATCAGACCGGACGGCTCCCGTCCCCCGTCTCGTCGTCACAGGGCCGCCATGACCAACCGTTTCGACAGCCCCCCGCCTTTCGACGGTCCTCGGCCGACGGTGCGCTCCAGCGCCGCGGGGCGGCTGGACAGCCATGACGACATCTTCTTTGCCGCCGTCGAGACGACGCGCATGCCGATGACGGTGACCGATCCCTACCAGCCCGACAACCCCATCGTCTTCGCAAACAACGCCTTCATCCAGATGACGGGCTACTCGCGCGAGGAGATCGTCGGCAACAACTGCCGCTTCCTGCAGGGGCCGGACACCGATCGCGCGACGATCGCCGAGGTGCGGGCTGCGATCGAAAGCCGCAGCGAGATGGCGACGGAGATCCTGAACTACCGCAAGGACGGCTCGACCTTCTGGAACGCGCTCTTCATCTCGCCGGTCTACGATCCCGACGGAAAGCTCGTCTATTTCTTCGGCTCGCAGCTCGACGTGTCGCGCCGGCGCGACGCCGAGGAAGGGCTGCGGCAGGCGCAGAAGATGGAGGCGCTCGGGCAGCTCACGGGCGGCATCGCGCACGACTTCAACAACCTCCTGCAGATCGTCACCGGCTATGTCGAGGTGATCGCGGCCCAGCTCGACCGGCCGGAGATCGACCGGGCCCGTACGGTGCGCGCGGTGGAGAACGTGCGCTCGGCCTCGGCCCGCGCCGTCACGCTGACGCAGCAGCTCCTGGCGTTCGCCCGCAAGCAGCGGCTGGAGGGGCGGCTCGTCAACCTCAATGGCCTCGTCAAGGGCATGAGCGACATCGCCGCGCGCACGCTCGGCGACCAGATCACGGTCGAGACCGATCTCGCGCCCGATCTCGTCACCTGCCGCATCGACCCGACGCAGGCCGAGGTCGCTCTCCTCAACATCCTGATCAACGCGCGCGACGCCATGTCGGCGTCCGCCGGGGGCACGGTGCGCATCCGCACGCGCAACCGGCAGGTCTCGATCGAGGACGCCGTCCATCTCGACGGCGTGGTGCCGGGCGCCTTCGTCTCGGTCTGCGTCGAGGACACGGGATCGGGCATGCCGCGCGAGGTGCTGGCCCGCGTCCTCGACCCGTTCTTCACCACCAAGGAGGAGGGCAAGGGCACGGGCCTCGGCCTCTCGATGGTCTACGGCTTCGCCAAGCAGTCCGGCGGCACGGTGCACATCACCTCGCGCGAGGGCGAGGGCACCACGGTCGAGCTCCTGTTTCCCGCGGCGGTCGGCGACGAGACGGTCTCGCCCCAGCGCGTGCGCATCACCGAGCGGCAGGGCCACGAGCGCATCCTCGTGGTGGACGACCGGGCCGAGGTCGCCGAACTCGCGCGCGACATGCTGGAGGACCAGGGCTACACGGTCACGGTCGAAACGACGCCGCTCGCCGCGCTCCGGCGCCTCGAAGCGGGCGAGCCCTTCGACATGCTGTTCTCCGACCTCGTGATGCCGGGCGGGATGAACGGCGTCGTGCTGGCGCGCGAGGCGCGGCGGCTGCGCCCGCGCATCCGCATCCTCCTCACCACCGGCTACGCGCAGGCGTCGCTGGAGCGCTCGGACGCCGGCGGCACCGAGTTCGACATCATCAACAAGCCCTATTCGCGCCACGACCTCACCCGCAAGGTGCGCGTCGTGCTCGACGGGCCGACCGGGGTCGGCTGAGGCCAACTTCGCCATACCGGTTTGCCGGGCGATGCTGTAGGAGCCTCGCTCCATGTGGCAGCGGACGATCGACATCCCCTCTCCCGCCGAGGCGGCGGCGCGGCTGCGCGGGCTCGGCGGCCTCGCATGGCTGGATTCGGCCCGCCTGCATCCGAGAAACGGCCGCTGGTCGATCCTGGCCGCGGCACCCTTCGCGCGCTTCGACGCCGACCTTTCCGGCACCTGGCTCGACGGCGCCCTTCTCGGCCTACCGCCGTTCGAAGCGCTCGATGCGCTGCTCCGGCGCTACCGGAGCGAGCGGGAGGCCGACGCCCCGCCCTTCGCCGGAGGTCTCGTCGGCACGATCGACTTCGAGGCCGGCCATCTCCTCGAAGACCTCCATCGGCCGGCGGGCTTCGATTCGCGGCGCCCACTCCTCGGCTTCGGCCTCTACGACACCGCCCTCGTTTTCGACCACGAGGATGGCACGGCCCGCCTCGTCTCCGCCGGCTTTTCACCGACGCTCGATGCGGCGGCCCCCTTTGCCGACCGGCAGCGGCGGGCCGGGGAACGGCTCGATCTCTTCGAGGCCGCGCTGGCCGCCCCCGCGCCCGCCCTCGGCGCCCTGCCCGCCACCGGGCCCCTCTGGCGTTCGAGCCGCGACGCTGCCGCCTATGCCGCCGATGTCGAGCGCGTGAAGGCGCTGATCCTCGACGGCGAGGTCTACCAGGCCAATCTGTCGCGCCGGCTCCGGGCCGTACTGCCTGAAGGCTTCGATCCGTTCGCCCTGTATCTGCGGCTGCGCGCCGTGAACCCCGCGCCCTACGCCGCCTTCCTCGAGGAGCCGCACCGCACGGTCGCCTCCGCTTCGCCCGAGCTCTTCCTGCGCCTTCGCGATGGCCATGTGGAGACGCGCCCGATTAAGGGCACGATCCGGCGCTCAGGCGACGAAGCGGCCGACCGGGCCGCCGCCGAGGCTCTTCTCGCCTCGCCGAAGGACCGGGCCGAGAACGTCATGATCGTCGATCTCCTGCGCAACGACCTGTCGCGCGTGTGCGAGCCGGATTCGGTCGACGTGCCCGAGCTTTGCGCGCTGGAGTCCTATGCCGGGCTGCACCACCTCGTGTCGGCCGTCACCGGGCGTCTCCGGCCGGGCCTCGGCGTCGGGGCGCTGATCGCCGCGGCCTTTCCCGGCGGCTCGATCACCGGCGCGCCGAAGATCCGCGCGACCGATATCGTGGCCACGATCGAAGGCGCGCCGCGCGGGCTCTATTGCGGCTCGGTCGCCGCACTCTCGTTCTGCGGCGCGGCGGACCTGTCGATCTCGATTCGCACGCTGGAGTTCGAGCCGGGCACCGTCTCGTTCGGCACCGGCGGCGGCGTGACGATCCTGTCCGACGGGCCGGCGGAATGGGCGGAGACCGAGACCAAGGCCGCGCGCATCCTCGCCGCGTTCGAGGCCCCATGATCCTCGTTCTCGACAACTACGACAGCTTCACCCACAACCTCGCGCGCTATCTCGAGCGGCACGGCGCGGCGGTCTCGGTGGTGCGCAGCGACCGGGTCGATCTCGCCGGCATCCGTGCGCTCGCGCCGCGCGCGCTCGTCCTGTCGCCCGGCCCCTGCGGCCCCGCGGAGGCGGGCATCTGCCTGGAGGCCGTCGGCGCGCTGTCGGGCCGGATCCCGATCCTCGGCGTGTGCCTCGGGCATCAGGTGATCGGCCTGCGGTTCGGCGGTCGCGTCGAGCGCGCCGAGGAGCCCATGCACGGGCGCGCCTCGCTGCTCGAGCACGACGGCGAGGACCTGTTCGAGGGTCTCGCCCGGCCGCTCGAGGCCGGGCGCTACCACTCGCTGATCGTGCGCGAAACGGAGGAGATGGCAGAGCACCTGAGGGTCACCGCCCGCTCGCCCGCCGGCGAGATCATGGCCCTGTCGCACCGTACCCATCCGACCTTCGGGATCCAGTTCCATCCCGAATCCGTGCTGACGCCGGACGGTGATCGGCTTCTCCGGCGGTTTCTCGATCGCTCCAGCGCCTGGTGGGACGATCAGGCCGGCAGCTGACGCCCGAGGCGACGGCCCGATGCCGTGAGGCGGAACCAGCACGTATCGCGCCATCCGATCGCCACCGACACGAGACCCAGCGCATGAAGCTCGAGGCAGCGGCGCAGCTCGTCGGTGGCGAGGTCCCCGGTGTGGAGGCCGACGCTGTCGCGCGCCGGGCCGTCGTCGAGCCGTCGCAGCATCTCGCCCTGACCCTCGGTGATCTCGCTCAGGCGTATCCTCATGGCGGCCTCCTGCCGGCGGTTGGGTGGGTGCCGGCATGCCAGCGTTCCCCGCGAGCCTTGCGCGAACGTGTGGCTGCATTGCGAACGCGTCGGGAACCCCGACCGGCCCGCTGGCGTCCTTCTCCCGAAGAGGTCAGCGGAGGACAGGCAGCATGAGCGGAGTGACACACGGTGCGCCCCCCCATTCCGGTCGCGCCGAGCCCGACACCCGTCAGGATCCGAAGGACGAGGCCAAGACGCCCGGCGCCGGCCCCCACGCCAAGCCGGAACTCACCAACCCCGATGCCACCCCCGGCGCGGGAAGCCTGCCGGACGATGGCGAGACCGGAGACGACGCCGGTGCCGGCTGACCGCGACAATCTCGAAGAAGGATGACCCATGTCGATGCAAGAGAACGACGCCGACCGCCCCAACCCGATCCTGCCCGCGCCGATCGGCGAGGACGGGCTCGTCCAGACCGGCGACGGGGCGCGACCCGGTGACACGCCACCCTTGCCGCCGATCGCCGAGGACAAGCGCACGCCGGGCGATCAGGAACGGCCGATGACGGAGGAAGAGGAACTCGACGAGGCGCTCGACGACACGTTCCCGGCCTCCGACCCGATCGCCCCCAGCCGGATCGACGGGCCGCTCTGACCGAACGATGACCGCCGGGCCCCATCGAGAGGCCCGGCGGTCAGTCCACCTGAAAGGCGCTCGGGCAGATGTCGGCGAGCGTGCAGCGGCCGCAGGCCGGGCGCCGGTGGTGGCAGACCTTCTGTCCGTGCAGCATCAACACCTCGTGGTTGTCGTAGAGGTCCTGCGCGCTCCAGTCGTCGGGCAGTTGCGCGCGCAGAACAGGGTGCGACGGGCCGACCGCGACCTCCGCGCCGATCAGTCCGAGCCGGATCGCGACCCGGTGGTGATGGCTGTCCACCGGCAGGGCCGGCATGCGCAGCGTCGAGAAGGAGAGGACCGCGGCGCTGGTCTTCGGCCCGACGCCCGGCAGCGCCTCCAGCCACGCCCGCGCCGCCTCGGGCGCCATCTCGGCGAGAAAGCCGAGATCGAGATTGCCCGTCCGCTCTCGGACGCCGGCCAGGATCGCCTGGATGCGTGGCGCCTTGAGCTCGGGCCAGCGCACCCCGTGGATCAGCGCCTCCACCTCTCCGGTCGGCGCGGCGATCACGTCGGCCCAGTCGGGAAACCGCTGCCGCAGCGCCTTGAAGGCGCGCCCCGAGTCGGCGTTGCGCGTCCGGTGCGACAGGAGCGAGGACACGAGTTCGCTTAAAGGATCGAGGTCGTGGAAGTAGCCGATCGGGCAGCCGTAGACGGCGCAGAGCCGGTCGTGGACGAGGCGCGCCTTGGCGACAAGCTCGGTCGGGGCCTCCCCCGCCGGAGCGGAGGACGCACGGCGGGGCGAGCGGCGCCTCTGCGGCGCGCCGCCGTCCGGGGTCGGGGTCGGGGTCGGGACGGTGGATTTCTGTTCCATTCGAAACGAATCCACCGCGATTCCGGGAGGTTCCCGGTTTTCGAGCCTGCGGCGATCGGCGCTTCGTTAGCCGGGCTGCGGCCGCTCGCCTTCGAGAAGGGGACGCTCGGCCGCGACCCGCTCGGCGAGGTAGTCCATCAGCGCGCGCACGCGCGGCACGTGGCGAAGGTCGGCATGGGTCAGGAGCCAGAGATCGGTCGCGAAGCGCTCGTCCGGGTCCCCGAGCCGCCGCAGCGAGGCGCGCGCGTCGCCGACGAAGCAGGGCAGGTAGCCGCGCCCGAGCCCCGCCTCGACCGCCTCGGCGAGCCCCAGCACCGTGTTGACGCGGTAGCCGATCCGCTCGGGCGGGATCGTCAACGCGACATGCCGCACCACGGCCATGCCGCCCATCGCGTCGCCGAGTGACACGAAATCCTCCGTCGTCCCCGTTCGCCCCTTGTAGAGTGCCCAGGCGATGCGGGCGCTCTTGCGGCCGACCAGCGTATCGGGCGGCCGGTCGGTCGCGCGGATCGCGACGTCCGCATCGCGCTTCGACAGGTTCAGCGCCGGATTGCCGAGCACGACGTCGAGCCGCACCGCCGGGCAATGGCGCCGGAAGCCGGCAAACAGCGGCGTCAGGAAATGGACGAGGAGCGAATCGTTGGTCGTCACCCGCACATCGCCGGACGGCAGCGGCTCGCGGCCCGCGAAGCGGAGCGCGGCAGCGTCCACCGCCTCCGCCACGGTGCGCGCGACCGCCGCGATTTCCTCGCCGGCGCTCGTCGGCACGAGCCGCGCGCCCCCGCGCTCGAACAGCGCGCAGCCCATCGCGGCCTCGATCTGGCGCAGCCGCCGGAACACGGTGGAGTGAGCGACATGAAGCCGGTCGGCCGCCGCCGGCAACGTCCCCGTCTCGGCCACCGCGCCGACGAGCCGCAGGTCGTCCCACGCCAGTCGATCGAGATCCATGCCTCCTGCCCTTCCCAAAGCTGCAAGCGCAGCATTGCACGGATGCAATCATGCTGCACCTGACGCGTGGCCGCCATTGCGATTATGTTGGGTCCACGCAACGAGATCCATGGAGATCCGACATGAGCCACGGCATCCACCACGTCACCGCCATCGCCGGTCCCGCCGCGCGCAACGTGCGGTTCTACACCGACACGCTCGGGCTTCGCTTGGTGAAGCGGACCGTCAATTTCGACGATCCCGGCACCTGGCACCTCTACTACGGCGACGAGGCCGGTTCGCCAGGCACGATCCTGACCTTCTTCCCCTGGGAGCACGCGGCGCCCGGCCGGCTCGGCGTCGGCGAGACGCAGGAGACCGTATTCCGCGTGCCGGAGGGCTCGATCGGCTTCTGGACGCACCGCTTCATCGAGCGCGGCGTCGCCTTCGACCCGCCGGTCAAGCGCTTCGGCGAGACGGCGCTCGCCTTCCGCGACCCGGACGGCATGCACCTCGCGCTGGTCGCGGTGTCCGGCGCGGAGACCGAGCTTGGCTGGACCGCGGGCGGCATCTCGCCGGAGGTCGCGATCCGCGGCTTCCATTCGGTGAGCCTCCTCCTGGAGGAGAAGGCGCCGACCGGCGCGGTGCTGACCGACGTCCTCGGCTTCCGGGAACTCGGATCGGAGGGCTCGACCACGCGCTTCCAGGTGGACAGTGTTTCGGTCGGCGGCATCGTCGACATCCGGGCCGTCGGCGGCTTCCTGAAGCCCCGGCCGGGGGCCGGCTCCGTCCATCACGTCGCCTTCCGGGCGGCGGACGATGCGGCGGAGGCGGCGATGGCGAGGCGTCTCGTCGAGAACCACAGGATCGGGGTCACCGAGCAGCGCGACCGCAACTACTTCCGCTCGGTCTATTTCCGTGAGCCGGGCCATGTCCTGTTCGAGATCGCGACCGACGCGCCGGGCTTTGCCGTGGATGAGCCGGCGGCGACGCTCGGGCAGACCCTGAAGCTGCCGGCGGGGCTCGAGTCCCACCGCGCCCGCATCGAAAGCGTGCTGCCCGATCTCGGAACCGAGGCGGCCTGACGAAACCCGAAGCGGGGCGGCCGAGAGCCGCCCTGCCCCTTCCCGCTGGAGGACATCATGAGCGAGACGACCCTGTCGCATATCCATCGCTTCGTACCCGCCGGCGACGCGTCCAAGGCGCCGCTCCTGCTCCTGCACGGGACCGGCGGCGATGAGAGCGATCTTCTCGGCCTCGGCGCGGCGCTGAGCCCCGGCGCCGCGCTCCTGTCGCCGCGCGGCCGCGTGCTGGAAAACGGCATGCCGCGCTTCTTCCGGCGCCTGGCCGAGGGCGTCTTCGACGAGGCGGACGTCGTCACGCGCGCCCATGAGCTCGCCGACTTCATCGCCGAGGCGCGCGCGACCTATCGTCTCCCCGCTCCGATCGCGGTCGGCTTCTCCAACGGCGCCAACATCGCGGCCGCGCTCCTGATGCTGCAGCCCGATGCGCTGGCCGGCGCCGCGTTGATCCGCCCGATGGTGCCGCTGGCCCGGCCGCCCGCCTTCGCGCTTCCGGGGACGCCCGTCCTGATGCTGTCCGGCGCGATGGACCCGATCGTGCCCGCCGCCAACGCCGAGCGCCTGGCCGCGATGCTGGGCGAGGGCGGGGCCAACGTGCGGCACGAGGTCCTTCCCGTCGGCCACGGCCTGTCGCAGATGGACCTCGCGCTTGCGCGGGACTGGCTGCGACAGGTCGACGCCTAACCACCCTGCGGCGTCCGGCGACAGGCCGCGTGGCTGGATCGCCGGGCGCCACGCCCCAGTTTCCGGCGCGATGCCGAACGATCTCGCCCCGCTTCCGACCCGCGATACCGCGACCCATGCGACCGACGCCCGCCTCGTCGTGCGCGGCCTCGCCAAGACCGTGCCGGGGGGGCGCGAGCTGTTTTCCGGGCTCGATCTCGCGGTCGCCGGCGGCGAGCTCGTCGCGATCGTCGGTGAATCCGGCACCGGCAAGTCGACGCTCCTCAACATCCTCGCCGGCCTCGACGAGGCGGATCGGGGCGTCGTCGAGGTCGGCGGCACCGCGCTCGGGCCGCTCGACGAGACGGCGCGCACGACGCTTCGCCGCGAGCTCATCGGCTTCGTCTTCCAAGCCTTCCACATTCTGCCCTACCTGACGCTCGGCCAGAACGTCGCCCTGCCGCTGGCGCTCGTCTCGCCCGATGCGACGCGGGCGACGTCGGAAGCCGAGCGGCTTCTCCACGCCGTCGGTCTCGGCGGGCGGGCGGGCGACTATGCACGCGACCTGTCGGGCGGCGAGTTGCAGCGCGTCGCCATCGCGCGCGCGCTCGTCCACCGGCCGGCCCTCATCCTCGCCGACGAGCCGACCGGCAATCTCGACCCCGACACCGCCGCGCGGGTCCTGGAGCTCTTCGCCTCGGCGGTGCGCGAAGGGGGCGCGGCGGCCGTGATCGTCACCCATTCGCCCGCCACCGCCGCGGTCGCCGACCGCGTCCTGACCCTGACCGCCACGGGCCTGAATGCCTCCGATGACTGACGCCGGCCTCGGCCAGGCCCGCCTCGCGCTGCGCTGGCTGATCGTCGGCGAGGGGCGCGCGCACCCCGCGCGCTTCCTCCTCACCGCGCTCGCGATCGCCGTCGGCGTCGCGCTCGGCTTCGCCGTCCATCTCGTCAACGGCTCGGCGCTCGCCTCCTTCGAGGGCGCGGTGCGCTCGGTCAACGGGGCGGCCGATCTCCAGGTGCGGGCGGCAAGCCCCCTCGGCTTCGACGAGGCGGCCTATGGGGCGATCGCGCTGGCCGGCGGCGTCGAGGATGCGAGCCCCGTGGTCGCGCTCGACGCGCGGGCGGGCGGCGCCGCGTTCACGCTTCTCGGCCTCGACGTCCTGCGCGCCGCCCGCGTCACGCCGAGCCTGATCGGACTGAACGCGCAAGGCGTCGACCAGAACCGCGCCGAGGTCTTCTCGCCCGACGCCCTCTTCCTGTCGCGCGCGGCGCTCGCCAGCACCGGCGCCGGGATCGGCGACACGATCGAGGTCTCGGCCAACGGGCGCACCGTGCCGCTGCGCATCGCCGGCACGCTGGACGGGGCGGGCGACACGGAGCGGCTCGGAACGATCGACATCGCGGCCGCGCAATGGCGCTTCGACCGGCTGGGCCGCCTCGACCGCATCGACCTGTCGGTGAGCGACCGGGCAGCCGCCGAGGCCGCCCTCCCCACCGTCCTGCCGGCCAACGCCAGCCTCGGCACGGACGAGACGGAGGCGCGCCAGGGATCTGCCCTCAGCCGCGCCTATCGCGTCAATCTCGACATGCTGGCGCTCGTCGCGCTCCTGACCGGAGGCTTCCTGGTCTTCTCGGCGCAGGCGCTCTCGGTCGCCCGGCGCCTGCGCACCTTCGCGCTCCTGCGCACGCTCGGGCTGCCGCGCGGCGGCGTCGTCGCCGCGGTCACGCTGGAAGGTCTGGTGATCGGCATCGTCGGCGCAGGTCTCGGCCTTCTCCTCGGCTACGGCCTTGCGACGCTCGCGCTGCGGCTCCTCGGCGGCGATCTCGGCGCCGGCTATTTCGAGGGCGGCGCGGCGCGCGTCGTGTTCCAGCCGGTCGCGGCCGGCGTGTTCTTCGCGCTCGGCCTCCTCGCCGCGCTTCTCGGCAGCGCCCTGCCGGCGCGGGCCGCCTCGCGGGCGGCGCCCGCCGCCAGCCTCAAGAACACCGGCGACCTCGTCGATCCACGCTCACGCGTGCCCATCATCCCCGCCGCGGCTCTCCTCGGCGCCGGCGTCCTCGCCAGCCTTGCGCCGCCGATCGCGAACCTGCCCATACTCGGCTTTGCCGGCATGGCGCTAATGCTGGCAGGGGGCGTGGCCGGCGTGCCGTGGCTCGCGCGCCAACTCCTGAAGCCGCTGGTGCACCGGCCGCCGCGCGCCGTCCCCGCGCAGCTGGCCGTGCGCCACGTTCAGGGCAGCCCCGGCGAGGCGGCGACGGCGCTCTGCGGCATCGTCGCCTCGACCGCGCTCGTGATCGCCATGGCGACCATGGTCACGAGCTTCCGCACCGCCGTCGACGACTGGCTCGGCGACGTGCTCTCGGCCGACCTCTATCTTCGCGCGGGCGCCGGCAGCGGCTTCGATTCGGCGACGCAGGCGCGCCTTCTCGAGGTGCCGGGCGTCGGCACGATCCAGTTCAGCCGCCAGCTTCCGCTCTCGGTCGCGCCGGACCGTCCGCCCGTGGTGCTGATCGCCCGTGACATCCACGACGGCGAGACGGGCGGGCTCCTGCGCTCGGTGGAAACGACGCAGGCGCCGCCCCCCGTGGAGAGCCTGCCGGTCTATGTCTCCGAGCCCGCCGCGCGGCTCTACGGCTGGCGTCCGGGCGCCACCATCATGCTGCCGATCGGGCAGGACGCCCGCTTCTTCGTGGCCGGCATCTGGCGCGACTATGCGCGCCAGCAAGGCGCCGTGGCGATCGCGAGCGACGACTACACCCGGCTCACCGGTGATCCGACGCGCGACGAGGCGGCCGTGACGCTCGCGCCCGGCGCGGACGGCGATGCCGTCGGCCGTGCGCTTCTCGCCGCCCTGCCGCCGGGAAGCCCCGCCAACCTCGCGCGGCCGGCCGAGCTGCGCGCCTTCGCGCTCGACCTCTTCGACCGCTCCTTCACCGTCACCTACGTCCTTCAGGCGGTCGCGATGCTGGTCGGCCTGTCGGGCGTCGCGGCGACGATCTCGGCGCAGACGCTGGCGCGCACCCGCGAGTTCGGCATGCTGCGCCATCTCGGCGTCTCGCGGCCGCAGATCCGCGCCATGCTGGGTCTGGAAGGGGCGCTCCTCGGGACCGTCGGCGCGGTCGCCGGCACCGTTCTCGGCCTCGCGCTGGCCCAGGTGCTCATCCACGTCATCAACCCGCAGAGCTTCAATTGGACCATGGGCACGCGCGTCCCATGGGGGACGCTGGCACTTGTCGCCGCCGTGCTGGTTGCCGCCGCCGCGCTGACCGCCGTGCTCGCGGGCCGCCGCGCGACGGCGCAAGGTGCGGTGCAGGCCGTTCGGGAGGATTGGTGATGCGGGTGGCTCTGGCTTTTCTTCTGTCGCTCGCCGTCCTCGTCCTGCCGGCGCGGGCGCAGGAGTATCCGGTGGTGCGACCCGGCGTGTCGCTCTCCTTTCCCGCCGACCACGGCGCTCATCCCGATTTCCGCACCGAATGGTGGTACGTCACCGGCTGGCTCCGGACGGGCACGGGCGAGGAGCTCGGCTTTCAGGTGACCTTCTTCCGCACCCGGCCGAGCATCGACCCGGCCAATCCCAGCCGCTTCGCGCCGGCCCAGGTCCTCTTCGCCCACGCCGCGATTTCTGATCCCGCGGTCGGCAAGCTGCTGCACGGCGAGCGCTCCGCACGCGAGGGCTTCGGCCTTGCCGGCGCGGCGACCGGGAACGCCGATGTCTCGATCCGCGACTGGCACATCCGGCGCGAGGCGGACGGTCGCTGGACGACCACCGTGCGCACGCCCAACTTTTCCTACGACCTCGCCTTCCGGCCGACGCAAGCCGAGTTCCTCCAGGGCGACGACGGCTACAGCCGCAAGGGCACCCGCGAGGGGGAGGCGAGCTACTACTACTCGCTGGCGCATCTGGAGGTTTCGGGAACGCTGGCGCGCGCCGGGGGCGTCGAGCAAGTCACTGGCGAAGCCTGGCTCGACCGCGAATGGTCGTCCCAGTACCTCGCGCCGGAAGCCAGCGGCTGGGACTGGACCGGCCTCAACTTCGACGACTGCTCGGCGCTCGTCGCCTTCCGCATGCGGGGCCGCGAGGTGGACACGGTCTATGCCGGCGGCTCGTGGCGCCGCCCGGACGGCACGATCGTGCGCCTCGGGCCGGGCGACGTCCGCTTCGAGCCGGTGCGCCGCTGGCGCTCCGAGCGGACGGGCGCGACCTATCCGGTGGAACAGGTGCTGGTGGTCCGCCTGCCCGAGGGCGAGCGACGCCTGCCCCTCCAGCCCCTCTTCGACGACCAGGAGCTCGACGGGCGCGCCGGGGGCCTGCCCGTCTACTGGGAGGGAGCGGTGCGGACGGAGGGCGGCCGGGGCTATCTGGAGCTCACCGGTTACACCTCGCCTCTGTCGCTCTGAAAGCTCGTCGTGCTGCGAGCCGGAAGGCCAGCCGGAGGATTCTGTCCGGCCGGCGACCGCCAAGGCAGCCGATAGCCCCCTGTGCGCCGGGCCCCTACAGCCCGACCTCGAAACTCGCCGCGGTCTTCGCCCGGATCTCGTCGAGCGTCACGCCGTCGGCCAGCTCGATCAGCGTCAGGCGCTCCGGCCCCTTGCGCTCCACCGTGAAGACGCCGAGATCGGTGATCACGAGATCGGCAACACGCGCGCCCGTCAGCGGCAGGGTGCATTCGGGCAGGAGCTTCGATTCGCCCTTGGCCTCGTGCTCCATCACCACGACGACGCGCTTGACGCCGGCGACGAGGTCCATCGCACCGCCCATGCCCTTCACCATCTTGCCGGGGATCATCCAGTTGGCGAGATCGCCGTTGGCCGCCACCTGCATGGCGCCAAGGATGGACAGGTCGATGTGCCCGCCCCGGATCATCGCGAAACTGTCGGCCGAGGAGAAGAAGCTCGTCATCGGCAGTTCGGTGATGGTCTGCTTGCCGGCGTTGATGAGGTCGGCGTCCTCTTCGCCCTCATAGGGAAAGGGACCCATGCCGAGCATGCCGTTCTCGGACTGGAGCACCACCTCGATCCCCGCCGGGATATGGTTGGCCACCAGCGTCGGGATGCCGATGCCGAGGTTGACGTAGAACCCGTCCTCGAGTTCGCGGGCGGCGCGGGCCGCCATCTGGTCGCGCGTCCAGGCCATCAGATTTCCTCCCCTGCGGCGGCCGGTGCGCCGGCGGTCTCGCGCTTTCGCACGGTGCGCTGCTCGATGTGCTTGTCCGGGTTCGGCACGTGGACGATCCGCTGCACGAAGATGCCGGGCGTGTGGATGTGGTCGGCGTCGATCGAGCCCACCGGCACCATGTGCTCGACCTCGGCGACCGTCACCTTGGCCGCCGTCGCCATCATCGGATTGAAGTTGCGCGCGGTCTTTCGATAGATAAGGTTGCCCTGCGCGTCGCCCGTATGGGCGTGGACGATCGCGAGATCGGCAAAGAGCCCGCGCTCCATGACGTAGGTTTCGCCGTCGAACTCGCGCACCTCCTTGCCGTCCGCGATCAGGGTGCCGACACCGGTCTTGGTGAAGAAGGCCGGAATGCCAGCTCCCCCGGCCCGGATGCGCTCGGCGAGCGTGCCCTGCGGGTTGAACTCCAGCTCCAGTTCGCCCGACAGGTACTGTTGCGCGAAGAGTTTGTTCTCGCCGACATAGGACGAGATCATCTTGGCGATCTGGCGCGTGGCGAGCAGCCGCCCGAGGCCGATCCCGTCGACGCCCGCGTTGTTGGAGATGACCGTCAGGCCCTTGACGCCCGACTCCTGCACCGCGTCGATCAGGGCCTCGGGAATGCCGCAGAGGCCGAAGCCGCCGGCCATAACCACCATATCGTCGCGCAGGAGGCCGGCCAGCGCCTCCGTCGCCGTGGAATGAACTTTTCGCAACGCTCCGTGCCTCCCCGTCGCCGGCCCCGCCGGACCTGTCTTGTGAGCCAAGCTAGGGCTTGCCCGCCGGGGGCGGCGAGTCGTATTTCTACGGCATGTCCGCACGCGCCCCGCCCGACGACGCCGCCCCGCGCTTCGCGCTCGCCGAACTGCCGGTGCCCCTCGTCTTCGCCACCCACCGCATCATCCGCGACTGCAACGCCGAGTTCGCGGCGCTCTTCGGCTTCGAGCGGCGGGACCTGATCGACGCCAGCTTCTCGCGCCTCTACCCGGCTCTCGACGACTTCGTGCGCACCGGCGAGATGTGGCGCAGCCATCTGCCGGGCGGCCAAGTCTACCAGGACGAGCGTATCATGCGGGGGGCGATGGGCCGGCGCTTCTGGGCGCGCGTCAACGGGCGCTCGCGCCGCGCGGCCGATCCGTTCGCCGAGGCGATCTACGCGTTCCAGCCGTTGAACCGGCCGGTCACCGGCGCGACGCTGCAACTGACCGGCCGCCAGCGCCAGATCCTCGCGCTGGTCGCGCAAGGGCGCACCAATGGCGAGATCGCAGCGGCGATCGGCCTGTCGCCGCGCACGATCGAGGCACATCGCCTGCGCCTGTCGCGGGCTGTCGGCGTGCGCAACGGCGCCGAGCTCGTCGCCTGGTTCCTGGCCGAAGGCGGCTGACACGGGCCCGACGTGCGCGTTTTTGGGCCGCCGCCCGCAACGCGGGGTTTGGCCGGGGCGCGAAATCCGCTATGCCCCGCGCACGAAACGCATCCACCCGACATACGCCCCGCCCGAAGGGGCCTGGAGACCGCAGCCATGACGATCCGCGTCCACAAGGGAGACCTTCCCGACCTCGCCCGCTACACCGGATCGGTCGCCATCGACACCGAGACGCTCGGCCTCGACACCCGGCGCGACCGTCTCTGCGTGGTGCAGCTGTCGCCGGGCGACGGCACCGCCGACATCGTGCAGATCGCAAAGGGCCAGCGCGAGGCGCCCAACCTCTGCGCGCTTCTGGCGGACACGACGAAGCGCAAGATCTTCCACTACGCCCGCTTCGACATCGCCGCGCTTTACCATGCGTTCGGCGTGATGACGCAGCCGGTCTTCTGCACCAAGATCGCCTCGCGACTGACGCGCACCTATACCGACCGGCACGGCCTCAAGGACCTGTCGAAGGAACTGATCGGGGTCGACCTGTCGAAACAGCAGCAGTCCTCGGACTGGGCGGCCGAAACGCTCACCCCCGCCCAGCTCGACTACGCCGCCTCGGATGTCCTCTATCTCCATGACCTGATGGGCGTGCTCCTGAAGCGCCTCGAGCGCGAGGACCGTCTGGAAATCGCCGAAGCCGCCTTCGCCTTCCTGCCGACGCGCGCCAAGCTCGACCTCCTCGGCTGGGACGAGGAGGACATCTTCTCGCACTCGGTGGCGCGGTCCTGATCGCGGGAGCGTGATCGAATCCTCGCGAGATCGTAAGCGCACAAGCCGGTTTCGCGGGGCCGCATTAACGGTTGGGCAACACTTTTCCCGGCCGTTCGATTCAATTGTCGTCTTGAGATTCGCGCTCCCTTGAGAGCCGTCGCCTAGCCTCGTCCCTGTCGCCCGAGATGCCGGCGACGGGGATCAACGAGGGGAAGCGGACTCATGCAGGACATCGATCGTCTCCACGAACTGTCGGAAACCCGCCACGCGCTGGCCGAGCGCCGGTCCTTCTGCGACCGCGCGCGCGCCGACCGGCTGGTCGGCCTGTGGGCCGCCGGCCATCTCGGCCTCTCGGAGGACGACGCGGACGCCTATGCCGACGCGGTGGTGCGCGCAGGCGTCACGGCACCGGGCGGGCGCGGCGGGTTCGACCGCATCGCCGCCGACCTCGTCGCCACACCGGTCCATATCGAGACCATCCGCTCGCACTATGCCATCGCCATGGCCGATCTCGACCGTCCTTTCGGCGCGGCGACGATCCACGCCTACGCGCTCGGCGCCTGAGGTCCCGGCAGGCGGACCGGCGTCAGGCCGGTCCCGCCTCGATCCGGGCGAGCGCCTCGCCCGCCTGGAGATAGGCGCCGGGCTCGGCGACGAGCGCGATGGTGCCGGCCGCATGGGCCGTCACCTGCGTTTCCATCTTCATCGCCTCCATCACGGCGACGACCTGCCCGGCTTCGACGCGAGCGCCGTCCTCGACGCGCCAGCCCTGCAACGTCCCGGCGACGGGCGCCGCGAGACGCGCAGCGTCCGCCGGCGTCTCCTCTGCGGCGGCGACCGGCGCGCCGCCGGTCGTGCCGAGCCGGGCCAGAAAGGCCGCCGGCAATCCCAGCATGTGACGGCGCCCGTCGATCTCGACCGGCAGCCGCACGGTCGCCATCTCGTCGAGCGGCTCGGGGCGGGGGGCTGCGGCCAGTTCGCCGGCAAACTCCGTCTCGATCCAGCGGGTGTGGACGCGCAGCGCGTCGCCCGCGAAATCCGGCGCGTCCAGAACCGCCCGGTGGAACGGCAGAACGGTCGCGACGCCCTCGATACGGAACCCGGAGAGGGCGCGGCGCGCGCGCGCGATCGCCGCCGCGCGCGTCGGCCCGGTGACGACGAGTTTCGCCATCATCGAATCGAAGTATCCCGGCACGACCGAACCCGACACGACGCCGGCATCCACCCGAACGCCCGGCCCCGAGGGCGGGTCGAACAGGGTGACGGGACCCGGCGTCGGCAGGAAGCCGCGAGCGGGATCTTCGGCATTGATGCGGAATTCGATCGAGTGACCACGCGGCTCGGGCGTCGAGGTGATCCGCAGAGGCTCGCCGTCGGCGATCCGAAGCTGCTCCACCACGAGGTCGAGACCGGTCGTCTCCTCCGTCACGGGATGCTCGACCTGCAGCCGCGTGTTGACCTCGAGGAACGAGATGGTGCCGTCCTGCCCCAGGAGGAACTCCACCGTGCCGGCGCCGACATAGCCGGCTTCGGCACACACGGCGCGCGCGCCCTCGTGGATCCGCTCGCGCTGTTCAAGGCTAAGGAAGGGCGCGGGCGCCTCCTCCACCAGCTTCTGGTTCCGGCGCTGCAGCGAGCAGTCGCGCGTGCCGACGACGAGCACCGTGCCGTGGCGGTCGGCGAGGATCTGCGCCTCGACATGGCGGGGCCGGTCGAGGAAGCGCTCGACGAAGCATTCGCCGCGCCCGAAGGCGGCTTCTGCCTCGCGCGTCGCGGAGGCGAAGAGCTCCTCCACCTCCTCCAGCCTCCAGGCGACCTTCATGCCGCGCCCGCCGCCGCCGAACGCCGCCTTGATCGCGATCGGCAGCCCGTGCGCTTCGGCAAAGGCCAAAGCCTCGCCGGCGTCCTTCACCGGTCCGTCGGAGCCCGGCACCAGCGGTGCGCCGACGCGGGCCGCGATCTCGCGCGCGCGCGTCTTGTCGCCGAGCGCCTCGATCACACGAGCGTCGGGTCCGATCCAGTTGATGCCGGCCTCCGTCACCGCGCGGGCGAATTCCGGCCGCTCGGACAGGAAGCCGTAGCCGGGATGGACGGCGTCGGCGCCCGCACGCCGCGCGACGTCGAGCAGTTTCTCGATGTGGAGATAGGTGTCGGCGGGCGCGTTGCCGCCGAGCGGATAGGCCTCGTCCGCAAAGCGCACGAATGGTGCGTCGGCGTCGACGTCGGCATAGACGGCGACGGAGGCGACGCCGTGGTCGCGGCAGGCCCGGGCGATGCGAAGCGCGATCTCGCCGCGATTGGCGATCAGGACTTTTCTCATGGGCGACCTTCGCTGCGTTCGGGTTCGATCTCGGCAAAGGGCCGGATTACGTTGAAGCGGATGCGCGCGCCGACCGGGATCTGCCCGGCCCGGTCGAGATGGTGCTCGGCGAGCGTCGCGATGACGGGATAGCCGCCGGTCAGCGGATGATCGGCGAGGAAGAGGACGGGCTGGCCGTTGTGCGGCACCTGGATCGCGCCGTTGGCCGTGCCCTCGCTCGGCAGTTCGGCCTTGGGATCGCGCCGCTCGAGCGGCACCGCACCCTCGATGCGCAGGCCGACGCGGTTGGAGAGCGGCGTCACCGTCCACGTCTGCGCCGTCAGGGTTTGGATGCCGGCATCGGTGAACCATTCGGTGCGCGGGCCCATGACGACGTCGAGCACCACGGTCTCGCCGGGCACTGGGAGATCGGCCGGGGGCACCTCCGGCGCGCCGACGGGGCGACGGGGCGGCCGGGCGTTCACCGCCAGCCGGTCGCCGACGCCGACGGCGGAAGGACCGAGGCGGGCGAGAGAATCCACCGACGCCGACCCCAGCACCGGCTCGACGGCAAAGCCGCCGCGGACCGCGAGATAGGTGCGAAGGCCGTGCGGGGGCGCCTGGAGCGTGACACGGTCACCGGGCTCGAGCGAGACCGGGCGATAGGCCTCGGCGATCTGCCGGCGGCCCGCCGCGTCGCGAATCTCGAGCGCCGCGTCCGTGCCAGCGATGGCGACGACGGCGGGTCCCTCCGCCGTGACGGTGAAGCCCCCGCCGACGATCTCGAGCGCCGGCTCGCCCGGCTCGTTGCCGACGAGCCGGTTGGCAGCATGGAGCGCGGCGCGGTCGAGCGCGCCGGAGGCGGAGACCCCTTGCGCGGCCTGCCCCGGCCGGCCGTCGTCCTGGAACAGCGGCGGCATCGGCGCGGCGGTCACGAGCAAGCGCGTGCCGCCGGGGAGCGCGGGCGCGGCAACGGCCTGCGCGCGCGCCGCTTCCCGCGCGGCGATGGCATCGAACGCCGCCCGGTCGGCCAGCCGCGTGAAGCGCACGCGCGTGCCCGGCTGGAACAGGGTCGAGGGGTCGCGCGCGAGGTCGAACATCTTGAGCGGCGTCGTGCCGATCAGCTGCCAGCCGCCCGGCCCTTCCTGCGGGTAGACGCCGGCAAACGGGCCGGCCAGCGCCACGGTGCCGGCGGGAATGCGGGTGCGCGGGCTCGGGCGCCGCGCGACATGGAGCGCGGGATCGCCGCCGACGAGATAGCCGAAGCCCGGCGCAAAGCCGGTGAAGGCGACGGTGAACTCGGAGGCGGCGTGCCGGGCGATCACTGCCTCCGGCGCGAGGCCCGTCAGCCGCGCGACGTCGTCGAGGTCCTCGCCATCATAGAGCGTCGGGATCTCGACGAGGCGCTCGGAGGGCGCGGCCTTTGCCGAGATGTCGCGGGCGCGAAGGTCGGCGGCAAAGGCCGCCATATCGGGGAGCGTTCCCGGCCGGAAGCGCACGAGAAGCGTGCGCGCCGCCGGCACGATCTCCTCGACCGCGGCCAAGGGTTGCGCCTCCAGAGAGGCGAAGAGCGCCAGCGTCTCGTCGAGGTCGGCAAGCTCGACCAGCACGACCCGCAGGCTGACGGGAAGGATGCGCATCCGGGATCCTCAGACGTGGTAGGCAGCGTCAGGCACGTCGGTGACGAACATGTGCCCCGGCGCGTGGGTGACGGCGAAGGGCACGCGCGAGGCCATCACCGCCGCCTGCGGCGTCACCCCGCAGGCCCAGAAGACCGGGATCTCGCCGGGCTCGATGCGCACGGCATCGCCGAAGTCGGGCCTGGCGAGGTCGGCGATGCCGAGGCTCTGGGGGTCGCCGACATGGACCGGCGCACCGTGGACCGCGGGAAAGCGGCCCGAGATCAGGGCGGCGTCCGCCACGCGGGCCGCCGGGATCGGCCGCATGGACACGACCATCGGGCCGGACAGGCGCCCGGCCGGGCGGCAGGGGCGGTTGGTCAGGTACATCGGCACGTTGGTGCCGTCCGTGATGTGGCGCACCTCGATGCCGGCCTCCTGAAGCGGCGCCTCGAAGGTGAAGGAGCAGCCGATCAGGAAGGTGACGAGGTCGCCGGCCTCCTCGTAGGCGGCGGCGGCATCGGGTACCTCGTCCACCAGCCGCCCGTCGCGCCAGACGCGGTAGAGCGGGATGTCACGCGCGACATCCGCCCCATCGGCCAGCACCGTCTCGCGCGAACCCGCCTCCAGAACGTCGAGGACGGGGCAGCTCTTCGGGTTGCGCTGGGCATAGAGCAGGAAGTCGAAGGCCCAGTCGCGCGGCAGGGCGATCATGTTGGCCTGCGTCAAGCCCGGCGCGACGCCGGCCGTCGACCGCACGAGGCCGGCGCGGTATTGCGCACGGGCCGCGCGGCCCGCCTCGCGCAGCGGGTCCAGCTTGTCGGAAGCGCTCATGACATGTCTCCTCGGGCAGGCGCGAAGGGCGAGATCGTGATGCCGTCGGCCGTGAGGCGCTCGCGCACGGCGCGGGCGATCGAAACCGCGCCGGGGCTGTCGCCGTGGACGCAGATCGACTGGGCGCGCAGGCGGATGATCGAGCCGTCCACCGCCTCGATCTCGCCGTCCGAGGCCAGCCGCGCCATGCGAGCCGCGACCACGGCCGGATCGTGGATCACCGCGCCCGGCTCACGGCGGGAGACCAGCGTGCCCTCCGGCGTATAGGCGCGGTCGGCGAAGGCTTCCGAGACGGTCTCGAGGCCCGCGGCCTCGGCGAGCCGCACCAGCGGCGCGTTGGCAAGACACATCAGGACCAGCGACCGGTCGACGGCGAGGATCGCCTCCACCACGTCGCGGCCCTGCCGGGGGTCGCTCGCGATCGTGTTGTAAAGAGCCCCGTGGGGCTTCACGTAGGTGACGCGGGTGCCGGCCACCTCGGCGAGGCTCTTCAGCGCGCCGATCTGGTAGATGACGTCGGCGACCAGGTCCTCGGACGCGACGTCCATGTTGCGGCGGCCGAAGCCGCCGCGGTCGGGATAGGAGACGTGGGCGCCGATCGCGACGCCCCGCGCGGCCGCGCTCTTCAGCGTGCGCAGGATGCCGGCCGGGTCGCCTGCGTGAAACCCGCAGGCGACATTGGCGGAGGAGACGAGGCCGAGCATGGTCTCGTCCTCGCCCATTTCCCAAGCGCCATAGCTTTCGCCGAGATCGCTGTTGAGGTCGATGGCGGTCATGTGCGGCCTCCGTCGGTCACATCGAGAGGAAGGCGAAGATGGGGCCGATCGACTTGTAGCCCATCCACCAGGTCAGCGCGCAGGTCAGGACGCCGAGCGCCGTCAGCCACGCCGGGTGGCGGTAGCCGGGCATCAGGTCGGGCCGCGCCCAGGCGGCATAGATGAAGATGGTCAGGCCGATCGGCAGGATCAGGCCGTTGAAGCCGCCGACGAAGACGAGGAGTGCCGCCGGAGCCGTGCCGACCACCATGTAGGCGGCCAGCGAGACGGCGATGAACACCACCGTCGACCAAGCGCGGCCGCGCTCGGTGATGCGCGGGTTGAACGTGTTGAAGAAGGTGACCGACGTATAGGCCGCGCCGATCACGCTGGTGATGGCGGCCGCCCAGAGCACGACACCGAAGAGGCGCAGGCCGAGTTCGCCGGTCGCGGCGTAGAAGGCTTGCGCGGCGGGGTTGGCCGCCTGGCCCGAGAGGTCGAGCGCGACGCCGCCGGCGACGACGCCGAGCACGGCCAGGAACAGGACGAAGCGCATCACGCCGGTGACCGCAATGCCGGACAGGGCGGCGCGGGTGACGGGCCCGAGATTCTCGATGCCGACCGTGCCCTTGTCGAGCAGGCGATGCGCGCCGGCATAGGTGATGTAGCCGCCGACCGTGCCGCCGACGATGGTGGTGATGGTGGCGAAGTTGATCTCGTCCGGCCAGACGGTCTGGCGCAGCGCCTCGCCGACCGGCGGGTTGGAGGTGAAGGCGACGAAGAGCGTCAGCGCGATCATCAAGAGCCCGAGCACCACGATGATGCGGTCGACGGCGACGCCGGCGCGCTTGGACGAGAAGATGCCGATGGCGACCAGCGCCGACAGGGCGCCGCCGATCTTCGGATCCAGGCCGAGGAGCGCGTTGAGGCCGAGGCCGGAGCCGGCGATGTTGCCGATGTTGAAGATCAGGCCGCCGAAGATGACGAGAACGGCGAGGAGATAGCCGGCGCCGGGGATCGCCGCGTTGGCGATGTCGGAGGCGCGCATGCGCGTCACCGCCACGATGCGCCAGATGTTGAGCTGGACCACGAAGTCGATCAGCACGGAGGCGAGGATGCCGAAGGCGAAGGCCGCGCCCATGGTCGCCGTGAACGTGGCGGTCTGAGTGATGAAGCCAGGCCCGATCGCCGAGGTCGCCATCAGGAAGACAGCGGCAACGAGCGACGAGCGGCGGGCGCTAGCGGTCTCGGCAAGGCTCGGCGCACTGGGCGCCAAGGAGGATGCGGGGGAAGCGGGATCCATCGTCTTGGCTCCTGTAAGGCGGCGTGCGCCGGAGAATTGCGGCTGAATTGCGATGGCCAACTTCCTTCGATTGAACTCGATCGTCAATATTGTTCAACGATTTTTGCATGCCTGTCCTGCAAAATGTGCAATCGGCAGGCATTCTGCCGGATCGTTGGTCAGCCGAAGCGGCCTGCTTGAACAATTCCGGTGCGTTGGTTGCCAGTTGAAGCCGGCGCGGCTTGATCGCGGCGGCCGGTTGGCCGATGGTCGCGGCGTCTTCGAACGGAGCGGGAAAGCGCCATGGCGATGCGAGGAGCGATCGGGAGCCTCGGCTTCGCGGCAGGCCGGATCGCATGAGCGCGCCGGACATCGCATCCTCCGCGCTCACCGGGCGGCTCGCCGAGCGGCTGCGCGACCGCATCATCGCGGGCGAACTCCTGCCGGGTCAGCGCCTGTCGGAAAACGCGCTCGCGGCCGAGCTGTCGGTGTCGCGCAATACGCTGCGCGAGGCGTTCCGGCTCCTCACCAAGGACGGGCTGCTGCGCCACGAGCCCCATCGCGGCGTCTTCGTCACCACGCCCGACCATGCCGCGGTGATCGACATCTACCGCGTCCGGCGGCTGGTGGAGTGCCGGGCGCTGGCCGGCGCCGAGCCCCGCCATCCCGCGATCGCCCGCATGCGCGCGGCGGTGGAGCGGGCCGAGGCGGGGCACGAGGCCGGCGACTGGCAGGCGGTCGGGAGTGCCAACATGGCGTTTCATGCCGCGATCGTGGATCTCGCCGATAGCGCGCGGCTCGCCGTCTTCTACGCGCAGGTCGCCGCCGAACTGCGCCTCGCCTTTGGCCTCCTCGACACGCCGGAAGCCCTGCACGCGCCCTTCATCGACGGCAACCGGGCGATCTTGGAAGCGCTGGAGGCCGGTCGACCGAGGGACGCCGCCGACCTTCTGGACGCCTATCTCGGGCGGGCCGAGCGCATCATCCTCGGCGCCCTGTCGCGGCGCACGGCCCCCTCGCCCGCCGTCTGACGGCACGCTCCCGGCTAACGAGATCGCTGCGCCGGCAGGGCCGCGAATTGCCGCGGCGGCGGAACCTCGGCGCGCACGGCCCGCTTCCAGACGCGGGAACGCCGGCGTCGCGGCCGTGGCGTCGGAGGCGGTCCCGTCGTCGCACCAGCCGGGAAAGCCTTCAGCCATGACCGATCGAACCCTGTCACGCCGCACAGTCCTCGGCGGCGCAGTCCTCGGCGCCGCCGCCATCGCGGCGCCGGCCGGCGCCCAGACCCAGAACGAGGGGAGCGTTGCCGCGGCCGACGGGTCGCCGCGCCTCAGCGATCCGCGCACGCGCTATACCAGCGAGCCTTTCCCCGAGCAGAAGCAGCCCTGGCCCGGCCTCCAGTCGCAGATGACGCCGGTGCCCGACTGCGGCGAGACGAGCTATCGCGGCTCCGGCCGGCTCAGCGGGCGCCGGGCACTGGTGACGGGCGGCGACAGCGGCATCGGCCGGGCGGCGGCGATCGCCTTCGCACGCGAGGGCGCGGACGTCGCGATCAACTACCATCCCGACGAGCAGCCGGACGCCGAGGACGTCGCGAAGCTCATCCGTGAGGCCGGGCGCAAGGCCGTGCTTCTGCCCGCCGACATCCGGACGCTGGACGCCTGCGAGGGCATCGTGCGGCAGGCAGTGGAGGCGCTCGGCGGGCTCGACCTCCTCGTCAACAACGCGGCCTACCAGCAGTCCAAGGCCGACATTTCCGAAATTTCCGACGAGCAGTTCGTGCGGACCTACGAGACCAACGTCTTCCACACGTTCCGCGTCTCGAAGGCGGCGATCCCGAGCCTGCCGCCGGGCAGCGTCATCATCAACACGATCTCGGTGAATTCCTACGACCCCGGTGAGGAGCTGATCGACTACGCCTCGACGAAGGCCGCGATCCTGAACCTCACCAAGGGCATGGCCAAGCAGCTCGCCAAGAAGGGGGTCCGGGTCAATGCCGTGGCGCCGGGTCCGGTCTGGACGCCGCTGCAGGTCGCCGGCGGCCAGATCGAGGGCACGATGGGCGAGTTCGGGCAGGACACGCCGCTCGGCCGCGCCGGGCAACCGGCCGAACTCGCGCCGCTCTACGTGGCGCTGGCCGAGGACGGCACCAGCTTTTCGACCGGCACGGCGGTCGGCGCGCACGGCGGCAAGGGTAATCCCTGATCCGAGGGGCAAGCGCGCCGAACCCGTCCAACGCAAGACCGCCGCGCCCCCTCTCGGAGGCGCGGCGGTCTTGGAAACAGTCTGGTCGTCGCTCCGGCGGGAACCCTTAGAACTCCTCCCAGCCCTCCTCCACGGCCGCGGCCTTGGGAGCCGCCCCGCCATGGCCCGCCGTGCGCATCTGCGCCACTGGACGGGCGGGGGCGTGTGCGCCATGCGAGGCAGGCGCAGCGTGCGCGCGGGCCCCCGCCGGTCGAGCCGGCTGCATCGCGGCGCGCTTCATGGCCGCCGACGTCGCCGGGCGCATCGCGGCCGCATGGTGCCCCGCCCCCGTCGCAAACCCCAACACCAGCCCCGCCAGCGCTTCCGTCTCGCCCGACAGCGCCTGCGCCGCCGCCGTCGTCTCCTCCACCATCGCCGCGTTCTGCTGCGTGACCTTGTCCATCTGGTC
>NZ_FOOA01000040.1 GCF_900113065.1 Aureimonas phyllosphaerae
CGAGCCGGGCAGCCCTTGGGAGAACGGGTACTGCGAGAGCTTCAACTCCAAGCTTCGGGACGAACTCTTGAACGGCGAGATCTTCTACAGCCTTGCGGAGGCGCGCATCGTCATCGAAGGTTGGCGTCAGCACTACAATACCAAACGCCCGCACTCGAGCCTGGGTTACCGCCCGCCGGCACCAGCCGTCGTGCCGTGGCCGGCTGCGCCACCCCAACCCGCTTCGCCGGCCATCTTAAACGTCGCCGGCAAGCCCACCATGCATTAGATTTGAACCGGGCCACCTGTTGGGAGCAGGCCAAAAGCCGCCGTTGCTGCTGACGCGCAGTAGGGGGACGAGCGGCTCGTCACCGGCATGACCCTGGATGCCACCGAGATACGTGGCATCTACCTGCAGGTCGGCGGTGAGAAGCTGATTAAAAGCAAATTCGGTCAATCTGCTCTCCAAGGGGAGTCGCACGACCTGTGTGGCGGTGGCCTGCCCCCGTTAGGTAGCCCGGTTCAAATCTAATGCATGGTTGGCTTGTCGGCGACGTTTGAGGTGACCGGCGAAGTGGGTTGGGATAGCGCAGCCGGCCAAGGCACCGCGGTGGGAGCGGGTGGACGGGAGCCCAGGCTCGAGTGTGAACGCTTGGTGTTGAAGTGCTGGCGCCAGCTCTCGATGGCGATGCGGGCCTCGACGAGGCTGTAGAAGATCTCACCGTTCAGGAGTTCATCGCGGAGCTTGGAGTTGAAGCTTTTGCAATAGCCGTTCTCCCATGGACTGCCAAGCTTGATGAACTCCGTCATCGCCCGGACCGCCGTGATCCCCTCGCTAACCGCCTTGGCGATGAACTCAAAGCCGTTGTTGGAACGGACGTGCCCTGGCACGCCGCGCAGGATAAAGAGGTCCGACAGAACGTCGATGACGTCTGCGGACTTTAGCTTTCGATCGATCCGGATGCACAGGCACTCCCGGGTGAATTCGTCGATCACGTTCAGCATGCGGAACTTGCGCCCGTCGTGGGTTCGGTCCTCCACGAAGTCATAAGATCAGACGTGGTTGTGGAACTACAGAGGTCGATATCCGGCTCAGGGGCGGCACCCCTCAAGTGTCGCGCGGTCTCTTGAAACCTACGCCGGGCGGAACGAAGCGGTGGACGCGGCCGTTGTCGTTCAGCTTCTCGAGAGTGCGGGTCGCTTCGGCCGAGGTCAGCTTAAAGCGGTGGCGCAGCACGCTCCCGATCACCGCGTACTCGTTCCTTAAGTTGGTCGCAAAGATGCCGGGGTCATCGCTGCCAACGCATATAGTAGGGCGGTTTACGATTACCGGGCCGACTAGGCCGAGCCAACGGTAAAGATGGTGCTCCGCCATCTCGTCGTAGAAACTGATGCGCAGGTTACTGGTTGGTAGGGTCTCCAGGGCCACACCGCGGTTATTGACTAGGCCTAGGACGTGGTCCTGCAAAGCCGCGAAAGCTTCAAGCGAGATTACAGCGGCGTCGATATCGACGGGGTCCATCGCGCGGGCCGGATCGAGAGCATGGCGTTGGCTGAAAAGCTCGTAAGCCGAGCCGGAGCGGGCGACTGTGTCCGCGACGAGGCGCAGCTCGGCGGCCCGGGTCTCGTCGATTGTGGTTGAGGCCATGAAGCGTGCCTCCTCCGCCACGGTCGTCGCTGTCGCTGGTCTTCCGCCCTCCTGTAGGCTGCGCTCCACGGCCCGCACCGCCAAAGGATCAAGGCGGCGCAGCTCCCAGGCGCGGTGCAGTAGGTCTGGGCTGCGTTCTGCATCATAAAGAGCGTCAGAATGGACCGCAATGAGGCTCTCCAGGCGCAGCAGGTCCCCCGCGAAGCCTCCAATAGCGGCGAGCGCCCGGTGGGCGAAGACGGCGTTATCGAGGGCCTCTAGTCGGCTCAAGACGGCGCGCGGGGCCGTACGGTCGAGCCACAAGGCGGGATCAATGCCGAGTGCTGTGGCGTGGCCGATACGGTCACCTGACTGCAGGTCGAGGAAGGCAAGCGCCTCCGCGACGGCGCGGATGCCGGACAGGAGATGCCGAAAGTCCTCCCCGACATGGAAGGTCGCTCGGGGAATGCCGGCACGGCGGACTAGGCGGAACGCCGGAGCGAAAGGCTCCGGCGGGGCGTGCAACTCGTTGGAGGCCCCATCTACGCCTTGGAGGAGGGCCCGCACCGTCGCGTTACCCTTAACGAGGGCGCACAGGATGCGGGCCTGCTCGTCGAGAGTGGCGCGCAGATCGCTGTCGCGGAAGCGCCGCGCGTAGTCGTTCCGCGCGCTGGGCAGCCGCTTGATGAAATGCGCCACGAGGAAGAGCTCGGCTTCGGGGCGCCCGATCCCGCCGCACCCCTCGCCGCCGCATGAGTGGCCGGTAAGGCAGGGCGGCGGCGGGCCCTCGAGGCGGCGTGCCTCCTTGGCGTGTGGGCAACGCCGAAACTCAAGGTAGCCCTTAACGATATCGGTGATGAGCGCGCACGTCCCAGCGGCGCTTGCCTTGGGCGCGAAGCGACCTTCAAGATGGGACAACGTCTGGAATGGCTCCCGGACATTGAGCTGGCGGAAACGGTCACCGTAGCGCCGCTCAATCCGCTCGCGCGTGCCCAATAAGGTGTACTTCTGGAACTGGTCGAAGCCGCTTTCATCGACTTGCTGCACCGCCAGACGCGCCAGCTGGGTAAGGACTAAGAGGTTGAAGTAGAGCCCCGTCCCGATCGCACGGTGGCCGGGATCACGCTTAAGAGCGGAGAGGCAGGCATAGAGGAACCCAGCCTCCTCAACGATAGGCCGGTAGGCTCGTCCCCTGAACAAAACGCGCGCTGGATGTAGGCTTAGGGCGGGCCAGCGTGGATAGGGCCAGTCCATGTCCGAGCGGCCGAACTCGGCCGCCTCGCTGAGCGCAGCGAGCCCGGTCGCGGGCCGCCCGTCCGCACGTCCAACCTCAAGATCGGAAGCGAGCTCCATAACTAGGTGGCGGCGTACCCGCCGCGCCGCGCGCAGGCGGCGGTAGATGCCATAAGGCGTGAGGCCTGGCTCTAGCTGCTCGTAGAGTTCGGCCGTGGGCTCCGGGCTCTTGCGCTCCGCGTCCTTCAGCTCGGCGTATACAGCCACCGGCGCCGCACAGGCGTCAGGCCAGAGCACGTCCAGCTCAGTCGAGCCGTTGAGATGCATATGCAATTCGTTGAGGCCCTTGCGCCTCACGATGTCCTCGAGGCCCGGGTCGACAGCGCCGATAAGCGCAGTGTCGCCGATCTCGCTCGCGAGGAATGGACGGGGATCCACACCCGGCCCCGGCCCGCGATCCTCCTCGACCAGGAAGGCGATAATGACTGCGAGCGGCGATAGGAAGGGCAAGAGTTCGTGCCATTCGCCGAACAGTTCGTAGCGCACCGCAACGAGCCCGTCGCGCCGCTCGAGATAGCGGCCGGCGAGGCTGCGCAGGACAATCCACGGCAGCTCGCTGACGTCCCTGGCATCGCCGAGTCGATGCTGTAGATAGCCCTTGTAGAAGTGATCCGGCCGCCCGATATCCGTGCGCCGCTCGGCAAGGAAGATCCGCCGACGGGTTTCAGAAATGCTCGGGACCTCACCGCTGCCGAGGAGGGTGAGGCCATACGAGTCGCTGAAGGCGCGGCGGTATATAAGGGCGGCCATAGAGGGCTCTACGTGGCGGATCCGGAGGTGTTGCGTGGTGGCTTGGAGCGATCCCGAGCGGGGGCGCCGCCGGCGGCGCCCGCTGGCGGTGACCTCAAGGCCGGCTCTACCCCAAGCGCAATGAGTGCTTCGTTGAGTTCAATACCGGCTCCAGCGATGCTTTTCTTCGTAGACGGCAGTCCCTGTAGCTGAACGGAGTTTAACAGGAAGTACAAGCCATCAAAGGTTGCCACTTGCCCATTCCGGCTGAAATTCGCCTCATACCGAGGCACTAGGCCAATTTGGTTTGACATGAAGTTCGTGTAGCGGGAAAAAATCTCTGCTGTTGCGTTTCCACGATCCGCCTTGCCGGTAATGTCATTCTCACTTCGAGCGAGGAAGTAACCCCAGAGAGGACATGAAAATATGATCCGGAAGAAGCGAACGTTCGGGTCATTCTTTTCGGATTCCACCTCATCCAGCGCCTTCAAAATCTGTAGAAATGGAAGGCTGCTTTCAATAGGATTATCAATGGCCTTCGCCCCCGGTGCTCGACCAGCTGCACGCAGCACCTCTACCCCAATGGCGTGCAGGAATGCTACTATGGCTCGATGCATCAACACGCCCAGGTAGCGTGTTCGTGTATGGACTAGCCGCGCGACGATATCCTCGAATGCGTAAGTGAAGCGGGTCCATGCTCGGGCAAGGGTAACAGGTGCAACCTCAGTTGGCTGCGACTCCAGGTGCAATGCTTCCAGCCAATGCCCAAGCATAGATGGAAGAGAAGACACATCATCGAGCTCCTCATCTCCCACGCCATTGATGTTGTCCTGCGGTCCCTCCATTTCATCGGCGTCGCCAACCTGACCCGCCTCAGACAATACACCGGGAGTCGGATAGCTCCTCGAAGCCGCCAGCATTGTGATCAGATCGCGAAGGTCGCTGAGCTTGTCATCGGGACCGCCTGTCCTCTCGATTCCGATTAGCTCGGCAACAGCTGCGATTAGACGCAGGACTGAGTACACGCCATTCTCGGCCCCCTGGCCGCTGACGAGACGCATGGCTGGGATCATTGCGACAGCGCGTGCATCAGGGTCTAGCCCAGCTCGAAGGCTGTCGAGCGTGTTAGCGAACGTTGCGATGAAACCTGCTTCCAATCCACGCCTCGACGAATACGACCAGCCAGCATCAATAAGGGCTTGGTGATATCCACGCAGCGGTGGTGGCAGTGCGGCAAGAAGCCGGTTTTGATCGGACTTATCTCCCGTCTCGACCACACTTTGGAACACGTCGCGTTTGAAGATGTCTCCACGGATGCCGTAAAGGTCAAACGCCACAGCACTGGCCTCACGCAGTCGCGAGACGCCGGGTACGACGGCGCCGCTAAGGCGGATGGCACGATCGACCTGACGACCTCGCCCCGCGTCCCAGGCAGCAAGCCGGCTGACGAACTGGGTGGCACGCTCCGTGGCGCCGGCATTGAGATGTTCCAATAGAGCGTGGAGATCAAACCGACCGGTGTCATTCGTTCGACCCTCGAATTGCTGCGCCCGAGTAGGTGTGATCTCGCCTCTATCGAGCTTTTCGCGGATCAAACAAATCCTCAAGCAGTAATCGATGGTCGCATAAGCATTCGCCCTGAACAACTCGATCAGCTGCGCCGCGATGCGGATACTCACTAGATCGCTCATCTCGTTCACGCCGCTTGGGTGAAAGCGCGAAATCGTGAGCCAAAGCCCCTTCGCAGTCAGCCATTGGCTTAGCGCTGCGAGTACGCGGCCAGGGTTCGGATCTTGAAGGTCGTACTCAGCCAGATCAAAGGTCATCAAACCTGCTGAGGCGACATGGCTAAGCGCGGCAAGCGCCTGCGCGCGCGTATCGTCGGTCAGCCCAGTTGATTTGGCATCATGGCAGAGCTCCCACGCTCCGGAAACCACCTGCAGCCCACTGCGCAAAGGTAATCTCAGCAACGTTGATCGGATCAGCGCACGGTCCTTGCCCGCACGAATTCCAAGCAGGCGCCGGGCGTAACGTTGCATGAAGATGGTCTCACGCACCGTTACGCCGGGATCGGACTGCGATGCCTTGAATGAGATACCCGGGTAATCGGCATAGTGGAGCAACGGCCTCAGCGTGACTCTGTTTTCCGGACGCACAATTTTAACAAGGTACTGGTCCTGCAGAAGATCGACCATGTTGACTATTTGGTCGACGTAGGAGCGAGCCCCCTCCACCTTCTGCTCGATATCGAAGAACTTACTGCTGATTTGCTTCCACTGCTGCTGGCGCACCACAAGGTTGCAGAGCCGCAGGTCGCCCGCCATGATCACCTTCAGGCGGGGCGTCGCGAAATATTTGCGCAGCGCCTCTAGAACCGGCCAACCGCGATCGAAGGAGGTGTCGACATCGTCGATAGCGAGGACGAAGGCGTCCGCGCCGAGGAAGCTGCACGCCGTCTCGACAAAGCGGTGGAAGGCGCGCTCGAACGCGCCGGCGCTGCGCGCCTTGTCCAGACCCCGATCCAGAACGTAGTCGGCGTCCGCCCAGTCCTTGTCGAAGAGCTCGCTGTCACCGATTCCGTCGAGCAGGGGCAGACCGGTGGCGAGCTCGCGCAGAACCCGCTTAAAGTCCTCGTATGCCCCCCTCATGGCCGACTCGTCGAGCCTATAGGCCCGCTTCACCGCGACCTCGATTTTCTCGACCACCATCACGACGATGTTTTGCTTAGTCTCGATCAGAGTCGGGTCGACAATGCCGAGGGGGTAGAGGATGGCGATCTTATCCTCACCCATGCCTTGGGGCAGCACCTTTCGGTACTCCTCGCGTCCTTGCTGGAGCAGTCGCAAGATGTCTGTGAGGAAGGTCGTCTTGCCGTCGCCGCGGCGCGCGCTCACCAGAATGGTGTCATGACGGCGATGGGCCATGACGTCCAAGGCAAGCGGCCGGCGGTTATACAAGTCGTCGCGTTCTGCCCTTCCTTGAGGTTTGGCGACAAGCTTGAGCATAGCCTGTTCTAAGGCGTCGTAGCGGATGCTGCTCTCGACTGTTCCGCCCGCCTTCCCTGTCCTGGGCTCCCCGGAACCAGCCCAGTCCAGGTCAATTTCGATTCGCTCCACCGCAGCCCCTCCCGGTTGTCTCGACAGGCACGATATGCGCGGGAGCTTAGCGGGTGAAGCGCAGTGTTGATCGATTGCTCGAAAGAGACGGCATAGACCGGCTCGAGCGGCCGGCGCTGCTAGGCGGCAACCTCGTCCAGAACGGCGTCGGTAACGGCCGAGATCAGGTCCGGCGAGACGTCGACCCTTTAGGGTCAGGACCCATTGATTTGAGGCGATCCGTCTGATTCAGGCTCCGTCCTGGGAGACTGGATATGAGCGACCTGTACTGGCTGACGGATGAGCAGATGGAGCGGTTACGGCCGTTCTTTCCCAAGAGCAATGGCAGACCACGTGTCGACGACCAGCGGGTTCTCAGCGGCATCATCTTCGTCAACCGCAACGGCCTGCGCTGGCGTGATGCGCCGAAGGACTACGGACATGCGAAGACGCTATACAATCGTTGGAAACGTTGGAAACGTTGGAGCGAAGCGGGCGTCTTTGTCCGAATGATGGAAGGTCTGGCAGCAGTCGGCGCCGATCCCAGGACCGTCATGATCGATGCGACCTACCTGAAGGCCCATCGCACGGCATCGAGCCTGGCGGTCAAAAAGGGGGTCTCGGTCGCCTGATCGGCCGCACAAAGGGCGGCATGAACACCAAGCTCCATGCCGTCGCCGATGCGAACGGTCGCCCGCTCAGCTTCTTCCTGACCGCTGGGCAGGTCAGCGACTACACTGGGGCAGCGGCCCTACTGGATGAGTTGCCAAAGGCGCAATGGCTGCTCGGTGACCGCGGCTACGACGCCGACTGGTTCCGGGACGTTCTGACAGCGAAGGGCATCAAGCCCTGCATTCCAGGGCGGAAGTCGCGCAACGCGCCAGTGCGCCACGACAAGCGCCGCTACCGGCGACGCAATCGCATCGAGATCATGTTCGGCCGCCTCAAGGACTGGCGGCGTGTCGCGACCCGCTACGACCGCTGTCCAACCGTCTTCTTCTCCGCCATCGCACTGGCTGCCACCGTTCTATTCTGGCTCTGAGCTATGAGGCCTGACCCTAGTTCGCCGCTCAGGCCCCCGAACGAAGCTTGCGTTTCAGTTTCTTTTACCTACCGGCGAAGCGACCGGCTGAAATGGCGTTCCAGACGCGCCTGCCCGTATTCCAGCACCATCGACAGCAGCCAGTAGATCATCGACGCGGTGATCAGCATCTCGATGTGCCGGAACTCCGTCTGGCCCTGCGTGCGCGCTAGGTACATGATCTCCCAGATGCCCATCACCGAGACGAGCGAGCTGTCCTTCAGCATGGCGATGAACTGGTTGCCGGTCGGCGGCACGATGATGCGCATGGCCTGGGGCAAGATGATCTTGCGCATGATTTGCGTGCGCTTGAGACCCAGCGCCTCCGACGCTTCCCACTGGCCGCGCGGGATGCTTTCGATGCCGGCGCGGAAGATCTCGGTCATGTATGCGCCGTAGCAGAGCGACAAGGCGGCGATGCCGGCCGGGACCGGCCCGACGACATAACCGAGTTGCGGCAGCCCGAGGTAGATGATGTAGATCTGCATAAGGAGCGGCAGGCCGCGAAACAGCGACGTGTAGAAGCTCGCCAAGCCAAAGGCGATCCCGTTGGGCGAAAGCTTGGCAATCGCCCCCACCAGCGCGATGGCCGAGGCGATCACGATCGAGATGGCCGAGATGTAGAGCGTCGTGGTGACGCCCTGCGTGATCAGGAAGCCTATCTTTCTCGCGATAAAGGCGAAGCTCAGATCGAACGAGTAGAAGAATGCGAGCAGCAGGACGATGAGTTCGCTCCAGATAACGACAACCTGTGCGGAGCGTCCGAGCCGATTGATGACGAGGACGTTCAGGACGACCAGCGCGGCGATCACGGCGGCGCCGATCCAGGGTCCGACTCCGCCTTCGACATCCGACCCGGTGGCCCATGCGATCCAGCCACGGCCGACCCCCATCCGTTCGAAGAGCACAGCCAGAACGGCAAAGCTTCCCAGGATCCAGAGCCAGCGCCCCGGAACAGGACGCGGCGGCGTGCGGGTGGGGAGAACGATCGACATGATGGTGCGTGCTTTCTAAAGAAGGGTCGCTCAGGCTGCCTTGCGCTCGCGCCACCAGTCCGATGCCTGGAGGCTCCAATAGGTCAGTTGCACGGCGAGCATGCCGAGCGGACCTCCGGTCCAATCCAGGCCGAACGGCCGGAACGCGTCGATGCGTCGGGTTTCGCCTGCGATCGCCTCGGCGACGACGCGACCGCCGATCGCGGTCGTGTTGAGGCCGTGGCCGCCGAAGGCCGTGCAGTACCAGACATGGGGGCGCCACTGCCCGATCTGCGGCATCTTGTGGCGCGCGTATGACATGAGTCCGGACCAGGCGAGCTCCACCCGAAGGTCGTGGAGCTGGGGATAGGTCGAGACCATAGACTGGCGCAGCAGCTTGCCGAGTTCGCGCGGTTCGCTCCTGCGCGTCGTGATCTTGCCGCCCCAGAGAATGCGCCGGCCGTCGTCCACGAGGCGGTAATAGTCGCCCGCCCGCCGGTTGTCGCCGATGGCGGCACGGGTGCGGATCGCCTTGGCGATGACTTCGGGCGCATCTTCGGTCAGAAGCACGTAGGTCGCGATCGGCAGGAAGCTGCGTTGGAGCGCGGGCAGCATCTGGCGGGTGTATCCGCCGCCGCAGAAGACGACGTCGCGCGCCCGAACGCTCGCCTCGCTCGTGCGCACGCGCTTCTCGGGCGCCTCCAGTTCGGTCGCCACCACCGCGCTTTTCTCGCACACGGTTCCGCCCAGCCTCTCAATCTCCCGGGCAAGGCCCAAGGCGTATTCGAGCGGATGGATGTGGAAGGCGTTGGGGTCGAGAAGCCCCTGGAAATACCGGGGCGAAACGAGACGTTCTTGTAGCTCCGGACGCGACAGGACGTCCGTGGAGTAGCCGAAGCGCTTCTCCAGCCGGTCCCGCGTGCGGTGCAGCTCCGCCTCGCCGTCATATCGCAAGGCGCCGATGATTCCGGGTTCGGGGCGCACGCCATCCAGTTGAAGGACGGCGATGTTGTCGGCGACCATCCGCATGCCTTCGATCGACATGCGGTGGAGTTCGTCCGCCACCTCCTCGCCCACGACCGAAACGATCACGTCGCGCCCGTTGGCATAGCCGGGGCTGACGAAGCCGCCGTTTCGCCCCGACGCGCCCCAGCCGATCCGCTCGGCCTCAAGAAGGACGACCGAGCGCCCACGCCGCGAGAGCTCGAGTGCCGCGGTCAGCCCCGCGAGGCCCCCGCCCACGATGCAGACGTCGCATTCCAAGTCCCGATCGAGCCGGGCGAAGGCCGCCTCGCTCGTCAAGGTCCGCTTGTAGAACGTGTCGATGTAGGACATGCGCAGGCCTCGATGACGGCGGAGCCCCGCTGGAAGCGACGAGGCTCCGGTTTCATGCGTTAAGGGCGGTTCAGTCGGCGCTGTAGTCCTTGCCGTACCACTTGGTGGTGAGCGCCGAGAGCGTGCCGTCCTTCTTCATCTCGCCGACGATGTCGCCGACCTTCTTGGTCCATTCCGGATCGCCCTTGTCGGCCACCACCACCAGCGGCTCGCGGAAGGCGTAATCGCCCGGCACGATCTTTAGCGGGTAGTTGCTCTTGATGGCCTGGAGCACCGTCTGCTCGGGCGCGATCACTGCATCAACACGGAGCCCGTCGCCGAGCCGCAGATCGTCGAACGGCAGCATCGAGTTGGCATAGGTGCGCACCTCGCCCGGCTTCACGTCGTACTGCACGGGCGCAAGATCGGGCGCGTCGATCTGGAGCTGGCCCCGGATATAGTCCTCGGACGTCGTGCCGGTCTCGACGCCGATGACCTTGCCATTGAGATCGGCGCGGCTTTGGGCCTTGGAGTCCTTGTGCACGGCGAAGACATAGGGGCTGTAGTAGTAGATGGCTGGAAAATCGATCACCTGCGCGCGCGCCTTGGTCGGCGTCACCGAACCGACCGCCAGATCGAAGCGCCCGTTCCAATGGCCACCCGTCAGCACCTGCCACTCGGGCGTCGCGAACGTCACAGTCGCGCCCAGCCGCTTGCCGATCTCGTTCGCGACGTCGACGTCGAAGCCGACCAGTTCGTTGCTGTCGTTGAGGAAGCTCTGCGGAGGCCAGCCGCTGTTGGTGGCCACGTTCATCTCGCCCGATTTCGTGACCCGGTCGAGGGTGGCTCCGGCCTGCGCGGCGAACGTTGCGGCTAGGAAAGCAGCGACGCTGGCAGCGGCGAGCATGCGCGTGGACATGGTGACAGTTCCTCCCTCGATCGGTTGAGCGGTCGTCTCCTAGCCTCTCGATAGACCGAGTGGCACCTGTTGATAGACGTCCGACGAGCTCGAAGCTCGCATTGGTTCGGGAGCCTGTCAATTAGCAATCACCCTAACCACAAACACTGAAAACCATCGTCGCAATGCAGCAAATGCAGGCGATTGGCGTCTTGATGAAGAGGTAGGCCAGCTGAGTTGACAAGCGATCCCAAAGGCGATCAACTTGTCAGACGACTTTCAGAGAGCGGAGCCCTGCTCCTTCCCGAATGGTGAACCGGAGATCGCTCGTGACATCCGACGTGCAGCATTGCCCCGCGCGGCGGGCTTCCCACCCACGGGGCAGGCCAGCCATCGAGATTCGAGGTCTCGACAAGTTTTTCGGCCGGTTCCAGGTCCTGAACGGGATCGACCTGGACGTCGCGCCGGGCGAGCGGATCGTCATCTGCGGCCCCTCGGGTTCTGGCAAATCCACGTTGATCCGATGCATCAACGGCCTGGAAACCCATGAGGGAGGCCGGATCGTGGTGGAGGGCGTCCAGTTGACTGGCGACCCGGAACCGATCGGGCGCGTTCGGCGCGAGGTTGGAATGGTGTTCCAGGCGTTCAACCTGTTTCCGCACCTGACAATCCTGGAGAACTGCACGCTGGCGCCCCGCATGGTGCGAGGCCAGTCCGCCCGGCAGGCGTATGACATCGCGATGCATTATCTCGAGCGTGTCCGGATTCCCGAGCAGGCCGGGAAGTTTCCCGCCCAGCTTTCCGGAGGGCAGCAACAGCGCGTGGCGATCGCTCGGGCCCTGTGCATGAACCCGCGTATCATGCTGTTCGATGAGCCGACGTCCGCGCTTGATCCGGAAATGGTGAAGGAGGTGCTCGACACGCTGGTGGAACTCGCCGAGCAGGGCATGACCATGCTGTGCGTCACGCATGAGATGGGGTTTGCGCGACAGGTCGCCGACCGGGTCGTCTTCATGGACCAAGGACGCATCGTTGAGGAAGGCGCGCCAGCCGAATTCTTCGACCGCCCTTGCCAGGACCGGACGCGCGCCTTTCTGGCGCAGGTTCTCCATTGAGATCACACTCGGCCGGCAGCCGCCTATCGAATGCGGCCTGCTCAAGACTTATGATGGGCGAACCGCTTGGAAGACGCCGATGGTGCATATGACGAATGGGCTCGACGCGGGACGATTGAGGGGTAGGACGGTCGACATGGCGCGCAGCAATCCAAAGAAGCCCTCCGCGGTCGACCAGATCCACCTCGGCCTGCTCGACCTCATCCAGCGAAGCGCGCTGGCGCCGGGCGACAAGCTGCCCAGCGAAGACCAGCTGACCCAGCGCTTCGACTGCTCGCGCCCGACCCTGCGGGAGGCGTTGAAGATCTTGGAACAGGACGGCATCATCGAGACGCAGCATGGCCGCGGGCGTTTTCTCACGGCCGCGGCGTCCTTAATGGTGGAGCGCCCCATCACCTGCTTCGAAAGCGTGTCCACCATGATGCGCGGGCTCGGCTACAAGCCAACCAGCAGCCTGATCAGCGTTCTGGCGACACCGGCCGGAGCGATGGTCGCCAACGCCCTTCAATGCAGCCCGTCCACCGCCGTCGCACGTGTCGAGCGACTGCGTTTCCACGAGCGTAAGGCATTGGTCTATTCCTTGAACTTCCTGCGGATCGACGACCTGCCGACGGGCGGACTGGAAGCCATCGACTGGACGGGTTCCGTCGTGGAACTCCTGCGCGGCCGGGGGAAGGAACCCGTCATGTCGACGGCTGCGGTCTCGGCGGTGATGCTGCCGCGCGATGTCTCGGAGGACCATCACCTCGCCGATTTCGGCGCGGCCCTGCTGATCACCGAAACCTGCTTCACCAACCGGGGCGAGGCCGTCCTGTTTGCGCAGGACTATCATCGCGGCGACGCCTTCAGTTTCAGCTTCGCCAGACGGTGACGCGGCGGAGCTCCGCGCCCGGCCGGAGCCCGGCGCTTTCATCCTTCCTCCGCGGCTTCTTCGTTTCGGCAGGACCCGCCTCCCGCAACTTGTAAGACGTCTATGGACTAGATCTTCAAAGGAACCCACGAGAATGTTCAACTTCGATCAAGATCGCTACGTACGAATCCAAACGGGCGCGATGAACCAGGCCGAGGGCCTGCATGAGGCGATCGGACGGGCCTTAGCGGACGGCGCCGACAACTTGATCTTCCTCGGTTCGGGCGGCGCCGGCATCCTCATGCAACCCGCCGTTCAATTGCTACAGCGCCGGTCCCGTTTCGCCGTTTCGCTGGAGTTGCCGGCCGAGATCGTCGCAGCGGGTTCGGTGCGGCTCGGGCCGACGTCCCTCGTGGTGATCCCCTCCCTTTCAGGGACAACGAAGGAAAGCATCGCGGCGCTTCGCTATAGCAAGGAGCAAAACGCGCGCGTCATCACCCTTGTTGGACATGCCGCGACGCCGCTCGGCCAGGAGGCGGACGAGGCCTTCGCCAACTTCGCCGAGGACGACACCTCATGCGAATCCTTCTATCTCCAGTCCCTGCTCCTCGCCTTGTCGTTGATGCATCACCGCGGCGAGTTCGACGACTACGACGGAGCCGTCGCCGAGCTCCGGCGCCTGCCCCAGCTTCTGGTCGAGGCGAAGCGGGCGTTCGAGCCGCGGGCCGAGGCGTTCGCTGAGACGATCCGCCATGAGGGCTATCATATCGTCACCGGAGCCGGGAATGTTTGGCCGGAAGCCTTCTACTATGGCATGTGCATCCTGGAGGAGATGCAGTGGATCCGCACGCGCCCGGTGCATGCGTCGGACTTCTTCCACGGCACGCTGGAGCTGCTGGAGAAGGGGGTCAGCGTGATCCTCTTCAAAGGCGAGGACGAGTGCCGCCCGCTTGCCGAACGGGTGGAGCAGTTCGCGCCGCGTTACACCGACCGGTTCCACGTCTTCGACACCGCGGAATGCGAACTGCCCGGCATCTCGCCCGCGGTCCGGGGCTTGATCTCCCCTGCGATCCTGTCCGCGCTGTTCGAGCGCGTCAGCGCTCATCTCGAGCACAAACGCGACCATCCCCTCACCACGCGTCGCTACTACAAGCAGGTCGCATACTGACCGATGCGATCGACAGCGCCTGCGGGACGGGAGACTTGCAGATGACGGCCGCCTTCGATGTCGCCACGGTGGGTGACAACTGTATCGATCGCTACTCGGCGCCGATCCTGCGATCCTGCGTCGGTGGCAATGCGGTCAACGTGGCGGTCCATCTGGCCCGAGCGGGTCTCAAGGTCGCCTATTTCGGGGCCGTCGGAGACGACGCGGCCGGGCGGCGAACGATCGCGACCTTATGCGAATGCGGGGTCGATACGACCTATGTCCGCACGGTCGCCGATCGTCCAACCGCTTACACCGAGATCACCGTCCTGCCCAACGGCGACCGGCAGTTCGCCTTCGAGGAATTCGGTGCCTGCAAGGGCTATCGGCCGTCCCCCGACGAAGCGGCCGTCCTCACCTCGATGCGGCACGTCCATCTTGGATGGATCGACGACAGGGGGGCGTTGAAACGCCTTCTGATCGACGCAGGCGTTGCCGTTTCGCAGGACCTGACGGTGAACTCGCCGGACGGCACGGTGGATTTCTCGGCCCGTGGTCTTGCGATCGCGTTCCGGTCCGCCGGTGAAACCGCTGGGAACCACAACACCCAGCTGGCGGAGATGCTGCATGACGGTGCTCGGCTTGCTGTTATCACCCGCGGCAAGAGCGGCAGCATAGCCTCGAACGGGATGCAAGCGGCGGAAGCCGGTGTGCAACCCGTCGAAGTGCTGGAAACCTTGGGAGCCGGCGATACGTTCATCGCCGCCTTCATCGCCGCCAGCCTGCGCGACCAACCTTTGGACCTGTGCCTCCGAGCCGGTCGAGATGCCGCAGCCGTCACCTGCACGCACCTGGGAGGCTTCCCCCAGGCGCCTTTCGTCGATCCGCCCGAGGCATGAACTCAGCGCCCGGAAGTTGAGACGATGACGTCGTCACCTAAAGCCTTCGCTCGGCCTGCCTTGATCCAGTGGCACGCTTGAAAACCAAACGCATCGGGGGCTGGGACACAACAACCAAGCCCAACGGCGCGCCGCAAGCCAAGCCCCGGAGCTGGCCGATCCAATACTTTGGATGGGAGGCCGTCACTGCAAATGCGTTTGGGGTGCGGGCATGAATGGCGACGCATTCCCGCTTGAACATTCATAATAAGCCAAGCGTCGTGGGGAGCTCGGCCTCCACAATTAAGTCGCCACCGTCCGGGCGCATTCTTTGGATCGCTCGCGCAAACTGGCGTTGGGAGAGGTCAACTACGCCTTCATTTTCATCGCTATCTCAATGACATACGTGTTCGCAGTTTTGTTCTGACTGGCGCGCCATTCCTGAATACCAATGGGCACTTTGGTGTCCTTCCTATCATCGATCATAACCTGCTCACGCAGGACGTTTTTCCAACCCGTTATGATCAACCTCTCATCATCCACGATCACGCGGTTAACGACGGATCGTAGATAGCTTTTGCGAAACGGCACGTCGCCGTTGCGAATGCGATCTCGCATGAAGTTGGCGAAGGCAACGACGCGCTCCGGTGTAATTTCAACCTGAGAGCCAATTCGCCGTCGAATACGGTCTACGCCGGCAAGAGCGATATTCAGGTCGCGCTGTGCGCTCCGCATACGCTCGGCAAATTCTGGATCATCCAGGTCGGCCATACCACGTCCAGCCAACCCCATCAGTCGATCAACTCTCATCCTCGCATCGGCGAGTTCGGCTTCACAGCGAAGAATCTCGGTGCTGTCAGCCTCCCTGGTACGGCGCTCGGTCTCTGTGGACTCGAGGATGCTAGCGAGGCGGTCCGGTTGGAAGGCGTGAGTGATCATTGCCTCCGTGACGGCGTGGTCGATTTTTTCCATCCGATGCGAGCACCCTGCACAGGCGGTTGCGCCACGGGCCTGCCGGTTGGCGCAAGCGTAGTAGCGATACTGACCGGATTTACCGGTTCGCATGGTGAGCGCTGACTCACACTTTGCACACGACAGAAGACCCGTGAGGAGAATGGGACCTGCAACGACTTGCTGTGCAGCGATTTTCGGGGTCCGGCTTCGCAACAGGGCCTGCACGGCTTCGAAATGCCTTGCGTCGATTATCGCCGGGCAAGCGAGTTTGATATGCTCGTGCTCAGGCCGTTGGCCTGCGTCCAACAGGTGGCCCGGTTCAAATCTAATGCATGGTGGGCTTGCCGGCGACGTTTAAGATGGCCGGCGAAGCGGGTTGGGGTGGCGCAGCCGGCCACGGCACGACGGCTGGTGCCGGCGGGCGGTAACCCAGGCTCGAGTGCGGGCGTTTGGTATTGTAGTGCTGACGCCAACCTTCGATGACGATGCGCGCCTCCACAAGGCTGTAGAAGATCTCGCCGTTCAAGAGTTCGTCCCGAAGCTTGGAGTTGAAGCTCTCGCAGTACCCGTTCTCCCAAGGGCTGCCCGGCTCGATGAATGCGGTCCTGGCGCCGACCGCCGTGATCCACTCGCGAAC
>NZ_FOOA01000036.1 GCF_900113065.1 Aureimonas phyllosphaerae
AGCCACAGCAAGAAGCAGGATCGTCAGCGGCTCTTTGTCCAGGGGCAGCCAGGGCGAGCCTGAACCCGTGTTCGGTGCGTTCATGTCCTCGGTCAGCTCGGCAAACTCCGCACTGCGGTCCCTCCAAAAGGCCGTCGCGGCGCTGAATACCACACAGTCGCGCCTGTCGACGGGTTTCAAGATTGAAGGGGCGAAGGACAACGCGGCCTACTGGTCGATCTCAACGGGCATGCGATCTGAGGGAAAGTCCTTGTCAGCCGTCAAGGACACGCTGAACCTTGGTGCAGCGACGGTGGCGACGGCCTATCAGGGGCTGAACAGCGCGCGCGAGGTCCTCGACACCCTGAAGGCCAAGCTGACGGCCGCGGAGCAGCCGGGTGCCGACCGCGGCGCGCTGCAAAGCGAGATCGCTGCCCTTCAGCAGCAGCTTCGCGCCATCGCCGGCACTGCCACGATGTCGGGCGAGAATTGGCTGGCCGTGGACTCGTCATCGGCAACGTACGCTGCGACCCGTGAGATCGTTTCTTCTGTCGGGCGGGACGGAAGCGGGGCGGTCACGATCGGCACGATCAAGGTGGATGCCGGCAGGCTGGCGCTGTTCGACCGTGCGCAGCCGAGCGGTGGTGGGGTGCTGGGCAGAAGTGTAGCCCTTCAGGACGCGAGCGGTCGCAACCTTTCGAATGGCGGGAGACGCGAGACGGTGGGCAATCGGATTGATGCTGGTTTGACGGCTGCAACCGGTTCATCGGCAGGATACCCAGCGAGCCTTAATGTGATGAATATGGGCGTGAAATCCGGATCTGCTGCAGTGGCGGAACTCCGAAGTGATTTAGGCGGCGATCCATCGACAATAATGCAGGTCTCCCAGTCTGATGGTTTCAACCTCAATACAGGAGAAGGTAGGCTTCCAAAGCCAGGATACAATCGGTTCACTTTGGAAGCCTACGATAATGGTGGGAATAGGATAATTTTCAACGAATACTATCAGTATTATGTAGGCGCGCCGCTTAGTTCAATGGTGAGCCGATTTATGTATGATAATTACGCATATAATGATAATATTAAGCTAACTGTGTCGGGAAATATTGTAACAGCGAGTTATGACACAAGATACATAAGCTCGGTCACTGCTGCCGGCTTACCCAAACCCTCTCAGACAGTCGCATTCCACATCACTACGCCTGGGTCTTCGGTGCCGGCAACGTCAGCATCGTTAAATTCCTCGTTAAGTGCAATTGGAATTGCTGACGGCGACGTCATCACCGTCAGCTACCGCCTTGGCCCTTCCGGTGCCGTGCAGACGCACGACGTCACGGTGGCCGATGCCGCGACCTTCGACAACGCGGCCTTCACTGCTGCCTGGGGCACCGTGCCGGACGTCACGGTCGCCGCGGGCTCGGGCTCGGACGTCACCTTCACCCATAGCGGCGTGACCGGCGCGGCCTCCCAGTTCACCCTCACTGACGTCGTGGTGCGCTCGTCCGCCGCGACGGGCAGCGTCATCAAGAACATCGATCCGCTCGGCGGCATCACCGGCTCCAAGGCCGCCTCGGTGAAGACCGGCATCCTCACCTGGCCAGGCGGGCTGGCCGCGAGCGACCGCGTGTCCGTGAAGCTCGCCGGCGTGGCGAGCCTCTATACGGTGGCCGCTGGCGCCTCGCTCGACGATTTCGTCGCCAACCTCAACACCGCGTTCGCCGGAGCCTACGCCGCCTCACACACAGCAGCGGGCGAACTCGTTCTCACCGCCGGCACCACGGGCGCAGGATCGAGCGTTGCGGTCGAGTCCATCGCCTTTGCGGATGCTTCAGGCGTGGCGAAAGCGGTGACGACGACCGGCCTTGGTCTTGTCGTGCAACCTCCCAGCCTGACGAGCGGCGCCTTCAGCGCCTTCACCCTGGACGCCAACGACGCGTTGAGCTTCAGCCTTCAGACAGGAGCCGACCCAGCCCGCGAGGTCCGCATCGACCAGGCGCTCGTCAACACGGTGCTCGGCGTAGAGGCTGAGGGCGCGGTCGCCTCCGCTGCCGACTACAAGCGTGTCATGGATGCCGCGCTGGCGAAGGCTGGCGTCTCAGGCGTCACCACCTCGCTTGGCTCTTCACCCGCAGACGCCGACAAGTTGAGCTTCACCGGGCAGCTGGGCCAACCCCTGACCATTGGCGCGGTCACCGTCTCGCAGGGCGGTCCCACCATGTCGGTCGATCGTCTCGACGTGTCCGACACGGCGCTTGCCGCGCTCGGCGTCGCCAGCGGAGATGACCGCAACAAGGTGCTCGCTGCCTATCTCGGCGTCGTCAACTCGGCCATCAGTGGGGTCACGGCGTCGGCGGCCTATCTCGGCACGGTCGCCGCGCGCATCGATGCGCAGAAGTCCTTCACGGACACGCTCCTGGACTCGATCGACGAGGGCGTCGGCGCCCTGGTCGATGCCGACATGGATGCTGAGTCCACAAGGCTCCAGGCGCTTCAGGTCCAGCAGCAGCTCGGCGTCCAAGCTCTTTCGATGATCAACCGCTCGGCCAGGGACGTGTTGCGGCTGTTCCGGTAGCGGGACGCCCTTCGCCAAGCATCACGCTCTTGTTCGGCAAACGGGCGGTCGATCGACAATAGCTCTTGCAAGAGCGGCTTGCCCCACTAGAAATCGCGCACGACCATTAGCCGTAACACGATCGTCGCAGCCCGCCGTGAGCATGACCCCGCCATTCGAGAACCGCTTCGCCGCCCCAGAGGAGCCCAAGGCGTTGTGGGACGAGTGGAGCGAGCATGTCGGGCCGTTCTTCGACCTCAGCCGTCGCGACGAAACGGACCTGTCCAAGGCCCCGGCCATGCACAGCTACCATCTCGGCGCCCTCCTGACGGGTGACGTGAAGGCGCCGGCGCAGAACCTCGATCGCTCGGCTTCAAAGATCGCGGACCAGGGCGTCGATCACATCCTCATTCAGTTCTATGCAACCGGGCGCAGCCGGGCGAGGACGGAGCGCGGGGTCTCCATCACCCGGCCGGGGCAGGCTCTCGTCTACGATCTGTCGCAGCCCGTCACGGTGGCCTCCGATCAGGCGGTGGATGCGGTGAACATCGTGCTGCCCCGCGCGCTCCTCCTGCCGCGAGCCGCCGATCTCAGCGATCTGCATGGGACAAGCTTCGACTATCACCGGGACGCCGCCTCCCGGATCTTCTTCGGCTTCGTGCGCGAGCTCGTCGGCAGCCTGCGCGAGCTTCCTCCTGGCGACATGAGCGAGATCGCACAGGTCGCCGCAACCTTGTGTTCCGCCAGCCTGCCGAGTTCGCAGGATCGCCCGACCCCCAAGGCGGCACGCGACATTCGAACGGGGCTCGACATCCGCGACTTCATCCGCCGCAACTTCGCAGTTCCGGATCTCGATGCCGACGCCATCGCGGCCCGCTTCGGCCTGTCGCGCTCGGCGCTTTACCGCCAGTTCGCCAGCGAGGGCGGGGTTCATGCCCATATCCGGGAGCGACGGCTGCGCCACGCAATGCGACTGATGACGATGCCAGGCGCCAGGCCGCGCGTATCCAGCGTTGCCTATCAATGCGGCTTTGCCGACGAGAAGAGCTTCAGCCGCGCCTTCAAGACCCGGTTCGGCCTCCTGCCAAGCGAAGCGGCAGCGGGCTTCGCGCGACCGGAGGCGCCCGGCATGGGAGGCTCCCTGGCGGCGTGGATCCTGAGTCTGGAGGACTGAAGTTCGCTCTACCCGACCGACTGCCGTCCTGTGGAGTCTCCGCTTCGGAGCGTGCTTTGGCACTCACCTTGCGTCTTGGACGGGTTGGAAGCGGATGGACCGCTCCCGGGCGTGCGCTTCCTCGGCGCCGAACGGCTCGGTTGGGTGGAAAAGCGACAGGCAGGTTTTGAGACGCAACATTCAATAGCTGCCGTAACCGCTGCTCCCAGCCATCATCCGGACGGCGCTACGGTGCTCACCCTTCGGAAAGTATCGGGGTAATCGGTGACAAGGCTATCCTTGTCGATTTCTAGCTCTGCGGTGAACGATCGAAACAGGCCTTCATAGCGGTATCGCCTGCTAGGAATGAGGCAGGTGTAACGCTGCTCCGCTCGCTGTGGAAGGAACTCTCCGTCGATCTGATCTGGAAGCGGAATGTAAGCAACAGTGATGTCTCTGCTCTCATTCATATCGAGCTTCAGACGTTTGATTGGCAGCGTGTTCGTGGCCGGGGTAATGCCGATATCGACATCAAGGCATCCTGCAAGGAAATCCAGCGATCGGTCCCTCACCACATCGCGCCAATTACCTTCTCCATCTGCTTCTACGTGGAGAACCGCGCCGCCGACGTATCGAAGATAGACCTCGCGGGTCCTGAAAGCAGCATCAGTGCGAACTCGGTAGTCCCCACCATACAATCCATGGCGGGTTCCTGCGACAACCCCTTCGAGGACCAATCCCTCGCTGTCCTCCCGGCACTCACAATGTTCGAGACCGTGACCGTCCCAATCTTGCCAACGCACCACAGCCATCGATTTCTCCTCGAACACAGCGAACAAGCCGGGAACATTGTTGATGTGCTGACGGGCGGTCAAGGGAGGAAAACCATCAGTCCGCTTGCCGGACCCGTTTTAAGGGACGCTGCCATCGCCTCTGTGGCCTTGACCTCAATGCGATCGGCCACGATGGACGCTTCGCATAGTATCTCAAGCCCAGCGAGACCTGCATGAACGCCACCGTCGCCGATGCCACCCATCCCGTCCAGATGCAGCTCAAAGCCTACAACGCTCGCGACATCGACAGCTTCATGCAGTGGTGGAGCGACGACTGCCTCTACTACGCCTTCCCCAACACGCTTCTGGCGAGCGGCACCGATGCGATCCGCGAGCGCCACGTCGAGCGGTTCCGCGAACCAGACCTGCGCGGGACGCTCCTGCACCGGTTGAGCGTCGGCAACATGGTGATCGACCACGAGACCGTCCGGCGGACCTTTCCCGAAGGCGTCGGCGAGATCGATGTCGTGTGCATCTACGAGGTCGAGAACGGCCAGATCGCCAAGGCCTGGTTCAAGATGGGCGCGAAGCGTCTGCTCGACCTTTGACCGATCGGCTTGCAACTACGAGCGTCGGCTTTCGGGATCGTCGGCTGACGCCACGGATGGCTGCAAGGGGGCGCAAGCGGCGCGACCATGTTCGGGGCGTCAGTTCACATAACTCGTGCGCGCCAGGAGCACACCGAACAGCACCAGCATCCCGCCGAACAGGCGGTCGATCCAATGCCTTACCCGCAGGATGCGGCTTCGGACGCGCCCAGCGGAGAAGAACGTGGCGACGATCGCGAACCAGACGACGTGCGCGGCCGAGATGAATGCGCCGTAGCCGATTTGTACGCCGAGCGGCGTCGTGGGTAGGACCACCTGCATGAACAGGCTGACGATGAAGACCGTCGTCTTCGGGTTCAGCGCGTTGGTCAGGAAGCCGAGCCGCAGCGCCGCCGCGTCGGATAGTGCCGCTACCGTTGCGTTCGGGGCGCCCTGGGTCGGCTTCGCCCGCAGCATCTTCACGCCGAGCCACACAAGATAGGCCGCACCGACGAGCTTCAGCGCGTTGAACAGCCAGATCGACTGCTGGATCAGAAGGCCGACGCCGAGGATCGTATAGGCGACATGGACGAGGACGCCGCCGCCGATGCCGACCGCCGTCAGCAGGCCAGCGCGCCGCGACAGGACGAGGCTGTTGCGCGTCACCATCGCGAAGTCGGGTCCCGGACTGACGACGGCAAGGATCGTGATGGTGACGACGGCGAGGAGTTCAGTCAAGGATGCGCTCCGGGAACGTTGTTCTGCCGTTCACGCTAGCGGCTCGAAGATGACCGGAAAAACGATGAATGCTGACAGCATCGGTGAGACTGGCTCACGGATCGAGGGGGGCCGCCTGCCGCCGCTCGCGGCGCTGCGCTGCTTCGAGGCGGCGGCCCGGCTGGAAAGCTTCAGCCGTGCCGCCGACGCCCTCAACCTGACGCATGGCGCCGTCAGCCGTGCGGTGCGCCTTCTCGAGGACGATCTCGGCGTTGCGCTGTTCGAGCGGCGCAGCCGCCGCGTCTTCCTGACCGACGACGGGCGACGCCTGGCGAAGGCCGTGCGCGAAGGGCTCGGCCTCATCGCCGCGTCCGCGGACGGGCTTCGGGATCGGGGCCGGGCGGGGCCGGTCACGCTGTCCTGCGAGCCGACGCTTCTGATGCGCTGGCTCATTCCCCGCCTGCCGGCGTTCCACCGGGCGCATCCGGGCATCGACGTGCATCTCGTGGCGGCGGGCGGGCCGGTCGCGCTCGGCGGTGCGATCAATCTGGCGATCCGCCGGTCGGACTTCCCATTGGCGCCTGGCACGCGCGCCGATGACCTGTTCGAGGAGCGCATGGGGCCAATCTGCCGTGCCGACATGATCGACCGCTTCTTCGACCGGAGCGCAAAGGTGCCGACGCTGCGTGCCGATGCCCGGCTTCTCCACTCGCAGTCGCGGCCCAACGCCTGGGCGACGTGGTGCGCCGACGCCGGCACGGCGCCTCCGGCCGGGCCGTCGCAGGCGTTCGAGCACTTCTATCTCAGTCTGCAGGCGGCGATGGCCGGTCTCGGCGTCGCGATGGGGTCGTGGCATATGGCTCGCGACGATATTGCCAGTGGCGTCCTTGCCGCGCCCTTCGGCTTCACGGCCGACGGGTCGCGCTACCTCCTTCTGTCGCCGGAAGCGACCTCACCACAGATCGCTCGATCGCGTGATGCGCTCGTATCATGGATGGCAAGGATCAACTGATCCCCTGTTCGACGAGTTGACCTTCACATCCGGCTGACGTCTGCTTTTCGGATCGGCAAGCTCGCCATCTAAGGTCTTGGAAGGGTCGGTAGTGGGCGCTGGCCTGCATTTCACGTACGGCCGTTCGGCCGCCCAGCGGATCAGGCTCTCTCTTCGGCCGTTTGCCGCCCGAGTTCGAAGGCTCGGCACAGGCTCTCTTCGCCGCTCGCTTCGTCGAGGGGCAGCAGGAGGTCGAAGCCGAGCACCGGCATGCCGCAATAGCGAAAGACGCCCTCGACGATCTGCGTCTCGATCGCCGCGAGATAACCGCGTCGTTCGTAGGTGCTTCGGTTCGTCCCGCCGATCGCGACGACGCGCCCCTTCAGGCGTCCGAGGAGGCGCGTCATGCCCTTGTCCGGTTCTTCGACGAAGGCCCAGCCCGACACGAAGACGCGGTCGATCCAGCCTTTCATCACCGCTGGCATCGACCACCAATAGACCGGGAAGAGCAAGACCAGCACGTCCGCGCGATCGAGGCGCTGCTGCTGCACCACGACATCGGCGCCCACCGCGGTCCGGCCGTCGAAGGCGTCGTCGTCGGCAGACGTGAACCGCGGATCGAAGCCTTCGGCGATGAGGTCGACGATCTCGTGCGAGGTGCCGGGAACGGATTCGACCCCTGCGACGAACCGAGCGACGGCGGCGTGCGTGAAGGAGGCCGGATCGGGGTGAGCGGTGACGATCAGAATGTGCACGGCGAGGGCCTCGTGGAGCGAGCTTGGCTGGAATGATCTAGCCGGCTCAAGCCTGCTGACGAGGCTGGGACCCTCTCATTCCGAAACCCGCGAAGGAGAGGAGCCGTACGTTCAGACGCGCTCGTCTCGGTCATTCCCGGTTGCAGGCGATCGGCGCTGATCGAGCTCCGACAGGTACTCCCGCAGGAGCACGGCTCGCCGGGGCCGGAAGCTTGTCCCGGTCGGGTCGACGTGCTGGAGCCGGTCGGCGCGGAACATGCGGAATCCCTCCCGCAGGCAGCACCAGGCGAGGATCGTCTGCGTCCGGTCGGTGTGGATCACGGCGAGTGGCAGGATCACGCGCTCGGTGGCGGCGCCGTCTTTGTCGGCATAGCCGATCCGCAGTGCTTCCTCGCGCCAGCATGCGGCGCGCACCGTCTCCATGTGCGGTGAAGGCTCGTAGCGCGATGTCGGCCGGAACACCTGCGAGATCGCGTGCACGAGATACTGCTCGCGATCGTCCGGCAGCGTCGCAGTGATCTTGGCGAGGGCCGACGCTGCGGCTTCGGCGAGCACCGGGTCGCCCATGCTCCGAACCTCGGCGAGCCCTAGCGCGAGCGCCTCGATCTCCGCGCGATCGAACGTCTGAGGGGGTAGGGCGTAGTCCTCCACCAAGCGGTAACCGTAACCCCGCTCCCCCTCGATCCGCGCGCCGGCTGCCCGGAGCGCGTCGATGTCGCGATAGAGCGAGCGGAGCGACACCTCGGTCGCTGCCGCGAGACGCGCGGCGGTGATCGGCGCGGGCATCGTTCGCATCGCCTGAAGGAGTCGGAACAGTCGATCCGAACGCGCCATGCTCCACCCGATGCCCAACTGCCGCAAACTGTCAGTTGGGTTGGTTTACCTTGGTCCTCGTTCAACGCGAAAGGGCAAGCGCCATGACCATCCAGACCGTCACCCACTTGAACTTCAGAGGCGAGGCCCGAGAGGCGCTCGGCTTCTACCAGTCCGTCTTCGGCGGACGTCTGTCGCTCTTCACCTTCGCGGATGCGCAGGCCGTGACCGATCAGGCGGAAGCGGACCAGGTGATCTGGGGCGAGGTCGCCTCGGACGACGGGTTCCACGTCATGGCGATGGACGTGCCGTCGGCGCGGGACTGGGACCCGGGCAAGATCCCGGTCTTCGTCTCGGTCCGAGGCGGCGATGCGGACCGGATCAAAGCCTACTGGGACGGGCTGTCGAATGACGCGACGATCATCCAGCCGCTTGGCCCGGCCAGCTTCTCTCCCTTGTACGGAATGCTGAGAGACAAGTTCGGCGTGACCTGGGTCGTGGACGTTCGGATGGGGGCGATTTCCTAGGGACCCGCTTCGGACTGCACCATAGCCGTCACCTGCATCCGGATCGTCTGCCCGGTGCAGTTCCCGGACGAAGATTGGCTGGCATGGGTGGAAAGGCGACCGTCCGCTTCCAAGCAAATAATGTCGGAAAGCGGACGGTTGTTGAAGGGTTATCTACAGAGAATCAGGCGAGTCCTGAGTGTAAGGAGAACCCTCGCGTCCACTTATGAAGCGTAAGTCCCGACCCTATCCAGCCACCTCTTTCCATTACTGCGAAGACTGCCCAGTTGGTCCGACTGGTGTGTTGAGAAGCTGTTGCTCCCAGAGATAGGCGATACCGCTGCCGGCGGCATGCTGTAGCATGACTTCATTCAGCGCCGTCGCGGTCTCGACCCGTGCCCAGTCGCGCTGCCACTCGGCCGCTAGCGCCATCCAAGTCATCATGTTCGCGCCGGCCGCGATCATGCGCTGGATCGCGACTTCGTGTGCCTCGACCGAAGTTCCTCCGGAAGCGTCGGTGACCACTGTCACATCCCAACCCTCTCCCAGAGCTTGGATCGCCGGCATGGCGACGCAGATCTCCGTCCAAAGCCCCGCGATGATCAACTGCTTGCGACCTGTCGCCTTCACCGCATCAACGACCTTAGGGTCCTCCCAAGTGTTGATGAACGTCCTGTCAATGACCTCTTGGCCTGAGAAGACATCAGTGATCTGCGGAAAGATCTTTCCACCGCGATCTGCGATCACGCTCGTCACAATCGTCGGCACGTTGAAGACTTTCGCAGATTTGGCCAAGGCCGTTACGGCGTTAACCGTCGCATGCGGGTCGTGGCTATTCAGGTTCGTCAGTTGGTAGGGCTGGTGATCGATAAGAACAAGGACGGAATCCTCTGGGCGAAGAAGCGAAGAAAGGCCGTTACGAAACGTCATTGATACTTCCCATGTCGTCTGGGCTTCGATGTTTTGGCTGGGGTCCGACACGACTTCGTTGTCTGGTTCAGGACGTGGCGACCTTGTCAGTCGCGCTCCTTACGCGGTAGCGCGCCGCTGCGCACAGCTGCGTCGCAAAAAGGGGAACGCGAATGAACATCGAGGACATCCTGACCTTTATCGAGGTGGCGGAAGCCGGAGGCGTCTCGGCAGCCGCGCGTCGGCTTGGTTTGTCCAAGTCGATCGTGAGCCGTCGGCTGCTCCGGCTCGAAGAGGAACTTGGTGCCCAACTCGTGGCCCGAACGACGCGCGGGGCCGCCCTGACGGAGGCTGGATCGATCTTCCGCGAACATGCGAGCCGGATCGGTGCGGAGATCGAGGCTGCCAGGGACACGATCCGCCCGGCCGGCGACCTTCGCGGCCGCCTGCGCGTCGCCATGCCGCTGACCTTTGGTCCGACCCACTTCGCACCGGTTCTGGCGGACATGGCGCGTCGCTATCCGCTTCTCCATATCCACACCGTCTACAGCGACCGCTTCGTCGATCTCGTCGCCGAAGGTTTCGATTGCGCGGTTCGTGTCGGATACCTTTCCGACTCGGAGCTGCTCGCCCGCCGAGTCGGACCGATATACGGGACGCTCGTTGCCAGTCCCGACTATGTCCGGGAGCATGGAAGTCCCGGTAGCCCAACGGAGATTTCGGATCACCCAGCCCTCATGCAGGGAACCGAGACCTGGCAGTTCATGGTTGAGGGCCGGGTGGTCACGACCAATCCGCAAGGCCGCTTCAAGGCCGATAGCGCGCTTGCGCTTGCCACCGCCGCTGCCGCGGGTCTCGGCATTGCCTGGCTGCCCACTTGCATCGTCTACGACCAAGTGGTCTCCGGCGCGCTTCTTCCCATCATGACGAACCATCCGCCGCCCACAGCAGGCGCCTACGTCGTGCGCCCTCCAGGCCGTCATTCCGAGCGGAAGGTCGACGTGCTGGCGGATCTCCTGACGGACCTGTTCGTTCGAGATCCCCACTTCGAGGCAATTGATCTTCGAACTTCAGGACAATCGACGATGGGCCCCGGACCGATCCTGCGTTCCTCGTAACGCGACACGGTTGCGCGGCGAACAGACCTAGTGCTGGCGCATCGCCTCGCGTAGCTCGTGACAACGCCGTCGGAAGCAGGATGATCTGCGTTCCAAGTCACTTCACTGTCTGCTTACGCTAGGCCGCATGCGTGCAGGCGCAGCCAGCGGCGTAGGAAGGGATCAAACCCATGAGCTGGAACCCCGCAATCGAGCCGGGCTGCCCCGACGAGGTCGGGATCGATGCCATCGAGACGCTGATCGTCCCGCGGTCGCGTGATCTCGGTGGCTTCGAGGTCCGTCGCGCTCTTCCAGCGCCCAAGCGGCAGATGGTTGGTCCCTTCATCTTCTTCGACCAGGCCGGGCCGGCGGAGTTCCTGACGGGTCAGGGCGTCGACGTGCGGCCTCATCCGCATATCGGCCTCGGCACCGTCACCTATCTCTTCCGCGGAGACTTTCATCACCGGGACAGCACAGGGGCGGACCAGGTCATCCGTCCGGGCGCGTTGAACTGGATGGTGGCGGGACGGGGCGTCTCACATTCCGAGCGCACCAGTGCGGCGAGCCGGAGCGGCCCCAACAGCCTCTTCGGCATCCAGACCTGGCTGGCGCTACCCGACAGCCACGAGGACGTCGCGCCCACCTTCGAGCATCACGGCAAGGCGGCACTGCCGGTGATCGAGGACGGCGGCGCGCGCGTGCGGCTCATTCTCGGAACGGCCTACGGCGAGACCGCGCCGGCGACGATGTTCTCGCAGACCTTCTACGCCGACGTGATGTTGGAGCCGGGAAGCCGCCTGCCGATGCCCGACGATCACGAGGACCGGGGCATCTACATCGTCGAGGGATCGATCGCGGTGGCCGGGCAAATCTTCGAGTTGGGCCAAATGATGGTGTTCCGCCCGGGCGACAGGATCACCGTCGCGGCGGGCGAGGCGGGAGCTCGGCTGATGATCCTCGGCGGCGCGACGATGACCGGACACCGCTATATCTGGTGGAACTTCGTCGCCTCCTCGCGCGAGCGGATCGAGGCGGCCAAGGCCGAATGGCGCGCGCAGAACTGGGGGCAGGGCCGCTTCGACCTGCCGGCCGGCGACCGCGACGAGCACATCCCCCTGCCGGACTGACCGGCGCGAGCGCAGTCCTCCGCCCGCGGCGCAGAGGATCGGAAACGACGGGAACGAGGCCGCTCGCGCAGGCGGACACAAGGGATGGAGACCTGATGAGAACCGACTGGCCCGACTTCGACTATCTCGGCTGGCGCGAGACATGCTCAGCCCTACACCTTTACTTGCAAATCGCCGGTAAGTACCGGCTGGTCCATAGTCCGTGGCTCAACCATTCCTGGAACGCTACCTTCTACGTGACCCCGCGGGGCCTGGCTTCCTCGCCGATCCCGGACGGCAGCGGCATCGAGATGCTCTTTGATCTGCGAGATCATGCGGTCGTCGGCACCAGCGGCGATGGCCGCCGAGCCTCGATTGCGCTGGGGGCCGGGACGGTCGCGGCGTTTCACGCCGACTTCGTGCGTATGATTGCCGAACTCGGCGGCACGCCCACCTTCAACGGCAGTCCGAACGAGGTGCCGTTTCCTGTTCCCTTCGCCGAGGACCATCGCAAGCGCCCTTACGACCGGGACGCCGTGCTGCGCTTCCACCAGGTGCTGGTTGCCGTCGATGGCGTCTTCAAGCGGTTCCGGACCTCGTTCCTCGGCAAGGCGAGCCCCGTTCACCTCTTTTGGGGCGCACTCGACCTCGCCATCACGCGTTTCTCGGGCCGGCGCGCGCCGCTCCATCCCGCTGGGATCCCGACCCTGCCGGACGATGTCGCTCGGGAAGCCTACGACCGGGAAGTTTCCTCCGCCGGCTTTTGGCCGGGGGGTGGCGGCATCGACTATCCCGCCTTCTACGCCTACGCGTATCCTGCCCCGAACGGCTTCCGCGCCGCGCCGGTGCGGCCTGAGGGAGCCTTTTGGCACGAAAGCCTGTCGGAGTTTGTCCTGCCCTACGATGCCGTCCGCTCGGCCGCCGATCCCGACGAGGCGCTGATGGCCTTCCTGGTCTCGACCTACGACGCTGCCGCTGACCTCGGAGGCTGGGACCGTGATCTTTTGGAGTGCGCACCCGGGCAGCCGCGGCAGGTGCGTGCGGCGGACGCCGAGAAGTCCGGGAAATTCCCTTCGCCAGAGGACGGGCAGGTGGTGCGTGAAGACGGAGCCGCCAAAGGCCGCTACCGGATCGTGGTCGACAGTGTCGAAGCGGAGATGACCTACAGCCGGGCGGGGCAGCGACTGCTCATCATCGACCACACCGAGGTTCCTGCGGCTCTGCGGGGGCGCAAAATCGGAGAGCGGCTGGTACGCCAGGCTGTGGAGGACGCTCGCCGAGACGGCACAGCTCTCATCCCGCTCTGTCCCTTCGCGAAGGCGCAGATCGACCGCCACCCTGAGTGGCAGGACGTCCTGCATCGGCCCTAGCAGCAAGTACCACCCAACAAAACGCCTGAACGCCGCGATCCGATCGCGGCGATGTCCCGTGGTGCGAGAGAATGTTGATTAGCTCGCACATTTGGTTCGCGATGTCCGCTTCCGGAAAAGAGCGCAACCGAAAGGTAGGACAATAATGGGTCGGAAGCGGATGGACTGCTTTCCAACGTTCGCTTCGGCTCCCATCGGAGACCTCAAAGATTGTGGCTCGCCGAATAGCCCGGCTTCTGCAGGCATGGCTTAGCGATGGAACAGCAGCCTCCTGTCATTTCGTCAGGTGGGTCTTTTATGTCGCACTTGGGCGCTGCATGCAGTTGGAGCAGAGTCGACCATTGCGGGCTCACTTTGCGTCTTTCAAGCGTCCGCCGATGCGCGTTCCTGGAGGATGCGGTTCAGCGCTTCGATGAAGAGGGCGATCGAAGCCTCGCTGTCGCGATCCTTCCGCGTCAGCGCGGTGTAGGGGCCCATCGACGGATGGAGGTCGACCGGGAGCGCGTCGATCGTCGGGCGGCCGAAGGGGCTGCAGAGGACGTCGCGGGGCAGAAGCGAGATCGCTTCGCTCTGAGAAAGGAGAGAGACCACCATCAGGAACGAGGCCGTTTCCGTGATGTCGTCCGGCTCGTGCGCGCCGCCGCCGCGAAAGGCGCTCGAAAGAATCTGCCGCATGGGCGAACCCTCCGGCAGCACGATCCAGGGCCAGCGCGACAGCTCCGCCCAACTCGCGCGTTCGCCTGCGAGGCGGAGCGAGTGATCGCGCCGGCAGCAGACCACGAGACCTTCGTCGACCGTCGCATGGACAACGAAGGCGGAGCCCGCCTCGGCATCGAGCACCCGGCCGAGGACGAGGTCCAGCCGACCCTCGGCGAGGGCGGCCGTCAGGTGGTTGCTTGTCGCCACCTCCACCGAAATCCGCAGGCGCGGGTGGCGCCGCTTCAGGACGGCGATCGTCCGGGCGACCAGGATCGGCACGGCGCTCGGGATTGCGCCGACCCGCAGCGTGCCCGCATAGCCGGAGGCGAGGGCCGCGATCTCGCCGACGGTCCGCCCAAGTTCGGCCCGCACGGAACGGGCATGGCGGATCATCGCCTCGCCGAAGGCCGTTGGTCGCAGGCCCTTGGGATGGCGCTCGAACAGCGCGTGGCCGATCGTGCCCTCGAGGTCGTGCAGGAGGCGCGTGGCCGCTGGCTGCGTGGTGCCCGTCGCCTCGGCGGCGCGGCGCAGGCTTCCATGCTCGGACAGCGCGAGGAGAAGCACGAGATGGCTCGATTTCACGCGTCGCAGGAGAGCGTCGCCGTTGTCCATCATCGTCCCCCTCGAATGCGATGCCGGAATGGCATCGCAGCATAGCAAAGCGGAATTGGGAAGAGGCACGGTGCTCCGATAGCCTCTTCGCGATTGGCCCTCGCACGCGCGGTGTCGGCAGCAGTTTGATGCTTGGAAAGCATCGCATAGCCGCCTGCTGCCCCGTCCGTCTGTGAGCTGTCCGTTTCTGGGAGGAAACAGTCTATGACAACCGATACGTTCGCCGCGACAGGGGCGAAGGCCAGCACCGTTCGCTGGCGCATCTTCCTCGTGATCTTTGCGCTTGTGGTCATCAATCTCGTCGACCGCGTGGCACTGTCGATCGCGATGCCGACCATCGCGGCGGAATTCCAGCTCTCGGCGACGATGCAAGGGCTGATCCTGTCGTCCTTCTTCTGGAGCTACGCTGCGCTGCAGATCCCCTCCGGCTGGCTGATCGACCGTTTCGGGCCACGCGCCATGGTCACTTGGGCAACGGTCTTCTGGGGCATCTTTCAGTCACTGGCTGCCATCGCGAGCGGCGGCGTGTCGCTGCTCCTGACGCGCGTCGGACTCGGCGGTGCTGAGGCGCCGCTGTTTCCAGCGGGTGGTAAGCTGAACGCCTCCTGGCTATCGCCGGGCGAGCGCGGACGCGGCGCCGTGATCATGGACTGCGGCGGCCCGCTTGGCGCTGCGATCGGCGGAGTCGTTATCTCGTGGCTGATTTTGAGCCTCGGCTCTTGGCGGCTCGCCTTCCTGGTCGCGGGTCTCGTCACGGTCGCCATGGGCATCCTGTCCTGGTGGTACCTGCGCGACCGGCCGGAGGATCACAGCGGCGTCAACGCCGCTGAACTCGCCCGCATCCGCAGCACGGCAACTGCGGGCTCCCGCGGAGGCGAGGTGCCGGACCGACTTTCGACCCGCACGCTTGTTGCCCTGTGCGTCGGCCGCTTCGGTTGGGCGACCGTGTTCTTCGGCCTGATTACCTGGGGCCCGAGCTATCTTTCGGCCGCGCGCGGCATGGACCTGAAGGCGATGGGTTACGCCACATTCGTCATCTTCCTGTGCGGCGCGGCCGGTTCGCTGACGGGCGGTTTCCTCGCTGATGCTCTCGTGAACCGCGGCCATCGCCGCGGCCGGGTCGCCAAGACGATGTTGGCCCTGTCGGGTCTTGTCGCCATGGTATCGCTGCTCGTGCTGCCGCAGGTGGTCGATCCGGTCCATGCGGTGCTGCTCCTGTCGGTGACGGCCTTCTTCCTGCTCTGGGGCAGCCTCTACTGGAGCTTCCCGCCGGTCCTCGCGCCGGCCGACAAGGTCGGGTTCGTCGGCGGCGCCATGAACTGCGCGGGGTCGATCTCGGGCATCGTGATCCCGATCCTGATCGGCTGGATCCTCGACGTCTCGAGCCAGTCCTACGCGACGGTGCTCGCTTTCTTCGCGGGTGCCGCAGCGCTCTACGTCGTCGCGACGCTGGTGATCGATCTCGGCGGCCGAAAGGGCGGGGAGGCGGTGCGATGAGGGGGGCGACGCCTCTCTACGACGGTCCTGTGGTGGATGCCCACCAACATTTCTGGGACCCGGTCCGCAACCATCATCCCTGGCTGACGGAAGAGGGCGTGATCCCCTTCCGCTACGGCGATTACGCAGCGATCCGCCGCCCCTTCCTGCCGCCCGAATACCGCACCCTGACGCGCGGGCATCGTGTGGTCGCCACCGTCTACGTGGAGACCGAGTGGGATCCGACGGACCCGATCGGCGAGGTGCGCTACGCGGAGGGGCTGGCGCGCGAGCACGGACTGCCCAATGCCATCGTGGCGCAGGCCTGGCTCGACCGCGAGGACGTCGGCGAGGTGCTGCGGTCCCACGGCGCCTCCGGGCTCGTGCGATCGGTGCGCCACAAGCCGGGTGGTCCCGCATCAGTGGACGACGTCGGGGCCTCAAAGACCCTGATGTCGTCCGACGCTTGGCGCCGGGGATACGCGCTCCTGCACCCGAACGGCCTGCATTTCGACCTGCAGACGCCGTGGTGGAACGCCGAGGAGGCGCTCGCGCTCGCGCTCGACTTCCCGGAGACGACGATCATCCTCAACCACCTCTGCCTGCCGGCCGACCGGAGCGAGGATGCGCTCCTCGCCTGGCGCCAAGGTCTCGAGCGCATGGCGCAGGCGCCGAACGTGAGGTGCAAGATCTCGGGGTTTGGCCGGCCTGGCCGCGGCTGGACGGTGGAGGACAATGCCCGCATCGTGCGGGAGGCGATCGCGATCTTCGGTGCCGGGCGCGCCATGTTTGCAAGCAATTTCCCGGTCGACAGCCTCTGCGTCGATTTCGACACGCTCTACCGAGGCTTCAAAACTATCGTCTCGGACCTGCCCGCGACAGATCAGTTCGCACTCTTCGCAGGCACGGCGGCCGAGACCTATGGCGTGGCGATCAAGGTTTCATGCGATGGTTGATGTGGCGGCAAGGATGGATGCCCGCCCGCTCCAATTCCGGGGAAGGGCGGGTATCCGATCGGAATGGTCTCAGTTGGAGACAAGCCAGCCTGTGCGCTCGAATAGCTGGTGGGCCGCGGCGCTTTCCTGCGCGACCATCTGCGTGAAGTTCTCTCCCGTCACGAAGCGGTCGGTCTGCGAGGTGCGGGCAAGCCATTCTTTCCATTCCGGTGTCTTGCGCACCTCGGCGAGCACGTCGGCATAGTAGGCGACGGCCTCGTCGGCTACATCGCCATTCGCCCAGACGGTACGCGGCATCCGATATTCCTCGACGGGGAGACCCGCCTCGACGCAGGTCGGGATGTCCGACAGGGCCATGTCGCCTGCGACTTTCTCAGTCTGTCGCATCCGTTCAGGCGAGAACACGCAAAGCGGGCGTACGAGGCCGCCGCGCCACTGCCCCATGTTCTCCTGCGGATTGTTGAAGTTCGCAGCGATATGGCCGCCGGCGAGCTGCGTCGCGGCCTCGCCGCCGGACTTGAAGGGGATGTAGACGAAGCTCGCTCCGGTCGCGAACTCGATATGCTTGGAGAGGATCTGGTCGGTGTCCTTGGACTGCGAACCGCCGACTCGCATCCCCCCGGTCTTGGCAGCGGCGATGAATTCCGCCGTGTCCTTGTAGGGCGCATCCTTGTGCGTCCACAGGAGAAACTCGTCCATCGCCATGGCCGCGACGGGACGCAGGTCGCCCGGCGCATAGGCGGCTTTCGTCACCATGGGCAGCAGCCACTCGTTGTTCGTGCCGAAGACGAGCTTGTGCGGGTCGTTGCCCGCCAGCTTGCCGTCGACGAACGCCTCCGTCCCAGCTCCGCCGCCCTTGTTCGTCACGACCACGGAAACGGGCATCAGCTCGTGCTTCTGCACGATCGACTGGATGATGCGAGCGAACTGGTCGGTGCCGCCCCCGGCGCCGGACGCGACGACGAACTCGACGGGCCTGTTCGGCGTCCATTCAGCCAGCGCGGGTGCGGTCCCGGCGACGAGGCCGATGGCGGTGGCGCCCCAGAGTGCCGTCTTGAACGAGTGGTGCATGTCTTCCTCCCTGGATGGTCTTCTGGTGTGTCTGGCGATCGGGCGTCAGCCCCCAGCCATGCGTGCAGCGGATGCGGCTTCGCCGGCGCCGAAGAACAGTGCGTCCTGCCGTCGGCGCAGGGTCAAAAGCGTGCTTTCGGCCGGCTCGATGTCGGCCAGCGTGATCTCTGCGCCCGCCGGGAGGTCGCGCAGGAGGCGGCGTCCGGACAGGAGGTAGTAGGGCGCGGCACGGTCGTCCGCGAGCGGAGACGCCGGCACCAGTTCGGGCCCGACGCCCTCGATCGTATGGTGATGCCCTTCGGCGAGGAGCCGTGTGCCCGCCGCCAGCGGTTGCGTCGTGCGGCCGACGAGATCGACCACGGGCGTCGGCTCCCCGGCGACGTTCGCGCCGTTGACGACGGCATCAAGGATGCTGATCGGCGCTTCGAGCCCCAAAAGATGGCGCGGGATCCAGATCATCGCGGCCTCGCCGCTGCTACTCATCGTATGGCCCTTGGCGGCAAGGACGGCCCAGGTCTCGCGGTCCTCGCACCGCACGGTCACGAACACCCCGCCGGCGAAGGACACGTCGCCCGTTCCGCGCAGCGCGTTGAACACGTCAAGGCGGCGCGTGCCTCCGAGGAGCCCTCCGTTCTCGCGCACGTCGAAGATCGTGGCGACCTCCTCGATCCGTGCGATCGGGACATGGAAGCCGGGAACGTCGGGCATGAGGCCCGTCGCATTGGCGACGACCGCGAGTTCGCAGAGGTCCGGCACCGCGCGCTGCGGAAGCGCGTGGGCCAAGGCGGCGCGCTGCCCAATCACAGCGCGGACGTCGCGATGTTTGAGCCGCGAGACCGCGGCAAAGCCCGGCGCGTTTGCCGATCGTCCTTCGCTCGTGAGGCTCTCGCCGTCCTCGCCAAGTACGAAATCGTATTCGCTCGACTTCCCAGCGGTCAGGATCGTCAGGCCCAGCGTCTCGGCCCAGGTTACGAGGGCGATCAGGAGCGCCGGCTGGTCGCCGTCCACCGGCGTGCAGACGAGGCCGCGCTCGCGGGCGGCGTGAGCGAGATAGGGGCCAACGACCGAGTCGGTCTCCTTGGTCACGAGGGCGACGTGCCGGCCGGCCTCGATCGCTGCCATGGCATGAGCGGCACCGGCCTCCGGGTGGCCGCTGGCTTCCACCAGGATATCCACGGGAAGCGCGAGGACGTCGGCGAGCCGGGCGCTGGCGACGCACTGCCCGGCGTCCCACGCGGCCCGAGCGTCTGCGGCACTGGTGCAGGCCGCGATCTCGGAGGCGCTCCAGCCCGCGGCGCGGAATGCCTCGACGGCCCGCTCGACGCTCGTATCCACCGCCACACGAACGTTGAGGAGCGCCATCCGCCGACCCTGGCCGAGAAGCGACCGGCCGAACGCACCGGCACCGACCAGAAGTGCTTCGACGGGGCGATCGGCCTTCGCGAAGCGCTGATGACTGTTCATGGACGACCTCACGGCGGTGAGCTTCATCGCCGGGCGATAGGGGTGCCGACGAGCCTGCATTTGGTATACCAAACGACCAGTTCGCTTCGTGGTCGTCAACCCTCAATCGTCGCTGCGACGCACCCGAGGTTTGCGGCACAGCGGGCAGCACTTGACGCCTGCCGACGTGCGATCGAACGTGACCGCCGATGAGTCTCGCAATGACGCCGCCGCTTCCTCCGATCCCGCTGCCCGAGCCGCTCGCGGCTCTCGTGGTGGAACGGCTGCGCTCGCTGATCGTGACAGAGGAGCTTGCGGCCGGAACGCGCCTTCGCGAACGGCAGCTGGCCGACCGGCTGGGCGTCTCGCGGACGCCGCTGCGTGATGCGCTGAAGGTTCTGGCCGCAGAGGGGCTGGTGCGGATCGAGCCCAAGCGGGGGGCGATGGTGCGCCATCCTTCGCCGGCCGAGATCGAGGAGAAGCTGTCGGTTCTGGCGGTACTCGAAGGGTTTGCCGGGGAATGCGCGGCGCGCTCGGCGACCGATGCCGAGATTACGGCGATCGGTCATCTCCACGACGAGTTGACGGCTGCGTTCGAGCGGCAGGACCGCGCGGACTATTTCCGCTGCAACCAGGACATCCACCTGGCGATCGTTGCCGCCGCACGCAACGAGACTCTGGCCAACCTGCACGCGCAACTCAACGCCCAGCTCACCTTCTATCGCTGGAAGGGAAGCGCCGACCGGGCGCTCTGGACCACGGCGGTCACCGAGCATGCGCTGCTGCTGACGCTGCTGCAGAACCGCGACGCGGCAGGCCTCGCGGAAGCCCTTCGCGCCCATGTCGCGAGCACGTGGCGCGAGATCCGCCAGCGCACATAAGTGTTGGGACTGTGGATCAGCTTCGTGCGAGCGCCTGAACCATACCTTTGAACGGCTCGCTTGGATTGAAAGTCGATGGGCCGCTTCCGAACGTTCGCGGATCTGCCACGACGGCTAGGCTGGGTGGTTTCCCGACCGTCGGCTTTCTGAGGACGTGTGCGAGAAGCGGACGAACTGCAAACCCTGACGAGACTATTCGGTCGGTGTTCCAGCAGGGCGTGGATCAATCCGCTTGCGCATGAACACGCGACGGAAGCCGTCCTGTTCGGCACGATCGTATTCCTCCCATCCGAGCTTTGTGTAGATGGCAAGGTTCTCGTGCATCAGCTCGTTGGTGTAGAGGCGTAGCTGGTCGAGGTTGCCTT
>NZ_FOOA01000037.1 GCF_900113065.1 Aureimonas phyllosphaerae
GGGGGCGCCGCTCCGGCCAAGCGCTGGCCGAGATAGGCGCGAACGTCGGCACGTTCGGTGTAGTCCTGCAAGTTGCGGGCGATTTCCCGCTGCTTCACCTGCAGGGCGGTCTCGGCAAGCTTCGTGGAGGCGGCGACCGCGAGGCGATCCTGATCGCGCGAATTGAACAGCACGAAGGCGACGACCAGCACCCCAACCGCCAGGAGCATCGCGACAAGCGCGGCGATCACGCGCCGGTTCGGTCCCTTCCCTAGGGACTCGCTGGCTGACTGGCGCATGCGACTGAACATCTCCTCAATCCGGATGACACTCTCACACAAGCCGATGAAGCAATCATGATCAGCGATACTTTCTGAACACATAAGCGGGCGAAAATGACTATCGCATTCTCCAGGCTGTAGGCGGGTTGGAACGCGCTCGCGAAACGGCATCGCCTATAGCCAGACGGACCCCGATACAAAGAGAGATGCACGTAAAAATTAGGAGCCGCAAATCGGAGCTGCGGACTCCGGGCGCCGGGGTAAGCGAATTGTGCCAGCGTCGACGATGCAACGTCCCCGGCTTAAAGTGTTGGCGTTCATGGGAAGTCGGCGCTGGGTGGAACGACAGCTAACCACCCTGTCGAGCCGATCGGCGCCAGAGTAGCGGCCCCCCGGAAGCGGTCCATCCGCATTCGACCCATTTTGGTCGTCGGAGACCCGCACAGGCTAGCCTGGAAGCGGACATTCTCAAACGAACGGTAAGACGCCGCTTTGGGGAAATGTGGGAGAGCCGATCGATAGGCCGGATGAAGCGTAAGGAGGCGTTGAGCCTCCGTGCTCACTGGCCGATAGTGAATTTCCGACCTTCCATTCGTGGAGTATTCGGTGGCGCTCAACATCGAGCGGATGAGAGCACCAACGTGCCGACGCCACGAACGTGAAACGTTCTAGGCGGAGGCTCGCTTACGGCCGAAGGCAACGGCAAGGACGATGAGGGCGCCGGCCACCATGTTCTGCTCGCTGACGTCGAGGCCCATGATGATGAGGCCGTTGTTGATCGTGCCGATCAGGAGGGCGCCGACGAAGGTGCCGATGATCGTCGCCTTGCCGCCGAAGAGCGAGGTGCCGCCGAGGATGACGGCCGCAATCGCCGCAAGTTCCGCGCCGGTGCCGAAGTTGTAGCGCGCCGTCTGCATCATGCCGGAATAGAGCATGCCCGCCACAGCACCCGCCGCGCCCGAGATCAGGAAGCAGTAGAGCTTGATCCGCTTGACCGGAACGCCGGAATACTGGGCCGCCACGCGGTTGCCGCCGGTCGCCAGCACCTGCCGGCCGAAGGACGTGTAGCGGAGGACGACATGGCCGACGGCGGCGATGACGAGGGACCAGAGGAAGAGCGAGGGGACGCCCGCCACGTTGCCGGACCCGAAGATGCCGGTGAAGGTGGTGTCGGAGATTGCCACGGGCTTGGTGTAGGTGAGGCGCATGTCGAGGCCGCGCACGAACTGCATCATGCCGAGCGTGACGAGGAACGACGGGATGTTGACGACGGTGACGAAGAAGCCGTTGATCGCGCCGACCGCCAGGCCCGCGAGGATCGCCGCCGCGACGCCGCCGACGATGCCGAAGCCCGCCTGCATCACGAGCGCCGCGACGAGGGCCGAGAGCGCCGCCGTCGAGCCGATCGAGAGATCAAGCTCGCCGGCCGCGATGACGAAGGTCATCGCAATCGCCATGACCGCGATCATCGAGGTCGTGCGGGTGATGTTGAAGAGGTTGGCGGTGGTGAGGAAGCCCTTGTCGCCGATCGTGACTGCGAAGAACAGGATCACGGCCGCGAAGAAGAAGTAGACGACGAAGTCGCTCCACTGGATCGTCGAGCGCCTGACCGCCGGTTTGGCGGCTGCGGCCAGTGCCGCCGATGCGTTAGCCTTGGACTGCATGGTGCAGCACCTCCTCCGATGCGATGTCGCGGCGTTCCATGGTTCGGATGACCGCGCCGTCGTGCAGGACGACGAGGCGGTCGCTGAGGGCGAGAAGCTCCTCGAATTCCGAGGAGATGACGACGACGGCCGTGCCCTTGTCGGCGATCGCGCGCACGATCGCGACGATGTCGGCCTTGGCGCCGATGTCGACGCCGACCGTCGGCTCGTCGAGGATCAGGAGCCGCGGGTTGCGGGCGAGCCATTTCGCCAGCACCACCTTCTGCTGGTTGCCGCCCGACAGGAGGCGGACGACTTTGCCGAGACCGTCGGTGCGGATCTTGAGGTCGCGCACCGCCGCCTCAACCTTGTTCGCCGCCTCACGGTCGCGCACGAAGACGCCGCGCCCGAAGCGACGAAGGCTCGGCAGCATGAAATTGTCGTGGACCGAGTGCTCGAGAACAAGGCCCTGCCGGCGACGGTCCTCCGGCACCAGCGCGACGCCCGCCGCCATCGCCTCGGCGGTGGAGGTCACGGGCTTGCCGTCGATCCGGACGCTCCCCGCCCCGATCGGGCGCACGCCGAAGATGGCTTCCGCGATCTCGGTCCGGCCCGAGCCCATGAGGCCGGCGAGGCCGACGATTTCGCCGGCCGCGACCGAGAAACTCGCGCCGCGCACCCGGTTGCCGACATCAAGGCCCTCCACCTCGAGGACGGGCCTTGCGTCCGGATCGCGCACGCGCTCGCGATAGGTGAGCGAGGCGACCGAGCCGGAGCCCAGCATCGCCTCGATCAGCCCGTCCATGCCGACATTGCGGCATTCGTCGGTGAGCACCGTCTGGCCGTCGCGCATCACGGTCACGCGGTCGCAGATCGTGAAAATCTCCGACATGCGGTGCGAGATGTAGACGATCGAGATGCCGCTGTCCTTCAGGCGCCGGGCGATGCGGAAGAGCGACTGCGTCTCGGTCTCGGAGAGCGACGAGGTCGGCTCGTCCATGATGAGGACGCGCGCGTTCTTCGACAGGGCCTTGGCGATCTCCACCATCTGCCGCGCGCCGGTCGATAGGAGCTCGACGGGCGTGCGCGGGTCGATGTCCTCGCCGAGGTCCTTGAGGATTTCGGCCGCGCGCCGGCGCGCCGCGCCGTCGTCGAGGAGGCCGCCGGCGCGACGCGGCTCGCGGTGCAGGAAGATGTTCTGCGCGACGGTGAGCGTCGGCACGAGACTTAGCTCCTGGAAGATCATCGCGACGCCGGCCGCTTCCGCCTCCAGCGGGGTCTGGAAGTTCAACTCGCGGCCTTCGAGCGTCAGGGTTCCGGCGTCGCGCGTGTAGACGCCGGTCAGGATCTTCATCAGCGTCGACTTGCCGGCGCCGTTGCCGCCCATCAGGGCGTGGATCTCGCCGCGGCGTAGCTCGAACTGCGCCTTCTTGAGGACCGGAATGCCGTTGAACGACTTCTCCATGTCCCGCATCTCAAGGATGGTCGCGTCCTGCATGCCCTCTGGCTCCTCGATGCGCAGCGAACGGCGGCTGGGGCGGAGGCGGAAGCGGCCGGACGCCGCTTCCGCCCGCTCTCGTCAGTTCGACAGGGCGGCCGACATCTCGGCCGGCAGGTCGTGGCGGTAGATCGTCTTGTAGGACGCCGGCAGGTTCTCGCGGTTGACGGCCAGCGGCGGCACGACGACGTAGGGCGGGGTGCTCTCGCCGATCAGCGCGAGGGCGCCGACCTTGGCTTCCGCCGCGCCCTGATCATAGGGTCGCTGCGAGGAGATGCCGGCGATGAAGCCCTTGCCCGCCATGTTGGCGGCGACGATCTGGTCGAAGTTCTCGCAGACGATCTTGAAAGTCTCCGGCGACAGGCCGGCGATCTGGGCGGCGGTCGCCGCACCCATCGCCGGGATGCTCCAAGAACCGTAAAGGCCGTTGAGGTTGGGGTAGCGGGCGAGCAGCGCCTGCGCCACCTCCTGGCCCTTGTTCGGATCGTCATGGCCGGCGGCGGCGACGAGCTTGACGTCCGGATACTTCGCCATCAGGCGGGCGACGAAGCCCTCGTAGCGCAGGTTGGTAACGTAGAAGTCGTTGGCGAAGTACATCGCCGCCACGTCGCCCTTGCCGCCGATGGCGCGGGCGAGCTCGTCGGCGATGTACATGCCGAGCGCGAGATTGTCGGACGAGACGATCGAGACGTAGTCCTTGCCCGGATCCATGCCGTCGACCGCCTGGTCGATGAAGACGACCTTGGTGCCCGCCTCGGCGATGCGCTTGTAGGCGGCGGCCGTGGTCTGGCCGTTCAGCGGGATCGAGACGAGGAGGTCGGGCTTCAGGACCGCGATCGAGTCGAGGTCGGATATCTGCTTGGCGTCGTCCCAGTTGGCGTTGGTCTCGGCCACAACCTCGATGCCGAGCGAGGCGAAGGTCTCCTTCAGGCCGTTCAGCTGCTCCGACGCCCAGTCGTCGCCGAGCCAGCCGAGCGAGATCGCGACCTTGAACTGGCCGGCCTTCACCTTCTCGATCTGCTCAGGCGTCAGCTGGATCGAGGAGCCGAGAACGCCTTTCTCGCCGCGCTGGCCGTCGCTGACCACGGTCGAGGAGAGATCGTCGATCTTGGCAAGCTCCAGCGTCTTCTCGCTGGGTGCCTGATACCAGAGCGGCTGGTCGAGATCGGCCGCGATGTTGTCGGCGGCGAAGGCACCGGTGGCGAGCGCCGAGCCGGACAGGAAGAGGGCGGCGCCGAAGGCGGCGCGCTGGAACATGCGCATGGATTTCCTCCCAGACAATCAGGTTTTGGTTTTGGGGGCGCGCCGGTTTCCTCCCGGGCGCGCCAGTGAGGTCAGCCGCGGTTCAGCATGAACTCGCGCAGCATTCGGGCGAGGCGCTCCTCCGCCTCCCAAGCGAGGCTGTGGCCGCACTCCTCGAAGACCTCGGAGCGCTCGACGCCCTCGGAGACCTTCAACATCTGGTCGCGCACCAGGGGCCCGAAGAACTCGGGCGCGCCGACCGTCATGATCGGGAGCGTCAGCTTCTGCTGCTTCAGCTCCTTGTTGATGCGCCCGTTCTTCAGGCCGGCGCGGTAGGTCTCGAGGCAGCCGCGCAGGCCGCCCGGCGCCGACAGGCGAGCGATCCATTCGGAGATCGCCTCGTCGGAGATCGCGGTCGGGTTCCAGGTCTCCGCCTTGATCCAGAATTCCCAGAACTCGCGCTCGCGGCCCTGGATCAGCATCTCCGGCAGGTGGGGGATCCAGAAGAAGGGGATGTGCCAGACCCAGACGCCCTGCTGGCGATACTGGGCGGAGATGTTGTCCGGCGTGAAGTTCGACCATTCCTCCAGCCCCTCGCCCGAGAGGAGCATTTCGCAGAAGGAGAGGGTCTTCACCCGGTCGCGCTGCGTGGCGGCGAGCACATAGGCGAACTCGGCGCCGCGGTCCTCGCCGTGAAGGTGGAACTCGTGGTGGCCGAGCTGCGTCATCAGCTCCGCCATGTCGTTGGCGTTGGTGAGGCTGTCGTAGCCCTCCTCGACCGGGGGCTTGTCGGTGTAGCCGAAGCCGCGCAGGTCCGGCGCCACGACCGTGAAATGCTCCGTCAGGAGCGGCACGAGCTTGGCCCAGTAGTAGTGGGTCTTCGGGGTACCGTGCAGCAGGAGCAGCGCCGGCCCCTCGCCCGCCGTCACGTAGTGCATGCGGATCCCGTTCACCCGCGCACGGCCGTGCTTCACCGGCCGGCCAGCGTGGTCGACGATCTCAACCATCCATCCTCCCATCGAAATACTGTTCAGGAGATCCTGCCATCTGACGCGGCAGTTCAGGCCCTTTTGCTACCCTCAACAGAATGCGATCGTCCGAACTTAATGTCAATACGAAGAACATATGTTCATTTTCGTCGAGGCTGGCATGTCAGTCTGGCTCTTGTCGGGTGCCGGAGGTGAGGCGGCCTTCTCGAAGATGCAGCCCGTTCGAAGTTGATGAACGTTGGATAAGCCGAGCGCGCCATTCGGGCCGCCTTGCCGATCCAGCCCCGCGGATAGCCTTGGCTGATATGTCTGAAGGGTTCGAGCGGCCACAAGCCCGAAAAGTTCTGCGGCTCCCTCGCCCGGAATCAGGACGGCCTTGTTCGAAGTCGAGCATCCGCCAAGGCGTAGAATGTTACGCTTCTGTCGATCTCACTGAGTGCCCAGACCTGAATTTTGGGCATACAATCAACGATGCGTTCGATAGCTTTATAAAAATACTCGCTTGGATTGAACGGATTTACTTTGACTCGTAACCTCGTCCTCGGTTGAGCATGTCATTGCTGGACTGGACGCGCACGAGCCAAATCATTCTGATATATTCGCTGTGCGATACTCAGACCTGACCTGCGAATTTGGAAGAGCCTGGTGAGCAGGCCCTGAGAAGCACGTGACTCCTTTCTGGAATCGCGATGGAAGTTCGAACGGTGAAGACGCTTCGTGTGCCCGGCGTCAGCTTTCCGCCGTTGCGTCCTCGAAGCGGACAAGCAGCTTTCGACCCATAGCTGCCTTCTGCACAGGATTGGAGGCGTCTCAAAAGCTGCCGTTCAACATCTGGCAGTGGAAGCCATACAAACCACTGAGGTTTCGCGTCGCCACGCCAACCGTTAGCTCCTCTTGGAACAAGAAGGCGGGCTTCGCGGGCAACGATCGAAGCTTCCATCGGCTCGTCAGATGTCGGCGCGGACGCCATCGGCGTAGATATGTGCATGCTGGGAGGGCATGACGACGCGCAGCGCATCGGCTGGGATCGCGTGCTCGCGCGGCAGTTTGGCCTTGAGTCGGGCGCCGTCAGCCAGTTCCAGTTCTACGACGCGCACATTGCCCTGATCCTGCACGCCAATCACTCGGGCGGGCAGGCCCCTATCCGTCGCGCTGAGTCGAATATGCTCTGGGCGGATTCCGACCGTCAGGGTGCCGCCGACGATTGTCGGCGCGTCGTTCCGGATGATCTCCCCGCCGACGCGGATCTCCCCACCGGACTGCGTGGCGGGCACGAAGTTCATTCCGGGCGAGCCAATGAAGGTGCCGACATAGGCGTTGAGGGGGCGCTCGAAGAGGTCCTTGGGCGTGCCGCGTTGGATCACCCGTCCCGCCTGCATGACGAGGATCTCGTCGGCGAAGGTCATCGCCTCGTTCTGGTCGTGCGTGACGTAGATGACGGTGTGGCGGGTGCGCTCGTTGGCCTGCTTGATGCGGCGACGCAGATCGAACTTCATCTGCGGGTCGATGACGGTTAGCGGCTCGTCCATCAGGAGCGCGGCAACGTCGTCTCGCACGAGCCCGCGGCCGAGCGAGATGAGCTGCTTCTCGTCGGCCGTCAGCGACCGGGCGGAGCGCCCGAGGCGGGCGGTGAGGCCGAGGAGTTCGGCGACCTCCGACACGCGCCGCTCGATGCGCGCCTTGTCCCAATTCCGGCATTTCAGGGGGAAGGCTAGGTTCCCGAACACGGTCTTGGAGCGGTAGACGACGGGAAACTGGAAGACCTGCGCGATGTTACGGTCTGCGATCGCGGCGCGCGTGACGTCCCGCTCGCCGAGGCGCACCCGCCCGTCGGAGGGAAACAGCAGCCCCGAGACGATGTTGAGCATCGTCGTCTTGCCGCAGCCCGACGGCCCGAGCAGCGCATAGGTCTTGCCGTCCTCGAAGAGGATGTCGGCGGGCTGGAGCGCATGGGTCCGGCCGCCGTCGTAGGAATGCCCGACGCCGTCGAGGTGGATCCGGGCCATCAGTGCTCTCCCTTCGAGGCGGCGCGCGGGGCGGCGAGAAGCTGACCGTCGCCGTGGCCGGCGAAGCAGAACAGGCGTTGGGGCGGAATACGGAACGTCACGCTGGAGCCGTTGTGGACGACATGGACGCCTTCGCGCTGGATCGCGATGGGTCCGAAGGGGGCGTCGAGATAGATGAAGCTCTCCGAACCCGAAATCTCCGAGTAGGTGACGAGGCCGCTCGTCTCGCCCTGTCCGGCCTCGATCTCGCCGGCGCGGATGCCGAACCGATAGCAGCCGGGCGGCAGGCTCATAAGATGGGCGGGCCGGGGAAAGCGCACCGCGCTGAAATTCAAAGCGTCAGCGGACAGTTCGCCCTCCATCACGTTCATCGGTGGATCGTTGACGATCCCCGCGACGAGCGCCGAGGCGGGGCGGTCGAAGACGTCGGCCGGCGTTCCCGTCTGCAGCACGCGGCCCTCGTGCAGCACGACGACATGGTCGCCGAGCATCATGGCTTCGGCGGGCTCGGTCGTGTTGTAGACGGCGATCGTGTCGGTCTGGGCGCCGAGGATACGTCGGAACTCGTCGCGCAGCTGCTCGCGCAGCTTGTAGTCGAGATTCACCAGCGGCTCGTCGAGGAGGAGGATCGGCGCGTGCCGCACGAGGGCCCTGGCGAGCGCCACGCGCTGCTGCTGGCCGCCGGACAGGGCCGAGGGTCGCCGCTCGCCGAAGGTCCCGAGGCCCACCGTCTCCAACTGCCGTTCGACGCGCTGGCGCACTTCGGCATCGCCAAGGCCCCTGCGCCGAAGCGGAAAGGCGACGTTCTCGAACACGCTGAGATGAGGGTAGTTGATGAACTGCTGGTAGACCATCGCCACGTCGCGCTGCCAGGCAGGCACCGTCTCGAAGGCGCGCCCGTCGAGCCGGATGTGGCCGGAATCCAAGCCCTGGAGCCCGGCGAGCGTCCGCATCAGCGTGGTCTTGCCGGCCGAGGTGCGGCCGATCACCGTGGTGAGGCGACCGCGCAAAAACTCGGCCGTGATGCCGTCCAGGAAGGGCACGCCGTCCTCCCGGAGGCGAAGGTCGTCGAGAACGAGACTCAATGTGGGAACCTCCTATCGGATCGCGCCGGCCAGCGTGCCGCGCGAGAGAAGCCGTTCGACGAAGAAGGCGATCAGGATGAGGGGGGCGACGGAGACGAGGGCCGAAGCCGACAGGCTCCACCAGGGCGTCACGGACGAGTTCAGTGCCACCACCGCGACGGGCAGGAGCTGCGTGTCGGTGAAGGTCAGGGTGAAGGCGAAGAAGAAGTCGTTCCAGCCGAAGATCAGGCAGAACATGCCGGCGACGAGGATGCCGGGCAGCGAGTTCGGCAGCACGACGCGCCGAAAGGCCTCGAAGGGCGAGCAGCCGTCGAGCATAGCCATCTCGTCGATGGCGCGCGGCACGCCGTCGAAGAAGTCGACCATGATCCAGACCGCGATGGGCAGGAGGAGCGCGATATAGACGAGGATCAGCCCGACCTTGGTGTCGAGGAGGTTCAGGAACTGCAGGAGCAGGAAGAACGGGATCGACAGGACGATCGGCGGCATGATCCGCTGCGAGATGAAGAAGAACACGAGGTCGGCGTTCTTCACGAAGCCGGCCTTGTAGGTGAAGCGCGACAAGCCGTAGGCGGCGAGCGTGCCGAGCACCAGCGAGATGGCGGTGGCGCTCAGCGTCACGACGAGGCTGTCGAGATAGGGCTTGGCGATGTCGATGCCGCCCGCCCCGCCGAACAGCGAGCGCCAGCCCGCGAGCGAGGGCTCGTACTGGAGGTAGGGGATGTAGGTCGGCCCGCCCGTGACGGCGTTGGCGGACTTGAACGAGGTCGTCAGCGCCCAGAGGAGCGGGGTGACGACGAAGGCGCCCCAGAGGACGACGAGGACATATTTGAGCGCCTTCATGCCGTCTTCCCTCCGACGAACACACGAACCAGAAGCTTGGCGACGATCGTGAGCAGCACGATCATGATGACGAGGTAGGTGATCGAGAGCGCCGCGGCGTAGCCGATCTGGAAGTCGCGAAGGCCCCGGATATAGATGTAGTAGCCGGTGGTCTCGGTCGCCGTGCCCGGCCCCCCGGAGGTCAGGACATAGACCGTCTCCATCAGCTTCGACGCCTCGATGAGACGGATGATGATCGCCCCGATCGAGACGGGGGCCAGCAGCGGGAAGGTGACGTTGAAGAAGGTGCGGACCGGCCCCGCCCCGTCGATGGCCGCCGCCAGGAACGGCTCGCGCGGCAGCGAGATCAGCCCGGCCAGAAGCAGGAGGAACATGAACGGCGTCCACTGCCAGATCTCGACCAGCATGACCGAGGCGACGGCCCAGCCCGCCGAGGTGAGCCAGGGGTAGGGGCCGAGGCCGATGGCGCCGAGGAGGTCGTTGGCCGGTCCGAGCGACTCGTGGAAGATCGTGCGCCAGATCACCGACATGATGACCGGCGTCGTCATCATCGGGATCAGGAAGAGGACGCGCCAGAGCCTGCGGAAGCGGATGTCGCGCCACACGAGGAGCGCCAGCGCGAAGCCCAGCACGTACTGGATCAGCACCGTGCCGACGGCCATCAGGGACAGGCGGCCGAGCGACTGCCAGAACCGTACGTCGTTGAAGACGCCGACATAGTTGCGCACGCCCGCCCAGTCGAGCCCCGGCACGATCGCGTCCCATCCCGAAAGCGAGACGCGGATGGTGAAGAGAAGCGGGAACAGGATGATCGCGAGAAGGACTAGAAGGCCCGGCAGAAGGAAGGCGAGTTTGTAGGGGCGGAATTCACGCTGCTGCATGACGACAGGACTCCGATGCGCGGCGAGGGAAGCCGGGACCGGTCGATGCCGGCCCCGGCGGGGCTCAGGGCGTCGGAGCCGTTAGCGGCCGCGATCCTCCAGGGCCACGACGTTGGCGTACGCCTCGCGCACGCGGTCCGGCCCGATCCGGTCGACGATCTCCTTCCATTGCGCCGCGACGCCATCGAGCGCCTCCTGGGGGCTGCGCTGGCCGGCCATGGCTTCCGCCACGCCATTGGCGAGCGTCGACATGAACTGGTTCACGCCGGGCACGCGCAGGTCGAAGACGCGGTTGTTGGACTGATCCATGCCCGACAGGGTGTCGACATAGGTCTTGGCCGTGTTCGCCTCCCAGCCGAGCTTCTCCTGCCAGAAGGTCGGGTCGAAATGGGTGGTACGATACGGATTGACGCCGAAGCGGCCGATCTGGAGATCGAGCTGCGTGTTGGCTTCGTTGGAGAAGAAGCATAGGAAGTCGAAGGCCATGTCCTGGTTCTGCGAAGCCTTTGAGACGGCCGAGGTCCATCCCCAGGTGATGTAAGGCGGCGCGTTCGGGGTCTCGAACGTGTCCCAGACGTTCGTGTCGCGGTTCCAGACCTGCGTGGAGCCCGGCAGGGGCGCGGCCGCCACCTTGTTGCGGATCGGGCTCGATGCCTCCTGCGCCTGAATGAAGGCGTCGTCCCAGGAATAGCTCATCAGCGACTGGCCGCCGCCGAACGAGAAGATCTCGTCGCCGAGGCCGAAATTGGTGCCGCCCGGCGGGAAGGCCTTCTGCGCGTCGATGAACATCTCCAGCGCCTTGACGAAGCCCGGATTGTTGATCTGCGGCTCCATCGTGTCGAGCTTGAAGAAATAGCCGCCCTTCACGTTGGGATTCTTGGTGTAGGCGGCGGCGCGGCTGATGAAGGCCGAGAACATCAGGTCGTCGCGCTTGGTCACTTCGGCCGAGCCGAACTGCCCACGCCCGTCCTTGCCCCAGTCCCAGCCGGTGAAGAACTTGGCGACCGCGTTGTACTCCTCCCAGGTGCGCGGCACGCGTAGGTCCTGGCCCGTTTCGGCCTTGAATCGCTGCTGGTATTCCGGGTTGTCGAAGATGTCGGAGCGGTACTTCAGATAGTGCCGGTCGCCGTCCACCGGATATTGGATCATCTGGTCGCCCCAGGTGGCGACGTCGCGGTAGTTCTGCGTGACCTCCTTCATGCCCGGCACCTCCTGATAGGCGGCCGGCACGGGTTGGAGGTAGTTCTGGACGTCGCCGATCCACAGCGAGGGGTAGAACATCACGTCGTAGGCGGCCTGGCGCGTCTGGAACGGGATCATCAGGCGCTGGTAGAGGTCGCCGAACGGGATGTGGACGACGTCGACCTGCGCGCCGGTGAGCGCCTGGAACTGCTTGGCGTGAAGGTCGGTCGGCTCGCCGATCACCGGCACCGCATGGGTGATGACGCGCAGCGTCTTGCCCGAATAGTCCTTGGCGTCGATCGCCTCGTAGGAGCAGGCGCCCGGAACATCGGGCGCCGAGCCGTACTGCGCGTAGTCGCCATAGGCCTTATAGTCGATGTCGGCGGCAAAGGCCGGGACCGCGGTCGCCAGCGCGCAGGCCGACGTCATCCAAAATGCATGCCGTTTCATGTGGGTCTCCTCCCGAAGATCGTCGCGCCACTCCGGCGCAGGGTGGTCAAGCGAAAAGGCGCGGGGGACTCCCGTCCCGCGCCTTTCGGGCATCAGGGAATCAGCACGGCACGGCCGTGGATCTTGCCGGCGTTGAGGTCCTGCAGCGCCTGGTTGGCGTCGGCGAGGCGGTATTCCACGGTCGCGAGGTTCACGAGGCCCCGGTCGGCGAGCGCCATCAGCTCGACGAGCTCGGCCCAGGTGCCCACGAGATTGCCGACGATGCTCTTCTCGGCGATCACGAGATCGACGGTGGGCACGACGATGTCCTCGCCATAGCCGACGACGTAGTAGGAGCCGGCGCCGCGCGTCATCGCGAGGCCCTTCTTGGTCGTGCCCTTCTCGCCGACGAAGTCGATCACGGCCTCCGCGCCGTTGCCGCCCGTCAGCTGCAGCACGGCCTCGACCTCGTTGCCGTCGGCCTTCACGAGATGGTCCGCACCCATTTTGCGGGCGAGCTCCAGCGAGGCGTCGGACTTGTCGACAACGACGACGTCGGCCGCGCACATGGCCTTGAGGCACTGGATGCCGATATGGCCGAGGCCGCCCGCGCCGATCACGACGCAGGTCTCGCCCGGCAGAAGGTGGCGCGTCGCCTTCTTCACCGCGCGGTAGGCTGTGAGCCCCGCGTCGGAATAGGGCGCGACGTCCTTCGGGGCCAGCGTCTTGGGCAGCGGCACGATGTTGCGGTCGGACGTGCAGAGGAACTCGGCATAGCCGCCGTTGCAGTCGAGGCCGGGGAACTTGCCGGGCGCGTGCATGTCCATGCCGCGGCGGCAGGCCAGACACGTGCCGCCGGAGATCTTCGGGTGGACGATCACGGGATCGCCGACCTTCACGTTCTCGACCTCCTTGCCCACGGCCTCGACCCAGCCGGCGTTCTCGTGGCCCATGATGAAGGGCAACAGCTGGTCGGCGTTCGGGTCCATGTGCGGACGCCAGACACCCTCGATGATGTGGAGGTCGGTGCGGCAGACGCCCGCGCCGCCGATGCGCACGATGACGTCGTTGGCCTTGGTGATGGTGGGGTCGGGAACGTCCTCGTAGCTCAGCCAGTTCGACGCCGTCAGATGATCGTCGTATTTCTTTAGGACCTGCGCTTTCATGCCTTCTCCTCCCGTCGCGGACACCCGCTGGACCGGTGCCTGCCGACCCTCCTGCAACCGCCGTGCCAGTTCGTTAATCTCCTGTGAAAGCAGGGCTCTGCGGCGTTTTCCCTCTGGCGGCGCAACGTCCAATCGCTGGACGGCTCCCGCTTCGATGTGTCCAGATTCTGGTCATTGCAGCCTGTCGCGCGCGATGTAGTCTGGTCATGGCCAATGTTGCGGGAGGGAGGAGCCGTGCAGCATCTGTTGTCGGGAATGGACCGTGCGCGGCTCGCCCTCGAGGCAGGGCAGCGCGTTCCGTCGGGAGCCCTGTCGCCAAGCGTATCCTCGAGCTGGCACCGCTGCCGCGAGACGGGGCTTGATCCGCGCGCTCGTCCGCGCGGCGAGATCATTCCCTTCGTCGAGGTCGGGCATCGGCGCGAGGCGCTGGCGACGCTCCGGCAGCTGGCGCTTGCCGAGATGCAGCTTCTCCATTCGCAGATCGCCGGCTCGAACTTCGTGATCGCGCTGGGCGACGGCGAGGGCGTGGTGCTCGATACGATCAGCGACCACCAGTTTGCGGACAGCGAGGCCGGGCGCTCGATCGTGCCCGGCAGCGTCTGGCGCGAGCGCGAGCGCGGCACAAACGCGCTGGGCCTCGCCGTCATGGAGCGCCAGCCGGTCGCGGTCTACGGGCGCGAACACTACTTCGCCTGCCACGGACACCTCTCCTGCATGGCGGCGCCCATCCTCGATGCGGAAGGCAACGTGCTCGGCCTCCTCGACGCCTCCTGCACCAACGAGGCGCGCCAGCAGCACACGCATGCCCTGGTGCGCATGGCCGCCTCGCAGATCGAGAACGGGCTGATCTACCAGCAGCGCTCGGAAAGCTTCATCTTCGCCTTCCATCCGCGCGTCGAATATCTCGACACGCTCTCGGCCGGTCTGATCGCGGTGTCGCGCGAGGGCGCCGTCCATTCGCTGAACCGCCCCGGCACGGCCCTCCTCGCCGGGCTGCCGGTCGATCGGGGCGCCCATTTCGACGATCTCTTCGAGGCCGGCTTCGGCAGCGCGATGGACGGGCTCTTGAACGGCGGCGTCGTCCGCATTCGGGACCGTGCGGGCAGCGGCGTGTTCATGGTCTGCCGTCAGATCGGGCGCGCGGGGCTCGGCCGGATCGAGACGATGCAGAAGACCGCTGCCAAGATCACCGTCGTGGAGCGCACGAGCCGTCCGGACTTCGTGTGCGACGATCCCGTGCTTCGCGGCGCGTTGGAGGAGGTCGCCGACGCCACCTCGCTTCGGCTTCCCGTTCTCGTCACCGGCGAAACGGGAACGGGCAAGGACCGCATGGCCCGGCATGTGCACGCCGCCTCCGGACGCTCGGGCGAGTTCGTAGCGGTCAACTGCGGCGCTCTACCGGAAAGCCTCTTCATCGCCGAACTCTTCGGCCACGAGCGCGGCGCCTTCACCGGCGCACGCGGCGAAGGCGCGCCGGGACTCGCCCGGCAGGCGCACAAGGGGACGCTCTTCCTCGACGAGGTGGCCGATATCCCACTGGCCGCCCAGACCGCGCTCCTGCGCTTTCTCGACACGCAGGAGGTGCGGGCGGTCGGCGGGCAGAAGAGCACCAAGCTCGATATCCAGATCGTCTCCGCGACGAACCGGGATCTCGAGGAGATGGTCGCGCAACGCCTGTTCCGAAGCGATCTTCTCTACCGCCTGAACACGTTCACCATCCGTCTTCCCTCGCTCAGCGCCCGCACCGACTTCCCCCAAATCGTGCGGCATGTGGTGGAGCGGCTGGCGCCCGGCACGGCCGTCACCGACGAGGCCGTTCGTCGGCTAGGCGCGCGTAGTTGGCCCGGCAACATGCGCGAGTTGGAAGCCGTGCTTCAGCGGTCGCTCCTGCGCCGCAAGATGCCGTTCCTCGACGAGACGGCCTTCGAACTCATCCGCGCTCCGGCCGCCGCCGACACCTGCGAAGCCTGCCGCGGGCATGCCGTGAACGAGCCCCGCTGTTCCAGCATCCGGCTCGCCTACCGCGCGGCCGATCAAAACATCGCCCTGACCGCACGGCGCCTCGGCCTGTCAAGGACGACGGTCTACAAGCACGTCCAGTAAGTCCGAGAGTTGAGCCCAAGCCATGGCCGGAAAGGCATTCAGATGAAGGGCAGATGCGACCATAGCCTCGATCGGCGTCGGAACGAACCTCATGGTCACGACAATCCGAGACGTTGATTTGGTTTCCCGTCGATGCTGCAGGAGCGCGGAACGGCAGCCTTGCCAGGTTTCGATCATAAAGCTGCCGTTCCGCTTTCCACCCAGCCGAGCCGATCGGCGCTAGGAAAACGGACGCCCAGAAGCGGTCCATCCGCATTCGACCCAAGCTAGACGTTCTATGGGCAGTTCACCATCATCAAAAGCGGTCATTAGATTTGGTCCAGTCCGCGGAAGTTACGAACACGTTGCGGCGGAAGTTCTCGATAAGACTGGGTCGACTGAAGGGGGTACAGAAGGCGTAGTCATCGCTTGGTCGTGAGTGCAGAACGCGAGGGCACCTTCCGAACCGCCCATTCGCGTATCTTGTGAAGCGTGTAGCGATCGGTCAGCGGATGCTTCGACTGCTCTACAAAACGCCAGCATCCTTCCGGAGCAATCCTGCGTCGTCCCAGCAGCCGTAGAGCCAGATCGCCAAACCGCCGATCGACAACCCGGCCGCGACGAGGCCCGCCGACGGCAAGCCGTAGCCCAAGCTGATCGAAAGGCCGGCAAGCCACGGCCCCAAGGCATTCGCGAAGTTCATCGCGCTGTGATTGAGCACGGCTGCCGAGGTTTGGGCGTTCCGAGCCACCTCCATGAGACGGGTTTGTAGGACCCCGCCCAACGCGCTGAACGCGCCGATGAAAAGCATCGTCACGACCAAACCCGTCAATGACGAAGCGACGAAGGCAAAAATGCCCAGCGCGACGACATTGAGGGCCAGCATGGCGGTGAGGGTCATCTTGAGATTGCGATCGGCCAGCCGGCCGAAGACCAAGGTGCCCAACGACATCCCGATGCCATACACGGTCATCAGGGCGGGTACCCACAAGGGCTCGACCATGGTGATCTCTATGAGGATCGAGGACGTGAAGGAGAACACCGCGAAGTAGCCCGCGAACCCGATCGCCCCGGTGGCGAGCGTTAGCCAGATCCCTCGATCCTTGAGGCCCTTGATCTCAGCAAGCGGGCTTGCCGACGGATCCGGCCTGTCCTTCGGCACAAAGGCGAGGATCATGATCGCGGTGAGCACCGCGATGGCACCAGGGATTGCGAAGCCGATGTACCAGCCGAACATCTGGCCAAGGGCCGTCGCGATGCCGACGCCGAAGATCACAGACGTCGTAAGACCGAGGAAAACGTAGGAAACGGCTCGAGCGCGATGCTCGTCACTAACCATCGAGGCGGCAACCAGTGATGCTACGCCGAGGTAAGCGCCGTGGGGAAGGCCGCTGAGGAAGCGGAAGGCGAGTAGTGCCTCAAAACTTTGGGCCAGGGCGCTTCCGATGTTCCCGATCGCGAAGATGGCGATCGACAAAACGAGGAGCATCCGGCGCGACATCCTGGCAAAGCCGATCGCGATCGCAGGCGCGCCGACAACGACGCCGATCGCGTAGAGGCTGACGGCGTGGGCGGCGGTCGGCGCGTCGACGCCGAACCCGGCGCGGATGCTCGGCAGGAGGCTCATCGCTGCGAACTCGGCGGTGCCGAGGGCGAACGCGCCAAGGGCCAACGAGAGGAGCATCAGCGGGACGCTGGTGTCGCGCGGCTTGTCCGGGGAGCGAGCAATCCGCTCCCGTGTCAGCATATGAAAGGACATGTCTTTTCCAGATCGAAGACCACACAGGACCGACCCCGATATGGCTCGTATCGGAAGCGACCGGCTGGAAGGCGTTGGGTTCACAGACCGAGGGCGGCTCGAGGTCCCCTGCAATGCAATGAGGGAGCCGAGTGACCATTCGACGGAGGCAGAGGGGGCCGAGGAACGCGGCGTCGTGCCGCTATCCCGCTCGAGACACCAGCGAACCGACGAGGGCGACGAAGATCATGAAGATCGCGAGCAGGAGCAAGCCGACGTTCAGGCTCCACGCTTGGGCGATGAAACCGATCGTCGCCGGACCGAGCAGGATGCCCGCGTAGCCCAGCGTGGTCACGGCGGCGACCGCAAGGCTGGTGGGCATGATTGTCTGGCGGCCGGCGGCCGTGAAGAACACGGGCACGATGTTCGACAACCCTGCGCCCACCAGTGCGAAACCAACGAGAGCCAGAAGCGGTTGGGAGGTCCAGACGGCGACGGCGTACCCTGTAGCCGCAAGCAGTCCTCCGATCAGAACGACGCGAGTTCCGCCCAATCTGGCGACGATTCTGTCTCCCAGGAGCCGTCCGATGGTCATCATCACAGCGAATGAGGCGTAGCCGATCCCGGCCGACGCCTGTTCATACCCATGGTTGGTGACGAGGAAGATCGCGCTCCAATCGAGGATCGCCCCTTCACCCATAAACACGAGGAAGCACAGAACGCCTAGAACGATGACGATGCCTTTCGGCACGACGAACATGGGGACCTGACCAGTTTCCTTGTTACCGTATGTGAGAAGGCCGTTGTAAGACAGCATCAGGAGCAGGATGAGGACCGCGCTGATCGCCCATACAACCAATCCCAGGGGCACTCCTGCCCCTAGCGCGAGACTGACACCCCCTGCGCCTAGGATGCCGCCGAGGCTGAACATTCCGTGGAAGCCGGACATCAGGCTTTCACCGCTGTCCTTCTCGACCATGACGGCCTGGATGTTCACGGCCACATCCACCGTGCCGACACTGGCGCCGAAGATCGCGAGCGCGACAGCCAACTGGATCGGCGTGTCGACGATCGGGAACACCGGCATCATCAAAGCCATGCCGATCGTTGCCACAACGATGACGATGCGGCAGCCGTAGCGGCTCGCGAGGATTCCTGTCGCCGGCATCGCGATAATCGACCCCAAGCCGAGAGACAGGAGAAGCAGGCCGAGCGTGGCATTGTCGGCTCTCACCTGCTGCTTGGCGTAGGGAACGAGTGGCGCCCAAGCCGCCATCCCGAGGCCCGCTAGGAGAAAGGTAAGGCGCGTGGCCAGTTGCTCACGCCTTCCCGAGACGCGGAGTTTCGCGCTTGCTACCGACATTGGGTCACCGATTTCAATTGATGCGAGACCGTTGCACACTGTGGGTAAACGTGCAACAACATTTTAAATTGAGGAAGAATGGATGCTCGCCCAGGAACGACAACTAGCGATCCGTGCCCGTTTGACAGAGCGCGGGAAGGTCGTCGCGGTCGAGTTGGCCAACGAGTACGGAGTTTCTGAGGATGCAATCCGGCGCGACCTGAGGGAACTGGCGCGGCAGGGTTTTTGCCAGCGCGTCTATGGCGGTGCCCTCCTGCCAGCGCCGGATGCGGGCAACATCGGATATCGCGAGACGGCTTCCCCGCAGGTGAAGGAAGGGCTGGCGGAGGTGGTGTCGAGACTCATCACCGACGGTCAGACCGTCTTCATTGATGCGAGTTCGACGAACATCGCGATAGCGAGGAAGATCCGACGGGATATCGACCTGACGGTGTTCACGAACTCGCCCGCCATCGCGATCGCCCTGTCCGACCACAGGCGATGCAAGATCATCCTCATCGGCGGCGTCTTCAACGCTGAGAAGGGTGCATGCCACGGCGCGCAGACGGTGCGCGAGGCCAAGAACATCTTCGCCGGGATGTTCATCCTGGGTGCCTGCGGGATCGATACGGAGGTCGGGATCACCGCCCTGGATCACGACGAGGTGGAGGTGAAGCGATGCTTCTTGCAGCAGAGCTCCCGCCTCGTCATCGCGTTGACAAAGGACAAGCTCGGGACCGTGGCCCCCTACAAGATCGGCGATGTCTCCGCCATCGACACCCTCATCGTGGAAGGTGACGTTCTTCCGGACGATGTCGCCGCGTACCAGGAGATGGGCATCAAGATCGAATACTCCCGAATTGCGGATGATTGAATACGTCCGCCACCAGCCCATCCAGGCCTCTAAGCAGCGGTAAACGAGCATCCGGAAAGTCGTCGGGCGTGCTGTACTTCATATGGACTTTGCCTGCGCTCTCCGTGGCGCTCGCCATCGGGGTCGGTCGTGTGGGAACACTTCCCGCTTCGCTCATCGGCATGGTGTCGGCGCTCGTCGTGGCGCTAGCCGCGGCACCCATCCCGTTTTCGCTCGACGGTGCGCTGCTTGCTGCTTTAGGGGCGCATGGGTTGGATGGATCGTCGTTCCCTACATTCTCGGTGGCTTGCTGTTCTGGCAGATGGCCATGCGCCCTGGTGCTGCGGCAGTTCCGGTCGAAACCTCGTTGACAGATGTGAGGGCAAAACGGCGGCTCCTGTTCACCGCCTGCTTTCTGGTCGGCCCCTTCGCGGAGGCGGCGACGGGCTTCGGCGTCGGGATCATCGGTACGATGATGCTCATCCGGCGGCTCGACGTCCCGCCAGTTCACCTTCTGGCTCTCTCGCTCATGAGCCAGACCATGATCCTCTGGGGCGGCATGGGAAGCGGCGCCATCGTCGGGGCAGCCTTCGCGCGCACGGATGCGACGACGCTTGCTTTCCACGCCAGCTTCATCATGGCCGCCTTCAACCTCCTTTGGCTTCCGTTCTTTTGGCGTCTAGGCGACAGGGCTGGGGTCACGGGAGGGGCACGGGAACGTTTGAGCGAACTTGGCTGGCTTTGCAGTGGCCTCTTCCTTGTGACCGCCGCTACCGCGCTTCTCGGCCCGGAGATTGCGATGCTTGCGGCTTATGGACCGCTGATCCTCGCTCGCTACCTCGTCGACGAGCGGCCGAACCGAGCTGAGCTTCTTAGTGGCCTGCGTCCAACAGGTGGCCCGGTTCAAATCTAATGCATGGTGGGCTTGCCGGCGACGTTTAAGATGGCCGGCGAAGCGGGTTGGGGTGGCGCAGCCGGCCACGGCACGACGGCTGGTGCCGGCGGGCGGTAACCCAGGCTCGAGTGCGGGCGTTTGGTATTGTAGTGCTGACGCCAACCTTCGATGACGATGCGCGCCTCCGCAAGGCTGTAGAAGATCTCGCCGTTCAAGAGTTCGTCCCGAAGCTTGGAGTTGAAGCTCTCGCAGTACCCGTTCTCCCAAGGGCTGCCCGGCTCGATGAATGCGGTCCTGGCGCCGACCGCC
>NZ_FOOA01000043.1 GCF_900113065.1 Aureimonas phyllosphaerae
GGCTGTAGCGCGTAGAGGCAGTCATCCAACGGCAGCAGCGTGTGTCGTCGAAACGCGACGACCATCGCCTCCTCGGCCTCGCTCAAGGTTGTCGATCGCGGCTCCTTCGGCCCGGTTTTCCTGTCCTCCAGGGTCTGGCGTTTGCGCCACTTGGCCACCGTCTTCGGATTGATGCCGAGCTCCCGGCTCAGCGTCGCGAGCGAAGCCTCCGATCGCTGTATTGCTGCTCGGATGGCGTGCGTGGTCGTGGCGCTGCCGTGACGAACCTGTCCCATAGGGCATCCTTCCATTCTACGGAAAGGATCACACCATCAAACCCTGGGATCAAACAGCTAGAGGTTCAGCTCAACCTGCAGGCCATCATAGGCGGGCTGGACCGATGGGGGCACAGCTCGGCTGACGGTTTCATAGTCCAACGGCGTATGCATATGCGTCAGGATCGCCCGAGGCACGCCAAGGCGCTCGATCCATTCGAGCGCCTGTGACAATGAGAAATGGCTCGGATGCGGACGATGCTGGAGAGCATCCACCACTAGAAGCTCCGCGCCATCGATCACGTCGATCGCTTCAGGCGGGAAGTCGGATACGTCACTGGAATAAGCCAGAGGACCTATACGGAAACCGAGCGAGTGGATGCTGCCATGGGTCTGGGCATACGGCCGGATCGTCAACGGGCCGGCCGGCCCTTCGACGACGAAGGGTTCGGCCGCTGCGATCGGCTTGTACCGGACGATCGGAGCATAGGAACTCCCGGGCGGCGTCCTGAAGCAGTAACCGAAGGCCTCGAACAGGCGTGCGTACGTGTCGGCGTCGGCGTAGAGATCTACGAGCTTCCTGTGATCGATAACATAGCCACGAACGTCGTCGAGACCATGAATATGGTCGGCGTGCGGATGCGTGATCAGGAGGCCGTCGATCCGCGTGACGCTTGCTGCCAGCATCTGCTCGCGAAAATCAGGGCCGCAGTCGATGACCACGCGCGTGACATCGTCGCCGTCAACAAGTTCGACCATGGCCGAACAGCGGGTGCGGCGGTTACGGGGGTTGGTCGGATCGCAGTTACCCCAGTCGCCGGTGATCCGCGGCGTTCCCGGAGATGACCCGCATCCAAGGATCGTCAGGCGAAGATGCCGGGCCATCAGCGCGGGCTCAAGCGAGGATCCGGTACCTTTCGGAAGAGCCGGAAGAAGTTGGCGGTCGTCTCGCCGGCGAACGCGTCGAAGTCTTTCCCCAACGCGTCTGCCAAGGCCTCGGCAGTATCGCGCACGAAGGCCGGCTCGTTCCGTTTGCCGCGGTTGGGAGGCGGTGCAAGATATGGCGCATCTGTCTCGACGAGGATCCGCTCGGGCGGGACCGACGCTGCGATGCTGCGCAACTCACCAGAATTCTTGAAGGCAACGATGCCTGAGAAGGAGACGTAACCACCAAGTTCGATCCCGACCTCGGCAAGACGTCGACCTGCCGTGAAGCAGTGAAGAACGAAGGGGAAGGCCCCCTTCCCGGCTTCGTCGCGGAGAATGCGATCGACATCGGCATCGGCGTCGCGAGCGTGGATCACGAGCGGCAGTTTCGTCTCGCGAGCCGCTTCGATATGACGGCGGAAGACACGCTCCTGCCGGTCATGCGGTGCGCGATCGTAGTGGTAGTCCAAGCCAGCCTCGCCGATCGCCACGATCTTCGGATGGGACGACAGTGCGACGAGAACGTCAGCCGGCACTTCCTCCTCGTCGGCCGCATTCAGCGGATGCGTTCCGATCGAGGCGTAGACGCAAGGAAAGCGTTCGGCGACGCCAAGCACCCGGTCGAGGTTCGACACCTGCGTGCAGATGCTCACCATCAGGCCAACACCTGCGGCATTGGCGCGGGCGATCAGCGCTTCGCGATCCCCGTCGAAATCCGGGAAGTCCAGATGACAGTGGCTGTCGACGAGTTTGAAATCAGACATCAGGCCTCGTCGGCGACTGGTTCGACGTAGCGCGGAAAGACGCCGGCCGGCGCCGGAAGCGGCCGTCCAGCTCCCAGCATGAAACCCTGGTCGAGACGCTCAAAGCGCCGCTCCTCATCGGGAACACCAAGCAAGTCGAGGAGCTTGGCGATTGATCCGGGCATGACCGGCTGAAGCAGGATCGCGACGCGACGCAGAACTTCGGCCGTGACGTAAAGAACCGTTCCCATACGCGCCGGATCGGTCTTTCGCAGAACCCATGGCTCTTCGCCGGCGAAGTAGCGATTGGTCTCGGACACGACCGAAACAATGGCGGCGAGGAGGACGTGGAGTTCCTGCCGGTCCACCGCTGCACGGCAACGCTGAAGCAGTTGGCCGCTGGCCGCCAGAATGGCCTCGTCCGCCTCGGTGAATGCGCCGGGCGTCGGCAGGAAGCCGTCGCAGTTTTTCGCGATCATCGAAAGCGAGCGTTGCGCCAGATTGCCGAGATCGTTCGCGAGCTCGGAGTTCATCCGTCCGACGATCGCTTCGTGCGAATAGTTTCCGTCTTGTCCGAAAGGCACCTCGCGGAGCAGGAAGTAGCGCACCGGGTCGAGCCCATAGGCGGAAACGAGCGCGTTCGGATCGATCACGTTGCCGACCGACTTCGACATCTTCTCCCCGCGATTGAACAGGAAGCCGTGCACGAAAACGCGCTTGGGAACCGGCAGCCCGGCCGACATGAGGAATGCCGGCCAGTAGACCGTATGGAAACGGGCGATGTCCTTGCCGATGACGTGAAGATCGGCAGGCCAGAACCCGGCGCGATCGCCACCATCGGGAAAGCCCGTGGCGGTCAGGTAGTTGGTCAGCGCGTCGACCCAGACATACATGACGTGCCGCTCGTCGCCCGGCACGGGAATGCCCCAATCGAAGGTCGTGCGGGAGATCGAAAGATCCTTCAACCCCGAGCGGACGAACGAGACGATCTCGTTCCGGCGTTCCGCAGGACCGATGAAATCGGGGTGCTCGTCGTAATGCGCAAGCAGCCGATCGGCGAACTGCGAAAGGCGGAAGAAGTAACTCTCCTCCTCGACCCACTCGACCGGCGTGCCCTGCGGACCGAGCCGCTTGCCGTCTTCCGCAAGGCGCGTCTCGTCCTCGGCGTAATAGGCCTCGTCGCGGACGGAATACCAGCCGGCGTAGGAGCCCTTGTAGATGTCCCCCGCTTCCAGCATGCGACGCCAGATTTCCTGGCACGCCGCGCGGTGGCGGCCCTCGGTCGTACGGATGAAGTCGTCGTTCGAGCTGTCGAGAAGACGGCCCATCTCCCGGAACTTCGCCGAGTTCTGGTCCGCGAGTTCGAGCGGCGAGATGCCGAGGTTTCGAGCCGTCTGAAGCATCTTGATGCCGTGCTCGTCGGTTCCCGTCAGGAACAGGACATCGAAGCCGTCGAGACGCTTGAAACGGGCGATCACGTCCGTCGCGATCAGTTCGTAGGCGTGACCGATATGCGGACTTCCGTTCGGATAGGAGATCGCGGTCGTCGTGTAGAATCGTTCGGCCATCGTATTGCTTCTGCCCGGATCGTATCGAGATGGGAGATAGCCCATCGGCTCGCCGCGCTCAACGAAGGTCGACGTGGCGCATAGTTAGGATGCTTCGGCCCGAAGCGAGCGGTAGCGGTCGAGGAAGCTGAGGATCGCCTGCTTTCGATCGAGATTGTAGGCGGCAGCCTCTCGAAAGCGCGCCTGCTCCGAAAGGCAGAAGCCCGCAATCGCTGCGCCCTCCCGCGCCCTGCCCTTCGACGCCGCGTCGGCGGCCAATTCGGCAAGGCGGTCGCAAAGACGATCGCGGAAGAGGTCGAAGGCGACCTCCCGGCCCTTTTGCTGCAAACCGTCTAGAAGGGCGTGAACGGCCTGCCAGTCCTGATCGACGCTTCCCAAGATCCGGTCAGCCTCGCGCAGAACGTCGACGCCGCCCCCCTGTCGGAGAATGACGGCCTGACGCAGGCTTCCCCGCGCCAGATCGGCGACGGCTGCGAGGTCATCGCCGCCAATGTCCGGCAGGAGGCGCTGCGTGGCCGTCTTCAGGGTCTGCGTATCCAACCCATCGATCCGCAACGTCCGGCAACGCGAGCGAATGGTCGGCAGGATACGCCCGGGTGCATGGTTCGTGATCAGGAAGATCGATCGCGCCGGCGGTTCTTCGAGAATTTTCAGCAGCGCGTTGGCAGCGTTCCGGTTGAGATCGTCGGCCGGATCGAGGATCGCGATCCGCCAACCGGGTGTTGCTGTGGATCGAAAGAACCCTTGAAGCCGGCGAATTTCATCGACGGTGATCTGCGTCTTGTATCCGCCCCGGTCCGCCTCGGCTCGCTGGATATGAATGACATTCGGATGGGCTCCCGACGCGATCTGACGGATGATCGGATCTTCGGCATCGAACGCTACCGTCTGCTCTTCGCCGGACGTCCAGGGCACCCCCACGAGATGGCGGGCGAAGGCGAAGGCGAGGGTCGCCTTGCCGACTCCACGAGGCCCCTGAAGCAGCCACGCGTGGTGCATGCGTTCGCTTTTCGACGCCGCAACGAGTTCCTGCCACTCCCGCGTATGACCTGCGAGAAACGGCGTGGCGGCCGGTGGCGGTATGCCGTCGATGTCGTCGTGGGAAGGGCGAACGTCCATCGAGTTCAGGTCGACCGCCCGCCGCGCCGACCAAGCTCAGGCATGCCTTCGAGGCCGAAGCGCTCCACCACGATGCGCTCGATGCGGTCGGAAATCTCGTCGACCGATCCGCCCCCGGCTACGACGACGCAGCGGTCCGGTTCGCGAGCCGCAATCTCCAGAAACGTCTGCCGCCGGCGCTGGTGTATGTCCGAGCCATCCTTCTCGAACCGGTCTGCGGCCTCCGCCTGCCGGCGCGCCGAGATACGCTCCTGGCTGACAGCGCTGTCCACGTCGAGAACAAGCGTCAGATCCGGGCGAACGTCCGATGTGGTGGCGGCTTCGAGTTCGGCGAGAAACGTCTGGTCCAGGCCGGGGACGGATCCCTGATAGGCGCGTGTGGAATCCAGGAAGCGGTCGCACAGGACGAAGGCACCATCGCGCAGGGCAGGCGCGATCACGGTGCGGACATGGTCGTAGCGCGCCGCCGCGAAAAGGAGTGCCTCGGTCTCGACGCCGAGTCCCTCCGCCGCGCCGGACAGGACGATGTGCCTGATCGCATCGGCGCCCGGCGAGCCGCCGGGCTCGCGCGTCGTCACAACCGGCAGGCCGCGCGCCTCCAAACGAAGCGCCAGCCGCGCCACCTGCGTGGACTTGCCGCTGCCGTCCGGGCCTTCGAACGTGATGAGGCGACCGCGTCGGGGCGCGCCGGCAGCATCCGCAACCATGTTCAAAGGCTCCGTATCCAGCCGAAGGCCAGTTCCTGGATAGCGTCTGCCGCCCGCCCCGCGAACGTGCCCTCGGCAACGTCCTCTCCCGCATAGAGATCGCGCTCCAGCGAGAAACGGTCCTCGATGCGCAGTTCAATCCGGCCGATCTTGTCCCCCCGGCGAACCGGTGCCTGCAACGGTGTGTCGTAGCGAACCTGCGCGGTGACCCTGTCGGCATGCCGCTTCGGAATCTGCGCCACGAGATCGCTATCCAGCACCAGCGGCACGGATGCCGCCAGCCCGCCGAAAACCGGCGCGGATGCCACCGGCGTACCGGCTGGGAAGATCGTCTTCTCCTCGAATGTCGACGCTGCCCAGTCGGACAGGGCGATCGTCTCCCTCAGCCTGTTCTGCTCCTTGTCGAGCCCGGCGAGCGCCAGAATGGTGATCCGACCGCCCTCGCCTTCCACGACCCCAACGATCGAGTAGCCGCCTTCCTCCGAGAATCCGGTTGCCATCCCGGTCGCGCCTGGCTTGGCCGTAAGAAGCGTGTTCCGATTGCGCTGAAGGATCTTGTTCCATTCGAAGTCGGGCTGCGCGTAGAGAGCGTAGCGGTCGGGGTACGTCAGGCGCACGTGCCGTGCGAGGATCGCCATGTCGCGGGCCGTCACTTCCTGCCCGCCCTCAGGCAGTCCCGTCGGATTGACGAAACGACTGTCGACCATCCCGAGCGCCTTCGCGCGTTCGTTCATCCGCGCGGCAAACGCCGCTTCCGATCCGTCGAGCCCTTCGGCAATGATGATGGCGGCGTCGTTGGCCGCCTGGACGACAAGACCGCGCTCCAACGCTTCCACCGGTACCAAGGATCTTACGGCGGCAAACATCGTCGCGGTGCGCGACGGCGCCCCGCCCGTTCGCCAGGCATGATTGGACACCGGCATGGTGGCGTCTGGCGCGATCCGTCCCGAGGCGAGCGCTTCGAACAGAAGCTCGGCCGTCATGATCTTCGCCAGCGATGCCGGCGGAAACGGCGCGCTGCCGTTCTTGTCGAACAGAATTCCCCCGGTCTTCCCGTCCATGATGACGGCGACCTTGGCTGCCGTATCCGGCACGAAAGCCGCATCCGTACCCTGCGCCTGGGCAACGCCGGAGAACCCGATCACGGCGAGGAGCGCCGCGCTCCGCAGAAGACGCAAGGGATGATTCATGAGGTTGCCGGAACGAATATCTGTCCGGTCATAGATAGGGCATCGGAGCTTCGGCGTATATCTCGGCCGAGCCTCTGCCTGTGGGAAGCTCAGGGTTCGTCCGCCCGCACGACGAACGCATCCGAGGCACCGGCATCCCAGATTTCGCGCAGCAGTGCATCGGCATCCTGGCCCGGCCGCATGTTCAGCGACAGCGACACCTTTCCATCCGCGCCCGTCTCGTTCAGATCGGCCCGGCCGTCGGCAAGGCTGGCGACCCGCATCAGCAACGCGACGTCGTCCAAGGCCCCGAGTTCGATCGTTTCCGGCTTAGCGGGCGTGGCGATCATCGACGCCAAGGCACCACGCGCGCCGCCTGCCTGTTCGGCCGGAGCATAGGAAAGAAGCGAGCCACGGGGGACCGGAACCGGCACAGGCGCGTCGGACGCCGCGTCGTAGGTCTCGATCAGGTCCTCGATCGAAGGCGTACGCACCGGGACGGCGCGTGGCACCGGAGCCGGCGTCGAGGCGCGGGGGGCAGAAAACGCCGCCGCCATGAGGAAGGGCGAACGCTCTTGCCTCGAGGCGATCATCACGCCGCTCGGCAGTCCGTCGTTGATCGCCGGCGCATCGCCGGGTCGATAGGACGCCATCAGCATCGGCGTATCGTCGCCCTCGAGCGGCGCGCGGCCGACATACTCGACCTTTACATCGGCCACGCCGTCATGTTGGAAACCCAACATCTCGGCGGCCTTCGACGACACGTCGAGAACGCGATTATGCATGTAGGGGCCGCGATCGTTGACGCGCACGAGCACTGAGCTTCCGGTCTTCTGGTTGGTCACGCGGGCGTAGGACGGCAGCGGAAAGGTCGGATGCGCTGCCGACAGATGATACATGTCGTAGACTTCGCCGTTCGCCGTCAGGCGACCGTGAAAGTTCGCGCCATACCATGAGGCAGTCCCGGTCTTGACGTAGCCGGGCTCCTCCTTCGGGTAGTACCATTTGCCGCGAACCATGTAGGGCTTGCCGGTCTGGTCACGGCCGCCGCCTTTGGGCACCTTCTTCAGGCGGGTGACGCGCGGGCTGGCCTTCACCCCGAAGATCTTGGATGTGAAGAACGGCGCATCGCCTTCGGGCGCCAATTCTTCCTGATGGGTCGACGAAGACGTGGACTGGCACCCGGCCAGTGCCAGCGACAATCCGAAAGCGAGACCAAGCCCGATCCTCCGGTCGCGTCCGGCTCCAGCCATCATTCTGCCCCCACCTGTCGCTTCGACGCGCACACCCCGCCGCGTCATCCCCACCATATTCCTCGCAAAACTTACCAACAGATGAAGCGAAAGCAAGTGCAGCCGATTCTTGGCCCTACAGACTACAGAAGATGCCTTGCCGAAATCTTGCCACAATCGAGTCTATTGCGGCCAGAGCCGACGAGATCTCGCCATGAGATTCAAAGGCGACCTCGAAGAACGCTGCAACACCGTGCTGATACTTCGAGATCGCGAAGCGGGCGCCTTTGTGCGACAAAGTCCCACGTCAGGCAAACATGACGCGACGGTGTGCAACCGTCTCTTCACCCTGAAACTATGATGGTCGGATGGGTTCGAGGCATGGCAGCGGACGCCGCGGCTTCAGGCGAAGAACCGGGCCGTCACGTTCCCGCTGATCTCACCGGATGCCTTTCGACGCAGCATCTCGAGGTAGTCCGCCTGGCGAACCTCCTCGTCCGAGCGATCCTCGCCCAGCATGGCTTCGATCTCGCCCAGCGTCCGCTTCAGGCGCTCCGTGAGGGAAGCGATGTCGACCAGTTCCTGCATGGCATCTCCTTTGCGGAGCGAACCCTGCCGCAAACGGCTGGCCTCAGGCTGGCGAGGAGATGATCGTCACGCCGTTTGGCGGCGCAGGAGGCGCCGACCGACGAAGCGACGAGCTCGCTCGATCTCGACGAAGATGACCGGGGTGATGAAGAGCGTCAGTGCCTGGCTGACGAGAAGACCACCCACCACCGCGACGCCGAGCGGCTGCCGGAGTTCGGATGAAACACCGGTTCCGAGTGCGATGGGCAGGGCACCGAGGAGCGCGCAGAACGTCGTCATCATGATGGGTCGGAAGCGCCGCAGGCAAGCCTCCCGGATCGCGGCTTCCGGCCCCTGCCCCTCTTCGCGCTGCAGTTCCAGGGCCACGTCGACCATCATGATCGCGTTCTTCTTGACGATGCCGATCAGCATCAGAAGTCCGATGACCGCGATGATCGACAGATCAAAACCGAACCACTGCAGGGCGGCGAGCGCGCCGAAAGCGGCGGACGGCAGGCCCGACAGGATCGTCAGCGGATGAATGAAGCTTTCGTAGAGGATGCCGAGGACAATGTAGATCACCAGCACGGCGGCGCCGATCAGCAGCCCGAGATTGCCGGTCGCCTGCTGGAAGACCTGCGCGGTGCCTGCGTAGCTCGTGGACACGTTCGACGGCAGCTGAAGCTGAGATTTGATGGCCTCGACGGTAGCGGTCGCCGTGCCGAGCGATACGCCCGCGGGCAGGTTGAACGACAGGGTGACCGCCGTCAGCTGTCCCGTCTGGTTCACGGTCACGGGACCCGCCTCGCGCGACAGCGTCGCAAAGGCCGCCAACGGGACCAGCGTTCCGTTGGCGGCCGGCACGCGGATCGCCGCGAGACGATCGTCGGTCCAGGCGCCGCTTTGATCGTATTCGAGAATGACGTCGTAGCTGTTTCCGGTCGATTGAATCTGTGCGGCCGTAAGGGTACCGAATCCGGCCTCGAGTGCGGTCCGCAGGCCGGCGGGATCGACGCCCAGAGCGTCCGCCCGGTCGCGGTCGACCTTGATCCGCTCCTGAAGACCGTTGTCCTGAAGGTCGGTCGCGACATCGACGAAATGCGACGGGTCGGCACGCATCGCGTCGAGGATCCGAGCCGACCACTGCCGTGCGGCACCAGCGTCCAGCGACTGGACGACCAGCTGATACTGGCTCTGCGTCGACCGCCCGCCGAAGCGCAGACTCTGCACGGGCGTCGCGAAACTTTTCAGGCCCGGTACGGCGCCGAGTTCGCGGCGGAGCGAGGAGAGCGTCTGTTCGATCGGCGGCCGCTGATCCTTCGGCTTCAGTTGCACGAACATCGAGCCGGAATTGAACGTCGCGCCGCCGGGCCCGGCTTCGAGCGTCGAGGTGACGAACGAGACCGCCGGATCGGCCTTCACGGCAGCGGCCGCCCGCGCCTGAAGGGCGGACATCGCCGCGTAGGAAATGTCCTGGCGGGCCTGCGTCGAAATGGTCAGGAGACCATTGTCCTCCTGCGGTAGGAACGAGCGCGGCAGAGTCGCCATCATCACGGCCGAAGCCGCGAAGGACAGGACGAACACGGCCATCACGAAACCGTTGCGGTGAAGGCACCAGTCCACCATGCGCCCATAGACCGCCGCTGCACGGTCGAACCCGCGCGTGAACGAGGCCGCAAGACCTGAGGTAGGCGCATGAGTGGCCGGCAGGCGGGCTGCCAACATGGGCGTCAGCGTCAGAGACACGACGGCCGACGCAAGAATTGCGAGCGCCACGACGACGCCGAACTCGTTGAGGACTCGCCCGACGACACCACCCATAAGCAGGATCGGCAGAAACACCGCCACCAGCGACAGCGACATCGAGACGATTGTGCCGGACACCTCTCCGCTGCCCTGCAGGGCCGCCTCCATCGGCGAAGCGCCGTCCTCAACATGTCGCACGATGTTCTCGAGCATAACGATGGCATCGTCGACCACGAGACCGACGGACAGCGTCAGTGCCAGAAGCGACAGGTTATCGATCGAATACCCGAGGAGGTACATCGCCCCGAACGTGGCAACCAGCGACAAAGGGACCGTAATGGCCGGGATCATTGTCGCGGAAAGCCGCCCGAGGAACAGGTAGATGACGAGGATGACGAGAAGGATCGTCAGCCCGAGCGTCTGCTGCACGTCGTCCACCGCCGCGCTGATCGACACGGAGGCGTCGTTCACCACCTGCAACTGCACGGAAGCCGGTAGCGCCGCCTGAAGTTCGGGCAGCTTCGCCTTGATTGCGTCCACGACCTCGACCGTGTTTGCGCCCGGCTGACGCTGCACCGCGAGCACGATCGCGGGCTTTCCGTCGAGCCAGCTTCCCTGATTAAGGTTGTCGACGCTGTCCTCGACCTTCGCGACATCGCCGAGGCGCACGGGCACGCCGTTCGGTCGCGCGATCACGAGCGTTCGAAACTCGTCGGCGTTGGTGCGCTGCGTCGGCGCGTCCACGGTCAGCGCCTGCCCTCCGGTCTGAATGGTGCCCACCGGCGTCTGGCTGTTCGCCGCGGCGAGGGCGGTCGACACCTGCGACATGCTGAGCGAACGCGCCGCGAGCTTGTCGGGATCGACCCCGACGCGCACGGCGAAGGTCTTGGCGCCGTAGACCTGGGCCTGCGCCACGCCCTGGATCGTCGACAACGCCGGGGAGATCAGATTCTCGGCGAGGTCGTCGACTTCGGTCAGCGGCGTTCCCTGCGACACGAGGTCCAGAAGCAGGATCGGTGCGTCGGCCGGGTTCGCCTTCCGGTAGCTCGGAGGCGTCGTCATGTTGTCCGGCAACTGACGCGTGCTGCGCGCGATCGCGGCCTGCACGTCCGCAGCGGCCGCGTCGATATCGCGCGACAGGACGAACTGGATCGTGATCTGCGTATTTCCGAGCGACGACCGAGCCGTGATCGTATCGATGCCGTCGATCGTCTCGAACTGCTTGATCAGAGGCGTCGCCACGGCGCTGGCCATCGTATCGGGCGACGCGCCTGCAAGCTGGGCGGACACGCTGATCGTCGGATAGTCGGCCTGTGGCAGCGCCGCGACGGGCAGCAACCGGTAGGCGGCGATACCGGCCAGAAGGACCGCCAGGCACAAGAGGAGCGTCGCGACCGGCCGGCGGATGAAGGTCGTGGAAATGTTCATCGCGCAGCCGTCGCATCAGCGGGTGGCGTCGGCGTCGTCTGGTCGCCGCCGGGTGCGGCCGCAGTGTTAGGTTTCACCTTGGCGCCATCGGTCAGGGCGCCCTGCCCCTCGACCACCACGGTATCCCCAGCGGAGATGCCGACCGTGAGACCGGTTCGGTCGCCGACCCGAAGCGCGACGTCTACCTTTCGGATCGAAACCGTATCGTCGGGATTGACGAGGTAGACGACGTTCCCATCCTGTCGCGGCTGCACGGCAACCGTTGGAACGACGACGAGACCGCTTCTCTCGCCCGCCTGCACCACGGCCGAGAACGCCTGCTTGGCGACAAGCCGGCCGTCCGGATTGTCCACCGTGGCCCGCAGCGAGATCGAGCCGGAAGCCGGGTCGACGGCATTGTCGATGAAGTCGACCTTGCCCGACAACGCGTGGTTCGTATCGCCGGCCGGACGCAGCATCACCGTCAGCGTTCCCTTCGCCAGACTGTCCTGCAGAAGCGGAAGGTCGCCCTCGGCGAGCGTAAAGGCTGCCCGTACGGGCGAGACCTGCGTCAGCGTTACGATCGCGGCGCCCGGCGTCACGAGCGCGCCAGGCGAAACCTGGAACGCTCCGAGGCGCCCGTCGAACGGCGCAATGATCTTCAGCTTGTCCAGCGCGACCTGATCGGCAGCGAGCGTTGCCTTGTCGATTTCCAGGACCGCTGCGGCCGATTGCGCCGCGCTGCGCGCCGTATCAGCCTGCTGTGCGTCCACGGCACCCGACTTCAGAAGTGCCTCGGCTCGTTGCAGATCGCGCTGCGTCTGATCGAGCGTTGCCTGGTCCCGGGCGATGGCGGCTTGATCCTTCGCAATCTGCGCGCGCGCGGCGCGGTCGTCGAGGGATACCAGGAGGTCACCCTGCCGGACGACCGCGCCGTCAGGTACGGCGATCGTCGCGACGGTTCCGGTGACTTCCGAACTCATCACCGTCGAATTGACCGGCTCGACCGTGCCGATCGTGTCACGAAGGATGGGCAACGAAGCGCTCACCGCCTGCGCGACATCCACGGCAATCGGTGCACCACCCCCATTCTGTTGCCGCCCGTGTCCATTGCCGCCCCTGGCGGTATCCGCCGTCCGAGAACTCGACAGCCATGACGCCAGGATCGCCGGTGCGTACGGCGCGAGACGGTCACGCTCGAACCCCGCGACGGCCAGGAGAACGACACCAATGAGGATCAACCAACGCAGCATGCTGGACCTGCCCCCATACTCGCCATGACATGCGAAAGCAGAGACCTGCGACTAAGACCGCCGCACGCTTCACCAACAAGTGAAATCGCGGCAAGGATCGTCCACTCCGAAGGGATGGGAGGTAAAGCGGCGGAACGTCGCGGAGGGGGTGGCGGATGGGGTGAGATTCGAACTCACGGTACGGTTCCCCGCACGGCGGTTTTCAAGACCGCTGCCTTAAACCACTCGGCCACCCATCCAAGCCTTGATTTCGTTAGCGAATTTGGCCTGGCGGAGCGCCTGATAGGCGGGTCTGCTACCGGATTGCTACCGAACGGCTTTAGGCCTTCGGCTTTACCGCCTTGCGCACGGCAGCGTCAACAAGTTCGGCGGCGCACGCGCCCATGCCCGGCATCGTGTGCTGATACAGATCGATCGTGATGCCGATGCGGCTGTGACCGAGACGCTCGGAAGCCACCTTCGGATGAACGCCGGCCGCAAGCATCTGGCTCGCGTGCGAATGCCGCAAATCGTGGTAGCGGATCCGAGGTAGGTCCGTCTTGGCGAGAAGCCGCACCCACTCATGCGTCAGGGAGTTCGGCTGTAGCGGCTGGCCGTCAATCTGGGCGACGACGAACGCATCTTCGTCCGGCCGCCTCCTGGCCTGCGTCCAACAGGTGGCCCGGTTCAAATCTAATGCATGGTGGGCTTGCCGGCGACGTTTAAGATGGCCGGCGAAGCGGGTTGGGGTGGCGCAGCCGGCCACGGCACGACGGCTGGTGCCGGCGGGCGGTAACCCAGGCTCGAGTGCGGGCGTTTGGTATTGTAGTGCTGACGCCAACCTTCGATGACGATGCGCGCCTCCGCAAGGCTGTAGAAGATCTCGCCGTTCAAGAGTTCGTCCCGAAGCTTGGAGTTGAAGCTCTCGCAGTACCCGTTCTCCCAAGGGCTGCCCGGCTCGATGAATGCGGTCCTGGCG
>NZ_FOOA01000044.1 GCF_900113065.1 Aureimonas phyllosphaerae
GAGCTGAGGCTGACGATCGTGTTGCCGAGCGTGAAAACCGGGCGGCAGTTTCCCGCCGTCCGGCCTGTAGACCTTAGTTCGCCGAGGGCATCGGCGCCCCGTTCGCCGCGGGCGGCGCCGGCGGCAGCGTGAGATCGGGAATGCGATCGGTCAGCGGCTTGGCCGCTGCGATGCAGGCGTCCATAGGCTCATCGCCGCAGTTGATCCGGATACCCGCATCGCGGCCGAGCCGGATTTCCACGCCCTTGCCCATCGGCGGCGGGGGTGGCGGTCCGCGGTGATCGCCGGGACGCGGCGCCTCGCCCGGAGGGGGCGGAGGCGGCAAGTCGGCCGGTGCGGGACGGGCGTTGCCGTCCGGTCCGGGCATGGCCGCAGCGGCCGGCTGTGGGGGCGGAGCATCGGGCGACGGCGCACTCTGCGCCGCCGCGAACGAGGTGAGCCCGACGGCAAAAGCCGTTGCGAGCAACGCTGATTTGATCATGAGATGTCGATCCTTGAGCAAGATGCTTCGATCCGGCGCCTTTCGGATCGGGCCTTGAGCCATGGCGCCAATTGAGAACGGACGCCAAAGGGGCTGGGGTCTGCCCGGCGGTTTCGCCGGGCAGTTGGGGAAAGGGTTTGATCCGACCCGGATGGGGCCAGCCCGTGAAGGCGATCAGTTCGCCTCGTCCGGCGCATCCGGGCCAGCAGGACCGAGGTAGCGCGGACCGTGCTTCGGCCCATGATGGGGCGGGGGCGGCGGATCGAGCTCGTCGATATGCTGGTCGGCATGCTGGATGGCGCTGGCATGGAGGAAGCCGTCGCGGAAGCGGCCCTGCACCGTCACGGTCTCGCCAGCCGTCACCAGCTTAACTCCCTCGCCGGCCCGGCCGGTCTCGACCAGCGCCTTGGCGGCGCCGTCACTCACCACGAACTTGTTGCCGTAGATCTCGGCCACCTGGCCGGCGATGCCGACCTCTGACGAGGATTCGAGATCGGAGATGGGCGTAACGGCAAGGCTGGTGTCGAACGTGGCCTCGCGGTGCTGCGTCGCGCTCCAGGCGGCAGCACCGCCGACAAAACCAAGCGCCAGGACACCAAGGGCACCGACACTGAGGATCGCGTTGCGCGAGGTCAGGCGCTGGCGGCCTGCGGTCGTCCTTGCTGCGGGGTTCGCAGCGGCATGTGTCGGGGTGGGCGTTTCGTTGAGATCGTCGGTCATTGTCATCACCGCTCCTGTTTCGGTGAGGACGGTTCTAGGCTCCGGCAGCCCTCGGCACGCTGAACCGGACGGTTCAGGTTCGGTTCACGTCGACGTTACCGTTGGTTCGATACGACGAGGACCGGCGGCCCGTCGCAGTTCGCCGGAACCGTCGACCTCAGCGGCGGATGCGGTTTCCCAGGATGAAGCCGAACAGGCCCATGAGGATGATGCCGAGCGCACCCTGCAGGCCGACGAGGATATTTGCGGTTCGTCCGACCACCGTCATCCCGATCTCTGGCGGGTTGGATGTCATCATGTTGAGAGCGCTGTAGCTGACGATGTCGATGAGGTTTCGCGTCGCGCTCTCGTGCCCCTGCGGGACGAGGCCGCCAAGAACCCCGTACAGCACGGCGAAGATCGCTATAAGGACCACGAAGGCCCGGAAGATCCTCGACATGCTCTCGCCGTAGTCGCAAAGCCATTCCACGAAGCGATCTGACGCGAAGGCGTAGATATGCGGTAGGGCTCCGCTCCAGTCCTTGCGCTTGATCGCCTCGCGAGCCTTGGCCCTTGAACCCAGACAGCCCATCTTGCGGCCCTTCTTGTAAGCCCAACCCGCTTCTGCCTTCGCCCCGATGCTTGTGAAGTTCGCCTCCAACGCCGCATAGCCGCCACGCGCTGCGTCGTAGTTCTTGTCGATTTCCTCGCCCAAGGCTCCGCCGAGTTGCTCGATCCGAATGCGGCACCCCTCCATCCACGCGCCGTTGAAACGGGCGCGCCTGAGATTGCAGCTCGACAGATCAAGACGAATGAGGCGCGTGTCGGATAGATCGGCGTCCTCGAAATCCGTCCCTCCCAAGGTCGCGCCCGTAAAGTTCGCGCCGCGAAGCCTGGATCCGCGCAGCTTCGTGCCCTTCAGACTTGCACCCGCAAAATCCGAATACGTCAGGTTCACGTCGGATAGGTTCGCCTCGTCGAGGCGTGCCTTCCTGAATATGGTCCTGTCAGCATCCGCGCCGCTGAAGTCGGCGCCCCAGGCATCGGCACCCTCGAAGTCGGCACCGTCCAGAAGCGCAGTTTGAAACCGGGCGAACCGTAAATGGGCCGCCTCGAACCGAGCATCTTCCAGCATCGCACCCTGGAATGAGGCCTGACCTGCGACCGCGGCGCGAAACGACGATCCGCTGAAGTCGCCCTCGTTGAACCTGGCTTCCTCGATCAATGCGCCGTCGAACCGCGTTCCGCGCCCGACCCCGCCCGTTATGTCCGTGCGTTGCAGATTGGCCTTGGACAGGTCGCTGTCGGAAAGAGAAAATTGGCTCAACGCAGTGTCGCTGAGATTCAGCCCCTGCCATTGGTCGTCCCACCAGGCCGCCGGAACCTCCATGCTCGAAATCGCTTGCGCCAGCGCGGGGGCACTAGCGTGTAGGCCTCGAAGGGCGGTCGCCCTTGTAGTTCGACGTTGTCCCGAACTATGGGAAGCGGCAAGCCAGTTGAGGAACGCCTCCAACCGCTGCCGCGCGGGTTCCGTCTTGTCGGGCGCTGATCGGGGTTCCAGAGCAGCGTCGCTGAGGACATCGGACCGCGGCTTCGCTCCTACGGTATCCATTCGCTTGCCGCCTCGCATCGATTTCGAAGGAACAAGGGTGGGACCGGGGGTTCGTCAAGCCCAACGACGATTAAGCCAAGCTTCGTCCCTTGGCCTTTAGGCAAGCTTTGGCACTGCCGCGAGCTGATGCCCAACCGCCTCCGTCGCGCCGTACTCGAACACTACGCGTACGGCGAGACGATACGGACCGAAGAGACCTTGTCGACCTATGCTCAGGCAGCGCGGATCATGCGCCGGCGGATCCAAGAAGCGGCCGCACGCTGGCGGCTATGCGGCAACGCTTCGTCCGCGACGTTCAGGCAGATCGATAGCAGAATGACCAGCTCGGCAATTCTGCCGAGCTGGCGCCAACGTGATTTACATCGGTGGCACGACGCCCTGATTGCCAACGACGACGAACGCGGTCGAAAGCGAACCGTCGGCCGCCTTCGTCGCCGGGACGAACACCGGCGCGCCGGGTTTCAGGTCGGCCGCCGAAGCGTCGGCGAAGGTGACGACGGGAATGCCCGCCGGCAGGGTGATCTGCTTGGATCCCGTCGGATAGGTCAGCGTCAGCTCGCGACCCGACACGCTTTCCACGGCGTTCGACACCGTCGCGTTGGTCATGGTCGAGTTGGCCTGAAGATCCCAGGGGAAACTGCCCTCGTTCGCCCCCTTCATCGTGGCCGGGAAGATCAGCACCTCCAGCGCTCCCGCCTTGCCACCTTCGGCGGGAAGCGTGGCGGCGCCCACGTAGTCGCCGGTCTTGATGTCGCTCGCCGACGCCGCCTTGATGCCGCGGATGCCGACATTCGGCGCCATGGCGATCGTCACCACGGGACCCTCGCGCGCGGTGACGGACAGCGTGCCGCCATCGACGGCGGCGATCGTGCCGCGCACGCGGGTCGGCTGTCCGTCCTGCGCAGCGGCCAGGGACACCGATGCGGCCAGCGTGCCGATCAGGAGAACGGCGGTTCGTGTCAGTCGGCGCATCTAAAGGGCTTTCGCATGGGCGCCCGGAATCGGACAGCCAACCTAGGCGGCCAACAGGCGGCCCCGATCTCGGTAGATTCAAGGCAGGACCCTGCGAAGCCGTCGATCTCGTCACACCGTTCGCCGTTTCATGCAGGGAGGTGCCTTCCACTACGCGAGATCCTGCCGGTCCATCCTCTCGATTAGGACGTAGCGGGCGCTTTGCGCTGGCGTCCGACATCAAGCGCAACGCCAGCGGAGCGCTTCGATCTCGGCGACCGGCCGGATATACCCGGCGAAGTCTTGGGCTCAGTAGCTAACCCACTTTCGCCAGCCCTTCCGCGAAGTCCCGAATGCGCTGAACCATAGTGTCAGCTGGCGGGGCCGCGGTCCAACTTGTCCCGAGCGATCTGGACGGCCTCAAGCGGCGTTCCGGTCGCGTGGCTGAAGGCGACGACGTCGTTCTCGTTCGCCAACAGGAAGTCGAGCACGCCGACGAAAAAGCCAGGTTGGTCGGCCGCCTGCCGGATGCCGTCGGCCTCGATCCCAGTCAGGTCTAGGAAACGGCCCATCAGATTCGGTTCGCTGGCGATGTAGCCGAGCGCGTCGATTGCGAGTTGCTCGGCGTCAACGCTGGCGGGCTTGGCGAGGCGGCGGTCGAGCATGGGGCGGCTCCGGTTCGAATCCTACAATACAGAACAAAATAGGAACAAAAGCTTCCCCGCAACCGTCTTCCGAGTCATCATCCACAGAGCGAATCGCATGGAGACGGACGCTGTCGAAGCTGGCCGAACGGATCACGGACCTGCCGTTGAAGGACGATCTCGACGAGGCGATTGAGGATGCGATCCGAACCTGTGGCGGAGACCCTCGTGTCGCCGTCGGCGCGCTGATCCTGGGGCAGCGCCAGCTTCTAGAGCAGATGGCCGGCGCCGTATCAGCAGGCTATGTGCGACGCCATTAACGGGTACGAAATGTCAACGAACGTCGACACGAATCGGGCGCGCCCTTAGAGTTTGCAGATGATATGGCTGCAGTGGATCTTTCGCGGACTGAACGTCGCTGTGTTTCTCGTGCTGATAGCCCTCGTCGGCATGCACGGGGCTGCGACCATTGAACCCGGGGCGTGGGAATATAAAGACCTTGTTGCCGTACTGTTGAGCGTAGTTTCGATCATTGTTACGTTCATTGGCATCATCGTGGCTATTGCAGCGATTTGGGGGTACCAAACTATTCGTAGCCTGGCAGAAGAGAAGGCTATCGAAGCATCGCAGCTAGGCAGTGCACAGTATCTCGCTTCCAGTGAGTTCAAGGCCGATCTCAAAGCCCAAATCGAGGACGCTATACGGACAGCGGCGCGGGAGGCTGTTCAAGACGAGCTTACAACATCGGTGCTGCGTTCTGACGTGGCTCCCGAACACCAAGCAAGGGAAGAAGAATGGCGCGACTGACAATGGCGAATGTGCCGTCGGCCGCGGCGGAGGTTATTAAGCGGCATCAGATGGAAGCGCCTGTGAAGGTCGGAGCGATTGCTCGTGACCTTGGAGTCGCCGTCCTTATAAGTGACTTGCCATTGGCAGTTTCGGGGATGCTTTCACGGAACCAGGACGATCGGACCCGGTGGACTATTCGGGTCAATCGCCATGAGCATCGCCATCGACAACGTTTTACGATTGCTCATGAGATCGCTCACTATGTGCTGCATCGTAGTGAGATAAAGGACGAACTGGTCGACGACACATTCTACAGAAGCGGTCTGCCTGAACGGATAGAGTACGAAGCAAACGCTCTGGCCGCAGAGATTCTCATGCCCTGGCCGTTGATTCGACAATTGATGGACGGAGGTACCGCAACCGCTGCGGGTCTTGCCGAAGCGCTGGAGGTATCGCAGGCTGCAATGAGTATACGACTCGGCCTGCCGACCTGAGTTTCATTTGGGAGACGTAGTTGGGCGTTCAGCACACGTACTATCCAGCGATCTCGACCCGCCAAAGTGAAATCCGTGCACTCAAGGAGCTCGCCGAGCCAACGAAAGATCGCCTGTTTCCGATCGTTCGTTTGCAAGCGTGGTCGAGGCCGAAAGCTGGACAAGGTGGGCCACTTGAGCGAAGTTTGACTCACATAAAGGACGCTTTGGGCATCAGGCCATTTGCCCTAGATGTTCAGGTCCCTCGGCAGCTCCCAACAACAGAATGGGCGCAACTCGGTATCGACGAGCAGTCGCGGCTATTCGCGCCTTCGGGCGGATTTGCAAATTGGTGCGATATCGTCGAGACGGACGAACGCCTCATTCCGACTGTCATTTGGGCGGATAACCATGCTGCATTGCGCACCCAAGTAAGCCGCCTTGCAGCGCTGGGACGCGGATTAGTTTTTAGGTTTCGGCGATCGCAAGGTTGGAATCTAGCGGATGCTGCTAGTCTGCTTGACCTAGCTCTCGGCGATGGGCCCGTTCTATTCATGTTCGACTGCGAGCAAATCGGCGCAAGGGACGATCTGACGGCCATAGGATTGTCTGTTCGTGGAGCTATGCTGGCTGTTGCCGGTATGTTTGAGCCCGAAAATAGCGAATTCATGCTCTGTGGCTCTAGCTTTCCGAGTCAGTTTGCAGAGATCAACCCGGAGCACGCAGTAATAGATATCCGCGAACGCGTGCTTTTTCAGATGCTAAGGGCCAGTCCGCTTTTGCTTCAAGCTGGCGTAGTGCTGAAATACGGCGATCACGCGTCCGTGTTCGCTGGAGAAAGAGAACCCGCTTTTCGCGGAGCGCCGCGTGTCGACTACCCAACGAGATCTCGTTGGGTATATCATCGGTGCGCGCAGGGATTCAGTACGGCAGTTGCCCGTGTCCGCGCCGACAGCCGCTGGGACGAGACGCTCTTATGCTGGGGAGCTCAACGTATTCGACGAGCACATGGTGGCGACTTGCAAGGGCTGAATAGCCAATCTCCATGGGTTGCGATGCGCATCAATATCCATCTTCACTTGCAGGCACATCATGACGACGGCGGGGCGTTGGTTATTGAAGAGGCGTGGGTAGATTAGCTCTGAATTCGCCTCTTGATTTCTTCTGGTATTGGCCCAAAGCTTCTTCCTACGAACTCAAACGTGGATCGCTCAGAATCCGACGAGTTGTCGTTGCGTTTCAACGCAACTACTTTAGCGTCAGCTAGGCGCAAGCGTTTCCATAGCCGCAACATGTTGAGATCGTTCGGCCCTATGGCTCGGCCCTTGGTAGAGGCAGCGAATTCGTACGTCGTTCCTTTATATCGGTGACGCATGAAATCCAACGATGCACGCCGTATCTCGTCGTCCGGAAGGGATAAAGCTTCCGCCACAACATTCTCGCGTCGAAGCAGGCCGCTATTTTTCGGCAGCAATCTCCGAATTTCCGTTACGGGCAGTAAGCTCAAGGCGGCCGACGCCGACCACACAGGCGATGGGACTGGCTCTCTAACTTGCCGAATGTTCAGCCCGTCGTCAGACCGTTGCAGCTCCAAAACTCCTACGAAGTCCGGCACAGACGAAATTGCGGACGGAAGGTGTTTCGTCGCGACCGCAATGGAAACCATGTCAGAGATCGAAGCGTATGCTGCAATTTGGCTACGCAGCCGTGACAGGTCATCACTCTCGGTCTTGATTTCATAGGTGTGAAGCTGACCGTCCACGACGGCCACATCGACTCGGTTTGCGTACTTGCCGACAGCTAGTTCGAGAATGATCGCGTCCGCCGCCCTCAGGGCACCGCCGCGGCGCAAAAACTGCAGAAGGCTCGCCACAGCCTCATGCTCCGCTGAGTACCCGGCGATCATTCCTGTTGTTCGTTTCGCCACGCTTCCTCCGTGTGGTTTAGGCCCCCCCTTACCGACGGCGGCGTGATGGGTTCACAATCGCAGGGCTTCCTTACGCAGGCCGAACCAAGCGTCGGGTACGGCCCGGATCCGCGCCACACACCTTTGGTCTATCAAGATGTCAACGGCTGAGACGTGGAGATACCTATTGGCGCCAATTCCCGCCGCCCCAACGCCCTGCCGATCACGCTATGAAACGCCGCATAGTTCGGCGCCGCCATCGGATAATTCTTCGGCAGGCCCCATCGCCGGCGGTAGCCCGTCGGCGATGGGGCCGAGCGAGCGGACATGCCGCTCGAGCACCTTGAACCGCTGGCCCGTCTCTAGGGACACGATGTGGTCGGGCGCCACAGTCTCCGCGATCGGCACGATTGGATCGTCCGTGGTAGAGGAACGGGCACGTAAGGGACGGAGCAATCGGATACGCACATGAACGGTGAATGGCTCCCTGCCCCATTGGTCCCGAAGCATGACGAGCCAATCACCTTTAAGGTCTGGCAAAGGCGGGAAGTCAGGCGCGAAATCGCCGCGGCTCGCCTTACCCTTCTAGCACGCGGCGTGCATCCGGGCCTCGATCCGGTTCTGCAGCTTGCCGAACTCGAAATCATCGACATTGCGACCGGGCGTGGCCCGCTGCTTGACGGACAATGTCGCAATTCGGAAGACTGATGCGGCTGATCCTGTCTGCGCTGCTTGCATGCTTCTTCGCCACCTCATCAGCCGCAGAGGCGATCGAAGGGCGCGCCACGGTCGTCAACGACGACGGCTAGCGCAGCAGCCCCGGCACTACAGGCCACGAGCTTAGCCATTTGTCGGCTACCCACTTGGCCTCAAACTGCGCTCTTTGGGTTTCAGATTTCCCGGTGAGCTCTGACTCTGTGGAGACGAAGCATCAACTCGCGATCTTCGGCTGATCGCAGACGACATCGTCGACCCTGACGTCGATCGCGCCGATCTTGACGCCGAGCGCCTCCAGCAGACCGTCGAGGATCGTATCGAGGGGTCCGGACAGGGCCAGAAGCGCTGTCCGAACGATGCCGGTGACGAGACTGTCTCCCAAACCAAGGCCCAGCCCCAGCACCCGGACCTCGAGGCGCAGGGACCGGAAGAGATCATCGACCAGCGCCGATACCATGCGCGTCGAGCCGATCTGGCGGATCGTCCCGTTGCCGATCTCGCGCCCGGTGAAGGTCAAGGTCGTTGGATTGGCTGCTCGGACCGTTGCCAGCGCATGCGCCCGAACCGTGAGAAGCGGCAGTCTGAGAAGATCCGCCATCCGGTTGTTGGGGATGAGGCCCACGCTTTCGAGCTTGGAGGCGCTCTCTCCCAGCTCGAGCCGCACGGCGCCCGGCTGCACCACGACCGTCACGCTGCGCTTCAGAGGGTCCGCGTTGCAGACGGCTTTCGTCACACTGGCGGTCCCTGCAGCCACCGCCATCTCCAAGGGAACGTCAAGCTTGGTCGACAGAAGACCGAGCACGACCCCGGTCTCGACGCGAACCTGGCTTCGAACCTGGGACGTCTCCAGCGAGACGCCGGCATCGGAGACTGCGACAGAGGGATGCTGCACCATTGGCTCGCCGACCAGGAGAGCGACGGACGCCGATGCAAGTCCCGGGATCGTCAGGTTCGTCGACAGGGCGCTTCCAGATCGGCGCGGCGTCAGCGCGGCCGAGAGCAGACCGGACACCGAGACGTCCGCCGACAGATAGCTCGACGGAGTACCGATCTTCAGGTCGCGGACGTCCTTCGGCAGATCCAGAACATCGCCGAGCCGGATGCGGGCATTGGCCGAGGCCAGGTTGTAGCCGAGATGCGCCACATCGGCAGCCGGCGCTGGCTTGCCCGCACTGCGCAGCGCATCGCCGACGGCCTGCACCAGGACCTTGACCGTGATCTCGCGCTCCAGAAGCTCACCGATTGTGCCGGACGTCGCACCGACTGCGTCGGCAAGCGCGGCGACGAGGCCCGAGCTCTGCAGGGTGGATCGGACGAGGCCGTCATACCCGAGGATCGACAGATCGACCCGGCTGCCGAGAAGCGACTGCGTCAGCGCCGCCGGAATGCCGCCGGATACCGTCGCGAGCTTGGAGCCGATGGCGAACGAGACCGCCGGTCGCACGACGGCCGTCGCTGCGACGTGGAGCACCGGCGGCTCGCTGAGATAAAGGGCGGAGAAGAAGAGGCTCGTCGGCCGCTTCGCTCTCACATGGACCGCGCCGCCGCCGGCGCCCTCCTGGAAGATCGTCCTGCCGTCCGCTCCTGTGACGAGGCCGCCAAGAAGCACCTCGACGTCAGCCGATGGATCGCCATTGTCGATCACGATGCGGCGCGCCGTCTCGTCCTCACGCCCCGCGGCAGCCGCCGCGGACAGGGCCGCCAGATCCACGGCGTTCTGCATCCGCTGCCGGTCATAGAGAAAGTAGCCGTAGTCGGTGCCAAGGGCTGCGAACCCGATCACGATCGGCATGGTCAGGGCGGCCACCACACCGACCGCGCCGAGGGTTTCGCGAAGAAAGACGCGCCAGACCATCAGTGCTGGACCGCGATGACGGCGCTGGCCGATTGCTGGGCGGGAAAGCGGAAGGCGGCCGAGACGATCGGAATGTCGGGGATATGCGAGACATCCATGGAGACGCTGACGACGAGGGATGAGGACGTCTCGTTGACGGCGAGGTCGATGCGTGATGGGTCGAGAAGCGCAAAGGATCCGGCGCTGTCGCGGATGAAGGTTCGCACGGCACCCTCCCGATCGACGGCATTCCCGCTCGGCAGAGCTTGCCTGGCGGCCGATGCGGCAAGCTGGGACAGCGCGTGCTGAACACCGATCGCGTGACCGATGCGCAGGGTCCCGAAGATGAGAAGGAGAAGAAGCGGTGCAAGGGCCGCAAACTCGATGGCGATCGACCCGGAACGCTCGCGCTGGATGAACTGGCGAAAGCCGGAGCGCGATCGGTGCTGTGTGGCCATGAGCCCCTCCTGCAACCTTTGAGGAGGTCATCACAACTCACGCGACAAACGTTGTCCATAAGGTTGTATGCACACGCGCAAGTTATAGATTATAAAGCTATAACGGTACGGTAGCGTCGCATTGGATAGCCGGTAGAATCGATGGCAATCAACCTGCAGCCACAGACCACGCCTGCACCATCCGTCTCTCTACGAAGACGAGCGCAGGCGATCCGACTTCGTGATGGCTTCAAGCAGGCGTAACAGCTTCTCCCGCACGTCGGGATCCTCGATCCGCAGGAGAGCGGCGGTCAGGTCGTCGTCCGCCCCCGTCATCGGAGGAGAAGCGAGCGTATCGCCTCGCTCTGCCGGCCCACAAAACGCAAAGAAGAACGAAAGCTCGACGCCCAGCGTCTCGGCTGCCTTGAAGAGGGTGCTGGCGCTGATGCGGTTGCGTCCGCTCTCGTATTTGTGGACCTGCTGGTACGTCAACCCGAGTTCGTCCGCGAGTGCCGCAAGCGTCATCTGGCGCCGCAGCCGCGCAGCCTTCAGCCGCTCCCCGATGCTGTGATCAACCTCGTCGATGGGAGGCATGGGTGAGCCCGATCTTCAAACGCGTGACGGTATCTGCGGGCAAGAGAATGCGCCCGGCGGGTCTTCATGTCGCATCATATATCAGTGTCGTACGGTTTCGACATTCAATTCACGATTGAATATGATGCGTTCCACGTCGTGCACACTGGCAGCGAGGCGCAATGAAGGACCATGCAGCGTCGCCTGCCACGACGTCCGATGCCTTTCTCGGCGTCTGGACCTGGAACGCCCGGACCGGGATCGTTGTGGCCTGCAGCGACGTGTGTCGCTACGTGAACATTCCAGCCGATGTCGGGATCCACGGCGTCCCGGCCGAACGCTTCTACGAGGCGATCCATCCCGACGACACGAAAGGGCTCGTTCAGGCGGTCGAGAAGGCGCTGCACGGCGACGACCCCTTCTCGGCCGAGTATCGCATCGTCAGCGTGGAGCATGGCACGATCCGTGTTCGCTCCAACGGCCGGTGCTTTCGGGACGATGCCGGCAGGCCGACGCATATCTCGGGTTATCTCAGCCGTATCGATTTGCGCCCCGTCGTGGCGGCCGATGACGAGACGGTGCTCAACGACGTGATCGAGCACCTCAGCGCAGCGTTCGAGGCTGCAGCACGCCTGTCGAAGCCCGTCCTGTCCAAGCTGATCTCGGCTGTGCTGCTGGAAGCCGGCACGCAGCTTGCGGCGTTTCTGCGCCGACATTGAGACGGTTTGGCACGCGCCAGGGGCCTCCAACCCATTGGGGAATGCCGCTCCTGTGATGCGGCAAATCCGCCAACCAAGCGTAAACGTGGCGGCAAGATAGGGCGCACCCATCAACTTCAAGTCGATCCTCTCAATCCGGACGTGTGGAGTTAAGCTTCACTTAAGGCGTGGTCGGGATGCTGGCCATGGGGAACCAAGGATGAACCCTCATGGACACGACATCGAACTCGCAAACGATCACCGACGTGTGCACAGCGACCGCCCGCATCGTCGGCATCGCGTCCCTCTCGATCCAACAGGTCGCGGAAAGCGGCGGCGACATCCCGCTGGAAGCTGCGGAGTTGTTCGAGCAACTGGCCAACGACCTTCTCGACCTGACGGCGATGATCTGCGCGCACAACCGGCTGGCTCGCAGTCGCAGCGCCGCAGAGAGCCCACCTTCAGCAAAAGCCGTTCCTGCGAAGGACGTCGCTTAACGGTTGTGCTACACATAACCAATTAGTGTGCAGCTTCAACCTGAGGGAGAAGCCGCATGACGAGTTACTACGTGATCGTCAGCCTGCTCGCCGGCGCCAATATCGCAGTCGCAGCGATCGTCATCTTCATCGCTCGGGACTACGAGGACCCGAACGATCCAGCCAAGTGGTGATGCCATCGAACGCGTCGGCGATGACGGAGGCGAGGCACTTGGTCCGTGCGGCCACCTTGCGCATGAGCGAGATCTCCTGTCCGGGCGACCTGCTTGGCTCGCGGAACCAGCCAGCCTGCCGTCCGATCTCTGGGACGAGGTTGTCCCCTATCCGCTCTGGTTCTGTCTGCTGGTGCAAATCAGCGGGTTCCTGGCGATCGCAGGGGTGATCTACGGGTTGTGTTAGGCAGCCGCGCGACTCCTCGCCTTCATCGGCTGACCATTAGATCCCACCGATCACGGAACCATAGAGCTGCGAAGCCCCAAATCATTCGACTTCCAATGATGGCGGATGACAGGCTGGTCGGCGTCGAGGCGCTGACACGGGTCCAGGTTCGTCCGTATCGCTCCCCCGATGCGTGGTTCCGCGATGCCTATGAAGTGGGGCTTGGCCCCGATCTCGAAATCGAGACGCTGGCGACCGCTCTCGGAGGCCTGGACCTCTTCCCGACCCATATGTTTCTCGCCCTCAACGTCTCGCCCGACATCCTTCTCGATCAACGGTTCTCCCCT